>NZ_CADFDL010000015.1:0-182092 GCF_902832865.1 Burkholderia sp. BCC0397 | reverse complement strand
GGCCCGCGGGCCGCTGCCTGACGCGCTACGGTTTGCCTCTTCTTCTTCATCGACATATCCATGACTTTTGCCTCTCATGATATGCCCCGCCCACAAAATGACGGATAGGTCCGCGCATCGTGCAGAATCGCTCGCCAATCGCGATCGTATGCGTCGCTGTGTCAGGCGCACACACGTGAGCGGCCTCGTTGGTCGTTCCGCGCGGATGAGGCGTGCAACCCGTCGCTAGATCGCCGGCGCTACCGCTCCGAACGACGTTGTTTTCATTGAATGCCCGAACTACGCCAAGTACCTTCGTTAAGCCCGTGAGCAAATGCATCCGAGTTTTGTCGTCGTCTCGACCGAACCACTTGAACACGCGATCTTTGTCCTGCTTTGACCACTTCTTCAAGTCGGCGATGCGAATCGTCAATCGATCGACCGCGCGCCCCTGTGCCACCGCAAACATCTTACGAAATTCGGAATTCGTCATGTTTTCGCAGATTGGACGCAAGTCGACGTCTGCGAATCGCTGCGAGCCCTCAATGGTGTTTGTCGTTGTCTCGGCAACGGTAGTTTGGTTTCCCATCTTCTCAGTCCTCGATGACCAGCGTCAAAATTTGCGCGTCTTCGGTTTGCACGCGTGCGGTACAACCATGCCGATCGCTCACGCCGGTTGCAAGTACGTTTCCGGAGCGATCCTTGATCCAATAGTGCACGTTGCTTAACCGCTGCTTTGTCCGCACGTCGCGGATCACAAATTGGTCGTCGTGGATGCTGTGCCGCGTGGACGCAAATGCAAATGCCGAACCCGCAGCGAATGGGTTCGCTGCATTTCCGCTACCGCTACCTCCATAAAAAATCGTGCTGTCACTCCCCGCGATCAGTCGGTTTCGCCCGCATGGACACAATACGGCGTCACCCTCCAGCGCAACACATCGCCCGTGGTGAATCATGCGCTGCGCGCCGCCCACTATCGGGAACGCCCCTTCGCAATTTCCGCATGTCGCCTTGTCGCCATCCACGGCGACCTGTTTGCCGTGGTTGAACATCGTAGACGTCACCGCGATGACGACACCGCCCGTTGTCGTCGGATCGCCATTCCTCACTGCTCGTCGACTCATGGTCGTTTCCTCAATCGAAGTTGGTAAAGATCCAGTCGACCGACTCGGGATCGTAAATCGCGTATTGATCGATTTCCGCGCCTTCAATGGCGACGGTCGGCGGCATATGTGCCGATGCTTCGGCCTCTGCATCGGCTATTTGCTCGGTGGTCCATGTATCCATAAGGTCGAGCGTCTTGCTGAACTCGGATAGTCCGGCTCGTGAATAGGTGGTTTCAATTCGATCGACCACGCTATCGGGGAAGCGGATGGTGAAGTGGTCGCGATGTTCGACCGGCACGTCGAAGGATGCAAAGGTGTAGGTCATCAACGGATAGCCTGCATCGGAAACCACCAGACGGCCCCTGGTCGCCACATACGCATAGTTCACGGCGATCAACAGTCGGCCATGCTGTTCCATGAAATGACGGGTGTCGACCTGCCGGAAAGCGATTGGCCAGAAGTGGTCATCGTCGTGCGCAAGCGTCCGCGAACCTATGACTGCATCAACGGGTGAAAGATAGGTGCAAATGAACGGATCACTCGTGCAGACCATTTGCATGTTGCCGCTATATGCTGAATCGATTGCGTCGGGCGCATAGGGCCGCGTGGTGCCTAAATGCTGAACCATCGCGTAAAGCTGGATCGACGAGTGAAGAAAATATGGACAATCGGCTTGTTCTTTTTCTGTCATAGGCTCGGATATCTCATGCATGAACGAGCTATGAACGTTCGCCGGGAATGGTCGCCGTGTCTATCGGACGAGTATGATTTTAGTTTAGATTCCGACTGAAAAGACGTGCCGTGACAATTGGCAATATTGAGTAAGCGATTCGCGAAATCCCCGCGCTAGCTTCAACGCATGATCGCGCTTATCGTCGCGCCGGACGACAGCGGGCGCGATTACACGATGGATGCGGAATGCCTGCTCTCGGGAATTACCAGGTGCGGACGGGCGGGGCTATTCGGTGGGACGTCCGCCGATTCCCGACGAACGCCTTCTTGTAACGGGAGCGTACTGGGGGAGAGGGATCGGCGATTACAGCGGTAATAGCGTCAGTTGAAGCGGCGCGAAAGTATCGCGCCGAAAGGCTGAAAAATCCGCATGGCGTTTTCGATCACGCCTTCGCAGTTGCTCGGCATGATTTCTACCGCACAGCGCCCGCCTCACGCATGCAGCACATGCGCCGGAAACGCCGGCCCGGCGGCCGCCGCCGCACCTTGCGCCAGCGGCGCAACCTGCTTGCGGCGCTCGCGGGTCGGCGCGACGCCGAACGCGTCGCGATAGCTCTTGCTGAAGTGGCACGCCGACTGGAAGCCGCACGCCATCGTGATGTGCATGATCGACATGTCGGTCTGCAGCAGCAGCTCGCGCGCACGGCGCAGCCGCAGCGTCAGGTAGTAGTGCGTCGGCGTCATCCCGAGATGCTCGCGGAAGAGACGCTGCAACTGCCGCTGCGACATGTTCGCGAGCCGCGCGAGTTCCTCGCGCGACAGCGGCTCCTCGATGTTGTTCTCCATCAGCGAGATCACTTCGAACAGCGACTTGTTCGCCGAGCCGAGGCGTGCGACGAGCGGCATGCGCTGCTGCGCGCTCGTGTCGCGCACGTGTTCGACGATGAACTGCTCGGCGATCTGCGTGACGCGCGCGGTGCCGACGCGCGCGGCGATCAGGTTCAGCATCATGTCGAGCGGCGCGACGCCGCCCGTGCACGTGATGCGGTCGCGGTCGATCACGAACAGCTCCTTCAGGAAACGCGTGTCAGGAAACTCTTCCTTCAGCGCCGACATGTTCTCCCAGTGGATCGCGCACGCGTAACCCGCGAGCAGCCCCGACTTCGCGAGTGCATAGGTGCCCGTGCACAGGCTGCCGAGCGGCAGCCCCATGCGCGCGAAGCGGCGCAGTGTCGTCAGATGGGCGGGCGTGGTCGCGCGCTGCACGTCGATGCCGCCGCACACGAACACGATGTCGGGCTGCCCCACGCATTCGGCCGGCCCCGTATCGACCGTGAGGCCGTTGCTCGCCGTGACCGGGCCGCCGTCCGGGCTGATCACCGACCAGCGGTAGAGCGGCTGGCCGCTCAGGTAGTTCGCCATCCGAAGCACCTCGATCGCATTGGTGAACGCGATCATCGTGAAGTTCGGTAAAGGCATGAACGCGAAGTGGGACAGCGACGCTGTGCGGTCGGGCGACATGGGGAGCGTTCCTTGAATCTCTAATAGCTTTTGGCCCGGGGCACGAATCGGGCTGCGGTATTGTGTGAGCGAGTGCAACAAGCGTGCCATACGGCTAAACCCTAGCTCCATACGTTGTCTGGGCATCAGGCCGTTGCTGCACTGCACCGTATCCGGGAGAAGCCGCACGCGAACGTGCGGCAAACGCACTGCCGGTGTGCGTGTCCATAGGTGAACCATCGACACCGTTTCGGGCGGTCATCCCGAAAAGCACGACCGGTCACTTGTATAAAACGGACGTGCATGGCGGAAAAGGCAAAGAACGCGTCTAAATTCATCAATCCGCCGAAAATCCGAACGACAAGAATAGAGCCGTCGGCAGCCTTGCACTGGACGAGCGGGAAACCCAGGCATGGCGGGCCTTGAGCTTCGGTTGCAGCCCTTTCTTCTTCGTCACGGACGCACTATGTCGAACACCCAGCCTTTCTTCTCGCAGCCCCTTGCCGAGCGCGACGCGCCGGTGCGCAGCGCCATCCTGAAGGAACTCGAGCGTCAGCAGTCGCAGGTCGAGCTGATCGCGTCGGAAAACATCGTGTCGCGCGCCGTGCTCGAGGCGCAGGGCTCGGTACTGACCAACAAGTACGCGGAAGGCTATCCCGGCAAGCGCTACTACGGCGGCTGCGAATTCGCCGATGAAGTCGAGGCGCTCGCGATCGAACGCGTGAAGCAGATCTTCAACGCCGGCTATGCGAACGTGCAGCCGCACTCGGGCGCGCAGGCGAACGGCTCGGTGATGCTCGCGCTGGCGAAGCCGGGCGACACGGTGCTCGGCATGTCGCTCGACGCGGGCGGCCACCTGACGCACGGCGCGAAGCCGGCGCTGTCGGGCAAGTGGTTCAACGCGGTCCAGTACGGCGTGAACCGCGACACGATGCTGATCGATTACGACCAGGTCGAGGCGCTCGCCCACGAGCACAAGCCGAACCTCATCATCGCCGGCTTCTCGGCATACCCGCGCGCGCTCGACTTCGCACGCTTTCGCGCGATCGCCGACAGCGTCGGCGCGAAGCTGATGGTCGACATGGCGCACATCGCGGGCGTGATCGCCGCGGGCCGCCACGCGAACCCGGTCGAGCATGCGCACGTCGTCACGTCGACCACGCACAAGACGCTGCGCGGCCCGCGCGGCGGCTTCGTGCTGACCAATGACGAAGACATCGCGAAGAAGATCAACTCGGCCGTGTTCCCCGGCCTGCAGGGCGGCCCGCTGATGCACGTGATCGCCGGCAAGGCGGTCGCGTTCGGCGAAGTGCTGCATGCCGACTTCAAGACCTACATCGACAACGTGCTCGCGAACGCGCAGGCGCTCGGCGAAGTGCTGAAGGCCGGCGGCGTCGATCTCGTCACGGGCGGCACCGACAACCACCTGCTGCTGGTCGACCTGCGCCCGAAGGGCCTGAAGGGCGCGCCGGTCGAGCAGGCGCTGGAACGCGCGGGCATCACCTGCAACAAGAACGGCATCCCGTTCGATACCGAAAAGCCGACCGTCACGTCGGGCATTCGCCTCGGCACGCCGGCCGGCACGACGCGCGGCTTCGGCGTCGCGGAGTTCCGCGAGGTCGGCCGCCTGATCCTCGAAGTGTTCGACGCGCTGCGTGCGAACCCGGAAGGCGATCCCGCAACCGAACAGCGCGTGCGCCGCGAGATCTTCGCGCTCTGCGAGCGCTTCCCGATCTACTGATCGACCCCACCAGAACAGTCACACGAGCGAGAGCAGATATGAGCACGCTGCATCAGGACAGCATCATCATCGACGGACTGAACATTTCGAAGTTCGAGAAGCCGGTGTTCGAGGACATGCGCAAGGGCGGTATCACGGCCGCGAACTGCACGGTGTCGGTGTGGGAGAACTTCGCCAAGACCGTCGACAACATCGGCGTGATGAAGAAGAAGATCCGCGACAACGGCGAGCTGCTGACGCTCGTGCGCACGACGGACGACATCTTCCGCGCGAAGAAGGAAGGCAAGACCGGGATCATCCTCGGCTTCCAGAACGCGCATGCGTTCGAGGACAACCTCGGCTACATCGAGGCGTTCGCCGACATGGGCGTGCGCGTCGTGCAGCTTTGCTACAACACGCAGAACCTGGTCGGCACCGGCTGCTACGAGCGTGACGGCGGGCTGTCGGACTTCGGCCGCGAAGTGATCACCGAGATGAACCGCGTCGGCATCATGGTCGACCTGTCGCATGTGGGCGGCAACACGTCGTCGGAAGCGATCGCGTTCTCGAAGAAGCCGGTGTGCTACTCGCACTGCCTGCCGTCCGGCCTGAAGGAACATCCGCGCAACAAGAGCGACGCGCAGCTGAAGGAGATCGCCGATGCGGGCGGCTTCGTCGGCGTGACGATGTTCGCGCCGTTCCTGAAGCGCGGCATCGAAGCGAACATCGACGACTACATTGAGGCGATCGACTACGTCGTGAACCTGATCGGCGAAGACGCGGTCGGCATCGGCACGGACTTCACGCAGGATTTCGCGAAGGAATTCTTCGACATGCTGACGCATGACAAGGGCCGCTATCGCCAGCTGACGAACTTCGGCAAGGTGATCAACCCGGACGGCATCCGCACGATCGGCGAATTCCCGAACCTGACCGCCGCGATGGAACGCCACGGCTGGAAGGAGTCGCGGATCCGCAAGATCATGGGCGAGAACTGGGTGCGCGTGTTCAAGGACGTGTGGGGCGCGTAAGCGCCCGCCGAGCCGAACCGCACCCTTCGTTTAAACATAAAAAAATCGGGACGTGCCCGCGCAAGCAGCGCGGGCACGCGGACGATGTCGCGCCTGCGCACTGAGCCGCGCGGCCAATTTCCTCACGGAGTCACCACGATGCAACCGCAACTGCCGATCAACGTCGATCCCGATACCGGCGTCTGGACCACCGACGCGCTGCCGATGCTGTACGTGCCGCGCCACTTCTTCACGAACAACCACGTCGCCGTCGAGGAAGCGCTCGGCGTCGAAGCGTATGCCGAGATCCTCTACAAGGCCGGCTACAAGTCCGCCTACCACTGGTGCGACAAGGAAGCAAAGCAGCACGGCATCACCGGCATGGCCGTGTTCGAGCACTACCTGAATCGCCTGTCGCAACGCGGCTGGGGCCTGTTCTCGATCATCGAGGCCGATCCGGCGAGCGCACGCGCGAAGATCGAGCTGCGCCACTCGTCGTTCGTGCTCCAGCAGCCGGGCAAGGAAGGCAAGCTCTGCTACATGTTCGCGGGCTGGTTCGCGGGCGCGATGGACTGGGTCAACGACACGACGCCGGAAGGCAAGGGCGCACCGCGTGCGTACTCGAAGGAAGTGCAGTGCGCGGCCGAACATCACGACCACTGCGTCTTCGAAGTGTCGCCGATCGCGCACTGACGCATTGATTCACTGAAGCAGAACAACACCCGCAACACGAGACATTCGAACGCCAGAGGTCGCCAGCGATGCGTTATCCCCACCTGTTCAAACCCATGCAGCTGAACCAGCTGACGCTGCGCAACCGGATCGTCAGCACCGCGCACGCGGAGGTGTATGCCGAGCCGGGCGGCCTGCCGGGCGACCGCTATATCCGCTACTACGAAGAAAAGGCGAAGGGTGGCGTCGGCCTGGCCATCTGCGGCGGCTCGAGCCCCGTGTCGATCGACAGCCCGCAAGGCTGGTGGAAATCGGTGAACCTGTCGACCGACAAGATCATCGACCCGCTCACGCGCCTGGCCGACACGATGCACAAGCACGGCGCGAAGATCATGATCCAGGCGACGCACATGGGCCGCCGCTCGTCGTTCCACGGCGAGCACTGGCCGCACCTGATGTCGCCGTCGGGCGTGCGCGAACCGGTGCACCGCGGCAACGCGAAGATCATCGAGATCGAGGAAATCCGCCGCATCATCGGCGATTTCGCGGCGGCGGCGAAGCGCGTGAAGGCGGCCGGCATGGACGGCATCGAAATCTCCGCCGCGCACCAGCACCTGATCGACCAGTTCTGGAGCAAGCGTTCGAACCATCGCACCGACGAATGGGGTGGCAGCCTGGAAAACCGCCTGCGCTTCGGCATCGAAGTGCTGACGGCCGTGCGCGAGGCGGTCGGCAAGGATTTCTGCGTCGGCCTGCGGATGTGCGGCGACGAATTCCACGAGGACGGCCTCGACCACGAGGCACTGAAGGAAATCGCGCAGGCGATGTCGGAGACGGGCCTGATCGACTACCTGAGCGTGGTCGGGTCGGGCGGCGATACGCACAACACGATCGCCAACTGCATGCCGCCGATGGCGCTGCCGCCGGAGCCGTTCGTGCACCTCGCGGCCGGCATCAAGTCGGTCGTGAAGATTCCGGTGATGCATGCGCAGAGCATCCGCGATGCGGGCCAGGCTGAGCGCCTGCTCGCGAACGGCATGATCGACCTGGTCGGCATGACGCGCGCGCAGATCGCCGATCCGCACATGGTGATCAAGATCCGCGACGGCCGCGAGGACGAAATCAAGCAGTGCGTCGGCGCGAACTACTGTATCGACCGCCAGTACAACGGCCTCGACGTGCTGTGCATCCAGAACGCGGCGACGTCGCGCGAAGCGACGATGCCGCACATCATCGAGAAGTCGCGCGGCCCGAAGCGCAAGGTCGTGGTGGTCGGCGCGGGCCCGGCGGGCCTCGAGGCGGCGCGTGTCGCGAAGCTGCGCGGCCACGACGTGGTGCTGTTCGAGAAGAACGCGGAAGTGGGCGGCCAGGTGATGATCGCCGCGAAGGCGCCGCAGCGCGAGCAGATGTCGGGGATCATCCGCTGGTTCGACATGGAAACGAAGCGCCTCGGCGTCGATCGCCGCCTCGGCGTGGCCGCCGACGAGAAGATGATCATGGCCGAGAAGCCGGACATCGTCGTGCTCGCGACGGGCGGCTCGAGCTTCACGTGGCAGGTGCCGGCGTGGGGCGTGGCCGAAGGCCTCGCCGTCAGCTCATGGGACATCCTGACCGGCAAGGTCGAGCCGAAGCAGAATGTGCTGCTGTTCGACGGCGTGAGCACGCATGCGGGCGCCGGCGTGGCCGACTTCATGGCGAGCCGCGGCTCGAAGGTCGAGGTCGTCACGCCGGACGTGAAGGTGGCCGACGATTGCGGCGGCACGACGTTCCCGATCTTCTATCGCCGCCTGTACGCATTCGGCGTGATCCCGACGCCGAACACGATGCTCGATCGCGTCTATGAAGAGAACGGCAAGATGATCGCCGTGCTGCGCAACGAGTACACCGAAGAACTGGAAGAGCGCGCCGTCGACCAGGTGGTGATCGAGAACGGTTCGTCGCCGAACGACGAACTGTACTGGAAGCTCAAGCCGGAATCGGTGAACCGCGGCCAGATCGATCCGCACACGCTGTTCGCGGCCGAGCCGCAGCCGTGCCTGTCGGAAGAACTCGGCAACGGCCGTTTCCTGTTGTTCCGTGTCGGCGACTGCATCTCGATGCACAACGTCCATGGTGCGATCTACGACTCGCTGCGTCTCGTGAAGGATTTCTAAAAGATGAACCCGTCCTTCCTCATTACCGCCCTGTTGTGGCTGTCGGTGGCGGGGCTCGCGTTCGCGGTCGCGAAGCGCTCGTCCTACTGGCGTCTCGGGCGCGCCACCGCGCCCGGCTCGTTCGGCGTCGCGAACCTGTTCGCGATCCCGAAGCGTTATTTCGTCGACCTGCACCACGTGGTCGCCCGCGATCCGTACATCGCGAAGACCCACGTCGCGACCGCCGGCGGCGCGATCGGCGCGCTCGCGCTGGTGTTCGTCAACTACGGCCTCGCGATCTACTCGCCGTGGCTCGACAAGCTGATCTTCCTCGCGGCGCTCGCGATGCTGGTCGGCGCGGTGTTCGTGTGGCGTCGGCGCGCGGCGAAGGACGTGCCGGCGCGCCTGTCGAAAGGCCCGTGGAATACGCTGCCCTGGCTGCTCGGTTCGTTCGCGCTCGGCCTCGTGCTGTTCATGCTGGTGCCGACCGGCGCGATGTCGGGAGCGTTCGCGGTGCTCTGCGCGCTGCTGATCGGTATCGGCGCATTCACGATGACGGTCGGCGCCGCGAAGGGCGGCCCGATGAAGCATGCGATCGCCGGCCTGCTGCATCTCGCGTTCCACCCGCGCCAGGAGCGTTTCGCGGCCACCCGCGAATCGTTCACCGGCAACGGTACGGCCACGCCGCCGACCGCGCTGAAGCTGCCGGACATCGAACATCAGGAGTACGGCGTCGCGAAGCCGGTCGAATTCCGCTGGAACCAGCTACTGAGCTTCGACGCCTGCGTGCAGTGCGGCAAGTGCGAAGCCGCGTGCCCCGCGTTCGCGTCGGGCCAGCCGCTGAATCCGAAGAAGCTGATCCAGGATCTCGTCGTCGGGATGGCCGGCGGCACCGATGCGGCGTATGCGGGCAGCCCGTCGCCGGGTATCGCGGTCGGTCAGCACCGCGGCGAGCCGAACGGCCCGATCGTGTCGGGCCTGATCGAGGAACAGACGCTGTGGTCGTGCACGACCTGCCGCGCGTGCGTGCAGGAATGCCCGATGCTGATCGAACACGTCGACGCGATCGTCGACATGCGCCGCAACCGCACGCTCGTGCACGGCACGGTGCCGGGCAAGGGCCAGGAAGTGCTCGCGAACCTGCGCGAGACCGGCACGATGGGCGGCTACGACACGGCCGCGCGCTACGACTGGTCGGTCGACCTGAGCGCCCCGGTCGCGCAACCCGGCAAGCCGGTCGACGTGCTGTTCGTCGCGGGCGAAGGCGCATTCGACATGCGCTACCAGCGTACGCTGCGCGCGTTCGTCACGGTGCTGAACAAGGCGGGCGTCGACTACGCGGTGCTCGGCTCGACCGAGACCGACACGGGCGACGTCGCCCGCCGCCTCGGCGATGAAGCGACGTTCCAGCAGATGGCGAAGCGCCTGATCGGCACGCTCGGCGCGCTGTCGTACAAGCAGATCGTGACGGCCGACCCGCACGTGATGCACAGCCTGCGCAACGAATACCGTGCGCTCGGGCTGCGCGTGACGGTCAAGCATCACACGACCTATCTGGCCGAACTGGCCGACAGCGGCAAGATCGTGCCGAAGGCCGTCGAGGCGCTGCAGGACAAGCGCACCACGTATCACGACCCGTGCTATCTCGGCCGCTATAACGGCGAGACGGAAGCGCCACGCAAGCTGTTGAAGACGATCGGCATCCAGGTCGTCGAGATGGAGCGCAACGGCATGCGCGGCCGCTGCTGCGGCGGTGGCGGCGGTGCGCCGCTGACCGACATCCCCGGCAAGCAGCGCATCCCGGACATCCGCATCGCCGATGCACGCACGATCGGTGCGGACGTGGTCGCGGTTGCGTGCCCGAACTGCACGGCCATGCTCGAAGGCGTCGTGGGCCCGCGCCCCGACGTGCTCGACGTCGCCGAACTCGTCGCCGCCTCGCTGGAGTGAATCGATGAATACGATCAAACGAATCGATCCGCGCCGGCCGTTCATCATCACGGCCGCCGGCCTGAAGCGCATCACGCTCGGCGAGGAAGGCAGCGCCGATGCGAACGCCGCGCAGTGGTCCGCGCACGGTCATGGCGCCGCCGCGAAGCCGCGCCGCGCGCTGCAAGACCCGAAGCACGTGATGCTGGTGGTCGCGCACAGCGAACGCGGCGCGCTCGACGACCATTCGCGGCAGGCGATCGCCGCCGCCGCCGTGCTCGCCGATGCGCAGACCGAAGTCGCGCTGCTCGCGTTCGGCGAACTGAAGGACGACGTCGCCGAACTCGGCGTCGACAAGCTGCTCGAGCTGGCCGGCTTCGAGCGCCGCGCGTTCGATCCCGAAAGCGAACTGCAAGCATTGCAGGCCTGCGTGGCCGCGCTCGCACCGAAGCACGTGTTCGTGCCCGACAACGCGACGGGCGACGGCGATCTCGGCCGGCGTTACGCGGCGGCGGCCGGCGCGAGCGTCGCGACCCACGTCGTCGAGATCGACGCGAAGCATGTGGGCGCGTATGCGCAGGCCGGGCGTGCGTTCGCCACCCGTGCGCTGCCCGACGTGGTCCTGCTCGCGCAGAACGCGGTCGAAGCGAAGCTGCCGTTCGTCGGCGCGGGCGAACGCGTCGCCGCCGATTTCATCCGCCCGGCGCATGACGCCGCGCAGCCGTACCGCGATCTCGGTCTCGACGAAATCGACGCGGCCCAGGTCGCGCTCGAGGAAGCCGATTTCATCGTGTCGGCCGGCAACGGCGTGTCCGACATCGGCGCGTTCGAGCGGCTGGCCGGCGTGTTCGGCGCGGCGATCGGCGCGAGCCGCGTCGCGGTCGACAACGGCCACTTCACGCGCGACAAGCAGGTCGGCGCGACCGGCAAGACGGTCGAGGCGAGCGTGTACATCGCGTTCGGCATCTCGGGCGCGGTGCAGCATCTGCAGGGGATCAAGGACTGCCGCCACGTGATCGCGGTGAACCTCGACGGCAGCGCGCCGATCGCGAAGCGCGCGAACCTGACGGTGGTCGGCGACGCGCAGGCGACGATCGCCGCGCTGATCGAACAGGTCCAGGCCGCGCGGGCCGCGCGCGGCGAATCGCCGGCCGCGGTCGGTACCCGTGAACCCGAAGGAGTCGCCGCATGAACGCCCCTCGCCCCTTGCAACGCATCGCGGTGCTCGTGTCCGTCGGCCGGCATCCGGTCAGCGGCGTCGCGCGCTACAGCCGCAACGACGCGGCCGCGCTCGAAACCGGCCGCCAGCTCGCCGAGCAGCATCGCGCGGCGCTCGACGTGATCCATGCAGGCGACCCCGCGAATGTGGCGCTTGCCGAGTATCTCGCGCTCGGTGCGCGGGAGGTCGAAGTGCTGGCCTGCCGCGACGGCGACGATGCCGTGCACGCGCTCGCCGCGCGTCTCGACGGCTACGACCTCGTGCTGACCGGCACGCGCGCCGAGGGCGCGTACGACACCGGGATGCTGCCGTACCGCGTCGCCGCGGCGCTCGGCTATCCGCTCGTCGGCTCGGCCGTCGACGTGACGGTCGACGGCGGCCGCGCGGCGGTGCGGCAATTTTTGCCGAAAGGGCTGCGGCGGCGTGTCGACGCGGCGCTGCCGGCCGTCGTCGCCGTCCATCCGCTCGCCGGTGTCGAGCCGCGCTATGCGTATGCGCGGCTGCGCGCCGGCGCGATCCGGCCGGCGCTCGCGGCGCCCGGCACGGACGCCGACGCGGCCGCGTGGACGGTCGGCCCGGTCGAGCGTAAACCCGTAAAACTGGTCGCCGCCGAGAAGCGCTCCGGGCATGCCCGGATGCTGTCCGCGACGACGACCGAAAGCCGCGGCGGCAACGTCGTAAATGAAGGGAGTTCGGTCGAAAAAGCACAAGTGATCCTCGCGTATTTGCGCGAGCATCAGCTCATCGACTACTGATTTTGATGCCTGTCGGCAAGAACCCAGGGATGCAAGGAATCCGGAGCAAACGATGAAAGTATCGGCAGACATTCGTGCATTGATCGAGCGGCGCAAGGAAGGGCACAGCCTCGACGCACCGTTCTACACGAGCGAGGACATCTTCGCGCTCGACATGGAGGCGATTTTCCGCCAGCACTGGATCCAGGTGGCGATCGAACCGGACATTCCCGAGCCGGGCGATTACGTGACCGTGCAGTTGGGCAGCGATTCGATCCTGATCGTGCGCGACGACGACATGGCGATCCGCGCGTTCCACAACGTTTGCCGTCACCGCGGCGCGCGCCTGTGCAACGAAGATAAGGGCTCGGTCGGCAACATCGTGTGTCCGTACCACAGCTGGACCTACAACCTGACGGGCCAGCTGATGTTCGCCGAGCACATGGGCGAGAAGTTCGACCGTTGCAAGCACAGCCTGAAGTCGGTGCACGTCGAGAACCTCGCGGGCCTGATCTTCATCTGCCTCGCGGACGAGCCGCCGGTCGATTTCGCGCAGATGCGCGCCGAGATGGAGCCGTACCTGCTGCCGCACGACCTGCCGAACACGAAGATCGCCGCGCAGATCGACATCATCGAGGAAGGCAACTGGAAGCTGACGATGGAGAACAATCGCGAGTGCTATCACTGCGTCGCGAACCATCCGGAGCTGACGATCTCGCTGTACGAATACGGCTTCGGCTACCAGCGTTCCGACGCGAACGCCGAAGGCATGGACGCGTTCGCGGAAACCTGCGTGCGCCGCGGCAAGGAGTGGGCCGAGATGGGCCTGCCGTCCGCCGAAATCGAAAAGCTGTCCGACGTGACGGGTTTCCGCACGCAGCGGCTGCCGCTGGACCGCCACGGCGAATCGCAGACGCTCGACGCGAAGGTCGCGTCGAAGAAGCTGCTCGGCGGCTTCGACAAGGCCGACCTCGGCGGGCTGTCGTTCTGGACGCAGCCGAACTCGTGGCACCACTTCATGAGCGATCACATCGTGACGTTCTCGGTGATCCCGCTGTCGGCCGGCAAGACGCTCGTGCGTACGAAGTGGCTCGTGAACAAGGACGCGAAGGAAGGCATCGACTACGACGTGAAGAACCTCACGGCCGTGTGGAACGCGACCAACGACCAGGATCGCGCGCTCGTCGAATTCTCGCAGCGCGGCGCGACCAGCAGCGCGTACGAGCCGGGCCCGTATTCGCCGTACACGGAAGGTCTCGTCGAAAAATTCTCGGCCTGGTACATCGGCCGGCTCGCCGAAAAAACCGGCGCGTAGTACCCAGCAGCGTATAAGCGGAGCAAGACATGATGCGAGATGCGGCCAATTTCGAGCCGGTGGACAGCCGGGTGACGCACCCGGCCTTCTGGAACGCGCTGCCCGAGCGCTGGACGAGCGACGTCGAGGAAACGCTGGTGTGCTGCCACGTGCGGCAGGAAACCCACGACGTGAAGAGCTTCTTCTTTCGTTCGCCGCAGGGCCGCACGTTCTCGTTCGAGCCCGGGCAGTTCATCACGCTCGAGCTCGACATCGACGGCGAAACGATCAACCGGTGCTACACGATCTCGTCGTCGCCGGCGCGGCCGCACACGATCTCGATCACGGTCAAGCGCGTGCCGGGCGGCAAGGTGTCGAACTGGCTGCACGACAACCTGCAGCCGGGCGCGTCGATTCGCGTGCTCGGCCCGGCCGGGGAATTCACGTGCGCACGGCATCCGGCGCGCAAGTACCTGTTCCTGTCGGCCGGCTCGGGCGTCACGCCGCTGATGTCGATGAGCCGTGCACACCATGATCTCGCGGAAGATCGCGACATCCTGTTCGTGCACAGCGCACGCACGCCGGACGACATCATCTTCGCGCGCGAGCTCGACCTGATCGCGTCGAACCATACGAATTTCCGCACGTCGTTCGTCGTCGAGCGCGTCGGCGCACGCACCAACTGGCCGGGCGTCACGGGCTTCCTGACGCTGCCGCTGCTGAAGCTGATCGCACCGGATTTCATGGAACGCGAGATCTTCACGTGCGGCCCCGCGCCGTACATGAAGGCGGTGCGCGACCTGCTCGACGAAGCCGGTTTCGATCGCAAGCAGTATCACGAGGAAAGCTTCTCGTTCGAGACGCTCGCGCAGACCGCGAGCGACGAACTGCTCGCCGAGCTTGCGCCGCCGGCCGAAGGCGGCGACGCCGGCACGAAGCAGTACACGGTCAGCTTCGCGAAGAGCAACCGCGAGATCTCGTGCGGCTCGGCGCAGCACGTGCTCGACGCGGCGCGCCAGTCGGGCGTGCGGCTGCCGGCATCGTGCACGCAGGGCATGTGCGGCACCTGCAAGGTGAAGCTCGTGTCGGGGCAGGTCGAGATGAAACACAACGGCGGCATCCGCCAGCGCGAGATCGATCAGGGGATGGTGCTGCTGTGCTGCAGCAAGCCGCTGTCGGATCTCGTGATCGACAAGTAGTCGAAACTCGCCATCGGCTGTCCGGGCGCGTCGCGTCCGGACAAGCATCCGTCGGAAAACAACGATACCGCGGATTTGTGGTTGAAGAACCTAGAGAGACAACGCGCACGGTGCGCAGACCCAGGAGATCGACCATGAAACTGTTTGGAAAACTGCTTTGGACCGGCGCCCTGTCGGCGATGGTGGCATTGAGCGCATCGGCGCTCGCCGATACGAAGCCGACGCTGAAAATCGGCTACGTCGAAGGCTGGGACGACAGCGTCGCGACGTCGAACGTCGCGGCCCGTGTCATCGAGAAGAAGCTCGGCTACGAGGTGAAGCTCGTGCCGGTCGCTGCCGGGATCATGTGGCAGGGCGTCGCGCGCGGCGATCTCGATGCGACGCTGTCCGCGTGGCTGCCCGTCACGCACGGCTCGTACTGGAGCGAATACAAGAGCAAGGTCGTCGACGTCGGCGCGAACTTTCCCGACGCGAAGATCGGCCTGATCGTTCCCGATTACGTGAAGGCGAAGAGCATCGAGGACCTGAACGCCGAGAAGAGCAGCTTCGGCGGCCGGATCGTCGGCATCGATGCCGGTGCGGGCGTGATGCGCAAGACCGACGAAGCGATCAAGAACTACGGGCTGAGCTACACGCTGATGCCGAGCTCGGGCAGTGCGATGACGGCCGAGCTGTCCCGCTCCGTCGGTGCGAACAAGCCGGTCATCGTGACCGGCTGGGCGCCGCACTGGATGTTCGCGAAGTGGAAGCTGCGCTTCCTCGAAGATCCGAAGAAGGTGTTTGGCGGCGCGGAGCACGTCGACAGCGTCGTGAATCCGGGGCTCGAAACGAAGGCGAAGCCGGTCGTCGCGTTCCTGAAGAAATTCCAGTGGAAGCCGGGTGAAATCGACAGCGTGATGCTCGCGATCCAGAACGGATCGAAGCCGGAAGCGGCCGCCGACGCGTGGATTGCGGCCCATTCGGATCGTGTGAATTCGTGGACTGAAGGCGTCCAGTAATCACCGAAAAGTACGTTATACGAATCGACAAAAAAATGCACCGAGAATGGCACGCAGGAATCCGAAACAATTGTGATTCACTGCGGCCATATCTCGGAATTGTTTTGCGAATTCTGCAAAAAAGCGCGTAAGTTGTTACACTAGCGCCCTTGTGCGGAGTCATCTGCTTTGCATCGGAACAGAGTAAGCGCTGAAGCGCTAACACTGATCGAGAGGAGGAATTGGATGAGTCAGGCAGGACTGCGTGCTAATCGCACCAGTGATGTTGAGGCAACCATCTCACATGATTCGACGGGCCATACGCTGCATCGTGGCCTCACTTGGAAAGACGCTTTTTGGGTGACGAGCGGCGTGCCGGCAGGCGTGCTGTTCACGATCGGCGGCGTATGCGCGACGATCGGCCAGCCCGCGTGGGCGATCTGGATCGCCGCGATCACGATGGGGCTGGTTCAAAGCGCGACTTATGCGGAAATATCCGGGCTATTTCCCCATAAATCGGGCGGCGCGTCGGTGTATGGCGCGATCGGCTGGGTGCGTTACAGCAAACTGATTGCCCCGGTTTCCGTGTGGTGCAACTGGCTTGCGTGGTCGCCGATGCTCGCGCTCGGCTGCGGCCTCGCGGCGAGCTATGCGCTCACGAGTCTCTTTCCTGCCAATGCGGCGGTGCTGCACTGGCAGCTCAGGATTGCGGATCTGGGGTTCATCAAGCCGGGTCTTTCCCTGCGAATCAACGCGACGTTCATCATCGCGACGATTCTGCTTCTCATCACGTTCAAGCTTCAGCACAGCGGTGCGTCGAAGGCTGCACGGACGCAGCGCATTCTCGGCATTGCATCGCTCACGCCGCTGTTGATCGTCGGCATCGTGCCGTTCGTCACCGGCGACGTGCCGATGTCGAACCTGCTCCCGCTGCTGCCGCTGGGTCACGACGCGCAGGGCAACCTCACGGCCGCGACCTTCGGCTCGTGGAACGGGCAGGGCGTGACGATGGCGCTCGGCGCGATGTTCATGGCTGGCTGGGCCTCGTACGGTTTCGAGACGGCCGTCTGCTATACGCGCGAGTTCCGCGATCCGCGGCGCGATACCGCCAAGGCGATCTTCTGGTCGGGTGCGCTGTGTCTGGTCGTGATGACGCTCGTGCCGATGGCGTTCCAGGGCGCGCTCGGCACGCAGGCGATGCTCGATCCGTCGATCGGCGACGGCACCGGCGTCGCGGCCGCGATGGCGAAGATCGTCGGCGGCGGTGCATGGGTCGCGAATGCGGTCGTCGTGATGCTGATGCTGTCGATCCTGCTGATCGTGATGACGTCGATGATGGGCTCGTCGCGCACGCTGTACCAGGCATCGGTCGACGGCTGGCTGCCGAAGTACCTGTCGCACGTGAACGAGCACGGCTCGCCCACCCGCGCGATGTGGACCGACCTCGGCTTCAACCTCGTGTTGCTGATGATGTCGGACTACATGACGGTGCTGTCGATCTCGAACGTCTGCTACATGCTGTTCGTATTCCTGAATCTTCAGTCGGGCTGGATCCACCGGATGGATCGCGGCAACTGGGATCGGCCGTTCCGCTGCCCGACCTGGCTGCTCGTCGGCGGCGCGATCTGCGGCTATGCGAACCTCGTCTACGTCGGCGCGGGCGCGAACCTGCAGGGCGAAGGCACGCTGCGCAACGGGCTGATCGCGATGCTGCTGATCGTGCCGGTGTTCCTGTTCCGCCACTACTGGCAGGATCGCGGCCGCTTCCCCGAGCAGATGCAGCGCGACATGGAGCTGGAAGTACCGAAGCGCGCGCTGTGGCTGAACTTGATGCCGTATGCGGCGCTGATCGGTGCGGGGTTGACGATCTGGTTGTCGTATTACTTCGCGTGGGTGAAGTGAGCCACTGAAGCGTCGACCGACGGGAGCGACCATCGCGTCGCAATCCCGGCGAAACGACGCGAAGTTGCGCGACACGGCGCAAGCCGGGCCGGTGCCGTGGCGTGTCCGCGTAGCCTCGCTCAACGAAGCCCGGTCGGCCGATGCCGCCGGGCTTTCGTCATTCGACGGTCGGCTTGCGGCATGCGGTCGTCATTCGGTGCGCGTGTCGTCGAGTGCCGTCGTGTCGTCGTCGAGCGTGCGCATGAAACGCGTCGGCACCATAACCGTCGGATGCGGCGTGGCGTCGGCGGCATCGAGCAGCGCGAACGCTTCCGCAATCATTTTCTGCACGTCCTGACGCAGCATCGTCACGTCGAACGGCAGGCGTGCGGCGAATGGATCCCAGTCGAAGCAGCCGACGGCGGTGCGCTGCCAGATGTCCCACGTCAGCTCCGACGCGAAGCAGACCAACCCTTCGAACGCCGTGATCGAGTTCATCAGCATGCCGGCCGGGAGCCGGCCGAGCGCCGCATAGCGTCGAGCGAGCGCCTGCCGCGCTGCGTCGGGGCTATAGCCGCAGCACTCGATCGCATGAGCGGGCGGCGGCTTCAGTTGGCGGGCTTTGAATGCGTCGCGAAATCCGGCGATGCGCATCTCCGTCGCGTATTCGTCGGCAATTCCGCCGAGCAGAATCAGCGCGTGAGGCGAATCGCCGCGCGCGAGCATCTTGTCGATCAGTCTGTCGGTCAGCGCGCGGGCGCCGCTGCGGTTGTCCGATACGACCGACGGCGCGCCGGGGCCGGGCAGATCGAGGTTGATCGACGGCACGCCAGCCTTGTCGCACAGCGCGTTCAGCGGCGCGGGGTCGTGCACGCCGGCGACGAACAGCCATTCAACCCGTTGCGCGAGCAGCGTTTGCGTAACGCTCAATTCGATGGCCGGATCGCGCTGCGTGCCGACGACGATCGGACACAGGCCGCGACGACGCGCTTCGTCCTCGAACGTCTCGGCTAGCCCCGCGAAGAAACGGTTGCGATAGTGCGGGATGATCATCCCGGCCAGCCCCGAGCGCGACAGCCGCAGCCCGCGCGCGCTCAGGTTCACGTTGTAGCCGAGCGCCTGCGCGCACGCGAGGATGCGGTTCGCAGTGTCTTCCTTGATCCGGTAGCGCGCCCACGTGCCGTTGAGCACCATGCTGACGGTCGCCGTAGACGAGCCGGTCGCTTTCGCGATGTCGTAGATCGTGGACTTGCGTCCGGTGGTGTTGCGGGCCATCTGCGTCGATTCTCCTGGCGTCGTTTTTCTGTCCCCGACGGTATGCGCTTTGCGTTGCATGTCCATATTCGGGTTTTCCCGTGCTTCTCAGTCGAGCTGAATCCATTCAGCATAAAGCAAATAAATTGCTGAATGGATTTAGCAACTGGCCGTACGCGCCCTCTCTCGATGTCGGTGCGACGGTCGCCTTCCGATGGAGGAGACATGTCAGGAAATTTCGTGCGCACGCTGTGCGCGGGCTTTATCGCATTCGTGCTCGCTACGGGGCTTGCCGTGGCGTCGCCGGACAAGCCGGTGATCGGGATCGTCGTGAAGATCGGCGGTATCCCGTGGTTCAACGCAATGGACGCCGGCATCCGCAAGCGGGCGGAGCAACTCGGCGTGAAGGCGTTCATGGTCGGGCCGACGAGCGCCGACCCCGCGCTGCAGGTGCGCGCGATCGAGGATCTGATCGCGCAGCGCGTCGACGTGATCGGCGTGGTGCCGAACGACGCGAAGGTGCTCGAACCGGTGCTGCAGCGCGCCCGCGCGGCCGGCATCAAGGTCGTCACGCACGAGTCGCCGAACCAGCAGAACGTCGACTGGAACTTCGAGCTCGCGTCCGCGAAGGGCTTCGGCGAAGCCTATGCGAAGAGCCTCGCGAGCGCAGTGGGCAGCAAGGGCGAATATGCGGTGTTCGTCGGTTCGCTGACCGTGCCGTTGCACAACGCGTGGGCCGATGCGGCAATCGCATACCTGAAGGCGAACGCGCCGGACATGAAGCTGGTCGGCGATCGCTACGGCGTCGCCGAGGACGTCGACGCATCGCGCAAGACCGCACTCGACCTGATGCGCGCGCATCCGAACCTGAAGGCGATTCTCGCATTCGGCAGCCAGGGGCCGATCGGCGCCGCGCGTGCCGTCGCGGAGCGGCAGGCAAAGGGCAAGGTCGTCGTGCTTGGCCCGTTCTCGCCGGGGCAGGGCCGCCGGCTCGTGCACGAGGGAGTGCTGACGGGCGGCTACATGTGGAATCCCGAACAGGCCGGCGAAGTGTTCGTTACGCTCGGCACGATGCTGGCGACGGGGCAGCCGGTGAAGGGCGGCGCGACCATTCCGGGGCTCGGCGTCGTGTATCCCGAAGGACACAACCTGATCGTCAACCAACTCGTCGAACTCAACGAAAAGACCGTCGACACGCTCGCGAAGCAGGGGCTCTGAGCGACGCGACGCAAACGGGCCGTGTCGACGCGGCTCGCACAGGAGGGTTGCAATGATGTCAGTCCATTCACCCAGTCGCGCTGCGTCCGCGCGATCGGATGTGTCGCCGGGTGCGGATGCGGTCGACGCGCCGGCGTTGCTCGAACTCGAACGCGTGTCGAAGGTGTTCGGCGGCGTGCATGCGTTGCAGAACGTGCGTTTCGACGTGCGGCCCGGCGAAGTGCTGTGCCTCGCCGGTGAAAACGGCTGCGGCAAGAGCACGCTGATCAAGATCGTCAGCGGCGTGTATCGACCGGAGCCGGACGCGTCGATCCGCTTCGACGGGCGGCCGGTCGCGGAGCTGAACCCGGTGCGGGCGCGCGAACTCGGCATTCAGGTGATCTGGCAAGATCTCGCGCTGTTTCCGGAGATGACGGTGGCCGAGAACATCGCGTTCGAACAGAACCTCGGCGCGCGTCCGCGGCTCGTCGACTACGGCAGGATGAAGGCGGCCGCGCGGCAGATTCTGTCGCGGCTCGGCGTGCCGCTCGATCTCGACCGGCCGGTGCGCCGGCTGTCGATCGCGCAACGCCAGGTGGTGGCGATCGCGCGCGCGCTCGTCGCCGATGCGCGGCTCGTGTTCATGGACGAGCCGACCGCGTCGCTGAGCCATGCGGAGACCGAAGCGCTGCTCGCGATCGTGCGGCGCCTGTCGGCCGACGGCATCGCGGTCGTGTTCGTCAGTCACCGGCTCGCCGAGGTGCTCGACGTGTGCAGCCGCGTGACCGTGATGCGCGACGGCCGCTACGTCGGCACGTTTCCGACGGCCGGCATGACGCAGACGCGGCTCACCGAGCTGATGACCGGGCGCACGTTCGACTACGCGGTGCGCACGACGGACCTGTCGGCCGAGCCGCTCGTGCTGCGCGTCGAGGGCCTGTCGCGGCGCGGCGAATATGACCGCGTGTCGCTGACCGTACGGCGCGGCGAGATTCTCGGCATCACGGGCCGGCTCGGCGCAGGGCGCACCGAATTCGCGCTGTCGCTATTCGGGATGTCGCGGCCACACGCGGGCACGATCGAGCTCGACGGCAAGCGGCTCGCGTGCCGTTCCAATCGCGACGCAATTCGGGCGGGCATTGCGTACGTGTCGGAAGACCGGCTGCAACTGGGGCTCGTGCAGCCGCAATCGATCGGCGACAACACGGTGATGACGGTGCTCGACGAGTTGCTCGACGCCGCGCGGCTGATTTCGCCGCGCAGGCGCGATGCGCTGATTCGCGACTGGGTCGACCGGCTCGCGATCAAGATCGGCCAGCCCGGCGACGCGGTGTCGACGCTGTCCGGCGGCAACCAGCAGCGCGTCGTGCTCGCCAAATGGCTCGCAACGCGGCCGAAGCTGCTGATTCTCGATGCACCGACGGTTGGCGTCGACGTCGGCGCGCGGGCCGGCATCTTCGCGATCATTCGCGAGCTGGCCGCGGCGGGCATGGCGATCGTGCTGATCTCGGACGAGATTCAGGAAGTCTATTTCAACGCAGACCGGATCCTGCACATGCGCGATGGCTGCATCGTCGCCGACTATGTGCCGGGCTGCACCTCCATCGACCAGATCGAGCGAGACATCCATGCGTGACCTGCACAAACTCGGAATCGGCTCGGTCGAGGCGCTGCTGCTCGCCGTCATTGCCGCGATGGCGATCGGCCTCGGCCTGTCGACGTCGACATTCCTTACACTGCCGAACCTGTTCGACCTGTTGAACCAGAGTTCCGTGAACCTGATCTTCGCGGCCGGCCTGCTGGTCGTGCTGGTGGCGGGCGGCATCGACATTTCGTTCGCGGTCGGCGCGTCGGTGGTTCAGTACCTGACCGCGCTCGCGATGCTCCGGCTCGGCGGCGGCAACTGGGCGCTGGGCGTCGCCGTAGCAGCCGGCTTCGGGTGCCTGCTCGGCGCCGTGAACGCGACGATCATCCATCGGTTTCGCGTCGTGTCGATCGTCGCGACGATCGCGACGTTCAACGTGTTCTTCGGCGGCCTGATGTTCGTGACCGGCGGCGTGTCGATCTACGACCTGCCGGACTGGTGGATGAACCGGATCTCGCTGGTGCACGTCGACACGGCCAGCGGCGCCGCCGATCTCGCGCTGCCGGTCGCGGCGATGATCGTCGCGGTTGGTGCGACCTGGTTTCTCCTGCGGCGCACGACGCTCGGCCGTCAACTCTATGCGGCCGGCGACAACGCCGAAGCTGCGCGTCGCGTCGGCATCGATCTCGGCACGATGCACTACGTCGCATACGGCTGGCTCGGGATGATGGCCGGCATCGCCGGCTTGATGCAGGCGCACTACGTCCAGGAAGTGGTGCCCAATGCGCTGTACGGCCGCGAACTCGACGTGCTCGCCGCCGTCGTGCTCGGCGGCGCGCGGCTCGGCGGTGGCCGCGGCACGGTGCTCGGCGCGATTCTCGGGATCGTGCTCGTCTCCATCGCCGCGAACGGCCTGAACCTGCTCGGCGTGTCGCCGTATGCGTTCAAGATGATCGTCGGTGCGGTGATCCTGATCGCGATCACGCTGTCGAGCGATCGTGTCGCGCGCCTCATCGGTTCGCGCTTTCCATCGTCGAATGCGAGGACGCAATCATGACCACCCGTCTTCCCCGGCCCGCAGCGGGGCCGCTGATTCCGGCCGACGTGGTCGGCCTGCTCGGTTTGCTCGCGTTCGTCGCCGCCGCGATGAGTATTGCGTCGGACCGGTTCCTGACGGGCGGCACCTTCGTGTCGATCGCGTTCCAGCTTCCCGAACTGGGGCTGTTCACGCTGGCGATGCTGATGCCGCTGATCTCGGGCGGCTTCAACCTTGCGGTGACATTCACGGCCAACCTCGCCGGGCTCGCGATGGCATGGGTCATCCAGTCGCACGGCGGCGCGGACGCCGGCGCCGGCACGATCGCGCTCGGCATGCTCGCGGCGCTGGCGACGGGGGCGGCGGCCGGCTGGCTGATCGGCGCGGTGATCGCGCATACGGGCGCGAGCCCGATCCTCGTGTCGTTGTCGGCGATGATCTTCCTGCGCGGGCTCGGCGAATTCCTGACGCGCGGCGGCGACATCTCCGGGTTCCCGCCGCTCGTCCGCGCGATGGGCAACGGCCTCTGGCTCGGCGTGCCGATACCGCTGTGGATCTTCGCGGGCTGCGCGCTCGGCTGGCATGTGCTGATGGCGTATTCGCGGCTCGGCTTCGCGACGCGGATGATCGGCTCGAACGTCGAGGCGACCCGCTATTCGGGGATCGCGACCGCGCGCGCAATCACGCGCATCTACATGCTGTCCGGGCTGATGTGCGGCGTCGCCGGCATCGTGATGCTGTCCCGTTTCAATTCGGTGCGGGTCGGGCACGGCGAAGCGTTTCTGCTGATTTCGGTACTCGCCTGCTTTCTCGGGCGCGTCGATCCGTTCGGCGGGTTCGGCCGCGTCGTGCCGGTCGTGATCGCGCTGGTGATCCTCCAGGTAATCGCGTCGGGGCTCAACCTGCTCGGCGCGAGCCAGCACCTTGCCACCGCGCTGTGGGGCGCGTTCCTGCTTGCCGTGATGCTGGCCCGCTGGGCATGGGCGCACGGCGTTTACCGGTCCGTTCGCCGGCTACGTGCCGGATGGCGCGTTCGGCGGCCCGGCACACCATCGACGAAAGGAGAATGAATGAACAAGCTTGGCGTACATGCACTGGTCTGGGAGGCCGGCTGGAGCCGCGACGAATGCGCGCGCGCGATCGCCAGCACCGCCGAAACCGGATTCGACTTCATCGAGGTGCCGGCGCTCGATCCGGCGTCCATCGACGCTGAATTCACGCGGCGCGAACTCGAGCGGCACGGTCTCGGCATCACGTTTTCGCTCGGGCTCGATGCACAGACGGACATCTCGAGCGGCGACGCGGCTCGCGCGGCGCGCGGCAAGGCGAAGCTGGAGGACGTGCTGCGTGTCGCACACGACTGCGGCGCCACGCACGTCTGCGGGATCCTGTATTCCGCATTCCAGAAAAACGCGGTGCCGACAACGCACGCCGGCGTTGCGATGGCCGCGGACATCCTCGGGCAGGTCGCGGACACGGCCGCGCAACACGGGATCACGCTAGGGCTGGAGGTCGTGAACCGCTACGAGTCGAACGTGCTCAACACCGCGTCGCAGGGCGTCGAGCTGTGCCGGCGCATCGGTCGGCCGAACGTCAAGGTGCATCTCGACACCTATCACATGAACATCGAGGAGTCGGACGTGATGTCGGCGATCCGCGATACTGGCGATTACCTCGGCTATTTCCACATCGGCGATTCGCATCGCGGCTATCTCGGCTCGGGCAACGTCGATTTCACCGCCGTGTTCCGCGCACTGGTGTTCAGCGGCTATACGGGGCCGATCACGTTCGAGAGCTTTTCGTCGCGCGTCGTCGGCCAGCCGCTCGAGGGCATACTCGCGATCTGGCGCAATCTGTGGGAAGACAGCCGCGATCTGGCTTCGCATGCGCTGGCGTATACGCGTGTGCAATTGAAGTCCGCGCAGGAGGCGTTGAAGCAGGCCGAACGGAGCCGTTTGCCATGAACGACGCGACGGCCGCCGAGCAACACGTCGATTTCGACGCATTGGCCGACCATCTGCATCGCACGCAACGCGCGGTGCGGCGCGTCGTTGCGCTTGCGGGGCCGCCGGGCGCAGGCAAGAGCACATTCGCGAAGCGCTTGCGCGCCGATCTCGACGCGCGCGCGCCGGGCTCGGCGGCCGTGCTCGCGATGGACGGCTTCCATTTCGACGATCGCGTGCTGAACGCGCGTGGCGATCGCGCCCGCAAGGGCGCGCCGCATACGTTCGATGTGGATGGCCTTGCGGCGCTGCTCGGCCGGTTGCGCGTCGACGATGGCCGCGATATCGCTGTGCCGGTGTTCGACCGCGATCTGGAAATCGCTCGGGCCGGTGCCGCGATCGTGCCGGCGGCGGCCCGGCTCGTGCTCGTCGAAGGCAACTACCTGCTGCTCGACGCGCCGCCGTGGCATACGTTGCGTGCGCTGTTCGACGTTGCGGTGATGCTGGACGTGCCGCGGCCCATACTCGCCGAGCGGCTGGCCCGCCGGTGGCAGCGGTACGGGATGGATGCCGCCGAAGTCCGCGCGAAGCTCGACGGCAATGATCTCGTCAACGTCGACACGGTGTTGTCGCACCGTGCGCCGGCCGATTTCCTCGTTCGCAACAACTGAGGCGGGGCCGGGCGCCGTGGCCCGCGAGCCGCACACGCGCGACGCGCTTACGAAAACACCACCGTCCGATCCCCGTTCAAGAACACCCGCCGCTCGATGAACGCCTTCACCGCGCGCGCGAGCGTGAGGCTTTCGACATCGCGCCCCACCGCAAGCAATTGCTCCGGCCGCAGCGCATGATCGACGCGCTCGACGACCTGCTCGATGATCGGGCCTTCGTCGAGATCGTCGGTGACGAAGTGCGCGGTCGCGCCGATCAGCTTCACGCCGCGCGCATGCGCCTGGTGATACGGCTTCGCGCCCTTGAAGCCGGGCAGGAACGAGTGATGGATGTTGATCGCGCGGTGCGCGAGCTTCGCGCTCGTCTCCTGCGACAGCACCTGCATGTAGCGCGCGAGGATCACGAGCTCGGCGCCGCTCGATTCGAAGAAGTCGAGCCATTGCGCTTCCTGCTGCGCCTTGGTATCGGCCGTGATCGGGAAGTGCCGGAACGGCAGCCCGTGCTGCGCGGCGAGCGGCTCGAAGTCGGGATGGTTCGACACGATGCCGACGATGTCCATCTTCAGCTCGCCCATTCGCCAGCGGAACAGAAGATCCGCGAGGCAGTGCTCGAGCTTCGACACCATGATCAGCACCTTCGGGCGTGCATTGACGTCGTGGATCGCCCATTGGATGTCGCCCTCGTGGCCGCCGAGTCCGGACGCGATCGGCGCGAATTCCTGGCGCAGCGCGTCGATCTGCAGCGTTTCATCCGTCGGATGAAAGACGCAGCGCACGAAGAAGCGGTTGCTGAGATCGTCGTCGAACACGTTCAGCGCATCGACGTAGCAGCGATGGCGATCGAGAAAGCCGACGACGGCGGCGACCTGGCCGGCCGCGCTCGGGCACGACAGTGTCAGGACGAATTGATCGGGGCGGTGCTCGGCGGTCATGAGACTCCTCGGATGGCATGGGGCGCACGGCCGCGCGGCGGCGCACGACAGCGCCGCGCCGCGCGGATAGCGGGAGGCTCAAGTAAATCAGGACGATTTCGGCGCGGATAGAACCAACGCGCCGTGTGGCTGGTATCGGTGCGCCAGCGGGCCGGGAGCGGGGAAGGGGGAACGGAAACGAGGGCGGGCGCGCTGCGTCAGGCCGCCGCGCACGCATCGAGCAGCCAGCGCCGGAACACGTGGGTCGCGTCCGGCTCGGGCCGCTGCGGCGGCCGTACCAGGAAGTAGCCGCGCGGCGTGACGACGGGCGCGTCGACCAGCTTCACGAGCTGGCCGGCCCCGACGAGCTCGTCGACGAGCGGCGACCAGCCGAGCGCGACGCCTTCGCCGAGCAGCGCCGCATGGATCACGAGCGCATAGCTGTTGAAGGTCACGCCGCGGGCGGCGGGCGGCGGTTCGAGCCCGTGCGCGTCGAACCAGCCCGACCACGACAGCCAGCGCTCGGGGCGCGTCGGCTGCACGTGCAGCAGCGGCAGCGCGAGCAGGTGGTCGGCCCGCGCGACGCCCGGGTGCGCGTCGCGGAACACGGGTGAGCAGACGGGCGTGACGGATTCCGGAAACAGCCGCGCGGCCGTGCACGACGGCCAGTGGCCGTCGCCGAACAGGATCGCGATGTCGCCGTGGTCGCGCTGCGCGTCGTAATCCTGTGACGTGACGACGCGCACGTCGACGTCCGGCATCACGCGCTTCAGTCCGGCCAGGCGCGGCATCAGCCAGTAGGTCGCGAAACCGAAATCGGTGACGATCGTAAGCGCACCGTGCTCGCGGCGCGCGCGCAGCGTCGCGGTCGCGCCGCGCAGCGTGTCGAGGCTCAGCCGCACGGCTTCGTACAGGCACTCGCCGTCGGCCGTCAGCGTGACGCCGCGCGGGCTGCGTTCGAACAGCGGCACGCCGAGCTCGGCTTCGAGCTGGTACACCTGCTGGCTCACGGCCGGCTGTGTCGAGCCGAGCTCGCGCGCGGCGGCCGTGAAGCTCATGAGCCGGGCGGCCGATTCGAACGCGCGCAGCGCCTGCATCGACGGTAACGGTTCGGATTTCGACATAAGTCCCGACATAAGCCCCTCTAATGGCCCCATAAGGGCCGGACGCCTACCCGCGCGAATTCGGGCGGGCGATAGTGCGGCGGACGGTGCGGCACATGCGCTTCATGCGCCGCCGCGCAACGCATTCCGCGATTCTAGCCAGCGCGGCCCTTACGCGCGGCAGTTTCTGCGGACCGCCTCCGTCATGCCGGACGTCTCGCTGCCCGGGCGACGAGCCGTTCCATTCGAACACCGCTTTCCCCACGACCGCCGATGACGAACCCGACACCCAACATCCTGATCCTGATGGCCGACCAGCTCACGCCGTTCGCGCTGCCGGCGTACGGCAACCGCGTCGCCCGCACGCCGACGCTCGACCGGCTCGCCGCCGAAGGCGTGGTGTTCGACGCCGCGTACTGCGCGAGCCCGCTGTGCGCGCCGTCGCGCTTCTCGCTGCTGACCGGCAAGCTGCCGTCGGGGATCGGCGCCTACGATAACGCGGCCGAATTGCCCGCGCAAACGCTGACGTTCGCGCACTACCTGCGCGCGGGCGGCTACCGGACGATGCTGTCCGGCAAGATGCATTTCTGCGGGCCCGACCAGTTGCACGGCTTCGAGGAACGCCTCACGACCGACATCTATCCGGCCGATTTCGGCTGGGTGCCCGACTGGGACAGCCCGACCGAGCGGCCGAGCTGGTATCACAACATGAGTTCGGTGCTCGACGCCGGCCCGTGCGTGCGAACGAACCAGCTCGACTTCGACGACGAAGTGACGTTCGCCGCGAAGCAGAAGCTGTACGACGTCGCGCGCGAGCGCGCGGCCGGGCACGATGCGCGGCCGTTCTGCATGGTCGTGTCGCTGACCCATCCGCACGACCCGTATGCGATCACGCGCGAATACTGGGATCGCTACGACGATGACGAGATCGACATGCCGGCCGTGCGGTTCGATGCGGCCGACAGCGATCCGCATTCGCAGCGGCTGCGCTTCGTCTGCGAGAACGATCGCACGCCGCCGACCGACGCGCAGATCCGCGCCGCACGCCGCGCGTATTACGGCGCGACGTCCTACGTCGACACGCAGTTCGGCAGCGTGCTGGCCGCGCTCGAGCAATGCGGGTTCGCCGACGACACGATCGTGATCGTCACGTCCGACCATGGCGACATGCTCGGCGAGCGCGGGCTCTGGTACAAGATGACGTTCTTCGAAGGCGGCTGCCGCGTGCCGCTGATCGTCCACGCGCCGGGCCGCTTCGATGCCGCGCGGGTGCGCGGGCCCGTGTCGCACGTCGACCTGCTGCCGACGCTCGTCGAGCTGGCCGGCGCCGCGCCCGCCGGCGGCTGGCCGGACCCCGGATGGCCGGACCCGGTCGACGGCGCGAGCCTCGTGCCGCACCTGCACGGCACGCCCGCGCACGATGTCGCGCTCGGCGAATACCTTGCGGAAGGCGCGCTCGCGCCGGTCGTGATGATCCGCCGCGGCGACTGGAAATACGTGCATTGCCCGGCCGATCCCGACCAGCTCTACAACCTGTCGGACGATCCGCGCGAGCTGACGAACCTCGCCGGCCGGCCGGAAGCCGCCGACGTGCTCGCCGCGTTCCGCGCGGAGGCCGCGCAGCGCTGGAACCTGCCCGAACTGGACCGGCAGGTGCGCGCGAGCCAGCGGCGCCGGCGCTTCCATTACGCGGCGACGACGCAGGGCCGCATCCACGCGTGGGACTGGCAGCCGTTCACCGACGCGAGCCAGCGCTACATGCGCAATCACATCGAACTCGATACGCTCGAAGCGATGGCGCGTTTTCCGCGCGTCGGGCGCTGAACGTACCGCATCGCGGTCATTGAAGAACGACGGAGGAAGCGAACCATGAAACGGCAATGCAATGCAGCAATCCGAAGGATCGGCGCGGCGCTCGCCGCCGCCGCGTGCGTGGTGGCGGCGCTGCCTGCGTATGCCGCCGATCCGCAGACGTGCGGCGACGTGAAGATGGCGGCGCCCGGCTGGACCGACATCGACGCGACGAACGCGATGGCGGGCGTCGTGCTGAAGGCGCTCGGCTACCGGCAGGATGTGGCGAACCTGTCGGTGCCGATTACGTACCAGGGGTTGAAGAAAGGGCAGGTCGACGTGTTCCTCGGTAACTGGATGCCCGCGCAGGGGCCGCTCGTGAAGCCGTTCGTCGACGAGAAATCGATCGACGTGCTGCACGCGAACCTGAGCGGTGCGAAGTTCACGCTCGCGGTGCCCGACTATGTGGCCGCCGCCGGCGTGCATACATTCGCCGATCTCGCGCGCTACGCGGACCGCTTCGGCGGCAAGATCTACGGGATCGAGCCCGGCGCGCCCGCGAACCAGAACATCAAGCGGATGCTGTCCGACCATGCGCTGGGGTCCGCGAACTGGTCGCTCGTCGAATCGAGCGAGACGGGCATGCTCACGCAGGTCGAGCGCGCGGTGCGCGACAAGCGCTGGATCGTGTTTCTCGGCTGGGAGCCGCATCTGATGAACACGAAGTTCCATCTGACGTATCTGTCGGGCGGCGATGCGTATTTCGGCCCGAACTACGGCGGCGCGACGGTCAACACGGTCACGCGTGCCGGGTTCGCCGGCCAGTGCGCGAACCTCGTGCGGCTGTTCCGGCAGATGACGTTCTCCGTCGACGTCGAGAACCGGATGATCGCCGACATGCTCGAGCACAAGACGTCGCCCGCGCTCGCGGCGCAGCATGCGCTGAAAGCCGAGCCCGCGCTGGTCGCCGGCTGGCTCGACGGCGTGACGACGGCGGCCGGCGCGCCGGGCCTGCCGGCCGTGCGCACGGCCCTCGACGGTCGCTAATTTCCTCCCTCCGGGCGGCCGGTTTTTACCGTGCCGCCTGTCTACGTGTTTTCCCGACCCGTCGCATCGTGACCATTTAGTGTCGCCTTCAGACGGGTGACCTGAAATATGGGTTTGTATTTTTCGCCAATGGCTGCGTTATTGCGGAAAACGAAATACCGGGGCCAGCGGGGCGGTCTGAATTCGAATCCACCGGCGCATCGCGGCACGCGCCGGGACGAGATTCTATCCATCGAACGGTTCAGGGAGGGTGGTCGACAATGAAGCAAAAGAAAGTTGCCGTAGCCGCCGCGCTTGCATGCGCGGCCTGTATTCCCGCCATCGGGCATGCGCAAAGCAGCGTGACGCTGTATGGGATTCTCGACGCGGGCATCACGTACGTGAACAACACGGGCGGTTCGCACGTGGTCAAGTTCGACGACGGCGTTGCCTACGGAAACCGTTTCGGCCTCAAGGGCACCGAAGACCTGGGCGGCGGCCTGAAGGCCGTGTTCGTGCTCGAGAGCGGCTTCCACCTCGGCAACGGGCAACTCGGCTTCGGCGGCGCGGAATTCGGCCGGCAGGCGTATGTGGGCCTGCAGAACGACTGGGGCACGCTGTCGTTCGGCAACCAGCTCGACATCACCAACGAACTCGTGTCGATCTACAACATCTCGGCGTGGGGCAGCGGCTACGCGATCCACCAGGGCGACTTCGACCGCTTCAACGGCGACCGCCTGCCGAACTCGGTGAAGTTCCTGTCGAACGACATGAGCGGCTTCAAGTTCGGCGCGATGTACTCGTTCGGCAACGTCGCGGGCAACTTCCATCGCAACAGCGCATGGAGCGCGGGCGCGAGCTTCACGAAGGGCGACTTCTCGATCGGCGCCGCGTACACGCGCCTGAACAACCCGAACGGCATCTACGCGTTCGACCCGTACGCGATGATCGGCACGCACACGTTCCTCGGTCAGCAGACCGTCACCGTCGATCCGGCGACCGGCGCGCGCACCGACCTGTTCGCGAACACCGCGATGGACGTCGACAGCCAGGGCACGTTCGGCATCGGCACGAGCTATACGATCGGCAAGCTGACGCTCGACGCCAACTACTCGTACACGACGATCAAGGGCTTCGGCCAGTCGTCGCACATGCAGGTGTACGAAGGCGGCGGCCTGTACCAGTTCACGCCGGCGCTGAGCTTCATCGCGGGCTACCAGCACACGCGCTTCGAAGGCCATCACTGGAACCAGGGCACGGCGGGCCTGCATTACCTGCTGTCGAAGCGTACCGACGTATACATCTCCGGCGACTACCTGCGCGCGTCGCAGGGCGTCGATGCGGTGGTCGGCTACAGCTTCACGCCGTCGACGACGCAGACGCAGGCCGACGTGCGGATCGGGATGCGGCATTCGTTCTAAGCGGGGCAGTGCGGTGGTGTGACGTCTTCAGCGAGGTCTCTCTTTGGCGCGAACTGTGGTTCGCGCTTTTTTTTTGTGCGATGCGCCGGCTCGACGGGACTCGCGACGGGTGGCCGGCCGGTTGTCGGCGGTTGGCATATCATCATGGTTTGGCCGCGTCTGCACCGTTGCCGCGCGCACCGGTGTGCGTCGTCGTTTCCCCGAACGGTTGCGGTGCGCAGCGCCAATCGCCGAGACCCCGATGACCACCCCCGTGCCCGATTCCAGTCCGTTATCCCCGTTACCCGCCAACCTGTTCCGCCACGCACCGTTCCAGCGTTTCTGGGGCACGCGCGTGATGTCGTCGCTGGCCTTCCAGATCCTGTCGGTTGCGATCGGCTGGTACGTGTACGCGCTCACGCACAGCGCATTCGCGCTCGGTCTGGTCGGCCTCGCGCAGTTCGTGCCGATGTTCGCGCTGACGCTCGTCGTCGGGCAGGTGGCCGACCGCTACGACCGCCGGCGTATCGCGACGATCTGCCAGAGCGTCGAGGCGCTGGCCGCCGGCGTGTTCCTGCTCGGCGCGGCGAAAGGCGCGCTCACCGCGCCGGCCGTGTATGCGCTTGCGGCCATCGTCGGCACGGCCCGCGCGTTCGAGTCGCCGTCGGTGTCGTCGCTGTTGCCGGCCGTCGTGCCGCGCACCGACCTGCCGCGCGCGACCGCGCTGTCGACGTCCGCGAACCAGGCCGCGCAGATTCTCGGGCCCGCGTTCGGCGGGTTGCTCTACGGTGTCGGCGCGCCCGTTGCGTTCGGCACGAGCGCCGCGGCATTCGCGGTCGCGGCGATGCTGAGCGGCACGATTCCGCTGCGCAGCGCGCCGCCCGCCCGCGAGCCGGTCACGCTGCGCTCGGTGTTTTCGGGCATCGCGTTCATCCGGCGCGAACCGGCGATACTCGGTGCGCTGTCGCTCGACCTGTTCGCGGTGCTGTTCGGCGGCGCGACCGCGCTGCTGCCGATCTATGCGCGCGACATCCTTCAGGTTGGCCCGTGGGGGCTCGGCGCATTGCGCGCGGCGCCGGCCGTCGGCGCGCTCGCGGGCACGCTGTGGCTCACGCGTTTCCCGTTGAAAGGCCGGCCGGGCCGCGCGATGTTCGGCGGCGTGATCGCGTTCGGCATCGCGACGATCGTGTTCGGGTTGTCGCGGCATTTCACGTTGTCGCTCGTGGCGCTGGCCGCGCTCGGCGCATCGGACGTGATCAGCGTCGTCGTTCGCCTGTCGCTCGTGCAACTGCGCACGCCCGACGACATGCTCGGCCGCGTGAGCGCGGTCAACTCGCTGTTCATCGGCACGTCGAACCAGCTCGGCGAATTCGAATCGGGCGTGACGGCTGCGTGGTGGGGCGCGCCGGCCGCGATCGTCGTCGGCGGCGCGGCGACGATCGCCGTCGCGCTGGCGTGGATGCGGCTGTTTCCGCAGCTCACGAACATGAAGTCGCTCGAACGCGACGCGTGACGTGCATCACACGTCATGCATCCTGCGTGACGCGCACGGCCGTGCCGTAGCAGATGACTTCGGTCACGCCCGAGCCGATCTCGGTCGAGTCGTAGCGCATCGCGACGATCGCGTTCGCGCCGAGCGTGCGCGCATCGGCGAGCATCTTGTCGAAGGCGTGCTCGCGCGCCTTCTCGCACAGCGACGTATAGAGCGTGATGTTGCCGCCGAAGATCGTTTGCAGCGACGCGCCGAACGAGCCGACGATCGAGCGCGAGCGCACGACGATGCCCTGTGCGACGCCGAGCGAACGAACGGTCGTATGGCCGGGCAGGTCGAAGGCGGTCGTGACGCGGGCGGGCGACAGGTCGTCGATGGAGCGGGTGGATTCGGTCATGGTGGGCAAGCGCGTAGCGAGTGGTCGAACGACGATTCTAGCCGGACCGAGAAAAGGCATTCGAACGGGCGTACCCACGCGGGTGAACGCCCGTTTCATTGCCGAACGCGCGAACCGCTCGACGCGGAACGCTCAGTGCTTGACCGTTGCGCCGGCAATGCCGCCGAGATCGACCGCATAGGCCAGCGCCAGCTTGCCGAATTTCAGCGCATGGTTGGCCTGTCGATCCGAGTTTTCCAGCGTGTCGTTCACCGTGTGGATGTACGGGCTGTCATTCTGGTCGGCCTCGAACGGGAACGATGCCGGATACCCCTGCGCATTCCACGACGCGTGATCCGAGCATGCATAGCCGCACTGCGACGTGCCGATCGCGAGCTCCGGCAGGTAGGTCGCCGCCAGGTTCTTCACGTAGGTGTTCTGCGCCGCGTTCGTGTAGTCGGTGATCAGGTAGATATCCTTCGGATCGCCCTTGTAGTTCGTCATGTCGAGCTGCAGCACGCCGACCACGTTCGCATTCTGCGTGCGGAACTGCTTCGCGATCGCCTTCGATCCGAGCAGGCCGGCTTCCTCGGCCGCATACCCGACGAACTTGATCGTCCGTTTCGGCCGGTAGCTGTTCGCGAGCAGCACGCGCAGCGCTTCGGTCAGGCTGGCGATGCCTGACGCATCGTCGTCGGCGCCGGGCGAGCGCGTGTTCTCCGTCGTGCGGCCGACGGTCGAATCGAGGTGGCCGCCGAGCACGACGGTGCTCGCGGCCGGATCGCTGCCGCGAATCGTCAGGATCACGGATTTCTGCGGAAAGCCCGTATGCGCGAATTGCTCGACGGTGATGTCGGCGCGCGAACCCGCCAATTGCTTCCACTGCAACGCGAGCCAGTCGGACGCGGCGACGCCGTGCGACGTCGTGTAGTAGCGGTTCGTGAAGCCGGACAGCGACGTGATCGTGCCGACGATGTTGCTGGCCTGCAGTTGCTGGACCCACGTGCCGATCTGCGGCACGTTCGACACCGTGTACGCGGGGGCGGCGGCCTGTTTTGCGAGCGTCGCCGGCAACGGCTGCAGCGCCTGCCGCGCGTCGTCGAACGAATCGTGCACGACGTAGCCGGGCCCGTGGCCGCGCGTGTGGTGGACGGCGTGCGCCAGTTCGCCGAGCCGGGCATCGTCGATCTCGACGACGTGAACGGTTTCGCGGCGCGCGGCGCCGTCGGCCGCCTTGCCGGCGTCGACGGTCGTGCTGTACTGCGCGGTTGCGGTCGCATCGATGCGTTGAAGCTGGCGGAACGCGGGGTCGCCGAGCGTGATCCAGACGGGCGTCGCGTGCGCGGCGGCGCTCAGCAGCATGCCGCCCAGCGCGGCGCTCAGGCGGGTCGGTTTCAGAGTAGGCATGTTCGATCTCGTGAGGATGGCGATGTCGATGAAGGGAGCGCGCCGCAGATCGTGCGATGCGCTCCCGCCTGCTGCGCTATTACGACTTCTGCGGGACGGTCACGCCGTACGTGCAGCTCTTGTTGTACGCGTTGCCGATCGCGGTGAGCTGCGCGCTGCTGTAGCCGAGCGCGGAGGCGGCCGTCAGCACGGCCTGCGCGGCGGCCTTCTGGTTGGTCGAGCTGTTGGTCATCGACAGCCCCTTCAGGAACGCCTTGTCCATCGCCTGCGCGCCGATCGCATCGCGTGCGACGAGGTTGCACGACGCCCAGTACTGGCCGGCCGTGTGGATTTCCGCGCCGCGCGCCTGCGCATAGGTGCGCCCCACGTTCCAGTTGGTCACGCGGCCGCCCCAGAACTCGTTGTGACCGTCCCAGTTGTAGACCCAGTGATACTGCGCGTCCGACGGGCTCCACTGGTTGAAGTCGCGGCTGTACGCGGCGGCGAGATAGTCGCCGGTGCCTTCCGACAAGCCTTCCTGTTGCGACAGGCCGCCGTTGGTGACCCAGTCGTGGATGCCGTGGCCGAGCTCGTGGATCACGACGTCCGCGTCTTCCGCGTCGTCGACGCCGCCTTGCCCGAAGGTCAGCCGGCCGCTGCTCGACGAGTACGACGAGTTGTCGTCGCCCGATTCGCCGTGCGGGTCGTACTGCACGCCGCCCGTGTACTGGTACGGCAGCGCCTTGATGCCGAGCGTCTGGTTCACGTAACGCAGGAACGTGTCGATGTGGTAGTACGTGTTCACGGCCTCGAAATACAGGTTGCCGCGCGTGAATTCGAACGCGGGCGTGGACTGCGACGGGCAGGCCTTGTCGAGCGGCGCATCGAAGTCGACGCACGCCGCGTACGGTCCCGTCAGCGTGTAGCGCGTGCCCGACTGCGCGAGTTCCTTCAGCGTCACGCGCACGCGCGCGGCCGTGAGCTGCGTCGAATCGGCGTCGTTGCCGTCCTTGTAGCCCGTGCTGCCGTAGCTGCTCTTCGTCGGTGACAGCGGATCGGGGCGGAACACGAAGCCGGTGCCGTCGGTCGCGTAGAACGCCTTGTCCTCGGCGCGCAGCACTTCGCCGCTGCCCGAATCGATCAGCAGTTCCCAGTCACCCTTCGGGCCGTCCTGCGGACGGCCGCGCACCTTCCACGCGGTATGCGTGCCGGCCTTGTCGACGAATGCGACGAGCTGCGCATCGAGATGCGTGAAGCCGCTCGCGCCGAGATACGCGCGGGCGCGGTCGAGCGCCTGCTGCTGGTCGACGGCCTGCGACTTGCGCGTCGTCGCGATCACGCCGTTGATCGTGTTGCTCGCGACGTACAGGATGCGGCCGTCCTTCGCGACGGTCACCGCGATGTCGCTGCCGTACACGGGCAACCCGGCGGCCTGCTGCTGCAGGCGCACGACGGTGAAGTCGGCGTCGTTGCGTTCCGACGTGACGACGAGGCTCGCGAGCGCGGCCGCGTCGAGCCCGAGCTGCGCCGCCTGCGACGCGACGAAGTCGCGCGCGGTGGCGGCGGGCGTCGCGGCGGCCTTCTTGACGCGATAGGCCGGGTTGTACAGCGTGACGGCGACGCCGTCCGCGCGGAATTGCCCGGCGGCCGTGTCGGCCTTCGCGGCCGGCGGCGCGACGCCGCGCGTCAGGCTTTCGCGCAGGCTCGCGGCCTGCGGATTCGACACTTTCGTATCGGCCAGGGTGCCGCCGACGATGCCGAAACCGAGCGCGAGACCCAGGGCGAGCGGCAATGCTTTGCGTGATGTCTGCATACGTGATCCTCATCTCAACGGTTGGACACGCCCGCGCGCTCGTGGCGAGCAGGCACGACACGGCCCGCGCGCCGGTTCGATGGAACCGGTGCGGCGAAGCGGTGTTGGGAGTCTCGACTGACTAAGGAAACCTAAATGTCAGGTCGAAAAGAAGCGAGCAGGCGAAGAGGGGGACGCGCGTGAAGGGATGCGAACGGCAGGCAGGTGCGGCGACGGCGAAGCGAGCATCGTCATGTCATACCCCTCGGATCGGATCGATATCGGTTGGCAGCCTGCGTGGCTCGACGCACGTCGAGATGAAGCATGCGTGTCGTTAGGCTGCCTATCTAACTTTTTTTGGTATGTTACAGAATATTTTCAGCGACATTCCAAATTATTTTCGACGACCACTTCGGTTGGTCGATCAATCGCCGGCATTGTTCAGCGAGCAGCGGGAAACGCTGCTGGAACGCGCAATACCGCGCCGGATTGTGATTAAAAGCCGCGACGATCAGCGCGTCGCACGCCGGTCGCTGCGCGGGCTCATCCCGAATCGCGCGCGATAGGTGCGCGAGAAATGCGACGGCGATTCGAAGCCGCACGCGACGCAGACCGACGTGATGCTCATGTCGGTCTGCTGCAGCAGTTCGCGTGCGCGCTCGAGGCGCAGGTTCAGGTAGAAGTGCGTCGGCGTGTCATTCAGCGTCGCGCTGAACAGCCGTTCGAGCTGGCGCCGCGTGATCGAGACCTCCTGCGCGAGCGCATCGGAGCCGAGCGGGTTCTCCATGTGCCGCTGCATCGTGCCGATCACCTGGATCAGCTTGCGGTTGTGCACGCCGTAGCGCGCGGCGATCTCGAGCCGCTGGCTGTCCGAGCGCTGCCGAATGCGGCTCACGACGAACTGCTCGGAGATCGCCGCCGCGAGATCGGCGCCGTGCCGGCGGCCGATCAGGTCGAGCATCATGTCGATCGACGCGGTGCCGCCCGCGCACGTGATGCGCCGGTCGTCGATCTCGAACAGCTCCTGCGTCGCGTTCAGGCCGGGATAGCGCTCGCGGAACGCGGCCAGCGCCTCCCAGTGCAGCGTGAGCGGTTGCGACGCGTCGAACAGCCCGGCTTCTGCGAGCACGAAGCTGCCCGTATCGATGCCGCCGAGCGTTGCGCCATGCCGGTGCTGGCGGCGCAGCCAGTCGCCGAGCGTGCGCGTGTAGCACACGAGCGGATCGAAGCCCGCGACGACGAACACCGTATCGACCTGCGGGACATCCGCGCACGCGGCTTCGGCGGCGACCGGAATGCCGTTGCTCGCGGCGACGGGCGCGCCGTCCGCGCTGATCACGTGCCAGCGATACAGCTCGGTGCGAAAACGGTTCGCGACGCGTAGCGGCTCGACCGCGGACATGAAGCCGAGCGCGGAGAAGCCGGGCAGCAACAGGAAGTGGAAATCCTCGGGCATCGGGGCGTGGGGTGGAAGCGGGTGGTCGTCGCGCACCGCGCGACGCGGCGAGCGGGCCGGCGCGGGCCGCGCCCGGCTCGCGGGCGCCGAACGTTCAAGCTCGGATTATCGCGGGTTTTGCCGGCGCTCAGCGCGTTTTTGCACCATGCACCGTCCGGCGCGCCGTCGTCGACGGTACGTCGTGACGATACGCGCCGGGCTGGTCCGCACATTGCAGGCGCGCGGGATCGATGGCGTGTCCGACCGGTACTGATCTCCACTGGCGGCGAGTGATCCGTTTTCACCCCGGATCTTCGTCTTCCCAGTCATGCCATGCGACCCGATGCGTTTTCAGATATCGGCTTACCGCGGCGCCAACCGTCGGAAAGAAGTTGCCGTCGCCAAATATGCCAAACATGCCGTAATGCTTGAGGCTATCTTTTACGGGGCCTTTCAGTTCCGCGAAGACCAGCTTGACCTGCCGCGCCGCCAGTTCGCCGTGCAGCCGTTCGAGTACATCGGCGGCGGTCAGGTCGATATCGGTCACGGGCTCCGCCGCGATGACGATCCAGCGTGCCGGCTCGGGCGACTCGTCGACGGCGCGCAGCACGCGTTCACGAAAGATTTCCCCATTGGCGAAAAAGAGCGGTGCATCCCAGCGCAGCAGCACGAGCCCGGGCACGCGCCGCGCTTCCGGATGGCGCGACACGTCGTGATAGCCCTTCATGCCGTCCACTCGCCCGAGCACGGCATCGTACGGCCGCCACGCGCGCCATAGAAACGACAGCACGGTGAGCAGCAGCGCCAGTGCAATGCCGTTCACGACACCCAGGATCGCAACGCCGACGAAGCACACCACCGCCTGAACGAACTCGCTTTTGCGCAGACGATAAAGCCGCATGACGCCCCGTACCTCGACCATGTTCAGGCATGCCGCAATCACGACGGCGGCCAGCGCGGATTGCGGCGTGTGCGCAAGCGCGCGTGGCGCGAACAGGAGCAGCGCGGCGACGACAGCGGCAGCCGCCACGCCCGTCGCCTGCGTCTTTGCGCCCGCGGCTTCCGCGACGGGCGTGCGGGATCCGCTCGCGCTCACCGCGAACCCCTGCACCAGGCCGGCGGCGATGTTCGACAGCCCGAGCGCGACGCATTCGTGATTCCGGTCCACGCTGGTGTCGTTGCGCAGTTCGTAGGTACGTGACAGCACACTGATATCCGTGAACGAAACGAGCGCGATCGCCGCCGCGCTACCGGCGAGATGCAGCCAGTCGCCGAGGGCCACGCGGGGTATGCGTGGCACGGGCAGGCCCTGCGCGACCGCGCCGACGGTTGCGACGCCCGCGCGCCCGGACAGATCGAACCACATCACCACCACCGTCGCGCCCGCCACGGCGAGCAGCACGCCCGGCACCTTGGGCCAGAGCCGTTTGAAGGCGAGTATCAACGCGAGCGCGGCGACGCCGATCGCGAACGAGGCCGCGTTCACCCTCGATGCCGAGATGCCTTCGATGATGTCGCGCGCCTGCTCGACAAACGATTCGCCGGTGCCTTTGTATCCAAGCAGCCGTGGCAATTGTCCGATGCCGATCGTCAGCATGATGCCGTTCAGAAAACCGTACCGGATGGGCAGCGACAGAAGCTCGGTGACGAATCCGAGCCTGAGCGCCCCTACCGCGATGCAGATCGCGCCCGTGAGTATGGCGAGCGCACCAGCGAGGGCCAGCGCATGGGTGGCGTCGCCGTGAGCAAGCGGCATGATACTTGCGGCGATCAGCGCGACCAGCGCGGAGTCCGGTCCGAGGACGAGGATGCGGCTTGGGCCGAAGAGCGCATACGCGAGCATCGCGGCAAACGATGCATAGAGCCCGTTGACGGCGGGCAGGCCCGCTGCCTGCGCGTATGCCATGCCGGCAGGCACGAGAACAGTGCTGAGCGTGACGCCGGCAAGCAGATCGTGAGGCAGCCACGGCCATTGATAGCCACGCGCCACGGCCAGTCCGTTGATCCACCGCAGCGGACCGGCAGCGGGCTTGCGGGTCGGTTGGACCGTGTGCTGGCGGGTACGGCTTTTCATGTTCATCGCAGCGAAGCTGATACGTTTCGGTTTCCGCACACGCTCGCGAAACTGGCGAACCGAACGTTACCGATGTCGTCTCTTCCAGTCGAACGATGGAATGTCGATGCGAGTGGTAACGGACCCATTCCAGGCTGCTCCGAACCCGGCCCGCGATAGCGCTTCCACGACCTGACGGCCCACCGCGGCACTACGTTCCTTATCGTCGGCCAGGTCGCCGAAGGCGATCGTCAGGCCGTGTCCATCCAAGGCCCTTTCGACATCCTGCCCGTGATAGAAGCAGTACCCGTGGTAGCGGCCGTGCGGCGTATCCCGCACGACTTCCGAAACGTCCGAGCGACCGTCCGACATCGTGTATCCGGCGTTCGACAGCGCGCAGATGCCGTCGCCGTCCAGCTCGTCGAACACGCGGTCCAGTCGATCGCAATCGGTCTCTCGAGGCCACGATGCTTCTGCGTCGAGCTTGCGCTGGAATTCTGTCTCGATGAAGCCTTCCAACCGATCGACATCGCAGTCGGGCTCCAGAATGTCGTCCATCATTTCCCGGACGTCGTCGGGGTCATGAAAGCCTGACCAAACCCATCGGGTGATGCACTCCATCACGTATTTTTCGGTGTCGGTCACGGTATAGCCTCCACGTGTTTTCGATGTTCAACGCCGCCGATTGCCCGTAACCGCAGGCCGTGAGTGTCCATCCAAATGCCGGTTCGTCGATGGTTGCAATCGTTACCTTCATCGCTACGTTCTCGCGAACGGGGAAGGCTGCAGAATCGGGAGCCGATTGCCGACGATTCTAATACCAACGCTCGCGAAGATCGCTTTTCAGCGGACTGTGCCACTCCCTTGAGCGACGACATCGGCAGCCGCCGGAAACTGCATCGGGCCCGTTCGCCCCCCCGTCTCCGAAGCACGTCCGGTCTACCTCCCGCAACGCCGCATCCGGACAAGGCCATCCCCGTCGAAACCCGCCCGCAACCCACGTCACACGTGCCACAGACCGCGCGTAGTGGTTTCTACTCATAGTCGCAAACAGGCAAGAACAGGTCGCCGCCGGTCTTCTCGCGGCGAATATGGCTCGTTACTTTTACTCCCACGATGCAGGCCGGCGCACACTCCGCGCGCCGGCTGCCGCGAGACCAATCGGGAGGAATCGAACCATGAAGTCGACGAAGATCGCCGCGCTCGCCGCGGCCATGCTGGCGACCGGCGCGTTCACGCAAGCCGCGCTGGCCGAGACGGAGGCCGCGACCTGCCGCACCGTGCGTTTCGCGGATATCGGCTGGACCGACATCACGTCGACCACGGCGCTCGCGTCGACCGTGTTCGAGGCGCTCGGCTACAAGCCGACCACGACGATCGCGTCGGTGCCGATCTCGTTCGCCGGCCTCAAGAGCAAGCAGCTCGACGTGTCGCTCGGCTACTGGTGGCCCGTGCAGCAGAAGCAGTTGCAGCCGTTCCTCGACAGCAAGTCGATCAACGTCGTCGAGCCGCCGAACCTGTCCGGTGCGAAGGCGACGCTCGCGGTGCCGAGCTACGCATACCAGGCCGGCCTGAAGACCTTCGACGACATCGCGAAACACCGTGCGGAACTCGACGGCAAGATCTACGGGATCGAGCCGGGCAGCAGCGCGAACGCGACGATCCAGAAGATGATCGACACGAACCAGTACGGGCTCGGCGGCTTCAAGCTCGTCGAATCGAGCGAGGCCGGGATGCTGGTGACGGTCGAGCGCGCGGTCCGCGAGAAGAAGTGGGTCGTGTTTCTGGGCTGGGAGCCGCATCCGATGAACATCCAGCTCAGCATGAACTACCTGTCCGGCGGCGACGCGTCGTTCGGGCCGAACTATGGCGAAGCGCGCGTGTACACGCTCACCGCGCCCGACTTCATCGCGCGCTGCCCGAACGCGGGCAAGCTCGTGACGAACCTGCGCTTCTCGACGCAGCTCGAGAACCAGCTGATGCAGACGGTGATGAACAAGACCAAGCCGGCCGATGCCGCGAAGGCGTACCTGAAGAAGAACCCGCAGGTGCTCGACCCGTGGCTCGCGGGCGTCAAGACGTTCGACGGCAAGGACGGCCTGCCTGCCGTGAAGGCGTATCTCGGCCTGTGATGGCCCGCGCCCATACGCTATCAGCAATGCGACACAACCCGAATCAAGCGAGGCATCCATCATGAATCACGAAGTCATCATCACCTGCGCCGTCACCGGCGCGGGCGATACGGTCGGCAAGCATCCGGCGATTCCGGTCACGCCGAAGGAGATCGCGGCCGCCGCGATCGAGGCCGCGAAGGCCGGCGCGACGGTCGCCCACTGCCACGTGCGCGATCCGCAGACGGGGCGCGGCAGCCGCGACCCGAACCTGTATCGCGAAGTAGTCGACCGCATCCGCTCGGCCGACGTCGACGTGATCATCAACCTGACGGCCGGCATGGGCGGCGATCTCGAGATCGGCCCGGGCGAGGACCCGATGCGCTTCGGCAAGGGCACCGATCTGGTCGGCGGCCTCACGCGCCTCGCGCACGTCGAGGAGCTGCTGCCCGAAATCTGCACGCTCGACTGCGGCACGCTGAATTTCGGCGACGGCGACTACATCTACGTCTCGACGCCCGCGCAGTTGCGCGCCGGCGCGAAACGCATCCAGGAACTCGGCGTGAAGCCGGAACTGGAGATCTTCGATACGGGCCATCTGTGGTTCGCGAAGCAGTTGCTGAAGGAAGGGCTGCTCGACGATCCGCCGCTGTTCCAGCTGTGCCTCGGCATTCCGTGGGGTGCGCCGGCCGATACCGGCACGATGAAGGCGATGGTCGACAACCTGCCGCCGGGCGCGCACTGGGCCGGCTTCGGGATCGGCCGCATGCAGATGCCGATGGTTGCGCAGGCGATGCTGCTCGGCGGCCACGTACGCGTGGGCCTCGAAGACAACATCTGGCTCGACCGCGGCGTGCATGCGAGCAACGGCACGCTCGTCGAGCGCGCCCGCGAGATCGTCGAACGTCTCGGCGGCCGCGTGCTGACGCCGGCCGAAGGCCGCCGCAAGCTCGGCCTGCCGGCGCGCGGCGAGCGTGCGCTCGAACGTCGCGCGATCGCCGAATTCGCGTGAGCTTTTTCACTGACTGACATGGCACGGCGGCACGCGTCCACGCGCGGCCGTCCACCAATTTCCCTTGAATTGAAGGATGCGTTGACATGGCTGTGAAGACCGACATCAAGACGTTTGCCGCCATCGGTACCGGCGTGATCGGCAGCGGATGGATTGCCCGCGCGCTCGCGCACGGCCTGGACGTGGTCGTGTGGGATCCGGCGCCCGGCGCCGAAGCGCGGCTGCGTGCGAACGTCGCGAACGCGTGGCCCGCGCTCGAACGCGTCGGCCTCGCGCCGGGCGCCGATCCCGCGCGGCTGCGTTTCGAGCCGACGATCGAGGCCTGCGTCGCCGATGCCGATTTCATCCAGGAAAGCGCGCCCGAGCGCGAGGCGCTGAAACTCGAACTGCACGAGCAGATCAGCCGCGCGGCGAAGCCCGACGCGATCATCGCGTCGTCGACGTCGGGGCTGCTGCCGACCGATTTCTACGCGCGGGCGACGCATCCGGAGCGCTGCGTGGTCGGCCACCCGTTCAACCCCGTCTACCTGCTGCCGCTCGTCGAGGTGCTCGGCGGCGCGCGCACGTCGCCGGAAGCGGTCGAAGGCGCGATGGAGATCTATCGCAAGCTCGGCATGCGGCCGCTGCACGTGCGCAAGGAAGTGCCGGGCTTCATCGCGGATCGTCTGCTCGAGGCGTTGTGGCGCGAGGCGCTGCATCTCGTCAACGAAGGCGTCGCGACGACCGGCGAGATCGACGATGCGATCCGCTTCGGCGCGGGCATCCGCTGGTCGTTCATGGGCACGTTCCTGACCTACACGCTGGCCGGCGGCGACGCGGGCATGCGACACTTCATGCAGCAATTCGGCCCGGCGCTCGAACTGCCGTGGACGAAGCTGGTCGCGCCGACGTTGACCGACGCGCTGATCGACAGCGTCGTCGAAGGCACGACCGAACAGCAGGGCACGCGCAGCATCAAGGAGCTCGAACGCTATCGCGACGAGTGCATCACCGAGGTGCTGAAATCGATCGCCGCGGTGAAGGCGCGGCACGGGATGCGATTCGAGGACTAAAGGACAGGCGATGACGGGCGATACCCCGCTGACGATTTACCGCGACGTCGTGCGGCCCGAATGGGTCGACTACAACGGCCACCTGCGCGATGCGTTCTACCTGCTGATCTTCAGCTTCGCGACCGATGCGTTGCTGGATCGGATCGGCCTCGACGACGCCGCGCGTCGCGAGCGGGGCCGCTCGGTCTACACGCTCGAAGCGCACGTGAACTACCTGCACGAGATCAAGGAAGGCACGGCGGTGCGCGTCGATGCGCGCGTGCTCGCGCACGACGCGAAGCGGCTGCACCTGTATCTCGAACTGTTCGCCGACGGGCATGACGACGCGGTATCGGCGAGCGAGCAGATGCTGCTGCACGTCGATACGCGCGACGGTGCGAAATCGGCACCGTTCGACGACGACGTGGCCGCGCGCGTGGCCGAACTGCATGCGTTGCAGCGCGATTGCGCGGCGCCTGCGTATGCGGGCCGCGTGATCGGGCTGCCGCCGCGCCGCTAGCGGCGCGCTTCACCTTTCGATCTTCGATCTTCGACCTTCACCTTCGACCGCGGAGCGCACACGATGCTCGAACCGGAAATCGCGGCGTTCGTCGCGGCCGTCGACGCGTGGTATCCGGCCGATGCGGCGGCGCGCTCGCCCGACGAGCAGCGTCGCCTCTACGACCGCTTCGCGGCCGAATGGACGCCGGCTGCGCTGCCGGCCGGCATCGTGCAGCAGGACGCCGTGTGGCGCGCGCCGGACGGTCGTGCGATCGCGCTGCGACGCCATACGTCCGCGCACGGCACGCCGCGCGGCACGGTGCTGTTTTTTCATGGCGGCGGTTTCGTCGTCGGCTCGCTCGACAGTCACGCGCTGATCACCGCGCAACTGGCGGCCGATACGGGCCTCGACGTGATCGCCGTCGACTATCGGCTGGCGCCCGAACACCGCGCGCCGGCCGCCCTTGAAGATTGCGTGGCAGTTACACGCGCCGCACGCGATGCGCGCTGGCCGTTCGGGCCGTGCATGCACCCGTTGACGCTTGCAGGCGACAGCGCGGGCGGCATGCTCGCGGCGGCGGTGGCGACCGCGCTGCGCGATGCGGGCGAAGCTAGCGTGGACGGCATCGCGCTGGTTTATCCGATGCTCGGTTTCGAACCGCAATCGCCCGCGCGCGAAACGGAAGCGCACGCGCCGATGCTGACGCTCGACGACGTGCATCGCTATCGAGAACTGTACTGGGATGGTGACTTGTCCGACGCGCTACGGAGCGGCAACCCGCTGTTGCGCGCGTCGGTGCCGCTCGAGGCGGCGCGTTTCGACGGCTTGCCGCCGGTGCTCGCGATCGGCGCTGAGCACGATCCGCTGCGCGACGATGCGCGCGTGTACGTCGAACGGATTCGCGCAGCCGGCGGGGTCGCGCGCTACTGGATGGGAGAGGGGCTGGTGCACGGCTGCTGGCGCGCGCTCGGGACGAGTCCGCAGGCCGCACGGATGCACCGGATGGTCGGCCATTTCTTGCTCGCACCGCACGAGTAGCGGGCGTTTTCCGGGAGGCAACGATGCAGGCGGCAGCGCAACACCGTATCGAGGACTGGCGGACGTTTTCGGCCGACGCGGCCATCGCGGCGGCGACGATCGGCGATGATGCGATCGACGTCGAGTGGAGCGACGCGCGACGATCGCCGTTCCATTTCGACTGGCTGCGCGACAACTGCGCGTGTGCCGCGTGCGTGCATGCGGCCACGCGCGAACAGGTGTTCGAGATCGCCGATGCGCGCGAGGATCTGTCCGCGCTCACCGTGCACGTCGAAACCGACGGCGCGCTGCAGGTGGAATGGAACGACGGGCACCGCAGCGCGTGGTCGTCTGGCTGGTTGCGTGCGCATGCCTACGACGATGCGTCGCGCGCGGAGCGCATGGCCGCGCACGGGCGGCACGTGTGGACCGGCGACGACGCGACGGCGATCGGCGTGTTCGCATGGCGCGACGTGATGGAGGACGACCGCGCGTTGCTCGCATGGCTCGGCGCATTGCAGCGCACGGGGCTGACGCTCGTCGAGGGCGTGCCGGCCGAGCGTTGCCGCGTCGACGGGATCGCGCGCCGCATCGGCCTGATCCGCGAAAGCAATTTCGGCGTGCTGTTCGACGTCGAATCGAAGCCGCGCCCGGACAGCAATGCGTATACGTCGTTGAATCTTCCGCCGCACACCGACCTGCCGACGCGCGAATTGCAGCCGGGCGTGCAGTTCTTGCACTGCCTCGCGAACGACGCGACGGGCGGCGACAGTATCTTCCTCGACGGCTTCGCGCTCGCGGATGCGCTGCGGCGCGAACATCCGGACGATTTCGAGCGACTCGCGTCGACGCCGTTCGAGTTCTGGAACAAGAGCGCGAATAGCGACTACCGCTGTTCGGCGCCGGTGATCGGGCGCGATGCGCGAGGCAACGTGACGGAAGTGCGCGTCGCGAACTTCCTGCGCGGGCCGCTCGATGCGCCGGCCGGTGCGGTGGCGGCCGTCTATCGCGCATACCGACGGTTCCTCGCGCTGGCGCGCGAGCCGCGTTTTCGCGTGCAGCGCCGGTTGCGGGCGGGCGACATGTGGGCGTTCGACAACCGGCGCGTGCTGCATGCGCGCACCGAGTTCGACCCGTCGACGGGCCGGCGGCACTTGCAGGGCTGTTACGTCGATCGCGACGAATTGCTGTCGCGGTGGCGCGTGCTGTCGCGGTCGGCATCGGCCGAAGCTGCGGCACGCTGATCGACACACCCGGCGCATTCACGCACACCTCGTCGGGAAAAAGCACCCGGACGCCAGGCGTCCGGGCGAAGCCACCCGCTGCCGGGCGGCGGAGGTATGCGTTTCACAAAAAAGACGAGCCCCGCGAAGGGGCTCGTCCGGACTGCATGACTTCATCGCGCGATGCGCGGCGCCCGCCGAGGGCGCGTCGGCTTACTGGCCGAAGAAGATCGAGTCGCGTGCGTTCGACGACGTGGCCGGCGCGCCCGAGTGGACGAGCGGAGCCGGTTGTGCGCCGTAGCCGCTGGTGTCGGCGCCATGAACACGCGCTTCGGCGCTCTGGATGTCGTTCGGGTAGTACGGGCTCGACAGGCCAGGCTTGTAGCCGGCTTGTTCGAGCTGGACCAGTTCGTTGCGCACTTGAGCGCGCGTCACGGTGCTTTGCGCGAATGCGCCGAACGAAGCGGACAGGGCGGCAGCGGCAACGACTGCGGAAACGAGCGATTTCATGGTGACCTCCGGTGTTTTATTGAGTTCGCTCTCGACACCCTTGTCTTGAGCGATTGATCAAATCTTAGTCACCGGCGTGTTCAGGGTAAACGCTGATTTTGACGATAAATTGTTTCCTGACCGGTAACAGTGCTGAGTCGAATCAGTCTTTCAACTGGCTTTCTTTTCAGCATGCGTAATAAGTATGAAGAATATTGCGATTACCGGCGCGCGGCTCAGCGTGCTTCGGCCGCCGTATCGAACGGCCGGTCCGGCGCGCGTCCGGCGGGCGCGCCGGCGCTGAGGAAGCGCACGCCCGTCGCGGCTTCCGAGGCTTCCCACAGCAACGCCGCCGCCGCCACGCTGCGTGCCGCGCGCGGCACGCTCGCCGGTGCCGGCAGGCCGCGCGATTCGAACCAGCCGGACGGGCCGATGTACGCGCCGCCGGCTAGATCGGGCGACGTTGCCGCATGAATCGCGGGCAGCGCGCCCTGGTCGGCCGGTTGCGCGAGATAACGGTTCGCGGCGCGCATCAGCGCGGCGCGGGCCGGCGAGCGCTCCATCGCCGGGCCCGCGAACTGCAGGTTGGTCGCCGCATAGCCGGGATGCGCGGCGACGCTGATGCCGGCGAATGCCGCGCGCTCGAAGCGGCGCTGCAACTCGATCGCGAACACGAGGTTCGCGAGCTTGCTGTCGCAATAGGCGAGATAACGGTTGTAGCGATGCGCGGCGCGCAGGTCGTCCACGCGAATCCGGCCGCCGCGGTTGAAGCCGCTCGACATCGTGACGACGCGCGCCCGGCGCGCGGCGCGCAGCGCCGGCAGCAGATGGCCGGTCAGCGCGAAATGGCCGAGGTGGTTGGTGCCGAACTGCATCTCGAAGCCGTCGCGCGTGTGCCGCAGCGGCAGGAACATCACGCCGGCGTTGTTGCAGAGGATGTCGACGCGGCCGTGGCGTTCGCCGACGTCGGCCGCGAAGCATGCGATCGACGCGAGATCGGCGAGGTCGAGCGGATCGACTTCGACGCGTGCATGAGGATGAAGCCGGCGGATCGCGTCGGCGGCCTGCGCGCCGCGTGCGGCGTCGCGGCAGCCCATCACGACCGTCGCGCCTTTCGCGGCCAGCGTTTCCGCGAGCTGCCAGCCGAGACCGCTGTTGGCGCCGGTCACGACCGCGACCTTGCCGCCTTGCGCCGGGACGTGGCGTGCGCTCCATGCATGCATGTCTGCCTCCATCGGCGCGGCCGGTCGGCCGCGGCACGTAATCGTTACATTGAGTGGTGTAACGATAGTGCGGGCGGACGTAGCAGACAAGCGGGGGAATTAGACCGGCGCTTCTAGGGCTGGCGTAGGGCGTGGCGCCGCCAGCCCGGCGCGCGGCCGGCAGGTTTTACCTGCTGCCGGCCAGCGCGAGCACCTCGGCGGCGGAGATCATGGCGGCGGCGTTCGCGGGGGCCGGGCGCTCGGCCGGGCGGAACACTTCGTCGCCGCGGTGGATGACCTGGCGCGACAGCGCGCAGGTGCCGGTGCGCTGCGCGAAGCGGCGTCGCCAGCGCTGTTCACCGTAGTGACAGCGGCCGGGTTCGACCCAGCGGACGACGAGCAGCGTATCGGAACGTTCGAGGATTTCGACGTGGACGTCGTCGGGATCGAGCGCAGGCAGGGATTTGGAGGCCTTCATTTTGCCGTTTCCTAAAGCTCGTGCGGTTTCGGCCGTGGCAGTGGATGTCACTACCCGATGGCGAATCCGTAGCGGTTTCCATGAGTGGTGCGCTAAATGTAAGCGTCTGTGACCGGAAAAAACATCCTGTCCGGCTCGAATTACCTTTTGCCGATTTAGAAACAATCCACGCTTATTTTCTTGGAAAACCAAGAACAAAAAGCCCCGGACGGACAGTCCGGGGCGGAAAATCGGGCCGCGCGCCGTGTCTGCTCGCCCAGTCACGGGATATATCGCCGGGGGACGGAGGTGCCCGCAGGGATCCAGCGCGGGCGGGGAGGCGATATACCGGAAGCGCGGTCCGGCAACGCCATGATGGCGCGTGCCACCCGTTGACACCCTGACGCGAACATGACTTTTTTGTCAGTTTGCCCCGTCCGTCGTGCCGAACGTTGCGGAAGAATCGGCTGGAAGGCCCGCCGGTATCGGGTTTGAGCGGATCGCGGGGCGAGGCCTCAACGCCGCTTTCACGCCGAATTTTGTGCGCCAGACGGATTCATCCGCCCCGGGTAAATACTGAATCCCAATTTCGTGACAAACGCACGCTCCCTTTCTATGATTGGTTGGACCTTTAGTCCTTTGTGCCAATCGGCCGACTGGCGGCCGGCTTTTTCGGGAGAGTTGCTCATGAGATTGCAGGGCAAACGCGCGCTGGTGACGGCGGCCGGGCAGGGCATCGGCCGCGCGACCGCGCTGCGGTTCGCGAGCGAGGGCGCCGACGTGCTGGCGACCGACATCAACGAAGCCGCGCTGGTGCGGCTCGAAGCCGACGCCGAGCGCGCGGGCGGCCGGCTGGTCACGCGGCGACTCGACGTCACCGATTCGAACGAGGTGGCCGCGCTCGCCGCGAGCGAACGCGCGTTCGACGTGCTGTTCAACTGCGCGGGCTACGTGCATCACGGCTCGATCCTCGATTGCGACGACGACGCGTGGGCGTTCTCGCTGAACCTGAACGTCACGTCGATGTACCGGCTGATCCGCGCGCTGCTGCCCGCGATGCTCGAAGCCGGCGGCGCGTCGATCGTCAACATGGCGTCGGCCGCGTCGAGCGTGAAGGGCGTGCCGAACCGCTTCGTGTACGGCACCACCAAGGCGGCCGTGATCGGGCTGACCAAGGCGGTGGCGGCCGATTTCGTCGAGCGGGGCATCCGCTGCAACGCGATCTGCCCGGGCACGATCGAATCGCCGTCGCTGGCGCAGCGGATCGCCGATCAGGCGCGCACGCGCCACGTGTCCACCGACGAGGTGCGCCAGGCGTTCGTCGCGCGCCAGCCGATCGGCCGCATCGGCACCGCGGACGAAGTGGCCGCGCTCGCGCTGTACCTGGCGTCCGACGAAGCGTCGTTCACCACCGGCACGATTCATCTGATCGACGGCGGCTGGTCAAACTGACCGTGTCTAGCCGACCGCGTCGAACTGACCGTGTCTAGCCGACCGCGTCGAACTGACCGTGTCGAACTGACCCAGCCTTCCCATTCCCTTCCCATTTCCATTCAGACAACGCTATGAAACTGCTGAGATTTGGCGACAAACACCATGAAAAGCCGGGCCTGCTCGATGCGCACGGCCAGATTCGCGACCTGTCCGGCGTGATCGACGACATCGCCGGCGACGCGTTGACCCCCGTGTCGCTCGCGCGGCTGCGCGACATCCCGCCGTCGTCGCTGCCGCTCGTCGAAGGCACGCCGCGGCTCGGCGCGTGCGTCGGCCGCGTCGGCAAGTTCATCTGCATCGGGCTCAACTACTCGGATCACGCAGCCGAATCCGGGATGGAGGTGCCGAAGGAGCCCGTCGTGTTCGGCAAGTGGACGAGCGCGATCTCGGGCCCGAACGACGACGTCGAGATCCCGCGCGGCTCCGAGAAGACCGACTGGGAAGTCGAGCTCGGCGTGGTGATCGGCCAGGGCGGCCGCTATATCGCGGAAGCCGATGCGCAGTCGCACGTCGCGGGTTACTGCGTGGTGAACGACGTGTCGGAGCGCGAATACCAGCTCGAACGTGGCGGCACGTGGGACAAGGGCAAGGGCAACGACACGTTCGGCCCGCTTGGGCCCTGGCTCGTGACGGCCGACGAAGTGCCCGATCCGCACGCGTTGCGGCTGTGGCTGGAAGTGGACGGCCACCGCTACCAGAACGGCACGACCGCGACGATGGTGTTCCGCGTGCCGCACCTGATCAGCTACCTGAGCCGCTTCATGAGCCTGCAGCCGGGCGACGTGATTTCGACCGGCACGCCGCCGGGTGTCGGCCTCGGGCAGAAGCCGCCCGTGTACCTGCGCGCCGGACAGGTGATCACGCTCGGCATCGACGGGCTCGGCGAGCAACGCCAGCGCACCGTGCAGGCCTGATTCCCTTCAACGGACGGTTCGTCATGCCTATCATTCGATCGATGCGCGTCCTCGACGTGCGCTTTCCGACCTCCCGCCAGCTCGACGGCTCCGACGCGATGAATCCGGACCCCGATTATTCGGCGGCCTACGTCGTGCTCGAAACCGACCACGATGGCCTCGAGGGCCACGGGCTCACGTTCACCATCGGGCGTGGCAACGAAATCTGCTGCGCGGCGATCGACGCGATGCGCCACCTCGTCGTCGGTCTCGACCTCGACTGGATCCGCGAGGACATGGGCCGCTTCTGGCGGCACGTCACGTCGGACAGCCAGTTGCGCTGGATCGGCCCCGACAAGGGCGCGATCCACCTGGCGACGGGCGCCGTCGTCAATGCGGTGTGGGATTTGTGGGCGAAGGCCGTCGGCAAGCCGTTGTGGCGGCTCGTCGCCGACCTGAGCCCGGAGGAGCTGGTGCGGGCGATCGACTTTCGCTACCTGACCGACTGCCTGAGCCCGGACGAAGCGCTCGACCTGCTGCGCCGGCAGGCGCCCGGCAAGGCCGCGCGGATCGCCGCGCTGGAGCGCGACGGCTACCCGTGCTACACGACGTCGGCCGGCTGGCTCGGCTACAGCGACGACAAGCTGCGCCGGCTGTGCCTCGAGGCGGTGGAAGAAGGTTTCGACTACGTGAAGCTGAAAGTCGGCGCGAACCTCGAGGACGACATCCGCCGCGTGACGATCGCGCGCGAGGTGATCGGCCCCGACCGCAAGCTGATGATCGACGCGAACCAGGTGTGGGAAGTCGACGAGGCGATCGACTGGGTGCGCGAACTCGCGTTCGCGCGGCCGTGGTTCATCGAGGAGCCGACGAGCCCCGACGACGTCGAAGGGCATCGCAAGATCCGCGAGGCGATCGCGCCGGTGCAGGTCGCGACCGGCGAGATGTGCCAGAACCGCGTGCTGTTCAAGCAGTTCATTGCGCGCGGCGCGATCGACGTCGTGCAGATCGATGCGTGCCGGCTCGGCGGCGTGAACGAGATTCTCGCGGTGATGCTGATGGCCGCGAAATACGGGCTGCCGGTGTGCCCGCATGCGGGCGGCGTCGGGCTGTGCGAATACGTGCAGCACCTGTCGATGATCGACTACGTGTGCATTTCCGGCACGAAGGAAGGGCGCGTGACCGAGTACGTCGATCACCTGCACGAGCATTTCGTCGAACCGTGCGTGGTGCGCGGCGCGGCGTACATGCCGCCGACGGCGCCCGGTTTCTCGATCGAGATGAAGCCCGAATCGCTGGAGCAGTACCGGTTCCGCGGCTGACGTAGGGCAACGCGCGACGGCGCACGATGCGCGTCGTGTGCATCGTGCGCGGCGACAACATGAACGACGGAGACGCGAAGTGGATTTGAATCTGCAAGACAAGGTCGTGATCGTGACCGGCGGCGCGTCGGGCATCGGCGCCGCGATCTCGATGCGGCTGGCCGGCGAAGGCGCGATCCCGGTGGTGTTCGCGCGCCACGCGCCCGACGACGCGTTCTGGCGTGCACTCGCGCAGCAGCAGCCGCGCGCCGCGTGCGTCACTGTCGAACTGCAGGACGACGCGCAGTGCCGCGACGCGGTTGCGCAGACCCTCGCGCGCTTCGGCCGCCTCGACGGCCTCGTCAACAACGCGGGCATCAACGACAGCATCGGGCTCGACGCCGGGCGCGACGCGTTCGTCGCATCGCTCGAACGCAACCTGATCCACTACTACGTGATGGCGCATTACTGCGTGCCGCACCTGAAGGCGGCGCGCGGCGCGATCGTCAACATCTCGTCGAAGACGGCCGTGACCGGGCAGGGCAACACGAGCGGCTATTGCGCGTCGAAGGGCGCGCAGCTCGCGCTGACGCGCGAATGGGCCGTCGCGTTGCGCGGCGACGGCGTGCGCGTGAACGCGGTGATCCCCGCTGAGGTGATGACGCCGCTCTATCAGAACTGGATCGCCGGTTTCGACGATCCGCAAGCGAAAGTCGCGGAAATCGCGGGCAAGGTGCCGCTCGGCCAGCGCTTCACGACGGCCGACGAGATCGCCGACACGGCCGTGTTCCTGCTGTCGGATCGCGCATCGCACACGACGGGCCAGTGGCTGTTCGTCGATGGCGGCTATACGCATCTCGATCGTGCGATCAGCTGAGGGCCGCGATTCATGCAACCCGACCAGAACCCGAACACCGCGCCGCCGCTGATCGCACTGACCGGCATCGGCAAGCGCTTTCCGGGCGTGCAGGCGCTCGACGATTGCCGTTTCGACCTGCACGCGGGCGAAGTGCATGCGCTGATGGGCGAGAACGGCGCCGGCAAGTCGACGCTGATGAAGATTCTCGCGGGCGTCTATCAGCGCGACGCAGGCGAGATCCGGATGGACGGCCGCCCGGTGGAGATCGCCGATCCGCGTGCCGCGCAGGCGCTCGGCATCGGCATCATTCATCAGGAGCTGAACCTGATGAACCACCTGAGCGTCGCGCAGAACATCTTCATCGGCCGCGAGCCGCGCGGCCGCTTCGGCGTGTTCGTCGACGAAGACCGGCTGAACCGCGACGCGGCCGCGATCTTCCAGCGGATGCGGCTCGATCTCGATCCGCGCACGCCGGTCGGCCGGCTGACGGTCGCGAAGCAGCAGATGGTGGAGATCGCGAAGGCGCTGTCGTTCGACTCGCGCGCGCTGATCATGGACGAGCCGACCGCCGCGCTGAACAACGCGGAGATCGCCGAGCTGTTCCGCATCATCCGCGACCTGCGCGCGCACGGGGTCGGCATCGTCTACATCTCGCACAAGATGGACGAGCTGCGCCAGATCGCCGATCGCGTGACCGTGATGCGCGATGGCAAGTACGTCGCGACCGTGCCGATGGCGGGCACGTCGATGGAGTCGATCATTTCGATGATGGTCGGCCGCCAGCTCGATACGGAATCCCGCACGCCGCCCGATACGTCCGCGAACGAGATTGCGCTCGAAGTGCGCGGGCTGTCGCGCGGCCGCGCGATCCGCGATGTCGGCTTCACGCTGCGGCGCGGCGAGATCCTCGGCTTCGCCGGGCTGATGGGCGCGGGCCGCACCGAGGTTGCGCGCGCGGTGTTCGGCGCGGACCCGGTCGACGCGGGCGAGATTCGCGTGCACGGCCGGACCGTGACGATCCGCACGCCCGCCGACGCGGTGAAGGCCGGCATCGGCTACCTGTCAGAGGATCGCAAGCATTTCGGGCTCGCGGTCGGGATGGACGTGCAGAACAACATCGCGCTGTCGAGCATGCGCCGCTTCGTGCGCCGCGGCGTGTTCCTCGATGCGCGCGGGATGCGCGAGGCCGCGCAGTCGTACGTGCGGCAGCTCGCGATCCGCACGCCGTCGGTCGCGCAGCCCGCGCGGCTGCTGTCGGGCGGCAACCAGCAGAAGATCGTGATCGCGAAGTGGCTGCTGCGCGACTGCGACATCCTGTTCTTCGACGAGCCGACGCGCGGCATCGACATCGGCGCGAAAAGCGAGATCTACAAGCTGCTCGACGCGCTGGCCGCAGCCGGCAAGGCGATCGTGATGATCTCATCCGAGTTGCCCGAGGTGCTGCGCATGAGCCACCGGATTCTCGTGATGTGCGAAGGCCGCGTGACCGGCGAACTGCGCGCGGCCGACGCCACGCAGGAAAAGATCATGCAGCTCGCGACGCAGCGCGAGTCGACCGTGTTGTCCTGATTGTCCCGATTCAGACGCCTACCCAATCATGTCCAACGATACGCATCCCGTTCCGCCCCTTGCCACCGGCGACACGCCGGCCGGCGCGTCGAGCCTGAAATCGCGCTTCTTCAACCCGGCCGCACGGCAGAAGCTGCTCGCGTTCGCGAGCCTCGTGCTGTTGATCGTGTTCTTCAGCTTCGCGTCGTCGAACTTCCTCGACGTCGACAACCTCGTGTCGATCCTGCAGGCGACCGCCGTGAACGGCGTGCTGGCCGTCGCCTGCACGTACGTGATCATCACGTCGGGCATCGACCTGTCGGTCGGCACGCTGATGACGTTCTGCGCGGTGATGGCCGGCGTCGTGCTGACGAAGTGGGGGATGCCGCTGCCGCTGGGGATCCTGGCCGCGCTGGCGTTCGGCGCGCTGTCGGGCTGCGTGTCGGGCTTCGTGATCGCGAAGATGAAGGTGCCGCCGTTCATCGCGACACTCGGCATGATGATGTTGCTCAAGGGGCTGTCGCTCGTGATCTCGGGCACGCGACCGATCTACTTCAACGACACGCCGGGTTTCACGTCGATCGCGCAGGATTCGCTGATCGGCAACCTGATTCCCGCGCTGCCGATCCCGAACGCGGTGCTGATCCTGTTCCTCGTCGCGATCGGCGCGTCGATCGTGCTGAACCGCACCATCTTCGGCCGCTACACGTTCGCGCTCGGCAGCAACGAGGAGGCGCTCCGGCTATCCGGCGTGAACGTCGACGCGTGGAAGATCGCGGTCTACACGTTCAGCGGCGCGGTGTGCGGGATCGCCGGCCTGCTGATTGCGTCGCGGCTGAACTCGGCGCAGCCGGCGCTCGGGCAGGGCTACGAACTCGATGCGATCGCGGCCGTCGTGATCGGCGGCACGTCGCTGTCGGGCGGCGCGGGCAGCATCGTCGGCACCATCATCGGCGCGTTCATCATGAGCGTGCTGACCAACGGGCTGCGCATCATGTCGGTCGCGCAGGAATGGCAGACGGTCGTGACCGGCGTGATCATCATCCTCGCCGTCTATGTGGACATCCTGCGCCGGCGCCGCCGCTGACGCACGCAGGCATGCGCTTCACCGCCGGTTTCGGCCGGCATTTCATTCGATACGAAAAAAAGGAGACGCGAAGTGATCAGGAGCACGGTGTTGAACGCGATCGTCGGGCTGACGTTCGCCGTCGGCGTCACGGCCGGCGCGCAGGCGCAGGAAACCTATATCCCGCTGATCTCGAAAGGCTTCCAGCATCAGTTCTGGCAGGCCGTGAAATCGGGCGCGGTGCAGGCCGCGAAGGACTACAAGGTGAAGGTGACGTTCGAAGGGCCCGAAACCGAGGCGATGGTCGACAAGCAGATCGACATGCTGTCGGCCGCGATCGCGAAGAAGCCAGCCGCGCTCGGCTTCGCGGCCCTCGACAGCAAGGCCGCGCTGCCGCTGCTGAAGAAGGCGCAGGCGGAGAAGATTCCGGTGATCGCGTTCGACTCGGGGGTGGACAGCGACATCCCGGTGACGACGGCCGCGACCAACAACAAGGCGGCTGCCGCGCTCGCCGCCGACAAGCTCGCCGCGCTGATCGGCGACGAAGGCGAGGTGGCCGTGGTCGCGCACGACCAGACGAGCCGCACCGGCATCGACCGCCGCGACGGCTTCCTCGACCGGATGAAGTCCGCGCACCCGAAGGTGAAGGTCGTGACCGTGCAGTACGGCGAAGGCGATCAGCTGAAGTCGACCGAAGTGACGAAGTCGATCCTGCAGGGCTATCCGAAGCTCAAGGGGCTGTTCGGCACCAACGAAGGCTCGGCGATCGGCGTGGTCAACGGCGTGCGCGAGATGAAGCGCAAGGTCGTGATCGTCGGCTACGATTCCGGCAAGCAGCAGAAGGACGCGATCCGCAGCGGGCTGATGGCCGGCGCGATCACGCAGAACCCGATCGGCATCGGCTACAAGACGGTCGAGGCGGCGGTGAAGGCGATCAAGGGCGAGAAGCTGCCGAAGGTCATCGATACCGGCTTCTACTGGTACGACAAGACCAATATCGACGATCCGAAGATCGCGGCGGTGTTGTACGACTGAACGTGGCGGATGGCGGTGGCGGCGAGGCGGGCCGTCGCCGCCGCGGTGATCGAACACGAGGGCATCATGGGCGCAGTGCGTATCGATTCGCATCAGCACTTCTGGCGTTATCGCGCGGCCGACTATCCGTGGATCGGCCGCGGCATGGGCGTGCTCGCGCGCGACTACCTGCCCGACGCGCTGTGGCCGCAGATGCATGCGCAGGCGCTCGGCGCGTCGATCGCGGTGCAGGCGCGCGCCGGGCGCGACGAGACGGCGTTCCTGCTCGATCTGGCGCGCGACGACGCACGCATCGCGGCGGTGGTCGGCTGGGAGGATCTCGGTGCGCCGGCGCTGGCCGACCGTGTCGCCGAGTGGCGCAGCCCGAAGCTGCGCGGTTTTCGTCATCAGGTGCAGGACGAAGCCGACGTCGGCGCGTTCGTCGCGGATCCCGGCTTCAATCGCGGCGTCGCATGGTTGCAGGCGAACGGCTATGTGTACGACGTGCTCGTGTTCGAGCGCCAGTTGCCGGACGTGCGGGCGTTCTGCGCGCGGCACGATGCGCACTGGCTCGTGCTCGACCACGCCGGCAAGCCGGCGCTCGCCGAGTTCGAGCGCGACGACACGGCGCTCGCGCGCTGGCGCGCGTCGCTGCATGAGTTGGGCGCGCTGCCGCACGTCGCGTGCAAGCTGTCGGGGCTCGTGACCGAAGCCGACTGGCGGCGCGGCCTGCGCGCGCAGGACCTCCGGCATATCGAGCAGTGCCTCGATGCGGCGCTCGACGCGTTCGGCCCGCAGCGGCTGATGTTCGGGTCGGACTGGCCCGTGTGCCTGCTCGCGGCGTCGTATGACGAGGTGGCGTCGCTCGTCGAGCGCTGGGCCGAATCGCGGCTGTCGGCGGCCGAGCGCGGCGCATTGTGGGGCGGCACGGCCGCGCGTTGCTACGCGGTGCCGGGCGATGTGAAGCGCGGCATATAAAATAGGCGCGAGCGGTCTGTCGATTCGTCAGGCCGTCCGGAACGAAACCGATTACCAGCGTCAACGTATGTCCATCCAGCCGATTCAGAACCGCCGCCTCTACCAGCAGATCGCCGACAAGCTCAGTGCGATGATCGAGTCCGGCGATTTCCCGCCGGGCAGCTATCTGCCGCCCGAGCGCGAACTCGCCGAACGGTTCGGCGTGTCGCGCACGTCGGTGCGCGAGGCGCTGATCGCGCTCGAAGTGAACGGGCTCGTCAGCGTGCGCGTCGGCGACGGCGTGAAGGTGCGCCATCCCGAAACGGCCGCCGCGCCCGAACCCGCCTCGGCACCCGATGCGACGGTCGCGCCGTTCTCGATCGTCGAGATCGATCCCGAGCTCGGCATCGCGCTCGATCTCGACACCGAAATCCCGCCGTTCGCGCTGCTGCAGGCGCGCCGGCTGATCGAGCCGGAAGCCGCGTCGCTGGCCGCGAAGCACGGCTCGGACGCGCAGATCGAAGGCATTCATGAAGCGTTCCTGCGCAACCAGGACGACAACCGCAGCGGCTCGCTCACGCACCCGGGCGACCGGCTGTTCCATATCCGCATCGCGGAAGCGAGCGACAACGCCGCGTATGCGCTGATGATCAAGCAGTTGCTTGCGCACAAGTACGACCTGATGTTCCAGCGGCTGCAGTCGCTGTACATGCCGAACGACATGCCGCACCGCTCGGAGCGCGAGCATCGCGCGATCCTCGACGCGATCCGCGCGCGCGACCCCGATGCCGCGCGCCGCGCGATGGCCGAGCATCTCGACGAAGTGATCCGCATCTTCGGCCGTGCGCTCGACTGAGCGCGCGAATCGATTTCCAGCAGGTTCGGCGGTTGTCGACGCGATGCGGACCCGCCCAGGTGCCGACGCGGCATCCGTCCCGCACGAGGCACCGGCTGCCGGGACCGAACGAACGCTGCGATGCGAGCGACGCGCGCCGGCCCACCGGCATGCCGCTCGCGCGCCGAATGGAGTGTGACGAATGCGCGTGAACGATTGCCACAATTTCCACGACTTCCGTGAGCTGGCGAGACGGCGGTTGCCGGGACCGATCTTCAATTACATCGACGGTGCGGCCGACGACGAAGTCACGTATCGACGCAACACGAGCGCATTCGAAAGCTGCGATCTGGTGCCGAACGTGCTGCGTGGCGTGCGCGATGTCGATCTGTCGGTGACGGTCATGGGGCAAAAGCTCGGCATGCCGGTGTATTGTTCGCCGACGGCGCTGCAACGCCTTTCATCACGACGGCGAGCGCGCCGTCGCCGCCGCGGCCGCGAAATTCGACACGATGTTCGGCGTGTCGTCGCTCGGCACCGTGAGCCTGGAGGAAGCCCGCGCGATCAGCCCGGGGCCGCAGGTGTACCAGTTCTACTTTCACAAGGATCGCGGCCTCAACCGCGAGATGATGAACCGCTCGAGGCAGGCCGGCGTGAACGTGATGATGCTGACGGTGGACAGCATCACCGGCGGCAATCGCGAGCGCGACAAGCGCACCGGCTTCTCGATTCCGTTCCGGCTGACGCTCGCGGGGATGACCGAGTTCGCGTTGAAGCCGGCCTGGGCGTTCAACTATCTGACCCACGAGCGGTTCCGTTTGCCGCAACTCGACCGGCATGTCGACATGGGCGGCGGCGCGATCTCGATCAGCCGCTACTTCACGGACATGCTAGATCCGTCGATGTCATGGGACGATGTCGCCGCGATGGTGCGCGAGTGGAACGGGCAGTTTTGCCTGAAAGGCGTGATGTCGGTCGACGACGCCCGCAGGGCGGTGGATATCGGCTGCACGGGGATCGTGTTGTCGAATCACGGCGGGCGGCAACTGGACGGTTCGCGCGCCGCATTCGACCAGCTTGCCGAGGTGGTCGACGCGGTGGGCGACCGGATCGACGTGATGATGGATGGCGGCGTGCAGCGGGGTTCGCACGTGCTGAAAGCGCTGGCGCTGGGTGCGAAGGCCGTCGGCCTGGGGCGTTATTACCTGTTCCCGCTCGCCGCCGCCGGGCAGCCCGGCGTCGAGCGCGCGTTGCAACTGATGCGGGCGGAGATCGAGCGGGACATGCGGCTGATGGGCTGCGCGTCCGTTTCGCAGCTCGGGCGGAATCAGCTGCGCTTTCGCTGACGGCGGGTGCGACGCCATTCAGGCCTGCGTGCCGGCCGGTATCGCGCGCTCAGAAGCGATCCGCGCGATACGGCGCCGGATCGGTGAGCGGCGCTTCGCCGGTCATCATCTCGGCCAGCAGGCGGCCGGTGACGGGGCCGAGCGTCAGCCCGTGATGGTTGTGCCCGAACGCGAACCACAGCCCGCGATGCGCGGGCGCGGGGCCGATCACCGGGCGCATGTCGGGCGTGCACGGCCGGAAGCCGAGCCACGGATGCGGGTCGAGCCGCTCGCCGAAACCGAACACCGGCCGCGCGATGCGTTCCGCGCGTTCGAGCTGCACACCCGTTGGCGGAAGCCCACGCCGCGCGATCTCGACGCCCGTCGTCAGCCGCAGCCCGCGCCGCATCGGCGCGATCACGTAGCCGTATTCGCGATCGACGATCGGCGCCGACGGCACACCGCGCGCGGACGGCGCGTAGTGCATGTGATAGCCGCGCTTCTCGCGCAGCGGGATCTTGTAGCCGAACTTGCCGAACACCGTGTCGGACCACGGGCCGAGCGCGACGACGACGGCCGGCGCGGCCGCCGGGCCGTCATCGGTGCGGACCTGCCAGCCGGGCGACAGCGCGTCGAGGCTCGCGGCGTCGCCCGTCAGCAGCGTGCCGCCGCCCTGCACGAACAGGTGCGCATACGCTTTGACGAGCGCGGCCGGATCGACGACGCTTTTCGGGTCGAGCCAGTGCAGCGCGCCGCAAAAGCCCGGTGCGAGGCTCGGTTCATGCGCGAGCAGCGCGGCCGCGTCGAGCGGCGTGATGCCGAGCCCGTGGCGGCGCGCGGTGAGGCCGGCCTCGGCCACGCCGCGTTCGAATGCGGCCGGCGTGCGGAACGCTTCCAGCCAGCCACTCGCGCGGATCAGTTCGCCGGCGCCGGCGCGCGAGATCAGCGCGTCGTGTTCGACGATGCAGCGCTCGATCAGCGGCAGCATGTCGCGCGAAGCCGCCGCGTGACGCAGCGGCGCCGATTCCCACCAGAACCGCGCGAGCCACGGCGCGAACGCGGGCAGCGACGCGCTGTGCCAGTAGAGGTCGGTCGAACGGTTCAGCGCATAGCGCATCAGCGTGAACGGGCTGCGCGGGAACGGATACGGCTCGACCGACGAGCGCTCGATCAGCCCGGCATTGCCGAAGCTCGTGCCTTCGCCGGGCGCGCCGCGATCGACGAGGGCGACCTTGCGGCCGCGATCCTGCAGGTGCAGCGCGGCGCAGACGCCGACGATGCCGGCGCCGAGAACGATGACGTCGAAATCCATCGATGGTGAGTGACGGTTGGCGGGGCATCGGTGTCGCGTCTACCGTGCCGCCGCGTGTTGGAGAGCGTGCGAAGCACAAGCATACTCGCGGCGGAGCGGGGCACCAAGAGGGGCGTGTCGCTACCGGCTCATGTCGTCGCGCCACGCGGCCGAGAATTGCTGCGCGGCGTGGAAGCACACCGCGTCATCGCCGGGCGCACCGATCAACTGGACCCCGACCGGCAACTCGCCCGATACGAAACACGGCGCGCTGACGACCGGCAGCCCCGCGAATGAAATCGGCTGCGTCAGCAGGCCGAGCGTCTTCGCGGGTTCGAGCGCGACGCCGTTGACGTCGACGGTCGCGTCGGTGAAGCGCGGCGCCGCACAGGGCGTCGCGGCCACGAGCAGCAGGTCGTAGCGCGCGAACAGCGCTGCAATGCGCGCACGCCAGGCGGCACGACAGGCAAGCGCGTGCCGATACGCGGAGTCGGACGTCGCGAGGCCGGCCGCGACGCGCGACCGCAGGCGCTCGGAGACGAGCGCCGCCGGGACGTCGAGCAACCCGCGATGGGCGCGCGCGAGCTCCACGTTCGAGATCACGAGCGCCGCTTCGCGCACGCGTGCGACTTCGTCGCTGGCGACGGGCACGGCTTCGCCCGCCCGCAGGCACGCCGCTGCACGCCGGACAGCGCGTTGCGCATCCGCATCGGCATGTGTTTCGAAATCGCCGGTCAGTACGGCGACGTGAAGCGGGGCGGCCGGATCGCGCGGCGGTTGCGCGCGCGGTGCCTGTGCTTCGCCCAGCGTGTCATACAGCACCGCAAGATCGTCGATATCGTTCGCGAACCCGCCGACGGTATCGAGCGAGTCCGCATACGGCACGCAGCCGGCTCGCGACAATCGCCCGTCGCCGGGACGAAACCCCCATACGCCGCACAGCGCCGCCGGCGCGCGGATCGATCCGTTGGTATCGCTGCCGAGCGCGAGCGGCACGTATCCGGCGGCGACCGCGGCGGCCGAGCCGCTCGACGAGCCGCCCGTCATGCGCGTCGGATCGGCCGGCAGACGCACCGGGCCATAGTACGGATTCACACCGGTGGCGCCGCACGCGAGTTCGTCCATCTGTGTCGCGCCTATGGGGACCGCGCCGGCCGCGCACAGTCGCGCAACGATCGGCGCATCGGTGCGGGCGGCCGGCAATGCAGCGCGCGCCGGCGATCCGGCAACCGTCGTATAACCGGCCACGTCGATGTTCCACTTCACGAGGAACGGCACGCCTGCCAGCGGGCCCGCGTCGCGCCCGTCCCGCACGAGGCGGTCGATGCGCAGCGCATCGCGCCGTGCCCGCTCGTCGAAGGTGTGTGCGCACGCGTTGATCGCACTGTCGCGCGCGGCGATGTCGGCGAGCACGGCTTGCACGAGCGACGCCGCGCTCACCCGCCCGCTGCGCACCCCGGTCGCCAACGCCAGCGCGCTGCGCATCGACGGCGCCGCGTTCACGTGCGCACCATGAGCCGGCGCGGAATCGACAGGATCAGCGCGGCGGCGGCGAACAGCGTGAAGGCGAGCAGCGCGACGCCGAGCTCGGTGCTGCCTGTCAATCCGGTTGCGTAGCCCATCAGCGTCGGGCCGACGAACCCCGCGACGGCCGCGCCGATGTTGACGAGCCCGGCGCCGCCCGCGGCCGCTTCTCCCGCGAGAATTCGCGACGGCAGGCTCCAGAACATCGCGAGCGTGCTCATGATGCCGGCCACGCCGGCGGTCAGGCACGCGACCGCGAGCACGGGATGCGCGCGCATGCCGAGGCTCGCGAGCAGCGCGACGCCGCCGATCGCGACCGGCAGCGCCGTATGCCAGCGGCGCTCGCCGGTTCGCACCGAATGCTGCGCGTTCGCGACCATCGCGACCGACGCGACCAGGTACGGGATGGCGCTGACCAGGCCGATTTGGAGGTTGCTCAACGATCCGAGCGCCTTGATCATCGTCGGCATCCAGAACACGAGCCCGTAGTTGCCGACGTTGTAGAGGAACGACGTCGCGAACAGCAGCCACAGGGTCGGCTCGCGCAGCGCGGCGCTGAGATGGGTGCGCTTGCCGGCCGCTTCCTGAGCCATCTCCGCGTGAATCATCCGCTTTTCCGTATCGGTCAGCCAGGTTGCATCGTCGATCCGTTCCGTCACACGCACGAGCAGGTACAGGCCGAGCACGATGGCCGGCAGGCCTTCGATCACGAACATCCACTGCCAGCCGCGCAGCCCGAAGCCGCCGTGCGTGGCGTCCATGATCCAGCCTGACAGCGGCCCGCCGACGATCACGCCGAGCGGCATCGCGAGAAACAGGAAGGCCATGACCTTCGCGAGCCGGTGCGACGGAAACCACACGCTGAAGTACGCGATCACGGCCGGAAAGAAGCTCGCTTCGGTCACGCCGAGCAGGAAGCGCAGCGCGTAGAAGCTCGCGGTGTCGCGGGTCGCGAGCGTGGCGACCGACACGACGCCCCACGTCAGCATCGAGCCGGCGAGACAGCGCTTCACGCCGATCCGCCGCACGAGCCAGCCGGCCGGCACCTGCAGCAGCAGGTAGCCGACGAAGAACAGGCCCGCACCGACGCCGTAGGCGGCGTCCGTGAGGTGCAGGTCCGTCACCATCTGCAGCTTCGCGAAGCCGACGTTGACGCGGTCGAGATAGCCGAAGAAATAGCAGACCAGGATCAGCGGAATGATGCGCCGGCTCAGGCGTGCATACAGCGCATCGAGGCCGGGGGCGACGGCCTCCGCGTGCGCGGGCGGGCCGGCTTGCATGCCGCGCGGCGTGGCGGCACCGTTGGGATTCGTCATGGTGACTCCGTGCAGGTGGACTCCGGGGCGGCTGCCGCGACCACGCGACCGCGCGCCGTCGATCGGCCGGTTCTAGATGTCGCGGCGCAGCGCCCGGCCGGGACGCGTGCCGGTGTGCCGGCCATGTTCGAGCACGGCCCGCCCGTTGACGAACACGTGCTCGATGCCTTCGGGGCGCAGCGTCGGGCTCGCGAACGTCGCGCGGTCGATCACGCGCGCCGGGTCGAACACGACGAGATCGGCGTAATGACCGACCGCGAGCCGTCCGCGCTCCGCGATGCCGAACTGCTCGGCGGTGAGGCCCGTCATCTTGCGCACGGCGGTTTCGAGCGGGAACAGGCCGCGCTCGCGGGAGAATTCGCCGAGCACGCGCGGGAACGTGCCCCACAAGCGCGGGTGCGGGCGCATGTCGTTGGGCAGGCCGTCGGAGCCGACCATCGTCAGTTCGTGACGGATGATGCGCTCGACATCCGCTTCGTCCATCACGAAGTAGATCGCGCCGGCGGGGCGCAGCGCGTCGATCGCGGCGTCGACGGAATCGCCGAACAGCGGCAGCAGTTCATGGAAATCGCGGCCCGCGAGTTCGGGATGCGGCTTCGACCATGCGAGGATCACGCGCGACGACTGGCGGATGCGATCCGCGCGCAGCATCGTCGACGTGGCCGGATACGGATGGCAGTCGAGACACAGCGGTTGTCGCGTGCGCTGCGCGTCGATATGCGCAAGCGTTTCGACCGAGCGGCCGTGATTGGCCTTGCCGGCCACCTTGTGATGCGACAGCACGACGCGCACGTCGAGCGCGCGCCCGATCGAGAACGCTTCGTCGAGCGACGCGATGATCGCGTCGGTTTCGTCGCGCAGGTGCGTCGCGAACACGCCGCCCGTCTCGCGCAGCGGCGCGCACACGTCGATCAGTTCGTCCGTCGTCGCGGCTGCGGCGGGCGGGTAGAAGGTGCCCGACGAGACGCCGAACGCACCGGCCGCCATCGCTTCGCGCACGTCGGCCGCCATCGCCGCGATTTCAGCCGCGTTGGCCGCGCGGTCGAGATCGGCCATGTGCCGCACGCGCAGCGTCGAGTGGCCGATCAGGGCCGCCGTATTGACGGCGGCGGGCGTTGCGTCGAGTGCGTCGAGATACGCGCGAAAGGACGGGAAGCGGAACGACTGCCAGGCGCCCAGCAGGTCGAGCGGCTGCGGCACGTCGCGTTCGGCGAGCAGCGGCGCGAGGCTGATGCCGCAATTGCCGGCGATCACCGTCGTGACGCCCTGGGCGACCTTCGGCTCGACGTCGGGATCGGTCAACACGAACGCGTCGTCGTGCGTGTGGCTGTCGATGAAGCCCGGCGCGACGACGAGCCCGCTCGCATCGAGCGTGTGCGTGGCCGTCGCACCGCCCAGGTCGCCGATCGCCGCGATGCGCTCGCCGGTCACGCCGAGATCGGCTTCGAAGCGTGCGGCCCCGGTGCCGTCGATCAACTCGCCGCGACGCAGGATCACGTCGAAATGCATGGTGGTTCCTCCAGAATCCGTCGGATCCGGGGCGCTACCCGTTTCCGTCGTTCATCAGAATTTGCTCCGAGAAACCCCGCCATTGATGGCGGGAAGGAAAGGCGTGCTGTTGACAGGCAGCTTCTTCCACGGGTTAGGATCACCGGCATGATCCTTGTCTACCGCTACCGGGTGAAATCGCTCAACGGACTGCTCAACAAGCAGAGCCGTGCGGTGAACTACGTCTGGAACTTCTGCAACGACACGCAGAAGCACGCGCTCAAGTGGAGCAGGAAGTGGCCGACCGGTTTCGACTTGAATGTGCTGACGACCGGCAGCAGCAAGGAACTCGGTATTCACTCCGGCACGGTCAACGCGACGTGCGAGCAATATGCGAAATCGCGCAGTCAGCACCGACGCCCGTACCTGCGCTATCGCGGCAGGAAATCGCTGGGCTGGGTGCCGCTGAAGGGGCGTGACCTGAAGCGCGAGGGCGACGCGTTCCGCTTCGCCGGGAACACCTTTCGCGTGTTCAACAGCCGTCCGCTTCCCGAAGGCAAGATCAAGGACGGCACCAACTTCGCGCAGGATGCGCGCGGCAACTGGTTTCTCAACATCGTGATCGAAGTACCCGACGTTCAGGCCCGACCTATCCGTTCCGGTGTGGGCATCGATCTCGGCCTGAAAGACTTCGCCACACTTTCGACCGGCGAGAAGCTGCCTAATGACCAGTTCGGTCGACGCGCGGCGGAAAAGCTCGCGAAAGCGCAACGAGCACGAAAGCACAAGCGGCAAATCGCGAAGCTGCACGCCAAGGTCGTGAACGCCCGTGCCGACTTCCAGCACAAGCTCGCGCTCGATCTGGTGCGGCGCTTCGATTACATCGCGGTCGGCAACGTGTCGGCCGCAAAACTCGCCAGAACCAGGATGGCGAAGAGCGTCTACGACGCATCCTGGTCGTCTTTCCGAAACAAGCTCCGCTACAAGGCGATCGCGCACGGAGCCACGTTCGAGGAAGTCGACGAAAGCGGTTCGACCCAGTCCTGTTCGTCGTGCGGATCGAAAGACAGCACAGCGCGGCCGAAAGGTATCGCGGGACTGCGAATAAGAGAGTGGGCCTGCAGTGACTGTGGTGTCGAGCATGATCGAGATACCAACGCTGCGTTGAACATTCTCCGATGCGGACGTGCATCGCCAGGTGTGGGAATCCTCCGCCTTTAGGCGGACGAGGACGTCAAGTTCGCCCCCATCGTCCCCAGCCATTTTTCGGGTGTCCAATGCCGTTCGGCTCGCGATTCATGCGAAACCGGCATCAATGCCGCGCGCTGCCGTGCCGCCCCGCGGCGCGTGGCGTCACGCGAACGACGCCTTCACCAGCGCATGGAGGTCGCTCGCGAAGCTGGACATCGAGATGGCGCGATGCCGAACGATGCCGACCGTGCGCTCGATCGTCGGGCTCGCGATCGGCACCGCGCGCACCGCGGGCGAGCCGTACGCACGCAGCGCGCTCTCGGGCAGGATCGCGCAGCCGACCCCGGCCGCCACCAGCGCCGCAACGCACGAGATGTGCTCGACCTCGTAGAACCAGCGGGTTCGCACCGCTTCCTGGCCCATCAGCATTTCGAGCAGCAGGCGGTTGCCGCTGTCGCGACCGCCGATGATCAGCTTCGCCTGGCGCAACTCGCCGAGCGTGACGGCGTCCGCGCGCGCCAGCGGATCGTCGTCGTGCGCCGCGAGCACGTAACGGTCGGTGAAGAGCGGTTCGAACAGGAGATCGTCGTCGTCGCCGGGATGCAGGCTCACGCCGAATTCGGCGATGCCCGCGCGCACCTGCGACAGCACGAAGTCGTGATTGCCGTCGAGGATCTGCACGGCGACGTGGGGATACTTTGCGGCGTAGCGAAGCAGCACGTCAGGCAGCGCCTGCGCGACGATCGTCGGGATCGACGCGAGCCGCACCTTGCCGTAACGTTTTTGCGCGATGTCCTGGATCGACGACAGCATCATCCCGAGCTGCGCGATCTGCTCGCGCGCCATCGGCAGGAACTGGCGGCCGACGCCCGTCAACGTCACGCTGCGCGTGGTGCGCTGGAACAACTCGACGCCGAGCGTCTGTTCGAGTTTCTGGATGCGGCGCGACAGCCCCGGCTGGGTGAGGTTCAGCTTTTCCGCCGCGCGATGGAACGTGCCGAGTTCCGCGACGGCGACGAATGCTTCGAGTTCCGAGTTTTCGACTTTCATCAATTGCTCCGAGAAACCCCGTCCGTCAGGACGGGGAGGAAAGGCGTGCTGTTGACAGGCTGCTTCTTCCACGGGTTAGGATCACCTGCATGATCCTTGTCTACCGCTACCGGGTGAAGTCGCTCAACGGACTGCTCAACAAGCAGAGCCGTACGGTGAACTACGTCTGGAACTTCTGCAATGACACGCAGAAGCACGCGCTCAAGTGGGGCAAGAAGTGGCCGACCGGTTTCGACCTGAACGTGCTGACGACCGGCAGCAGCAAGGAACTCGGCATCCACTCCGGCACGATCAACGCGACGTGCGAGCAATATGCGAAGTCGCGCAGTCAGCGCCGTCGGCCCTACCTGCGCTATCGCGGCAGGAAATCGCTCGGCTGGGTGCCGCTGAAGGGGCGCGACCTGAAGCGCGAGGGCGACGCGTTCCGTTTCGCCGGCAACACCTTTCGTGTGTTCAACAGCCGGCCGCTTCCCGAAGGCAAGATCAAGGACGGGACCAACTTTGCGCAGGATGCACGCGGCAACTGGTTTCTCAACATCGTGATCGAGATGCCGGATGTGCAGGCCCGCCCGATCCGTTCCGGCGTCGGCATCGATCTCGGTCTGAAAGACTTCGCCACACTTTCGACCGGCGAGAAACTGCCCAATGACCAGTTCGGTCGACGAGCGGCGGAAAAGCTGGCGAAAGCGCAACGGGCGCGAAAGCACAAGCGGCATATCGCGAAGCTGCACGCGAAGGTCGCGAATGCCCGTGCCGATTTCCAGCATAAGCTCGCGCTCGATCTGGTGCGGCGTTTCGATTACATCGCGGTCGGCAACGTGTCGGCTGTCAAACTCGCCAGAACCAGGATGGCGAAGAGCGTCTACGACGCGTCCTGGTCGTCCTTCCGAAACAAGCTCTGTTACAAGGCGATCGCGCACGGGGCCCTGTTCGAGGAAGTCGACGAAAGCGGCTCCACCCAGTCCTGTTCGGCGTGCGGGTCGAAAGACAGCACGACGCGGCCGAAAGGTATCGCGGGACTGAGAATAAGAGAGTGGACCTGCAGTGACTGTGGTGTCGAGCATGATCGAGATACCAACGCTGCGCTGAACATTCTCCGATGCGGGCGTGCATCGCCAGGTGTGGGAATCCTCTCCCTTTAGGGAGAAGAGGACGTCAAGGCGCTCCGGTGTGCAGGCTGGATCCTGCATGCGGGCATTCCGACGGTTGGCCGCAGGACAAGCGGATATTCTCGTCGATATCGATTCACTGTCTACCGCGTGGCCCGTACGGCAGTGGAGCGTACACACATGGCGGATCGAGCCGTTCGATGCAGGCGTATGAAGTTCGCCGTGACCCGGCGTTCAATCCGCAGATCAATTTGCCCACGTCGACACCGGGCCGCCGTTGGTTGCCGCAGCGCCGATTCAGCATGGTTTCCGACATGATGCGCGGGTGTATCCCACTGGTTTGGGATACGAATTTTTACCTAAGATGGAAGGACTCGTGCGCGTGATACGGTGCCTGCACGCGCATGGCAGGCAGGAGGCAGGGCCGGGAACGACTGCAGCAGATGTTTCCATCATGGATGCGAATGTGTGCGTGGCGGCTGCGGATCTTGCAGTCGCATCGACGCCAGCGTGTGCGGCGGCAATCGCCGCGCGAAAGGCGTCCGGCCGGCGCGACCGAGTCGCCACGTTCCGCCATGCGATTGCCGCAATCGTTTGCGTCCTGAGCGCGACACCTGCCGTCCTCGCCGGAGCGACTGCCGTGACGGAGCGTCCGGTCGACACGGTGCAACTTGCCGCCGCCACCACGCCGGTTAGTCCAACGGGTCCCGCCTTTTCGTCACACGACTCCGCCGTGCGTCAGGTGGTGCTCGGCATCATCAGCTTCACGCGGTGGCCGTCGACGCCCGTCCGCCTGCATCTGTGCGTGACGGGCAGGCCGGACTACGCGGGTGGCCTGACCGATACGCTGCAGGCCGGCTCGACCGTGCTCGACGTGCAGCGCATCCGTTTCGACGATCCCGCGCTCGGCATGGCGTGCGACGTCGTCTATCTCGGCACCCTCGGCAACGATGAGCGAGCACGGGTGAAGAGCGCGCTGTCCGGCCGCCCGGTGCTGACCATCGCCGAACACGATATGTCCTGCACCGCGGGCGCGATGTTCTGCGTCACTGTCGAGGGTGAACGCGTCACCTTCGACATCAATCTCGATGCCGTCGCGCGCAGCGGCGTGCGCGTGCATCCGAACGTCCTCAATCTCGCACGACGGCCGGTGACGCCATGACACGCTCCGCGCCCCCTGTTTCCGCTTCGCGCCTGCGGCGCCCGACGCTGCAAAGCGTGTTGCGTCGCGCGCACCTGCGCCTCGCATTCGTCGCGGTGACGATGGCCGCGGTGTCGTTGATCGTCGTCGCCGTGATTGCGTTGCGCGCGTATGCCGGCAACAACCTGAACCTGCTGGCGCGCTCGCTCGGTTATACGGTCGAGGCCGCGCTCGTGTTCGGCGATCGCGTCGCGGCGAACGAGGCGATCGGGATGATCGCCGGCGACGAGGACGTCGCGCAGGTGGTCGTCACCGACAGCAAGGGACAACTGTTCGCGACGTGGCAGTTGCCGGCCCGAAACGGGATCGCGCGGCTCGAGCGCGCCGTCGCCGATGTGGCGCTGCCCGGGCCGGTCACCGCCCCGGTGATGCATGACGGCATCATCGTTGGCCACGTCGTCGTGCGCGGGCGCGGGCACCAGTTCTTCGGCTTCCTGCTCGGCGGCGTCGGCGGCATTCTCGGCTGCCTCGCCGTCAGCGTGTTCGGTGCGTATGTCAGCTCGAAGCGTCTGCTGCGCGACATCGTTTCGCCGCTGCGCGCGCTGGCGGGCGTCGCGCACGCAGTGCGGCGCGAGCGTGCGTTCGCGCGGCGCGTCGAGCCCGCGGCGATCGCCGAACTGAACCAGCTCGGCGACGACTTCAACGCGCTGCTCGACGAACTCGAAGACTGGCAGAACACGCTGCGCGACGAGAACGCGTCGCTCGAACACAAGGCGACGCACGATGCGCTCACCGGGTTGCCCAACCGCGTGCAGTTCGAATCGCGCCTCGCGCTTGCGCTTTGCGAGGCCACGTTGACGGGGCAGCGGGTCGCCGTCCTCTATCTCGACTGCGACCGCTTCAAGGAGATCAACGATTGTCTCGGCCACGACGCCGGCGACGCGGTGCTGATCGGCATCGCGTCGCGGCTGCGCACGCGGGTGCGCGAGACCGATCTCGTCGCCCGCCTGGGCGGCGACGAATTTGCGGTGATGCTGGCGGCGCTGCCTGAAGCGGGCAGCGTGGGCCGGATCGCCGACGAGATTTTGTCCGGCATGGCGCCGTCGATCGAGTTGTCCGACGGCCGCGTGGTGGCCACCATGATGAGTGCCGGCGTTGCGCTGTATCCCGATCACGCGTCGGACGCGAGCGGCTTGCTGCGCGCGGCGGATATCGCGATGTACCGCGCCAAGCGCGCGCGGCCGGGATCGTGGCAGCTCGCGGAGAGCGTTGCAGGGCCGGTGTGAGGTTGATCGACTCGCGCTGCGGGCGAGGCCGCAGCGGCGGTTAAAAGAAGCGCTTGCGGAGCGGGCGCGATAGAAGGGGATGTGACATGAACCACTCGTTTCCTGTGAGCATGGGGCGGATGTGCGTCGGGAGTGCGCTGCTGCTGTGCATGCTGCTGGGGGGCTGCAAGGCGCCGCCGCTTCATCGCGGGCTGACGCAGACGCAGGTTACGGCGCTGAAGTCGGCCGGGTTCCAGGAGACCGGGCAGGGATTCGAGTTCGGGTCGACCGGGCCGATTCTGTTCGATTTCGACCGGTACAACCTCAAGCCGGATGTGCGGCGGATCGTTGAACGGATCGGACGGACGTTGAGTTCGGCGGGGATCAACGGGGTGCGGGTTTATGGGTACTCGGACGAGGAGGGGGAGGCTGCTTACGATCTCGAGTTGTCGAGGCGGCGGGCTGAAGTCGTTGCGGTTGAGTTGGTTGACGTCGGACTCGATGCGAAGCAGATCGCGATCGTCGGGAAAGGGAAGCGCGATCCGGTAGGGGATAACCGCACACCGGCCGGGCGGGCGCAGAATCGGCGGGCGGCGATTGTGGTTTCGCCGCGGTGAGGCGACGCGGTGCGCGTGGCTACCGGCGCCGACAAGCACGCTGTGCCGTCTGTTGTAACGGTTCGTCACCATTGGCGCGAAAATGTCCGAGCGGCCGTTCGTAAGCGGCGAGCCTTGATGTTCGCGGAATTCAGGATCGCCATCGACTGAATTCATCATCGCCAAAATGGCGATTTTCGATTCATCGGAAATGAAACGATCGGTCATCCAAATAAAATCGTTCCGCCTTTTTGAACGCTGCATCGTGCGTACGCATATGCGGCGACGGACGGAACGAGTATGGCCATCGAACCCAATGATCTGCTGCCGCACTTCGAACGCGAGATGACGCTGCTGCGCCGTTCGATGCAGACGTTTGCTCAACGCTTTCCAAAAATAGCCGCTCGCCTGGCGATCGCCGGCGGGCATTCGGACGATCCGCACGTCGAACGCCTGTTGCAGTCGTTCGCGTTGATGGCGGCGTGTCACGACATTCGTCTCGAAGATGATGTGCCTGCGTTTACGCACGGTTTTCTCGATACGCTGCACGGCGCATTCCTGCGCCCGTTCCCGTCGTGCGCGATTGCGCAATTTCATGGCGACCGCAGCAGCGAACTGACTGCGCCCCGCGTCGTTCCTCGCGGCGACCGGCTGATCGCGCCGATCGGCAAGGAAGTATTTCGTATTGCAGATGACATCGCGATCGTGCCGCTGATGGTGTCGTCGGTGCGTTACACGACATCGTCGATCGCGCCGCGCGACATCGCGTTGCTCGCGGAAACGACCGGCTTGCTGACCTTCACGTTCGAGCTCACTGCGCCGACGGCGACGTTCGCCATCGTGCCGGACAGATTGCGCCTGCATTTCACCGGTGCGAGGGAAATCGTCGCGGCGCTCACCGATGCCGCGTTGCTTCTTGCCGGCCGAGGCTTCGCCGAAGCAGGCGATTCAACGCGCTGGAAGCGTCTGCCGGACGCGACGTTCACGGCCGTTGGATTCGAGCCTGCCGATGCGCTGCCCGACGTGCGGCCGGACGATGCCCTCTGGCCGTTCCACTTGCTGATGGCGTATTGCGCGGTGCCGGAGCGCTTCGACTTTGTCGACCTGGACATGCAGGCGATCAAGCGAATCGCCGGCGGCAGCCGTCGCGTCGCGCTCCACCTCGCGATCGCGGGCGTGCATCCGGATTCGCACCGCGCCCAGCGCCTGGCCGCCGCAACGGCCGATCACGTCCGGTTGTTTTGTGCGCCGATCATCAACCTGTTTCCGGACGACGCCCAGCCGATCGAGACGCGCGCCGGTTGCGCCCACTATGCGGTGAGAGCGCTCGCGCAGGCGGGAGCGTCGCGCACGGCTATCTGGTCGATCGACACCGTTCGGCATGTTTCCGACTCGGGAACGTCGACGCTGGCGCCGTTCCGGTCGCTGCGGCATGGCGCGGATAGGCGTTCCGGGTTGTTCTGGACGGTGTTGCGCGACGAGGCAAGGCGGGCACCGAGGGAACCTGTCGATTCCCGGTCCAAGAAGGCGGACACGCCCCCGACGCCGGCCCCGGCCGAGGCTGCCGAGGCGCTCCGCGGCGTCGAACTGGAGCTGGTTGACCGGGACGGACGACCTGCCGATCCCGGCCATCGCAAGCTGGAGATCCGGCTGTCCTGCACGCAGGGCGATCTGTCCGGGATGCAGGAGCGCGAACTGGCGTTGCCCGCGGGCGATCCGGCGGGAACGGTCAGGCTGCTGAACCGGCCGACTCCGAGCCGGCCGCCCGCTTTCCGCGATGGGGAGCTGTGGGATCTGCTGTCGCTCCTCGTGCCGCAGGCGATCCGGCTGGACAAGGGCGGCCTGACCCAGCTCAGACGGCTTTGCGCACGCTGGGCGGAAGACTCGGTCGACGCGGGCCGGCGCTTCGATGCGCTCGTGTCGTTGTCGACGGCGCGCGTGCGGTGCTGGCTGCCCGGCAAGCCGGCATCGGCTTTCGTGCACGGGCTGGAGGTGCGGCTGGTCGTGGACGAACAGCGTTTCGCCGCGTTCAGCCTGAGCGGATTCGCGCACGTGATGGACCGGTTTTTCGCGCCATACGTGCCGGTAACCAGCTTCGTGCAGGTCGTGTTGTTTTCGGCCGCTACCGGCGCGCCGCTTCGGCGCGGCGCGCCGCGTCCGGGCACTCAGCCGCTGGTCTAGTTTTTCGATTTTCAGGGCCCGAACGAAAACGTTTGCGGACGTCTTTCAAGCGGTCGGGTTTTACCCTACATTATCGGGGCCGCGGACCGGCGATCCGGCCGATGGAACCTGAGATCACACGCAAGGAACAAGAATGAGTTTCGCTCCGAACGGGGGTATTCCCAATGGATTGGGCGGCGGTGCGCTCGGCTCCCTGAGCGCGCTCGGGGGCCTCGCCGGCCCGATCGCGTCGAGTGTGGCCGGCAGCCTCGGGCCGCTCGCGGGGCTGGCCGGGCACGTCGACACCGTCCAGCGCGCGATGCAACTCGCGCAGACCGGCTTCTCGCTGATGGACAAGACGCCCGGCGCGATTGCCGAAGCGATCAACGGCGCCGCCAACCCCGCGCGCCTGACCCAGCTCAACCGCTATGTGACGCTCGATACGCCGCTCGGCCCGGATGTGCTGCTGGTCAGCGCGGCCGTCGTCGACGAGCACGTGAACCGGTTGCCGGAAATCCACCTCGACCTGCTGTCGCACCGCCATGACCTGCGCCCGGAGGACCTGATCGGCCAGCAGGTCAAGATCCGCTTCGACCAGCAGGCGCGCCTGTCGACGCTCGAACGCGTCGTGGCGTCGGGCACCGGCGACAACGATCGTTACTTCGACGGCTACGTCGCGTCGTTCGACCGGGCCGGCAACCCTGGGAACGTCACGCAATACCACCTGACGGCCGTGCCGTGGTTCTGGTTCCTGACGCGCTCGACCGACTGCCGGATCTTCCAGAACAAGACCGCGCAGGACATCCTCACCGAGATCTTCCAGGAACACGGTTTTGCCGATTTCGTGTTCGACATCCGGACGAGCCAGAAGCCGCTCGAGTACGTCGTGATGTACCAGGAGAGCTACTACAACTTCTGCGCGCGGCTGATGGAGCAGGAGGGGCTCGTGTGGACGCACCGCTACGAGAAGGACAAGCACTTTCTCGTGATCGGCGACACGAACCTGCTGTTCCGCCCGATCGACGGGCTCGCCACCGTGCCGTTCGCCGCGACCGAGGCCAGCGAAGACAGCGGCATCGACCAGTTGCACGAAGGCCGGCGCTTCGGCGTCGGCAAGGTCACGTTCCGCGACTTCAACCACCAGAACCCGTCGTCGCCGCTGATGCTGGTGGAGGCCGGGCCGCAGAATCTCAAGCATGCGCGGCTCGATGCGACCGAGCGGTTCGAGCACCAGTCGCTGTACGACCACGGCGACGACGGCAACCGCTATGCGCGTTTCGCGATGGAGGCCGAGGAGGCGCAAGCCCATCGCTATACCGGCGGCGGTTACGCGTGGCGCATGACGACGGCCGGCGCCGTCAACGTGGCGAATCACCCGGTGCTCGAGAACAACCAGGAATACGTGATCCTGCACGTGCGTCACGAGGCCGTGAACGACTACACGCAGCACAGTGCGGAGCTGCCGTACCGCAACAGCTTCTCGCTGCTGCCGAAGAAGATTCCGTACCGTGCGCCGCGCGCGACGCCGAAGCCGGTGATTCACGGCACGCAGTCGGCGATCGTCGTCGGTCCGAAGGGCGAGGAAATCTATACCAACGGGAGCGCCGTGAAGGTGAACTTTCCGTGGGACCGGCGCGGCAAGAAGGACGGCTCCGATTCGATGTGGGTGCGCGTGTCGCAACCGTGGGCGGGCGACGGCTGGGGCGCGGCCGCGATTCCGCGGATCAAGCAGGAAGTGCTGGTGGCGTTCAATCAAGGCGATCCGGATAACCCGGTGATCGTCGGCCGCGTGTTCAACGGCGAGCAGGGCAACCCCTATCACGGCGCCGCCGGCCAGACGATGGGGATCAAGAGCCAGACGCACAAGGGGCAGGGGTCGAACGAGTTGCTGATGAGCGACGTCAATGGCGCGCAGATGCTCTACATGCATGCGCAGAAGGACATGCATACCGTTGTCGAGGACGCGCAGTGGACTCAAGTTCTCAAAGGCGACCGGACCGTCGAGGTTGGCAAGGGAAACCATACGACGGCTATCGCAGTGGGCAACCTGTCGGACGTTGTAGTGCAGGGCAATACGCTGCATCAGACTCCGCAGGGTGTGCACACCCTGGAAGCCAAGGAACTCTGGATCAAGATCGGCGGCGATGGCGGCACGCGGATCCACATGACAGCTGACTCGATCGACATCTATAAGGGCGAGTCGGTGATCCACCTGGATGACAGCAACATCAATATCCAGGCTGCTCGAACCGACATCAACCCGAAGAACGGCTAACACCAATAAGGATAACAAAGCATGTACCAGATGCAGGAAGGCACGTTGGCGCTGCCCGTGGAGTGGCAGGACAAAACGATGAACGTATTTGTGTCGGCAGCGACTGGCACGGAGGGTGTGAGTTTCGTGATCACGCGCGAGCGGCTGCCGTGGGGCATGAAGTTCGCCGAATATGTGTCAAGCGAAATCAGGAAGGTGGCGAAGCAGGTTCCGGATTATTCCGAGGTTGCAAATGAAGATGCCACCGTATCCGGGCGCGCCGCACACGTGCACGAGTTTACGTGGACGAACAACCAGGCGCCCATTCACCAGCGGCTGACGATGGTGGAATACGGGCAGGTCGTCCTGATGCTCACGTTCACAGCGCCCGGTACGCTGAGTGACACACAGCGCGAACAAATCCGGGCTGTGATTCAGAGCCTTCAGTTGCGCGATCCGATCTGAGGCTGCAATGTCGGACACGCCGAATTACGACGAGCCGAGCGGCAGCGCCCAGGAACGTCTCGATCAGATCGCCAAGCTGGAGGACGGTGAAGCCGCGAAAGCGGCCGAGCAGCCGTTTTACGAGCACCTCAACTATGGGATGCTCGGCGCCGACGCGGGCCTGACCGCCGTTGAGGGGACGGCCGCCGGGCTGGGTGCCGCCGGTACAGCGCTGGCGGGTGGTGCGACCGGCGGGGCGGCACTGGGTGCGGGCGCGATTGCGGCGGGCACCGTCATGCTGCCGCTGGCGATTGCAGTCGGTGGAGCTTGGGCCCTCGACAAGGTTGGCGTGACGGGCTGGCTGTCAAAGGAGTTCACGCAGGTTGGCGACGCACTGGGCCTCACAATCGGCCGAGGCGATCCGCACCCCGCATGCATTGGCGATCGGATCGCGCACTCGTCGGGCTTTATGGGGATTCTCGCCGGCATTGCCGTGGGGGTCGCGATTGGCGTGGCAGTGGCGGCGACCGTGGCAACAGGTGGACTCGCCGGGGCGCTGATCGTCGGGGCGTGCGTGGCGGGCGGCCTGACTCTGGGTAGTGCGCTCGCGTCGGCCAGTCAAAGTATGGGCAGCAACTGTGGCGAGATCGTCACCGGTTCGAGCAACGTGTATTTTGAAGGTAAGAGGGTGGCGCGTGTCACGGACCTGGTGAAATGCGATCACCATTCCGGCGTGCCGCAGGCACTCGTCGACGGCAGCAAAACCGTGTTCGTCAACGGCCTGCCGCTGGTGCGGATCGGCCACGAGACTCACTGTAGCGGCAAAGTCAATTCGGGGCGCAACAGCATCTGGATCGACAAGACGACTGGGCACTACGGTCCGAAGAACCCGGAGTTGTCCGCGACTCAGGAATTCCTCGCAGGTTTGCTCGGGGGGATCGTAGGAGGCGGAGTCGGAAAATTTGCCGGCAAGGGGTTGCGTGAACAATTCAGGCCCGAGCCCACCCGATCCGCTGAACAGAAGGGCATCAAGGACGAGAACCGGCCGACATGCAAGGATCCGGTTGATCCAGTCTCCGGAGAAATGCTCGAGATCCGTACGGATCTCGCCATTCCCGGAATCCTGCCGCTTGAGTTCAAACGACGCTATCGGACTCGATCGGACGATCATGGATTGCTCGGTCACCGCTGGTCGGACAACTGGTCGCAGCAATTGACGCTCGATGGTGGCCGCTTCGTGAGATTCCACGACGGCGCTGGCCTGGTGATCGGCTTTGACGCGCCGGATATGGCGCTCAACGGCATCAACTTGCGCGAGCCGCGTTATCGGCTGGTCGGAAGCCGACTCGAACCGCGCATTTTCGATCGCGATACGCGGCAACTGCGTATTTTTTCAACGCTCGTCGACGGGCGTTCATCTCGGCTCGAACGGATCGAGGACCTCGACGGTAACGCGATCGTTCTTTCCTACGATATTGCTGGCCGTTTGAGTGGCATGGCCCATAGCGATGGCTATCGGCTCGAGATTGTTTGTCACGGGCGCGACCGACGGCTGGAACGGATCGTTCTTCACGATGCGGATGGTGGTTCCCGAACACTCGTGGACTACGACTACCAGAACGGCATGCTTACCCACGTGGCGAGCTTCCAGTTTGGCCGGTTCCATTACGCGTACGACGAACATGGCTGGATGACCCAATGGCGCGATACGGACCAGACTGATGTCCGATATCGGTACGACACCGCCGGCCGTGTAGTCGAGACGGGTACACGGCAGGGCTATCACACGGGCCGATTCATCTACGAAGCCGGCCGCACACGCGTGATCGATGTCGACGGCGAATGGATCTACGCCTATAACGACGAAGGTCTTGTAACGGCCGAAACCGATCCGCTCGGCCATTGCACTTGCTCCGAATGGGAGCTTGGTCGCTTGATGGCTCGGATCGATCCGCTTGGTCGACGGACGGACTATCGATACGACGAGCGAGGCCAACTGACTTCGGTTACGGAGAGTTCGGGGCAGGCCATTAGCTTCGAATATGACGACGAGCAGCGCCTTACCGGCACGCGCTTGCCGAATGGCGGCCGGATCAGGCTCGAGTATGACCATCTGTATCGGTTGATTGCTCGCACCGAGCTGGACGGCAACAAAACGACCTATCGCTATGGGCCCCGTGGCGAACTGCTGCGAGTGGTTCAAGGTGATCGCGAGACGCGCCTGGACTACGACGACCGGTTGCGGCTGACCGATATCGAATTGCCGGGTGGAGCGCACTTCGGGCGCAAGGTCGACATATTGGGTCGGGTGTTGGAGGAAACGTCGCCCGACGGGCATATGACTCGTTTGGACTATGCCAACGGCCCGGAAAATCCGCGCGGCCTGTTGAGCACGGTCACGCGCCCCGATGGCTCGGTGTCGAGGGCACGCTATAACAGCGAGAGCTTGCCCGTCGAGTGGATCGATCCGCTCGGACGTACGATCCAGCGAACCTATGGCCCGTTCGATCTGCTCACGGCGTCGATCGACGCCGCCGGACATGCAACGCGTTTTGAGTACGACCACGCGACCCGGTTGACGAAGGTCATCAACGCGCTGGGCGAGACCTACACGTACCGCTACGACGCGGCCGGGCGTCTCGCGGCCGAGATCGACTGGGGAGGCCGCACGACCGAATACGAGCGCGATGCCGTCGGTCGCGTGCTGACGAAGACACTGCCCGACGGTGGCCGGTGGCGCTATACCTACGATGCATACGACCGGCTCATCGAGATCGATGCCGGCGACGTGAAGCTCGCCTACCGCTACGATGCGGGCGGACGACTGGCATCGGCGGAGGTCCAGGGTGAACACTCGCATGTGACGCGCTTTGCCTACGACAGGAACGGCCGCCTGATCGGAGAAGATCAGCATGGCGAACTGTTGCGCCACATCTACGACGCCGATGGACAACGCCGCCTGCGGATGACACCTAGGCGCGAGACCGCCTATGCATACGATGTATCGGGGGCTTTGACGCAAGTCGGGGAACTGACGATCCGGCGTGATGGGTTGGGGCGCGAGATCGGCCGAGAGGCGGGAGATTTTGTCGCGCAGCAACAGTATGATGCGCTCGGCCGCATACGCCGGCAGATCGCGGGGCCTGCCGTAGCCTTCGATGCCTTGCAAGCCGATCCGGCCCGTGCGCTCGCGCAATTGACGCGGCAGGTCTATCACTACGACGCAGCCGGACAACTGGAACGAGTCGACACCGACATAGATACGCTCACGTATCGGCGCGATACGCGCGGCCAGATCGTCTCCGCAGAAAGTCTGCTTCAGCCGACCGAGCACTTCCGCTACGACGCGGCGATGAACATTGCTGCGCACGGGCAGCAGGCGCCCGTAGATGCTCACCACTATGGCCGCGGAGGTCTGCCGGAACGGGTTGGCTACGCACGCTATCAGTACGACGCACGCGGCCGCACGATCGAGAAGACGGTTGAACAGCCCGGGTTCCGGCCGAAAACGTGGCAATACACGTGGGATGGCCTCAACCGGCTCGTAAAGGTCGTGACGCCCGAGCGCGGTGTTTGGCTCTATCGCTACGATGCTTTCAATCGCCGGATCGAGAAGCTCCAGCTCGGCGGCCGCGAAACCGTGAAATTTCTGTGGGACGGTACGACACTGGCAGAGCGGTGGGTCGAGCAGCGAGACGGCACGACCGGGCAGGCGGTGACGTGGCATATCGAGCCGGGCAGCTTTTCGCCGCTGGCGCAGGAGACCGACGACGGGCTGTATCCGGTTCTGACAGATCAGATTGGCTTGCCGAAGGCGGTGTTCGACGAACATGGCAGGCCGGTGTGGAAGGCCGCGTACTCCGTGTGGGGGAAACTACTGCCGGCCAAGCGAGCTGCGAATGATGCGCACAACACACCGATCGATACGACGCTGCGCTTCCCCGGTCAGTGGGCGGATGACGAGACTGGGCTGAGCTACAACTTCAATCGGTACTATGATCCGGAGTCAGGGTCGTATCTTTCCCCGGATCCAATCGGTTTGATGGGGGGCTTGAGAACTCAGGGTTACGTACATAAACCTGATGGATGGATTGATCCGCTGGGACTGGCGGGGTGTTGCTCCGCCGATCCGAGATATAAGGACGGATATACGGAAAAGGATATTCTGGCGATTCCTAAGGAAAAGCGTCCTCTGCCAAGTGAATATTTGCATGACTCATATATTCAAAGCCATCTGGCCCAGTTTGACAACGGGGCCGCGCGATACATGACAAAATCAAATTTCGAAAAATATGGTATTGGTCAGCGCGACGGCACATCATTTGTAATGACAAAAGCGGAGGCTGATCAATTGCTCAAGTCGGCAAATGGAGATGCTGGGGCAATGGAAAAGGCATTGGGGCTATCCCCAGATTTTCTTTCCTCTAATCAACTGTATCGAATCGACATACCTAATCCGAGGGAGTTGAACCTCCGCATGCCGTCCGGAAACGAGGCCGGTGCCAACGAGTTTTGGATTCCTGGTGGCAAACTGCCGACCGGAAACTTGGAGGCAGTGATAGATGCGGGCAACATATCTCCGTCGCAATATGTGGTAACTCCAGTTGATATAAATTAAGGTGTGAGCATGAAATTCAAGGATATTTTTTTTTCGAAGGAAGATAGGTATTCGGTAGGGGTTGAGCTGGACTCGGGTAGGTACTACTTGTCGATTCCCGTCAGCAATGGCATGGTGGATTACGAGGAGTATTACGAAATAACCGAATCTCAGGCGAAGGAATTTTCCGAAAACAAGGCGCTGGCCAATGATTTTGCGAATAAGTGCAGGAATCGACTTGCGGACGATAGTCTGCTTATCAAGCCTGGGGCAAATCGCGGGACGCCATCTTAATAGGACCGAAGTCGATATCGGAAGTGACTCGCAAGCTCATCGAGTCGATCGGCGGCATTGTCGAAATCGGCGAATACCGATAGCGCGGAGCGGTTCGGCACGAAGTGTTTCACCATCGTCTCGACTGTCGAACTGGCCGGGGCGGCGCGCCAAAAGAAACGATCCGCGCCAGCCGGTGCCGTTTTCGCGTGAGGCCGGCGGCAACCAACATCACCCCCGCCCGAAACTTGGCCGCTTCGGATCGTACGTCCACCCCCGCATCGACCAGATAGCGCATCGCGACAGCATCATCGCGCGCCGTGCCGCCGACTTCCCGATACGGCGCATGCGCAGTGCGCCATGTCGCGCTCGATCCCGAGCCCGGTCGCTTCGGTACCGCCGCCTGCCGGCCGACGCGCTCGAGCGGCTCGCGCGTGCGCCGCGCATCGCCTTCCTGCCAGATCCAGTGCGTATCGATCGCGGGGATCGTGCCGGGCGCCGCCGCGGCCGCATGCTTGTAAAGGTCGTGACGCCGGAGTGCGGTATTTGGCTCTATCACTACGATGGAAGCTGAACCCCAATTAGGAGATTCCGATGTCGTGTGAAAAGTGTCGCAATTTTGGTGGAACGAGCTCTAACTATGAATATTTAGGTATAAATATCTCCCGGCACGCAGAGTTGTACCGATGCAAGAATTGTGGTCAATTTCTAGAGATTGTTGCGGAAGCCCGATCTCCGTATTTCCTTACGTTCGAGCAGGCCAAAGAGCACTTTCCGGATGCTCGAAAAGAGCTTGATAATATTGTTCCGCTAAAGTGGCTGAATGAGTAAGCGTAGAAAAAATGCTGCGATGGAGTTGGTGGCTGGAGAAAATTTTCCGGATTTGAAAAATAAATTTCGGTGATTTTTTTTGAATTGGTCAACGATAAATCCGTAATCAGAAAGGTTGATCTTAACATAATGTCATCCGGGTCGAAGGCGCTGCTGATTTTTCAAGCTTCAGATTGAATATGAATAGGCAGCACCCAGCCGAATCTTTGCCGTTTGATGTAAATTGGAGAGATGTATCGCGCAGGTATGGGTGAAGATATTCTGAGAATGCTCTGTCGTTATCGTTATCGTGATCGAGATATTAATTTGCAGCAATTGCGCGCATGGTTAGATCACGAAGGCACGCGTATCGAAGCCAAAATTACACGAGGTCAATTGCTTAAGCTTAAACGGGGAGGCGAGGCGCAGAGCAATGGAGTGATCGCGCAATTGCTTCCGGCGTGCGAGTGCTGTTTTGGGGTTGGTTCGCCCAAACAGTTCGTATCGCGCCTGGAATATCAGCAATATTCACAACGTCGAGATGCTGCCGTTAGCAGCGAAGTCCTAGTGGAAGTGAGTTCGCCTCCTTTTGATTTCGACGGATTAGAGGCAGCGGGTTCCGCAATGTACTATTGCTGCGCTCGGTGCCATTCAATTTGGGTATTCATTGAGCCAGAGAGGATGGAGAACGGCTCATGGAATAGAATTATTTAGAAATTTATTGGCGAACGATGGTGCTCGCGAGTGATGTATCACTTTGATCAACGATGCGTGTTTTGTTCCGGGCCGCAAGGCGAGGATCGAGATTGAGCCGGGCAGGCTGATCATCACGCAGCTGTAAGCGCAACGCCGCGAGATGCGGCCGCGCTGCGCGACGTCGCGCAGCGCGCCGGACAGGGTAGAGCAGCCGTAAGCGGCAGCCGCCCAAAACCGCACATCACCAAGCGATATCGCAAGACGACCGCGACGTCCCCGCGCCACCAGTAGCCGTGCACTTCGTCCCCGATCCGTTGTCGTAGAACGTCCGCGTCTCCGGCTGCGGCACCGACGGATCGAACGGATTCGGCGCCCCGTGCGGGCCGCGCGGCGCATCGTACGGCCGCTGGGGCGCATACGAGCCGCCACTTCCAGCCGGCCGAGAGCCGTTCGCGCGCAGGTATTCATTCCAGTTCTGCTCGCGCTGCTCATACCCGGGCACTGCACGACCCAAACTATCGCTCCCGCCCGCGCCAAGCGCGACGCGGTTCGGGGCCAAGACAAAATCGGGTTCGTGTTTAAAAGAAGGCGGCGATGCCACCAGCGCGTCGCTTGTCACCCGCAACGGCCGCGTATCCGGCGTATCGAACGGGCTCCGTTCGTCAGGCGCAGCGAACTGCACCCGTCGACGGCTCATCCGCGCCGCATGTCCGTCATCCCGGGCAGCAGCACGCCGCTCCGAGCGAAACACGTTGGCGCCGGCCGCTCGATCGGTCAGCGTATCGCGTCCCGAAGCATGGGAAGCAGAAACAGAAAGCGCGCACGCAATCGCGGCGGCGGAAGACAAGCGGACGGGGCAATTCATGGGTGATCCGAAGCAGGTGATGTGCATTGAACAAAACGGCAGATCACTGGCTGGCGGCTGGGCGACGAGCGGGCGTCGAGGCGGCCCTGAAGCGACTGCGAGGCGCGGCGGGCGCGACTTGCAGGGAGGCTGGCTGGATTGCAGAAGCGAATTCGTATTATTTCATGGAAATATCAAAAAGCTTTCAAATTGTTTAGTTTTGGCGATAAACAGAAGAATTTACCGCCTCGCCGAGCGCCCCGTCCTGGTGCGTGCTCCCACAATCATCAGTCGATTGATTTCCGGCGACCGGGCCTTCAGCGGCCCAAAAAAATGCGCCACGGAGATTCCCCCCATCGCCGAACACCAAGCCCAGCAAGGAACCCGCCCCGATCCCCTCGCCGAATAGCAACCCGATTGCACCCAAAACAAACGTCCCCGCCTCCCAAAGGTTGCGCCCCCATCGCCACCCACCCCTCTCAAAAACCTACGTGTTTTCCCTCAGTCGACAGGCATTTTTGACAGACGATTGAAAAACGCTCATATAATTTCGGCTGCCTTGCCAATAGCTGTCGGACCATCCCTCCGAACCAGCAATTTGGCAAGCGGGGCAGGCGAAACGCTTGCGCAATGCAAGACGCATCACGATGTCTTTCCGAACCAGACGTCCCCTTCGGGGACTGCAAGAGCCGGGCCCCGCTACGCAACATTCCGCTGGAGTTCCGTCTTCTATGTGTCTCGGGCGTGTCCCATGTCCTCGCCCCGGGTGCTGTTCGATTGCGCAAGTCATGCCGCCTTTGCCCGTATGACTAAACAACATCGAGGAGCTCCCAGATGACGCTGTCCCGTCTTACGTCCATTTCCGTCGCCGCCGTGCTGTTCGCCGCCGGCGCCGCCGCCGCGCAAGCGGAAACCGTGAAGATCGCCATCGCTGGTCCGATGAGCGGCTCGGTCGCCCAATACGGCGACATGGTGAAGGCCGGCGCGCTGACCGCGATCGAACAGATCAACGCGGCAGGCGGTGCGGGCGGCAACAAGTTCGAAGTCGTGCTGATGGACGACGCGTGCGAACCGAAGCAGGCCGTCGCCGTCGCCAACAAGATCGTCAGTCAGAAGATCAAGTACGTGATCGGCCACGTGTGCTCGGGTTCGACGATTCCGGCATCGGACATCTACGAGAACGAAGGCATCGTGATGGTCACGCCGTCGGCCACCGCCCCGCAGCTGACGGAAGGCAAGAAGCGTCACTTCATCTTCCGCACGATCGGCCGTGACGACCAGCAAGGCCCGGCCGCCGCGCACTACATCATCAACAACGTGAAGCCGAAGAAGGTCGCGGTCCTGCACGACAAGCAGTCGTACGGCCAGGGCATCGCGTCGTCGGTGAAGAAGGACCTCGAAGCCGCGAAGATCCCGGTCGTGCTGTTCGAAGGCGTCAACGCCGGCGATTCGGACTACTCGGCGATCATCACGAAGCTGAAGTCGCAAGGCGTCGATTTCGTCTACTTCGGCGGCTACCACCCGGAAATGGGCCTGCTGATGCGCCAGGCGCGCGAGCAGGGCGTGAAGGCAACGTTCATGGGGCCTGAAGGCGTGGGCAACAAGGACGTGACGGCGATCGCCGGCCCGGCTTCGGAAGGCATGCTGGTCACGCTGCCGGCCGACTTCTCGGCCGATCCGGCCAACGCGGCGCTCGTGAAGGCGTTCGCGGACAAGAAGCGCGATCCGAACGGCGCGTTCCAGATGCCGGCGTACGCAGCGGTGAAGATCATCGCCGACTCGATCGCGGGAGCGAAGACGACCGACCCGACGAAGGTCGCCGCGTACATGCACAAGACGACGTTCGACACGCCGATCGGCAAGGTCGCGTATGACGCACAGGGCGACCTGAAGGCGTTCAAGTTCGTCGTCTACACGTGGCACAAGGACGCGACGAAGACCGCCGCCAAGTAACAACGAAGTATCCGCCCGCGCACCCGCCCTGTCCGAGACCCGGACGGGGCGCGTGCGTATTGGTCGCGCCTCTGACCCGTGCGCGCCAAAGGGCGGCCCGAGACGACACCGTGCGTTGCGCGCGGCCGACCGCCGTGATCCGGCGACGGCACGCGACCCAGCGCCAACGGGAGCTTCCCGCACATGACTGACTTCCTTCCTCAATTCGCCCAGCAGCTGGTCAACGGCCTGACGCTGGGTGCGATCTATGCGTTGATCGCCATCGGCTATTCGATGGTCTACGGCATCATCGGCATGATCAACTTCGCCCACGGCGAGATCTACATGATCGGCGCGTACGTGGGCCTCGTGACCCTCACGGCCATCGGCATCTCCGCCGGCTATCCGCTGCCGCTCGTGCTCGGCGCCGCGCTGATCGTGTCGGTGATCGTCACCGGCCTGTACGGCTTCGCGGTCGAGCGCGTCGCGTATCGCCCGCTGCGCGGCGGCCCGCGCCTCGTGCCGCTGATCTCTGCGATCGGCATGTCGATCTTCCTGCAGAACTACGTGCAGATCGGCCAGGGCGCGCGCGACGTGTCCGTGCCCGTGCTGATCTCCGGCGCATTCGAGATCCATCTCGGCGGCGACTTCGACGTGACGATTCCGTATGCGCGCCTGTTGATCGTCTGCGTGACGCTGGTGCTGATGATCGCGCTCACGCTGTTCATCTCGCATTCGCGGATGGGCCGTGCGTGCCGCGCGTGCGCCGAAGACATGAAGATGGCGAACCTGCTCGGCATCGACACGAACCGCGTGATCTCGTTCACGTTCGTGCTCGGCGCGATGCTGGCGGCCGTCGGCGGCGTGCTGATCGGGCTGACGATCGGCAAGCTGAATCCGTATATCGGCTTCGTCGCAGGCATCAAGGCGTTTACCGCCGCGGTGCTCGGCGGGATCGGCAGCATTCCGGGCGCGATGCTCGGCGGCGTGCTGCTGGGCCTGGCCGAAACCTTCGCCGCGGGCTACATGCCGGCCGAGTACAAGGACGTGGTCGCGTTCGGCCTGCTCGTGCTGATCCTGCTCTTCCGCCCGACCGGCCTGCTCGGCAAGTCGGACATCGAAAAGGTTTGAGGGAGACGCAGATGAGTCAAGTCATTTCCATTCGCCGCCCGGCCGCCGACGCTTCGATCGGCCAGGCGCTGAAGAATGCGGTGGCCGCCGCGATCCTGACGGCGATCCTCACGATTCCGGTGCTCGGGCTGCAACTGAAGCTCGACGGCTATCAGGTGGTGCTGACGCCGCACTGGCGGCCGGTGTGGATCGCGGTCGCGGGCGTGTTCCTGTTCCAGTTGTTCAAGCCGTGGCTGATGCGCGCAAAAGCGGCCGTGAAGCTGCCGGCGGCGCCCGCGATGGGCGCACGGCAGCAGCGCGTGATCATCTGGGTGCTGCTTGCGGTCGGCCTCGTGTGGCCGTTCTTCGGCTCGCGCGGCGCGGTGGACGTCGCGACGCTCGCGCTGATCTACGTGATCCTGGGCCTCGGGTTGAACATCGTCGTCGGTTTCGCGGGGCTGCTGGATCTCGGCTATGTCGGGTTCTACGCGGTCGGCGGCTATACGTACGCGATGCTGAACCAGTATTTCGGGCTGTCGTTCTGGGAATGCCTGCCGATCGCGGCGATCGCCGCGGCGACGTTCGGCTTCCTGCTCGGCTTCCCGGTGCTGCGCCTGCGCGGCGACTATCTGGCGATCGTCACGCTCGGCTTCGGTGAAATCATCCGCCTGCTCGCGAACAACCTGACGAGCCTCACCGGCGGCCCGGACGGCATCTCGAGCATTCCGAAGCCGACGGTGTTCGGCTTCGAGATGGCGCGCTCGGCGAGCGTCGAAGGCGCGAAGACCTTCCATGAGCTGATCGGGCTGGAATACAGCGGCGAGCACATGGTGATCTTCCTGTACCTGATCGCGCTGGTGCTGGTCGGCTTCACGCTGTTCGTGACGAGCCGCCTGATCCGCATGCCGATGGGCCGCGCGTGGGAAGCGCTGCGCGACGACGAGATCGCGTGCCGTTCGCTCGGCCTGAACCCGACGCGCATCAAGCTGTCGGCGTTCACGCTCGGCGCGGCGTTCGCGGGGATCGGCGGCGCGTTCTTCGCCGCGCGTCAGGGCCTCGTGAATCCTGAATCGTTCACCTTCATCGAATCGGCGCTGATCCTCGCGATCGTCGTGCTCGGCGGGATGGGCTCGCAGCTCGGCGTGATTCTCGCGGCGATCCTGCTGACCGTGCTGCCGGAAGTCGCGCGCGGCTTCGCCGAGTACCGGATGCTGATCTTCGGTCTGGTGATGGTGTTGATGATGATGTGGCGTCCGCAGGGCCTGCTGCCCGCGAGCCGTCCCCACGTGGAGCTGCCGCAATGAGCGCACATGCAGAACTGTTGAAGGTCGCCGGGCTGCAGATGCGCTTCGGCGGGTTGCTCGCGGTGGACGGCATCGATTTCGACGTGCGCCGCGACGAGGTGTTCGCGATCATCGGGCCGAACGGCGCGGGCAAGACCACGGTGTTCAACTGCGTCGGCGGCTTCTACAAGCCGACCGGCGGCGACGTCGTGCTCGACGGCCATGCGATCGCGGGGCTGCCGAGCCACAAGATCGCGTTGAAGGGCCTCGTGCGGACGTTCCAGAACATCCGCCTGTTCAAGTCGCTGACCGTCGTCGAAAACCTGCTCGTCGCGCAGCATCGCAAGGTGAAGGCGGGGCTGTTGCACGGCCTGTTCGCGACGCCCGCGTATCGTCACGCCGAGAAGGAAGCGCTCGAACGCGCGGCCGTATGGCTCGACCGGATGGGGCTGACGTCGGTCGCCAACCGTCCGGCCGGCACGCTGTCGTACGGGCACCAGCGGCGTCTGGAGATCGCGCGCTGCATGATCACCGAGCCGCGCCTCTTGATGCTCGACGAGCCGGCCGCCGGCCTCAACCCGCAGGAAAAGATCGAGCTGCAGCACCTGATCGACAAGCTGCGCCGTGAATTCGGCGTATCGGTGCTGCTGATCGAACACGACATGAGCCTCGTGATGGGCGTGTCCGACCGCATCCTCGTGATGGAGCATGGCCGGCCGATCGTGATCGGCACGCCGGAAGCGGTCCGCAACGACCCGCGCGTGATCAAGGCGTATCTGGGGGAAGAGTGATGCTGAAGCTGGAACAGATCCATACGCACTACGGCGCGGTCGAAGCGCTCGCGGGCGTGTCGATCGAGGTGAAGAAGGGCGAGATCGTCACGCTGATCGGCAGCAACGGCGCCGGCAAGACGACGTTGATGATGACGGTATGCGGCGCGCCGCGCGCGTCGTCGGGCCGCGTGCTGTTCGAGGGCAACGACATCACCGCGATGTCGACGCACCAGATCATGCGGCAGGGGATGGCGATTTCGCCGGAAGGGCGGCGCGTGTTCCCGAGTTTGACGGTGCTCGAGAACCTGAAGATGGGCGGCTTCTTCGCGAGCCGTCACGAGATCGACGACGGCATCGAGCACGTGTTCAAGCTGTTTCCGCGCCTGAAGGAACGCGCGGCGCAGCGGGCCGGCACGATGTCGGGCGGCGAGCAGCAGATGCTGGCGATCGGCCGCGCGCTGATGAGCAAGCCGCGTCTGCTGCTGCTCGACGAGCCGACGCTCGGCCTCGCGCCGCTCGTGATCGCGCAGATCTTCGACATCATCCGGACGATCCGCGACGAAGGCGTCACGGTGTTCCTGGTCGAGCAGAACGCGAACAAGGCGCTCGGTGTGGCCGATCGCGGCTACGTGCTCGAAACGGGGCGCGTGGTGCTGGCCGACACGGGCGCGAACCTGCTCGCGAACGACCGCATCAAGCAGGCGTATCTCGGCGGTTGATCGACGGGAAGCCGCCGGCCTGCAACGGGCCGGCGGCGGTGCTGATCTGATTGGCGTGGTCTTCGTCTTGTGACGCTTTGGACCACAGGTTTGCAGGCGGCGTGTAGCCGATTCAGCTTCGATCGTAGCCGAATCGGCTACATTCACTTGCCGATCCGGACCGACACGCGCATTCGGCAAGGCGATATCTCGTAGCCAGGCTTTGCATGCAAACGGCTTTCGCACGATGACGAGCCGGCCGGGCCATCACCAGACAGCGACGCGCCAGCATGGCCGATCCGGTCGTAAGCCTATCCAAATCGCGGATGCGACCGGGGCTCGCGACCCGTCCTACGACGTCGCGGGGCTTCTGTCCGATTTACGCGCGCCGACGGCGCAATAGACTTCCAATCGAGCGAAATGATCGTACGGGGCCGGACACGAAGCCGGCCGACCCACCTCGCTCGCGTCAGGGCTTCGGCATGTCGCTCGACGGTCGCACGCTGCCGGCACCGTCGACGTCGAGCCGCTCTTGGGGGAGCGGCCCGCCCGTATCGGCAGACGAACGGGGAGTTTCCTGAAGCGAGGCGCTGCCCGATTGCTTCCGCACGAAATCGTTCTGCTCCGATGCTCGACACGTGTCGCGCCGGCTCGCCGGCCGACCGTCGACGCGTTGCGACCGGATGCCGTCGCCTCGCGCCGCGTTGGACGGATGCCTATCGAGGGGGTCACCATGACCAGGTCATTTCGTATTGTCAGCGCCGGGATGGTCGCATTCGCGTGCGGCATTGCCGGCTTCCAGGTTCAGGTTGGCGCGGCGACGCTTGCCGGCTACACCGCGCCGTCGCGTATCGCGCACGCGCGATCGCGGCTGGCCGCGACTGCCGCACCGGCGGCCGTGACGGTCCGGCCGGCCAGCGACGGCAGCGACCAGACCGATGCATTGCAGGCGGCGCTCAACGCACTGCAGCCTGGACAAACGCTGATACTCGCGCCGGGACGCTATACCGTGAGCCGTTCGCTGTCGGTGGCGGGGTCGAACGTCGTGGTATCGGGCTACGGCGCGACGCTCGTCGCGACCAATCCGGCCGACCAGACGATCGTGATGCGCGGTGCCGGCTCGACGCTGGTCGGCGTCACGCTGATCGGCACCGGCACGACGCGGCTCACGACGCCCGAGTCGACCAAGGTCGAGGTGACGGGTACGGACGTCCAGGTGCTCGGCGTGACGATCCACGGCGGCGCCAGCGCCGGGATCTTCGTGTTCGGCGGCAGCAACGTCGCGGTCGTCGGCAATGCCGTGCGCGACACGCTGGCCGACGGCATCCACACGACCTACGGCTCGACCAACGTGCTGGTGCAGAACAATACGGTGACGGGCACCGGCGACGACCTGATCGCGGTGGTCAGCTATCTCGGCGACGGACGTCTCAGCAGCAACGTGCTGATCGACCACAATGCCGTGTCGGGGAATGACTGGGGGCGCGGCATCTCCGTGGTCGGCGGGCAGGCCGTAACGATCTCGAACAATACGGTCGACGGCGTGCAGAAGGCGGCCGGCATTCTCGTCGCGCAGGAGGATAGCTGGCATACCTACGGATCGTCGAACGTCGTGATCGACAACAACGTGGTGACCAACATCCAGAACGCGAACGTGAACAACGGGCTGCAGCCGACGCAGCAGGGCGCGATCGAACTGGATACGTGGTCGGGCTCGGTGTCGACCGTCAAGGTGATGCGCAACCGCGTATCGGGATCGGCCTACGCGGGGTTCCGGGCGCTCGGCAACGTATGCGCGTTCCAGGTCTCCGACAACACGTTCGCGTCGATCGTCGGCACACCGGTATCGCTGTTGTCGCGCGGTTGCACGGCCGGCCAGATCGTCGTCAACGGCAACGCGATGGATGGCATCGCGCTGGTTCCGCCGGTCGGCGCATCGTCGTCGGGAACGATCCCGGCTGCCGGCGCGGTGACGGCAGCGATGCCGCGCGTGCGAACCGCGCTGATGCAGTCGCCGGGCGGGGCGGCGTCGGTCACCGGCGCGGCGCGATGACGTGCACGTCGATGGCGCGGCGCCGCCGGCCTGGCCGGCGCGCGCCGCGTGTGAGCTGGCCGGTCCGTATCGTCGTGTCGTCGTGCAGCCGGCCGCGCACGCGTTGCATACGGCGCGACGAGGCCGGTCAGAGCAGCCCCAGGCGTTGGCCCATCGCTGCCGCCTGGGTGCGATTGCGCACGTGCAGCGCCTTGAAGATGGCGGTGATGTGTGCCTTCACGGTTTTCTCCGACAGACCGAGCCGGTCCGCAATGAGCTTGTTCGGCACGCCTTCGGCGATCAGGCGCAGCACGTCGAGCTGGCGCAGCGTCAGACGCGGCGCGTCGGGTTCGTGCGCGGGCAGGGGATCGCGATGGGTCGACTGCGTGTCGAGCAGCAGCGGCGGCACGTACCGCTCGCCGTTCATGACCATCCTGATCGCCGACAGCAGCGTGTGCGCGGTGGCGGACTTGGGAATGTAGCCGAGCGCGCCATGCGTGAATGCGGCGCGCACGTCCCGCGGATCCTCGGACGACGACAGCACGATGATCGGCAGCTCGGGCCGGATCTGCGTGATCGCGGCAATCGCGGCGAAGCCGTCCATGCCGTTCATTTTCAGATCGAGGACGATGACGTCGAGGTCGGTGTGCAGCTCGAGCAGCCGCATCGCATCATCGGCATTGCTTGCCTGAATGTCGACCATGCCGCCGTTATCCTGGCGCAGCAACGTTGCCACGCCGTCGCGCAGAACCGGATGATCATCGACAATGAGTATTTTCATGTAAATAAAAATAAAGTCGGGGGCGGATCTCTTCTGCTCTGGGAGAACCCGGCTTTTCGGAAAGTCTTAATACTTTGGTCGTATTCGACTTTGTTTTGCCATGGCCTAACGTCGGATTTACATCGGGAAATGCAAGGTCGACACTGGGCTGTCGCGGTTTTCTGTGCGCCAGGACACACAACGACGATCGCGACTGCAGGAGCCTGGGCGCATGGCGCGAGCCGAGAATTTCGGGGCACGATTGAACCTGGGTGCTGACTATACGATAAAAAGAACCGAACGTGCCAATACGGGGCGCACTGTCTATTGCGATTGATTTCCTTCCGGAATTCTGGCAATTGACGTTGAATCAGCCGATTCGCGCCATGAAATAACGCATGTTCCGGGGTACGAATTGGCGAGACGTCTCCATCGGCCTGATTCAGGATCAATCAAGGTGCAATATGGGAACTAGCAATGAAAAGGGTTCAATTCGAGATCTGAATTTATCTTGTCTGTGGCGGGCGCAGCGATTGCTGCTGACGGACCGGGCGATCGGCATGTTTCGTCTCGGCGCGACGCCGGAAGTCGCCGGCATCTCGAAAGCCTGTCGATGCGACCGATGATGACCGTGGCATCGTCGGAGCAGTTGCTCTGCGTGCTGCGCCTGAACCGTTGCGGGACGGTCGCGGCGCTCGCGCGGCCCGATCCGCTGGAGCCGGCCGCGGCATCCGGACGCACGCCGTGCTGCTAGATTTCGATGCCGTGCGCGTCCGTGTCGGCTGTCGAGCGTCGTCGCGCACCGGCGGCGACGAGATTGCCGACGGCCGCCCGCAGCTTGCCGTTCGGCAACGGCCGGTGGAGCAGAACCAGCCCGTGCGCATGCGCGGCGGCCAGTTGTTCGTCGGTCGTATCGCCGCTGATCAGCAGCGCCGGAAGCGCCGGATCGACTTCCTCGCGCAGCCGCTCGATCACGGCGATGCCGTTTTCGCCGCGCGGCGGCAGGTAATCGCAGATCAGCAGGTCGGGCCGACGCGCGCAGGCCGCCAGCCGCTCCAGTGCATCTTTCCCCGAGCGCGCCGCGATCGTTTCGTAGCCCCACGTCGCAAGCAGTTCGGACAATCCGGTGCGGGTCGCGCGGTTGCCGTCGATCACCACCACGAGCCCCGTCGACGCCGGCACGTCGTAGTGGCCGGCGAGCGGCATGTCGAGCGGGGCCGGCCTGCGCGTGGCGAGCGCGACCTCGACTTCGAAGCACGATCCGCGTCCGGGCTCCGAGTGCACGCTCAACCGGCAATCGAGCAGCGCGGCGAGTCGCCGCACGATCGCGAGCCCGAGGCCGAACCCTTTTTCATGGTCGCGCTCGGCGTTGCCGATCTGGTAGTACTCGTGGAACACGAGCTTCTGCAGATGATCGGGAATGCCGCAGCCCGTGTCCCAGACCTGGACCGCGAGGTGCGTGCCGCGGCGCCGGCAGCCGACGACGACCTTGCCGCGATCGGTATAGCGCACCGCGTTGGACACGAGATTGCGCACGATGCGTTCGATCAGCACCGGATCCGAGTGAACCACTGCGCGGCACGGAATGCGCGTCAGCGCGATGCCTTTGGTCTGGGCATCGAGCAGGCAGTCGTTGCAGACGTATTCGAGCACGGTGTCGATCGCGAACGGCCGGCATCGCGCTTCGACGCCGCCGGCGTCGAGCCGGGACAGGTCGAGCAGCGCGCCGAACAGACGGCCGAGCGCATCCGACGCGCGTTCGATGCGCTCGACGAGCCGCTGCCCTTCCGACGGCATCGGGATGCCGTGCAGTGCGCCGATCAGCAGATTCAGCGCATGCGCGGACTGCCGGAGATCGTGACTGGCCGCCGCGAGGAATTGCGATTTCGCGAGACTGGCTTCATCGGCGAGCCGCCGCTGGCAGCGGAGATCGACGGCGAGCCGCTCGATCCGTTCGTTCTGCAGTTGCAGATCGCCCGCGGTGTGTTCCGCACTGAAACGCAGGCGGATGTTTTGCGTTGCGGCCCAGTTCGCCTGCCGGCCGAGATAGCCGACCACGCACGCGATCATCAGCATCATCGGCGCGGTGGCCTGCTGGCTCGCATTCGGCGAAACGATCGCGGCGCCGATGGTCGGGAGGGTGGCCGGCAACAGAAAGGCGATGAACGCAGGGAAGTACGTACTGAGCGCCGGTATCGCGCCGGCAACCATGCTGAAGGTCGCGATGGTGACGAGGCTCGCGATCCGGAAGTCGGCGCCCGTCGCGAGATGAATCGATGCCCATCCCCAGCCCATGCCGGCGGCCGTGCTGAAGGCCAGCAGCCAAAGGGCCCAGCGCTGCCAGTGGGCGGCGGATGTCGGCGACCGGCGGTACAGGCGCGACAGGAAAACCTGGCCCGCCGAACACACCGCGATGCAGATCATCCATGCATAGCCGGACATGGGGTCCAGCTGGCCGAGCGCGTCGATCGAGAGGGTCGCGGAAACGGCAAGCAGCGTCCCGCCGATGACGTAGGGCGTGACGGCGTCGTAGACGATCCTGACCTGCTCGGAGGCTATCTGGTCATGCGGCTGCATGTGCGCTCGCTGAGATCACGGCGGATTGCTGCGGGGAGTATCGGCGCGCCCGGCACAGACGCGTATTCCCGTAGCACAAGCATAGTCGCTGTGAGCAGGCAAACGTCGTATTTTTTGCTGCAGCCGGAGAAATATACGGAGTGCGAATTGATTGACAATCGTCGTGTTGGATTTGTCCGTGTCGGGTTGTATTGTGTTTTGGCGGTGTTCAATCTGTTACACGTATCGCGGCAGCGCTTCCATGTACGCGACCCGTCCGGCAAGCTCGTCAACGTGCTCGCACATCGCTGAGCGGCGACGGCGAGCCGGGCACGCCGGCTTCACGCATGCAACGCCAGCCCCTTCACCGCCTTGTCGATGGCCTTCTTCGGCCCGTGCAACGCCAGGCCGACCAGATCGGGATGCTCCGCATCCTCGGCGCGAAACGCTTCGCGATTGGCCGCGTCGTGCCCGGTCGAAAACATCGCCCGCACGTAGGGCACGATCGTCAGTTCGCGCGACAGCGCCTGACGGTGCGCGGCCTGCAATCCGTTCAGATCGGCCGCGAACACCAGCATCGGTTGGCCGAGCATCCGGCCGTAGCGGCGCCCGGCCGCATCCTCGTAAGGCTCGCCGAGTGCGTCGGGCGCACCGGCCGCGACGCCCGTCGCGAGAAACGCGACGACATTGAGTTTCTGCCACGCGGCGAGATCGTCGCGCACGATCAGCGCTACTTTGGTATCGAACATGCTTGCTCCTGGTTGGAGCGCTCATGATCGGGCGTCGTGCGCGATCAGTCTGGAACGTTTGTGCAGAGTTGCCGGTACGCGGCTGGCGTGATCCGGTACGCGCGGCGGAACCAGCGGCCGAGGTGGCTCTGGTCGGCGAAGCCGACATCCGCCGCCGCCTGCGCGGGCGTGCGGCCGGCGGCCAGCAGCTTTCGCGCGGCACGCAGCCGCAAGCGCACGAGGTACGCGTGCGGCGACGTGCCGAACGCGCGCTGGAACATCCGCGTCAGCCGGAACCGGTCGATGCCGGCGACGCTCGCGAGTTCGTCGAGGCCGATGTTGCCGTCCATGTGTTCGTGCAGCAAATCGCGCACGCGTGCGATCGCGGGCGGCACGACGCCGCTTTCCAGCGCGAGCGGGCCGCCCAGTTGGCTGCCGAGCCGCGTCAGCAGGCGGTCGAGCGTCTGGTCGCGCGCGAGCCGGCCTTCGTTGTCGTGGATCGCGAAGAAGGCGTTCCGGATCGCATCGACGAGGCCGCGATCGTCGACGAGCGTATGGCCGAACGTGGCTTCGACGCTGCCGAGGCCCGGCAGGTCGAGCCGGCGCGCGGCGCGCTCGACCCACGCCTGCGGCAGGTACAGCATTCCGTACGTGAAGCCGCCGGCTTCGGGTGCATGGCCATCGTGCATCGCGCCCGGCTCGATCAGGATCGCGCGGCCCGGCACGCTGGTATGCAGCGAACGGTGGCACTGGAAGCGCTGCACGCCCTGTTCGGTGAAGCCGACCAGCATGTCGTCGTGATCGTGCGCATCGTACGCATGGCCGTTGAAATGCGCGTGCAGGCTTTCGATGCCGGTTTCCGCATCGCGGCGCGCGACGAGCCAGTGGTCGGTCGTGCCGACGGCTTTTGCGTCTGTCGTCATCGGGTGCCTCGTGCGTCGTCGTGGCGTGACGGAACGGGGTTGCAGGTAGGGGAACAGCAAAGGCGCGTGCGGTTCACGCTTCGTTCACCGTCGCCTGTTCGTCGCGCGCATATTGCGCGGGCGGCCGGCCGACATGCCGCGTGAACGCGACGCTGAAGGTGCTCGCCGAGCTGTAGCCGACGCGCGCCGCGATTTCGGCGATGCGGCCTTCGTTGCGGCGGAGCAGATCCTTCGCGAGCGCCATGCGCCACGTCAGCAGGTATTCCATCGGCGCGACGCCGACCGCTCGGCTGAAGCGTTCGAAGAACGTCGAGCGCGACAGCGCGGCTTCCTTCGCGAGTTCGACGATCGTCCACGGGTGCGCGGGGCGTTCGTGCATCCGGCGCAGCGCAGCCGCGAGCCGGCTGTCGGCGAGCCCGCGCACGAGCCCGGGCGACGTGTGCGTGCCGGTCGTGAACCGTATCGCCTCGATCAGCAGCACTTCCAGCAGGCGCGCCAGCACGATTTCGCGGGCCGGCCGCTGCGCGCGGGATTCGTCGCGCACCAGTTGCACGAGCGTGGTCAGCCGCGGCTCGCCGCGTACGTGCACGAAGCGCGGCAGCAGCGACACCAGCAGCGCTGCGTCGGGCGAACCGAAGCTGCAGTTGCCGGCCATCATCCGCGTGTCGACCGGGTTCGCGGGGTCGCCGATCCGGTATTCGCCGTGCTCGAGCATGACGGGCGGCGCGGTGTCGACGCCCGGCGGCGGCGGTTCGAGGCTCGACATCGCCACGCCGTAGGCCGCCGGAATCAGCATGAAGTCGCCGGCCAGCAGCTCGATCGGCGCGTGCCCGTCGATCGCGATCCGGCAGCCGCCGTCGAGGACCGCGCAATAGAACGGCTCGCCGGCGACCGTGCGGTTGATCGCCCACGGGCTCGCGCCGCGCACGTACTTCGAGTACCGCGCGCCCGGTTGCAGCAGCGTCACGACTTCGGTTAGCGGGTCGATCATCAATTGCTCCGAGAAACCCCGTCCGTCAGGACGGGGAGGAAAGGAGTGCTGTTGACAGGCTGCTTCTTCCACGGGTTAGGATCACCTGCATGATCCTTGTCTACCGCTACCGGGTGAAGTCGCTCAACGGACTGCTCAACAAGCAGAGCCGTGCGGTGAACTACGTCTGGAACTTCTGCAACGACACGCAGAAGCACGCGCTCAAGTGGGGCAAGAAGTGGCCGACCGGGTTTGACCTGAACGTGCTGACGACCGGCAGCAGCAAGGAACTCGGTATTCACTCCGGCACGGTGAACGCAACATGCGAGCAATATGCGAAGTCGCGCAGTCAGCACCGTCGCCCGTACCTGCGCTATCGCGGCAGGAAGTCGTTGGGCTGGGTGCCGCTGAAGGGGCGTGACCTGAAGCGCGAAGGTGACGCGTTTCGCTTTGCCGGCAACACCTTCCGCGTGTTCAACAGTCGACCGCTTCCCGAAGGCAAGATCAAGGACGGGACCAACTTTGCGCAGGATGCACGCGGCAACTGGTTCTTGAACATAGCGATCGAGATGCCGGATGTGCAGGCCCGACCTATCCGTTCCGGTGTTGGCATCGATCTCGGCCTGAAAGACTTCGCCACACTTTCGACGGGCGAGAAGCTGCCCAATGACCGGTTCGGTCGACGAGCGGCAGAAAAGCTGGCGAAAGCACAAGCGGCATATCGCGAAGCTGCACGCCAAGGTCGCGAATGCGCGTGCCGATTTCCAACACAAGCTCGCGCTCGATCTGGTGCGGCGTTTCGATTACATCGCGGTTGGCAACGTATCTGCCGTCAAACTTGCCAGAACCAGGATGGCGAAGAGCGTCTACGACGCATCCTGGTCGTCCTTCCGAAACACGCTCCGTTACAAGGCGATGGCGCACGGAGTCACGTTCGAGGAAGTCGACGAAAGCGGTTCGACCCAGTCCTGTTCGTCGTGCGGATCGAAAGACAGCACGACGCGGCCGAAAGGTATCGCGGGACTGCGAATAAGAGAGTGGGCCTGCAGTGACTGTGGTGTCGAGCATGATCGAGATACCAACGCTGCGTTGAACATTCTCCGATGCGGACGTGCATCGCCAGGTGTGGGAATCCTCTCCCTTTAGGGAGATGAGGACGTCAACGCCGGACTCTCGCAAAAGAAAAGCGGATTGCTGATTGTAGCGAATACGGCGCCGGCCATCTATCGTACGGACACGTGCTCAACACACCCCAAGGAGTTCGCATGAAAACCGTACTGATTACCGGCTGTTCCTCCGGCTTCGGCCTCGAAATCGCCCGCCATTTTCTCGCGCGCGACTGGCAGGTCGTCGCGACGATGCGCAAGCCGGCCGACGACGTGCTGCCGCCGTCGGCGCGTTTGCGCGTGCTGCCGCTCGACGTGACGAATGAGGACAGCATTCGCGCCGCGATCGACGCCGCCGGCCCGATCGACGTGCTCGTCAACAACGCGGGCTTCGGCGCGGCCGCACCGGCCGAACTCACGCCGCTCGGCACGGTGCGCGCGCTGTTCGACACCAACACGATCGGCACGATCGCGGTGACGCAGGCCGTGCTGCCGCAGTTTCGCGCGCGTGGCGCCGGCGTGGTCGTGAACGTCACGTCGAGCGTCACGCTGAAGGCATTGCCACTGCTCAGCGCGTACCGCGCGAGCAAGGCGGCAGTCAATGCCTATACCGAATCGATGGCGGCCGAACTCGAACCGTTCGGCGTGCGCGCGCATCTCGTGCTGCCGGGCCGCGCGCCCGACACGCGTTTCTCCGACAACGCACGGGCCAACATACACGGCTTCGAGCACGAAGCGTATGCGGAATTCGTCGGCAAGACCGTGGCGCGGATACTCGATGCGTCGGGGCCGATCACCCACGCGCAGGACGTTGCCGAAGCCGTGTGGCGCGCGGCGACCGATTCGTCGAGCCCGATGCGTATTCCGGCCGGCGCCGATGCGCTAGCGTGGGCGGCGGAAGCGGGTTGATCGAGCGGGAACCCGTCGCGCCGGTCGGTTGAGCCGGTACGACGGATCGCGTGAGGTCGAGAACGGCGTTACGTCAAAGCGCGCGTAATCGCCTGCTCCAGCAGCGACAGGCCGAGATCGATCTCGTCTTCGCTGACGGTCAGCGGCGGCGCGATCCGGAACACGCCGCCCATGCCGGGCAACTGCACGATGTTCATGCTGAGCCCGAGCTTCATGCATTCGCGCGTGATCTTCGCGCCGAGCCCGTCCGCCGGCTCCTTGGTGCGGCGATCCTTGACGATCTCGACGCCGAGCAGCAGCCCGCGCCCGCGCACGTCGCCGATGCAGTCGAAGCGCTCCATCAGGTCGAGCAGGCCGCGCCGCAGCCGCTCGCCCATCGTGTTCGCGCGCGCGACGAGACCGTCGCGCTGCACGACGTCGAGCACGCGCAGGCCGACGGCGGCCGGCAGCGGATCGGACACGTGCGTCGTATAGAACAGGTAGCCGAGCTCGTGCGCGCGTTCATCGATCGCCGCGGACGTGACCATCGCCGCGAGCGGCAGCCCGGCGCCGAGCGTCTTCGACAGCGTCAGGATGTCGGGCGTCACTCCGTCGCGCTGGCACGCGAACATCGTGCCGGTGCGGCCGACGCCCGTTTGCGCTTCGTCGAGGATCAGCAGCATGCCGCGCGCCTCGCATTTGCGCTTGAGGGCGGCCATATAACCTTCCGGTAACTCGATGATCCCGCCCGAACTGAGGATCGGCTCCGCGATGAACGCGGCGAGGTTGCCGCTCGACTGGCGATCGATCAGGTCGAACGCGTAGTCGAGTTCGGCGAGCGGGTCGTAGGCGCCGTTGCGTTCGAAGCGCGGCCGGTACGCGAACGGCGCCGGAATCGCGAACGAGCCGACCGACGCCGGGCCGACGCCCTTGCGGCCGGCGCTGTACGTGGCCGACGCGGCTGCACCCGTCATTCCGTGCCACGACTGCGCGAAGCCGACGATCTCGTACTTGCCGGTGACGAGCTTCGCCATCCGGATCGCCGCTTCGTTCGATTCCGCGCCGGTGCTGAGCAGCAGCGCGCGGTCGAGCCCGGCGGGCGTGATGTCGGCGAGGCGCGTCGCGAGATCGACGACCGGCCGCGACAGCATGCCGCTGAACAGGTGGTCGAGCTTGCCCGCGTACTCGCCGATCACGGAGACGATCTCCGGATGGCTGTGGCCGAGCACCGCGCTCATCTGGCCCGACGTGAAATCGAGGATCGCGCGGCCGTCGGCGTCGTAGACGAAGCTGCCTTTCGCGCGCTCGATGATCATCGGCTCGAACGTGCCGCCGTAGCGGACCAGGTGCTGCCTGGCGTTGCGCCAGAAGGTTGCGTCGTCGTTCACGGACATCGGGCGTCTCCGGGCAAAGGGCAGGGATCGCTTGCAGTCTAGGCGCGCGTCTGGTTTGATGGAAACGAATAGTGCTAATGCAAGCTAGAAAAGGAGCTAATACCTTGGCGCTTTCGCTCGAAATCGACCTGCTGCGCTCGTTCGTCGTGATCGCCGAGGTGCGCGCGCTGAGCCGCGCGGCCGCGCGGGTCGGCCGCACGCAATCCGCGCTCAGCCAGCAGATGAAGCGGCTCGAGGAGGCCGTCGACCAGCCGCTGTTCCAGCGCACCGGCCGTGGCGTGGTGCTGACGCACCCGGGCGAGCGTCTGCTCGTGCACGCGCAGCGCATCCTGCGGCTGCACGACGAGGCGATGGCCGACCTGTGCGGCACGGGGCTGTCGGGGACGATCCGGTTCGGCTGCCCGGACGATTACGCCGAAGTGTGGCTGCCGTCGCTGCTGCGGCAGTTTTCGAGCCAGCATCCGCAGGCGATCGTCGAAGTCGTCTGCGGGCCGACGCCGCGGCTCGTCGAACACCTGGAGAAGCGCGCGGTCGATCTGGCGATGATCTCCGTGCCGGACGACGGCGCGACCGACGACATCATTCGCCGCGAACAACTGGTGTGGATCCGCTATCCGGGGCTCGAACCCGCGCATTTCGATCCGCTGCCGCTTGCGCTGTCCGACCGCGATACGCTCGATCACCTCGCGGCTTGCGACGCGTTGAACCGCGCGGGCCGCGACTATCGCGTCGCGTATGCGAGCAGCAGCCTCGCCGGGCTGATTGCGCTGGTGCGCTCGGGGCAGGCGTTCGCGGTGATGACGCAGACGGCCGTGCCGGCCGACCTCGCGATCGTCAACGGCGATCCGCACTTGCCGCCGTTGCCGGCCGTGGGCATTACGCTGAGGTTCGACCGGAAGCGGCCGTCGCACCTGACGGCCGCATTCGCCGACCATATCCGGCAAACGCTGCCGTTGCTGTGACGGTCGACGCGAATCAGTCGGCCATCGACGAGGCCGATACCTGCGTGCGGCCAGGCCGCTCCGCCGCCGCCTCGCGCACGCGGATCGCTGCCTGCATGCCCGACAACTTCAGTTCGGTTTCCTGATATTCGTTGACCGGCTCGGACTCGGCGACGATGCCGCAGCCCGCGAACAGCCGGCACGCGCCGCCCGCGATCAGCGCCGAGCGCAGCGCGACGATGAAATCGCCGTTGCCGTGCGCGTCGATCCAGCCGATCGGCGCCGCATACCAGCCGCGATCGAAGCCTTCGTGCGCACGGATATGGTCGAGCGCCGGTGCGCGCGGATGGCCGGCCACCGCGGGTGTCGGGTGCAGCGCGGCGACGACCTGCAACAGCGATGCATCCGCATTCAGCGTCGCGCGGATCGGCGTGCTCAGGTGCTGAAGCTTCGGCAGCCGGTGCAGCGACGGTTGATCGGGCACGTCGAGCGCGCGCGATAGCGGCGCCAGCGCGGCACGGATGGCGTCGACGACGAGCGCATGTTCGAGCCGTTCCTTCGCGGAAGCCATCAGCGCGGCGCCGAGCGCGCGATCGTCGTCGGGCGTGGCGCCGCGCCGGATCGTGCCGGCCAGCGCATGCGTGCGCACGTCGCCGGCCGCGACCCGCGCGAGCCGCTCCGGCGTGGCGCCGACGAAGCACGCCCCTTCGCGGCGGACCGCGAACAGATGCGCATGCGCGTCGCGCCGCCGCAGCCGGCGCAGCAGCGGCGCGATCGCGACGGGCCGCGCGTACTGTTCGAGCACGTCGCGGGCGAGCACGACCTTGCCGAACGCGCCATCGTGAATCGCGTCCACCGCACGACGGACTTCGTGCTGCCATTCGCTTGCCTGCAGCGCCTGCGTGTGCAGCAGTTGCGGCGCATCGTCCTCCGCGGCCGGCGCAAGCGCGCCGAGCGACTCGATCCGCGCGAGACACGCATGCGCGAGCGCGGCCGGATCGTCGTGGGCGGCGACGATCTGCTGGCAGACGGCCCAGTGCGCATCGCCTTCGCGCACGATCAGCAGTTTTGCCAGCGTCATGCTCGCATCGGGAAACGGCGCCCAGTGCGCGCTGCGCGGGCCCTGCGAATCGAACCGGAAGCCGCCCACTAGCCGCGGCGGTTGCGGGCCGGCGATGACCGCGTCGCGCACGAGCGTGCGCCAGCGCGCATCGATCTGCGCGAAGCGCGTAGCGCCGGTGGCGCTCAGTTCGACTGCGCAGTCCCAGCCGAACAGCGTGACGGACGCATCGCCGGCTTCGTGGAAGCACCACGGCGTCACGCCGTCGTCCCACCCGGCGATCAGGTCGAAGAAGTCGAGCGGACGCAGCGGCACCGAGACCGACGCCAGCGTCGGTGTGCCGGTGGCGGCCGCGCGGCGGGCCGCACGCGCGAACGTGTCGTGCAGCAGCGGAAGGCCGGCGTTCATGCGAGCCCCCGCTGTTGTCGCCAGTATTGCGTTTGCTGCGCGATGTACCACGCAATGAGCTGGGCGAACAGCGTCTCGACGTAGTCGGCGTCGAGGCCGGCCTGTTCGGCCCAGCGGCGCCGGTCGGGCAGCATCGCGGCCACCCGTTCCGGCGCGGCGATGCTCGCTTCGTTCGGCTTGAAGCGCGACGCGGCCTTCACGTACTGCATGCGCCGGCCGAGCGCGTCGATGATGTCGGCGTCCAGGCGATCGATGGCTTCGCGAATGTCGGGAAGCCCCGTGCAGGCGTCCGGTGTTTTCATGTGTACTCCTTTCCGTAACGAAGGGATGGGTCGATCCGTTCGACCAGATGGGCGATCACCGCCGGGTATTGGTGTCGCAGGTAGAAGTGGTCGCCGTTGAACGTCTCGACGCGGATCGGGCGCGTCGCGACGTCCTGCCACGCATGTGCTTCGTCGTGGTCGAGCTCGGTATCGGCGAGCGGCAGCATCACGCCGAGCGGCGCGTCGATTCGCGGCGGGCGGTCGCGCCGATACGTTTCGATCGCGCGGTAGTCGTGGCGGATCATCGGCAGGTAGATCGCGCGCATTTCCGGATCGGCGAGCAGCGCGGCGTGCTCGCCGGACAGCCGGGCGACATCGCCGACGAGCGCGTCGTCGGATTGCAGGTGCAGATCCGACGGGCGCTGACGATGCGGCGGCGGCAGCGCGGAAACGGCCACGTACAGCGGCGCGGCGCCGCGCGCTTCGAGCCGCACCGCGACCTCGTAGGCGAGCGCCGCGCCGAGGCTGTGCCCGAACAGCACGAGCGGCGCGTGTGCATAGCGTTGCAGCGCGTCGGCAGCGGGGCCGGCGAGCGCGTCGATCGAGTGCAGGCACGGCTCGCCGAAGCGTTCCTCGCGGCCCGGATACTGCAGCGCCAGCAGATCGACGTCCCACGGCAGCGCACGGCTCCAGCCGCGAAAGAAATTCGCGGTGCCGCCCGCGTGCGGAAAGCAGACGAGCTGCGCGCGCGGGCACGGCGACAGCCGCAACTCGCGAATCCAGTTCGAATCGGTCGGGCTCGCGCTCATGCGGCCGCCTGCAACTGGCGGCGCAGCAGGTCGCGCAGCGATTTCTTGCTGGTCTTGCCGATGCCGGTTTCCGGAAAGCGCGGCATGAACTCGATGCGGTCGGGGATCTTGAAGGCCGCGAGCCCGCAGTCGCGCAGGTAGCGTTTCAGCACCAGTCTGGACGGGGCAGGCGCGCGTGCGACCACGAACGCGCAGGTCCGCTCGCCGAGTATCGGGTCGGGCATCGCGACGACCGCTGCGTCGTGCACCTGCGGATGCGCAAGCAACAGGTTCTCGACTTCCTCGGCGGAGACCTTCTCGCCGCCGCGGTTGATCTGATCCTTGTCGCGGCCTTCGACGACGAGGTCGCCGTCCGCGGTGCGCCGCACGCGGTCGCCGCTGCGGTAGAAGCCGTCGGCCGTGAACGCCGTCGCGTCGTGCTCCGCGAGCCGGTAGTAGCCGCGGATCGTGTACGGGCCGCGTACCTGCAGTTCGCCGATTTCGCCGGGCGCGACCGGTGCGCCGGTTTCGTCGACGATGCGCACTTCGTCGCCTTCGGATACGGGGCGCCCCTGCGTGTGCGCGATGCGCTCGGGCGCATCGTCGAGCCGCGTGCAGCAGATGAGTCCTTCGGCCATGCCGAACACCTGCTGCAATCGACAGCCGAGCACGGGCGTCACGCGTGCGGCCGCGTGGTCCATCAGCCGTGCGCCGCCGACCTGCAGTACGCGCAGGCTCGACAGGTCGGCCTGCCGTTGCGGCTGCTCGTCGAGCCACAGCAGCGCGAGCGGCGGCACGAGCGCGGTATGCGTGACGCGTTCCTGCGCGATCAGCGCGAAGCTCTGGTCGGGCTCGGGCCGTGCGGTCGTCACCACCCGGCCGCCCGCGAGCAGTGCGCCGATCGTGCCGGGGCAGCACAGCGTGAAGTTGTGCGCCATCGGCAGCGCGGCGAGATAGACGGTGTCGGCATCGAAACCGCTCGCGGCGCTGCAGGCGCGCACGTTGTACAGGTATTCGCGATGGCGGCGCGGAATCAGCTTCGGCGTGCCGGTCGTGCCGCCCGACAGCTGGAAGCATGCGATGTCGTCGGCGCTTGCCGCGCAGGCATGCACGGGCGGCGCATCGTACAGCGTATCGAACGACGTGAACGCGTGATCGTCGCCGGTCATCACGATGTGCTCGAGCGTCGGGCAGCCGGCCTGCAACGCGGCCGCGAGCGGCCGGCAGTCGAACTCGCCGAGTTGCGATGCGCCGAGGTACGCACGCGCGCCGGCGAAGCGGCAGAACGCGCCGATCTCGTAGTGACGGTGCGCGGGCAGTGCGAGCACCGGCCGCACGCCGAGCTGGAACAGCGCGAAGCACGTCTCGATGAAGCGCGCGCCGTTCGGCAACTGGACGACGATCGCGTCGCCGCGCGCCAGGCCGAGTCGCGCGAGGCCGCCCGCGAGGCGGCGGATGCGCGCCAGCAGATCGCGATAGTGGAGGCGGCAGGCGCCGTCGACGATCGCGAGCGCGTCGGGATGGCGCTGCGCGCACGCGTCGAGCGCGTCGAAGAACGTCGTGTCCTGCCAGTAGCCGGCGTCGCGGTAGCGGCGCGCGAAGTCGTCTGGCCAATCGGGCGCGTCGGCCGGCACGGCCGCCGCCAGGGAGGAAGGGGAGGATTGCATGCGCTGACCTGGGTTCCGGCAAGTTGTCAGAAAATGTAAATGAGAGGTATTATCATTTGTAACCGGTGCTGCGATAGCGCCGTTTCTTTTGATATCGCGGCAATTTCGTTCGATCGGGCGCCGGTCGCGCGGCACCCGCCCGATCCGGCCGGACAATCGGCCGGTCGCCGCCGGCGCGCGCCGGTCCGCGCGTGCCGCCTCACCAACGGACCTCCGATGAGATCGACCTCCTTCGCTTCGTCACGACGTCACCCGCCGGTGCTCGTGCCCGGCAACCATCCGGGCGTGGTGCACATCGACGCGGGCATGAAACTCATGAGCGGCACGCTGTGCTCGGACAGCCGCGACTGGTACGAGGAGCCGCTCGAAAAAGGGCTGAAGCTCGTCCTCGTGCAGAGCGGGCAGTTGCGCTGCCGCGTGCCGGGCCAGCCCGAGCAATGCATCAAGGGGCCGGGCCTGTGCGTGATCGCCAACGACGGTGAATTCACGACGCACCAGATCTACGACCGCGACGTGCCGCTGCGCTACACGATCGTGCAGCTCGGCCTCGACGCGCTCGACCGCAACCTGAGCCTGCTGCCGGAGAAGATGCTCGCGCCGACGGGCGGCGATCCGCGCATCGTCAGTTGCCCGGCGTCGAAGGCGCTGCAGGCGCTTGCCGTGCAGATCGCCACCTGCCCGTTCGAGGGCGCGGTGCGCGAGTACTACCTGAAGGCGAAGGCGTTCGAGCTGACCGCGCTGAGCGCGCAGTTGCTGGCCACGCAGCGGCAGTCCGCGCCGGCCGACGTGCGCGTCACGTCGTCGGATGTCGAGCGCGTGTATGCGGCGAGCGACATCCTGACGCGCGAGCTCCAGCATCCGCCGACGCTCGACGCGCTCGCGGGCCGCGTCGGGATGAATTCGCGCAAGCTGACGGCCGGCTTCCGCAAGGTGTTCGGCACGAGCGTGTATGCGTATCTGCAGGAATACCGGCTGCGGACCGCGCACGCGATGCTGTGCGCGGAGGATGCGAACGTGTCGACCGTCGCATACCGCGTCGGCTACAGCCCCGCGCATTTTTCGATCGCGTTCCGCAAGCGCTACGGGATTTCGCCGAGCGATATTCGCGTGTCGCCCAACGCGATCGACAGCGAGGAACGGGCGGGCGCGGCGATCTAAAACAACTGACCGGCAGCCTAAAGGAATCGACCGGGCTCTTGGGTGTTAATGAGATAGATTCTCATTAACCGGTGGCCGCCGCCGCGCGGACCCGCCGTCGAACGACCCATACAAGGCGTGCCCATGAGCCAGACCGTTGTCGATTCCACTACCGACCATTCCGATCCTTCCTGTTGTTCCCCCACTGACTTTCGCGCGCAGCTCGTCGCGCTGATCGCCGAGCTGCTCGACGAATCCGTCGACGAGATCGCGTCGCTCGACGATGACGAAGACCTGCTGAGCTGCGGCCTCGATTCGATCCGGTTGATGTATCTGCAGACGCGCGTGAACCGGCTCGGCTACGCGCTGACGTTCGACGCGTTTGCGCGCACGCCGACGCTCGGCGCGTGGGTCGCGTTGCTGGCGAATGCGCCGCGTATCGCTCGGGCGGAAGCCGGCGTCGCTGCCGAAGCGGTCGACGAGGTCGACGTGCATGCGCCGTTCGAGTTGTCCGCGGTGCAGCAGGCGTACTGGCTCGGCCGCGGCGACGGCGAAGTGCTCGGCAACGTGAGCTGCCACGCGTTTCTCGAATTCCGCAGCCGTGCGATCGATCCCGTTCGTCTCGACATGGCATGCCGGCGCGTGCGCGAGCGTCATCCGATGCTGCGCGCGCGTTTCGACGGCGGCCGCCAGCAGATCGTCGCGGCGCCGGATGCGCCGGTGTTCGCGCACGCGGACTGGCGCGACCGGACGGCGGCCGATGCGGAAACCGAATGGGCGTCGCTGCGCGCGTTCCGCTCGCACGAATGTCTCGACGTCGAGCACGCGCAAGTGTTCATGATGGGGCTCGTGCAGATGCCCGGCGGCGAGGATCGCGTGTGGCTCAGTGTCGACCTGCTCGCGGCCGACGTGGACAGCGTGCGGCTGCTGATGCAGGAGATCGGCGTCGCCTATGCCGAGCCGTCGGCGTTGCCCGCTGCGCCGTCGACGTGGTTCCCGGCCTGGCTCGCGCGTCGCGCGGCCGAGATGCGCGATGCGCGGGTCGCGGCGCGCGATGCATGGCAGGCGCGGCTCGCGACGCTGCCGGAAGGGCCGGCGCTGCCGCTCGCCCGTGCGCCGGAAACGATACGCGCGCCGCGTTTCAGCCGCGTCGCGCATACGCTGAGCACAGACGAGCTTGAGCGTCTGCAGGCGCGGGCCGCGCAGCATGGCGTCACGCTGTCGTCGGTGTTCGGCGCCGCGTTCGCGGCGGTGCTCGCGCGCTGGAGCGGCCGGCATGCGTTCCTGCTCAACGTGCCGCTGTTCGACCGGCACGGCGATGCGCCCGATCTGGGCCGCGTGATCGCTGACTTCACGACGCTGCTGCTCGTCGAATGCGACGTGCACGCCGAGGCGAGCGCGGCCGACGCGGTGCGCGCGTTCCAGCAGCGGCTGCACGGTGCGATCGCGCACGCCGCGTATCCGGCGCTCGACGTGCTGCGCGATGCGCGTCGGCAGGGCACGCCGCGCGCGGCGCCGGTCGTGTTCTCTTGCAATCTCGGCGACGCGCCGTTCGTGCCCGATGCGTTCGCGCAGGTATTCGGCGCGCTGCACGACATGATTTCGCAGACGCCGCAGGTGTGGCTCGACCATCAGCTCTATCGCGTGCCGGGCGGCGCGCTGCTCGCATGGGACAGCGTCGACGGCTTGTTTCCGGACGGGATGATCGACGCGATGTTCGGCGCGTATGTCGCGTTCGTGCAGGCGCTGTGCGATCGCGACTGGCGGTTGCCGATCGCGGTCGAGCTGCCGTCCGCGCAGCGGCGCGTACGCGATACGCTCAACGCGTTGCCGGCCCCCGGCCGCGCGCGCACGCTGCATCACGATTTCTTCGCGCTGGCCGCACGCGAGCCGGCCGCCGTGGCAGTGCGATGCGGCGATCGTACTGTGACGCGCGGCGAGCTGGCCACGCAGGCGCTCGCGATCGCAGGCGGGTTGCGGGCGGCCGGGATCGGGCACGGCGACGCCGTCGAGATCAGCCTGCCGCGCGGGCCTGCGCAGGTCGCGGCCGTGTTCGGCGTGCTGGCGGCCGGCGCGTGCTACTTGCCGCTCGACATCGCGCAGCCGGTCGCGCGCAAGGCGCTGATCGAGCGCGCGGCGGGCGTGAAGGCCGTGATCGGCGACACCGCGTGCGCGGACGGGCCGCTGCCGCATGTCGGCATTACCGCGCTGCTGCGGCATGCGCCGCTGGCCGCGCCGCTCGCGGTCGCGCCGCAGGCGACGGCCTACGTGATCTACACGTCCGGTTCGACCGGCGTGCCGAAGGGCGTCGAGATGACGCACGCGGCGGCGATCAACACGATCGACGCGATCGATGCGCTGCTCGGCGTGCGCGCGGACGACCGGCTGCTTGCGGTGTCGGCGCTCGATTTCGACCTGTCGGTGTACGACCTGTTCGGCGCGCTCGGCGCCGGCGCGGAACTCGTGCTGCCAACGCAGGATGAAGCGCGCGATGCGGCGCGCTGGATCGAACTGATCGCGCAGCACCGCGTGACGCTGTGGAACTCGGCGCCCGCGCTGCTGGAAATGGCGCTGGCCGTGCCGGCGGCGAGCGACGCGTGTCGCAGCGTGCGCGCGGCGCTGCTGTCCGGCGACTGGATCGCGCTCGACCTGCCGGCGCGTCTGCGCGCCCGCTGCGGCGACGCATGTGCGTTCCACGCGCTCGGCGGCGCGACCGAGGCCGGCATCTGGTCGAACGTGCAGACGGTGCGCGACGTGCCGCCGCACTGGCGTTCGATTCCATACGGCCAGCCGTTGCCGGGGCAGGCGTATCGCGTCGTCGATGGCGACGGGCGCGATGCGCCCGATTACGTGCCGGGCGAATTGCTGATCGGCGGCGACAGTCTCGCGCGCGGCTATCGGAACGATCCCGAGCTGACCGCGCAGCGCTTCATGCAGCACGCGTCGGGCCGCTGGTATCGCACCGGCGACCGCGGCCGCTACTGGCCGGACGGGACGCTCGAATTCCTCGGGCGCGAGGATCGGCAGGTGAAGGTGCGCGGGCACCGGATCGAACTCGGCGAGATCGAGGCGGCGCTGGCCGCGCATCCGCAGATCGACGGCGCGTGTGCGAACGTCGTCCAAGGCGAGGCCGCGCGCATCGTCGCGGCGTTCGTGCCGGCCGATTGCGCGGCGGACACCGCGCAATCGTCGCTTGCGGAGGCCGGCATGGCCGACATGATGCCCGCGGAAGCGGCCGTCGCGCGCGCCGTTGCCGGCCGGCTGCTCGATGGCGACGCGGGCTTGCCGCCGTCGCTGTATGCGCATTGGCACGCGAAGGGCGACGCATCGATCGCCATCGACGATGCGCTCGATCGGCTCGACTGGCAGGCAAGCGATCTCGACGATCTGACGGCGGCGCTGCGCGCGCTCGCCGCCGATCCGGATACCGCCGCGCAGCGCGTGTCGCTGGACCCGTGCGTGGCGCCGCTCGCGTTCGCGACGCGTTTGCCGGATGGCGCCCGCGCGCTGCGCGAATTCGCCGCCGCGCTGGACGCGCAGGCCGCGGCACACGCAGGTGCGTTGCGCGTCGCGGTGCTCGATGCGCGTGCGGGCCAAGCGCTCGATGCGGGGCTCGGCGTGCTCGACGATCCGCGTTTCGACGTGACGCTGTTCGACGTGTCGCCGGGCCTGCTGCACAACGCCCAGGCACGCTTCACGCGAACGATGCCCGCGCTTCAGACGATGCAGGACGGCTTGCTGCCCGCCCGTCATTTCGGCGCATTCGATTGCGTGATCAGTTTCGCGGCGGCGCACCTGCGCGACGATCCGCGCGACACGTTCCGGATCGCGGCCGCACTGCTCGCGCGGGACGGCCGCCTGCTGCTCGCCGACGTGCTGCGCGATTCGCCGCTGCGTGAACTCGTCGCGAGCGTCGCGGGCGATGCGTCGCTGCCGCGGCCGTTCGCCGACGATGCGCTCGCGGCGGCCGCTCACGCATGCGGCTTTGCCCTCGATGCACGGAGCTGGCGCTCGGCGGCGTTCGCCTGCATCGATGCGCGGCGGGTCGGCGAGCCGATCGCGCAGGCGGCGCTGGCCGATTGGCTGCGCGACCGGTTGCCCGACGCGATGCGCCCCGATGCGCTGTGGTGCATGCCGCGCTGGCCGCTCAACGCGAACGGCAAGATCGATCGCCGGACAGTCGGGGATGCGCTCGCGCGCGCACTCGGCGACGCGCCGGCCGCGCACGACGCGTTCGTGCCCGTCGGCGAACGGCACGCGATATTGCTCGCCTGCTGGGAGCAGGCGCTCGGCCGCGCGGCGAACGCGCGTGACACGACGTTCTTCGCGCTCGGCGGCGACAGCCTGCTCGCGACGCGCCTGCTCGCGCAACTGCGCGAGCGGCTCGGCGTGCGGATCGGAATGGCCGCGTTCTACCGGCAGCCGACGCTGGCCGGTCTCGCGGCGCAGCTCGACGAACTGACGCCGGCGGCGCCCGTCGATGGCGACGCATCGGTCGCGACGATCGAGGAGGGCGTGCTGTGAGCTTCGACGACGTGCTCGATCTCTGCCGCGAACGACGGATCGAACTGTGGTGCGACGACGGCGGCCAGTTGCGCTATCGCGCGCCGGCCGGCGCGCTCGATGCGGATCTCGCCGCGCGCATCAAGGCCGAACGCGACGCGTTCGTCCGTTTCCTTCAGGACGGCGCGTGGCGCAGCGATTCGGCGCACCGGCATGAACGGTTCGCGCTGACGCCGGTGCAGGCCGCGTACGTGCTCGGCCGGCACGAATCGTTCGAGTTCGGTGGCAGTGCCTGCCATCTGTACGTCGAATACGATGAACCCAGGGATCTCGACTGCGTGCGCTTCGAAGCCGCGTGGAATGCGTGCGTGGCGCGCCATCCGATGCTGCGCGCGATCGTCGAGGACAACGCATGGCAACGCGTGCTGCCCGACGTGCCGTGGCAGCCGCTCACCGTGCACGACCTGCGCGAGGCCGACGCGAACGCATTCGACGCCCATCTGAACCGCGTGCGCGAGCGTCTCGACCATGCGGTGCACGCGCTCGACCGCTGGCCGGTGCTGCAGCCGGAAGTGAGCCTCGGCCCGGATGGCGCGGTGCTGCACCTGTCCGTGGATTTCACGCTGATCGACTACGCGAGCCTGCAATTGCTGCTCGCCGAATGGCGGCGTCGTTACGGCGATCCGCAATGGCAACCCGCGCCGCTCGACGCGACGTTTCGCGACTATGTGATGCATGAAGCGCAGGCCGGCACGCGTGCCGATCATGCGCGTGACAAGGCGTGGTGGCTCGCGCGGCTCGACGATCTGCCCGCGCGTCCCGATCTGCCGGTCGTGCCCGCGATGCGTACCGACGGACGGCCGCGCTTCACGCATCGGCATGCGCGGCTCGATCGCGTGCAATGGGCCGCGCTGAGCGGCCATGCGAGCCGTTTCGGGCTCAGCGCGGCGAGCGTCGCGCTGGCCGCGTTCGCCGAGGTCGTCGGCCGCTGGAGCCAGGCGCCGGCGTTCTGCCTGAACCTGACGGTGCTGAACCGTCCGCCCGTGCATCCGCGCATCGATGCGGTGCTCGGCGATTTCACCGCACTGAGCCTGCTCGCCGTCGACGCGACGCACGGGCGCGATTTCGTCGAGCGTGCCCGCACGATCGGCGCGCGGATGTTCGACGATCTCGACCATCGCGCATTCACCGGCGTCGACGTGATGCGCGAACTCGCGCGGCGGCGCGGCAAGGACGCGGCGCTGATGCCGGTGGTGTTCACGAGCGGGATCGGCAGCGTCGGGCGCCTGCTCGGCGAGCACGCGACGCGCGCCGAACCGCCGCGCTACATGATCAGCCAGACGCCGCAGGTGTGGCTCGACTGCCAGGTGACCGACCAGTTCGGCGGGCTGGAAATCGGCTGGGATGTGCGTGACGACCTGTTTCCGGACGGCGTGCCGTCCGCGATGTTCGATGCGTATGTCGCGCTGCTGGGCCGGCTGGCCGACGATGCCGCATGGTGGTCGCGTGCGGGCGATATCGTATTGCCGTCCGCGGCGCCCGTCGCCGACGTGCATCCGGACGCGGATACGCATATCGCGGCCGGTTTCGCCGCGCAGGCGCTGCGCACGCCCGATGGGCCGGTCGTGATCGATGCGCAAGGCGCACGCACGTACCGCGAGGTCGCGCAACATGCGGCGGCGCTGCGTACCGCGCTCGAACAGGCCGGCGTCGGCGCGGGCGATACCGTCGCAGTGCTGATGCCGAAGTGCGCGCATCAGCTCGCGGCCGTGCTCGCGATCGTCCAGGCGGGCGCCGCGTACGTCCCGGTCGACAGCCGCCAGCCAGCGCTGCGGCAGCAGGCCATTCTGCGCAATGCGCGGGTACGTGCCGTCGTCAGCGTGCAGGCGCTCGCGTTCGAGCATGAAAGTTGCGCGCGCATCGATATCGATGCATTGCCGATCGATCGGCAATGGCCGCCGCGCGCCGCGTGCGACATCGCCCCCGACGCATTGGCTTACGTGATCTACACGTCGGGTTCCACCGGCGAGCCGAAGGGTGTGATGCTGAGCCACGCGGCGGTGTGCAACACGCTCGCCGACATCAGCGCGCGGCATGCGGTCGGCGCGGGCGACGTGGTGTTGGGGCTGGCCGAACTGAGCTTCGACCTGTCCGTCTACGACTTTTTCGGTGCGACAGCGCGCGGTGCGTGCATCGTGCTGCCCGATCCGGCGCGCGGCAACGATCCGTCGCACTGGGCCGAATTGATGGTGCGCCATCGCGTGACGCTGTGGAACTCGGTGCCCGCGCAGGGGCAGATGCTGATCGACTACCTCGAAGGCGAACCGGCGCTCGACGTGCCGGGCCCGCGCCGCGTGCTGTGGTCCGGTGACTGGATTCCGGTGACGCTGCCGGCCCGCTGGTGGCGCCGCTGGCCCGACAGCGCGCTGTTCAGCCTCGGCGGCGCGACCGAAGCGTCGATCTGGTCGATCGAGCATCCGATCCGTCCGGAAGACACGCGGCTCGCGAGCATTCCGTACGGCCGCGCGCTGACCGGGCAGACGATGGAAGTGCTCGACGCGCTCGGCCGGCCGTGCCCGCCCGGCGTGCGCGGCGAGATCCATATCGGCGGCGTCGGGCTCGCGACGGGCTACGCGAACGATCCCGTGCGTACGGCCGAGCGGTTCATCCGTCATCCGGACGGGCGCCGGTTGTATCGCACCGGCGATCTCGGGCGTGTGCGGGCCGACGGCTCGCTCGAATTCTTGGGGCGGCAGGACGATCAGGTGAAGATCCGCGGCTACCGGATCGAGCTGGCCGAGATCGACGCGGCGCTGACCGCGCATCCGCTCGTCGGCGCAGCGGCGACGATCGTGCTCGGCGACGGCGCGGAGCGCCGGCTCGCGAGCTTCGTGTCGCTGCACGACGCGGAAGCGCCCCCGCCAGCGCAGGACGACGCGCTGCACGAGATCGCGCCGCACGTGCGTACGGTGTTCGACGCCGCGCACTGGCCCGCGCAGGCAGACGTGTCGCGTTCGGTCGCGCAGCTCGAAACGGCGTGCGTGGCGTCGCTCGCTGCGTGGATCGTGCCGGCCGGCGGCCTGACGACCGACGCCTCGACCGGTTTCGCGACGCTGTGCGAGCGGCTGCGTGTGCCTGCGGCACGGCGACATCTGCTGCGCCACTGGCTCGCGATGCTGGTCGCGCACGGCGTGCTGGATGCGGACGCCGAAGACGGCTGGCGCGTGCGGCCTGATGCGAGCCGCGTCGACGCAGGTGCCTGCTGGGACGCATTCGCGCAGCACGCATCGCCCGAGCTGTGGCCAGCCGTCCTCGTCGACTACTTCCGCGACAGCGCGGGATGCCTCGACGCGCAGATCGACGGCAGCGTATCGCCGGCCGGCCTGATGTTCCCGGAAGGGGCTTCGCATATCGCCGAAGCGATGTACAGCGACGGCGAACACGCCCGCGCACTGCATCGCGGGATGGCGCAGGCCGTGCGCGCAGTGGTCGCACGCGAGCCTCAGCGCGCGTGGCGCATCCTCGAGATCGGCGCGGGCACGGCCGCCGCGACGCGCGCGATCGTCGATGCGCTCGCGCCGCTGGTCGAAGCCGGGACGCGCATCGATTACCTGTTCAGCGACGTGTCGAGCTACTTCCTCGCGGCCGCGCGTGAACGATTTGCTGCGTATCCGTGGATGCGCTTCGTGCGCTTCGACATGAACGCGCCATGCGATGCGCAGGGTATTGCACCGCATTCGGTCGACCTGACGATCAGCTCCGGCGCGCTGAACAATGCACGCGATACGGTCGCGCTGATCGCCGGATTGCGCGCGCTGTCGGCGGCCGACGCGTGGTGGGTGATCCAGGAACTGACGGACGAGCATCCGGAAATCAGCATCAGCCAGGGGCTGATGATGGAGACGCCGGACGATGCGCGGGTGGCGTCGGCGCGATTGTTCGTGCCGCACGCGCAGTGGCTCGAATGGCTGCAGGCGGAAGCGGGCGATCGTGCGCTCGGTTGCGTCGCGCCCGACACGCCGCTCGCCGCGCTCGGCTACGACATCCTGCTGGCCCACGTGAAGCGCGGCGCGGCGCGCATCGCGCCGGATACGCTGCTGGCGTTCGTGGCCGAGCGCGTGCCGGGCTACATGGTGCCGTCGCAACTGCGCGTGCTCGAACGTTTGCCGGTGACCGCGAACGGCAAGATCGACCGCCGTACGCTGGCCGGCATCGCCGATATCCGCGAACCGGCGCCGGCCGTGGTCCGGCCGGTGGCGACACCGGCCGTCGATCCGCTGCTGGCGCGATTGATCGGCTTGTGGGAAACCGTGCTCGATACGCGCAACGTCTCGCCGGATCAGGACTTCTTCGCCGCGGGCGGCGATTCGCTGCTGATCGCGCAGCTCGTGTCGCGGCTGCGCGGCGAGGAACCGCTCGCGCACGCGCATCCGTTCGACCGGCTGCTGCGCTGGGTGCTCGCGCAGCCGACGCCGGCCGCGTTTGCGCAATGCCTGCGCGACGCGGGCGAACAGCCGGCGAGCACGGCGCCGACGGCCGCGCCTGCCGCCTCGCGCACGGCGCATGCATCGGCGGTCGTCCATGCGCCGGCGCCGCGCGTGCGTGCCGACGTGCGGCCGATTCCGCTTGCGCCCGGCGACGGCGTGCCGCGCGTGATCGTGCACGAAGGGCTCGGCACCGTGCATGCCTATCGTCCGGTGCTTCCCGCGCTCGCGCGGCTCGGCCCGGTGCTCGGCTTCGCGGTGCGCGACGCGCAGGACTATCTCGACCTGCCGGTGCGGCACCTGAATGCGACGCTGGGCCGGCGTTACGCAGATGCGCTGTGGCGCAGCGGCGTGCGCGAGGTCGACGTGCTCGGCTATTGCTCGGGCGGGCTGGTCGCGCTGGAGATGGCGAAGTCGCTGGTGCAACTCGGCGTCGCGGTGCGCACGCTCGACATCGTGTCGAGCTACCGGATTCCATACCTGATCGAGGATGAACGGCTCGTGCTGTTCAACTTCGCGGCGACGCTCGGGCTGCCGCTCGACGCGCTCGGTTTTCCGGAAACGTACGTGCTGGCCGATGCGCTCGCCGACGCATTGAAGGCCGACCCCGCGCGGCTCGCGCCCGGCAGCCTGCAGGCGCAGCTCGAGATCTTCGGCGATCGTTGCGAGCCGCTCGACGGGCTGCGCCGCCGCGTGTTGCGCGCGGCGGCCGGCCTGTCGATGCAGGACGAGGTCGCGCATCCGCTGCTCGACGAGCGCGAGCGGCTTTACCGGCTCTTCATGCATTCGGTGCAGGCGTGCCACTGGGCCGGCGATGCGCCGTATGCGGGCGCGCTCCGGCTGTTCGTGCCGGAGCGCTGCAACCCGCTGATTCCGCAGCAGCGCGCGGCGCTCACCGACTACTGGACGGCGCAGGCGCTCGGCGGCATCACGGCCGTCGATATCCCCGGCGGTCATTTCGATTGCCTGAACGCCGCGTTCGTCGATACCCGCCTGAAGGAGGCACGATGAAGGTCCATCCGCTGCCGGTCGTCGTGGCCGGCTCCCGTTTCGGTCAGTTCTATGCGGCGGGCCTCGCGGCGTCCGGTTCGTATCACGTGGCCGGCATCCTCGGCCAGGGCAGCGCGCGCACGGTGGCGTTGGCTGCGCGCGTCGGTGCGCCGGTGTTCGACCGCGTCGACGCGTTGCCGGACGACGTGCGTGTCGCGTGCGTCGCCGTCGGCGGCGCGGCGCGTGGCGCGGAGGGCGCTACGCTGGCCTGCCGGCTGCTCGAACGCGGGATCGACGTCGTGATCGAGCATCCGCTGCTGCCCGACGAATGGGACCGCGTGCTGCGCACCGCGTCGCGCCAGGGCCGCCGCTGCCTGCTCAACAGCTTCTATCCGAACCTTCCGGTCGTCGCGCGCTTCATCGCGGTCGCGCGACGGCTGCGCGAGACGAACGCACCCGTGCATGCGGACGTGGTGTGCTCGGTGCAGGCGAGCTACGCGGCGCTCGACGTGCTCGCGGCCGCGTTGCAGGGCGTCGGGCCGTGGTCGGTCGAACCGATCGGGCCGGCGCTGTCGTCGATGCGCGAATGCGCGATGGTGCTCGCCGAAACGCCGGTGTCGCTGCGCGTGCACAACGAGATGGCGGCCGCCGACGACGGCCGGATGAGCCTGCTGTTCGGCATCACGCTGACGACGGACGCCGGCACGTGGACGCTCGCGTCGCCGCACGGTCCGCTGTGGTGGGCGCCCGCGCTGCGCGAGCCGGCGATGGACGAGGACGGCCTGTTCCCGATTTTCGGCGAACCGGCCGGCGACGACATGCCGAGCCTCCAGATCTGCGACGACGCACAGGACACGTGGGGCGAGATTCACGCGCGCTGCTGGCCGCAGGCGGCCGTGCGCGCGGTCGACCGGCTCGTGTCCGGCGAAGGGTTGCAGGCGTGCAACCAGCGCAGCATCGACGTGGCGCGCGTCTGGCAGCAGTTGACCGCGCAACTCGGTTTTCCGGAGCAGCCGCCGGGCGATGCGCGCGCCGCGACGCTCGGCATGCTGCTGGAGCGTGCCGCATGAACGGATCGTTGCTTTCGATGTTGCGGCCGTTCGCGGTGCCGCTCGTCACGGCGGTGGCGTTGCAGGCGCTGGCCGGCATCGCGTCGCTCGTGCCGTGGCTCGCGCTCGCGCATCTCGCCGACGCATGGCGCGTCGCGCCACAGCTCGACGCGGCGGCGCGCGGCTGGCTCGTCGCGGCCGTGGCGGCCGGGGCGTGCTGGCTCGGCGGCCAGACGATCGCGTTGCACCTGACGCACCGCGTCGACGCCGATCTCGGCGACCGCCTGCGCAAGCGCCTCGCCGATCATCTGCAGCGTTTGCCGCTCGGCTGGTTCGCGCGTGCGGGCAGCGACCGCGTCGCGCGCCATGTCGACCAGGACGTGCGCGCGCTGCACCAGCTCGTTGCGCATGCACCGGCCGATCTCACGCAGCTCGTGGTCGTGCCGTGCGCGGCGCTCGCGTGCCTGCTTTACCTGAATCCCGCGCTGCTGGCATTCGCGCTCGTGCCGCTCGTCGCTGGTGCGGCGCTGTTCCGCTGGATGCGGTCGGCACGATTCGCACCGGCCTTCACGGCACGCAACGCGGCGCTCGAACGGCTGATGGGCGACTACGCGCAGCTCGCGCAGAACCCGGCGCTGGTGCGGCAGTATCCGGGCGCCGGCATCGAGGCGGCCGCGCTGGCGTCGGCCGGGCATTTCTCGCGCGCGTTCTCGGCGTGGGTCGGCCGCATCGGCGGTCTCGGCGCCTGCACACAGGTGCTGCTCGGCACACCGTTCCTGCTCGCGTGGGTCGTGTTTGGCGCGACGTGGCTGACGGCCGGCCAGTTGCCGGTCGGCACGCTGTGTGCGTTTGCGCTGCTGATCTGGGCGGTCGCGGCGCCGGTGCGCGCGCTGGGCCACGGCGCCGATGCGTTGCGCGAGGCGCGCGCGGCCGCCGCGCGGCTCGATGCGTTGCTCGCGCAGCCGGGCCTGCAAGAACCCGTCGACGGCGCGGTACAGGTGCCGCGCGATGCGTCGGTCGAACTGCGCGGCGTGCAGGTCGACATCGACGGCGAGCCGATCCTGCGCGACATCGACGCGACGATCGCGGCCGGCACGACCACCGCGATCGTCGGGCCGTCGGGCGCGGGCAAGAGCACGCTGCTGATGCTGCTCGCGCGCTTCATGGATCCGGATCGTGGCACGGTGCGGCTCGGCGGCGCCGATCTGCGGCTGTTCGCATCGGAGACGCGCCGCGAACAGGTCGCGATGGTGTTCCAGCAGGCCACCGCGCTCGACGATGTGTCGATTGCCGCGAACATCGCGCTTTACCGGCCCGATGCCGATCGCGACGCGATTCGCGCCGCCGCGCGCGCGGCCTGTCTCGACGCACGCATCGACGCGTTGCCGGGCGGCTACGACTGCGTGTGCGGGCGCGACGTGCGCCTGTCCGGCGGCGAACTGCAGCGGCTGTCGATTGCGCGTGCGCTGCTGTCGCGCGCGCCGTTGCTGCTGCTCGACGAACCGGCGTCGGCGCTCGATCCGCAAACCGGGCGCGCGTTGCGCAATGCGCTGCGCGCCGACACACGTACGCGCGTGATCGTCAGCCACGATCTCGACGCGATCCGGCACGCGGACCAGATTCTCGTAATGGCGCGCGGCCGCATCGTCGAACGCGGCACGCATGCGGCGCTGCTGGCCGCGCACGGGCTGTATGCGCGGCTCTGGCGTGAACGCGGCGCCGCAGCGGAGGCAGCCTAATGACGCAATCGCTCAAACGTTTGCAGTGCCTGCCGCGCGACACGCGCCGCGCGCTGTGGCGCGGGGTGGGCTGGGCGATGGCCGCTGCGTTGCTCGACGGCGCGTGCGGGCTGCTGCTCGTGCCGCTGATCCGCGCATGGTTCGCCGGCGCGCAGGCGGCCGTGCTGCACTGGACGGTCGTGCTCGGCGCGCTGACGCTGTGCCATGCGCTCGTGCTGTACGTCGCGCAACGCGGCGGCTATCGCGCGGGCGGCGCGCTGGCCGTCGGTCTCGTCGAACGCCTCGTGCAACACCTGCCGCGCATCGCGTCGTGGCAGACCGTGCGCGACAGTCATCCGGCCGGGTTGCTGCGCGGGCCGGTCATGCAGGCGATGGGGATTCCCGCGCATCTGCTCGGGCCGTTGATCGGCGCGGTCGTCACGCCGCTCGCGGTGGTCGCGGGGCTCGCGTGGATCGACTGGCGCATCGCGCTGTGCGTCGCGGCGGCGGCCGTGCTGCTGTTCGCGCTGCTGGAGCGCGGCGGCGCCCGCACGCTCGCGTTCGAACAGGCGCGCGCTGCGGGCGATCGCGACATGGCCGTGCAGCTTCAGACCTTCGCCGCGCATCAGGGCTTGCTGCGCTTCGCGGGCCGGGAGGGCGACGCGCGCGCGGCGCTGCAGCGCGCATTCGACGAACAGCATCGCCGCACGCGTGCATTGATGCGGCGCTCGCTGCCGATCGAACTCGGCTTCGCGGGCGCGGTGCAGGGCGTGTTCGTCGCGATGCTGCTCGGCGGCGCGTGGGCCGTCGCGGCCGGCCGGCTCGACGCGGCGACGGCCGTTGCGGTGCTCGTGCTGCTCGTGCGCTTCATCGAGCCGCTCGCCCAGCTCACGCAGCTCGACCAGGCGTTGCGCGGCGGCTGGCGCGCGCTCGACACGGTGCTCGCGGTGCTGCATGCGCCGCGTTTCGACAGCCCCGAGCGCGGCACGCCGGTACACGACGCGAGCGTCGACGCGGTGCGCGTCGGCTATCGGTCGGCCAGCGGCGCGACGCTGCTCGACGGGATCGACCTGCATTGCCCGGCGGGCGGCTTCGTCGCGATCGTCGGCCCCACGGGCGCGGGCAAGAGCACGCTGCTCGGCCTGCTCGCGCGGCTCGACGATCCGTGCGCCGGGCGCGTGCTGCTCGGCCGCGCCGACGTGCGGCACCTGAGCGAGGCGACGCTCGCCGCGACGCGCAACCTCGTGTTCCAGGACAACGGGCTGTTTCGCGGCAGCCTGGCGTGGAACGTGCGGATGGGGCGGCCGGATGCGACCGATGCCGAGCTGCGCGCCGCGCTGGACGCGGTAGGCCTGCTGCGCGACGCCGAGCGTTTGCCGGACGGCCTCGACACCGACGTGGGGCCGGGCGGCCAGTTACTGTCGGGCGGGCAGCGTCAGCGTGCATGCCTGGCGCGTGCGCTGCTCGCGCGGGCGCCGGTGCTGATGTTCGACGAGCCGACCGCGAGCCTCGACGAACTGAGCGCGCGGCGCGTGCGCGACAGTCTCGTCGCGCTGCGCGGGCAGCGTACGCGTATCGTCGTCACGCACCAGCCGGTGCTCGCGGCCGCCGCCGATACGATCGTCGTGCTCGACGCGGGCCGCATGCGCGCGACCGGCACGCATGCGCAGCTGATCGAGGCCGACGCGTGGTACGCGACGTTCGCCCGCGCGGGGCGGCCGCACGACGAGGCGCCGCCCGCCAGCGCGGATGCGGAAACCCGTCCGGCCGAATCCGAGCACTGACGTGAACAATGCGGGCCGCCGTGCCCGGAATCGATAGGAAAAGCCCCTCGATCTAAAAATCGCCTGCCGGTTCTAATTGATAATGAGAATGATTATCAAATACGGGGGCGTGAATGCGGTACGAGGTACGGGAACCTGGGAGATCGATGATGAAGGGCGCACGCGCCGCCCGTTTCGGGCGCTGGCGTCCGTCGCTGTATCTCGGCCTGCTGATCGCCGCGCATCCGGCGGCGGCGTTCGCCGATGCGGCGCCGGCGGGCGGCACGGAAGTCCGCAAGGAAGAGGCGGCCGCCGCGCAGCCTGCCGGCGGCGAGCTGAAGGCGATTGCGGTGAATGCGTCGCGCGGTGTGGCCGACGATCCGTCGGTGGCGACGGTCGGCAAGATGCCGCTCGCGTTGCGCGAGATTCCGCAGTCGGTCAGCGTGACGACGCGCGAGCGGATCGACCAGCAGAACCTGTTCTCGCTCGACGAGGTGATGCAGCAGTCGGCCGGCGTGACCGTTCAGCCTTACGTGCTGCTCACCACCGCGTACTTCGTGCGCGGCTTCAAGGTCGATTCGTTCGAATTCGACGGCGTGCCGGTCGTGATCGGCGACATGGCGAGCGCGCCGCAGGACATCTCGGTGTACGAGCGCGTGGAAATCCTGCGCGGCGCGAACGGGTTGCTGCACGGCTCGGGCAATCCGGCCGCGACCGTCAACCTCGTGCGCAAGCGCCCGCAATACCAGTTCTCCGCGCACGCCACCGCAAGCGTCGGCAGCTGGGACCGCTATCGCGCGGAGGCCGACATCGGTGGCCCGCTCAATGCGGCCGGCACCGTGCGCAGCCGGCTCGTCGCCGCGTACGAGGATCGCCACTTCTTCTATGACCATGCGAAGCAGGACACGCGTTCGATCTACAGCGTCACGGAAGTCGACGTGACGCGCGACACGCTGCTCACGTTCGGTGCGCAGTACCAGACGACGACGTCGGTGCCCGACATGTCCGGCGTGCCGATGGCGGGCGACGGATCGAGCCTCGGCCTGTCGCGCTCGACGTTCCTCGACACCGCGTGGGGCCGTTTCAACTGGGACACGACGCGCGCGTTCGCGTCGGTCGAGCAGAAGCTCGGCGCCGGCTGGAAGGCGAAGGTCAGCGGCGAATACCAGAGCATGCGCTCGGACCTGAAGTACGCGGGTTCGTTCGGCGCGATCGATCCGGCGACCGGCGCCGGCGGCCGGCTGACCGGCGCCGCGTACCAGTTCAGCAGCTACAGCCGCAGCCTCGATGCGAACGTGCAGGGCCCCGTGCATGCATTCGGACTCACGCACGACCTGCTGTTCGGCGTCACCTACGCGAACAGCAGCAGCGGGCAGATGACGGCGCCGCTGCTCGGCGACGTGGCCGGCACGCCGGTGAACGTGTACCGCTGGAACCCGAGCAGCGTGCCCGAGCCCGGCATCGGGCCGTACCAGCAATCGCAGCAGAACGACGTTTCGCAGAAGGGCGTCTACGGGCTCGGCCGCATCAAGCTCGCGGAACCGGTGACGCTCGTGCTCGGCGGCCGGATGAGCTGGTGGAACCAGGACAGCCTCGGCGCGCACTACAACACCGGCCACCAGTTCACGCCGTACGGCGGGCTGATCTGGGACTTCGCGCGCGACTGGTCGTGGTACGCGAGCTATGCGGAAGTGTTCCAGCCGCAGACCAAGTCGATGTGGGGCGGCGGCATCCTGACGCCGGTGAAGGGGCGCACCTACGAAACGGGCGTGAAGGGCGAACTGGCGGGCGGCAAGCTCAACGTGTCGCTCGCGGCGTTCCGCATCGATCTGGACAACAACCCGCAGGTCGACCTCGCGCATCCGTGCGCGGGGCCGAGCTGTTACTACGTGAACGGCGGCAGCGTACGCAGCCAGGGCTTCGAATTCGAGGCGAACGGCCGCATCACGCCATGGTGGAGCGTGTGGGCGAGCTACACGTACGACACGATGCGTTATGCGGACAACCTCGCGAACGCGGGTTCGTTCGCGCCGCTGCTGAATCCGCGCCATCTGTTCCGGCTGTGGACCAACTACTACCTGCCGTGGCAGGAGCGGCGCTGGAGCATCGGCGGCGGTATGCAGGTGCAGAGCAGTTACTCGGCGCAGGCGAACGGCGTCTCGATGAGCCAGGGCGGCTACGCGCTCGCGAGCGTGCGGCTCGGCTATCGCTACGACAAGCACTGGAGCGCCGCGCTCAACGTCAACAACCTGTTCGACCGCAACTACTACCTGAGCTTGAGCCAGCCGGGCTGGAACAACCGTTACGGGGAACCGCGCAACGTGATGCTGACCGTGCGCGGGCAATTCTGATGGCGTCCGGCTGGGGCACGCGGGCGGCGATCGCGATCGGCGGCGTGCTGCCGGGTGCGGTCGCGCTCGCGCTCACGCTGGCCCGTCATTACCCCGACGACGGCCTGAACCGGCTCTATGCGGCCGTGTTGCTGACGCTCGCCGCGAGCGTCGCCGCGCTGCTGTGGGTGCTCGTCGCCCCCGGCTGGCGGCCGGCCGCCTGGCGCGCGGGTGTGTGGCTCGCGGTGCTCGTGCCGTGCGCGATGTTCTGGGGAGGGCACTGACATGGACGCTTCGTCGCGTTCGCGCTGGCGCGCGCTGCATCGCGGCGCCGGCGCGCTGTTCGGCGTGGTGCTGTTCGTCGTGCTGTTCAGCGGCACCTGGAGTCTTGCATTCGATTCGATGCAGGGCTGGTGGCGGCCGCCGGCGCTCGCCGTCGCGCGGCCGACGTTGCCGCTCGATGCGCTCGTCGCGCGCGCGGCGGCGCTCGGCGTGGCGTTGCACGACGCGCGCATCGTGCTGCCGCGGCCGGACGATCCGGCCATCCGTTTCTGCGATGCGCGCCAGACGTGCACGCTCGCGCTCGATCCGGCGACCGGCGCGCCGCTGCCCGACGCAGGGCGGGCGACCTTGATCGTCACGCTGCACAAGACGCTGTTCGCCGGTTTCCCCGGGCGCATCTTCGTCAGCCTGTGGGGCATCGTGCTGCTCGTGCTCATCGTCGCGGGCGTCGTCGTGCATCGCAAGCGCTGGCCCGACGCGGCGCGCATCCGCCGCGGCAACGGCTTGCGTGTCGCGCTGTTCGACCTGCACGCATGGATCGGCCTGTGGGGCACGCCGTGGCTCGTGCTGTTCGCGTTCACCGGCGCGTTGTCGGGGCTCGGCGCGCTCGGCACGGTATCGCTCGCGGGCGTCGCGTATCCGGGGCAGCCGCAGCGTGCGTTCGCCGAACTGCTCGGCGGCCCGCCGCCCGTCGAGGCCGGCGGCGCGTGGCGGCATGCGCCCGATCTCGATGCGCTGCTGCGGCGCGACGCGGCGCGCAAGCCGGATTTCCGGCCGGAAGCCGTCGTGCTGCATCGCTGGGGCGATGTGAATGCGCGCGTCGAGATTGCCGGCACGACCGCGGGCCTGCCGAGCACGGCCGTGTTCGAACGCCACTTGTACCGCGCGACGGACGGGCAATGGCTCGCCGATGCCACGTCGCGCGGCCGCGGCTTCTGGCTGCGCGCGTTCATCGCGGTGCAGCCGCTGCATTTCGCGCAATACGGCTGGGTGGGCGCGGCCGGTGATGTGCTGCGCGTGCTGCATTGCCTGATGGGGCTCGCCGCGTGTGCGCTGTGCGCGACGGGGCTGCATCTGTGGATCGAGCGGCGGCGCGCCCAGCGCGATCGTTCGGCGGACGTGCTGGCCGCCGCTGCGGTCGGCGTGTGCGGCGGGCTCGTGCTCGCGGGCGGCGGGCTGCTGTTCGCCGGCCGTGCGCTGCCCGACGGCGTGCACGTCGACCATGCGCTCGCGATGCTGTTCTGGGCGGTGTGGGGCGGCGCGATTGCGCTCGCCGCCTGTGTCGCCGATCGCGCGGCGTGGCTGCGCGTCCTGATGCGCGCGGCCGGCGTCGCGTACGGGCTGGCCGGCGCGGCCCATTGCGCGATCGCGCTGCTGGGCGCGCGCCAACCCGTGTACTGGCCGATCGACGCGGCGCTCGTCGCATTCGGCGCATTGCTGCTGCGGGCGGCGCGCCGTCCGCGGCGCGATGCAATGCAGCCCGCGCGCGTGCCGGCCGGCGCCGAACCTTTTTAACCTCATGCAACTGGAGACTTCGATGCGCGATCTGCTCGAACACCGCCGCCTGGTCATCACGATCACGCTGCTTTACCTGTCACAGGGCATTCCGATCGGCATCGCGATGGACGCGATGCCGACGCTGCTGCGCCACGACGGCGCGCCGCTTCATGCGCTCGCATTCCTGCCGCTCGTCGGGCTGCCGTGGGTCGTGAAATTCCTGTGGGCGCCCGTCGTCGACAACCGCTGGTCGCCCCGCATCGGCCGGCGGCGCAGCTGGATGCTGCCGATGCAGACCCTCGTCGTGCTGTGCCTCGGCGGCCTCGCGCAGATCGGGATGACGGTCGCGACGGCGGGCTGGGCGGTCGGGCTGCTGGCCGTCGCGTCACTGGCGAGTGCGACGCAGGACATCGCGAACGACGGGATGGCCGCCGAGCACTTCAGCGGCGACACGCTCGCGAAGATCAACGCGATCCAGATCGCGGGCGTGATGATCGGCTTCTTCGGCGGCGGCGCCGGCACGTTGACGCTGATCGGCCTGTTCGGCCAGCCAACCGCGTTTCTCGCGCTGGCGGCCGTCCCGCTCGCGAGCCTCGTCTGCGTGCTGTGGGTCTTGCCGCGCGACGCGGATCGCGCCCGCGCGCGGCCCGAACACGACGCGAGCCTCGTGCGCTTCGCGAAGCGGCCGCGTTCGTGGTCGCTGCTGTCGCTCGCGCTGCTGTCGGCAATGACCGCCGTATCGGGCTTCGGCCTGTCGAAGCTGTTTCTCAACGACGCGGGCTGGTCGCTCGACGCGATCGGGAAACTCGGGATGGCGGGCGGCGTCGTGACGGTCGTGCTCGGTTGCGGCGGCGGCGCGTGGCTCGTGAGGGCGCTCGGCCTGTGGCGCGCGTTTACGGCCGGCGTGAGCTGCGCGGGCGCGGCCGCGCTGCTGTGGTTCGCGCAGGCGAGCGGGTGGCTGCCGGTGTCGCCGTCGTGGGCGTGGCTGTGCACGGTGCTCGGCTCGCTGGCGACCGGCATCACGTCCGTGTCGATCATGACGGCCGGCATGCGTTTCGCGGGCGGCAGCGATCAGGCCGGCACCGACGTGACGGCCGTGCAGAGCACACGCGATCTCGGCGAGCTGATCGCGTCGTCGACGATCTTGTCGCTGACGGCGAAGGTCGGTTATACGGGCGGGTTTCTCACCGGCGTCGCGCTCGCGGTGCTGGCGGCGCTGATCGCGATGAAGCTGCGGCGGCGCGAGGTGGCGTATGCGGTGAAGGGGGACGATGCGCTGGCGTCGTGACGGCTGCGCGGCCGTTGCGCGGTGCGGGGTGCGCGCCGCGCCGTACCGCGCCGCATCACGCGCGGCTCAAGTGCGGCTCAAGTGCGGCTCAACCGCCGCGCAGCCAGCAATGCGATGACGAGCAGGACCGCGACATACGCGGCGACGCTCGTCCACGCGCCGCGTTGCCAGAACGCGCCGCCGACCGAACCGAGCACGCTCGACCCGGCATAGTAGGCCAGCAGATACAGCGAAGCCGCATGCCCCTTCGCGGCGCCCGCGAGCGCGCCGACCCAGCCGCTCGCGACCGAGTGGGCGACGAAGAAGCCGATCGTCACGAGCACGATGCCGACGACGATCGCGGCGAGCGAGTGCGACAGCGTCAGCGCGAGGCCCGCCGCGAAGACGACGATGCCGCTGACGAGGACCGGCGCCCGCCCGAGACGATCGGCGAGCGCGCCGGCGCTCGATGACGACACCATCCCGAACAGGTACGCGCCGAAGATCAACCCGCATGCGGTCGGGCTCAGGTTGAACGGCGCCGCCATGAGCCGGAACCCGGCGTAGTTGTAGATCGTCACGAACGCGCCCATCACCAGGAAGCCGATCGCGAACACGAACGGCAGGCGTGCGTGACGCAGTTGCGCGTGCCACAGCCGCAGGTGGTGACGCAGCGTCAGGTCGGTGCGTTTCACGAAGCGTCGCGAGGCCGGCAGCAGCATCACGAACGCGAGCGCCGCGAGCAGGTCGACGACGCCGATCGACAGCATCGCCGTTCGCCACGAGAAGTGCTCCTCGAGCGCGCTCATCCCGATCCGCCCGATCATGCCGCCGAACGCGGTGCCGCCGACATAGAGCCCCATCGAGAAGCCGAGCCCGTCGGCGGCGATTTCTTCCGCGAGGTAGGCCATCGCCACCGCCGGCACGCCGCCCAGCGCGAAGCCTTCGAGCGCACGCCAGACCAGCAGCAGGTGCCAGTTCGGCGACAGCGCGGCGAGCAGGTTGAACAGCGCGGCCAGCGTCATCGACGTGAACATCAGCCCGCGCCGCCCGACCCGTTCGGACAGCGCGCCGGCGCACAGGATCGACACCGCGAGCATCCCGGTCGACAGCGACAGCGAGAGCGAACTCGACGCCGCGCCGACGTTGAACTCGCGTGCGAATGCGGGAAGCAGCGGCTGCACGCAGTACAGCAGCGAGAAGGTGGAAAAGCCGGCGAGAAAGAGCGCGAACGCGATGCGCTTGTACGCGGCCGAGCGCGGGGACACGCCGGCCGGCAGCGCATCGGACGCGGATTGTTGCGGGCCGGGCATGGATCGGGAAATCGAAGCGGAGGACATGAAGGCACTCGATGTGCGACGGAATACGCGAATTCTTGCGCACTGCCATATATATGTCCAATATATGAAAGGAACCGCAGCAATATGTTTTAACACTGGCTGACGACAGGCCAGCCCGACTCATCGCGAGGTCACTTCACGCATGGAACTCCGGCATCTGCGCTACTTTCTGGCTGTCGCGGCCGCGTCGAATTTCACGAAGGCCGCCGAAACGCTCGGCATCGGCCAGCCGCCGTTGAGCCAGCAGATCAAGGCGCTCGAGAACGAGCTCGGCGTGGAGCTGTTCAAGCGGACCGCGCGCGGCGCCGAGCTGACGCTGGCGGGCGAGGTGTTCGCGGAAGAGGCGCGCCGCGTGCTCGACGATGCCGAGCGCGCGGCGCGGGCGGCAAGGCGCGCTGCACGCGGGGAAACCGGCCATTTGCGGGTGGGCTTCACCGGGACGGCCGCGTTCAATCCGAAAGTGTCGGATCTGATTCGCCGCTTTCGCGAGGCGTATCCGGAGGCGGAGCTGACGTTGCAGGAAGCGACGTCGGGCGTCCTGCTGGAGGCGCTGGAGGCCGGGCGCCTGGACGTCGCGATCGTGCGGCCGGAGCGCCGCGTCGCCGCGACGCTGCGGGTAGCCGACTGGGACGAGGAGCCGATGTTCGTCGCGCTACCCGTCGCGCATCGGCTGGCGCAGCGGCGGCGCATCGATCTGGCGGAGCTGGCCGACGAGTCGTTCGTGCAGGTGCCGCGCACGGCCGGCGGCGCGCTGTTCGACGACATCGTCGCTGCGTGCCAGGCCGCCGGGTTCGAGCCGCGCATGGCGCAACCGGCGCCGCAGATCGCGTCCGCGGTGACGCTGGTGGCGGCCGGGCTCGGCGTGTCGGTCGTGCCGAAGGCGATTACGCAGGTGCAGGTTCCCGGGGTCGTCTACCGCCCGTTCGCGGGTAACCGGTTTCGCGCCAGGCTGGCCATTGCGTCGCGCTGCGACGAGCCGTCCGCGGTGGTGCGGAATTTTCTGTTGCTCGCGTAGCTGCAAACAAAAAACCCGCGAAGCCATGTGCTGTCGCGGGTTTCTGACCATGCTCGGAATGCGAGGAAAACGCATCTGGTGCCGACGGCGAGACTCGAACTCGCACAGCTTTCGCCACTACCCCCTCAAGATAGCGTGTCTACCAATTTCACCACGTCGGCACTGCAAGGGGCGCAATTCTAACGTCACATTTCGCATTTGTGAAGGGGGTATGACAAGGTCGTGTACGGGCACCTCATCGATCCCGGTAGAATTCGTCCGATCGACCCGACGGGTCCCCGCAACCGCCACCCGTTTTCTCCCCGTGACCCACACTCTCGAACAACTGCAGGCCGGACAACTGTCGGGCGCGCGGCAACTCAAGCTCGCGTGCGGGCTGACCGAATTTCCGCGCGAGATCTTCGATCTGGCCGACACGCTCGAAGTCCTCGACCTGACCGGCAATGCGCTGTCCGCGCTGCCGGACGATCTGCCGCGGCTGCATCGCCTGCGCATCCTGTTCGCATCGGGCAACCGCTTCACCGCCTTCCCCGACGTGCTCGGCGCGTGCGAACAACTCGACATGATCGGCTTCAAGGCGAACCGGATCCGTACCGTGCCGCGCGGCGCGCTGCCGCGTGCGCTGCGCTGGCTGATCCTGACCGACAACGCAATCGACGAACTGCCGCCCGACATCGGCGACTGTGCGCGGTTGCAGAAGCTCATGCTTGCCGGCAACCAGCTGCGGGCGCTGCCTGAGGAAATGGTCGCCTGCCGCGCGCTGGAACTGGTGCGTCTGTCGGCGAATCGGCTGGAGGCGTTGCCCGACTGGCTGCTGCGCCTGCCGCGTCTCGCATGGCTCGCCGTTGCCGGCAATCCGCTCGGCGCGGCGCCGGAGGCCGCGGCGTCAGCGGGGCCGGACGTCGCGGAGATCGACTGGGCCGCGCTTTCGTGTGAACGGAAACTGGGCGAGGGCGCGTCGGGTGTCATTTATCGCGCGCAATGGCGGGCGGACGGCCATCCGCCGCGGACGGTCGCGGTCAAGCTGTTCAAGGGGGCGGTGACCAGCGACGGCCTGCCCGATTGCGAAATGGCCGCGTGCCTGCATGCCGGCCGTCACCCGCACCTGATCCCGGTGATCGGCAAGGTGCGCGGGCATCCGGACGGCACGCACGGCCTCGTGATGGAGCAGGTCGATCCCGCGCTGACGAACCTCGCCGGGCCGCCGAGCTTCGCGTCCTGCACGCGCGACGTCTATGCCGCCGATGTGAAATTCGATCCGGCGCAGGCGCTGCGGATCGCGCACGGCATCGCGTCGGTCGCCGGCCATCTGCACGCGCGCGGCATCATGCATGGCGACCTGTATGCGCACAACATCCTGCACGACGGCGCAGGCGGTGCGTTGCTCGGGGATTTCGGGGCGGCGTCGCTGTACGACGTGAACGAGCGCACACGCGGCGCCCGGTTCGAGCGGCTCGAAGTGCGCGCGTTCGGCTATCTGCTCGGCGAACTGCTCGAGCGCTGCGAACCGCATGCCGGCGCGCTCGATGCGCTGGCGGCGGCGTGCATGAACGAGGACGTCGATGCACGGCCGTCGTTCGACGAGATCACGGCCGCGCTGGCCGCTCGCATGCACTGACGGGATCGGGCCGGCTTACTACGCCTGCCGCGCGGTCAGCAGCTTGATGCCGAGCCCGACGAACAGCAGCCCGCTCGCGCGCTTGAGCGCGCGCACCGCGCGGCTCATGCCGACGCCGCGATGCAGGCGGCGCACGCCGGCCGAATAGACGCTGTGAACGATCACGACCGTGCAGGCGATCGTCGCGTACATCACGGCGAACTGCAGCGCGAGCGGGCGGTCGTGCACGATGAACTGCGGCATGAACGCGGACAGGAAGATCATCGTCTTCGGATTGCTGCCCGACACGCACGTGCGGCGTAGCGGCGCGCTACGCGTGCAGCGCCAGATACTTCGCGATCAGCGTCATCTGCGCGGCCCAGCCCTGGTCGTTCATGTCGCGCGCCGTCGCGCGACGCGCTTCGATCAACTGGTCGAAACCCGTTTCGGTGACCGTGAGCAGCGTGCCGCCGGCCTGCGCCGCGAGCATGAACGTGACGAGCGTCATCGGCTCGGATGTGTAATCGAAATTCGGATCGATCGCGAACGGATGCCAGCGGAACGAGAACAGTTGCTGCGGCTCGATGCGATCGACGACGATTTCGAACACGGTGCCCGCATAGGGCTCCTGCGCCTTCGCGACGTCGTCGTCGACGCGGGTGGGCGTGATGCGGCCGAACAACGGCTGGCCGGCTTCGAACGGGCCGTCGAACGAGACGCCGAACCACTGGCCGAATTCACCGGAATTGCTGACGGCTGCCCAGACGCGGTCGGGCGAGGCGCTGAGCAGCGCCTGTTTTTCGATGCGATCGGTTGGCTGGATCATCACGTTCTCCATGCAGGATCGAGCGTTGCAGGGCGACGCGCGCGGCCGCGCGCCGCGTCTAGTCGAGCATGACCGCGTCGGGCACGTCGAGCACGAGGTCCGACGTTGCAACGGCCACGCACGGCAGCGTATAGCCGTCGGCCTTTTCCTCGCGGCTCAGCCCCGGCCATTCGATCGTGTAGCGTACGCTGCCGCTGACGATCCGGCAAAGGCAGCTTCGGCATGTACCGTTGCGGCAGGAGCGCGGCAGCGACACGCGGGCGAACGCGGCGGCTTCGAGTACCGTCAGCGCATCGGGCGCGTCGAAGCTCGCGCCGAGCGGTTCGATGCGCACGAGGGGTGGGTGTTCTGGATCGGTCATGACTGAAGCGGGCGGCGGGTCGGCGGCAACGCGCCAAGCATACCCGAACCCGCCGGCGGCCGACGGCCGCCAGCCGTGGGCGTCAGTGCCGCCGCAGATACCGGTACACGGTATTGCGGGCGAGGCCGAGCTCGCGCGCGGCCGCCGATACGTTGCCGCCATGCCGCGCGAGCACCGCGTCGATCATCGCGGCCTGGTGGCTTTGCAGCGTCGTGCCTTCGCGCTTGCCGGCCGACGGGGTCAATGCGGCCGGCGCAGCCGGGGCGTCGTCGCAGTCGAGCCAGAAATCGTCGGGCAAATGCGCGAGCGTGATCTCGGCTTCGTCTTCGGAGAGCATGCCGGCCGTGCGCAGCACGTTGGTCATCTGCCGCAGGTTGCCGGGCCAGCGGTGGCGCGCGAACGCGTCGAGCACGTCGGCCGCGAGGCGGCGCGGCATCGGCTCGCTGCGCGCGAGCCGCGCGAGGATCCGCTCGACGAGCGCCGGCAGGTCGGTGCGTGCGGCGAGCGCCGGCAGCGTGACCGCGAGCCCGTTGATCCGGTAGAACAGGTCTTCGCGGAACGTGCCGTCCGCGATCATCGCGCGCAGGTCGCGGTGGGTCGCGCAGACCACGCGCACGTCGACCGGCACCGCGCGTGCGCCGCCGAGTGGCATCACCGCGCGCTCCTGCAGCACGCGCATCAGCCGCACCTGCTGCGCGAGCGGCATGTCGCCGATTTCATCGAGAAACAGCGTGCCGCCGTCGGCCTGCACGATCTTGCCGGGGCTGCCGCGCTTGCGGGCGCCCGTGAACGCGCCGTCTTCATAGCCGAACAGCTCGGCCTCGATCAGCGAATCGGGCAGCGCCGCGCAGTTGACCGCGACGAACGGGCCGTCCGCGCGCGGCGACGCCTGGTGCAGCGCACGGGCGAGCCATTCCTTGCCGGTGCCGGTCTGGCCGAGGATCAGCAGCGGCAGGTCGCGCCCGCGGATCTTCGCGACGCGTTCGAGTACGGCGGCCATGCGCGCGTCGCCGGTGTCGAGCGTCGCGAACGTGATCGCGTCGGGGTCCGGCGCACGCACGCGCGCAGCCGGCGCGGGCGGCGTGACCGCGACGGTCGTTTTCTGCGCTTCCGGGAATTCGCAGCGTGCGAGCACGCGCACGCCGGTCGACAGCGTGAGGCGGAACGTGGCGCCCGGCGCGCGTGCGGCCTGCTGCGCGAGCTGGCCGAAGCGCATGCCGAACAACGCGTCGCTGGCCTGGTGCTGCAGTGCGTCGAACGACGCGCCGAGCTGGAATTGGGCGCTGCGGTTCGCGGCGATCAGCCCGCCGTCGGGGCCGAAGGCGACGAGCCCCGCGAACAGCGAATCGACGCAATCCTCGTGGGCGTGAAAGCGCAGCCGCAGCGCTTCGCCGCACTGGTTCGCGAACAGGTGGTTCTCGATCAGTTGCGCGGACATCCGCACGAGCGCGAGCGTATGCGGGCTGGAGCCGCGCGGGTCGCCGCTCACGTCGAGCGTGCCGAGCGTGCGGCCGAACGGATCGACGATCGGCGCGCACGCGCAGGTGAGGATGTGGTTGGCGCGCAGGAAATGTTCGGAACCGTGCACGACGACGGCCTGGCCCGACGCGAGCGCGGTGCCGATCGCATTGGTGCCGCGTGCGCCTTCGGCCCACGACACGCCGTTGCACAGCGCGACGCGGTTGGCTTTCTCGATGAAGTCCGCGTCGCCGATGCTGTGCAGGATCACGCCGTCGGCGTCGGTCAGCAGCACAAGGCTTTGCGTCTCGGCGATCTGCGCGTGGAGATCCTCCATCACCGGGCGGGCGTGCGAGAACAGCGTGTGGTTCGTGTCGAGCAGTGCGCGCAGCGCGAGGCGCGACAGCGGCGAGAAATCGGGGCGTTCGTGCGCGCGCAGGCCGACCGCGGTCGAACGCGCATGCGCCTGCGCGAGCAGGTCGGTACGCCCCGCGGTGGCGGGCAGCACGAAGGGTTGCGGCATGGTTTGTCTCCTGTTCCCGGGGCCGCCGGGGCCGACCGGATCGGAATCGGCGGCGGAGTGCATCTCCGCTCGCGGTGCACCATTTGGCGCAACAGCCGTCCGTCCGGGTACGCATCATCATACAAGCGCCACGTGCGATGTGCGACCGTCAACAAAATCCCCTTGCTTTTAAGCGCCCGCCTGCAATGATGGAAATGGAGCACGCACGCGCCGTGTTCCGCAGTGCAACATGCATGCGACGCGACATGCATCCGTTCGGGAGACGCATCATGGTTCGGGCGGAACTGAGAGTCGTGCTGGCGGCCATCGCCACCTTCATCATGCTGGGCGGCATTGCCGTGGCGATCCACGGATTGCTGTTCGACCTGACCGATGCGGTGAGATACGGGGCGGCCGCGATTGCGGTGGGCGTCACGACCGCCGCGATCGCGCTCAACGTCTGGCCGACCGACCCGCACTGACGTCCGTTTGCGAAACGGTGCTGGATGCCGCGCAGATCAGACGAAATGCGCGTCGGAACGACGCACACCGAAATTTTTGTCTCCCGCGTGAAACCGTCTAAAGTGGAATTCAACCGGCATGCATCGATCGCGCCACACTCCGCGGTCGGGGCCTCCGCCGGCGAGCCCGCGTACATTTCGTCCGGCCGGTAGCGGACGACGGACGCGGTCATTCGTTTTCTACCGGTCGAGGCGGCTTCCATGCAGATCCATTTCACGAACGAGAAGCCTGAGTATTCGGGGCGTGACCTGATGCTGGCGTTCACGGCACTGGTCAATGGCGAGCGCGTCCAGTGTCAGATCACCGCCGAGGCGCTGGAAGACCACTTCGGCGCGGCATCGCCGCGTTTCGAGGACATGGTCGGCGCATTCGACCAGCACCGCGAGCGCATCGAGGCGGCCGCACGGCGCCTGCTGTCGGAAACGCGCGCGCAATGCGTGACGCTGCGCAGCGGCTACGTGCGTTTCTACGAGGCCAACTGGCGCTGACGACACGACGCTCGTCTTGCGGCGCGCGCCGGAGCGCGGTGCACGCGAAGACGTGGCCTTTCACGCAATGCCGTTCGGTGGGGCCGGGCGGCATTTTCGCATGCGGGCCGCGCGGGATGGCCCGAGCGTCGGCAGGGCATGCGCATCGATTCGTGAGGATCGCAGAAGAATCGTGCGAAAACGAAAACGCCACCCGAAGGTGGCGTTTTTTGCATTTCATCGTACGGTGCGGCAATGCGCTTCGCTTACTCGCTGCCGAGATAGAAGAAGCGGAACAGGAATACGGCCGCAATGATCCACACGATCGGCTTGACCGTACGGGCCTGGCCCGTCAGCAGCTTGAGGCCGCCGTATGCGATGAAGCCGAACGCGACGCCGTTCGCGATCGAGTACGTGAACGGCATCAGCAGCGCGGTCAGCGCGGCCGGCACGGCTTCCGTCGCATCGTCCCACGGCACCTCGACCATCTCGCGCAGCATCAGGCACGACACGTACAGCAGCGCGGGCGCGGTGGCGTAGGCCGGCACGACGCCGGCGAGCGGCGCGATGAACAGGCACGCGAGGAACAGCACTGCGACGGTGATGGCCGTCACGCCGGTGCGGCCGCCGGCCTGCACGCCCGAGGCGCTCTCGATGTACGCGGTGGTCGACGACGTGCCGAGCACCGAGCCCGCGACGATCGCCGTGCTGTCGGCGAGCAGCGCCTTGTTCAGGCGGTTCATCTTGCCTTCGACGAGCAGGCCCGCGCGATTCGCGACGCCCATCAGCGTGCCCGTCGCGTCGAACAGTTCGACGAGGAAGAACACGAGGATGACGTTGATGATGCCGGTCGACAGCGCGGCGCCGATGTCGAGCTTGAACAGCGTCGCGTCGATCGACGGCGGCGCGGAGAACACGCCGTGGAACTGGTTGCCGGCGAAGAAGAACGACAGGATCGTCACGCCGATGATGCCGATCAGGATCGCGCCGCGCACGCGCAGGTGGTCGAGCGTGACGATCGTGAAGAAGCCGACGATCGCGAGGATCGTCTCGTGCTTGTGCAGGTCGCCGAGCGTGACGAGCGTGGCCGGGTTGCCGACGATCACGCCCGACGTCTTCAGCGAGATGATGCCGAGGAACAGGCCGATACCGGCGGTAATGGAAATCCGCAGCGATTTCGGAATGCCGTTGACGATCGCCTCGCGCACGCGGAACAGCGTGACCAGCAGGAACAGGCAGCCGGAAATGAACACTGCGCCGAGCGCGGCCTGCCACGTGAAGCCCATCCCCTTGACGACCGTGTACGCGAAATACGCGTTCAGGCCCATGCCGGGCGCGCAGGCGATCGGGTAGTTCGCGTACAGCCCCATGATGATCGACGCCAGCGCCGCGACGAGGCAGGTCGCGACGAACACGGATTCCTTCGGCATGCCGGCGTCGCCGAGGATCGCGGGGTTGACGAAGATGATGTAGGCCATCGTCAGGAACGTGGTGACGCCCGCGAGTATTTCGGTGCGGAAATCGGTGCCGGCTTCAGCGAAGCCGAAATACCGCTTGATGGATTCCATGAAGGCGTTTCTCCGGTCGGGTTGTCGTGTTGATTGTTGTGCCGAATTGTTGTAAAGGCAGCGCGGCCGGCTAACTGTAACCAGCCACTATTGTCCGGCTATCGGCGGATTGTAATAGCGTGGATAGCTCGGACGATATAGTTGGGGGCACGATCGGTTGCCTGCGCGCGAACGGTCGGGCAGCCCGCCCGCGCGACGAAGGCGCGCATTTTACCGGTTCGCGCGGCACGGGCCGGCAGAAATGGCTGAAACGGTGGAAGCGGTGGAAACGAGCGGAAGGGCGCGGGGCCGGCTGGCGGCACCGGCCGATGCGTGCGCAACGGCATGCCGGCAGCGTCGCACGCGGTCGGTGCGCGATGACATGCGACTGAAACGGAGCGCCCGCATGCTGCACGAACGCGGTGCAGGCGGCGCGGGCGAGCGAACGCACGTGTGCTGCCGGTGCGGATACACGACACGGCAACCGCGTGCAGCGGCCGTTCGTCAGTCCGGGCGGTCGCAGGGATCGGGCTATCGTGCGCCGAAGCCGTCCCGTCCGCAACTGTCATCTCGCGATGCGGGGGCGACTGTGGTTTCTGTGTAAAAGATTGCAAGACCCCATCGCGTAAACCGGCAAGTCTTTCTAGGATAGATACACCGCGCATGCACACGCCGGCCGGTAATTGCCGACGCGGGGGAGTCGCAGTCCGTGCAGGCCAGGCGGTGAATGGCGGTCAAGGCCGTTGCGCGTTTGGGCAGGCACGGCCAGTTAGGCACGGCCGGTTAGGCGCGTGCCGATTGCGATTGCCCGATGCGGGTTCGTCCGTAATCACGGAGGTCAGCATGTTGAACTGGATCAGCCGCTGGGCGATGCGACACGCCCCCACGCCGGAAAAAACCGCCGCGTCGATGCTCGTGACGGCGCGCATGGAACTGTTCACAGCCGAACAGCGCGTCATCGATGCGAAATTACAGGCGGATTACTGGCGCACACGTGTGTCATTCCTCGAAGAGGTGCAGAAGCAGGGCATCGATCCGTGGGTGACCTCGCAGGCCGCGCAACGTCCCGACCTCGATTCCACGCCCCGGAGCACGGGCCCGCGTCTCGCCGCCAGCACCTGATACACCGGCTGCATCCCGTCGCTGTGCACGGCGCGCGATCGCCCGCGGCACGCACCGGCGTGCCGCGTTCTTCGATGCGCACCTGCGGCGCGTTGCGCCGCGGGTGCGTCCGTTTCCGGTCGCGGCCGTTCCGCGTGTCGCGTGCGCGTGCGTAACGGCGCGCCGCTCATCCGCTCCTTCTCCCTACCCCGACGAGCAAACGTTGCACTTGCGCGAGCATGCGCCTGACGCGTTCGCCGCGCCGCACGTACGCGGTCGTGATCGTCGCTTCGGCCGACCGGTCGGTATCGGTGCCGAGCCAGATGCGCTCGCCGCGCGCGATGCGCAGCACCTCGCCGGGCCGCACCCAGTAATCGTCGATGCTCGGCGGCCGCGTGATCCACAGCGCCGCGCCGTGCGCGCGGATCTCCGCATCCTGCGGCGCGCGCCAGGTCATCGTCGTGCGCGGCGCGACCGCGAAGCGGATCACGACGGTCGGTAACGCGATCGTGCCGGCAGGGCGCCGATCGCGGCGTTCAAACAGCGGGCTTGCCTGGTCCATCGTCTTCTCCATTCAGTGAGCCGGACGGATGACGTGCACCAGAACAAAAAGGCCTCATCCGTTTCCGGCGAGGCCTTGTGTGACATGCGGTACTGCTCGATTGCTAACGCACAAGCGCCTCCCGTGATCCATTCTTTCGAATGTTCACCGGGCAATGAATCGCGATGGCGATGAGCTTGAACGTAGGCATGCGAACGATTTTGTTGTCGGCGTGCGGCGTTGTCAACGACTATTTTGGGGAGATGCGCGGGCGATGCGTTGCCGCGCGCATGCGGCGTTTCACGATGTCGCTGCGTACCGGGATCGGGGGCGCAGCGATGTGTGCGTCATGCGCGACTTCGACATCGCTCACTCAGCCGGTCGCGCATCCACGCGAGCGCACGCGCAAGCCACGTATCGCGCTGCATCGCGTACACGGTCGTGATCGACGCTTCGGCGGGTTGGTCGTCGTCGGTGCCGATCCAGACGCGATCGCCGCGCTGCACGCGCAGCACGTCGCCGGCGCGCAGCCAGTAATCGTCGACGCTGCCGAGCCGCGTGATCCACAGCGTGGCGTCGTGTACGCGGATCTCGGCGTCATGCTGCGCGCGCCACGCCAGCGTCTTGCGCGGCGCGACCATGAAATGCAACTCGACGCTCGGCAATGTGATCGTATCGGTGCGACACCGATCGGGGCAGGCAACCAGCCGGCTTGCTTGGTCCATCGTCATCTCCATCCGTTGAGCCGGGCGGGATGACGCGCACCAAAACAACAAGGCCTCATCCGTTTCCGGCGAGGCCTTGTGACATGCGTGACTGAATCTCGATGCTAACGCACAAGCGCCTCCGGTGATCGCCGCGGGTGGGCGTTCACTCGGTTTTTATGCGCGATGGCGACGGGCTTGAGCATAAGCATGCGAACGAGTGTGTCGTGGCCGCGCAGCCGTGTCAACGGAAATGTCGAGAGACGTGGCGGTTACGCGTCGCGTTGCGCGAGGCCGTTCACGAGCAGTTCGGACAGCAGGCCCGTCATCCCTTCCGGGTGCGTGGCCGCGCGTGCCTTCAGCTGTTCGACGAGTTCGGCGTTGAGCTTGCACGCGAACGGCACGAGGCCCTGTTCCTGGTCGAGCTTGCGCTGCGCGCGGCGGTCGAGCTTGGCCGTGTCTTCGGCGCCCTTGCCGAAACGGGCGGCGCCCGACTGCTTCATCGCTTGCGTCAGCTTGAGCGCCTTGTTTTTTTCGAGATCGGTTTTCTTCATGGCCATCGCGGCACCTCCGGGAAATGAAGCCGCGATTGTACGCATTTCGGCGGGCGCCGCCGCCGAACCGGCCGGAAACCCGCTCACGCGCCTTTCGTCGTACCCCAGTTGCCGCCGTGCGCGGCTGCCTGCGCGGCCGGGGAGCGCGCGAGGTAGGCGAGCGCCTGCTCGGTCGAGCCTTCGTGGTGCGGCGTATAGCCCGGCTTGAAATAACGCAGCGCCGCGCCGATCACCTTCCAGAACGACGGCAGGTGCCCGCGCCGCGAACCCTGCCACCACGCGAGCACGAAGCCGGGGTAGCGGCCGGCGTCCGGATCGCGCCGGTACATGAACTTCGCGCCGGTCGTGATGTAGTAGAGCAGCAGCAGGATCACGAACGCCATGTGCACGCAGCGCTCCGGATAGGTGCCGCCCAGGTGCCGGTAGATGTCGAACGCGACGGTGCGGTGCTCGACTTCCTCGGCGCCGTGCCAACGCAGCAGGTCGACCATCGTCGGGTCGGCGCGGCCTTCGTCGAGGCCGTGCGCGTTGAGCACCCAGTTGCCGAGATAGCCGAAGAAATGCTCGAGCGACGCGATCACGGCCAGCTGCTGCCGCAGCCAGAAGCGCGTATGGCCGATCTTCAGCCCGAACGGCTGCTCGCCGAGCACGCGCGTGAACAACCGGTTGAGCTTCTGTGTGAACGGCTTCGTGTCGATGCCGTGGCGGTCGTAGTAGTGCTTCAGCACGCCGCCGTGCGAGCGCGAATGCACGGCTTCCTGCCGCAGGAAGCCTTCGGCTTCGTCGCGCAGGCGTGCATCGGTGATCAGCGGCAGCGCCTTGTTGTATACGCGGCAGAACCACAGCTCGCCTTCCGGGAACAGCAGGTTCAGCGTGTTGATGATGTGCGTGCTGCCCGGATCGTTCGGTACCCAGGTGATCGGCGTGTCGCTGAAGTCGAACTTCACGTGCCGGGCCCTGATCTTGTGGTAGTCGGCGGTATCGGTCATTTTGTCTCCCTGTGCGGCGTCGTGCGCCGTCAATGCGATGCCATGCTGACGCGGGCGATCATCCGGCCCAGCCACGGCATGAAGCGGCCGACGAAGCGCATCGCGTGCGCTTCGCCGCCGACCGCGACGACGGGGCGGTTGCGCAGCACGCCGTCGACCATCGCCTGCGCGACGGTTTCGGGTTTCAGGCCGCGCATCTGGTACAGCTTGGTCGCGCGCTTGCGCAGCCGCGCTTCGTCCTGTGCGTTGGCGCCCGCGTAGTGCGTCGACGCCATGATTCCTGTTTCCGCGAAACCCGGGCATACGGCCGTCACGCCGATGCCTTGTTCCGCGAGTTCCGCGCGCATGCATTCGCTGAGCATCAGCACGGCGGCCTTCGTCGTCGCATACGCGGGCAGGTCGCGCGACGGGCCGAATGCCGCGGCCGACGCGGTGTTGACGATGTGCCCGCCGGTGCCGCGCGCGGCCATCTGCTGCGCGAACAGCCGCGAGCCGTGGATCACGCCCCACAGGTTCACGTGCAGGATGCGCTCCCAGTGCCGCGTGCTCGTGTCGAGGATGCCGCCGGCCATGCCGATGCCCGCGTTGTTGATCACGACGTCCGCGCCGCCGAGTTCGCTGCCGACCCATGCCGCGAGCGCTTCCATTTCGTCCGCAGACCCGACGTCGACGCGTTTCGCATGCGCGTACCCACCGGTCAGCCCGATGAGCAGCGCGGTGCGTTCGGCGCTCGCGAGATCGATGTCGCAAGCAACGACCGTCGCGCCTTCGCGTGCGAAGGCCAGCGCCGCGCAGCGGCCGATCCCGCTGCCCGCGCCGGTGACGACCGCGACCTTGCCGCTGAAGCGCCCGCTGGTGGCGCGGCGGCGCGCGTTCGCGAGCGCGGGCGCTTCGTTGCCGGATTCGACCGCGTCGATCAATTGCCCGGCGAGATCCGCGAAGCGCGCGGGATCGGCGAGCGGCAGCCAGTGGCCGGCCGCGACTTCGCGGCGGTAGTACTGCGGCACCCAGCGCGACAGGTTCTCGGACAGCGCGGGGCTCACGTACTTGTCGCCGAGCGGCACGATCGTCTGCACCGGGGCGTGCGCGTACCGTTCGCGCGGCGCGAACAGGCAGCGGATGAAGTTCGCGCGATAGAGGCGTACGCCGCGCGCGCCGTCGTCGGCCTGCCTCGGGCGCGGCGCGGCGGGCGTTTTCTCGAGCCGGCGCAGCAGGCCCGGCCACGCGCGGCCGAGCCACAGCCGCCAGCCGAGCTCGGGGATGAACGGCAGATGGAACAAGTACACGTACCACGAGCGCACGAGCTGGCCGCCGAGCCTGGCCAGCGACGTAGGCGTCGGATGCAGTACGCGTTCGCGCAGCCAGAAGCCGACATGGTCGAGGCACGGCCCCGAGCACGACGTATACGACGCGATGCGGCCGGCCAGGCGCGGATCGGTGACGAATTCCCAGCCCTGGATCGAGCCCCAGTCGTGCGCGACGAGGTGCACCGCGCGGCCCGGGCAGAGCGCGTCGATCACCGCGACGAAATCGTCGGTCAGCTTCGCGAGGTGGTAGTCGGCCGTGCGCTTCGGCACGCCGGACAGGCCCGCGCCGCGTACGTCGTACGCGATCACGTAGTGCTGGCGCGCGAGCAGCGGCGCGACGTGCTGCCAGACGCTGCTGTCGTCGGGATAGCCGTGCACCAGCACGACCGGCGAGCGGGCCGGGTCGCCCCAGGTCCTGACCGCGAGCGTCAGGTCGCCGGAGGCGACCGCCGTTTCGCTGTGAACCGATTCGAACAGGGCCAGCGGCGCTTCGTCGGAAAGAGGCTGCATCGTGAGTCCGTTGTTCAGGGGGAGGAGGGCGTGGAGGGTCAGGCGGCGGCCGGAACGGTCGCAACCGCCTGCGCGCGCTCGGCCTTGCGGCGCTGCCAGCGGCGCACGTGCGGCAGGTCCTCGTCGAGCCAGTACGCGTCGTCGTCGGTGATCACCAGCAGCTCCTCGAATTTCGCGCCGACGCCGGCGAAGCCGAGATGCGGCTCGACGGCCCACAGGCCCGGCACGGGCGCATGCTCGGAGCGGCGATCGATCGACCACAGCGGCGACCAGCCTTGCTGCTTCGCCGCGCGGCCCTGGTCGAGCAGCAGGTTGCGCGTCGCGTTCAGACCGAAGCGCGGCTTCGACAGCTTGTGGATCTTCGCGACACGATGCGCGAGCACCTTGAACGGATAGGCCTTGTGGCGCGGCTCGACGCCCTGGCGGCGGCACAGCGCGTCGACTTCCTGCGCGACTTCCGCCATCGACCGGCGCGCCTTCACGAGCCGCACGATCATGTCGCGATGGTCCATCAGGTCGTCCTGCAACTGCTCGAGGATCGGGTTGCGGCCGAGGCAGTGCGCGTAGCCGACATCGGCGACGATGCCGTCGAGTACCGGTGCGACGTCGAGGATCACCGGCATGTCGGTTTCGAGCTGCCGGTTGCTCGGGAAGAACGCGAGATTGAAGCCGCCCATGTGCTTGAGGCCCGAGAAGCCCTCGAACGCGGTGCGGTCGCCGAACCACGCGAACGGCTTGTGCAGCCAGTCGTGCACGCCGTTGTCCTGCAGCCATTCGGTCAACAGGCGCGCGGCTTCCTTCTCGGTGATGCCGGGGTAGAGCATCGCGCCGACGGTTTCGACGCAGCGGTACGCCAGTTGCTGGACCGCGCGGAATTGCGGCAGCTCGTCGAGCTGGACTTCCGGCAGCGGATGGTGGTCGGTCATGATGCGTCTCCATGTGTCGGCCCGCGTTTGCGTCTCGGCGCGACGCGGGTCCCGTGCAAGGCTGGGGCGCTGATCCGGAATGCATCCGCCGGTGATCCGGAGGCGGATTATTCAGTCAGCATTTAATGTGCCATTGAGTGATGTAATAATCATAGCCGGTTCGACGTCGCGCGCCAGCCCCCGGAGATGAGGGCTTCTCCTAATGAAGGGTCGAAATGGAGGGGACGCTCTAGGTTTACGGCGGTCGGGGCCGGATGGCCATCGCTGCGCACGCGTCTCGAGCGGCGGGAGCCGGCCAGGGAGCGCCACGCGAGGTTCCGGCTTGGCCCGGGATGTCGCGCCGGATCAACTCTCCGTCGTGTCGCGGCGCGACGTTGTCAAATTGCCGAAATAATTTCGTCACATCATCCGCCCCGAATTCGAAGCCTTTGCGGCTTCGCGGGGCCGGTGTGCCGCGCGTCGCGCGGGGCGACCGAAGCCGATTCGACATTTCCACGGAGAGAGACCATGCAACGCCGCCGGTTCATGAACACCCTTGCCGCGGCGACCGTCGCGACGCCGCTGATGCTCAAGGCCGGCATGGCCGGCGCGAAGAGCGCCACCGCGCCGGACGCGCTGGACCCGGGCCGCTGGTCGCCGTTCAACGCCGCGCGCCTGCAGGCGGTGCTCGACCGGCATGGCGTCGCGAGCGCGCGCTACGACGGAAAGCGCCGCCCGTATGCGGTGTTCGACTGGGACAACACGTGCATCATGAACGACTGCGAAGAGGCGTTGCTGATGTACCAGATCAACCATCTGCAGTACAAGCTGACGCCGGACGAGTTCGTCGGCGTGATGTGGAAGGACGTGCCGAAGGGCGCGTTCATGAAGGACTACACGACCGTCGACGGCAAGTCGGTGACGATGGAGGACCTCGCCGCCGACGTCGAGTCCGACTATCGCTGGCTTCATGCGAACTACAAGGGCTTGGGCGGCGACAAGAGCCTCGACGAGATCCGCGAGACCGACCAGTTCAAGGATTTTCGCGCGAAGCTGTACTTCATGTACGACGCGATCTGCGACACGCATCCGCTCGAAGTCGGCTACAAGTGGATCATCTACTTCTACAAGAACATGACGACCGCGGAGCTGCAGGCGATGGCGGAAGCGTCGAACAACTACGGGATCGGCGACGCGCTGCGCAAGGTCCGCTACGAAAGCCCGAAGGCGCTGCCGGGCAAGGCCGGCGTGGTGGCCGATACCCATTTCCACGGCATCCGCATTCACGAGGAAATCCGCGCGGTGATGCATACGCTGCGTGCGAACGGCATCGACGTGTACGTGAGCACCGCGTCGCTCGACGACGTCGTGCGCGTGTTTGCCGGCAATCCGAACTATGGCTACGGCGTGCCGCCCGAGAACGTGATCGGCCTGCGTCTCGACATGCAGGACGGCAAGTACACGAGCACCTATCCGGCCGGCTGGCATTTCAACTGGGGGCCCGGCAAGACGGTGGGCATCCGCAACGTCCTCGCGTCGAAGAAGGGCTACGGCCCGCTGCTGGTGTTCGGCGACAGCGACGGCGACGCATGGATGCTGCGCGATTTCAAGGACACCGCGGCCGGCGTGATCGTCAACCGGATGAAGAAGGGCGAGATCGGCGCGGACAGCAAGCTCGCGGCCGAACAGGTCGGCAACCCGGACGCGCGCTTCCTGCTGCAGGGCCGCGACGAGCACACGGGCCTGATGATTCCGGACGAGAAGTCGATCAAGTACGGCAAGGCCGAGCGCAAGCTGCTGGCCTGACGCGGGCCGGGCGCCGGGCCGTCGGGCGCCCGGCCGTCGCGGCCCCGCGCCCATCGGTGCCGGCCGCGCCTTCGTGTGGGCCGACACACGCGCGTCTCATTGCTCCCGCTTCCCGCCCAACCGATCCAGCAACGCCCCCAGCAGATCGATCGGCAGCGGAAACACGATCGTCGAATTCTTGTCCGCGGCGATCGTCGTCAACGTCTGCAGGTAGCGCAACTGCATCGCCTGCGGCTCCTGCGCGAGCCGCTGCGCGGCCTGCAGCAGCTTCTCCGACGCCTGCAATTCGCCTTCCGCGTGAATCACCTTCGCGCGCCGCTCGCGTTCGGCTTCGGCCTGCCGCGCGATCGCGCGCACCATCGTCTCGTTCAGGTCGACGTGCTTGATCTCGACCGTCGACACCTTGATCCCCCACGCATCGGTCTGCGCGTCGAGCGTCTTCTGGATGTCCGCATTCAATTGTTCGCGCTCGGCCAGCAGCGCGTCGAGTTCGTGCTTGCCGAGCACCGAACGCAGCGTCGTCTGCGAGAGCTGGCTCGTCGCGTCGAAGAAGCGCGCGACCTGGATCACGGCCTTCTCCGGATCGACGACGCGGAAATACACGACCGCGTTGACCTTCACCGACACGTTGTCGCGCGTGATCACGTCCTGCGGCGGCACGTCGAACACGACGGTGCGCAGGTCGATCCGCACGACCTGCTGGACGATCGGGATGATCAGCACCAGCCCCGGCCCCTTCACTTTCCAGAACCGGCCGAGCATGAATACGACACCGCGCTCGTACTCGCGAAAGATGCGGATCGACGATGCGACGAGCACCACGACGAAGACGATCAGGACGCTGCTGAAGCCGAACGTGTAGCCCATCATGTTGGTTCTCCCTGGTGTTGTTGTTCGGGGGCCGGCACGTCGTAGAGCGGTGCGACGGTGAGCAGCAATCCGTGGCGGCCGGTGACGCGCACGCGGCAGCCCGCGGCGAGCGGCACGCTGCTCGCGACGTGCCAGCGCTCGCCGTGCACGCGCGCCCAGCCCGCGGCCGACGGCGCGGGGCCGGCTGCGCCGGGCGGCTGGTCGGCCTGCAACCCGTCGTCGAGCACTTCGCCGATGCTGCCGACCATCGCCTCGGCGCCCGTCACGACCGGGCGCCGCCGCGCGCGCAGCGCGACGCTCGACGCGCCCGCGACGAGCAGTCCGCCGCCGAGCGCCAGGCTCGCAATGACGGGCCACGGAATTCCGTAGCCGGGCACGTCGGTGTCGATCAGCATCAGCGCGCCGATCGTGAACGACACGATCCCGCCGAAACCGAGCACGCCGAAGGTCGGCAGGAACGCCTCGGCGACCAGGCAGCCGAGACCGAGCAGCACGAGGCCGAGGCCCGCATAGCTGACCGGCAGCAACTGCATCGCGAACAGCCCGACCAGCAGGCAGATCGTGCCGGCGACGCCCGGCAGCACGAAGCCGGGGTTCGCGAATTCGAAGAAGAGGCCGTAGATGCCGATCGTCAGCAGGATCAGCGCGACGTTCGGATCGGTGATGATCAACAGGAAGCGGCTGCGCCAGTCGGGTTCGACCACGACGAGCGGCGCATGCGCGGTGGCGAGCCGCACAGTGCCGGCGGTGGTCGTCACGCTGCGGCCGTCGAGCTGGCGCGCGAGGTCGGCCGGATCCTGCGCGATCAGGTCGACCACGTGCTGCGCGCGCGCCTCGCTGGCCGACAGGCTGACGGCTTCGCGCACCGCGCGCTCGGCCCATCCGGCATTGCGCCCGCGCAACTGTGCGAGGCCACGGATATAGGCCGACGCATCCTGCATCGCCTTGCGGATCTCGGTCGATTGCGTGTCGGTCGGCAGCGCGGCAGCCGTGGCAGACGCGCCCGATGCACCCGATGCGCCGGTGGGCCGTGGCGCAGTGGGGTTCGCGCCCGGCGGCGCGGCGCCGCCGACGCCGATCTGCACGGGCGACGCCGCGCCGAGATTGGTGCCGGGCGCCATTGCCGCGAAGTGGCTCGCATAGACGATGTAGGTGCCCGCGCTCGCGGCGCGCGCGCCGCCCGGCGCGACGAACGCGGCGACCGGCACCGGCGAGCCGAGGATGGCCTTGATGATCTGCCGCATCGATGTGTCGAGGCCGCCGGGCGTGTCGAGTTGCAGGATCGCGAGCGGCGCATGTTCGCGTGCGGCGCGCTCGAGCGAGCGCACGATGAAGTCGGCGCTGGCCGGCCCGATCGCGCCGTTGACGGGGATCACGACGACGGCCGGCGGTCCCGCGGGCGCAGCCGCAGTGCCGGACGCGGCGGCCGGCGTCGGCGCCGCGACGGCCGCACACACGACGAGCAGCGCCGCGAACAGCGCGGCGCGCGCGACCCGCGCGGTCAGCGGGTGACGGGAGTGCAGAGGGTGTCCGTCCGGCGCGACGGGCGCCGGCGACGGCCCATGACGATGAAAACGCATCGGGGCGTCCAGGCGGCGCGCAGCCGCACGCCGTCCGGCTCGCAAAAAGGGCGTGGGCCCGATGCTTAAAGATTAGGCGGTTTCGGTGGAAAGCGCGAAGCCGTGGGGGCGATCCCGTTTGGACGGCCGCCAGCGCAACCTGGCTGCGCGATACGGGGGCGCCGGTGAGCGGCGTCAGCGCCGGCTGCCGACCCGCGGGCCGCCCGCTTCGGCGTCAGCGCCGGTCGCCCGCCCGCGCCAGCGCTTCGTCACGAAACTCGGCCGGGCTGCGCCCGCTCCATTTGCGGAACGCGCGGTAGAACGCGCTCGGCTCCGCGAACCCGGTCGCGGCCGCGACGTCGGCGATCGTGCGTGCGGGGTCGGCCAGCGCCTCGAACGCGAGATCGCGCCGCAGCGTGTCCTTGATCGACTGGTACGCATGGCCCTCCTGGTGCAGCTTGCGGCGCAGCGTGGCCTCGGCCACGTGCAGCCGCGCGGCCATCCCGCCCGCGCCCGGCCACGCGGCGGGCGGCATCCCGCGCAGCACCGCGCGCACCCGCTGCGCGAGCGCGTTCGGGTTGCGGTACTTGACGATGAAGCTGGCCGGCGCGTTGCGCAGGAACGTCTTCAGCGTCTTCGCGTTCTGCACGACCGGCAGCGTCGCGAATTCGGGATCGAAATCGACATACGAATCGGGCTGGTTGAAACGCATGTCGTCGCAGAACATCGACGGATATTCGTGATCGGCGGGCGGCGTGTCGCAGCGGAAGCTCGCATGCAGCAGCGGAATGCGCCGCCCGATCAGCCAGCAGGTGAGCCCGTACACGATGATGAAATAGGTCGCGTACGTGAACATCGCGGGCGTCGCACCGTTGTTGCGGTGCACGAAACGCAGCCGCACGCGCTGCGGATTCGCATCGAGTTCCGCGTGCAGGTCGTCGAGCACGCAGTGCATGAAGTTCACCGCGCGCGCCATCGCGTGCAGCCCGTCGCGGGCCGACAGCGCGGCCTGGCTCATTGCGATGAAGCTGCCGCTGCGCATCGGGTGGCGATCCTGCCCGAAAAACTCGTCGTCGAGCGTGCGCGCGATCGCGTTCCACAGCGCGCCATATTGCTGCGCGGACACACGTGCGCGCGGCTGCCCGAGCAGCGCGGGCGGGATGCCGGCCTGGGCGAGCAGCGGCTCGGCCGCGACGCCGCGCCGCGTGGCCAGCGCGACGCTGTACGCGACGAGGCTGATCGCGACGGTTCCCTTGTCTTCCTGCTTCATCGGTGTCGCCGGTGTGGCAAAAACGCTCAGTGTAAATGAGCGACGCGAGCATCGAACAGTCGCGCGTGCTTGCCTACACTTGTTGCATCGAAACGCAAGGACGGTCGCGCCCGGCGGCCGCGGGAGACAGCAGCACCATGGACGAGCTTTACACCGAAGACCAGCGGATGATCCGCGACGCCGCGCGCGCTTTTGCCACCGAGGTGCTGGCGCCGAACGCCGCGCAGTGGGACCACGACGCGCACCTGCCCGACGCGATCGTCGCGCAGCTCGGCGAGCTGGGCCTGCTCGGGATGATCGTGCCGCAGGAACTGGGCGGCTCGTATACGGATTACGTGGCCTATGCGCTGGCGATGGAGGAAGTGGCGGCCGGCGACGCCGCGTGCGCGACGATGATGAGCGTGCACAACTCGGTCGGCTGCGGGCCGATCCTCGGTTTCGGCACGCCCGCGCAGAAGGATCGCTGGCTGGCCGACATGGCGGCCGGCCGTGTGATCGGCGCGTTCTGCCTGACCGAGCCGCATGCCGGTTCCGAAGCGAACAACCTGCGCACGCGGGCCGAACTGCGCGACGGCAAATGGGTGCTGAACGGCGCGAAGCAGTTCGTGACCAACGGCCAGCGCGCGGGCGTCGCGATCGTTTTTGCCATGACCGATCCGGACGCCGGCAAGCGCGGCATTTCCGCGTTCCTGGTGCCGACCGACACGCCGGGCTTCGTCGTCGGCAAGCCCGAGAAGAAAATGGGCATCCGCGCGTCGGATACGTGCCCGATCACGTTCGAGAACTGCGCGATTGCCGAAGAGAACCTGCTCGGCAATCGCGGCGAAGGGCTGAAGATCGCGTTGTCGAACCTCGAAGGCGGGCGCATCGGCATCGCCGCGCAGGCGCTCGGGATCGCGCGCGCCGCGTTCGACAAGGCGCGCCGCTATGCGGGCGAGCGCGTGCAGTTCGGCAAGCCGATCGCCGAGCATCAGGCGATCCAGCAGAAGCTCGCCGACATGGCCGTGCAGATCAACGCCGCGCGCCTGCTCGTGCATCACGCGGCGAAGCTGCGCACGGCCGGGCTGCCGTGCCTGTCGGAAGCGTCGCAGGCGAAGCTGTTCGCGTCCGAGATGGCCGAGCGCGTGTGCTCGGACGCGATCCAGATTCACGGCGGCTACGGCTACCTGGTCGATTACGAAGTCGAGCGTCACTATCGCGACGCGCGCATCACGCAGATTTACGAAGGCACCAGCGAAGTGCAGCGGATGGTGATCGCGCGGCAGCTGTGAGCCGCGACGGTCGCGCCGACGACAGCATCACGCAGGGCACGAGGGCAGCACGGCAAACGCGGCACGCAACGACGTGACCGTGCGCCGTGCAACACGGAACCGGGCAGGTGCTGAAGCACATGCGCCGGTTGACCGCTGGAGACTGGACGGAGACGACACATGACGGTACAGGCATTCCTGGACGCACGCGATTTTCTGCTGCGCCATCGCACCGACTACAACACCGCGTATCGCGATTTCGAATGGCCGGCGCTCGATGCGTTCAACTGGGCGCTCGACTACTTCGACCCGATGGCGCGCGGCAACGACCAGCCCGCGCTGTGGATCGTCGACGCGGCAACCGGCACGGGCGATCCGTACTCGTTCGCGCAGATGTCCGAGCGCTCGTCGCGGATCGCGAACTGGCTGCGCTCGATCGGCGTCGGGCGCGGCGACCGCGTTCTGCTGATGCTGCCGAACCGTGTCGAGCTGTGGGACGCGATGCTGGCCGCGATGAAGCTCGGCGCGATCGTGCTGCCCGCCACTACGCAACTGTCGCCCGACGACGTGCGCGACCGCGTGCAGATCGGCGGCGCGACCTACGCGATCGTCGACGAGCACGAAACCGCGAAGTTCGAGCAAGCCGGCCTCGGCCTCAAGCAGAAGATCGTTGCCGGCGCGCCGCGCGCGGGCTGGCTCGCGATGAACGACGGCTATGCGGCGAGCGCCGCGTTCGAGCCGGACGCCGTCACGCATGCGAACGATCCGATGCTGCTGTACTTCACGTCCGGCACGACGTCGAAGCCGAAGCTCGTCGAGCATACGCACCGCACCTATCCGGTCGGCCATCTGTCGACGATGTACTGGGTCGGCCTGCAGCCGGGCGACATCCACTGGAACATCAGCTCGCCGGGCTGGGCGAAGCACGCGTGGAGCTGCTTCTTCGCGCCGTGGAATGCGCAGGCGTGCGTGTTCGCGTTCAACTATGCGCGCTTCGAGCCGAAGGTCGTGCTCGATGCGCTCGTCAACTACCGGGTGACCACGCTGTGCGCGCCGCCGACCGTGTGGCGCATGCTCGTGCAGCAGCCGCTCGCGTCGTTCGACGTGAAGCTGCGCGAGATCGTCGGCGCGGGCGAGCCGCTGAATCCCGAGATCATCGAGCGCGTGAAGAAGGCCTGGAACATCTCGATTCGCGACGGCTACGGCCAGACCGAGACGACCTGCCTGATCGGCAACTCGCCGGGCCAGCCGGTGGTCGCGGGCTCGATGGGCCGGCCGCTGCCCGGCTACCGGATCGCGCTGCTCGATCCGGACGGCGCGCCCGTGACCGAAGGCGAGGTCGCGCTGCCGATCGGCGCGGACGTCGCGCGCCCGGTCGGGCTGATGAAGGGCTATGCGAACAATCCCGACGCGACGGCCCACGCGATGCGCGACGGCCACTACCGCACGTCGGACATCGCGATGCGTCGCGACGACGGCTATTACGTGTACATCGGCCGCGCGGACGACGTGTTCAAGTCGTCCGACTACCGGCTGAGCCCGTTCGAACTCGAGAGCGTGCTGATCGAGCATCCGGCGATTGCCGAAGCGGCCGTCGTGCCGAGCCCGGACCCCGTGCGGCTGTCGGTGCCGAAGACCTTCATCACGTTGCGGCAGGGCTACGAGGAAAGCCCCACGCTCGCGCTGGAAATTTTCCGTTTCTCGCGCGAGAAGCTCGCGCCGTACAAGCGCATTCGCCGCCTGCAGTTCGCGGAACTGCCGAAGACGATCTCGGGGAAGATTCGCCGCGTCGAGCTGCGCCGCCGCGAGATCGAGCGCGACGACGACGCGACTGCGCGCATGCCCGGCGAATACTGGGAAGAGGATTTCGCCGCGGAACTGAAATGACCGACCGCGGGCCGCGCGCGCCGCATGCCGCGGCCGCCTCCCGCAGCCGAATTGAACCGGCCGCCGGGCGGAATTCCGCTTCGCGGCCCTCTGCAAGGAGAATGCATCGATGAACGCGAATCCGACGCCCCGTACGGGGCAAGACGTGCCGACGGTCAAGCTGCTGATCGACGGTGCCTTCGTCGAGTCCGCCACCAACGAGTGGCGCGACATCGTCAACCCGGCGACGCAGCAGGCGCTCGCGCGCGTGCCGTTCGCGACCGTCGCGGAAGTCGACGCGGCGGTGCAGGCCGCGCACGCCGCGTATGCGACGTGGAAGAACACGCCGATCGCCGCGCGCATGCGCATCATGCTGAAGTTCCAGGATCTGGTGCGCGCGAACCAGCAGCGCATCGCGAAGACGCTGACGGCCGAGCAGGGCAAGACGATTCCCGACGCCGAAGGCGACATCTTCCGTGGCCTCGAAGTGGTCGAGCACGCGTGCTCGATCGGCACGCTGCAACTGGGTGAATTCGCGGAGAACGTCGCGGGCGGCGTCGACACCTACACGCTACGCCAGCCGCTCGGCGTCTGCGCGGGCATCACGCCGTTCAATTTTCCCGCGATGATTCCGCTGTGGATGTTCCCGATGGCGATCGTGTGCGGCAACACATTCGTGCTGAAGCCGTCGGAGCAGGACCCGATGTCGACGATGGAGCTCGTCGAACTCGCGCTCGAGGCCGGCGTACCGAAAGGCGTACTGAACGTCGTGCACGGCGGCAAGGAAGTCGTCGACGCGATCTGCACGCATCCGCTCGTGAAGGCGATCTCGTTCGTCGGTTCGACCGCCGTCGGCACGCACGTGTACAACCTCGGCAGCCAGCACGGCAAGCGCGTGCAGTCGATGATGGGCGCGAAGAACCACGCGATCGTGCTGCCCGACGCGAACCGCGAGCAGGCGATCAACGCGCTCGTCGGCGCGGGTTTCGGCGCGGCCGGCCAGCGCTGCATGGCGACGTCGGTCGCGGTGCTGGTGGGCAACGCGCGCGACTGGCTGCCCGACATCGTCGAGAAGGCGCAGGCGCTGAAGGTCAACGCGGGCGCGGAAGCGGGCACCGACGTCGGGCCGGTCGTGTCGCGCGGCGCGAAGGCGCGGATCCTGACGCTGATCGACGCGGGCATCAAGGAAGGCGCGAAGCTCGAGCTCGACGGCCGCGACGTGAAGGTGGCCGGCTACGAGCAGGGCAATTTCATCGGGCCGACGATCTTCTCGGGTGTGACGCCCGACATGTCGGTCTACACGCATGAAATCTTCGGGCCGGTGCTGGTCGTGATGGAAGCCGACACCCTCGACGACGCGATCGCGCTCGTCAACGCGAATCCGATGGGCAACGGCGTGGGTATCTTCACGCAGAGTGGTGCGGCTGCGCGCAAGTTCCAGACCGAGATCGACGTCGGCCAGGTCGGCATCAACATCCCGATCCCGGTGCCGGTGCCGTTCTTCAGCTTCACCGGTTCGCGCGGCTCGAAGCTTGGCGATCTCGGCCCGTACGGCAAGCAGGTCGTGCAGTTCTACACGCAGACCAAGACGGTCACCGCGCGCTGGTTCGACGACGACACGACGGCCGCCCCGGTGAATACGACGATCCGGCTGCATTGAGCGGCGGAGGACACGAACATGAAAATCGGATTTATCGGCCTCGGCCACATGGGTGCGCCGATGGCGCTGAACCTGCTGAAAGCCGGCCATGAAGTGCATGCGTTCGACCTGAGCGCCGACGCGTTGCGCGCGCTGCAGGACGCCGGCGCACAGGTGGCCGCGTCGCCGCGCGATGCGGCGTCGGGCGCGGCATTCGTGATCACGATGCTGCCGGCCGCGCCGCACGTGCGCTCGGTGCTGTCCGGCGAGAACGGCGTGCTGGCCGGCCTCGGCGCGGGTGCAACGGTGATCGATTCGAGCACGATCGACCCGGCGAGCGCGCAGGCGTTCGGCGCGCTGGTGCGCGAGCACGGCGGTGCGTTCGTCGATGCGCCGGTGTCGGGCGGCACCGGCGGCGCGGCGGCCGGCACGCTGACCTTCATGGTCGGCGGCAGCGATGCGGATTTCGAGCGCGTGAAGCCGGTGCTCGCCGGCATGGGCAAGAACATCGTCCACTGCGGCGCGACGGGGATGGGGCAGGTCGCGAAGGTCTGCAACAACCTCGTGCTCGGCATCTCGATGGCGGCGGTATCGGAGGCAATGTCGCTCGGCGTCGCGCTCGGCATCGACCCCAAGGTGCTGGCCGGCATCGTCAACACGTCGACGGGCCGCTGCTGGAGCTCGGATACCTACAACCCGTATCCGGGCGTGATCGAGACCGCGCCGTCGTCGCGCGGCTACTCGGGCGGCTTCGGCACCGACCTGATGCTGAAGGATCTCGGCCTCGCGAACGATGCGGCGAAGCAGGCGCGCCAGCCCGTCTATCTCGGCGCGCTCGCGCAGCAGCTGTACCAGACGATGAGCAGCCGCGGCGACGGCCAGCTCGATTTCTCGGCGGTGATCCGCCTGTACCAACCGGCCACGAAGAAGGACGCCTCATGATCGAACTCGACTACGTCGACGACGGCGCGATCGCGTGCGCGACGCTCAAGCGTCCGCCCGCGAACGCCTTTACCGCCGACGGGCTGCAACAACTGCAGGCGACCGTCGCCGAACTGAACGCGAACCCGCGCGTACGCGCGCTGGTGATCACCGGCGACGGCCCGAAGTTCTTCAGCGCGGGCGCCGACCTCAACACGTTCGCCGATGGCGACCGCGCGGTCGCCCGTGCGATGGCCGCGCGCTTCGGCGCGGCGTTCGAGGCGCTGCACGACGCGCGCGTCGTGACGATCGCGGCGATCAACGGCTATGCGATGGGCGGCGGCCTCGAATGCGCGCTCGCATGCGACCTGCGGATCGCCGAAACGCATGCGCAGATGGCGCTGCCGGAACCGTCGGTCGGCCTGCTGCCGTGCGGGCTCGGCACGCAGACGCTGCCCTGGCTCGTCGGCGAAGGCTGGGCGAAGAAGATCATCCTGACCGGCGCGCGCGTCGATGCGGCCACCGCACTGCGGATCGGCCTCGTCGAGGACGTGGTGGAAAGCGGCGCCGCGCGCGATGCGGCGCTCGCACTGGCGCGCAACGTCGCGCGGCAAAGCCCGCACGCGGTCGCCTACAGCAAGGAACTGATCGGCCTCGCCCGCCGCGGCGTGCCGCGCGGCGCGGCGCTCGCGGTCGAGCGCGAACGCTTCGTCGACCTGTTCGACACGAACGATCCGCGCGAAGGCGTGGCGGCGTTCCTTGGCAAGCGCGCGCCGCAGTGGCGCACCGATGGAGAGCCGCAACGATGAGCACACCGGTGACGAATCACGACGCATTCGCGGAGCATGCGCCCGAGGTGCTGTATCGCGTGGTGAACCGCGTGGCGCTGATCACGCTGAACCGGCCGGCCGCGCTCAACGCGTTGTCGTACGCGATGATCGGCGAGCTGGCCGCGCTGTTCGAGCGCTGCCGCCACGACGACCAGATCGTCGCGGTCGTGCTGCGCGGCGCAGGCGAGAAGGGTTTCTGCGCGGGCGGAGACGTGCGTGCGTTGTACAAGATGGTCGCGCAGCGCGAAACCTGGCTGCCGTTCTTCGTCGACGAATACCGGCTCGACTACGCGATCCACACGTTCCCGAAGCCGGTGGTCGCGCTGATGGACGGCGTGACGATGGGCGGCGGGATGGGCCTTGCGCAGGGCGCGGCGCTGCGCGTCGCGACCGAGCGCAGCAAGATCGCGATGCCGGAAACGCGCATCGGCCTCGTGCCCGACGTGGGCGCGACGCATTTCCTGTCGGGCATGCCGACCGAACTCGAACTGTACGTGGGGTTGACCGGCGCGATGCTGTCGGGCGCCGACGCGCTGAGCGCGAAGCTCGCGGACCTGTGCGTGCCGTCCGCGTGGCTCGACACGTTCGAGACGCGTATCGAAAGCGTCAAGTGGGATGGCGACGTGCTGCCGGCGCTGCGCAGGGTGTTCGAGCCGCCGTGCAATGTGGTGTCGCATGCGGCGCTCGACGGCCAGATGCCGTGGATCGTCCGCCACTTCGACAAGCGCTCGACCGTCGAGCGGATCGTCGCGACGCTCACGCAGGATCTGGCGCGCGACGAGCTGGCGCGCGAGCACCGCCAATGGCTGCAGGCGACGCTCGATGCGCTCGCGAGCCATTCGCCGACGATGCTCGCCGTGACGCGCGAGGCGCTGTTGCGCGGCCGGCAGATGACGCTCGCGGAATCGTTCCGGATGGAGCTCGGCATCGTCGCGCGCGCGATCGAGGAAGGCGATTTCCGCGAAGGCGTGCGTGCGCATCTCGTCGACAAGGATCGCAAGCCGCGCTGGGCGCCCGCGTCGCTCGTCGAGCTGCGCGCCGAGCGCGTGCGGCATTTCCTGACGTCGCCGTGGAAGCTGTTCGCGCATCCGCTCGCCGATCTCGGCGCGGCGTAATCTCTGCGTGATGGCCCGACGCGCCGCGCGGCGTGTCGGCTGCGACCCGTTCAGCGCGCTTCGTCCGCGCGCTCGATCATCGGCGGAATCGCCTCCGCAAGCGCGTCGATCACGCAGCGCGTCTTGCGCGGCAGGTAGCGCGTCTTCGGCCAGAGCGCGTGAATGTCGCCTTCGCAGACGAAGCATCGATCCAGCACGACCACCATCTCCCCGCGCTTCACGTAATGGTCGAGCAGCCAGCTCGGCAGCCACGCAATCCCGAACCCCGATGCGCCGGCCGCGGCGATCGCCTGCACGTCGTCGAAACTCAGTTGATGCGGCATGTCGATGCGCACCGTCGAGCCGTCCGGCGCGCGCAAGTCCCACGGCTGCACCACGCCCGAACGCGAATACGCGATCGTCCGGTGGTGCTTCAGGTCGTCGAGCGTCTTCGGCATCTCGTAGCGCGCGAGATACGACGGCGCCGCGCCGAGGCTGCCGTATTGCGTGCCGAGCCGCCGCACCGCGAGGCTCGTGCTGTCCGCGAGCGTGCCGATCCGCACCGCAAGGTCGATTCCTTCCTCGACGAGATCGACGAAGCGGTCGGTGATCGACACGTCGATCCGCAGGTGCGGATAGGTGCGCGCAAGGTCGAGCACGATCGGCGTCACGCAGTGGTGCCCGAACGCGAGCGGCACGCTCAGCCGCAGCTTGCCGCGCGCCTCGTGGCGGCCGCAGTCAAGATCGGCTTCCGCCGCTTCCAGTTCCGCCAGCGCGCGCACGCAGCGGTCGTAGTACGCCTGGCCGTCGTCGGTCAGGCTCTGGCTGCGCGTCGTGCGCTGCAGCAGCCGTGCGCCGAGCCGCTTCTCGAGCCGTGCGATCGCCTTGCCGACCGCCGAACGCGTCATGTCGAGCCGTTCCGCGGCCAGCGCGAAGCTGCCCGATTCCACGACCTGGACGAAGGTCGTTACGCCGTCGAGTCTGTCGGTCATTGCAGGTTTACGTCGATTGGGTCCTGAAATTCCCCAGTGCATGGAAATGCGTGCGTCAATGGGGAGATGAATTCTCACTATAGTACCGATTCCCGCCCAGCGTGCGTCGCCGGCCGCACGCGGCGAATCCTACTTATCTGGAGGCGTGCGGCCTGTCGCCGGGCCGCCGCGCAATACGCATGACGCTATCCGACTCCCGCAGGAATGCGGTCGCGCTCGCGGCCGTCTGTCTCACGTCGCTGATGTTCGGCCTCGAAATCTCGAGCGTGCCGGTGATCCTGCCGACGCTCGAACACGTGCTGCATGGCGATTTCAACGGCATGCAGTGGATCATGAACGCGTACACGATCGCGTGTACGACGGTGCTGATGGCGGCCGGCACGCTCGCGGACCGGTTCGGCCGCAAGCGCGTGTACGTGATCGGCACCGTGCTGTTCGGCGCGACGTCGCTGCTGTGCGGGCTCGCGCCGAACGTGCCGGTGCTCGTCGCGGGCCGGCTGCTGCAGGGCGCGAGCGGCGGCGCGATGCTGATCTGCCAGATCGCCGTGCTGTCGCACCAGTTCCGCGAAGGGCGCGAGCGCGGCCGCGCATTCGGAATCTGGGGGATCGTGTTCGGCATCGGGCTCGGCTTCGGGCCGATCGTCGGTGGCGCGATCGTCGCGCTGGCGAGCTGGCCGTGGGTGTTCCTCGTCCATGCGCCGCTCGCGGCCGTCGCGCTCGTGCTGATCGGCGGCGCGGTGCAGGAATCGCGCGATCCGCATGCGGGCGCGCTCGACGTCGCGGGCATCGTCACGCTGTCGCTCGCGGTGCTCGGCCTTGCCTTTTACATCACCCAAAGCGCCGAACTCGGGCTGACGAGCGCGGCCGGCCTCGGCGTGCTCGGCGCGACCGTGCTCGCGCTGGCCGGTTTCGTCATCGCGGAGCGCGGCAGCGCGCGGCCGATGTTCGACTTCTCGGTGTTCCGGATTCGCGCGTTCACCGGCGCGATCTTCGGCTCGATGGGGATGAACTTCAGCTTCTGGCCGTTCATGATCTACCTGCCGATCTGGTTCCAGGTTGCGCTCGGCTACGACAGCGTGACGGCCGGTCTCGCGTTGCTCGCGTACACGCTGCCGACGCTGATCGCGCCGCCGTTCGGCGAACGGCTCGCACTGCGCTACGGGCCGGGCGTCGTGATTCCGGGCGGCCTGTTCACGATCGCGGCCGGTTTCGTGCTGATGCGGTTGGGCAGCGCGGCCGATCATGCGAGCTGGCTGACGATGCTGCCGGGCTGCGTGATCGCCGGCATCGGGCTCGGCTTGACCAACACGCCCGTTACCAACACGACGACGGGCGCGGTGCCGAGTGCGCGGGCCGGGATGGCGTCGGGCATCGACATGAGCGCGCGGATGATCTCGCTCGCGCTGAACATCGCGGCGATGGGCTTCGTGCTGGTAGCGGGGATCGTCGCGAGCCTGAAGGGCGGGCCGGCCGGCACGATCGGCGACGCGGCGCTGCGCCGGCTTGCGCAGGAGATTGCAGCGGGCCGCACCGACGGGCTGCAGGCGATCGCGCCGGCGCTCGCGCACGGGTTCGGGTGGGTGATGGTGTACGGCGCGGCGGGCGTGGCCGTGCTCGCGGCCGCGAGCGCGGTGGCGTTCGCGCCGGCGCGGCGCGGGGCGGCCGTATGCGAATGACGCGGCCGGCGTGCGGCGTATGACGTGTGACGGCCGGTCAGGATGTCCCGCCGCCGAGCGCGCGGTACAGCTTCATCTGGTTGTTGAGCCGGTTCAGGCGCGTCAGTTCGTCGGCGCTCTGCGCGCTCCTCAGTACCTGCTGCTGGTCGAGCCACGGCTGCACGGCGGTCGCGCCGGCCGCGAAGCGCGCGGCAGCCAGCCGTTCGGCGCGCTGCGCCTGGGCGAGCGACAGCGCGCGCTGTTCGGCTTCGCGTTCGAGCTGCACGCGTGCCGACAGCGCGTTCTCGACTTCCGCGAGCGCCGTGTAGAGCCGCTGGCGGAAGCCGACCACCGCTTCCTCGTACTGCGACTTCGACACCTTGATCTGCAACTGCATCGTGTTCCACTGGATGAACGGCAGCGCGAGGCCGAGCCCGAGCGTGCCGACCGGATTGGTCAGCACGCGCTCGAGGCTCGTGCTCGTCGTGCCGGCGCTGCCGGTCAGCGTGAAGGTCGGATAGAAGCTCGTGCGCGTCGCGTCGACCTGCGCGAGCGACTCGCGCAGCCGGAATTCCGCCGCACGCAGGTCGGGGCGCCGGCCGAGCAGGCTCGCGGGCAGGCCGGCCGCCACGTCGGGCGGTGCGGTGTCGGGCAGTGCCGCCGGTTCGGCCGCGAACTGCTGCGGCGACCGGTCGAACAGGATCGCGAGCGCGTGGCGGTTCTCGGTGCGCTGCTGGATCAGTTGCGTCTGCGCCGCGCGTTGCGCGGCGAGGCTCTGTTCGGCCTGCGCGAGGTCGAGCCCCGACACGGCGCCGGCCGTGTGCCGTGACCGGACGAGCGCGAGCGTGCGCTCCGCATACGCGATGTTCGCGTCGCCGAGCGCGATCTGCCGGTTCAGATAGCCGATCTGCCAGTACAGCGCCGCGGTCATGCCGATCAGCGACAGCCGCGCGGCCTCCAGATCGGCGGCCGTCGCGTCGGCTTCCCAGTGCGCGGCGTCGCGCAGCGCGGCCAACCGGCCCCACAGGTCGATTTCGTAGCTGAGCGAACCGTTGAGGCCGCTCGACTGGCTCATCTGGTGCGTATCGAGCGTGCGCGACACCGTGCCGTTCGCGCCGAGCGTCACGTTCGGCGTCAGGTTCGTGTCGACGAGCCCGGCCTGCAACTGCGCGCGATACACGCGGATCGCCGCGATCGCGAGATCGCCGTTGGCGCGCAGCGCGTCGTCGATCAACGCGTCGAGTTGCGGATCGCCGAAGCTGCGCCACCAGTCGCGCGTGGCGGCCGGCGCATCGGCCGTGACCGGCGCGGCCCAGTTCGCGGGCATCGCGACGGCCGGCAGCGGATCGTGGCGCGCGGCCGCGCAGCCGGCGAGCAGCGCGGCCGCGCATGCGAATGCGCCGAGGCGATGAAGCGGGGAGGAATGCGTGATGGCCATGTTTCGTCAGTCGCGCGCGAGCGCATCGATCGGATCGAGCCGCGACGCGTTGCGCGCGGGCATGAACCCGAAAATCACACCGGTGAGCGTCGAGCACACGAACGCGGTCACGATCGCGCCGGCCGAGAACACCATCTTCCACTGTGCGACGAACATCGAGAACAGCGCGCCGAGCCCGAACGACAGTGCGATGCCGATCGTGCCGCCGAGCAAGCACACGAGCACGGCCTCGACCAGGAACTGCTGCAGGATGTCGGACTGGCGCGCGCCGACCGCCATCCGGATGCCGATCTCGCGCGTACGCTCGGTGACCGACACCAGCATGATGTTCATTACGCCGATCCCGCCGACGACGAGCGAGATCACCGCGATCAGCGACAGCAGCAGCGTCAGCGACTGGCCGGTCTTCTCGACGGTCTTGACCACGCTGTCCATGTTGTACGTGAAGAAGTCCTTGCGGCCGTGGCGCTGGATCATCAGCTTCTCGAGGCTTTTCTCGGCGGCGGCGCTCGGCTGCCCGTCGCGTACGCGCACGGTGATGCTGTCGAGATAGCGCTGGCCGAACAGGCGCCCGCTTGCGGTCGTGTACGGCACCCACACGTTCAGGCTCTTCACGCTGCCGAATGCGCTCTTCTTGTCGGCGGTGACGCCGATCACGACGCACGGCACGTTGTCGACCAGGATCACTTCGCCGACCGGATTGCGGGTCGCGCCGAACAGCTTGCGGCGCGTGTTCTGGTCGATCACGGCCACCTGCGCCTGGCGGCGCACCGCGTCGTCGTCGAACGCGACGCCGAACGCGAAACGCATCCCGCGCGCCTGGAAGTAGCGGTCGCCGACGCCGCTCACGAGCGCGTTGACGTCGATGTTGCGGTAGCGCAGCAGCAGCGTGCGCGACGTTTCGGGTGTCGCGCTGTCGACGTACGGCTGCTCGGCGAGCGCGGCGACGTCGGCGGGCACGAGCGTCTGGATCGTGTCCGCGCGGCTGTCGCCCCAGTCGGTGCCGGGATAGACGTTGATCGTATTGGTGCCGATGCTGCCGATTTCTTCGAGCATGTAGCGCTTCGCGCCTTCGCCGACCGCGACGATCGATACCACCGACGTGATGCCGATGATGATGCCGAGCATCGTCAGCAGCGTGCGCAGCCGGTGCGACACGAGCGCGATCCACGCCATCCGGCACGCCTCGGCGAAGCGGCCGGTGCCGGCCACGAAGCGTCCGGCGCGCGGGCCGGGATCGGTGTCGGTGTCGGCGTGCGGCGGGGCATCCTCGGAAGCCGGTGCGGACGGCGTGTCGGCTGCCGTTTCGGTCGTTGCGGCCGCGCCGACACCGGATTCCGCGAGCGCCTCCGCGTATTGCCGATTCGGCCGGTCGGCGACGATCTCGCCGTCGCTGATCTCGATGATGCGCCGTGCATGGCGCGCCACGGCCTTGTCGTGCGTGACGATCACGATCGTATGGCCGAGCGCGTTCAGCTCGTGCAGGATGCGGATCACGTCCTGGCCGCTTTTCGTGTCGAGCGCGCCGGTCGGCTCGTCCGCGAGGATCACCTGGCCGCCGTTCATCAGCGCGCGCGCAATGCTCACGCGCTGCTGCTGGCCGCCGGACAGTTGCCCGGGCCGGTGATGCGCGCGATCCGCGAGCCCGAGGCGCGCGAGCAATGCGCGGGCGCGGGCGTGCCGCTCGGCGCGCGTGGCACCCGCGTAGATCGCCGGCATTTCGAGGTTCGCGACCGCGTCGACGTGCGGCAGCAGGTGATAGCGCTGGAACACGAAGCCGAAGTGCTCGCGGCGCAACTGCGCGAGCTCGTCGCTGTCGAGCATGTGCGTGTCGCGTCCGCCGACCGTGTAGGTGCCTTCGCTCGGGTGATCGAGGCAGCCGAGGATGTTCATCAGCGTCGACTTGCCGGAACCCGACGCGCCGACGATCGCGACGATCTCGCCCGCGTCGATCGCGAGGTTGACGTTGTTCAGGACGACGACGTCCTTGTCGCCGGCAGGAAAGCGTCGCGTGACGGCGGAGAGTTTCAGCAGGGGCTGGCTCATCGTCACACCACGTCCGACAGCGGCGCGTGCTCGTCCGCCGACGCTTCGCCGATCACGACGCGCTCGCCGTCCTTCAGGCCGGCCAGCACTTCGACGCGCACGTTGTTGTTGATGCCGATGCGGATATGGCGCGTTTCCGTGCTGCCGTCGGCGCGCAGCACGCGTACCGCGACGGTGCCGTCCTTGCGCTTCTCGCCGAGCGCGGCGGCCGGAATGATCAGCGCGTTGCGCGCGTCGCCGAGCACGATGTTGACCTGCGCGGTCATCGCGATGCGCAGCCGGTGCTCGGGATTCGGCACGTCGAACAGCGCGTTGTAGAACACCGCGGCGTTCGGCTTCGCGCCGCCGCCGGCCCCGCCGCCGAGCGGGCTTTGCGCGTCGGCGTAGTTCTGCGGTGCCGGTTCGATCGCGCGCAGCTTGCCGTAGTGACGCTTGTCCGGTTCGCCGAGGATCGTGAAATACGCGCTCTGGCCGGCGCTCACGCGGATCACGTCGGCTTCCGACACCTGCGCCTTCACGGTCATCGTGTCGAGATTCGCGAGCTTCAGGATCACCGGCGCCTGCTGCTGCGCGATCACGGTCTGGCCTTCCTGCGTGACGATCGCGACGATCTCGCCGTCGATCGGCGCGACGATGCGCGTGTAGCCGAGGTTGGCCTGCGCGGTCTCGATCTGGATGCGGGCCGAACGGATCTGCGCGGCGAGCGACGCGAGGGTCGCGCGCTGCACGTCGAGCGTCGCCTTCGCGGCCTCGAACGACTCGCGCGACGTCGCATCGTCGGGCAGCATCGCCTGCTGGCGGCGGAACGCGAGTTCGGCCTGTGTCAATTGCGCGGCGGTCGATTGCTGCTGCGCGCGCAGGCTTTCTTCGCTGGCGCGCGCCTGACGCAGTGCGTTTTCCGAGATCACGGGATCGATCTCGGCGAGCCACTGGCCTTTCGTGACCTTGTCGCCGAGCTTGACCTTCAGCGTCTTCAACTGCCCCGACACCTGCGCGCCGACGTCGACCTGCTTGAACGCCTGCAGCGCGCCGGTTGCGAGTACCGCGTTCTCGAGATTGCCGCGCGTGACGGGTGCGGACAGGTACTGCGGACGCTTGTCGGGCGCGCAGGCCTTCAGCGTGACGCCGGCGGCGATCGCGACGACGGCAAGGGTGGCCAGCACGATGCGCCGGCGGCGATGGGCCTTCTGGGTCATGAGAATGCGGCGAGGATGAAGCAGGCGCCGGCGATGCGTGCGGCCGAACGGAACGATCCGGTTGGCGTCGCATGCCGGACGTGTCGCCCGCGACGGGTTCCGCGTACGCATCGCGCGGGCGTGCCGAATCGAATCAGGCGCTCATGGTAAGCGAGGAATTCGCGCCGAATCGTGTGGAATTTGTGCTGAATTGTGCGGACGCCGTACCAATGCGGTTGGCCAGACGGCGTAATTGTTGCGATCTGTGAAAAGGCGTTGCCGCGCCGCGCGCTACCGCTGCGCGGCGACGATCGCCATCATCGGCCGGTCGCGTTCCTCGTCGAGCGCGGGCAGCGCGTCGACCTGCTCGGGCGTCGGCCCCCATTCGTTGAGATGCGTGAGCGTGAAGCCGCTGCCGATCAGCTGGTTCGCGAGCGTGCCGAGCGTGCGATGCTGCTTGACGACGCCCGGCGCGAGCCAGTCGGTCACGCGTTCGCCTTCGCGCTGGTAGCCGTCGAGCGGCCACGAGCGGTTGCCTTGCGCATCGACGACGAAACCGGGCCGGCGCGGCGCCGTATAGATCGGATGCTCGATCGAGAACACGAGCCGGCCGCCCGGCACGAGCGCGTGATGGATCGCACGCAGCAGCGTGTCGAGGTGCACGATGTAGTGGAACGTGAGCGAGCTGTACGCGAGATCGAACGCGGCATCCGGCAGCGCGAGCGTTTCGAGATCGGCGAGACGGTACGTGATCGCCGGATGAGCGGCGGTCGATGCCGCGCGTTCGAGCATGCGTTCGGACACGTCGATGCCGAGCACGCTCGCAGCACCCTGGTCGGCCGCCCAGCGGCTGAACCAGCCGTAGCCGCAGCCGAGATCGAGCACGCGACGGCCGTGCAGGTCGGGCAGCAGCGCGCGCAGCGCGGGCCATTCGGGGGCGCCGTCGAGCCCGTGAATCGAGCGGTTCAGGCGGCTATAGCCTTCGAAGAAGGCCGGGTCGTCGTAGATGTTCTGCGTCATGCGTCGACTCTCGTGCGGGCGGGGCGAGCGGGCTCGCTCGCCCGATTCCGCGAGCTTACGCGCGGTGTCCGCCCGCGTCGATCCTGCGCTGCGTGTCGGCGTCGACGATCTCGCGGATCGCGCTGAACAGCGGCGCGGCGTCGGTGTAGCGACGGCCGTAGCCGAGATTGAACGCATAGTCGAAATCGGGCGGATTGCTGCCCTGGTTGTGCTGCAGGATCGTTTCGAGCTTGTCGAGCGCCTTCGCCGCGCGGGCTTCGGGCGAGGCGGCCGCCTCGTATTCGTCCCACAGCGCGACGATCTCGTCGCGCACCGCGCGGTCGAGCGACGCGGTCAGCGTCAGCAGGTCGTCGCGTTCGTGCGTGCTCTTGTCGGGGTGCGCGGCCTGCTCGATCGCGGGGATGTCGCCGTGCAGCGCTTCGCCGAGGTCGTGGACGACGCACAGTTTCAGCAGCTTCAGCGTGTCGACGCCGGGCAGCGCGTCGGCGAACACCAGCGCCATCAGGCACAGCCGCCAACTGTGCTCGGCCGTGCTTTCCGGGCGGCCGGCCGACGTGTAGCCGCTGCGCAGCACGTCCTTCAGGCGTTCGGCTTCGCGCAGGAAATCGAGGCGCGCGTGGATCGTATCGGGATTCATCAGAATTTGCCCCGAGAAACCCCGCCATTGATGGCGGGAAGGAAAGGCGTGCGGTTGACAGGCAGCTTTTCCCACAGGTTAGGATCACTGGCATGATCCTTGTCTACCGCTACCGCGTGAAGTCGCTCAACGGACTGCTCAACAAGCAGAGCCGTACGGTGAACTACGTCTGGAACTTCTGCAATGACACGCAGAAGCACGCGCTCAAGTGGGGCAAGAAGTGGCCTACAGGATTCGACCTGAACGTGCTGACGACCGGCAGCAGCAAGGAACTCGGTATTCACTCCGGCACGGTCAACGCGACGTGCGAGCAATACGCGAAGTCGCGCAGTCAGCACCGTCGCCCGTACCTGCGTTATCGCGGCAGGAAGTCGCTGGGCTGGGTGCCGCTGAAGGGGCGTGACCTGAAGCGCGAGGGTGACGCGTTCCGTTTCGCCGGCAACACCTTTCGCGTGTTTAACAGCCGACCGCTTCCCGAAGGCAAGATCAAGGACGGCACCAACTTTGCGCAGGATGCACGCGGCAACTGGTTTCTCAACATCGTGATCGAGATGCCGGATGTGCCGGCTCGCCCGATCCGTTCCGGTGTGGGCATCGATCTCGGCCTGAAAGACTTCGCCACACTTTCGACCGGCGAGAAGCTGCCCAATGACCAGTTCGGTCGACGAGCGGCGGAAAAGCTCGCGAAAGCGCAACGGGCGCGAAAGCACAAGCGACATATCGCGAAGCTGCACGCCAAGGTCGCGAATGCGCGTGCCGATTTCCAGCATAAGCTCGCGCTCGATCTGGTGCGGCGCTTCGATTACATCGCGGTCGGCAACGTGTCGGCAGCCAAACTCGCCAGAACGAGGATGGCGAAGAGCGTCTACGACGCATCCTGGTCGTCCTTCCGAAACAAGCTCCGTTACAAGGCGATGGCGCACGGGGCCACGTTCGAGGAAGTGGACGAAAGCGGTTCTACCCAGTCCTGTTCGTCGTGCGGGTCGAAAGACAGCACGACGCGGCCGAAAGGTATCGCGGGACTGCGAATAAGAGAGTGGGCCTGTAGTGACTGTGGTGTCGAACATGATCGAGATACCAACGCTGCGTTGAACATTCTCCGATGCGGACGTGCATCGCCAGATGTGGGAATCCTCCGCCTTTAGGCGGAGCAGGACGTCAAGGTCGGCGTCCTTGCGATGAACCGCCAAGCGTACGCCGGCCGCGAGGGGTTCGTCCACGCATGAAATATGCGTGACGGAGGCGGGACAGGGCGCCACGGATTCGCTTGCCGATGATGGCGCGTTGCCGTGCGCTTACTTCAGCGTGAGTGCGATCCAGCAGAACAGGGTGACGAAGCCGATCTGGACAAGCACGATCAACCCGAATGCGCAGGGGCGGTCGCGGCGCGCGACGCGCTTGCCGCCGGCGTTGGCGACACCCGAGCGTAGCGCGACCAGTACACCGGTACCGATATAGAGAATAAGCGCACCGAGCAAAAGCTCTTGCACGATCAGCTTCAACATGCGGTACGTTCCCGGATTGTGATGCCATTCACGGTGTCGTCGAGCGTTTCCACGAGTCGCACGGCAGAACCGTTCGACAGCGTCATCCGCGTCCACCGGCACCGGCTGCCGCGAATCGGCACGACGCGCGACGCATTCGCGCCGGTGTCGAACTCGACGCTCGGCGGCCCCGCGCGGTCGTGCCAGCCGAGCGGGTCGAGCGCGGCTTCCATGCGGACGATTTCCGGGGTTGCGTAGCGCCACAGCGACGTGCCGAGCAGCGTCGAAAGCGGCTGCGAGAACTCGGCCGCGCGGGCCGGCGAACTGGCAAGCAGGCGGTGCGTGAGGTCGCACACGAGATGCATGCGGCCCGCGCTGCCGGCGATCAGCCGCGCGAGTGCGTGGTCGCCCGCTGAGGCGATGCGCGCGGCGAGCAGCCGTTCGGCCGTCGCGCGCTCGTCGGGCGACATCTGCTGGAGGCCGGCCTCCCAGCGCGAGATCGTCGATTGTGCGACGCCGAACAGTTCGGCCGCATGGCTTTGCTTCACGCGGTGCAGCGCGCGCCAGCGCTTGAGTTGAGGGCCGAGCGGCGGCGTATGAAGCGGTGAGGCGGTCATGGCGATGCTCCTGTGCGGCCGTACCGTGCGCGCCGTTACATGATCCGGATGCCGCCGTTTGCCTGGATCGCGATTACCGCGAACGGCACGAGCACGATGCCGCCCAGCACGAGTACGCCATCGGCGGCCACCGTGATCGGCGTCGCGAGAATCCGCAGACCCATGCCGACGACGGACGGCGATTCCTTGATGTAGACCGAGTACGGGCGGTTGAACGGTTGCGCGGCCGCCTTGTCCTTCTCGACGAAGCCTTCCGTCGAGTAGCGCTTGCCGTCGATGTCGCCTTCGAGCACGAGGCCGGCCGGCTCGCTGGCGAAGCCGTCGGCGGAGGCGGCCCGTCGATCGTCGTCCGAAGCGTCTTTCGGCAGCACGATCCGGTAATGCCCGGTGACGCTGCCGCCGCTCGCATGAAAGCCCTCGAATGTCGAGCGTACCGATTTCCGGTAGCCGGACAGCAGTACCGGCCGCAATTGGGCCGGCAGATCGAAGATGTAATGGTAGCGCGTGCCGAGGACGACCAGTTTCTTGCCGTCTTCGGTCATCATGAATGCGGATACGTATTCGCTGTAGGCGTCGTTCTTGTACAGCTTCGGCGTGAAACAGCCCGACAGCGCAAGGCTGCTCGCGGCGACACCGGCGGCCAGCAGGCGCCGGCGCGTGATGGATGTGCTCATTTCTTGTTGTCCCGTCTGTGCGGTTCGGTTTGGTTTGGTGGCTTTCACCCTCGGAAGCCGGATTCTCGCGTATCCGCCGCACGTTGTCGAACCCGAAATCTGCCGCGGCAGCGGGCGGCCGGGCCCGTCCGCGCCCGTCGAAAACGTTTTCGCGAGGCTTTCAACCGGCCTCGCCATATCTTATTATTCGGCCAGAGCGGCGCGTGCCGGCCGCGATCGATCATGTCGACGACATGACGCGCCGGCAACGATGACCGCCTTCCGGCCGGCGCGTCGCCCGACGCGCGGTCGCCACGACAGGGAGCGCGAGGCCGCGCGTTTCCCAAAAAAAGACACGAGGGCGCAATGGTACGACTGGTGTTGCTGCTGCTGGGCATCGAATATCTGCGGACCCGCTGGCGCGGGCTGACCGTGCTCGGCTGGCTGTGGGTCGCCGCGGGCGTCGGCATTTTCGTCGACGCGCTCGACGGCGCGCTGCATTTCCCGATCGAGCTGTTCGCGTGGCTGTTCCTGATCGAGGGGCTCGCGACGCTCGCGGTGGCCGGCAGCGGGGTCGGCGGGCAACGCGTCCTGCGCTACGTGAAAGGTATCGCGGTCGTGGTGGCCGCGGGGCTCGTGTTTGCCGGCCATCATCACGGCCACTTCCTGCTGTCGATGATCTTCGGCACGCTGTTTCTCGTCGACGGGCTGTTGCAATGCACGTCCGCGTGGATGGTGCGCTATCGCCGCTGGAACGTCGCGTTCGGGTGGGGCGTCGTCGAGATCCTGCTGGCGATCTTCTTCTTCCAGCCGTACCCGACGCACTATGCGGGCACCGTACCGTACTGCCTCGGCCTGCTGCTGATGTTCGGCGGGATGCACATGCTGAGCCTCGCCGCACGCGTGCGGCGGCTGACGCGCAACCCGGCGTTCGCGACGTCGCCAGCACCCGCGCTCGCGCCGGATCTCGACGATGCGCCGGACTCGCCGCAGTTCGCGCAATCCGAATGGGATGGGCCACCGGCCGACGGCGAGCGGGCGCTCACCGTGCACGTGTGGACGCCGACCGGCACGTCGAAGGCCGAAGCGCACCGCTATCCGGTGATCGACCGCTATATCGCGGCGGTGGACGTCAACGGCGTGATCTCGACCGGCCATGCGGCGCTGGAATCGCCGGAGGGCATCTACATCAGCCTGTATCCGGGTGTCGAAATCGATCGTTCTCCGGACGAATTCACGCGCATCCTGCGCGCGACGCGCGAGAACGACGTGCCGGGCCTGTTCCAGCCCGACTATGCGACCGAGTCGAAAGCGTGGTGCCCGTCGACCGTGCGCGTGCGCATCCGCAACTACGATCCGGCCAGGCTCGATGCGTTCTGGTCGTCGTACCGGCAGAACACGACGTACAACCTCACGCACCGCAACTGCTCGAGCACCGTGTCGAATGCACTCGAGGCCGCGCTCGACGGCGCGGTGTGGCGGCTGAAGGGCGCGCGGGCCGGGTGGGGCGCGTTCGTGCGGCTGCTGCTTACGCCCGAGCTGTGGGTGGCCGCACAGATCCGCAAGCGCGCGGTGACGATGGCGTGGACGCCCGGGCTCACGCTCGACTATGCGCGCGCGCTCAGCATGCTCGCCGATCCGCGTCCGTTCGCGTGGTGGAAGGTCGCGCGCTCGGCGGTGAGCGCGATCATGGCGTCGCGCCGCGCGTGGCGCGAGCAGGACAGCGCGGCGCTGTCGCCCGGCGGCTCGGAGGCGGCGTCGATGAAGTGAAACGCGTGGCGCCGGACGCGGGCCCGGCGTCACAAGGGGCGTCTCCGCGCGGCCCGGCGATCTTGCCTGCCATCAGCACCCACGGACGACAACAATGAACAAGACGAGAGCGTTCCGCATCCTGATTCCCGCCGCGCTGACGCTGGCGAGCGCCGGCCTCGCGCAGGCGGGCACGGACGAAGTGCCGCGCATGAGCAACGACGTGTACCGGATGTCGGTGTCGTTCTGCTCGAACGTCGCGGCCGCCGAGAAGATCGCGTGCCAGGGCGACATGATCGCCGCGGGTAGCCGGATCGTCGCGGCGATGGGCGGCCTGCCGCCGGCTTCCGCCACGGCGATCGACGAAGGCGCGCGCAACCAGCTGCCGCCGGAGGAGCGCGACGGGCTCGCGCCCGTCGAGCCGGCCGCGATCGACAAGGACGACGTTCTGGCCGGCCTCGCCGGCATGGTGCGCCTTTGCGACGTGTACGAATCCGGGCCGGCGTCGCGTGCGCGGCACCACGCGGCGCTGCAGCAGAAGGCGCCCGATGTCGCACCGCGTGTCGAGGCGTTGCTGGCCGATGCGTCGACGGCGGCGCGCCAGCGCGTCAGCGTCGGCGTGTGGCAGATTCTCGCGCTCGAGGGCCCCGAAGCGTCGGCACGCGCGTGCACGCAGCTTGGCGCCTGAGCGATCACGTGCGGTAAGCGCATGCCGTTCGACCATCGACGCACTGGCGTCGACAATGCGACGTCCGTGGCGATCAGCTCAGTCGTGCGCGATCGTGGCCGGCCCGATCCGTATTGGCTTGCCCAGCGTGCGGGCGACCGGCGACGCGCTTACCGCGTCATTGACGAGTGTTTGCTGCGCTTGCGACAGCGGCGCCGCGAAGCGCACCGTGATGTCGAAACCGGTTTCGCGATCGAGGCGTTCGATGGCGACGTCTACCGTACAGGTTGGCAGCGTCGCGCCCGCCCGCTCCGCGGCCAGGTCGACCGACAGGCAGACGCAGGCCGCGAGCGCGCTTTCGAGCAGTTCGTGCGGCCGCATGCCGGCGTCGCCGCCCTTGCCATCCTTGTGCGTGTCCGAGCGCACGAGGCTGCGCCCGTTCCCGATCTCGACGCAGTACGGTTGGCCCAGCCGCGTGGCCGTCACCATGGGGATGCTCCGTTGCAGGATGAAAGTGACGACAGCGTATGCCGGTGTCGCAGGCGGAGGAAGGCAATCACCGGTACCGGTACCAGCCGTAACAGGGTCGGCGGCTCTCCGCGAATTCTTTCGTGCACCTTCACATTCGTGCCACGTTGCGGCAGCAACAATCGCGGGCAGACATTCGACAACCTTGCGGCGCATCCCGCGACCGCAAGCCTTTTCCGAGGAAACACGCCATGCTCAAGACGCTCGCCGGCGCCGCTGCCGCACTCGCCGTCGCTTCCGTTTCACTGCACGCCGCCGCGCAGACCAGCTACGACTACCTGTTGCTCGCCGCATCGTGGGAGCCCGGCTTCTGCGCGTCGCACGACACGCCGGAATGCACGAACCTCGCCGGCTCGTATGCGGCGACGAGCCTGTCGCTGCACGGGCTGTGGCCGAACCGCTACGACGGCAACCAGCCGTTCTACTGCGGCGTGCCGCAGAACGACATCGACCTCGACAACGCGCACCAGTGGTGCAGCATGGACGCGTACCCGATCAGCAGCGCGACGCGTAACACGCTGTCGACGTACATGCCGGGTGTTGCTTCGTGTCTCGACAAGCACGAGTGGTTCAAGCACGGTACCTGTTCGAATTCGGCGACGCCCGATGCTTACTGGAACCAGGCGTCGGGCATGATCAGCCGGTTGGGCAACACGTCGTTCAACGCGTTCCTGCAAGCGAACGCGGGCAAGACGGTCACGCGTAATCAGTTGCTGTCGGCGTTCGAAGGCGCGTTCGGCAGCAACACGCGCAGCGCGGTGTCGCTGAAATGCACGAAGACGAATGGCGTGAGCTACTTCACCGAAGCGTGGATCGCGGTGAAGACGAATGCAACCACGCAGTTTCCGAGCGCGGCGTCGCTCGTGACGGACGGCAATACGCAAGGCACGTGCCCGACGTCGGGTGTGTTTATCGCGAAGTGAGGGGGGGCGGCTGACGTGCGCGATATCGCGCACGTCGCGGGCGATCTGGGCATTCGAGGATGTCCGGTATGTCGTTGAAAGCGCACATGCAGGTTTGTCTGTCGGTCGCCGATACACACCCGTTTCCTGCGTCGGACGGCTGCGCTCAACGCGCCGCGGTCGGCACGCCGAACCATCGTGTGGCCGCATGGGTGGCTGCGTCGATGTTCACGTCTACGTCCGCATCGTCCTCGCAGGCCCATGCGACGAAGCCGTCGGGGCGCACGAGCACCGCGCGCAATCCGAGCCGGTCCTTCGCGTCGCTCGCGATATAGACGATCCGGTCGCGCCAGCGGCTTGCCAGCACCCGAAGCGATTGGTTCATATCGAAGTCCAGCAGCACGCCCTTGCCGTGCCTGACGTGTTCGCCGAGCCGCGTGCCGTCGGCCAGTTCGAAGTCGGGAACGCCGCGGCCCACGAGCGGATGGCCGCCGCCGAGATCGTACGCGAGCGACACGCCCCACACGCGTTCGGCAAAGTACGTCGCGCCGTCGCGCGTGTCGACGAGATCGCGAACGATCGCTGCGAGCGCGCGCGAACTCGGGGACGGCCGCATCAGCGCGACCTGCGCACGCGACCAGTCGAGCACGCGTGCGCCCACCGGATGCCGTTCGTCCGTGTAGCTGTCGAGCAGCCCGTCCGGCGCGTCGCCGCGGATCGTCGCGGCCAGCTTCCAGCCGAGATTCATCGCATCGCCGAGCCCGAGATTGAGTCCCTGGCCGCCGAGCGGCGAGTGGATGTGCGCGGCATCGCCCGCGAGCAGCACGCGGCCGTTGCGGTATGTCGATGCCTGGTACGCGCGATCGGTCCACGTGGTGGCGAGCCGGAGCGCGGTCAACGTGACGCCGGTGCCGGGCACGCGGCGCAGCACGACCTGCGCATGCTCGAGCGTCACCGGCCCGCTCCGGTGGAATGCTCCGCCGTCGAACTCGACCAGCGCGACGGTTCCGGGCGGCGTGTATGTGTACATCCCGGCCGGCGTGTAGTGACGGCCCGGCAGCAGCGCGCCCGGATCGGCGAACTCGGCTTCGATCGAGTAACCGGTGAACTCGGCGTCGGTGCCGGTGAACGCGAAGCCGCCGCCCTTGCGGACCGCGCTGCGGCCGCCGTCGCAGCCGACGAGCCAGCGTGCGTGGAATGTCTCGTCGCCCGCGCACAGCGTGACTCCATCGTTCGACTGATCGAAGCCTTCGACGGCAAGGCCGCGCCGGATCTCGACGCCCGTTGCGTACGCACGAGCGGTCAGCACGGATTCGACCCGCGCCATATCGGTTGCCATGTGCGTGCCGGCCGGGCCGGGCAGGTGGTACGGCCACTGCGACGCATCGACGTCGTCGTGGAAGAACTGGATGCCGGCGAAATGGCCGGCCGGCCGACGCGATTGCTGCATCCAGTGCGCGGTGTCCTTTGCACGGGACGGCAGCGCGATGCCGTCGAGCAGGCCGCGACGGTAGAACGCGTCGATGGTCGGCGCGGACAGGCCGCGCATGCCGAACGGGAGATGCTTCAACGGGAATTCCGGATCGTCCGTCTGCTCGACCACCAGCACGGACGCGCCGGCAAGGCGTAATTCGCACGCGAGAAACAGGCCGACAGGGCCGGCTCCGGCAATCACGACATCGTGGGTCACGGGCAGATTCATCGGGTGGCTCGGTTTCGGGTCAGGGCGGCCCGGCGTGATCGAGAGCGAGAGGGCGGTACGCGCCGGCATTGCTTTTCATTCACGAAAGCAATGGAACATTGTTCCATTGGCGAGATATTGGAACGCTGTTCCAGATGTGTCAAGCTAGCGCGCATGAAAACCAGCAACCGGACCGAGCGGCGCGCGGACGCGCTGTCGAAAGAGCGGATCGTCGAGGCCGCGATCGGGATCCTCGACCATTCAGGCGAGGGCGCGCTGACGTTTCGCGCGCTCGCCGCGCACCTGGCGACCGGAAGCGGCGCGATCTACTGGCATGTCGCCGACAAGCACGACCTGCTCGCGGCGGCCGCGGATCAAGTGATCGCGGCTGCGCTGACGGACGTGCCGACGGAGCGTGACGGCGATGCGGCGGAAGCGATCCGGCGCGTCGCGCTGCGCCTGTTCGACGCGTTCAGCGCGCATCCGTGGGTGGGTGCGCAGTTGTTCCGTGAGCCGTGGCAACAGGCGGTGCTGCGGATCCTGGAGCGCGTCGGCGGTCAGCTGCAGATGCTGGGCGTGCCCGAGCCCGCGCAATTCAACGCGGCGTCGGCGCTGATGCACTACATCTTCGGGCTGGCCGGCCAGTATGCGGCCGGTGCGCGGTTGCATCCGCGCGAGGTGGGGCAGCCGGAGATCGTCGCGACCGTTGTCGAGCGGTGGGCGCAGCTCGAACCGGCGCAGTACCCGTTCGTGCGCAAGGTGGCGGCGCAACTGGCCGCGCACGACGAACGCGCGCAGTTCCTGGCCGGCATCGACCTCATTCTGGCGGGGATTGGGGCGGCAGCCCGGTAAGCAGCCGTCGGGCGGCGGTGCGGTCGGCCGTTGTTACGCCAGCAGCCGCAACGCATCCGCGAGCGACAGCACCGTCGTGCGCGATTCGAACGCGGTGGCGAACAGATGCTCGTGGACCACCGGGTCCGGGTCGTAGCAGCAGTCCTTGACCGTGTAGAGGCGGAAATCGGCGTCGCTCGCGTGGGCGATCGACGACAGCATCACGCCCGTTGACGCGATGCCGACCATGATCAGCGAATCGACGCCCTGTGCGATGAGCCGCGCCTGCAGATCGGTGCCGAAGAATACGCTCGCGCGGTGGGCGATGATCAGCGGTTCGTCGGGCTGCCTGGCCAGTTCGGGGCACGGGGCGTCGTCGATGAAGAGGCCGAGTTGCTTGATGCCCTGACCGTTCTTGTTGAGCGGGCTGACTTCCGGGTAGCCGGGGCTGAAGCGGAGATTCGCGAACCAGACGCCGACGCCGGCAGCGCGTGCCGCGTCGCAGAGATGGCGTGTATTGGACAGCAATTCAGGCGCGACCGACGGGAAGAGGCCGAGGATGTCGGTCTGGTAATGCATGACGAGCAGCGCGGTTTTCGAGGGCGCGATGGGGGGAATCGGCGCGGCCATGCCTTGAGCGCGTGCGTTGTCGTCATGGGTAGGTGAGCGGGTTGCCATTTCGATATCCGGTGCGTTTTCCTCGTTCATGAACGACGTTCTCCAATAGCTCGGACAATTTTGCGGGGGTGCCTTATCGGGCGAGTGCACCGTCAAAGCGGACACGCGCGGCCTGGATGTCTGAATAACTTCGATCGGCCCAATCGACGAGGGCCGCCATCGGGTCCAACAGAGATTGGCCGAGCGGGGCCAGACGATATTCGACGCTCGGCGGCTTGGTGGGAAAAACATGACGCGTGACGAGTCCGTCGCGCTCCAGGTCGCGGAGCGTCTGCGTCAGCATGCGCTTGGAAATGTCAGGGACGGACCGGCGAAGCTCGCTGAAGCGCTGCGATCGCGTCGCCAGTTCCATGATCATGAGCATGCTCCATTTGTCGCCGATGCGGTCGAGCACGTCGCGGACCGCGCAGTGGGCGGGCTGGGCGTCGCGTGACTGACGTTGATATTGGCCGAATCTCTCGATCGCATTCTGTGCAGTGCTCATTCGGGTTCCCTTCAACTCTTCAGGTAACAAAAAACTGCCTCCTTACGGTGCGAGGCGCGGGTCTCTATGATAGGCCTGCCCTCGAACATAGACCGTTCTTCACGGGGTTCTCATGCCGGTCCCCTGTTTCCCTGCTTTCGATATTCAGGCGTCGGCGGACACCCAGGTCGCCATGGATTGAAGGCGCTGCTGCGGCTTTTTCCGGGGTCAAGTGTCGGTTATCGATGCTCGAAGGCAATACTGATTTCAGGAGAAACACATGTTTTTGGTAACAGGAATAACAGGACGCGTCGGCGGTGCAACGGCCCGACATCTGTTGGCGCGAGCCAGGAAAGTACGTGCGCTGGTCCGTGATCGCGACAAGGCCGCGCACTGGGCGGATCAGGGCGTGGAACTGGTCGACGGCGACTGGAACGACGCGGCCGCAGTCGAGCGGGCGCTCGAAGGGGTCGAAGGTGCATTTGTCATGCTGCCCGGTGTCTGGGCCCCGTCGCCTGATTTCAACGAAGCAAGGAGCGTGATCGCGAACTACGTCGAGGCGCTGACCAAGGCCGCACCGCCGCGGGTGGTCGCGCTCTCGTCGATGGGCGCGAACAGAACCGGTGGGGTGGGATTGATCACGGCCCTGTCACTTCTGGAGCAAGGACTTCGCGACCTGACATTGCCGATTGCCTATGTGCGAGCCGGCGGCTTTTTCGAAAATTTCCTTTACGGCTTGCACGTCGCCCAGGGCGGCACGCTGCCCGTCTACTACGACCCGACGAGCCGCAAATCGACCATGGTCGCAACCGACGATATCGGCGCCGAGGTGGCGACGCTGCTGACCGGGCCGGCTTGGTCCGGGCATCGCGTCGTCGAGCTGGGCTCGATGTTCAGCGCGGATGAAGTCGCGGCCCAACTCGGCGAAGTCATGCAGCGCGACGTCAAGGCCTTCGCCATCCCCCGGGCCGGGTGGGCGGCGGCATTCGAACAGTTCGGCGTCCCGAAGGGTCGGACCGGGGCGGCCGAAGCGATGTTCGATGCCGTCAACGCGGGATGGATGGATCTCGGCGTTGAGGGTACGGAGCACGTCGCGGGCACGACGCCCCCTCGCGACGTATTCGCGGCGGCCCACAAGGCCGCCAACACATGAACCGGGGCAGCCACATCAAGAACGGGCGCGCGTAGGCCGCCTTTTCGAGCCGCGGCAGTCAGCGGTGATCGGCCGGCTCGTCGACGAGCGGGCCACACGAGTCTTCGGCGGCACGCGGATCAGACAAGGAGAAAGGACGAATGTCCAAGATGTCGTGGCGCCAGGTATTGCCTTTGTTGCTGGCCGCTTTTTTCGTCGCGGGATCGCTCAGCAATATCATCGCCCCGCGATCCATCATCGACGAATACCTGAAGTGGGGATATCCGCCCGGGTTTCATTTCGTGACCGGTTCGCTGGAACTCATGACCGCCTTCCTGCTGGCGCGAGCGCGGACGCGACTGTGGGGTTCGGTGCTCGGCTGCACCGTGATGCTGGCTGCGCTCGCGACCGTCACGCTCCACGGCGAATACGGGCATGGCGTGGCGCCGCTTGTCGCGGCGACACTGTCGGGTGCGGTCGGCTGGATTGCCTGGCGCGAGCGGTTCGCTGTCGGTTCCGGGGCAAGGGCCTGAGCGTTACGCGGCACTCAAACGCTTGAAAGCATGCTGAAAATGCTGTTGGCGATCCGTTGTCGGTTTCAAATCCCGTTGAGAGGGCCGCAGGGCGGCTCGGGGGCGATTGTTGCCGATGGCCGAATTCTGTAAGCCGCTATCATGGACGCTCCTCTTAAAGGAGAACACCCGATGAGCCGGCCAGATTTCATCAAACACTGGACTGAACTCGAAGAGCCGGATGCGCATTCCTATCGCGGCGATACCGAGCCAATGGCGCTCGACGCGCCGCTTTCAGCCGCACTCGGCATTACGCGTATTGGAATCCATCATGTCAGACTTCTGCCCGGACGACGGACGTCATATCCACACGCCGAAAGTACCGAGCAGGAGTTTGTGTACGTGCTCGAAGGCAAGCCCGATGTATGGATCGACGGCGTGCTTCACCCCATTGCCGAGGGCGATTCCGTCGCGTTTCCGGCCGGCACCGGAATTTGTCACACCTTCATCAATAATACGAAGGACGAAGTCAGGTTGATGGTGATCGGCGAGCGTCCTCGCGACGACAACCGTATTCGTTACCCGCTCAACGAAGCGTACGAACTTACCCGCGCGGACCGATGGGTGGACTGGCCCGCCAGACCGCTCGGGGACCATAACGGGATGCCGGACTGAGCTCATGCTGAAGGCCGTATCGGCCGACCACCTGTCAGCGACGATATCCCGGCGAGTGACCGCGGTACTTTGCGGATTCAACCCGTCGATGCAACGAATGGATGAAGTCGCTCAGCCGGTGTATCGAAGTTGAGTTTGCTGGCGCGTGTTGCCATTGCGCAGAATGAGTCGCGCTTGATTCTTGCGCTTCAAAAAATCGACCGCGCCGTATAAGTCGTCAACCATTCGAGCGCCAACGTGCTGAAACTCCAGCAATATAAACCGACCATATCATCCCGGCGCCGACCAAGCAGGCGAGCCATGTGGCTGTCGGCGACGGGGTTTCCGGCCAGGAGCGGACAATCGACGATCCGGTTGAAATCCAATACGTAAGACGTCTTGGCCTCGTTGCGCGAGGTCGCGAACTCGTTACCGTAGTCGTCCAACCCGTCCTCGCAGGATGCCATGCCATTACCGCTCGTCTTTTTGCCCGCAATGCCCTGCGACGGACGCATGTATGCCGATCAACTCGAAGGGTTGCGCGATCTGATCGTACCTTCTGTCCGGATGCTGGCCTATCCTACGTTCGCCGAAAGCGCCGAGAGGCTGCTTGCTTCCATTGACGGCCCATTCATCATTGCAGGCACGGCCTACGGTGGCTGTATCGCGATGGAAGTAGTCGCGCGCGCACCAGCGCGTGCGCGGACTGTGGTTGATGAACTGTCAGCCCGGATTGCATCCGTATCCGGATCGTGTTCGCGACACCAGCCGGAGGATTCGGGAGGAGGAGCATGAGCAAGTTATCGCCGAATTTGCTGAAAACGCCATTCCTCCTGTAGATGTCCGGTCAAGAGCAGCGTTTGTTCAAATGGCTCTCGATACAGTGCCGATATGTTTGCGCGACGATCCGATGCGGCTTTGACTCGCTCGAATCGTTGGTCGACGCTGGCCACGAGCGCGATCCCGACACTTCTCATATGGGGCGAGGCAGACCGCTTCGTTCCGGTCGATGTCGGTCGTCGGATCGCCAAGCTGATGCCGCATGCTCGCTTCGAGTCGCTGGAAGGATGCGGGCACTTTCCGACGCTGGAGCGGCCATCGCTATGTACCGACATTGCCCGGCGCTGGCTGATAGAGCACGTTATCGGCAGCCCCATCGACGGCATCGCAGCCAGATGAGAGAACGCCGAAACTGTCGGGCATGAACCGGCATGCTTGGTCGCTCAATAAGGTTGTATCGTTCGTCGACAATCGATCCTGTCGCGTTGGCTGCACCGCTTGATTTGCCTATTCTCTGCCATCTACCATGACCACTATTTACGACACCATCGTCTGGTTACAGTCGAATATCAGCGCGAAGCAATTTCCCATCGTCGAATTTTCTGCCGACACAGACATGGCGACCATGGGATGGGTGTCCTTAACGAGCACAGATCGACCGGAAATCGTCGTTACGCAGGTAACGGCAGACGAGTTTCACGCAATCGCAGAAGGTACGGACGGTTATCTTGCTGTTGAACACCGGCTAAACGCCGCACTTAAGCGGTCTGATCTCAAGTGCTCATGGCTGGCGCGTGTTGAAGAGGTCGGCTCGAGCGTCGCAGGCGGGTCGTTCCAGGCATTCCGGGAAGCATATCGGCCACCAAAAGTGTCTTTTCGAGACATTCTTCATAGTGACTCGCTGGCGCATGAGGTCAGTCGTACGACTCGCTCCGAGTTCGAGCATAACGGTGGAAAAGTCATTGTCCTCCGGTGACCCGTCCAACAACCCGGCGCGGCGCCGCACACTACAAACGTCTGCTTCCGACGATATCGGCTGACTGCTTCGGTTCGATCTGCGCCGGTTACGCGTCACTGGGCGGCATCCGGCCGCGTTCGGGCCAGAATCGGTCAGTCGGCAACAGAGGATAAATCGTCGACGATCTTTAGCCGTGCGACTCGTTTAGGTCCTTAAGATCACGTCGTGGCCCCTGAGACATGTGGATCGGTTCACAAATCAAAATTAATGTGCCAATATGAACCGCATGGAACTCCGTAACGTCCCGAACCAATCTCGTCATCATCACGGTCGTCACCCGATGCGCCGTGGTTCGTTACGTCCATAGCAGGACATCCGGGATTGCAGTTCCCCCTTCCTGTACAAACGACCAAGGCGCCTACGGCGCCTTTTTATTTTTTACCCCCAGGAGGATTCTCATGACCATGATTCGCGGAACACGCTTCATCGTTGGCAAGGAAGCCGCGCAAATTCGCACTCTGGAAACCCAATTCCGGAGCTATCTTCATTAACGTCGGAGCAGAGGAGGCGATTGTCCCGGCGTTGTGGTCGCAAGATACATTCATTCAAAAAGCAGGGGGCAGCGAGATCATCGGCCAGATGTGGGCCTTTCCCGATAAGAAGGGACGCGCTTGCTGCCTGATTCCTGAGGCAACGGCACTGTTCCAGGAGCGATGCAGCGAGCTGCTGGGTCGACAACGGGAGCGGATGTTGTTTTATATCGCTCGATGCTACCGCTATGAACGACCTCAAGCCGGTCGCTACCGCGAATTCTCCCAACTAGGATTTGAGTATCTATGCCCCAACCTGGAATCCGCGGTCAAACGCAGCCAGGAGGTAGCGATCGGCTTTTTCGATTCACTCGGCCTTCGCTATGAAGTCGACGATTCGGCCCGCAGAGGCCTCAGCTACTATCTGAACGGTCGGGGCTTCGAAATGCGCTGTACCGAACTCGGAGCGCAACAGCAAGTGGTTGGTGGCGGCGCCTATCAGGAGGGAGCCGGTTTCGGCATCGGCGCTGAACGACTATTGCTAGCGATGACTGCTCAAGGGCTTGTGTAGCGAACTCCAATGCCGACGCGGCTTGCGGCTCGCGACAGTCGCAAGCTCCATATCACCGGCTACACGTAGTCAAGCGATGGCACGAACGTCCGCTTTCCGCAATCTCATTGCAATGAATGAGTTGTGCCCAACAGAACCTGTCCGCATTTTTGTGGGCGAGGCGGTTGAACAGCACGTTATCCACGCGCCTGCATAAATCGCTCGCCGAACAGGATAGCAAACTGGTTC
>NZ_CADFDL010000014.1:0-207337 GCF_902832865.1 Burkholderia sp. BCC0397 | reverse complement strand
ATCGCTCCGATCGCGATGGAAGAAGGTCTGCGCTTCGCGATCCGCGAAGGTGGCCGTACCGTCGGCGCCGGCGTCGTCGCCAAGATCATCGAGTAAGCCAGTTATTCGTTGATCGACAGTTTTGGGGCTGGCAGCAGCCGGCCCCAACATGGTTTAGGGGTATAGCTCAACTGGCAGAGCGTCGGTCTCCAAAACCGAAGGTTGGGGGTTCGATTCCCTCTGCCCCTGCCAAAAAATAGCCACGTGTCCTACGTGGCATTTGTTTTAAGGTGTTATGGCGAATCCATCCGTCGAAACTGTAAATACCTCCGGCGATAAGCTGATGCTGGCCCTGGGCGTATTGTTGGTCTTGGCCGGATTCGTGGGCTTCTTCTGGCTGGCCAATCAGCAGTGGTATGTCCGCGGTGCCGCGTTGGCGGTAGGTATCATCGCTGGCGTGGCCGTCGGGCTGATGTCCGCCCCTGGCAAGAGTCTCATCGCGTTTGCCAAGGATTCGTACAAGGAAGTCCGGAAGGTCGTATGGCCCACCCGCAAGGAGGCAACGCAAACCACACTCGTCGTGTTCGGTTTCGTGCTCGTGATGGCGATTTTCCTCTGGTTGAGTGACAAATCGATCGAATGGGTGATTTTCTCGGCGATTCTGGGTTGGAAATGATATGAGCGATACTCCGGCATCCCCGAGCGGAAAACGTTGGTACGTCGTGCACGCCTACTCCGGTATGGAGAAGAGCGTGCAACGTGCGCTTCAGGAGCGCATCGAACGTGCTGGCATGCAGGACAAATTCGGTCAGATCCTGGTCCCGACCGAAGAAGTGGTCGAAGTCAAAGGCGGCCACAAGGCTGTGACCGAGCGTCGTTTCTTCCCCGGCTACGTGCTGGTGGAAATGGAAATGACGGACGAAACGTGGCACCTCGTGAAGAACACCGCGAAGGTCACCGGTTTCGTCGGCGGTGCACGTAACCGCCCGACCCCGATTTCCCCGAAGGAAGTCGAGAAGATCATGTCGCAGATGCAGGAAGGCGTCGAAAAGCCGCGCCCGAAGACCCTGTTCGAAGTCGGCGAGATGGTGCGTGTCAAGGAAGGCCCGTTCACGGACTTCAATGGCACCGTCGAAGAAGTCAACTACGAGAAATCGCGCGTGCGTGTGTCGGTCACCATTTTTGGCCGCTCCACCCCGGTCGAACTCGAGTTCGGTCAGGTCGAAAAAGTTTGATCCCGATTCGGTGGGCAGCCTCGGCTGCCCACCTTCGCGCTTACGGCCCGCGTCATGGCCGTTGAGGAGCGTCAGTAGCCTGCGGCGAAAGCGCGTTATCACTCACCGAACGCCTTCTCCGGCGTTCCAATGAGGTTTCAAATGGCAAAGAAGATTATCGGCTTTATCAAGCTGCAGATCCCTGCAGGTAAAGCCAACCCGTCGCCGCCGGTCGGTCCGGCACTGGGCCAGCGCGGCCTGAACATCATGGAGTTCTGCAAGGCGTTCAACGCGCAGACTCAAGGCATGGAGCCGGGTCTGCCGGTGCCGGTGGTCATCACGGCATTCGCTGACAAGAGCTTCACGTTCGTGATGAAGACGCCGCCGGCGACCGTCCTGATCAAGAAGGCGGCGAAGGTGGACAAGGGCTCGAGCAAGCCGCACACCGACAAGGTCGGTTCGATCACGCGCGCTCAAGCCGAAGAAATCGCGAAGACCAAGATGCCGGACCTTACGGCAGCTGATCTGGACGCAGCCGTTCGCACCATCGCTGGTAGCGCACGCTCGATGGGTATCACTGTGGAGGGCGTGTAAATGGCTAAGATCTCCAAGCGCCGTCAGGCATTTGCCGCCAAGGTCGACCGTCAGAAGCTGTACGCGATCGAAGACGCACTGAGCCTCGTGAAGGAATGCGCGAGCGCGAAGTTCGACGAGTCGATCGACGTCGCAGTCCAGCTCGGCATCGATGCGAAGAAGTCGGACCAGGTCGTTCGTGGTTCGGTCGTTCTGCCGGCAGGTACGGGCAAGTCGGTTCGCGTTGCCGTGTTCGCGCAAGGCGAGAAGGCCGAGCAGGCTCGTGCAGCAGGCGCGGAAATCGTCGGTATGGAAGACCTGGCTGAGCAGATCAAGGCTGGCCAGATGGACTTCGACATCGTGATCGCTTCGCCGGACACGATGCGTATCGTCGGTACGCTCGGCCAGATCCTCGGCCCGCGCGGCCTGATGCCGAACCCGAAGGTCGGTACGGTCACGCCGGACGTCGCAACCGCCGTCAAGAACGCGAAGGCTGGTCAGGTGCAATTCCGTGTCGACAAGGCCGGTATCATTCACGCGACCATCGGCCGTGCATCGTTCGAGCCGAGCGCGCTGCGTTCGAACCTGTCGGCGCTGGTCGAAGCGCTGCAGAAGGCAAAGCCGGCAACGAGCAAGGGCGTGTACCTGCGCAAGATCGCACTGTCGAGCACGATGGGCGTCGGCGTGCGTGTCGACCAGGCTACGCTGGCAGCACAGTAAGCAAGTATTCGGGTCGCTTCGTTCGCGAAGCGGCCTACATGGGCTTTGGGCGGTTGTTCGTGCAGCAAGGCGAACAACCGGTTATCAAAGACCGTTGGTGGGGCGCAGCAGTCAGGCGATCCCTTAATTCAAGCCAACGCAGATGGCGAACCCGAAAAAGTTTTGCAGTGGTGAAGCCGCAGGCCGCGAAGCGATTCGCGGCGTGAGGTGGAAATACTCCTAACGAGGTCGGACGCCGTTGTTGAACGAGGTACGTGAGGTTTCGGCCATGCCGGCCACGCCCAACGTATCGTTTCTGGAGGCTAACCGTGCCGCTTAATAGAGAAGACAAGCAAGCCGTCGTCGCTGAGGTTTCCGCGCAAGTCGCGAAGGCCCAGACCGTTGTGCTGGCTGAGTATCGTGGAATTGCGGTTGGCGATCTGACCAAGCTGCGCGCGAAAGCGCGTGAGCAACAGGTTTACCTGCGCGTGTTGAAGAACACGCTGGCGCGTCGCGCTGTCGAAGGTACGCCGTTTGCTCCGCTGGCAGAGCAGATGACTGGCCCGTTGATCTACGGCATCTCGGAAGATGCAATTGCTGCTGCTAAGGTCGTCAACGACTTCAGCAAGAGCAATGACAAGTTGGTCATCAAGGCTGGTTCGTTCGATGGCAAGGTGATGGACAAGGCTGGCGTGCAAGCGCTGGCAAGCATCCCGAGCCGCGAAGAACTGCTCTCGAAGCTGCTGTTCGTTATGCAATCGCCTGTTTCGGGCTTCGCGCGTGCTCTCGCCGCGCTGGCCGAGAAGAAGCAAGCAGAAGCTGCGTAATCGAACGTGCATCAGCGTCATTGATCGCTGGCTGTATCCGAATTCAATTTAGGAGTATTTCAAATGGCAATCGCAAAAGAAGACATCCTGGCAGCAGTCGAAGGGATGACCGTTCTGGAACTGAACGAACTGGTCAAGGCGTTCGAAGAGAAGTTTGGCGTGTCGGCAGCTGCAGTGGCAGTCGCTGGCCCGGCAGGCGGCGGTGCTGCTGCTGCTGCTGAAGAGCAGACCGAATTCACGGTCGTTCTGGCAGAAGCAGGCGCCAACAAGGTTTCGGTCATCAAGGCCGTTCGCGAACTGACGGGCCTGGGCCTGAAGGAAGCGAAGGACCTGGTTGACGGCGCACCGAAGGCTGTCAAGGAAGGCGTCGCCAAGGCTGCTGCTGAAGAAGCCAAGAAGAAGCTGGAAGACGCAGGCGCGAAGGCCGAAATCAAGTAAGTTCCGGCGCGCTGTGCGAAGGCTGGCGGTATTTTCACCGCCGGCCTTTTTGTGCTTTGTGGGGACGTTATTCTGGCACTCATTCGGGAGCCCGAATAATCGGCCCCAGAAGCCAAAGAAAACCGCCTGATCGTTGTGATGAATCACTCACGATTGGCGGTTCTCTTTGTCTTCTGAAGCGACTGCAGAAGGCAAGTTTGGTCGGGTAGCGGGCAACACAGGCATCCGCTGCCGTCAGCCAGCGGTTGGTAGCGGCCAACCACCAAGCTTCTCGGCTCGTTCAAGCCGTCGAACGGCCATCGGGTCTCAGTCGGTGAACACTCGGGTTTGAAACGTCCAGGTATTCCGCCTCGATAGCACCCGCCGTGATTCGGAGATCGTATGCAATATTCCTTCACCGAGAAGAAGCGCATTCGCAAGAGTTTCGCGAAGCGCCCCATCGTTCACCAAGTTCCGTTCTTGCTGGCTACCCAGCTTGAATCATTCAGCACGTTTCTGCAAGCCGATGTGCCGGCGACACAACGCAAGCCCGAAGGTTTGCAGGCCGCGTTCACATCGGTATTTCCCATTGTTTCGCACAACGGTTTCGCGCGCCTCGAGTTCGTGAGCTATGCGCTGTCCTCGCCGGCATTCAACATCAAGGAATGCCAGCAGCGTGGCCTGACGTACTGCTCCGCGCTGCGCGCGAAGGTCCGCCTCGTCATCCTCGACAAGGAATCGCCGAACAAGCCGGTCGTCAAGGAAGTGAAGGAGCAGGAAGTGTACATGGGCGAAATTCCGCTCATGACGCCGACGGGCTCGTTCGTCATCAACGGCACCGAGCGTGTCATCGTCTCGCAGCTGCACCGTTCGCCGGGCGTGTTCTTCGAACACGACAAGGGCAAGACGCACAGCTCGGGCAAGCTGCTGTTCTCGGCACGGATCATTCCGTACCGCGGCTCGTGGCTCGACTTCGAATTCGATCCGAAGGACATCCTGTATTTCCGCGTCGACCGTCGCCGCAAGATGCCGGTCACGATCCTGCTGAAGGCCATCGGCCTGACGCCGGAACAGATCCTCGCGAACTTCTTCGTGTTCGACAACTTCACGCTGATGGACGAAGGCGCGCAACTCGAGTTCGTGCCCGAGCGCCTGCGTGGTGAAGTCGCGCGTTTCGACATCACGGATCGCGACGGCAAGGTCATCGTCCAGAAGGACAAGCGGATCAACGCGAAGCACATTCGCGACCTCGAAGCCGCGAAGACCAAGTTCATCTCGGTGCCGGAAGACTATCTGCTCGGCCGCGTGCTGGCGAAGAACGTCGTCGACGGCGACACCGGCGAGGTGATCGCGAGCGCGAACGACGAAGTCACGGAAAGCGTGCTCGAGAAGCTGCGCGAAGCGGGCATCAAGGACATCCAGACGCTCTACACGAACGATCTGGATCAGGGCCCGTACATCTCGTCGACGCTGCGTGTCGACGAAACGACGGACCGGACGGCCGCGCGCATCGCGATCTACCGCATGATGCGTCCGGGCGAGCCGCCGACCGAAGAAGCGGTCGAGGCCCTGTTCAACCGCCTGTTCTACAGCGAAGAAGCGTACGACCTGTCGAAGGTCGGCCGCATGAAGTTCAACCGTCGCGTCGGCCGTGACGAGATCGTCGGCCCGATGACGCTGCAGGACGACGACATCCTCGCGACGATCAAGATCCTCGTCGAGCTGCGCAACGGCAAGGGCGAAGTGGACGATATCGACCACCTCGGCAACCGTCGCGTGCGTTGCGTCGGTGAACTGGCGGAAAACCAGTTCCGCGCGGGTCTCGTGCGTGTCGAGCGCGCGGTCAAGGAACGCCTCGGCCAGGCCGAAAGCGAAAACCTGATGCCGCACGACCTGATCAACTCGAAGCCGATTTCGTCGGCGATCCGCGAGTTCTTCGGTTCGTCGCAGCTGTCGCAGTTCATGGACCAGACCAACCCGCTGTCGGAAATCACGCACAAGCGCCGTGTTTCCGCACTGGGCCCGGGCGGTCTGACGCGCGAACGCGCAGGCTTCGAAGTTCGTGACGTGCACCCGACCCACTATGGCCGCGTGTGCCCGATCGAAACGCCGGAAGGTCCGAACATCGGCCTGATCAACTCGCTCGCACTGTACGCGCACCTGAACGAATACGGCTTCCTCGAGACGCCGTACCGCAAGGTCGTGGACAGCAAGGTGACCGACCAGATCGACTACCTGTCGGCGATCGAGGAAGGCCGCTACATGATCGCTCAGGCGAACGCCGCGATCGACGAGAACGGCACGCTGATCGACGAACTCGTGTCGTCGCGCGAAGCCGGCGAAACGATGATGGTCACGCCGGACCGTATCCAGTACATGGACGTCGCGCCGTCGCAGATCGTGTCGGTTGCCGCATCGCTGATCCCGTTCCTCGAGCACGATGACGCGAACCGTGCACTGATGGGTTCGAACATGCAGCGTCAGGCCGTGCCGTGTCTGCGTCCGGAAAAGCCGGTCGTCGGTACGGGCATCGAGCGCACCTGCGCGGTCGACTCGGGTACGACGGTCCAGGCGTTCCGCGGCGGTGTGGTCGACTACGTCGACGCAGGCCGTATCGTGATTCGCGTGAACGACGACGAAGCGGTTGCAGGTGAAGTCGGTGTCGACATCTACAACCTGATCAAGTACACGCGTTCGAACCAGAACACGAACATCAACCAGCGTCCGATCGTGAAGATGGGCGACAAGGTCTCGCGCGGCGACGTGCTGGCCGACGGCGCCTCGACGGACCTGGGCGAGCTCGCGCTCGGCCAGAACATGCTGATCGCGTTCATGCCGTGGAACGGCTACAACTTCGAGGATTCGATCCTGATCTCGGAGAAGGTGGTCGCGGACGATCGCTACACGTCGATCCACATCGAAGAGCTGAACGTCGTTGCACGCGACACGAAGCTCGGGCCGGAAGAAATCACGCGCGACATCTCGAACCTGGCGGAAGTCCAGCTCGGCCGTCTCGACGAATCGGGCATCGTGTACATCGGTGCGGAAGTCGAAGCGGGCGACGTGCTGGTCGGCAAGGTCACGCCGAAGGGCGAGACCCAGCTGACGCCGGAAGAGAAGCTGCTGCGCGCGATCTTCGGCGAGAAGGCTTCGGACGTGAAGGACACGTCGCTGCGCGTGCCGTCGGGCATGAGCGGCACCGTGATCGACGTCCAGGTGTTCACGCGTGAAGGCATCCAGCGCGACAAGCGTGCGCAACAGATCATCGACGACGAACTGAAGCGTTACCGTCTCGACTTGAACGACCAGCTGCGCATCGTGGAAGGCGACGCGTTCCAGCGTCTCGCACGCATGCTGGTGGGCAAGGTCGCGAACGGCGGTCCGAAGAAGCTCGCGAAGGGCACGAAGATCGACCAGGCTTACCTGGAAGACCTCGATCACTACCACTGGTTCGACATCCGCCTCGCGGACGACGAAGCAGCGGCATCGCTCGAAGCGATCAAGAACTCGATCGAAGAGAAGCGTCACCAGTTCGACCTCGCATTCGAAGAGAAGCGCAAGAAGCTCACGCAAGGCGACGAACTGCCGCCGGGCGTGCTGAAGATGGTCAAGGTGTACCTCGCGGTGAAGCGCCGTCTGCAGCCTGGCGACAAGATGGCAGGCCGTCACGGTAACAAGGGTGTCGTGTCGAAGATCGTTCCGATCGAAGACATGCCGTACATGGCCGATGGCCGTCCGGCAGACGTCGTGCTGAACCCGCTCGGCGTGCCGTCGCGGATGAACGTGGGTCAGGTTCTGGAAGTGCACCTCGGCTGGGCCGCGAAGGGCCTCGGCTGGCGTATCGGCGAAATGCTGCAGCGTCAGGCGAAGATCGAGGAAATGCGCACGTTCCTGACGAAGATCTACAACGAGTCGGGCCGCCAGGAAGATCTGGAAAGCTTCACCGACGAAGAGATCCTCGAACTCGCGAAGAACCTGCGCGAAGGCGTGCCGTTCGCGACGCCGGTGTTCGACGGTGCGACCGAGGAAGAAATGGGCAAGATGCTCGACCTCGCGTTCCCGGACGACATCGCCGAACAGCTCGGCATGAACCCGTCGAAGAACCAGGTCCGCCTGTACGACGGCCGCACGGGTGAAATGTTCGAACGTCGCGTGACGCTCGGCTACATGCACTACCTGAAGCTGCACCACTTGGTCGACGACAAGATGCACGCGCGTTCGACCGGCCCGTACTCGCTCGTCACGCAGCAGCCGCTGGGTGGTAAGGCGCAGTTCGGTGGCCAGCGTTTCGGTGAAATGGAAGTGTGGGCACTCGAAGCGTACGGCGCGTCCTACGTGCTGCAGGAAATGCTGACGGTGAAGTCGGACGACGTGAACGGCCGGACGAAGGTCTATGAGAACCTCGTCAAGGGTGATCACGTCATCGATGCAGGCATGCCGGAATCCTTCAACGTTCTCGTGAAGGAAATCCGCTCGCTCGGTATCGATATCGATCTCGACCGCAATTAATCGGACTACGGAGAGAAAGCAATGAAAGCTCTGCTCGATCTATTCAAGCAAGTCCAACAGGAAGAAGTTTTCGACGCGATCAAGATCGGTCTGGCCTCGCCCGACAAGATCCGTTCGTGGTCGTTCGGCGAAGTGAAGAAGCCGGAGACCATCAACTACCGTACGTTCAAGCCGGAACGCGATGGTCTCTTCTGCGCGAAGATCTTCGGGCCGATCAAGGACTACGAGTGCCTGTGCGGCAAGTACAAGCGCCTGAAGCACCGCGGCGTGATCTGCGAGAAGTGCGGCGTCGAAGTGACGCTGGCGAAGGTGCGTCGCGAACGCATGGGCCACATCGAGCTGGCCTCGCCGGTCGCGCACATCTGGTTCCTGAAGTCGCTGCCGTCGCGTCTGGGCATGGTGCTCGACATGACGCTGCGCGACATCGAACGCGTGCTGTACTTCGAAGCATACGTGGTGATCGAACCGGGCATGACGCCGCTGAAGGCGCGGCAGATCATGACCGAAGAGGATTACTACAACAAGGTCGAGGAATACGGCGACGAATTCCGTGCCGAAATGGGCGCGGAAGGCGTGCGTGAACTGCTGCGCGCGATCAACATCGACGAGCAGGTCGAGACGCTGCGCACCGAGCTGAAGAACACCGGCTCGGAAGCGAAGATCAAGAAGTACGCGAAGCGCCTGAAGGTCCTCGAGGCATTCCAGCGCTCGGGCATCAAGCCCGAGTGGATGATCCTCGAAGTGCTGCCGGTGCTGCCGCCGGAACTGCGTCCGCTCGTGCCGCTGGACGGCGGCCGTTTCGCGACGTCGGACCTGAACGACCTGTATCGCCGCGTGATCAACCGTAACAACCGGTTGAAGCGTCTGCTCGAGCTGAAGGCGCCTGAAATCATCGTCCGCAACGAAAAGCGGATGCTGCAGGAAGCCGTCGACTCGCTGCTCGACAACGGTCGTCGCGGCAAGGCGATGACGGGCGCGAACAAGCGTCCGCTGAAGTCGCTCGCCGACATGATCAAGGGCAAGGGCGGTCGTTTCCGTCAGAACCTGCTGGGCAAGCGCGTCGACTACTCGGGCCGTTCGGTCATCGTGGTCGGCCCGACGCTGAAGCTGCACCAGTGCGGCCTGCCGAAGCTGATGGCGCTCGAGCTGTTCAAGCCGTTCATCTTCAACAAGCTGGAAGTGATGGGCGTCGCGACGACCATCAAGGCTGCGAAGAAGGAAGTCGAGAACCAGACGCCGGTGGTGTGGGACATCCTCGAAGAGGTGATCCGCGAGCACCCGGTGATGCTGAACCGTGCGCCGACGCTGCACCGTCTCGGTATCCAGGCGTTCGAGCCGGTGCTGATCGAAGGCAAGGCGATTCAGCTGCACCCGCTCGTCTGCGCGGCGTTCAACGCCGACTTCGACGGTGACCAGATGGCCGTTCACGTGCCGCTGTCGCTCGAAGCGCAGATGGAAGCGCGCACGCTGATGCTGGCGTCGAACAACGTGCTGTTCCCGGCCAACGGCGATCCGTCGATCGTGCCGTCGCAGGATATCGTGCTGGGTCTGTACTACGCGACCCGCGAAGCGGTCAACGCCAAGGGCGAAGGCCTGTCGTTCACGGGCGTGTCGGAAGTGATCCGCGCGTACGAGAACAAGGAAGTCGAGCTGGCCTCGCGCGTCAACGTGCGGATCACCGAAATGGTCCACAACGAGGACACGTCGGAAGGCGCGCCGCCGTTCGTGCCGAAGATCTCGCTGTACGCGACGACCGTCGGTCGCGCGATCCTGTCGGAGATCCTGCCGCACGGCCTGCCGTTCTCGGTGCTGAACAAGCCGCTGAAGAAGAAGGAAATCTCGCGCCTGATCAACACCGCATTCCGCAAGTGCGGTCTGCGTGCGACGGTCGTGTTTGCCGACCAGCTGATGCAGTCGGGCTTCCGTCTCGCGACGCGTGCCGGCATCTCGATCTGCGTGGACGACATGCTCGTGCCGCCGCAGAAGGAAACGATCGTCGGCGACGCCGCGAAGAAGGTGAAGGAGTACGACCGCCAGTACATGTCGGGTCTCGTCACCGCGCAGGAACGCTACAACAACGTGGTCGACATCTGGTCGGCAACGTCGGAAGCGGTCGGCAAGGCGATGATGGAGCAGCTGTCGACGGAGCCGGTGACGGACCGCGACGGCAACGAGACGCGCCAGGAGTCGTTCAACTCGATCTACATGATGGCCGACTCGGGCGCCCGGGGTTCGGCGGTTCAGATTCGTCAGCTGGCCGGTATGCGAGGCCTGATGGCGAAGCCGGACGGCTCGATTATCGAGACGCCGATTACCGCGAACTTCCGCGAAGGTCTGAACGTGTTGCAGTACTTCATCTCGACCCACGGTGCACGTAAGGGTCTGGCTGATACGGCACTGAAGACCGCGAACTCGGGTTACCTGACGCGTCGTCTGGTCGACGTCACGCAGGATCTGGTCGTGGTGGAAGACGATTGCGGCACGTCGAACGGCGTGGCGATGAAGGCGCTCGTCGAAGGCGGTGAAGTCGTCGAAGCGCTGCGCGACCGTATCCTCGGCCGCGTCGCGGTCGCGGACGTCGTGAACCCGGAAACGCAGGAAACGCTGTACGAATCGGGCACGCTGCTCGACGAAACGGCGGTCGAGGAAATCGAACGCCTCGGCATCGACGAAGTGCGCGTGCGCACGCCGCTGACCTGCGAAACGCGTTACGGCCTGTGCGCAGCCTGCTACGGCCGCGACCTCGGCCGCGGCTCGCTCGTGAACGTCGGCGAAGCAGTCGGCGTGATCGCGGCGCAGTCGATCGGCGAACCGGGCACGCAGCTGACGATGCGTACGTTCCACATCGGTGGTGCGGCATCGCGTGCGGCAGTGGCTTCGTCGGTCGAAGCGAAGAGCAACGGTATCGTCCGCTTCACGGCGACGATGCGCTACGTCACGAACGCGAAGGGCGAGCAGATCGTCATTTCCCGTTCGGGCGAAGCGATGATCACCGACGACTTCGGTCGCGAGCGCGAGCGTCACAAAGTGCCGTACGGCGCGACGCTGCTGCAGCTCGACGGCGCGACGATCAAGGCCGGCACGCAGCTCGCCACGTGGGATCCGCTGACGCGTCCGATCATCACCGAGTACGGTGGTACGGTGAAGTTCGAGAACGTCGAGGAAGGCGTGACCGTCGCGAAGCAGATCGACGACGTGACCGGCCTGTCGACGCTGGTCGTGATCGACGTGAAGCGTCGCGGTTCGCAGGCTTCGAAGAGCGTGCGTCCGCAGGTGAAGCTGCTCGACGCGAACGGCGAGGAAGTGAAGATTCCGGGCACGGAGCACGCGGTGCAGATCGGCTTCCAGGTCGGCGCACTGATCACCGTGAAGGATGGCCAGCAGGTGCAGGTCGGTGAAGTGCTCGCACGTATCCCGACGGAAGCGCAGAAGACGCGTGACATTACCGGCGGTCTGCCGCGGGTGGCGGAACTGTTCGAAGCGCGTTCGCCGAAGGATGCCGGCATTCTCGCGGAAGTCACCGGTACGACGTCGTTCGGTAAGGATACGAAGGGCAAGCAGCGTCTCGTCATCACGGATCTCGAGGGCAATCAGCACGAGTTCCTGATCGCGAAGGAAAAGCAGGTTCTGGTTCACGATGCCCAGGTCGTCAACAAGGGCGAAATGATCGTGGACGGTCCGGCCGATCCGCACGACATCCTGCGTCTGCAGGGTATCGAGGCGCTGTCGCGCTACATCGTCGACGAAGTGCAGGACGTGTACCGTCTGCAGGGCGTGAAGATCAACGACAAGCACATCGAGGTGATCGTTCGCCAGATGCTGCGTCGTGTGCAGATCACCGACAACGGCGATACGCGCTTCATCCCGGGCGAACAGGTCGAGCGTTCCGACATGCTGGACGAGAACGATCGCATGATCGCCGAGGGCAAGCGTCCGGCTTCGTACGACAACGTGCTGCTCGGTATCACGAAGGCTTCGCTGTCGACCGACTCGTTCATCTCCGCGGCATCGTTCCAGGAAACGACCCGCGTGCTGACCGAAGCGGCGATCATGGGCAAGCGCGACGATCTGCGCGGCCTGAAGGAAAACGTGATCGTCGGCCGTCTGATTCCGGCCGGTACGGGTCTCGCGTTCCACAAGGCACGCAAGGCGAAGGAATCGTCGGATCGCGAGCGTTTCGACCAGATCGCAGCGGAAGAGGCATTCGACTTCGGCACGCCGAGCGCGCCGGCAGAAGAGCCGCAACAGCACCCGGCAGCCGAGTAAGCGCGGGCGGCGCAAGCCGCCTTGCCTTGCTATCATCGCTGTCACCGAAACCGCCCGGTTCTGCCGGGCGGTTTTTTTTCATCCTTCGTTCACGTGCATGACGTGCCTGCGCAGCGCCGGCGCATGCCTCGCGATCGCGTCCCGTACGGGCGCGGCAGGCCCGTGATGCACGCGAACGAACCCTGACCGAATGGCCAACATCGCGCGATTCGCCACGCGTCGCGCGAGCGGGTTGTTAAAATTGCGGTCATCGCTTAGCCGTCCCTGGTCTCATTCATGTCCCGCGCCCTCGAAATACTCGACGAAGTCTTTGGTTATTCCGCCTTTCGCGGCCAGCAGGGCGAGATCGTCGAGCACGTCGCCGGCGGCGGCGATTGTCTCGTGCTGATGCCGACCGGCGGCGGCAAGTCGCTGTGCTACCAGATTCCCGCGCTGCTGCGCCGCGAGGCCGGGCAGGGCGCCGGCATCGTCGTGTCGCCGCTGATCGCGCTGATGCAGGACCAGGTCGCCGCGTTGAGCGAAGTCGGCGTGCGCGCGGCCTACCTGAATTCGACGCTGTCGGGCGCCGAGGCCGCGGCCACCGAGCGCGCGCTGCGCGAGGGCGAAATTGACCTGCTGTACGTCGCGCCGGAGCGGTTGATGACGGGGCGCTTCCTCGAGCTGCTCGAGCGCGCGAAGATCGGCCTGTTCGCGATCGACGAAGCGCACTGCGTGTCGCAATGGGGGCACGATTTCCGCCCGGAATACATCCAGCTGTCGGTGCTGCACGAGCGGTTCCCGTCGGTGCCGCGCATCGCGCTCACCGCCACGGCCGATGCGATCACGCGCGACGAGATCATCCATCGTCTCGCGCTCGACGATGCGCGCGTGTTCATATCGAGCTTCGACCGCCCGAACATCCGCTACCGGATCGTCGAAAAGGACAACGCGCGCTCGCAACTGCTCGATTTCATTCGCGCCGAGCACACGAATGCCGACGGCACGACGGACGCGGGTGTCGTCTATTGCCTGTCGCGCCGCAAGGTCGAGGAAACGGCCGAATGGCTGAAGGCGCAGGGCGTGCGCGCGCTGCCGTATCACGCGGGAATGGAGTTCGAGGTGCGGCAGAAGCACCAGGAAATGTTTCAGCGCGAGGAAGGCATCGTGATGTGCGCGACGATCGCGTTCGGTATGGGCATCGACAAGCCCGACGTGCGCTTCGTCGCGCACCTCGATTTGCCGAAGAGCGTCGAAGGCTACTACCAGGAAACCGGCCGCGCGGGCCGCGACGGGATGCCGGCGAACGCATGGATGGCGTATGGCCTCGGCGACGTCGTCCAGCAGCGCAAGATGATCGACGAGTCCGATGCGGACGACGCGCACAAGCGCGTGCAGACGTCGAAGCTCGACGCGCTGCTCGGGCTGTGCGAGACGATCTCGTGCCGCCGCGTGCGGCTGCTGAACTACTTCGGCGAGGCGAGCCAGCCGTGCGGCAACTGCGACACGTGCATCGAGCCGCCCGATTCATGGGACGCGACGCGCGAGGCGCAGATGGCGCTGTCGTGCGTGTTCCGCGCGCAGCGCGCGAGCGGCTTCAATTTCGGCTCGAGCCACCTGATCGAGATCCTGCGCGGCGGGCGCACCGAGAAGGTGTTGCAGCGCGGCCATGACCAGCTCAGCACGTTCGGGATCGGCGCGTCGTTGTCCGAGGCCGAGTGGCGCGCGATTTTCCGGCAGCTGGTCGCGTACGGTTATCTGGCGGTCGACCATGGCGGCTTCGGCGCGCTCATGCTCACCGAGGCCGCGAAGCCGGTGCTGAAGAACGAGGAGAAGGTCACGCTGCGCCGCTACGTGAAGCCGCAGCGCACCCGCCAGTCGTCGAGCCGCAGCGGCACGCGCGTCGACCCGACGGCCGGCATGGGCACGCGCGAGCGCGCACGCTGGGACGCGCTGCGCGCGTGGCGCGCGGAAACCGCGAAGTCCGACGGCGTGCCGGCCTACGTGATCTTCCACGATGCGACGCTCGCCGAGATCGCGCGCAACGCGCCGGAGACGATCGAAGACCTGCGCCATATCCCCGGCATGGGCGTGCGCAAGCTCGAGCGCTTCGGCGACGAGATCATCGACGTCGTCGAATCGGCGTGACACAGGTGTTCCGACCCTTCCGGTAAACCGCCCATGCGGCCAGTAAATCACGCAAGCCGTTGACTTAGTTGGTATTTCCGGAATATTATGCTGGGTTCCGGTATTCGGCGGGCCGAGTCGCGTTCGAAGGTTCGTGTCCGTCTCGCCGGTTCGGAAGTCAACTGCGCGCCGATTCTCGCTTTGCCCGAAATCGATGTGCAGATTTTGTTCAATTTCAGGAATAAACAATGCCAACCATCAACCAACTGGTTCGCAAAGGCCGTCAGTCGGAAACGACGAAGAGCAAGAGCCCGGCCCTGCAGGACTGCCCCCAGCGTCGCGGCGTGTGCACCCGTGTGTACACGACGACGCCTAAGAAGCCTAACTCGGCACTCCGTAAGGTTGCCAAGGTTCGTCTGACGAACGGCTTCGAAGTGATTTCGTACATCGGCGGTGAAGGCCACAACCTGCAGGAGCACTCGGTTGTGCTGATCCGCGGCGGCCGTGTGAAGGACTTGCCGGGTGTGCGTTACCACATGGTTCGCGGCTCGCTGGATACCCAGGGCGTCAAGGACCGTAAGCAAGCGCGCTCGAAGTACGGCGCGAAGCGTGCAAAGGCTGCCAAGTAAGCAGTTTTTGATCAGGGATCGCCCCAGGGCGGTCGAGGCGGGAGTGCCGGATTGCCGGTGCTGTCGAGTAAGTGGTCACCCGGCCAAGCTGGTTAGTCGTGAAGATGTGATCGGGTTTGTTGGTGGCCGCGGAGCTGAATCCAGCTCCAACTGAACAAGTAAAGGAAGAATCATGCCGCGTCGTCGCGAAGTCCCCAAGCGGGAAGTGTTGCCGGATCCGAAGTTCGGTAACGTTGATGTTGCCAAGTTCATGAACATGCTGATGCTGTCCGGCAAGAAGTCGGTCGCAGAGCGCATCGTTTATGGCGCATTCGAACAGATCCAGACCAAGGGTGGCAAGGACCCGCTGGAAGTGTTCACGGTTGCGCTCAACAACGTGAAGCCGGTGGTCGAAGTGAAGAGCCGCCGCGTTGGTGGTGCCAACTATCAAGTTCCGGTCGAAGTGCGCCCGTCGCGTCGTATGGCATTGGCGATGCGCTGGCTGCGTGAGGCTGCGAAGAAGCGTAGCGAGAAGTCGATGGCTCTGCGTCTGGCAGGTGAACTCTCCGAAGCGGCCGAAGGCCGTGGCGGCGCGATGAAGAAGCGCGACGAAGTTCACCGCATGGCAGAAGCCAACCGCGCGTTCTCGCATTTCCGTTTCTAAGCGCCTGGCTGGGCTGTTTGCGGAAATAAATTCCGGGCGGGTGCGCTTTTCAGGCGCCTCGCCCGTTTGTGTTGAAGCGTGATGCAGCAGGGCTGCGTCACGTCATCCCAGTAGAGGATCAAAGTGGCTCGCAAGACTCCTATCGAGCGCTACCGCAATATCGGTATTAGCGCTCACATCGACGCCGGCAAGACGACGACGACCGAGCGCATTCTGTTTTACACCGGTGTGAACCACAAGATCGGTGAAGTCCACGACGGCGCAGCCACGATGGACTGGATGGAGCAGGAACAAGAGCGTGGCATCACGATCACGTCCGCTGCTACCACGGCCTTCTGGAAGGGCATGGGCGGCAACTATCCGGAACACCGCATCAACATCATCGACACCCCGGGCCACGTCGACTTCACGATCGAAGTGGAGCGCTCGATGCGCGTGCTCGACGGCGCGTGCATGGTGTACTGCGCAGTGGGCGGCGTGCAGCCGCAGTCGGAAACGGTGTGGCGCCAGGCGAACAAGTACAAGGTGCCGCGTCTCGCGTTCGTCAACAAGATGGACCGTACCGGCGCGAACTTCTTCAAGGTCTACGACCAGCTCCGTCTGCGCCTGAAGGCGAACCCGGTTCCGGTCGTGGTGCCGATCGGTGCGGAAGAAGGCTTCAAGGGCGTCGTCGACCTGATCAAGATGAAGGCGATCATTTGGGACGAAGCGTCGCAAGGTACCAAGTTCGACTACGTGGACATCCCGGCGGAACTCGTCGACACGTGCAACGAATGGCGTGAAAAGATGGTCGAAGCGGCTGCAGAGTCGAGTGAAGACCTGATGAACAAGTACCTGGAAGCGGGCGAGCTGTCCGAAGCCGAGATCGTCAAGGGTCTGCGCGACCGTACGATCGCGTGCGAAATCCAGCCGATGCTGTGCGGCACCGCGTTCAAGAACAAGGGCGTGCAGCGCATGCTCGACGCCGTGATCGATTTCCTGCCGTCGCCGGTCGATATTCCGCCGGTTACGGGTGAACTCGAAAACGGCGAGAAGACGGAGCGCCGTGCGGCCGACGACGAAAAGTTCGCGGCACTCGCGTTCAAGATCATGACCGACCCGTTCGTCGGCCAGCTGATCTTCTTCCGCGTCTACTCGGGCGTGGTGAATTCGGGCGATACGCTGCTCAATGCGACCAAGGACAAGAAGGAACGTCTCGGCCGTATTCTGCAGATGCACGCGAACCAGCGTGAAGAAATCAAGGAAGTTCGCGCTGGCGATATCGCTGCCGCGGTCGGCCTGAAGGAAGCGACCACGGGCGACACGCTGTGCGATCCGGCTCACCCGATCGTGCTCGAACGCATGATTTTCCCGGAGCCGGTGATTTCGCAGGCAGTCGAGCCGAAGACGAAGGCCGACCAGGAGAAGATGGGCCTGGCGCTCAACCGTCTCGCTCAGGAAGATCCGTCGTTCCGCGTGCAGACCGACGAAGAATCGGGTCAAACGATCATTTCGGGTATGGGCGAGCTCCACCTCGAAATTCTGGTCGACCGGATGAAGCGTGAATTCGGCGTGGAAGCGACCGTCGGCAAGCCGCAGGTTGCCTACCGCGAAACCATTCGCAAGTCGGCCGCGGACGTGGAAGGCAAGTTCGTCAAGCAGTCGGGTGGCCGTGGTCAGTATGGCCATGCGGTCATTACGCTCGAGCGCAGCGAACTGGGCAAGGGCTACGAGTTCATCGACGCGATCAAGGGCGGCGTGATTCCGCGCGAATACATCCCGTCGGTTGACAAGGGTATCCAGGAAACGCTGAAGAGCGGCGTGCTGGCAGGCTTCCCGGTCGTCGACGTGAAGGTCACGCTGACGTTCGGTTCGTACCACGACGTCGACTCGAACGAAAATGCGTTCCGCATGGCTGGTTCGATGGCGTTCAAGGAAGCGATGCGCCGCGCTGATCCGGTTCTGCTCGAGCCGATGATGGCCGTGGAAGTGGAAACGCCGGAAGACTTCATGGGTAACGTGATGGGCGACCTGTCGGGTCGTCGCGGCATCATCCAGGGTATGGATGACATGGTGGGCGGCGGCAAGATCGTGCGCGCCGAAGTGCCGTTGTCGGAAATGTTCGGCTATTCCACGTCGCTGCGTTCGCTGACGCAGGGTCGCGCAACGTACACGATGGAGTTCAAGCACTACGCTGAAGCCCCGAAGAACGTTGCAGAAGCGATCATCAGCGCGAAGTCGAAGTAATTCGCTATCACAATCGATTATTTTTGAAAGAAGAGAATCATGGCAAAAGGTAAATTCGAGCGGACCAAGCCGCACGTGAACGTTGGTACGATTGGTCACGTTGACCACGGCAAGACGACGCTGACGGCAGCGATCACGACGGTTCTGACGAAGAAGTTCGGCGGCGAAGCGAAGGCGTACGACCAGATCGACGCGGCACCGGAAGAAAAGGCGCGCGGCATCACGATCAACACGGCACACGTCGAGTACGAAACGGCTAACCGCCATTACGCACACGTCGACTGCCCGGGCCACGCTGACTATGTGAAGAACATGATCACGGGCGCAGCGCAGATGGACGGCGCGATCCTGGTGTGCTCGGCAGCAGACGGTCCGATGCCGCAAACGCGTGAGCACATCCTGCTGGCGCGTCAGGTTGGCGTTCCGTACATCATCGTGTTCCTGAACAAGTGCGACATGGTGGACGACGCGGAACTGCTCGAGCTGGTCGAGATGGAAGTTCGCGAACTCCTGTCGAAGTACGACTTCCCGGGCGACGACACGCCGATCGTGAAGGGTTCGGCAAAGCTGGCGCTGGAAGGCGACACGGGCGAGCTGGGCGAAGTGGCGATCATGAGCCTGGCCGACGCGCTGGACACGTACATCCCGACGCCGGAGCGTGCAGTTGACGGCGCGTTCCTGATGCCGGTGGAAGACGTGTTCTCGATCTCGGGTCGTGGTACGGTGGTGACGGGTCGTGTCGAGCGCGGCATCGTGAAGGTCGGCGAGGAAATCGAAATCGTCGGTATCAAGCCGACGGTGAAGACGACCTGCACGGGCGTTGAAATGTTCCGCAAGCTGCTGGACCAAGGTCAGGCAGGCGACAACGTTGGTATCCTGCTGCGCGGCACGAAGCGTGAAGACGTGGAGCGTGGCCAGGTTCTGGCGAAGCCGGGTTCGATCACGCCGCACACGCACTTCACGGCTGAAGTGTACGTGCTGAGCAAGGACGAAGGCGGCCGTCACACGCCGTTCTTCAACAACTACCGTCCGCAGTTCTACTTCCGTACGACGGACGTGACGGGCTCGATCGAGCTGCCGAAGGACAAGGAAATGGTGATGCCGGGCGACAACGTGTCGATCACGGTGAAGCTGATCGCTCCGATCGCGATGGAAGAAGGTCTGCGCTTCGCGATCCGCGAAGGTGGCCGTACCGTCGGCGCCGGCGTCGTCGCCAAGATCATCGAGTAATATCGACGATCCGCGGATCCCGATGGGGTCCGCGATTCCCGCGGTACGCGGTTGTACCGCCGAAACCGGGTGCCCAGCTTGCGCTGGCGCCCGGTTTTGTTTTTCCGGCGGCGCGTTGCGCGCGCCGAGAAACACGCAACACTACTTCGGAATTTCGTGTAGAATCGCGGGCTTAGCAGTGGAAGTACTGTCCGGAACCTGATGCTTCGCTCCCCGCTGGCGTCATGTTTCACGTTCTTTTAGTGTCCGGCGATGCAACATCGCCTCGCTCTTTCAAGGAATTGTCATGCAGCAACAGAAAATCCGCATTCGCCTGAAGGCATTCGACTATCGTCTGATCGATCAATCGGCTGCCGAAATCGTCGATACCGCGAAGCGGACTGGCGCAATCGTCCGTGGCCCGGTGCCGCTGCCGACGCGCATTCAGCGTTTTGACATCCTGCGTTCGCCGCACGTCAACAAGACGTCGCGCGATCAGCTCGAAATCCGCACCCACCAGCGCCTGATGGACATCGTCGACCCGACGGACAAGACCGTTGACGCGCTGATGAAGCTCGACCTGCCGGCTGGCGTCGACGTGGAAATCAAGCTGCAGTAAGGCTTCCGGCGCTGCCCGGCTTGTCGGGTGGTGCTAAGTCTTTGTATTGCTTGCGGAAATCGGAAAGTCGGGCTATACTGCTTGGCTTTTCGCGTATTCGCGTAAAAAAGTTGGGCCTTGCGTGCCCGGCATTTTGTAAATCAGCCCCGACCAATCGCAGTCGGGAATGGAGAAAATGATGAGCCTTGGACTCGTAGGTCGCAAGGTTGGCATGACCCGTATCTTCACGGCTGAAGGGGATTCGATTCCCGTCACCGTGCTGGACGTGTCGGACAACCGCGTGACGCAGATCAAGACTGTTGAAACCGACGGCTACACGGCCGTGCAGGTTGCATTCGGCTCCCGCCGCGCATCGCGCGTGACGAAGCCGCTGGCAGGTCATCTCGCCAAAGCCGGTGTCGAAGCCGGTGAAATCCTCAAGGAATTCCGCATTGACGCGGCCAAGGCAGCCGAGCTGTCGAATGGCGCCGTGGTCGGTGCAGATCTTTTCGAAGTGGGCCAGAAGGTCGACGTGCAAGGCGTGTCGATCGGTAAGGGCTACGCCGGTACGATCAAGCGTTACAACTTCTCCTCCGGCCGTGCCACGCACGGTAACTCGCGCTCGCACAACGTGCCGGGCTCGATCGGTATGGCGCAGGATCCGGGTCGTGTTTTCCCGGGTAAACGCATGACGGGTCACATGGGTGACGTGACGGTGACGGTGCAGAACCTCGAAATCGCTCGTATCGACGCAGAGCGCAAGCTGCTGCTCGTGAAGGGTGCGATTCCGGGCGCGAAGGGCGGTAAGGTCTTCGTGACGCCGGCCGTCAAGACCAAGGGGGCGAAATAATGGAACTCAAGCTCCTGAACGAAAATGGTCAGGAAGGTGCAGTGGTCAACGCATCGGACGTCGTGTTCGGTCGTGACTACAACGAAGCGCTGATCCACCAGGTCGTCGTCGCTTACCAGGCGAATGCTCGCCAGGGTAACCGCGCACAGAAGGACCGTGAGCAAGTCAAGCACACGACCAAGAAGCCGTGGCGCCAGAAGGGTACGGGCCGCGCTCGTGCCGGTATGTCGTCGAGCCCGCTGTGGCGTGGCGGTGGTCGTATCTTCCCGAATTCGCCGGAAGAAAACTTCTCGCACAAGGTCAACAAGAAGATGCATCGCGCAGGTCTCTGCTCGATCTTCTCGCAGCTGGCCCGTGAAGGCCGTCTGTCGGTCGTCGAGGACATCATCCTCGAAGCGCCGAAGACCAAGCTGCTGGCCGACAAATTCAAGACCATGGGTCTCGACTCCGTGCTGATCATCACCGACACGGTCGACGAGAACCTGTACCTGGCTTCGCGCAACCTGCCGCACGTGGCGATTGTCGAGCCGCGCTACGCTGACCCGCTGTCGCTGATCTACTTCAAGAAAGTGCTGGTCACGAAGGCTGCGGTCGCCCAGATCGAGGAGTTGCTGTCATGAGCGAGATTCGCAAGAACGATCATCGTTTGATGCAGGTCCTGCTCGCACCGGTGATCTCGGAAAAGGCGACGCTGGTTGCCGACAAGAACGAGCAAGTCGTGTTCGAAGTCGCACCGGATGCCACGAAGCAGGAAGTGAAGGCGGCTGTCGAGCTGCTGTTCAAGGTTGAAGTTGATTCGGTCAACGTGCTGGTTCAGAAGGGCAAGCAAAAGCGCTTCGGCCGTTCGATGGGCCGCCGCAAGGACGTGAAGAAGGCGTACGTTTGCCTGAAGCCCGGCCAGGAAATCAACTTTGAAGCGGAGGCCAAGTAATCATGGCAATCGTTAAAGTTAAGCCGACATCGCCGGGTCGCCGCGCGATGGTCAAGGTGGTCAACAAGAACCTGCACCAGGGCAAGCCGTTCGCGGCACTGCTCGATTCGCAGAGCTCGACCGCCGGCCGTAACAACAACGGTCGTATCACCACGCGTCACAAGGGTGGTGGTCACAAGCAACACTATCGTATCGTCGATTTCCGTCGCACGAAGGATGGCATCCCGGCAAAGGTCGAGCGTCTCGAGTACGACCCGAACCGCAGCGCGAACATCGCGCTGGTGCTCTACGCAGACGGCGAACGTCGCTACATCATCGCCCCGAAGGGCCTGACCGTCGGCCAACAGCTGATGTCGGGTTCGGAAGCGCCGATCCGTGCAGGCAACACGCTGCCGATCCGCAACATTCCGGTCGGTACGACGATCCACTGCATCGAGATGCTGCCGGGCAAGGGCGCGCAAATGGCGCGTTCGGCTGGCACGTCGGCCATGCTGCTGGCGCGCGAAGGCGTCTACGCGCAGGTTCGTCTGCGTTCGGGCGAAATCCGCCGCGTGCACATCGAGTGCCGTGCAACGATCGGTGAAGTCGGCAACGAAGAGCATAGCCTGCGCCAGATCGGCAAGGCTGGCGCGAACCGCTGGCGCGGTATCCGCCCGACGGTGCGTGGCGTTGCGATGAACCCGGTTGATCACCCGCACGGTGGTGGTGAGGGCAAGACGGCTGCAGGTCGCGACCCGGTGAGCCCGTGGGGTACGCCGGCTAAGGGTTACCGCACCCGCAGCAACAAGCGCACGACGACGATGATCGTCCAGCGCCGTCACAAGCGTTAAGGAGTAGGCAATGGCACGTTCTGTTAAAAAAGGTCCGTTCTGCGACGCCCATTTGCTGAAGAAAGTTGAGGCGGCTGCAGCTTCGCGCGACAAAAAGCCGATCAAGACCTGGTCGCGTCGCTCGACGATTCTGCCGGATTTCATCGGCCTGACGATCGCTGTTCACAACGGCCGTCAACACGTTCCGGTGTACATCTCGGAAAACATGGTCGGCCACAAGCTTGGCGAGTTCGCACTGACCCGTACGTTCAAGGGTCACGCAGCCGACAAGAAGGCCAAGAAATAAGGGGCAATCAAGATGGAAGTGAAAGCAATTCATCGCGGTGCCCGCATCTCGGCGCAGAAAACGCGCCTTGTGGCTGACCAGATCCGCGGTTTGCCGGTCGACAAGGCGCTGAACGTTCTGACGTTCTCGCCGAAGAAGGCGGCTGGCATCGTGAAGAAGGTTGTGCTGTCGGCAATCGCGAATGCGGAGCACAACGAAGGCGCTGATATCGACGAGCTCAAGATCACGAGCATCTACGTCGACAAGGCTGCATCGCTCAAGCGTTTCACCGCGCGCGCCAAGGGCCGCGGTAACCGCATCGAGAAGCAATCCTGTCACATCACTGTGACGGTCGGGAATTAAGGAGCCATACGATGGGACAGAAAATTCATCCGACTGGCTTCCGCCTGGCTGTCAGCCGCAATTGGGCTTCGCGTTGGTACGCGAACAACAACAATTTCGCGGCGATGCTGCAGGAAGACATCGGTGTTCGTGAGTACCTGAAGAAGAAGCTGAAGAACGCTTCGGTCGGTCGGGTCGTCATCGAGCGTCCGGCGAAGAACGCGCGCATCACGATTTACAGCTCGCGTCCGGGCGTGGTCATCGGCAAGAAGGGCGAGGATATCGAACAGCTGAAGACGGAACTGCAACGCCGCATGGGCGTGCCGGTTCACGTCAACATCGAAGAAATCCGCAAGCCGGAAACCGATGCTCAGCTGATCGCCGACTCGATCACGCAACAGCTCGAGCGCCGGATCATGTTCCGTCGCGCGATGAAGCGTGCGATGCAGAACGCGATGCGTCTGGGTGCCCAAGGCATCAAGATCATGAGCGCAGGCCGTCTGAACGGTATCGAAATCGCTCGTACGGAGTGGTATCGCGAAGGTCGCGTGCCGCTTCACACGCTGCGTGCTGATATCGACTACGCGACCTCGGAAGCGAAGACGACTTACGGGATCATCGGCGTCAAGGTGTGGGTCTACAAGGGCGATACGCTCGGCCGCAACGACGCACCGGTGGTGGAAGAAGTAGCCGAAGACAAGCGTCCGCGTCGCAATGCGCGTCCGGGCGACCGTCGTCCGCGCCGTGACGGCGAAGGCGGCGCTCCGGGTGCTCGTCGTGGCGCACCGCGCCGCGGCGCCGGCAAGCCCGAAGACGGCAAGACTGGAGAATAACGATGCTGCAACCGAAACGCAGAAAGTATCGTAAAGAGCAGAAGGGTCGTAACACCGGCAAGGCGACGCGCGGCAACGCAGTGTCGTTCGGTGACTTCGGCCTGAAGGCGATCGGTCGCGGTCGTTTGACCGCCCGTCAAATTGAAGCGGCGCGTCGTGCAATGACGCGTCACATCAAGCGTGGCGGCCGCATCTGGATCCGGATCTTCCCGGACAAGCCGATTTCGCAGAAGCCGGCCGAAGTGCGTATGGGTAACGGTAAGGGTAACCCGGAGTACTACGTCGCCGAGATTCAGCCGGGCAAGATGCTCTATGAAATGGACGGCGTAACCGAAGAACTGGCACGCGAAGCGTTCCGTCTGGCTGCAGCCAAGCTGCCGCTGAAGACGGCGTTCATCGTGCGCCAGCTCGGCGCCTAAGGAGAAAATATGAAGGCTTCCGAACTTCTCCAGAAAGACCAGGCCGCGCTCAACAAGGAGCTGGCGGACCTGCTGAAGGCGCAATTCGGCCTGCGCATGCAACTCGCGACCCAGCAGCTCACGAACACGAGCCAGCTGAAGAAGGTTCGTCGCGACATCGCACGTGTGCGGACCGTCATGACTCAGAAGGCGAACCAGAAATGAACGATAGCGTGAAAACCTCGCTGAAGCGGACGCTGGTCGGTCGGGTCGTCAGCAACAAGATGGACAAGACCGTCACCGTGCTGATCGAGCACCGCGTCAAGCATCCGATCTACGGCAAGTATGTCGTGCGCTCGAAGAAGTACCACGCGCACGATGAAGCGAACACCTGCAACGAAGGCGATCTCGTCGAAATCCAGGAAACGCGTCCTGTTTCGAAGACGAAGGCCTGGGCGGTGTCGCGCCTCGTCGAAGCAGCTCGCGTCATCTAAGCGGGCAGTGCAGTAGGCAGTAACAAGCACTTCTCCACGAAGTGCTTGAAATCGCAAAGTTTTTGCTTGCGCGACCAGGATTATTTGTTATAATCCTGGTCTTCCCTCTTTATGGGAGCCCCGTCGCGGGCGAAATTGGTGGGGGAAGCGGACTGGCGCCAGCCTGTCTGAAAGATTCACCGAATTGCGATGGCGGGTTTCGTTTGCCGTCGCTGCTGTTCCAACCCAAGCAGCCGATTGGCTGACGGGACCAAGACTGACCGAATGCATCATGGTGGTGCATCCGGATTAAGTTGGGAAAGACAAACCATGATCCAGACCGAATCTCGGCTCGAAGTAGCCGACAACACGGGTGCACGTGAAGTTCTGTGCATCAAGGTGCTCGGCGGCTCGAAGCGTCGTTATGCCGGCATTGGCGACATCATCAAGGTGAGCGTCAAAGAGGCAACGCCGCGCGGGCGCGTGAAGAAAGGCGAAATTTACAACGCCGTGGTGGTCCGCACCGCCAAGGGCGTGCGCCGTCAAGACGGCTCGCTGATCAAGTTCGACGGCAACGCCGCTGTGCTTTTGAATAACAAGCTCGAGCCGATCGGCACCCGTATCTTCGGGCCGGTGACGCGTGAGCTGCGTAGCGAACGATTCATGAAGATCGTTTCGCTGGCGCCGGAAGTGCTGTAAGGAGTCGCGATGAACAAGATTCGCAAAGGTGACGAAGTCATCGTCGTCACTGGTAAGGACAAGGGCAAGCGCGGCGTCGTGCTGGCTGTCGGTGCTGAACATGTGACGGTCGAGGGTATCAACCTCGTCAAGAAGCATGTGAAGCCGAACCCGATGAAGGGTACGACGGGCGGCGTGGAAGCGAAGACGATGCCCCTGCATATTTCGAACGTCGCACTGGTCGACGCGAATGGCAAGGCGTCGCGTGTTGGCATCAAGGTCGAGGAAGGCAAGAAGGTTCGCTTCCTGAAGACGACCGGTGCCGTACTGAGCGCCTGACGCAGCGGAGTAAAAAATGGCTCGTTTTCAAGAGTTTTACAAAGAATCGGTTGTGCCCGGCCTGATCGAGAAGTTCGGTTACAAGTCGGTCATGGAAGTGCCGCGCATCACCAAGATCACGCTGAACATGGGTCTTGGCGAAGCGATCGCTGACAAGAAGATCATCGAGAACGCCGTTGGCGACCTCACGAAGATCGCCGGCCAGAAGCCGGTCGTCACGAAGGCCCGCAAGGCAATCGCAGGCTTCAAGATCCGCCAGGGTTACCCGATCGGCGCGATGGTGACGCTGCGTGGCCAAGCGATGTACGAATTCCTCGACCGTTTCGTGACGGTTGCCCTGCCCCGCGTGCGAGATTTCCGCGGTGTGTCGGGTCGTGCTTTCGATGGCCGTGGCAACTACAACATCGGTGTGAAAGAGCAGATCATTTTCCCCGAAATCGATTACGACAAGATCGACGCACTGCGTGGGCTGAACATCAGCATCACGACGACTGCGAAGACCGACGACGAAGCAAAGGCTCTGCTCGCCAGCTTCAAGTTCCCGTTCAGAAACTGAGGTTACCGTGGCTAAACTGGCACTGATCGAACGTGAAAAGAAGCGCGCCCGCCTGGTCGCGAAGTTCGCAGCAAAGCGCGAAGCGCTGAAGGCGATCGTCGAAGACCAAAGCAAGTCGGAAGAAGAGCGCTACGAAGCACGCCTGGAGCTGCAGCAACTGCCCCGCAACGCAAACCCGACCCGCCAGCGTAACCGCTGCGCGATCACGGGCCGTCCGCGTGGCACGTTCCGTAAATTCGGCCTCGCGCGTAACAAGATTCGTGAAATCGCATTCCGTGGCGAGATTCCTGGCCTGACCAAGGCGAGCTGGTAATAGGAGAAACGTAAATGAGCATGAGTGATCCTATCGCCGATATGCTGACTCGCATCCGCAACGCGCAGATGGTCGAGAAGGTATCGGTCGCGATGCCCTCGTCGAAGGTCAAGGTTGCAATCGCGCAAGTCCTGAAGGACGAAGGCTATATCGACGATTTCGCCGTGAAGGCGGAAGGTGCGAAGTCTGAACTGAATATCGCGCTGAAGTACTACGCAGGTCGCCCGGTCATCGAACGCCTCGAGCGCGTGTCGAAGCCTGGTCTGCGCGTGTACCGCGGCCGTAACGACATTCCGCAGGTCATGAATGGCCTCGGTGTGGCAATCGTGTCGACGCCGAAGGGCGTGATGACCGACCGCAAGGCGCGCGCTACCGGCGTCGGCGGCGAAGTCATCTGCTACGTCGCTTAAAGCCGAGGAGAGAGAAACATGTCTCGAGTAGGTAAAAGCCCGATCGCGCTGCAAGGCGCGGAAGTCAAGCTGGCCGACGGTGCAATCACCGTCAAGGGCCCGCTGGGCACCATCACGCAAGCGATCAATCCGCTCGTGAACGTGGCGAACAACGACGGCACGCTGAATCTGGCGCCGGTCGACGAAAGCCGCGAAGCAAATGCACTGTCGGGCACGATGCGCGCGATCATCGCGAATGCCGTGCACGGCGTGACCAAGGGTTTCGAGCGCAAGCTGACGCTGGTTGGCGTCGGTTACCGTGCGCAAGCGCAAGGCGACAAGCTGAACCTGTCGCTGGGTTTCTCGCACCCGGTGGTGCACCAGATGCCGGAAGGCATCAAGGCTGAAACCCCGACGCAAACCGAAATCGTGATCAAGGGGATCAACAAGCAACAAGTCGGTCAAGTAGCTGCGGAAGTTCGCGGTTACCGTCCGCCGGAGCCCTACAAGGGCAAGGGCGTGCGCTATGCCGACGAGGTTGTGATCCTCAAAGAAACGAAGAAGAAGTAAGGGTGCGCAATCATGGATAAGACTCAATCTCGCCTGCGCCGCGCTCGCCAGACGCGTATCAAGATCGCTGAGCTGCAGGTCGCGCGTCTCGCCGTGCATCGCACGAACACGCACATCTACGCTCAAGTGTTCTCGCCCTGCGGCACCAAGGTGCTCGCCAGCGCGTCGACGCTCGAGGCAGAAGTGCGCGCCGAACTGGCCGACAAGTCGGGCAAGGGCGGCAACGTTAATGCCGCGACGCTGATCGGCAAGCGTATTGCCGAGAAGGCAAAGGCTGCCGGCATCGAATCCGTCGCCTTCGACCGCTCGGGCTTCCGCTACCATGGCCGCGTCAAGGCGCTGGCTGAGGCAGCTCGTGAAGCTGGGCTCAAGTTCTAAGGAAGGAATTCGTCATGGCAAAGATGCAAGCGAAAGTTCAGGCTGACGAGCGCGACGACGGCCTTCGCGAAAAGATGATTTCGGTCAATCGCGTGACCAAGGTCGTGAAGGGTGGCCGTATTCTCGGCTTCGCCGCACTGACCGTGGTTGGCGATGGTGATGGCCGCATCGGTATGGGCAAGGGCAAGGCGAAGGAAGTGCCGGTCGCTGTCCAGAAGGCAATGGAACAAGCTCGCCGCAACATGTTCAAGGTGCCGCTCAAGAACGGCACGCTGCAGCACGAAGTGCACGGCAAGCATGGTGCATCCGCTGTCCTCCTCGCTCCGGCGAAGGCAGGTACGGGCGTGATCGCCGGCGGCCCGATGCGCGCAGTGTTCGACGTGATGGGCGTTCAGAACGTCGTGGCGAAGAGCCACGGTTCGACGAACCCGTACAACCTCGTTCGCGCCACGCTGGACGGTCTGCGCAAGCAGTCGACCCCGGCAGACATCGCGGCGAAGCGCGGCAAGTCCGTCGAAGATATTTTGGGCTAAGCCCGGGTGGTCACCATGTCTGAAAAAACTGTCAAGGTTCAGCTCGTTAAGAGCCTGATCGGGACCCGCGAATCGCACCGCGCGACCGTGCGTGGCCTGGGCCTGCGCCGACTCAACTCGGTTAGCGAGCTGCAGGACACGCCGGCGGTCCGCGGCATGATCAACAAGGTCTCGTACCTCGTTAAGGTCATCGCGTAAGCGGCCCTACGGATCAAGGAGTTGATATGGAATTGAATAACCTGAAGCCGGCCGCTGGCGCCAAGCACGCCAAGCGTCGCGTCGGTCGTGGCATCGGTTCGGGCCTCGGCAAGACGGCTGGCCGTGGTCACAAGGGTCAGAAATCGCGTTCGGGCGGCTTCCACAAAGTCGGTTTCGAAGGCGGTCAGATGCCGCTGCAACGTCGTCTGCCGAAGCGCGGCTTCACGTCGCTGACGAAGGAATTCGTCGGTGAAGTGCGCCTGGGCGACCTCGAGAAGCTGCCGGTCGACGAGATCGATCTGCTCGCACTGAAGCAAGCCGGCCTGGTCGGCGAGCTGACGAAGAGCGCAAAGATCATCGCGACGGGCGAACTGAAGCGCAAGATCGTCGTGAAGGGTCTCGGTGCCACCAAGGGTGCGCGCGCTGCGATCGAAGCGGCTGGCGGTTCGTTCGCCGAGTGACACGCGTAGCGCGTCGTCACTTGCATTCATCGGAGAAGGTACTTGGCTAACAGCCCGAGTCTTGCAAAACCCGGTCGAAGCACGGCGAAATTCGGCGATCTGCGCCGGCGAGCGATGTTCCTGCTCCTGGCGCTGATCGTCTATCGCATCGGCGCGCACATTCCCGTGCCGGGCATCGATCCGGATCAACTGGCTAAGCTGTTCCAGAGCCAGGCGGGCGGCATCCTGGGCATGTTCAACATGTTCTCGGGTGGCGCGCTTTCCCGCTTCACGATCTTTGCGCTGGGGATCATGCCGTACATCTCGGCGTCGATCATCATGCAGCTGCTGGCGATCGTTTCGCCGCAGCTCGAGGCGCTGAAGAAGGAAGGGCAGGCAGGGCAACGGAAGATCACGCAGTACACGCGGTATTTCACCGTGGTGCTCGCGACCTTCCAGGCATTCGGTATCGCGGCTGCGCTGGAAAACCAGCCGGGCCTCGTCACCGATCCCGGCACGCTGTTCCGTCTGACGACGGTCGTGACGCTGGTGACGGGCACGATGTTCCTGATGTGGCTCGGCGAGCAGATTACCGAGCGTGGTCTGGGCAACGGTATCTCGATCATCATCTTCGGCGGGATCGCAGCAGGGTTCCCGAATGCCGTGGGTGGGTTGTTCGAGCTGGTGCGTACGGGTTCGATGAGCATCATTTCGGCGATCATCATCGTCGTTCTGATCGCCGCGGTGACTTACCTGGTCGTGTTCATCGAACGCGGTCAGCGCAAGATCCTCGTGAACTACGCGAAGCGTCAGGTCGGCAACAAGATCTACGGTGGGCAGTCGTCGCATCTGCCGCTGAAGCTGAACATGTCGGGCGTGATTCCGCCGATCTTTGCATCGTCGATCATTCTGTTCCCGGCAACGATTCTCGGCTGGTTCAGTACCGGTCAGCCGACGGGAAGCTGGATTTCCAATACGTTGCATAACGTTGCGGAAGCGCTGAAGCCGGGCCAGCCGGTTTACGTGCTGCTGTACACGCTGGCAATCGTGTTTTTCTGCTTCTTCTACACCGCACTGGTGTTCAACAGCAGAGAGACCGCGGACAACCTGAAGAAGAGCGGCGCGTTTGTTCCGGGCATCCGTCCGGGCGATCAGACCGCGCGATACATCGACCGCATCCTCACGCGTCTGACGCTGGCCGGTGCGATCTACATCGTCTTCGTGTGTCTGCTGCCGGAATTCCTGGTGCTGCGCTGGAACGTGCCGTTTTATTTTGGTGGAACGTCGCTGCTGATCATTGTCGTCGTCACGATGGACTTTATGGCGCAGGTGCAGTCGTACGTTATGTCGCAACAGTATGAGTCGCTGCTCAAGAAGGCTAACTTCAAGGGCGGCAACATCCCGATGCGTTGAAAGGACTATGGCCAAAGACGATGTAATCCAGATGCAGGGTGAGGTGATTGAAAACCTCCCGAATGCGACCTTCCGTGTGAAGCTGGAAAACGGCCATGTCGTGTTGGGGCATATTTCCGGAAAGATGCGGATGCACTACATCCGCATTCTTCCCGGCGACAAGGTGACGGTTGAGTTGACGCCTTACGATCTGTCTCGTGCGCGGATCGTGTTCCGGGCGAAGTGATTTGAAAAAAGGGTATTATCATGAAAGTGATGGCATCGGTTAAGCGCATTTGCCGCAATTGCAAGATCATCAAGCGCAAAGGCGTCGTTCGCGTGATCTGCAGCTCGGATCCGCGCCACAAGCAGCGCCAAGGCTGACCGCGCGTTTGTTTGCGCTTTTTGTTTGAGGAAAAACAATGGCTCGTATCGCAGGGGTTAACATCCCGAATCACCAGCACACCGAGATCGGCCTGACGGCTATCTTTGGTGTCGGCCGCACCCGTTCGCGCAGCATCTGCGTGGCAGCTGGCGTCGATTTTTCGAAGAAGGTCAAGGATCTGACCGACGCAGACCTGGAAAAGCTGCGTGAAGAAGTGGGCAAGTTTGTCGTCGAAGGCGATCTGCGCCGTGAAGTGACGATGAACATCAAGCGCCTGATGGACCTCGGTTGCTACCGTGGCGTCCGTCATCGCAAGGGCCTGCCGATGCGCGGTCAGCGTACGCGTACGAACGCACGTACCCGCAAGGGTCCGCGTCGTGCAGCGCAAGCGCTGAAGAAGTAAGCGGAACTGACAGTTACAGGAAAACGTAATGGCTAAGGCTTCGAACACCGCGGCGCAACGCGTTCGCAAGAAGGTTAAGAAGAACGTCGCTGAAGGCGTGGTTCACGTTCACGCGTCGTTCAACAACACGATCATCACGATCACCGATCGCCAAGGCAACGCTCTGGCATGGGCGACGTCGGGCGGTCAGGGCTTCAAGGGCTCGCGCAAATCGACGCCGTTCGCTGCTCAGGTCGCAGCCGAGTCGGCTGGCCGCGTCGCGATGGAATATGGCGTGAAGAATCTGGAAGTGCGGATCAAGGGCCCGGGCCCGGGTCGCGAGTCGGCAGTGCGCGCACTGCACGGCCTCGGCATCAAGATCACCGCGATTTCGGACGTCACCCCGATTCCGCACAACGGCTGCCGTCCGCCGAAGCGCCGTCGTATCTGAGGATGTGCTGGCACGCTCGTGCTAGCGCATTGCCTGTCGCCGCTCAGCGTCGACGGGCGTTGCTTTTTTGATTGACTAAGCCCACCGTTCGCCCCAAAGGGAGCGGACTAGCGCGGATTTCGATCCGCGTGACTGATTGATAAAGGAATGCAAAGTGGCACGTTATATCGGCCCCAAAGCCAAGCTGTCCCGCCGTGAAGGCACCGACCTGTTCCTGAAGAGCGCACGCCGCTCGCTCGCCGACAAGTGCAAGCTCGACAGCAAGCCGGGCCAGCACGGCCGTACCTCGGGCGCACGTACGTCCGACTACGGTACGCAGCTGCGCGAAAAGCAGAAGGTCAAGCGTATCTACGGCGTGCTGGAACGTCAGTTCCGTCGCTACTTCGCTGAAGCCGATCGCCGCAAGGGCAACACGGGTGAAAACCTGCTGCAACTGCTCGAGTCGCGCCTCGACAACGTCGTGTATCGCATGGGCTTCGGTTCGACCCGCGCTGAAGCGCGTCAGCTGGTGAGCCACAAGTCGATCACCGTGAACGGCGTCGTCGCAAACGTCCCGTCGCAGCAAGTGAAGGCGGGTGACGTCGTCGCGATCCGCGAAAAGGCGAAGAAGCAGGCGCGTATCGTCGAAGCGCTGTCGCTGGCCGAGCAAGGCGGCATGCCGAGCTGGGTTGCAGTCGATGCGAAGAAGTTCGAAGGCACGTTCAAGCAAATGCCGGAACGCGCTGAAATCGCAGGCGACATCAACGAAAGCCTGATCGTCGAATTGTATTCGCGTTAATCCGATTGACGGCCGAGGTACCCCGATTGCGTTGCGCAAGGAGGGGCCTCGGCTGTTTATTTTCTGGTTGTTACCGGTCAGCCTTATCGGTGTAACGAGCCGAGGGTATTGAAAAGGAAAGCCCATGCAAACCAGTTTGCTGAAACCCAAGATCATCGCCGTGGAATCGCTGGGCGAGAACCACGCGAGGGTGGTCATGGAACCGTTCGAGCGCGGTTACGGCCACACCTTGGGCAATGCGCTTCGCCGCGTGCTGCTGTCGTCGATGGTGGGCTACGCGCCGACCGAAGTCACGATCGCGGGCGTGGTGCACGAGTACTCGACGCTGGATGGCGTGCAGGAAGACGTCGTCAACCTGCTGCTGAACCTGAAGGGCGTGGTGTTCAAGCTGCATAACCGTGACGAAGTGACGGTTACGCTGCGCAAGGAAGGTGAAGGCGTCGTGACGGCCGGCGATATCGAGCTGGCTCACGATTGCGAAGTCATCAACCCGAATCACGTGATTGCGCACCTGTCGAAGGGCGGCAAGCTCGACGTTCAGATCAAGATCGAAAAGGGTCGCGGCTACGTGCCCGGCAACGTCCGTCGCTACGGCGAAGATACGGCCAAGATCATCGGCCGCATCGTCCTCGACGCATCGTTCTCGCCGGTTCGCCGCGTGAGCTACGCGGTTGAAAGCGCACGGGTCGAGCAGCGTACCGACCTCGACAAGCTCGTGATGAACATCGAGACGAGCGGCGTGATCACGCCGGAAGAAGCGATCCGCCAGTCGGCCCGCATCCTGGTCGACCAGCTGTCCGTGTTCGCGGCGCTGGAAGGCACGGAAACGGCAGCCGAAGCGCCGTCGCGTGCACCGCAGATCGATCCGATCCTGCTGCGTCCGGTGGACGATCTCGAGCTGACGGTTCGTTCGGCGAACTGCCTGAAGGCCGAGAACATCTACTACATCGGCGATCTGATTCAGCGCACGGAAAACGAGCTGCTGAAGACGCCGAACCTCGGTCGCAAGTCGCTCAACGAGATCAAGGAAGTGCTCGCTTCGCGCGGTCTCACGCTGGGCATGAAGCTCGAGAACTGGCCGCCGGCTGGTCTCGACAAGTAAGCCCGGTTGTAGCCTGGCTATAGCTGTAGTTGGCAAAGATGCGGATTTTCCTTTAAAATCCGCATCTTGCTTTTTTTCGTTACCGGCCCGTGCACCCTCCGAGGTGCGATAGAAGAGCTGGACCAAAACTTTGAATCAAGGAAACTGAAATGCGCCATCGTCATGGTCTGCGGAAACTGAACCGCACGAGCAGCCACCGTCTGGCTATGCTCCGTAACATGTCCAACTCGCTGATCGAGCACGAAGTCATCAAGACGACGCTGCCGAAGGCGAAGGAACTCCGTAAAGTCGTCGAGCCGCTGATCACGCTCGGCAAGAAGCCGTCGCTGGCAAACCGTCGCCTTGCGTTCAACCGCCTGCGCGATCGTGACTCGGTGGCGAAGCTGTTCGACGTGCTCGGTCCGCGTTTCGCGAACCGTCCGGGCGGCTACCTGCGCGTGCTGAAGTTCGGCTTCCGCGTGGGCGACAACGCACCGATGGCACTGGTCGAACTGCTCGACCGTCCGGAAGTCGACGAAACGGAAAACGTGCAAGAAGCTGAGTAAGCTTCCGGTACGCAGCAGTATCTGAAAGGGGCCGAGCGATTGCTTGGCCCTTTTTGTTTTTGAGATGCCGGCTGCGATCGATTGTCGCAGGCGGGTGCCGGCAGCGTTGCGCGGGCTGCGCTACGATACGGGGCAACCGGTGCGGTCCCTGAACGGGTAACCGGCGCCGGCAGGAGCCGGCAGACCAGTGAGGAGGGCGCGGATGATAGTGGTGCTGATGCTGACGACGGTACCCGATGCGGCGACGGCTGCGGCGCTCGCCGACGGCGCGCTCGACGCGCGGCTTGCCGCGTGCGTGTCGGAGCTCGGCACGATCAAGTCGCGCTATCACTGGCAAGGCAAGGTCGAAACGGCCGACGAGATCCAGTTGCTGTTCAAGACGAGCCCCGTCCGGGCGCTCGAACTGGAGCGATTTATTCTCGCGCATCATCCTTACGAGACGCCCGAAATCGTCTCGTGGCAGACGACGGCATCGGCCGCGTATGGCCAATGGGTGACCAGCGAAACTCAACGTCTATTTCATGTTTAACGGTATGGCGCTTTCGGTGCGCGTGCGCGCGCTGCGGTTTCTTGCGGTCCTGTTGGCGTTCGTGCTCGTGCTGGGCGGCCTGTCCGCCGCGCGCGCGGCCGACGATTTCCTCGATCCGTCGGTTGCGTTCAAGTTCAGCGCGAGCGAATCGCCGGGACAGGTGGACGTCCGCTTCAAGATCGCCAACGGCTATTACATGTACCGCGAGCGGTTCGCGTTCGCCGTGAAGAGCGGCCAGGCGACGCTCGGCGAGCCGCAATACCCGGCCGGCCACGTGAAGTTCGACCAGACGTTCCAGAAGAACGTCGAGACCTTTCGCGATGAAGTCGTCGTTCACGTGCCGGTGAAGCAGGCGGCCGGGCCGTTCGAGCTCGCGGTGACGTCGCAAGGGTGTGCGGACGAAGGGATCTGTTATCCGCCGGCCGAGCACGTCATGAAGGTCGATGGCGCCGCGCTCGGCGCCGCATCGTCGTCCGGCGACACGGCTGCCGCGGGCAGCTGGTTCGACAAGGTCACGAGCGCCGATTTCGCGCAGTCGCTGCTCGAAGGCCACGGCTTCTTCACGATCATCGCGCTCTATTTCGTCGCGGGTGTCGTGCTGAGCCTGCTGCCCTGTTCGTACCCGATGATTCCGATCGTGTCCGCGATCATCATCGGCCAGGGCACGCGCGCGACGCATGCACGCGGCTTTGCGCTGTCGCTGACCTACGTGGTCGGCATGGCGCTGGTCTACACGGTGCTCGGCATCGCCGCCGCGCTGGTCGGCCAGAGCCTCGGCGCATGGTTGCAGAACCCGTGGGTGCTCGGCGCGTTCGGCGTGCTGCTGACCGCGTTCGCGGTGTCGCTGATCGCGGGCAAGGACATCGCACTGCCGGCACGCTGGCAGAACGGCGCGGCCGACGCATCGAGCGCGCGCCAGGGCGGCCACTTCGTCGCGGTCGCGGCGATGGGCGCGTTGTCGGCGTTGGTCGTCGGCGCGTGCATGACGGCGCCGCTGTTCGCCGTGCTCGCTTTCATCGCGCACACCGGCAATGCGTTGCTCGGCGGCGCGGCGCTGTTCGCGATGGGGCTGGGGCTCGGCGTGCCGCTGCTGGTCGTCGGCGTCGGGGCCGGGACGGTGCTGCCACGCGCAGGCGCGTGGATGGACGGCGTCAAGGTGTTCTTCGGCATCGTGCTGCTCGCGGCCGCGCTGTGGATCGTGTGGCCGGTGCTGGCGGGCGGGCTGAAGATGGTGCTCGCGGCGTTGTGGCTGCTGATCGCGGCCGCGGCGCTCGGGTTGTTCACGCCGAATGCCGGCGCTGCGTCGATCTGGCGCCGCCTGGGCCGCGGCGTGGGCGCCGCGCTCGCGATCTGGGCCGCGACGCTGCTCGTCGGCCTCGCTGCGGGCTCGACCGATCCCGTCAAGCCGCTGGCCGTGCTGGCCGCGCGTACGGTGGCGTCCGGCGGTGCGGCGACGGCCGGCGCGGCTGCCGCGCAGGACGGCCCCGCATTCGCCCCGGTGCGCTCCAGCGGCGAACTCGACGCGCTGCTGAAGACGTCGGGCCGGCCCGTGATGCTCGACTTCTACGCCGACTGGTGCGTGAGCTGCAAGGAGATGGAGCATCTGACGTTCACCGACGCGCGCGTGCAGGCGCGGCTCGCGCAGCTTCACCTCGTGCGCGCGGACGTCACCGCGAACAATCCGGACGATCAGGCGCTGCTCAAGCGCTTCAACCTGTTCGGGCCGCCGGGCATCATCTTCTTCGATCGGCACGGCAACGAGATCGGCCGCGTGGTCGGCTATCAGGCGGCCGACACGTTCCTGCGCAGCCTCGATCGGGCGGCCGTTCCGACGGTATGACGGTGGCCGGCCGAGGCGAACCGGTGATGAGAAGATCCGGGGCCGGCTGACCGTCTCGATCGACGGTAAACAAAAAACGGCGGAACACCGAGGTGTCCCGCCGTTTTTGCGGGTGCCTGCCGGCGCGCGATCAGCGCTGCGCTTTCAGCAGACGCGCGGCATCGAGCGCGAAGTACGTGAGCACGCCGTCAGCGCCCGCCCGCTTGAACGCGAGCAGCGATTCGAGCACGACCTTGTCGTGGTCGAGCCAGCCGTTCATCGCGGCCGCCTTCAGCATCGCGTACTCGCCGCTCACCTGGTACACGTAGGTCGGGAAGCGGAACTCGTCCTTCACGCGGCGCACGATGTCGAGATACGGCATGCCGGGCTTGACCATCACCATGTCGGCGCCTTCGTCGATGTCGAGGCGCACTTCCCGCAGCGCTTCGTCGCTGTTCGCCGGATCCATCTGGTAGGTCATCTTGTTGCCCTTGCCCAGGTTGGATGCCGAGCCGACCGCATCGCGGAACGGGCCGTAGAACGCCGATGCGAACTTCGCCGAATAGGCCATGATCCGCGTATGGATATGGCCGTCGCTTTCCAGCATCTCGCGGATCGCGCCGATGCGGCCGTCCATCATGTCCGACGGCGCGACGATGTCGACGCCAGCTTCTGCCTGCGCACGCGCCTGGTCGACCAGGATCTCGATCGTGTCGTCGTTGATTACGTAGGCGTTCTCGTCGAGCACGCCGTCCTGGCCGTGGCTCGTGTACGGATCGAGCGCGACGTCGGTCAGCACGCCCAGTTCGGGGAAGTGCTTCTTCAGCTCGCGCACCGCGCGCGGGATCAGGCCTTCCGGATTGGCCGCTTCGCGGCCGTCAGGCGTCTTCAGCGACGGCTCGATGGCCGGGAACAGCGACAGCACGGGCACGCCGAGTTCGACGCACTGCTCGGCGACGTGCATCAGCAGATCGACCGACACGCGCTCGACGCCGGGCATCGACGGGATGGGCTGGCGTTCGTTGGTGCCTTCGACGACGAACACCGGGTAGATCAGGTCGTCGGTGGTCAGGCGGTTTTCGCGCATCAGGCGGCGGGAGAAGTCGTCGCGGCGCATCCGGCGCGGACGATGAAGCGGATGGAAGCTCATGGCGATTTGGCAGAAATCAGGGCAAGAAGGACCTTACGGAACCCTTAGGTCATTTTCGAGATCGTTGGTATATGATAGCGATCGAGCGGCGCGCGTTGCGTGCAGCTCCCCGCTTCTCCTCCCTGAGCGGGTGCCTGTCGTTTTTCGATTAGGCTGTTTGACCCGCCGTTTAACGGCGGGTTTTTTTATGAGCCGGCCGAATCCGCAGGTGCCGTCAGGTGCGCACAGCCGATCCCAGCCGCGCGTTGCCCGCTCATTGTGCTACAGGCTCGCTTTTTTCGTCGGCGACGGACGGCCGCAGCCAGCTCTCGATCAGTTCATGGGCCTCGTCGAGCCCCGTGCGCTTCAGCGCCGAGAACAGCTGGACCGTCAGCTTGCCCTGTACGCCCTGGTCGCGATACGCGTCGAGTCCCTTCTGCGTGTTGCGCAACGCGTTGATGCTTTCCTGGCGCGTCAATTTGTCGCACTTGGTCAGCAGCGTGTGGATCGGCTTGCCGGTCGGCGCGAACCACTCGATCATGCGTCGATCGAGATCGGTCAGCGGACGGCGCGAATCCATCATCAGGATCAGGCCGCAGAGCTGCGAGCGCGTCGCGAGATACGACGACAGCAGCATTTCCCAGTGCGCCTTCGCGGCGCCGGGCACTTCCGCATAGCCGTAGCCGGGCAGGTCGACGAGGTTCGCGACGGGCTCGTCGGCCGGGCCGACGGAGAAGTAGTTGATATGCTGCGTGCGGCCGGGCGTCTTCGACGCGAAGGCCAGCCGCTTCTGGTTGCACAGCACGTTGATCGCCGTCGACTTGCCGGCATTCGAGCGGCCCGCGAACGCGATTTCCGGCTGGACCGTCGGCGGCAGGTCGCGCAGATGGTTGACGGTCGTGTAGAAGCGGGCTTGATGGAGCAGAAAGGCCATGGGAACCGGAAGGACGGGCGGCGCGAGCCGCTTGGTGGAGGCGGGGTAGCCCCGATAGGCGCCGGAGCTTTCAACACGATATTGTACAATACGGCGGTTTTACCGAAGGCCACCGGGCGCCTGCCTCGCGCTTTTATGTGGCTTCTGCGGTAGACTGAACGCCGTCGTTTTTTGCAGAACCTCAAATTCCCACAAGACGAAACAGGGTGTGCGAATGAATCGACTGTGCAAGTCTCTGATGGTGCTTCAGGTTGCAGCAGGGTTCGTAGGTTTCGTAGCGGAGGCAAACGCGGCAGATGCGGCCAAGCCGGATCTCGAACGCGGCAAGGCGATTGCCGGGCAGGTCTGTGCGTCGTGTCACGGCGCCGACGGCAATAGCGCGTCGGGCAGTTTCCCGAAGCTCGCCGGTCAGCATCCCGAATATCTGGTCAAGCAGTTGAACGACTTCAAGACGCAGCCGGGCGCGAAGGGGCCGGTGCGTAACAACGCGGTGATGGTCGGATTCGCGAGCGCGTTGAGCGCGGACGACATGCGCAACGTCGCCGCGTACTACGGGTCGCAGACGACGAAGCTCGGTACCGCACGCGATGCGGCGACGGTGCCGGTCGGCCAGAAGATCTATCGCGGCGGCATCGCGGAAAAGGGCGTCCCCGCCTGCGCGAGCTGCCACGGGCCGACGGGGCAGGGGATCCCGGTCCAGTACCCGCGTCTGTCGGGACAATGGGCCGATTACACGGTCGCGCAGTTGACCGCGTTCCAGCAGGGTGCCGGCGCGCGCAGCAACAACGAGGCGATGCATCAGATCGCGACGCGTCTGTCGGACAACGAGATCAAGGCCGTCGCGGATTACATCGCGGGCCTGCGTTGAGCGGTCAGCCGCGAATGGAATGACCGGGCGCCCGAAGGGCGGCCGGAGTCAGAACAAGAAAAGGGTGGGGCGCCGCGCCGTTGCGGTTGCCTCGCCCTTCTTTTTTGTCGGCACTCGCCGGGCCGAGCCGGGATGGAGCGGCTTGCAGGCGATGGGGGGCTGCGCCCCCCAAGCGAACATAGTGAGCGTGGGGGCTGTTTCCCCTTAGTCGGAGTTTGAATGAGCGTTACCACGTCGGGGTTGCAGTCGAAGTCGAGTCAGGGTGCGCCGAAACGCGCGGTCGAGCTGCTGAGCTCGATGCGCTTCGCGATCGCGCTGCTGGTGGTGCTGTCGATTGCGAGCATCATCGGCACGGTCCTGACCCAGGACGATCCGTATCCGAACTACGTGAACCAGTTCGGGCCGTTCTGGGCGGACATCTTCCGCTCGCTCGGCCTGTACAACCTGTACAGCGCGTGGTGGTTCATGCTGATCCTGATCTTCCTCGTCGTGTCGATCTCGCTGTGCGTGATCCGCAACGCGCCGAAGATGCTTGCCGATGCGAAGAGCTGGAAGGACAAGGTCCGCGAAGGCAGTCTGCGCGCCTTCCACCACAAGGCCGAGTACACGGCGTCCGGTACGCGCGCGACCGTCGCGGCGACGCTCGCCACGTTCGTCACGAAGGCCGGCTACAAGCACGTCGTGCGTGAAACCGACGGCGCGACGCTGATCTCCGCGAAGCGCGGCGCGATGACCAAGTGGGGCTACATCTCCGCGCACCTGGCTATCATCGTGATCTGTATCGGCGGCCTGCTCGACAGCAACCTGCCGATCAAATTCCAGATGTGGATGTTCGGCAAGAGCCCGGTCAACACGAGCGCGACGATCAGCGAGATCTCGCCCGATCATCGCCTGTCCGCGTCGAACCCGACGTTCCGCGGTTATGCGTGGGTGCCGGAGGGCCAGTTCGTGTCGACCGCGATCCTGAACCAGCCGAGCGGCTCGCTGATCCAGGATCTGCCGTTTTCGATCCAGCTCGACAAGTTCATCGTCGATTACTACACGACGGGCATGCCGAAGCTGTTCGCGAGCGACATCGTCGTGATCGATCGCGAGACCGGCCGGAAGATCCCGGCGCGGGTCGAGGTCAACAAGCCGTTCACGTACAAGGGCGTGTCGATCTACCAGTCGAGCTTCCAGGACGGCGGCTCGCAGATGCAGATGACGGCCTACCCGATGACGGGCAGCCACGCGGCGACCGTCCCGGTGAAGGGCACGATCGGCAGCTCGGCGCCGCTGCAGGTGCCGGGCGCCGACGGCGACACGATCGAGTTCTCCGATTTTCGCGCGATCAACGTCGAGAACATGGCCGACGCGAAAGGCAAGCCGGACGTGCGCGGCGTCGCGACGACCAGCTCGCTGAAGGAAGCGTTCGACGAGCGGCTCGGCTCGGGCGCGAAGACGTCGAAGCCGACGCAGCTCCACAACATCGGCCCGTCGGTGCAGTACAAGATCCGCGGCAAGGACGGCCAGGCGCGCGAATTCAACAACTACATGCTGCCCGTCGACATGAACGGCGAGCGCGTATTCCTCGCCGGCGTGCGCGCGAGCCCGAACGATCCGTTCCGCTACATGCGGATCCCGGCCGACAGCCAGGATTCGATCGGCGAATGGATGCGCCTGCGCGCCGCGCTCGAGGATCCGGCCGTGCGCACCGAAGCCGCCGCACGCTTCGCGCAGCGCTCGCTGCCGGGCGACGCGTCGCTGCGCGGCCGCCTGCAGGACAGCGCCTCGAAGGTGCTGACCCTTTTTGCGGCGAGCGACGACAGCGTCGGCCGCGGGGCGGACGGCCAGCCGGTCGGCGGCTTCCAGGCGGTGGCGACGTTCATCGACCGCTCGGTGCCGAAGGGCGAGCAGGAGAAGGCCGCGAGCCTGCTGCTGCGGATGCTCGAGGGCTCGATGTGGGAGGTCTGGCAGATCGCCCGCGAGCGTGCCGGCGAGCCGGCCGCGCAGCAGGGCACCGACACGATCCGCTTCGTGCAGAACGCGATCAATGCGCTATCCGACAGCTTCTTGTATGGATCGCCGGTCTATTTGCAGCTTGACTCATTCAAGCAGGTGCAAGCTTCGGTATTTCAGCTGACGCGCGCACCCGGCAAGAATCTGGTGTATCTTGGCAGCCTGCTGCTGGTCGCCGGCATCTTCTCGATGTTCTACGTGCGCGAGCGGCGACTCTGGTTCTGGCTGAAGGACGCCGGTTCGGGCGTCGATGTGGTGATGGCAATGTCCACGGCCCGCAAGACCTTCGATTTCGAGAAAGAATTCGTGCAGACGCGCGACGCGGCCGGTGCCGCCTTGCGCGCCGCACCTCGCGATGCCGCGCCCGCCGGTGCGGCTTCGACGGCCCGCCCGCCTGCCGGCGGCGGTTCCGATTCCGAGAATTCCACCCGGTAACATCATGGATCTCACGCAAGTTTCCTCTTCCCGTACGGCGTCGGCTCCGGCGCCGGCATCGTCGCCGCTGTTCGACGAGCGTCCGTTCCTCGCGCGCCTGTCGCCGTTCGACTGGCTGTTCGCCCTGGCGCTTGTGGTTGGCGCCGGCTATGCGTTCGTGCACTACAACGAACACATGAATTACTACGACAAGGCGGTGATGATCGGCACGGTGCCGGCGCTTGTCGTGCTCGGCTGGCGCTGGAAGCCCGCGCGGCTGATGATGGCGTCGATCGCCGTGCTGTCGCTGCTGTCGATCCAGATCTACCAGGGCGATCTCGCCCGTGCCGATTCGGCGTTCTTCCTCAAGTACTTCCTGTCGAGCCAGTCGGCGATCCTGTGGATGAGCGCGCTGTTCGTGCTCGCGACGATCTTCTACTGGATCGGCTTGCTCGCGCGCTCGGAAACGGGCGCCGCGATCGGCCAGAAGCTCACGTGGGTCGCCGTGCTGATGGGCTTCACGGGGTTGATGGTGCGCTGGTACGAGTCCTACCTGATCGGTGCGGACGTCGGGCATATCCCCGTGTCGAACCTCTATGAAGTGTTCGTCCTGTTCAGCCTGATCACCGCCCTGCTTTATCTGTATTACGAGGGCCACTACGGCACGCGTTCGCTCGGTGCGTTCGTGCTGCTGGTCATCAGCGCGGCGGTCGGCTTCCTGATGTGGTACTCGGTCGCGCGCGATGCGCAGCAGATCCAGCCGCTCGTGCCGGCACTGCAAAGCTGGTGGATGAAGATCCACGTGCCGGCGAACTTCATCGGCTACGGCAGCTTCGCGCTGTCGGCGATGGTGTCGGTCGCGTACCTGATGAAGGAGCGCGGGATCCTCGCCGATCGCCTGCCGACGCTGGACGTGCTCGACGACGTGATGTACAAGTCGATCGCGGTCGGCTTCGCGTTCTTCACGATCGCGACGATCCTCGGCGCGCTGTGGGCGGCCGAAGCATGGGGCGGCTACTGGAGCTGGGACCCGAAGGAAACCTGGGCGCTGATCGTGTGGCTGAACTACGCGGCGTGGCTGCACATGCGGCTGATGAAGGGCCTGCGCGGCGCGGCGGCCGCCTGGTGGGCGCTCACCGGCCTGCTGGTCACGACGTTCGCGTTCCTCGGCGTCAACATGTTCCTGTCCGGGCTGCACAGCTACGGCAAGCTGTAAGATTTCCGTCGCTCGTCCGACTATCAAACCGCCGGTGCACCGCGTGCCCGGCGGTTTTCTTTTGTAACGGGCGAGCGAACCGGGCGTCGAACGGCGCATGACGGGCCGGGTCGAACGCTCATGAAGCGTGCGCGCCGCGCATGCGGGAGGAGCTGCACGATGTGGATCAAACGCCCTTTGCGTAACGTACTGACCGGCGCGGATATCGCGCCGAGCGAGATCACCCCGCCCGCGGTATTCGAGAACCGGCGGCGCGTGTTGCAGGCGGCCGGCGTCGCGGCCGCGGGCGGCCTGTTCGGTGCCAGCGGCGCCGCCTTCGCCGCGTATGCGTCGCCCGACCCGCGGGCAGCGAAGCTCGCGGCGAAAACGAACCCTAAGTTCGTCGCCATCGACAAGGTGACGCCGTTCAAGGACATCACGTCCTACAACAACTTCTACGAGTTCGGCACCGACAAGAGCGACCCGGCGCAGAACGCCGGCACGCTGCGGCCACGCCCGTGGCGCGTGAGTGTCGAAGGCGAGGTGCAGCACCCGAAGGTGTTCGATCTCGACGAGTTGCTGAAGCTCGCGCCGCTCGAGGAGCGCGTGTACCGGCTGCGCTGCGTCGAGGGCTGGTCGATGGTGATCCCGTGGATCGGCGTACCGCTGTCCGAGCTGATCAAGCGCGTGCAGCCGACCGGCAACGCGAAATACGTGCAGTTCATCACGCTGGCCGACCCGTCGCAGATGCCGGGCCTGTCGACGCCCGTGCTCGACTGGCCGTATTCGGAAGGGCTGCGCATGGACGAGGCGATGAATCCGCTGACGCTGCTGACGATGGGCGTCTACGGGCAGGTGCTGCCGAACCAGAACGGCGCGCCGGTGCGGATCGTCGTGCCGTGGAAATACGGCTTCAAGAGCGCGAAGTCGCTCGTGAAGATCCGCTTCGTCGACAAGCAGCCGAAGACGAGCTGGAACACGTACGCCGCGAACGAGTACGGCTTTTATTCGAACGTGAACCCGAACGTCGATCATCCGCGCTGGAGCCAGGCGACCGAGCGGCGCATCGGCGAGGACGGCTTCTTCACGCCGAAGCGCAAGACGCTGATGTTCAACGGCTACGGCGATCTGGTCGCATCGATGTATCAGGGCATGGACCTGAAGAAGAATTTCTGAGCGCGATCGTGAGAAACGACATGCCTCCTTCGACGCTCTCGCCCGTACGCGCCGCGGGCGCCGGGCCGGCCGCGCGCGTGGCGCGGGCCGGTGCGATCCGTCCCGCCGCGCCGCGCTGGCTCGCACCGGCCAAGGTGCTGGTGTTCGCGGCCGGCCTCTATCCGCTCGCGCGCCTCGTGCTGTTCGGGCTGACCGACCGGCTCGGTGCGAACCCGATCGAATTCATCACGCGCTCGACGGGCTTGTGGACGCTCGTCCTGTTGTGCGTCACGCTTGCCGTCACGCCGGTGAGGCGCATGACGGGTTTCGCGCCGCTGCTGCGCTTTCGCCGGATGATCGGGCTGTTCGCGTTCTTTTACGCGACGCTGCATTTCACGACCTACCTGTGGTTCGACAAGTGGTTCGACGTCGTCGCGATCCTGAAGGACATCGGCAAGCGCCCGTTCATCACGGTCGGCTTCGCGGCGTTCGTGCTGCTGATTCCGCTCGCCGCGACGTCGCCGCGCGCGATGGTGCGCCGGCTCGGTCGCCACTGGGCGACGCTGCACAGCGCGATCTACGCGATCGCGCTGTTCGGCGTGCTGCACTTCTGGTGGATGCGGGCCGGCAAGCACAATCTCGCGCAGCCGAAGCTCTACGCGGCGATCGTCGCCGCGCTGCTCGGCTGGCGGCTGGTTGCGTGGGGATGGCGGCGCGTGCGCGCGTGACGGGGCGGGGCGGCCGGGCCCGGAAAAACAAAAGGCGATGACCGGGAAGTCATCGCCTTGTCGCGAGCGCCGCGCGGGCGGCATCGCGTCGTTACTTCGTGGCCGCCGGGCCCGATGCCGGGGCGGGCAGGGTCGATGCACTGCTCGACAGCTCGGGCGACAGCGTGAGCGGCGAGCCGGACGTGTCGGGCGTCTCGTCGGACGACGCGTTTTCGTCGGTCGGTTTCACGTCCGACGGCGGCGTATTCTGCTGCTGGATCGGCTTGGGCATCGGGGGCACGGTGGGCAGATAGAGCGCGCCGCTTTGACCGCAGCCGGCAAGAATCGCCAAAGCCGCTACAATCGCGCTCATCCGGAAAACGACTCGCATGATCGTCCCTGAACAATTTAACCGATAGAGTTTAGCATGTCCGATACTGAATACCTGGCCCGTGCCGAGGCCGTGCTGGCGGCCGTCGAGCGCACCGTGGACGCCGCGAACGATGGCGATCACGACATCGATCTGGAGCGCAACGGCAGCGTGCTGACGCTGACGTTCGAGAACGGCTCGAAGATCATCGTCAACCTGCAGCCGCCGATGAAGGAAGTGTGGATTGCCGCGAAGGCGGGCGGATTCCACTACCGTTTCATCGATGACGCATGGCGCGATACGCGCACGGGCACCGAGTTCTTCTCCGCGCTCACCGAATACGCGACCCAGCAGGCCGGCCTGCCGATCACGTTCAGCGCGTGACGGCAGGGGCACCGGGCCCCGAACGTCGGACCAAAAGAAAAAGCGCCCCGCGGGGCGCTTTCTTCATGGCCGGGCCGCGTGTCAGTGGCCCTGGAACAGGTTCATGATGTCCTGCTTTTCCTGTTCGTCGACGTGCGGCACGGCCTCGTCGACGTTCTGCGCAGCTGGCGCCTGCGGCACGCCGACCGTCGACACGAAGCCGTGACCCGGCGTGAACTCGGTGAAATACAGCTCGCTGCCGAGCGATTCGACGCCGTCCGGTACCGTCGGCTTGAACTCCGGCACGCCCTTCAGCGCCGCACCCATGTAGTCGATCCAGACCGGCAGCGACAGGCCGCCGCCGGTTTCGCGATCGCCGAGGCTGCGCGGATTGTCGTAGCCGATCCACGCGATTGCGGCGAGCGTGTGCTGGTAGCCAGCGAACCACGCATCGTGCGAGTCGTTCGTCGTGCCGGTCTTGCCCGCGAGGTCGGTGCGCTTCAGCACGTTGGTCCGCGCGCCCGTGCCGCGCTGCGCGACGCTCTGCAGCAGGCTGTTCATCACGTAGGCGTTGCGCGCGTCGATCGCGCGCGGCGCGTTCTGCTCGGCGACGAGCGGCTGCGCGCGCGCGACGATCGCGCCGTTCGGATCGGTGACTTCGGCGATCAGGTACGGATTGACGCGGTAGCCGCCGTTCGCGAAGACCGAGTACGCGCCGGCCATCTGCAGCGCCGTGACCTGGCCGGCGCCGAGTGCCATCGGCAGGTAGGCCGGATGGCGCTCGGCGTCGAAGCCGAAGCGCGTGATGTATTGCTGCGCGTATTTCGTGCCGATGTGGTTCAGGATCCGGATCGACACGAGGTTGCGCGAGCGCTGCAGCGCGGTGCGCATCGACATCGGGCCCTCGAAGCCGCCGCCGTAGTTCTTCGGCTCCCACGGCTGGCCGCCCGTTTCCGCGGCGCTGAAATACAGCGGGCCGTCGTTGATCACGGTGGCCGGCCCGAGGCCCTTGTCGAGCGACGCCGAGTAGATGAACGGCTTGAACGACGAACCCGGCTGCCGCCACGCCTGCGTGACGTGGTTGAACTTGTTCTTGTTGTAGTCGAAGCCGCCGACGAGCGAGCGGATCGCCCCGTCCTGCGGGACGATCGACAGGAACGCGCCTTCGACCTGCGGCAACTGCGTGATCGACCATTTGCCGGCGTCGTTCTTCACGACGCGGACGATCGCGCCGGGGCGGATGCGGCGGTTCGGCTGCGCGTTGGCTGACAGCGCGCCCGACGCGAAGCGCAGGTTGTCGCCCTCGATCGTCGCCGTGCTGCCGTCGATGAACGCCACCGTGATCTGGCGCGGGCTCGCGGCCGTCACGACCGCGGCGATCAGCTCGCCGTTGTCGGGATGCTCGAGCAGCGCGTCGTCGATCGCCTGTTCGCGGTCGTCGGCGCCGGCCGGCAGCTCGATGAAGCCTTCCGGCCCGCGATAGCCGTGGCGGCGCTCGTAATCCATGATGCCCTTGCGCAGCGCGGTGTACGCGACCTGCTGGTCCGCGGAATCGATCGTCGTCACGACGTTGAAGCCGCGCGTGTAGGTTTCCTCGCGATACTGCGCGTACATCATCTGTCTGACCATTTCCGCGACGTACTCGGCGTGCACGCTGAAATCGCGGCCCGGACCCTTGACGACGAGCGGCTGCGCGGCGGCTTCGTCGTACTGTTCGCGCGTGATGAAGTTCAGCTCGAGCATCCGCTGCAGGATGTATTCCTGGCGCACCTTCGCGCGCTTCGGGTTCACGACCGGGTTGTACGCGGACGGCGCTTTCGGCAACCCCGCGAGCATCGCGGCTTCCGCGAGCGTGATGTCCTTCAGGTCCTTGCCGAAATAGACCCGCGCGGCGCTCGCGAAGCCGTACGCGCGCTGGCCGAGATAGATCTGATTCATGTAGACCTCGAGGATCTGATCCTTCGTCAGCGCGCGCTCGATCCGGTACGCGAGCAGCATCTCGTAGATCTTGCGCGTGTAGGTCTTCTCGCTCGACAGGAAGAAGTTGCGCGCGACCTGCATCGTGATCGTGCTCGCGCCCTGCGACGCGTGGCCGTTCGTCAGCGCGACGAAGCCGGCGCGGATGATGCCGGTGAGGTCGACGCCGCCGTGATCGTAGAAGCGCGCGTCCTCGATCGCGAGGATCGCCTTCTTCAGCGAGTCGGGCACGTCCTTGAAATGGACGACGTCGCGGCGCTCCTCGCCGAATTCGCCGATCAGCACGTGATCGGACGTATAGATGCGCAGCGGCACCTTCGGCCGATAGTCGGTCAGCGCGTCGAGCGACGGCATGTTCGGCCACGCCACGACGAGCGCGTAGCCGAGCACGAGGCCGCCGGCCACGACGAGGGCCACGCACATCGCGGCGAAGCCGAGCAGGATTTTTTGCCACCAGGGCCGCTTTTTCGGCTCCGGGGCGGGAGGCGGGGACGTAGGAGTCGTGGATTGCATAGGCATACCGGAAAACAGTCCCGCGATTATAGCTGCCCGGTAAGACCGGTCCTGACGCGGGGGCCGCCCGTCGGAAAGCCGCGGGTCGGCATGCCGTCAGCATAGTCCGTGCACGGCCGCCGTGAGCGGATGCTGGCCGTTTGGCCGACTGTCGGCCGCACGCGTCGCTTTGCAGAATCAGGTCTCGGAAACGCGGCGTGGGCCGCGACGATTTCGGGAGGCTGGGATGGCAGGACGATGGGTGGCGCGGTTTGCACAGGGCAGGCACCGGTCGACGGGAATCGACGTCGGTGCGCACGAAGTGAGGGTGGCTGTGCTGAGCCGGCGCGGCAGGGAAGCGGAGGTGCGCGTCGAGGGGCTCGAGCGGGAACCGGTCGGGTTGGCGGGCGCGCCGGAAGACGCGCGGTGGGCGGCGGTCGCGCGGTCGCTGGCGGCAGCCGTGGCGCGGCTGTCGGCGTCCGATGTGCGGTGCGACGCGCGCGGCGTGATGGCGCTGCACGACGACGAGATGCGCACCGCGACGCTCGATCTGGCCGGGCGCGGCGACATCCCGGATGCCGCGCGGCAGGCGGCCGAACGCATCTCGGGGCTGGCGCCGGACAGTCTCGCGTTCGACTGGCGGCACTACGGCGGCGCGCGGTCCGGCGAGATCGCGGTGGCGGTGGCGCCGCTGGCGCTGCTCGAGCGGCGGATCGACGTGGCCGCCCAGGCCGGTATCGACCTGACGGTGATCGACGGCGAGTCGGCCGCCGTGCTGCGCGCGCTGCGCTATGCCGCGCAGTTCGAACTCGACGCGCAGGGCGCCTATGCCGTGCTCTGGTTCTGCGACGCGGGCGTGCGCGGCTGGCGAGTCGAAGGCCGGTCGACCATGCCGGTGCTCACCCTGTCCGGCACGTTGCCGGAGGCGCTTCCCGATGCGTTGCGCCGGCGCGTGCTCGGGGCCGTGCGTTGCGTATTCGTTGCCGGGGACGAGCGATGTATCGCCCGCTTCGATACGTCCGTCGCCGAGATTGGCGATGTGCTCGGCACGGCGGTGGTCCCGTTCGACTGCACGGGCTGGGACGGCCAGCCGTGCGCGCGTGCCGGCATGCCGGGCGGCCCGGCGTTTGCCGTCGCGTTCGGGCTGGCGTTGCGCGGGGTGTGGGAATGATGGCCGGTCACGTGGCGGCAAACGGGGGCGCGGCGGTTGCGGGCGAGCAGGCGGTACAGGCGGTATTCGGCGACTTCAATCTGCTGCCGTACCGCGAGCGGTTGGCGCTGGCGTTGCGGCGTCGTCGGGCCGCGCAGTGCGGCGTGGCGATCCTGCTCGGCGTGCTCGGCGCCGGCCTGTGGACGGGCGCTGCCGTGTTGTCGCGGGGGTGGGTGGACGCCGAGCGCGCCGGCGTGGAGGCACGGCTGCGGCAGTTGCAGCCACAGGTGGCTGCTGCGGCGCGCGCCGCCAATGCCGCCGCTGCCATCGCGCAGCGCGACGCGCAAGCGGCTGCGCTGGCCGCGCCTTACCGGCGCGTGGCAGGGTTGCTGGCGACCCTGAAGCAGGTGCGTGCCGATCATATCCGGCTCGACGCGCTGCGCATGACGACGACCGGTGCCGTGCTCGATGCGCGCGCCGCGAGTTACCGGGCGGCTGCGCGGTGGCTCGCCGCGATGGCGCGCGAGCAGCGCGACTGGCGGATCGACATAGAGACGTTGAAGCCTGCCTCGGATGGGCCGGCTTCCGCGGCCGGGATGCCGTTCCGGTTCTCCGTGCAGTTGCGCTGGCACGACGCGATGTCGTCGCGGACGGTGTCGGGAGGGGGCGCATGACGGCGCTCGTGCATCGGCCGGCGCTGCTCGGAGGCGCCGGGCCGGGCCGCATGCCGCGCGTGTCGCCAGCGGCCGCGCATGCCGCGGGTTGCGTGCTGGCATTCGCGGCCGTGCTGGCAGGCGGCATTCATCTGGCGAATGCGGCCGACTGGAGCGGGCTGGCACACAGTCGCGCGTTGCTCGCCGCAGCGCAGGCGCGTGCGGCCGACGCGCAACGCGTGCTGGCTTCCGCTGGGCAACGGCGCGACGGACATCCTGCGTCGACACGTGACGACCGCTTGCCGCATGCGCCGGAATGGGCCGCGCTGATGCTGGAACTGGCCGATCTCGCTGCGTCGAGCGGGCTGCAGCGCGTGTCGATCGAACCGCAGCGCGCCGATGGCGTGGCACCGGACGGCCGGCACACCGTGCACATCGCCGCGGATGGCGGTTTTCGCGCGTTGCTGCATATGGTTGGCGGGCTGGCGCGCTTCCCGGTGCTGGCGGTACCGTCCGCGCTTCGTATCGAGCGCGGCATGTCGGCGGCGCGGGTGGACATGTCCGTCGACGTGTTTCCGGCGCTGCCGGCGACAACGGCCGCGGCGGCCAACACGCCGGTTCGCGCCGCTGCGTCCGACGCCGATCCGTTCGGCGAGGCTGGCCCGGCCGAAGCGGCGGGGCGCGCAGCCCGCCTTGCCGGCACGATTCGCGACGCGCGTACCGGTCTCGCGTTGTTCGACGACGGCGATGGCGCGTTCACGACCGTCGCGCCTGGCGAGGTGCTCGGGGCTGCGCGCGTGGTGCGCGTCGATCGCGTGGCCGTGACGCTTGCGACGGCGGACGGATCGCAGCGGCTCGTCCTGGACGACGGAGGCCGGCCATGACGAAACACGGCTGTTGGGTGTTTGTCCTCTGGGCCGGCGTGACGGCGGCCGGCGCTAGCGCGTCGTTGCCGCCGCTGCCGGCGGTCTGGCCCGCCGGGTCGACGGATATGTCGGTGCCGGGTTTGCCGCTGCCGCTGCGCGTGGCCGACGGGGTGGACAGCGCGGTAGCGGAGGACACCGGACCGCCGCTGTTCGATCAGGCGGCGCGCGCGGCACTGCAGACGGAAACCGCCGCACCGATCCCCACGCTGGAGGGGCCGCCGATCCCGCTGGCGCCGCCGGCCCGGATGAGCGACGCCACGGCGCGGCAACCCGGCGATGCGGACGACGCGCGGCGGATCTCGCTGAATCTGCAGGGCGCCCGGCTCGCGGCTGCGTTCGATGCGATTGCGCGGTTCACGGGGCTCAATATCGTCGTCGGCGAGCAGGTGCGCGGCACGGTGACGTTGCGTCTGAACAATGTCCGCTGGCGCGAGGCGTTCGACACGCTGCTCGACACGCACGGGCTCGCGATGTCCCGGCGCGGCAACGTGATCTGGGTCACGCCGGCAGCCGAGCTGGCTGCGCGCGAACGCGAGCGCTTCGAAATGCATGCGCGGGCCGCCGATCTGGAGCCGCTCGCGAGCCGTACGTTCGCGCTGCATTATCCGCGTGCGCAGGACGTGCAACGGCTGCTGGCCGGCGCGACCGGCCAGCGCCTGCTGTCGAAGCGCGGCGCCGCGGCGGCCGATCCGCGCACGAACCTGTTGTTCGTGACCGATCTCGCGCCGCGTATCGTGCAGATCGCGGGCCTGATCGACGCGATCGACCGTCCGTCGCGGCAGGTCCGGATCGAGGCCCGCATCGTCGAAGGCGAGCAGGGTTTCTCGCGCAACCTCGGCGCGCGTGTCGCGCTGCGCGCGCAGGGGCGGCCGTCGTCGGCCGACGGCGCGTCGTTCACGGCGGACGCGTGCAACGCGCTCGATCTCGCCGCGCGGCCGCTCGGCGGCTTCGACGCGGCGACCGCCGGCTTCACGCTGTTCGCCGCGCCGCTCAGCCGCGTCCTCGACATCGAGCTGAGTGCGCTCGAGGCGCAGGGCCGGGGCCAGATCGTTTCGCGTCCGCGGGTGGTGACGGCCGACCGCGTCAAGGCCATCGTCGAGCAGGGCTCCGAGCTGCCGTACCAGGCGAAGGTGGGCAATGGCATGAGCGGCGTGCAGTTCCGCCGTGCGACGCTCAAGCTGGAGGTCGAGCCGCAGATCACGCCGGACGGGCGCGTGGTGCTCGATCTCGACGTGACCAAGGACAGCGTCGGCGAGCCGACCGCGGCGGGCCCCGCCATCCATACGAAGCATGTGCAGACGCGGGTCGAGGTCGAGAATGGCGGGACGGTCGCGATCGGCGGCATCTATGAACAACTGAACCGGAACGATGTGACGCGGGTGCCGCTCTTGGGCAAAATACCGTTTCTGGGCGCGCTTTTCCGGCACCGCGCGCAGCGCGACCAGCGCAACGAACTGGTCGTCTTCATCACGCCGACCGTCGTCGATGCGCGTTGCGGCGCGCCCGGCACGGGCGACGCGGATGCCGAGAAAACGGGGCCGGAAGCCGCCGGCGCAGGCTCGACAAGGCAGCCGCTTTGCCAGTAAGCTGCGCCACACACCAGCAAGATTGAAGCAGAGGAAGCCGTTGCAAGCGCGGGACCCACATGCAAACGTATTTTTCGTCGGCCTTATGGGAGCGGGTAAGACCACCGTGGGCCGTGCGGTCGCGCGTCGTCTCGACAGGACGTTCTTCGACTCCGACCACGAAATCGAGGCCCGTACGGGCGCGCGCATTCCGGTGATCTTCGAGCTGGAGGGCGAGGCCGGGTTTCGCGATCGCGAAACGCAGGTGATCGCCGATCTCGCGCAGCGCGAGAACATCGTGCTCGCGACGGGCGGCGGCGCGGTGCTGCGCCCGGAAAATCGCGACAGCCTGAAAACCAACGGCATCGTCGTCTACCTGCGCGCCAATCCGCACGATCTGTGGCTGCGCACGCGCAAGGACAAGAACCGCCCGCTGTTGCAGACGGAAGATCCGAAGGGGCGTCTCGAAGCGCTGTACGAAGTGCGCGACCCGCTGTACCGCGAATGCGCGGATTTCGTCATCGAGACCGGCCGTCCGTCGGTCAACGGTCTCGTCAACATGGTGCTGATGCAACTCGAACTGGCCGGCGTCATCGCCAAGCCGCTACAAGCATGATTACTGTCAACGTCGATCTGGGCGACCGCGCCTATCCGATTCATATTGGCGCCGGCCTGATCGGCCGCACCGAGCTGTTCGCTCCCCACGTCAGGGGTTCGTCCGTCACGATCGTCACGAACACGACGGTCGATCCGCTCTACGGCGACGCACTGCGCGCGGCGCTCGCGCCGCTCGGCAAGCGCGTGTCGACCGTCGTGCTGCCGGACGGCGAGGCGTACAAGAACTGGGAAACGCTGAACCTGATCTTCGACGGCCTGCTCACGGATCACGCGGATCGCAAGACGACGCTCGTCGCGCTCGGCGGCGGCGTGGTCGGCGACATGACGGGCTTTGCCGCCGCGTGCTACATGCGCGGCGTGCCGTTCATCCAGGTGCCGACGACGCTGCTGTCGCAGGTCGATTCGTCGGTCGGCGGCAAGACGGGCATCAATCATCCGCTCGGCAAGAACATGATCGGCGCGTTCTACCAGCCGCAGGCCGTGATCGCGGACATCGGCGCGCTGACCACGCTGCCCGATCGCGAACTGGCGGCGGGCGTCGCCGAAGTCATCAAGACGGGCGCGATCGCCGATGCCGAGTTCTTCGACTGGATCGAGGCGAACGTCGATGCGCTGAACCGTCGCGAGCCGGCTGCGCTCGCGCATGCAGTGAAGCGTTCGTGCGAGATCAAGGCGAGCGTCGTCGCGGCCGACGAGCGCGAAGGCGGCCTGCGCGCGATCCTGAACTTCGGCCACACGTTCGGCCATGCGATCGAGGCCGGGCTCGGCTACGGCGAATGGCTGCACGGCGAGGCGGTCGGCTGCGGGATGGTGATGGCGGGCGACCTGTCGGTGCGGCTCGGCCTCCTCGACGAAGCGTCGCGGCAGCGCCTCGATGCGGTGATCGCGGCCGCGCATCTGCCGACCCGCGGGCCCGCGCTCGGCGACGCGCGCTACATGGACCTGATGCGCGTCGACAAGAAGGCCGAGGCCGGCGCGATCAAGTTCATCCTGCTGAAGCGATTCGGCGATACGCTGATCGCGCAGGCGCCGGACGAAGCGGTATTCGCTACACTGGCGCAGACGACGCGCTAACGGTGGCCCGGATCCGCCGGCGCCCCTGACATGGAGGAGACGTGAGCGAGACATCCAGCAGCACACTGCCCGAAGCCAACCGCGCATCCGCTGCGCCGGTGGCCGAGCCGCCGACGCTGGCGGCGCTGGAAGCCCATCTCGCTCCGTATGCCGCGCACGCATCGCAGTCGCGCGGCCGCCGCCATCCGGAAACCCCGCCGGCGGCGCGCACCGAATTCCAGCGCGATCGCGACCGCATCGTCCATTCGACCGCATTTCGCCGGCTCGAATACAAGACGCAGGTCTTCGTCAATCACGAAGGCGACCTGTTCCGCACCCGCCTCACGCACAGCCTCGAAGTCGCGCAGATCGCGCGCTCGGTCGCGCGCAACCTGCGCCTGAACGAGGATCTCGTCGAAGCGATCTCGCTCGCGCACGATCTCGGCCATACGCCGTTCGGCCATGCCGGGCAGGACGCGCTGAATGCGTGCATGCGCGAGCACGGCGGCTTCGAGCACAACCTGCAGAGCCTTGCGGTCGTCGACGAGCTCGAGGAGCACTACGGCGCGTTCAACGGGTTGAACCTGTGCTTCGAGACGCGCGAAGGCATTCTGAAGCACTGCTCGCGCGACAATGCGCGCAAGCTCGGCGCGCTCGGCGAGCGCTTCCTGCAGGGCCGCCAGCCGTCGCTCGAAGCGCAGCTTGCGAACATCGCGGACGAGATCGCCTACAACAACCACGACGTCGACGACGGCCTGCGCTCCGGCCTGATCACGATCGAGCAGCTCGCGGAAGTCGAGCTGTGGCAGCGTCACTACGAAGCGGCGCTCGCCGAATTCCCGCACCTCGAAGGCCGCCGTCTCGTGCACGAGACGGTGCGCCGCATCATCAACACGCTGATCGTCGACCTGATCGACGAGACGACGCGCAATCTCGTGCGCGTCGCGCCCGCGTCGCTCGACGACGTGCGCGCCGCGCCGCCGCTCGTGTCGCACAGCCCCGAGGTCGCCGCACAGGCAGCGGCCCTCAAGCGCTTCCTCTTCAAGAACCTGTATCGCCACTACAAGGTGATGCGCATGGCGAGCAAGGCACAACGCGTGGTCACGGGGTTGTTCGATGCGTTCATCGACGATCCGCGCCTGCTGCCGCCGCCGTACCAGTCCGACGACGCGGCGCAGCAGCCGCGTCTCGTCGCGCACTACATCGCCGGCATGACCGACCGCTTCGCGCTGAAGGAATACCAGCGCCTGTTCGTCGTCAACGACAACTGACTGTCACAAACGAACACTAGACTTCGCCGGTTCAATGGCGACGGGAATGTTGCACACGCTGTTGGTAACGTTTTCATAGGAGAGGTCGATGAAGAAGAAGCCTGCGGGGACACTGGTTCGGTCGATCGCGCTCGGCGGCGCGCTGATGTTCGGGGTGCAGCACGTCGCGCTCGCCGCGACGGAAATCCAGTTTTGGCATGCGATGGAGGCCGCGCTCGGCGAGCGGGTCAATGCGATCGCGGACCAGTTCAACGCGTCGCAAAGCGACTACAAGATCGTGCCGGTCTTCAAGGGCACCTACGACCAGGCGCTCGCGGCCGGCATCGCGGCCTATCGCAGCGGCAACGCGCCGGCGATCCTGCAGGTCTATGAAGTCGGCACCGCGACGATGATGCAGGCGAAGAAGGCGGTCGTGCCGGTCTACGACGTGTTCAAGCAGGCCGGCGTGACGCTCGACGAAAAGGCGTTCGTGCCGACCATCGCGAGCTACTACAGCGACGCGAAGACGGGCCACCTCGTGTCGATGCCGTTCAACAGCTCGACGCCGGTGCTGTACTACAACAAGGACGCGTTCAAGAAGGCGGGCCTCGATCCGAACCAGCCGCCGAAGACGTGGGCCGACGTGAAGGCCGATGCCGAGAAGCTGCGCAAGTCGGGAATGGCCTGCGGCTTCACGACCGGCTGGCAGGGCTGGATTCAGCTCGAGAACTACAGCGCGTGGCACGGGCTGCCGTTCGCGAGCCGCAACAACGGCTTCGACGGCAGCGACGCCGTGCTCGAGTTCAACAAGCCGCAGCAGATCGCGCATATCGCGTTCCTGCAGCAGATGGCGAAGGACGGCACGTTCACGTACGCGGGCCGCAAGGATGAAGCGTCGGCGAAGTTCTACAGCGGCGATTGCGGGATCCTGACGACGTCGTCGGGCGCGCTCGCGAACGTGCAGAAGTTCGCGAAGTTCAGCTACGGCACCGGCATGCTGCCGTACGACGCGAACGTGAAGGGCGCGCCGCAGAACGCGATCATCGGCGGCGCGAGCCTGTGGGTGCTGGCCGGCAAGGATCCGGCGACCTACAAGGGCGTCGCGAAATTCCTCGCGTACCTGGCAACGCCTGCCGTCGCCGCGAAGTGGCACCAGGATACGGGCTACCTGCCGGTCACGACCGCCGCGTACGACCTGACGCGCCAGCAGGGCTTCTACGCGAAGAACCCGAGCGCCGAAACCGCGATCAAGCAGATGCTGAACAAGCCGCCGCTGCCGTACACGAAGGGGCTCCGGCTGGGCAACATGCCGCAGATCCGCACGATCGTCGACGAGGAGTTCGAACAGGTCTGGGCGGAGAAGAAGTCGCCGAAGGACGCGCTCGACTCGGCCACGTCGCGCGGCGACGAACTGCTGCGCCGCTTCGAGAAGTCGGGCGGCTGAGCACGCATCGCTTCGTGCCGCCGGCGGCGCCGCGCGTCCCTTTTCGTTTCGCCTGACCGGATATCTGCGATGCAATCCCGTTCCCGTTTCGGTACGAGCCCGGTGCCGTACCTGCTGATCGCGCCGCAGCTCGCGATCACCGCCGTGTTCTTCCTGTGGCCGGCCGGCGTCGCGCTGTGGCAGTCCACGCAGATGCAGGACGCGTTCGGCACGTCGAGCGAATTCGTCGGCTTCGCGAACTTCACGCACCTGTTCGCCGATCCGCTGTATCTCGATTCGTTCCGCACGACGCTCGTGTTCAGTTCGCTCGTCACGGTGAGCGGGCTCGTCGTGTCGCTGCTGCTCGCCGCATGCGCCGACCGCGTGATCCGCGGCGCGCGCGTGTACCGCACGCTGCTGATCTGGCCGTATGCGGTCGCGCCGACGATCGCGGCGGTGCTGTGGGCGTTCCTGTTCAACCCGAGCATCGGCCTGATCACGTATGCGCTCGCGAAGGGCGGCATCGTGTGGAACCACGCGCTGAACGGCGGCCAGGCGATGTTCCTCGTCGTGCTGGCGTCGGTATGGAAGCAGGTGAGCTACAACTTCCTGTTCTTCTACGCGGGGCTGCAGGCGATCCCGCGCTCGCTGATCGAGGCGGCGGCGATCGACGGTGCGGGGCCGGTGCGGCGCTTCTTCAACATCGTGCTGCCGCTGCTGTCGCCGACGAGTTTCTTCCTGCTGGTCGTGAACCTCGTCTATGCGTTCTTCGACACCTTCCCGGTGATCGACGCGGCCACCGGCGGCGGCCCGGCGCAGAGCACCAAGACGCTGATCTACAAGATCTTCGCGGAGGGCTTCCAGGGGCTCGACATCGGCAGCTCGGGCGCGCAGTCGGTGGTGCTGATGATCATCGTCGTGGGGCTCACGGTGATCCAGTTCCGCTTCGTCGAACGCAGGGTGCAATACGCATGATCGAAAATCGCAAGGGCTTCGACCTGTTCTGCCATGCGGTGCTGATCACGGGCGTCGTGCTGATCGTGTTCCCTGTCTACGTCGCGTTCTGCGCGGCGACGATGAACGCGCAGGAAGTGTTCACCGTGCCGCTGTCGCTCGTGCCGAGCACGCACCTGTTCGAGAACATCGCGTACATCTGGGGGCACGGCAGCGGCGGCACGACGGCGCCGTTCGGCCGCCTGCTCGTGAACAGCTTCGCGATGGCGCTCGGGATCGCGGTCGGCAAGATCGCGGTGTCGATCCTGTCCGCGTACGCGATCGTCTATTTCCGCTTCCCGTTTCGCAACACGGCGTTCTGGCTGATCTTCGTCACGCTGATGCTGCCGGTGGAAGTGCGGATCTTCCCGACCGTGCAGGTCGTGTCGACGCTGCATCTGACGAACACCTATGCGGGGCTCACGATGCCGCTGATCGCGTCGGCGACCGCGACGTTCCTGTTCCGCCAGTTCTTCATGACGCTGCCCGACGAGCTGATGGATGCGGCGCGCATCGACGGCGCGGGGCCGCTGCGCTTCTTCTGGGACGTCGTGCTGCCGCTGTCGAAGACGAGCATCGCCGCGCTGTTCGTGATCACGTTCATCTACGGCTGGAACCAGTATCTGTGGCCGATCCTGATCACGACGGAAGCGTCGCTGTCGACGGCGGTGGTGGGCATCAAGACGATGATCGCGAGCGGCGACGCCGCGACCGAATGGCAATACGTGATGGCGGCGACGCTGCTGGCGATGATGCCGCCGCTCGTCGTCGTGCTGGCGATGCAGCGCTGGTTCGTGCGCGGCCTCGTCGATTCCGAGAAATGAACGACCGACGGTAACCGGGAGAAGGACCAGGTATGGCTGCGCTGAGCTTGAAGGGCGTCAGGAAATCCTACGACGGCAAGCAGCACGTGCTGCACGGCATCGACGTGGAGATCGCCGACGGCGAATTCATCGTGCTGGTCGGCCCGTCGGGCTGCGGCAAGTCGACGTTGCTGCGGATGATCGCGGGGCTCGAGTCCGTGACGGACGGCGAGATCGCGATCGGCGACCGGGTCGTCAACACGCTGGAGCCGAAGGATCGCGACATCGCGATGGTGTTCCAGAACTATGCGCTGTACCCGCACATGACGGTCGCGCAGAACATGGGCTACGGGCTGAAGATCCGCGGCATCGAGCGCGCGACGATCGATTCGCGGGTGGCCGCGGCCGCGAAGATCCTCGAGCTCGAGCCGCTGCTCGCGCGGCGGCCGCGCGAACTGTCGGGTGGCCAGCGGCAGCGCGTCGCGATGGGGCGCGCGATCGTGCGCGAGCCATCGGTGTTCCTGTTCGACGAGCCGTTGTCGAACCTCGACGCGAAGCTGCGCGTGCAGATGCGGCTCGAGATCCAGCGGCTGCACGCGCGGCTCGCGACGACGAGCGTGTACGTGACGCACGACCAGATCGAGGCGATGACGCTCGCACAGCGGGTGATCGTGATGAACCGCGGTTACGCGGAGCAGATCGGCGCGCCGGTCGACGTGTACGAGAAGCCGGCGACGGTGTTCGTCGCAGGCTTCATCGGTTCGCCCGCGATGAACCTGCTGCACGGCCGGCTGTCGGAAGACGGCGCGACCTTCACGGTCGCGGGCGGCGGCCCCGCGCTGCCGGTCGCCGGTGCGCCGGGCATCGGCCGCGAGATCGCCACTGGGCGCGACTGGGTGCTCGGCGTGCGTCCCGAACACATGACGCCGCAGCCGGGCGTCGCGCAGGCGACGCTGCCGGTCGATTCGTGCGAGCTGCTCGGCGCGGACAATCTCGCGCACGGCCGCTGGGGCAATCACGACGTCGCGGTGCGCCTGCCGCACGCGGACCGCCCGGCGCGCGGCACGGCGCTGGCGGCTGCGCTGCCCGCGCACCGGCTGCATTTCTTCGATCCCGAAACCGGCAAGCGCGCCGGCTGAAACTGTCTGACTGCCGGGAGACCGATGATGACGATCCGTACCGACTGGCCCTATCCGCGCGTCGTCGCCCATCGCGGCGGCGGCACGCTCGCGCCGGAGAACACGCTGGCCGCGCTCGACGAGGGCGCGCGGCGCGGTCACCGGATGGTCGAGTTCGACGCGAAGCTGTCGGCCGACGACGTGACGTTCCTGCTGCACGACGACACGGTCGACCGGACCTCGAACGGCCACGGAGCGGCGGCGGGCATGCGTTATGCGGCGCTGGCCGCGCTCGACGCGGGCGCGTGGCGCGACGCGCGCTTCGCGGGCGAGCGAATGCCGACGCTCGAGGCGGCGGCGGCGCGCTGCCTCGCGCACGGGCTGGCCGCGAACGTCGAGATCAAGCCGTGCCCGGGGCGCGAGCGCGAAACCGGCCAGCGCGTGGCGGCCGACGCGGCCGCGTACTGGCGCGATGCCGCCGTGGCGCCGCTGCTGTCGTCGTTCTCGTTCGACGCGCTGCAACAGGCACGCGCGAGCGTGCCGGCGCTGCCGCGCGGGATGCTCTACGAAGTCGTGCCGGACGACTGGCATGCGCAGGTGATCGACGCGCTCGACTGCGTATCGTTGCATGCAGACCACAGTCGGCTCGACGAACCGCTCGTGCGCGCGATCAAGGCCGCCGGGCTGCGCATCCTGGTTTACACGGTGAACGACCTCGAACGGGCGCGCGAACTCGCGCGCTGGGGCGTCGATGCGGTCTGCACGGACCGAATCGACCTGATCGCGCCCGATGCGCTGGACGACATCCACGTCGTCTGACGGCCACGGCCGCGGCGGTGGCGGTTGTCCGGTGAAACTCTTGCCCGGAACGTGCCTGACGCGAAAAAACGACGCCCCGACGGGATTCCCGCCGGGGCGTTTTGCATCGTGGAGACGTTACGCCAGGAAAAATCCGCTACAAATTGCAGCAGGATTAACCATTCCCCAAATATTCGACTACGCTTAGAAGCGGTAGCCGACGTTCAGGTACGTGACGATCGGGTTCAGCGAGATGTGGGCCTTCGACGTTTCCGTCAGCGTACCGACCGGCGTCCGGCGGGCCGTCGTGAAGGTCGCGGTCACGCTGACAGGGATGTACGAGAGCGACAGGCCCGCGAACCAGTGCTTCGTGAAGTTGTACGTGAAGCCGGCGTTGAAGACGGGCGCCCACTGGTTGCTGGTCGTGGCGCTGGTCGGGCCGCCGAGCACGCCGTTCTCGAAGCTGCTGTTCGTGATCTTCGCGCCGGTGAACCAGATATACGTTGCGCCGATGCCGACATACGGACGGAACTTCGCGTTGGCGTCGTTGAAGTGGTAGCGAAGCAAGACGGCGGGGCTCCACTGGTACGCACGACCGAGTACGCCGAACTTTTCGAACTGACCCTTGCCGGTAATGTCGAACTTCGGCGGTATCCCCATCACGAGCTCGGTGGAGATATGGTCGGTAACGAAGTAGCCCGTTGCGAGCCCCAGCGTATCGGCGTCGGTGATGCCGGCGCCGGTGTTGGGAATCGATTGGTTGATGGGCGTGCCGCCTACGCCGTAGACGAACAGCGGGTCGCTGCTGTCCTGCGGCGAAAGGTGCAGCCAGCCGGTGCTGACGTAGAAATCACCTGCGGATTGTGCATGTGCCGTACCGCCCGCGAACGTGAATGCGAGCGCTGCGGCCCCCGTAATGGCCAGTTTTCGTTTCATTGTGTCTCCTCCGATCAAAGGCGTGCTCATTATGACGACTGCGTTTAAAACCAAACAAGCTCGTAAGTTAGAGTTTTCACCCTAGGATTCGCACGACCGTACGCTTACGCGCGCCGCAGGGGCAGGCATTCTACGCAGTGCGCATTTTCGGACCTCCGGGTATTTCCTAACGCGTTCAAACGGACATTCAGCATGGCACGGTTAGCACGACTCTACGTTCCCGACCAGCCGCAGCACGTGATACTGCGCGGCCTGGATCAGCAACCCGCGTTCGTCGACGACCAGGACTACGAACTCTTCATCGACTGCCTGAAGGCCGCCGCACGCGATCATCACCTGTCGGTGCATGCCTACGTGCTGCTGCCGCGCCAGGTGCAACTTCTCGTGACGCCGAGCGACGAGGCGAGCCTGCCGAAGGCGATGCAGGCCGTCGGCCGTCGCTACGTCGCGCATTTCAACCGGCGCTATTCGCGGCGCGGCACCCTGTGGGAAGGCCGCTATCGCGCGACGGTGATCGAAGGCGAGCGCTATTTCCTGCTCGCGAGCCGCGTGGTCGAGATGAGCCCGGTGCGCTCGCAGCTCGTCGCGACGCCCGAGGCCTATCGGTGGTCGAGCTACCGGCATCACGTCGGGCTCACCGTCGACAGCCTGATCACCGACCATCCGCTCTACTGGGCGCTCGGCAACACGCCGTTCGACCGCCAGCGCGCGTACAAGGAGCTGTGCGAGCAGCCGCTCGACGAGCGGCAGGCCGACCAGCTGCAGCAGGCGACGCTGAAGGGTTGGGTGCTCGGCGGCGAGAATTACCGCGAGTGGGCGGCGCGCACCGCGAACCGGCGCGTCTCGCCGTTGCCGCGCGGACGCCCCAGAAAGGTGCGCGAGAACACGCCGCCGATCCAGCAGTAAGGCCGGAAAGGCGGGCCAGAAGCGGCGCTACGGGCGCCGCTTCTTTTTGCACCAAAACGATACAGACCCAATAAAACAGCACCACATCAAGGCATCCATTTAATTGGGGTTCAATCAAGCGGTTTTTGTTGCTATTCCCTTGATTCGTCGCGTATATTCCGAATTCCGGTGGCCCGGGCGAAGTCTGCCCAACCACTGTCGGCCGCGCCGTCTCCCGTCGGGAGCGGGATCGATGGCAACAAGAAAACGGTTCAACGGCCTCCAGGCCCCCTTTACGACGGTGTCCCCATGAACGACCACCAGCAGCCGCTCGCCGCGGTGCCCGCCGCACAAGGTCTGTACGACCCGCAAAACGAACACGACGCCTGCGGCGTCGGCTTCGTTGCTCACATCAAGGGCAAGAAGAGCCACGAGATCATCCAGCAGGGTCTGAAGATCCTCGAGAACCTCGATCACCGCGGCGCGGTCGGCGCCGATCCGCTGATGGGCGACGGCGCGGGCATCCTGATCCAGATTCCGGACGCGTTCTATCGCGAGGAAATGGCGAAGCAGGGCGTGGACCTGCCGCCGGCCGGCGAATACGGGGTCGGGATGATCTTCCTGCCGAAGGAGAACGCATCGCGTCTCGCGTGCGAGCAGGAGCTCGAGCGGACGGTGAAGGCCGAAGGCCAGGTCGTGCTCGGCTGGCGCGACGTGCCGGTCGACCATGCGATGCCGATCTCGCCGACGGTGAAGGCGAGCGAGCCGCTGATCCGCCAGATCTTCATCGGCCGCGGCAAGGACATCATGGTGACCGACGCGCTCGAGCGGAAGCTGTACGTGATCCGCAAGACGGCGAGCCACCGCATCCAGGCGCTGAAGCTCAAGCACGGCAAGGAATACTTCGTGCCGTCGATGTCGGCGCGCACGGTCGTCTACAAGGGGCTGCTGCTGGCGGGCCAGGTCGGCGTGTACTACCGCGACCTGCAGGACCCGCGCGTCGTGTCGGCGCTCGCGCTCGTGCACCAGCGCTTCTCGACCAACACGTTCCCGGCGTGGGAACTGGCTCACCCGTACCGGATGATCGCGCACAACGGCGAGATCAACACCGTGAAGGGCAACGTGAACTGGCTGAACGCGCGTACCGGCGCGATCGCGTCGCACGTGCTCGCCGACGATCTGCCGAAGCTGTGGCCGCTTATCTACCCGGGCCAGTCGGATACCGCGTCGTTCGACAACTGTCTCGAGCTGCTGGTGATGGCCGGCTACCCGCTCGTGCACGCGGTGATGATGATGATCCCGGAAGCGTGGGAACAGCACACGCTGATGGACGAGAACCGCCGCGCGTTCTACGAATACCACGCCGCGATGATGGAGCCGTGGGACGGCCCGGCCGCGATCGCGTTCACCGACGGCCGCCAGATCGGCGCGACGCTCGACCGTAACGGCCTGCGCCCGGCGCGCTACATCGTCACGGACGACGACCTCGTCATCATGGCGTCGGAAGCCGGCACGCTGCCGATCCCCGAATCGAAGATCGTCAAGAAGTGGCGTCTGCAGCCGGGCAAGATGTTCCTGATCGACATGGAACACGGCCGCATCATCGACGACAAGGAACTGAAGGACAACCTCGCGAACGCGAAGCCGTACAAGAGCTGGATCGACGCGGTGCGCATCAAGCTCGACGAGATCGAGCCGAAGGCCGAGGACGTCGCGGCCGGCCGCACCCAGGGCGCCGCGCTGCTCGACCGCCAGCAGGCGTTCGGCTATACGCAGGAAGACCTGAAGTTCCTGATGGCGCCGATGGCGCAGCAGGGTGAGGAAGCCGTCGGTTCGATGGGCAACGACTCGCCGCTCGCGGTGATGTCGAACAAGAACAAGACGCTCTATCACTACTTCAAGCAGCTGTTCGCGCAGGTCACGAACCCGCCGATCGACCCGATCCGCGAGAACATGGTGATGTCGCTCGTGTCGTTCGTCGGCCCGAAGCCGAACCTGCTCGACACGAACAACATCAACCCGCCGATGCGGCTCGAAGTGTCGCAGCCGGTGCTCGACTTCAAGGACATCGCGAAGATCCGCGCGATCGACCAGTACACGGGCGGCAAGTTCAGCGCGTACGAGCTGAACATCTGCTATCCGGTGGCGTGGGGCAAGGAAGGCATCGAGGCGCGCCTCGCGTCGCTGTGCGCGGAAGCCGTCGACGCGGTGAAGTCGGGCTACAACATGCTGATCGTGTCGGACCGCAAGACGGACGCCGAGCACGTCGCGATTCCGGCGCTGCTCGCCACGTCGGCGATCCACACGCATCTCGTCCAGCAAGGGCTGCGCACGAGCACGGGCCTCGTCGTCGAGACGGGCTCCGCGCGTGAGACGCACCACTTCGCGCTGCTCGCGGGCTATGGCGCGGAAGCCGTGCACCCGTACCTCGCGATGGAAACGCTCGCGAAGATGGCCGAAGGCCTGCCGGGCGACCTGTCGCCGGAGAAGGCCGTCTACAACTTCACGAAGGCGGTCGGCAAGGGCCTGCAGAAGGTGATGTCGAAGATGGGCATCTCGACGTACATGTCGTACACCGGCGCGCAGATCTTCGAAGCGCTCGGCCTGTCGAGCGACCTCGTCGAGAAGTACTTCAAGGGCACGGCGTCGAAGGTCGGCGGCATCGGCCTGTTCGAAGTCGCGGAAGAGGCGATCCGCCTGCACCGCGACGCGTTCGGCAACAGCCCGGTCCTGCGCGACATGCTCGACGCGGGTGGCGAGTATGCGTATCGCGTGCGCGGCGAAGACCACATGTGGACGCCGGATTCGATCGCGAAGCTGCAGCACGCGACGCGCAGCAACTCGTACCAGACGTACAAGGAATACGCGCACCTGATCAACGACCAGACCAAGCGTCACATGACGTTCCGCGGCCTGTTCGAGTTCAAGGTCGAGCCGACCAAGGCGATCCCGATCGACGACGTCGAGCCGGCGAAGGACATCGTCAAGCGCTTCGCGACGGGCGCGATGTCGCTCGGTTCGATCAGCACCGAAGCGCACGCGACGCTCGCTGTCGCGATGAACCGGATCGGCGGCAAGTCGAACACCGGCGAAGGCGGTGAGGACCAGAAGCGTTACCGCAACGAACTGCGCGGCATTCCGATCAAGGCGGGCGAGACGATGAAGTCGGTGATCGGCGACGAGATCGTCAGCGACATTCCGCTGAAGGACGGCGATTCGCTGCGCTCGAAGATCAAGCAGGTCGCGTCGGGCCGCTTCGGCGTCACCGCCGAGTACCTCGCATCGGCCGACCAGATCCAGATCAAGATGGCGCAGGGCGCGAAGCCGGGCGAAGGCGGCCAGCTGCCGGGCCACAAAGTGTCGGAATACATCGGCAAGCTGCGTTACTCGGTGCCGGGCGTCGGCCTGATCTCGCCGCCGCCGCACCACGACATCTACTCGATCGAGGATCTGGCGCAGCTGATCCACGACCTGAAGAACGTGAACCCGAGCGCGAGCATCTCCGTGAAGCTCGTGTCGGAAGTGGGCGTGGGCACGGTCGCGGCCGGTGTCGCGAAGGCGAAGGCCGACCATGTCGTGATCGCCGGCCATGACGGCGGCACGGGCGCGTCGCCGCTGTCGTCGGTCAAGCATGCCGGCACGCCGTGGGAACTCGGCCTCGCCGAAACCCAGCAGACGCTGGTGCTGAACCGCCTGCGCGGCCGCATCCGCGTGCAGGCCGACGGCCAGATGAAGACGGGCCGCGACGTCGTGATCGGCGCGCTGCTCGGCGCGGACGAATTCGGCTTCGCGACGGCGCCGCTCGTCGTCGAAGGCTGCATCATGATGCGCAAGTGCCACCTGAACACGTGCCCGGTCGGCGTCGCGACGCAGGATCCGGTGCTGCGTGCGAAGTTCAAGGGCCAGCCCGAGCACGTCGTGAACTACTTCTTCTTCGTCGCCGAGGAAGTGCGCGAGATCATGGCGCAGCTCGGTATCGCGAAGTTCGACGACCTGATCGGCCGCGCCGACCTGCTCGATACGCGCAAGGGCATCGAGCACTGGAAGGCGAAGGGCCTCGACTTCTCGCGCGTGTTCTACCAGCCGGAAGAGTGCGAGGACGTCGCGCCGCGTCACGTCGACGTGCAGGATCACGGCCTCGAGCGTGCGCTCGACCACGTGCTGATCGAGAAGGCGAAGGCCGCGATCGAGAACGGCGAGCATGTGTCGTTCATCCAGCCGGTGCGCAACGTGAACCGGACGGTCGGCGCGATGCTGTCGGGCGTGATCGCGAAGAAGCACGGCCACGACGGCCTGGCCGACGACGCGGTGCACATCCAGCTGAAGGGCACGGCCGGCCAGAGCTTCGGCGCGTTCCTTGCGAAGGGCGTGACGCTCGACCTCGTCGGCGACGGCAACGACTACGTCGGCAAGGGCCTGTCGGGCGGCCGGATCATCATCCGCCCGACCAACGACTTCCGCGGCAAGTCCGAGGAAAACATCATCTGCGGCAACACGGTGATGTACGGCGCGATCGAAGGCGAGGCCTTCTTCCGCGGCGTGGCGGGCGAGCGCTTCTGCGTGCGCAACTCGGGCGCGACGGCGGTCGTCGAAGGCACGGGCGACCACGGTTGCGAATACATGACGGGCGGCACGGTCGTCGTGCTCGGCGAGACCGGGCGCAACTTCGCGGCCGGTATGTCGGGCGGCCTCGCATACATCTACGATCCGGAAGGCACGTTCGCGGCGAAGTGCAACAAGTCGATGGTCGCGCTCGATCCGGTGCTGCAGCAGGCCGAGCAGGAGCGCACGGTCGACCGCGCACTCTGGCACGAAGGCGCGACGGACGAAGCGCTGCTCAAGGGGCTCATCGAGCGTCATTTCCAGTTCACGGGCTCGCCGCGCGCGAAGTCGCTGCTGGAAAACTGGGACGCGGCGCGCCGCCAGTTCGTGAAGGTGTTCCCGCACGAATACAAGCGCGCGCTGGGCGAGATCGGTGCGAAGAAGGCGGCGAAGGAAGTGCTGGCCGCCTGAGCGACGAACGACATAGCGAATGCCGCGCGCGCCTGACGGCCGCGCGCGGCTCCCCCACCCGATACACCGAACAGAAGAGCACCTTATGGGCAAGGCAACCGGTTTTCTGGAGTTCGAACGCCGCCACGAGGCGTACGAAGCACCGCTCACGCGCGTGAAGCACTACAAGGAATTCGTCGCGGCACTGACCGACGCGGACGCGAAGGTCCAGGGCGCGCGCTGCATGGATTGCGGCATCCCGTTCTGCAACAACGGCTGCCCGGTCAACAACATCATTCCCGACTTCAACGATCTCGTTTACCGCCAGGACTGGCAGCAGGCGATCGAAGTCCTGCACTCGACCAACAACTTCCCCGAGTTCACGGGCCGCATCTGCCCGGCGCCGTGCGAAGCGGCGTGCACGCTCGGGATCAACGACGACCCGGTCGGCATCAAGTCGATCGAGCACGCGATCATCGACAAGGCTTGGGGCGAAGGCTGGGTGAAGCCGCTGCCGCCTGAGCACAAGACCGGCAAGAAGGTCGCGGTCGTCGGTTCGGGCCCCGCGGGCCTCGCCGCCGCGCAGCAGCTCGCGCGCGCGGGCCACGACGTGACGGTGTTCGAGAAGAACGATCGCGTCGGCGGCCTGCTGCGTTACGGGATTCCCGACTTCAAGCTCGAGAAGTGGCTGATCGACCGCCGCATGCGCCAGATGGAAGCAGAAGGCGTGACGTTCCGCACCAGCGTGTTCATCGGCAAGGATCCGCTGCCCGAGTCGATCGGCAGCCTCGCGAAGGAAACCATCTCGCCGGACACGCTGAAGGAAGAATTCGACGCGGTCGTGATCGCCGGCGGTTCGGAAACGCCGCGCGACCTGCCGGTGCCGGGCCGCGAGCTCGCCGGCGTTCATTTCGCGATGGACTTCCTGCCGCAGCAGAACCGCGTGAACGCGGGCGACAAGCTCGTCGACCAGCTGCTCGCGAAGGGCAAGCACGTGATCGTGATCGGCGGCGGCGATACGGGTTCGGACTGCGTCGGCACGTCGAACCGTCACGGCGCGAAGCAGGTCACGCAGTTCGAGCTGCTGCCGCAGCCGCCGGAAGAGGAACACAAGCCGCTCGTGTGGCCGTACTGGCCGATCAAGCTGCGCACGTCGTCGTCGCACGAGGAAGGCTGCGAGCGCGACTGGGCGGTCGCGACGAAGCGTCTCGAAGGCAAGAACGGCAAGGTCGAGAAGCTGATCGCGGTGCGCGTCGAGTGGAAGGACGGCAAGATGCAGGAAGTGCCGGGCTCCGAGTTCGAGATGAAGGCCGATCTCGTGCTGCTCGCGATGGGCTTCACGCAGCCGGCTGCGCCGGTGCTCGACGCGTTCGGCGTCGCGAAGGATGCGCGCGGCAACGCGCGTGCGGCGACCGAAGGCGATCGTTCGTACTACACGTCGGTCGACAAGGTGTTCGCGGCAGGCGACATGCGGCGCGGCCAGTCGCTCGTCGTATGGGCGATCCGCGAAGGCCGCCAGTGCGCGCGTTCGGTCGATGCGTACCTGATGGGGCATTCGGAATTGCCGCGCTGAGCTGAATCGCGCGAGCGGGTTTCGATGGAAAGCCGGGCGTCCGAGAGGGCGCCCGGTTTTTTTATTTTTGAGGCTGCGGGTGATCGCGGGTTTGCCCGGTTGGGGCGCCCAACGGATCGATGGTTCGCCCGTAGCTTGCAAGCTGCCCGTTGCAATCGATCATCGCGGTATATCGGGTTTCGTCAACGCGCAGCGGGAATTCCCACACGCCCAGCTTCCACGCGTGATACTGCGGCGCGCCGTCGAACCGGATGCTGTCCGGCGGTATTCCGTGCGCTTCGAGAAGACGGGCCTGGACTTTTTTCCGTAGCGCATCGACAGACATGTCGGGGCAACTGCCTTCGGTCCGCTCATATCGGGAAGTCGCGACGACGAAAAATAGTAGTGCGTAGGTGCAGATCGTTGCGATAACCAGCCAGAGAACCAGCCGGAACGATCCGCGTATGACGCTGGCAATCATGGGGCGCTCGATGCGGGATGAACAACGTGAGGGGTAACCCGGGCAGCTGAATTCTCGGCGTCGCCCGAGCGCCTGCTAGCGCGTGTGTTCCAAACCGGTGTCGAGCTTGAACAGGCGTCGTCGCCGCCTCCTGCCGGAATGGCCGGCTTCGCTGACGCGCTGAACGCGCGGTCGTCCGGCGCGTCGACCCGGGGAATCATCGGTAGCCTGGGACGGGATCGACCGCGCGTGGTTCGATACCGGCCGACGAATGGCTTCGTTGCACCGTGGCCGGTTCGAGCGGCAGCATTTGAAATTTCCCGAAGCCCGTGACGTGACGCCCGCAATCGATCGTGGCGACGTAGCTCGCTTCGCCGGACTTCAGGTCGAAGTGCCACCAACCGAGCCTGTCGGCGTGGTAACGCGGCATGCCGACGAATTCGATGTCGTCCGGACGCATGCCGCGCGCTTCGGCGAATGACAGAATGCGTGCTTCGAGTTCCCCGAGCGGTGCGCCGGGGCAATAGCCGTCGTCGGGCTCGTATCGCGCGATCACGACAATGGCTAGAAACAACACGATGAGTGCGATGGTTGCCATGACGACAATCAGCGCGAGTCGACTGGCGTAGCGAATGACGGTTGGGATCATGAGCGCGTGCGGATACTTCTCTGGTCGGTGAAGTTGCATCCTCTCGCGTCCCGTTCGGGCAATCCGGACGGTGTCCGGTCTGGTGTCGGGCGAGCGGCGTCCGAAAGACATTTCGACGTCCGGATTTTCATGCGGGGCGCGCGCCAGCCGGTAGCCGGGACCGGGAGCGTATCGCATCGCCATCCCGCATTTTCGCGAAGCGTCGTCTAACCTGATGACATCCGGCTTCGATTTTTCGCCATCTCAATTCCTTTCGTTTTGTAATAATCCTTGCAAACTGTCATATCATGTCGCCCCTCGGGCCGCGTTCGCGGACGCCGCACATGACTGACGCTATTTACAAGGACTCTGGATGGAAGCATTCGTGCATGGGCTGATCGACACCGTCAACGGCGTGTTGTGGAACTACGTGCTGATCGCGCTGCTGCTCGGCGCCGGCGCGTGGTTCACGTTGCGGTTCCGGATGATCCAGCTGAAGGCGCTGTTCCTCAGCATGAAGCTGGTCGGCAGCAAGGGCGAGCCGGGCAGCATTTCGTCGTTCCAGGCGTTCGCGACCGGGCTCGCAAGCCGCGTCGGTACCGGCAACATCGCCGGCGTCGCGGTCGCGCTGACGGTCGGCGGGCCGGGCGCGATCTTCTGGATGTGGATGACCGCGCTCGTCGGGATGTCGTCCGCGTTCGTCGAGGCGACGCTCGCGCAGATCTTCAAGGTGTCGCACCCGGACGGCAGCTATCGCGGTGGCCCCGCGTACTACATCCAGACGGGCCTGCGTTCGCGCGGCTTCGGCGTGCTGTTCTCGCTGTCGCTGATCCTCGCGTTCGGCTTCGTGTTCAACGCGGTGCAGGCCAATGCGATCGCCGACGCATTCCATACGTCGTTCGGCTGGCGCCGCGAGACGGTCGGCCTCGGTCTCGTGCTGCTCTCCGCGCCGATCATCTTCGGCGGGATCCGCCGCATCGCGACGGTCGCGCAGGTGATCGTGCCGCTGATGGCGATCGGCTACCTCGCGCTTGCGGTCTATGCGGTCGCGACGCACATCACGCTGGTGCCCGGCGTGATCGCGTTGATCGTGAAGAGCGCGTTCGGCCTCGAGCAGGCGGCCGGCGGCCTGACCGGCTATGCGGTCAGCCAGGCGATCGCGATCGGCGTGAAGCGCGGGCTGTTCTCGAACGAGGCGGGGATGGGCAGCGCGCCGAACGCGGCCGCGACCGCGAGCACGCGCCACCCCGTCACGCAGGGGCTGATCCAGATGCTCGGCGTGTTCGTCGACACGATCGTGATCTGCAGCGCGACCGCGTTCGTGATCCTGCTGTCGGGCCAGTACGCGCTCGGCACCGGAATGGAAGGCGCGGCGCTCACGCAGCGCGCGATCTCGAGCCACGTCGGTGACTGGGGCGGCATCTATATGGCCGTCGCGATCTTCTTCCTCGCGTTCTCGTCGGTGATCGGCAATTACGCGTATGCGGAGGGCAACGTCGAATTCATCACGAAGCGGCGCGGCGTGCTGCCGCTGTTCCGCATCGCCGTGCTCGGCATGGTGATGTTCGGCAGCGTCGGGCAACTGCCGCTCGTGTGGGCGATGGCCGATACGAGCATGGGGCTGATGGCGATCATCAACCTGATCGCGATCCTCGCGCTCGGCAAGTATGCGCACGCCGCGTGGGCCGACTATCGCCGCCAGCGCACGGCAGGCGTCGCCGATCCGGTGTTCACGCGCAACACGATCCCCGAACTCGCGCGCGTGCTGCCGGCCGACGTGTGGGGCGAGCACGGCCCGCTGCCGCAGCGTCCGGCGTCGGCCGACGCGTCGAACGCGCCGCGGGCCGCCGTGAGCGAGTCATGAACGGCGACCGGCTCCGTGCGTTCGTCGCGCTGATGCCCGATGCGGCGTCGCGCGACGCGCTGCACGCGTTGCCGGTCACCCGTGGCGCGCGGCGCACGCTGCCCGCGCAACTGCACATGACGCTCGCGTTCATCGGCGCAATCGAGCGGGACCGGTGCGACGCGCTGGCCGCGCACCTGCCCGCGCTTGCCGCCGCGCATGCGCTGCCGTCGTTGCCGGTCGAGCGGATTGCGTGGTGGCCGAGCCTGCCGCGCGCTCGGCTGATCGTCGCGGAGCTCGCGGCCGATGCCGCTTGCATCGCGCTGAATGCGGGGCTGGCGGCGCTGCTGCGCGAACTCGGCGTGCCGGCCGACCGGCGGCCGTTCCGGCCGCACGTCACGCTCGCACGGCTGCCACACGATGCGGTTGGCCAGCCCGCGCACGGCGGCACGCCGGGGCGGCCCGTCGAGGTGCGGGTCGAAGCGCTGACGCTGTTCGAAAGCCGGCTGTCGCAGGAAGGCGTGTCGCATCGGCCGATCGTGTCGGCGCCGATCGCACCGGCGGAAGGCCGGACGCCGCAGTAACGATACGCGCCGACGGCCGCGCGCCAGGCCGGTCGCAACGGCGCATCGCTTCGACATCGCTTCGACGTTACCCGCCGGCAGCACTACCCGTCATAGCGCGCGAGCGTCAGGCCCGCCAGATCGATCTCCGGCGCGCGTCCGGTGACGAGATCCGCGACCACCTTTCCCGACCCCATCGACATCGCCCAGCCCGTCGAGCCGTGGCCGACGTTGAGCCAGAGGCCATCGATCCCGCTCGCGCCGAGCAGCGGCGGCCCGTCGGGCGTCATCGGACGGCGGCCGACCCAGAAACGCGCCGACGCGCGATCGGCCGCGTGCGGGAACCAGTCGTCGAGCACCTTCATCAGCGTGTCGAGCGCCTGCTGCCGCAGCGCCGCGCGGCGGTTGCCGAGTTCCGCGGTGCCCGCGACGCGCAGCGTCGGGCCGAAGCGCGTGATCGCCGTCTTCAGCGATTCGTCCATCAGCGCGGCGCACGGCGCCTTTTCATCGTCGACGACCGCGAGCGTGGCCGAGTAGCCCTTCACCGGATACAGCGGCACGTCGATGCCGTGCGGTCGCAGCAGGCCGGCGCTGTCGACGCCGAGCGCGACGACGATCGCATCGGCGGCGAGCAGGGCATCGCGTTGAGCGGCCGCGCCTGCTTCGAGCGAGTCGACCCGCACGCCGCGCACCTTGCCGCCCGTGACATCGAGCGCCCGAATCGCGGTACGGAACCGGAACGTCACGCCGTTCGCTTCGCACAGCGCCCGCAGCTCGCGCGTGAAGCGCGCGCAGTCGCCGGCTTCGTCGTCAGGCAGGTAGATGCCGCCGACGGGGGCCTGCCGTGCCCAGCGTAGGCCCGGTTCGACCGCGGTGCAGCCGGCCGCGTCGAGTTCGCGAAACGCGATGCCGGCATCGCGCAGCACCTTCAGCGCGGGCTGCGCCATCTCGACGTCGAACGCGCCGCGCAGCAGTTGCAGGTAGCCGCGGCTCGCGCCGTAGTCGAATGGATAGCGCTCGCGAAACGCATGCAGGCACGCACGACTGTAATACGCGATGCGCTGCATCCGCTGCTTGTTCACGCGGAACCGCTCGAACTCGCATTCGCGCAGCCAGCGCGCGATCCAGCGCCACTGCGCGGCATCGAGCGTCGGCCGGAAGATCAGCGGCGACGCGGGCTTGAACAGGTACTTGAGGATCTTGCCGGGCATCCCGGGCGCGGCCCACGGCGTCACGTAGCCGGGCGCGATCACGCCCGCGTTGCCGAGGCTCGTTGCTTGCGCGACATCGGCCTCGCGTTCGATCACGGTGACGTCGCAGCCTGCTTCGCGCAGGTGCCAGGCGGTGGTGACGCCGATCACGCCGGCGCCGAGAACGATCACGTGCATGCGGTGTCCGGAACGAAGCGGTGGCTCACGACGCGACGGCCGGATCGTCGGCGAGCGACTTGCCGCGCGTTTCCGGCAGCACGAGCGCCGCGACGATCACGAGCAGGTAGCCGCCGCCCGCGACGAGGCCGATCGCCTTCACGAGCGACATCGACTGCGACAGCGCGCCGACGAGGATCGGGAAGAACGAGCCCAGCCCGCGGCCGAGGTTGTAGCAGAAGCCCTGGCCCGAGCCGCGGATCGCGCCCGGATACAGCTCCGACAGATATGCGCCGACGCCTGCGAAGATGCCCTGCACGACGATGCCGAGCGGAAAGCCGAGCAGCAGCATCGCGGTATCGGTGATCGGCAGCATCGTGTACGCCATGCCGAGCGAGAACGAGCCGATCGCGAACAGGATGAACGACGCGCGGCGGCCGAGCCGGTCGGACAGGATCGCGCCGACCACGTAGCCGACGAACGAGCCGACGATCAGCACGACGAGATAGCCGCTCGTGTTGAACACCGACAGGTGGCGCACGGTTTTGAGATAGGTGGGCAGCCACGTCGTGATCGCGTAGTAGCCGCCGAGCATGCCGGTGCACAGCGCGCTGCCGAACAGCGTCGCGCGCAGATGCGGCGGCGAGAAGATCTCGAGGAAGTGGCCCGACACGCGGCCTTCGTCGCGTGCGCGGCGCGTGGCCGTGTAGATGTCGGGGTCGCTGACGTTGCGGCGGATGTACAGGATCCATAGCGCGGGCACGATGCCGATCCAGAAGCACGCACGCCACGCGACCTGCTCGGGCAGCAGCGCGAAGAACGCCCAGTAAAGAATCGCGGCCGCGCCCCAGCCGAACGACCAGCTGCTCTGCACGGTGCCGACGGCCTTCGCGCGATGCTCGGGCGAGCGGATCGTCTCGGCCATCATGATCGTCACGACCGACCATTCGCCGCCGAAGCCGAAACCCTGCAGCGTGCGCGTCGCAAGGAGCTGCCAGAACGAATGCGTGAAGCCGGACAGGCACGTGAACAGCGCGAACGTCGCGATCGTCCACTGCAGCACGCGCACGCGGCCGTAGCGGTCGGCGAGGATGCCGGCGACCCAGCCGCCGACTGCCGACGAGATCAGCGAACTGGTCGCGATCATCCCGGCCTCGCTCTTCGTCATGCCCCAGGTGGCGATCAGCGTCGGAATCAGGAACGAATAGATCATGAAGTCGAACGCATCGACCGCGTAGCCGCCGAATCCGGCGTACAGCGTCCGGCGCTCGCGCGTCGACAATTCGTTGAACCACTGGAATGCCTGCATGCTTGCCGCCCCCTCTCGTCTTGTCTCGTGTCGCGCCGCCGCGTCGCGGTTATTTTACGGGCGCGGTCCTGCACGCCAAAAAGGCGGATGCGGGTTCGAGCGGAAAGGCGGGCGGGAAGGGAGACGCGTCAGAGCGTCAGGCCGCCGTCGACGTGGATGACCTGGCCGGTGATCTGCCGCGCCGCGTCCGACAGCAGGAACGCGATCAGCGCGGCGACGTCGTCGGATTCGGCGATCCGGCCGAGCGGCGTCGCCTGTTCGGCCAGCGCCCACGCGGCCGCATTGCCGGCGCTCGGCCCGTGGTCCTTGCGCGTGAAGCCCGGCGCGACCGCATTGACGGTGATGCCGTGCGCGGCGAATTCGGCGGCCGCGGTACGCACCAGCGATTCGAGCGCGGCCTTCGCGGCGGCGGTCGCCGCGAACGGCGCATCGGCGCGGTAGCGGTGCGCGACGAACGAACTGACCGCGACGATCCGCGGCGCGGCCGACGCGTCGAGCAGCGGCCGTGCGCGGCCCGCGAGCGCGGAGAACGCACCGGGCATCGCCGCGAAGGCGGATGCGAGCGCGTTTGCGGAGAGATCGGAAAAGGATTGCCGCGCGGCGAAGCCGGCGTTCGCGACGAGCTGGTCGAGCCCGCCGAAGCGCGCAGCGGTTGTGTCGACGAGCGAGGCGGCAATACCCGGCTCGCCGAGATCGCCGGTCAGCGTGATGCATTCCGCGCCGGCCGCCGTGCACGCCTGGGCGACGTCGGCGAGCCGCGCCCGTGCCGCATCGTCCGCGCCGCGCGCATGGAGCGCCAGCGCGACGCCGGGCGCCGCGAGCCGCCGCGCGAGCGCCGCGCCGATCCCCGAACCTGCGCCGGTGATCAGCGCGATCCGCGCAAGGTGCGCGGCGCGTGCGTTCACGCGGCGACCTTGTCGTCGCTGGTCACGCGCTCGACGTTGATCGTGCCGACATGGAACGCGGCCAGCGACTCGCGGTGCGCGATGCTGACGATCGCGGCCTTCGGCAGCCGTTCGGCGAACAGGTGATAGAGGCGCGCTTCGTTGTCGGCGTCGAGCGCGCTGGTCGCTTCGTCGAGGAACAGGAAGTCGGGCTTGTGCAGCAGCACGCGCGCGCCAGCCAGCCGTTGCTGCTCGCCCGGCGACAGCACGCGCGTCCAGTGCGCGGTTTCGTCGAGGCGCTCGACGTAATCCTCGAGGCGGCATGCGCGCAGCGCGTCGCGGCACGCTTCGTCGCTGAACTTGTCGGGCGTGGCCGGGTAGGTGAGCGCGGCCTTCAGCGTGCCGATCGGCAAATAGCTCGTCTGCGGCACGAACATCATCCGCGCGCCGACCGGCGCGTCGATCGCACCGTCGCCGAACGGCCACAGGCCCGCGAGCGCACGCATGAACGTGCTCTTGCCGGAACCCGACTTGCCGATCACGAGCCAGCGCGAGCCGGGCTCGATCGTGACGTCGCCGATGTTCGCGAGCGCGTTGCCGTTCGGCAGCGCGAGCTTCAGCGACGACGTGGACAGCTTCGCGGCGTCGATGTAGTGCAGGTTGATGCCGCCGTGCTCGGTCGCGGGCGACAGGCTTTCCTTCAGGTGCGACGTGCCCATCACGCGCTTGAATTCGCGCAGACGGTTGACGGTGGCGCGCCATTCGACGAGGGTCGAGTAGCTGTTGATGAACCACGAGAATGAATCGCTGACGGTGCCGAACGCGGACGAGATCTGCATCAGCACGCCGAACGAGAACGCACCGGCAAAGTAGCGCGGCGCGGCGACGACGAGCGGGAAGATGATCGCGATCTGCCCGTAGAAGCTCAGCACGAACGTGAGCCGCTTCGTGTACTTCATCACGCGCCACCAGTTGTCGCGGATGCGCATGAAGAGGGTCTGCGCGTTGCCGGTCTCGGTCTTCTCGCCGTCGTAGAACGCGATCTGCTCGGCGTTCTCGCGCACGCGGATCAGCCCGAAGCGGAAATCGGCCTCGACGCGCTGCTGCTGGTAGTTGATCGACACGAGCGGGTGGCCGACCTTCTGGATGATCAGCGAGCCGATCACCGCGTACAGCGCGGCCGCCCACACCATGTAGCCGGGAATTGCGATCGGCGTCGCGCCGAGCGTGACCGTCAGCGCGCCGGCGAGCGACCACAGGATCGTGATGAACGACACGAGCGTGACGACCGTCGACAGCAGGTCGAGCGACAGCGCGAGCGTCGTGGTCGCGAACGACTGGAGGTCGTCGGTGATCCGCTGGTCGGGGTTGTCCGCGAGACGGTCACGCTCGATCCGGTAGAACGCGCGATCGCCGAGCCACTGGCCGAGGAAGCGGTCGGTGAGCCACTGGCGCCAGCGGAAGCCGAGCATCTGCCGCAGGTAGCGGCCGTACACGGCGAGGATGATGAACGCGAAGGCGAGCGCGGAGAACTGCATCAGCAGGTTCGGGAAGTCGTGGACATCCTTCGACTGCAGCGCGTTGTAGAACTGCGCGTTCCACTTGTTTAGCTTGACGTTGATCCAGACCACGCAGAGGTTGATCGCGATGATCGTGACCAGCAGGCCCCACGCGAATTTCCATTCGGACGATACCCAGTAGGGCTTGATGAGGCTCCATGCGGATACCGGGCGCTCGTCCTGCGGCGCGTCGGAGGCGGAGCGGACGGGATCGATCGATTGGGTCATGTGCTTCCTGATGAGTAGCCGGCGCGCGGGCCGGGCGAAGCCGGACGCGCGCCGCGATAACGCATGCCGGGACGGGGTGCCGACTGACGGCGGGCGTCCGGATGGTGGCCCGCGCGTCTTAAACGGCACTTAAGGCCGGCGGTGACGCGGCAACCGGCCGCTCGCGCGGCCGGCCTGCGGGCATTGTGCCAGAGCGGCGCGGCACGCCGGCGAATTTGCCGCAAGGGGGACAGTTTGCGGCGCTTTCCGCTTTTATGGTCTAATGACCGACGACGAAACAGGGGTGCTTCGTGGCGCGGCCGGCAGATGTTCCGGGCAGCGCGGCGAGGCTGAGAAAGACCCTTCGCACCCGATCCGGGTAATACCGGCGAGGGAAGTTTCTGATCCCGCCGGGCCGCGCTGGCTGCCATCCCACATGGTCAGCGCCCGAGTCCCGCCCGGCCGGCCTTTGCTGCCGGTTTCGTCCTTTTGGGTACGCGCATTGCGCGTTACGGAAGGAATGATGACCGCACAATCTTCAGTCTTTTGCAGGGTTCCCGTCCCGACGTCGCGTGCGTCCGCAGGCGGCGGCGCGTGCGCGTCGACGTTCGGCGCGCGTGACCGCGCGGAGGGCGCGCGATGAACGTCCGGGATGCACGACCCGATTTCGCGGTGCTCGGCGGCGGCCTCGTCGGCCGCCTGATCGCGTGGCGGCTCGCGGGCGACGGGCATCGCGTCGCGCTCTACGAGCGCGGCGGCCCGGACGGCGAGCAGTCGGCCGCGTGGGTCGCGGCCGCGATGCTCGCGCCGCTCGCGGAAGCGGCGAGCGCGGAACTGCTGATCACCGAGCTCGGCGCCGCGTCGCTCGCACGCTGGCCGCAGTGGCTCGCGGAACTGCCCGAACCCGTCTTTTTCCAGCATCACGGCACGCTCGTCGTCTGGCATCACGCGGACCGCGCGGAGGCGCCGCTGTTCGAGCGGCGCGTGCGCGCGAACGCGCCGGCCGAGCTGTTCGACGGCGGCTTCGTGACGCTCGCCGGCGCGCAGGTCGACGCGGCCGAACCCGCGCTCGCGGGCCGCTTCGCGCGCGGGCTGATGCTGCCGCGCGAAGGGCAGCTCGACAATCGCCAGGCGCTGCGTTCGCTCGCGGCGGGCCTCGCCGAACGCGGCGTCGCGCTGCACTGGCACGCGTCGGTCGACGACGCGAACCTGCCTGCCGCGCATTTCACGATCGATTGCCGCGGGCTCGGCGCGAAAGCCGCGCTGCCCGCGCTGCGCGGCATCCGCGGCGAAGTCGCGCGCGTGCACGCGCCCGGCATCGGGCTCTCGCGGCCCGTGCGGCTGCTGCATCCGCGCTATCCGCTGTACATCGCGCCGAAGCAGGACGACCTCTATGTGATCGGCGCGACCGAGGTGGAGGGCGAGGACATGTCGCCCGTCAGCGTGCGCTCCGCGCTCGAACTGCTGAGCGCGGCGTTCTCCGTGCATCCGGCGTTCGGCGAGGCGCGCATCCTCGAACTCAACGCGCAGTGCCGGCCGACGCTGCCCGATCATCGCCCGGCGGTGATCTGGGACGGCGCATCGACGCTCGCCGTCAACGGCCTGTACCGGCACGGCTTCATGATCGCGCCGGAAGTCGCGCAGGCGGCCGTCGCGTTCGCGCAGGCCGCGCTCGGCGGCGCGCTCGGCGATGCCGACGCGTTCGCCGCGTGGCGCGACGCCGCCCGCTGGCCGACGCTGCTTCATCACCGCAACGACGCGCGCCAGCCGGCCTGACGCGCGCCGCCGACCGAATCCGACCCAGCCTCATGGATATCCAGATCAATCAACAGACCCTGACGTTGCCCGACGGCGCGACGGTGGCCGACGCGCTGGCCGCGTACGGCGCGCGTCCGCCGTACGCGGTGGCGCTGAACGGCAACTTCGTCGCGCGCACGCAGCATGCGGCGCGCGCGCTCGCGGCGGGCGACACGCTCGACGTCGTGCACCCCGTCGCGGGCGGCTGAGCGCCGCCGCTTCGCCCCGCTCTTCCAGGAAAACGACATGACGTCCCACACCTCCGCCGACGCGCTGACGCTATACGGCGCAACCTTCGCAAGCCGCGTGCTGCTCGGCACGTCGCGCTATCCGTCGCTGAAATCGCTGTCCGATTCGATCGCCGCGTCGCGCCCCGGGATGGTGACGGTCGCGCTGCGCCGCCAGATGACGGGCGGCACGGCCGAAGCCGGCTTCTTCGACCTGCTCAAGCGCCACGCCGTGCCGCTGCTGCCGAACACGGCCGGCTGCCAGACCGTCGCCGAAGCCGTGACGACCGCGCACATGGCGCGCGAGGTATTCGATACCGACTGGATCAAGCTCGAACTGATCGGCGACGACTACACGCTGCAACCCGACCCGGTCGGGCTGATCGAAGCCGCCGCGCAACTGGTCAAGGACGGCTTCAAGGTGCTGCCGTACTGCACCGAGGATCTCGTGATCGGCCGGCGCCTGCTCGACGTCGGCTGCGAGGCGCTGATGCCGTGGGGTGCGCCGATCGGCACCGGCAAGGGCGTCGTGAATCCGTACGGCCTGCGGGTGCTGCGCGAGCGGCTGCCGGACGTGCCGCTGATCGTCGACGCGGGGCTCGGCGTGCCGTCGCACGCGTGCCAGGTAATGGAATGGGGCTTCGACGGCGTGCTGCTGAATACGGCCGTGTCGCAGGCCACGCACCCGGAAATCATGGCGCGCGCGTTTGCGCAGGGCGTCGAGGCCGGCCGCGCCGCGTATCTCGCCGGCCCGATGGACGCGCGCGAAACCGCGCACGCGAGCACGCCGGTCGTCGGGATGCCGTTCTGGCACCAGGACGGGGGCGGCGCATGAGCGCGCGCTTCGCCGATGCGTTCTGGCCGCCGGCCGACGAGCTGGCCGAAGCGGCCGAGCGAATTCGCGCGCGCCTCGGCGACTGGCCGGACGGCGCGGCGCCGTGGCGGCTCTGCGTGGCGGCGCCCGACGCGCCGGCTGACGGCGACGTGCTGATCGTGTCGGCCGGCGATCGTGTCGCGCAGGCGCGCGCGTCGGCCGTGTCGCGGCCTGCGTCGCCGGACGCGGTGGCGATCGAATTCGACGAGCAGGGCGCCGTGCTGCATGCGGCGGGCGTGCGCTACGCGCTCGACGCCGCGCATCCGCTCGCGGACGACTGGATCGCCGCGCTCGCCGCGTTCCTCGATTGCGGCTTCGCGCCGGTCGACGCGCTGGTGCTCGCGCTGGCGTGGCGCGACGGCGACGAGACACGCGCCGCCGACGCGTGGCCGGTCGATGCCGCGCAATTCCCGCGCGTCGCCGGGCTGCCGCCCGCGCCGGAGCCCGCGTTCGCGCCGTGCCCCGCGCAGCTCGGCCTCTATCCGGTCGTGCCGAGCGCCGAATGGGTCGAGCGCGTGCTCGACGGCGGCGCGCGAACCGTGCAATTGCGCGTGAAAGACGCGACGCCGGACGTGCTGCGCCGGGAAGTCGCGCGTGCGGTCGCGGCCGGGCGCCGCTATCCCGATGCGCGCGTGTTCATCAACGATCACTGGCAGATCGCCGCAGAAGAGGGTGCGTACGGCGTACATCTCGGCCAGGAGGACCTCGAAACGGCCGATCTCGCCGCGATCGCGCGCGCGGGCCTGCGGCTCGGACTTTCAAGCCACGGATATTACGAAATATTGCGGGCGCTGCACGAGCGCCCGAGCTACCTCGCACTCGGCCCCGTGTACGCGACCGCCACCAAGGCCGTCGCCGCGCCGCCGCAGGGCCTCGCGCGAATTACCCGCTACGCGCGCTTCGCGGGCGCGCGGGCGCCGCTCGTCGCGATCGGCGGGGTGGGGCTCGACGCGCTGCCGGCCGTGCTGGCGACGGGCGTCGGCAGCGTCGCGGTGGTCAGTGCGGTCACGGGCGCGGCCGACTATCGGACTGCGCTTATTGCATTGCAGCAATGTTTTGCCGGACAATTTGACAATCATTGACCGCAGGGCCTGGAACGGCGTCACGACATCAATCCAATGCAGGCCCTATAATTCGGCGTTCTGCGTAAAAGGACTGTCAGCTCCGTGAGCCCCACTCCTACCGAGACCCTGCTGGAACTTCGCGACGTCGACTTCGGTTACGGCGACCGCCTCGTCCTGTCCAACCTGAACCTGCGCTTCGGCCGCGGGCAGGTCGTCGCGGTCATGGGCGGCTCGGGTTGCGGCAAGACTACCGTGCTGCGCCTGATCGGCGGCCTCGTGCGCGCGCGCCGCGGCCAGGTGCTGTTCGACGGCGCCGATGTCGGCGCGCAAACGCGCGACGGCCTGTATGCGTTGCGCCGCAAGATGGGCATGCTGTTCCAGTTCGGCGCGCTGTTCACCGATATGTCGGTGTTCGAGAACGTCGCGTTCGCGCTGCGCGAGCATACCGACCTGCCCGAAGACCTGATCCGTGACCTCGTGCTGATGAAGCTCAACGCGGTCGGGCTGCGCGGCGCGCGCGACCTGATGCCGTCCGAGGTGTCGGGCGGGATGGCGCGCCGCATCGCGCTGGCGCGCGCGATCGCGCTCGATCCGCAGCTCATCATGTACGACGAGCCGTTCGCGGGCCTCGATCCGATCTCGCTCGGCATTACCGCGAACCTGATCCGCACGCTGAATCAGGCGCTCGGCGCGACGTCGATCCTCGTCACGCACGACGTGCCGGAATCGTTCGCGATCGCCGACTACGTATATTTTCTGGCCAATGGCGGTGTGCTCGCGCAGGGCACGCCCGACGAGCTGCGCGCGTCGACCGATCCGAGCGTGCGGCAGTTCATCGACGGCGCGCCGGACGGCCCGTTCAAATTTCATTACACGAGCCCGCCGCTCGCAGCGGATTTCGGGCTCGGCGGAGGGCGCGCATGATCAGCGCGATCGGACGTTACGTCATCGGCGGCCTCGAGCGGGCGGGCTACGGCACGCGCCTGTTCGTGCGCCTCGTGCTGGAATTCTTCCCGCTGCTGCGCCGGCCGCGGCTGGTCACGAAGCAGATCCACTTCCTCGGCAACTATTCGTTCGTGATCATCGCCGTGTCGGGGCTGTTCGTCGGCTTCGTGCTCGGCCTGCAGGGGTATTACACGCTGAACCGCTATGGTTCCGAGCAGGCGCTCGGCCTGCTGGTCGCGCTGTCGCTCGTGCGCGAACTTGGGCCCGTCGTCACCGCGCTGCTGTTCGCGGGCCGCGCGGGCACGTCGCTCACGGCCGAGATCGGCCTGATGAAGGCCGGCGAGCAGCTCACCGCGCTCGAGATGATGGCGGTCGACCCGATCAAGAACGTGATCGCGCCGCGCATGTGGGCGGGCATCATCGCGATGCCGCTGCTGGCCGCGATCTTCAACGCGGTCGGCGTGCTCGGCGGCTACTTCGTCGGCGTCGTGCTGATCGGCGTCGATCCCGGCGCGTTCTGGTCGCAGATGCAAGGCGGGGTCCAGGTCTGGGCCGACGTCGGCAACGGCGTGATCAAGAGCATCGTGTTCGGCTTCGCCGTGACCTTCATTGCGCTGTTTCAAGGGTATGAAGCGAAGCCCACGCCCGAAGGCGTGTCGCGCGCGACCACCAAGACGGTCGTGTTCGCGTCGCTCGCCGTACTCGGCCTCGATTTCCTGCTGACCGCGCTGATGTTCAGCTAAGCCTCAGCCAAGCCAAATTTTGGAATGACGATGAAAAAGACTGCTCTCGACTTCTGGGTCGGCCTGTTCGTGGTGGTGGGCTTCCTTGCGGTGCTGTTCCTGGCGCTGAAGGTCGGCAACATGAGCTCGCTGTCGTTTCAGCCGACCTACTCGGTGAGGATGAAATTCGACAATATCGGCGGGCTGAAGCCGCGCGCGGCCGTGAAGAGCGCCGGCGTCGTGGTCGGCCGCGTGAAGTCGATCGGTTTCGACACGAACACGTACCAGGCGCTCGTCACGATCGACGTCGACGGCCAATACCCGTTCCCGAAGGATTCGTCGGCGAAGATCCTGACGTCGGGCCTGCTCGGCGAGCAATATATCGGCCTCGATCCGGGCGGCGACACCGAAATGCTGAAGTCGGGCGATACGATCACGATGACGCAGTCGGCGATCGTGCTCGAGAACCTGATCGGCCAGTTCCTGTACAGCAAGGCCGCCGATGCGGGCGGCGCGAAGCCGGCCGCCGGCGCATCGGCCGCGCCGGCCGCTCCGGCACCGGTGGCGATACCGGCGTCGGCGGTGTCCGCCGCGTCCGGCTCGGCGGCTCAATAACCACGCGAGAGAAAACAAGAGGGTAATGACCATGCACACGATCCGCATCAGGCACGCCGCGCTGGCGGTAGCGGCAGTCGCCGCGTTGAGCGGCTGCGCGACCGTGCAGACGCCGACCAAGGGCGATCCGCTCGAAGGCTTCAACCGGACGATGTACACGTTCAACGACAAGGTCGACACGTACGCGCTGAAGCCGGTCGCGAAGGGCTACCAGTACGTGGTGCCGCAGCCGGTGCGCGACAGCGTGACGAACTTCTTCTCGAACATCGGCGACGTCTACATCGCGGCGAACAACATCGTGCAGCTGCGGATCGCGGACGGTGTCGGCGACATCATGCGCGTCGTGATCAACACGGTGTTCGGCGTCGGCGGCCTGTTCGACGTCGCGACGATCGCGAAGCTGCCGAAGCACACGGCCGACTTCGGGATCACGATGGGTCGCTACGGCATGCCGTCGGGCCCGTATCTCGTGCTGCCGCTGCTCGGCCCGAGCACGCTGCGCGACACGGCCGGCCTCGGCGTCGACTACGTCGGCAACCCGCTCACCTACGTGAAGCCGGATGGCCTGAGCTGGGGCCTGTTCGGCGTGAACCTCGTCAACACGCGTTCGAACCTGCTCGGCGCGGGCGACGTGCTCGATGCCGCGGCGCTCGACAAGTATTCGTTCGTGCGCAACGCGTACCTGCAGCGCCGCCAGATGCTGATCAGCAACGCGCGCGGCGAGGCCGCCGCGACGTCGAGCAACGACGCGCTGCCGAAGTACGACCTGCCGGAAGACGGCGCGGCACCGGCGGCAGCCGGCGCGGCCGGTACGGCGGGCGCAGCAGCAGTGGGCGGCGCGGCGCCGGCGCCGGCGCCGGCGGGTGCATCGGGCGCGGCGGTTGCTGCGCCGGCCTCCGGCACGGCCGAATCGCCGAACCCGGCCAGCGAGACGAACGTGCCGGCCATGCAGGTGGCGCCGCCGTCGCCGGGCGGGTTCCGGTTCCCGAGCATCCGGCTGCACTGACGGATTTACATTCGTTACAGCCGGAAACGATTCAGTCGGTAGCGTATGCGAACTTGCGCGTAAGCTACCTGCTCCAACCTTCGCATCGACTCATTCATGCAGGCCACTATGATGAAAAAACTGTTCCTGATCCCCGTTTTCGCGGCGCTGTTCTCGTTCGGCAGCGCAGCTCACGCGCAAGTCGACCAGTCGAACCCGCAGGCGCTGATCAAGACGGCGACGCAGCAGGTGCTCGACGAAGTCAAGCAGCAGACGATCAAGCAGGGCGATACCAACCGCATCATCACGATCGTCAACAAGGACATCCTGCCGTACACCGATTTCCGCCGCACCACGCAACTGGCGATGGGCCGCAACTGGCGCACGGCGACGGCCGAGCAGCAGCAGCAGGTTCAGGAGCAGTTCAAGCTGCTGCTGATCCGCACGTATTCGGGCGCGCTCGCGCAGCTGAAGCCGGACCAGCAGATCCAGTACCCGCCGTTCCGCGCCGATTCGGCCGATACCGACGTCGTGGTCAAGACGGTCGCGATGAACAACGGCCAGCCGGTCCAGATCGACTACCGCCTGTACAAGACGGCGAACGGCTGGAAGGTGTATGACCTGAACGTGCTCGGCGCGTGGCTGATCCAGACGTACCAGCAGCAGTTCAACGAGAAGATCCAGCAAAGCGGCGTGGACGGCCTGATCAAGTTCCTGACGCAGCGTAACCAGGAACTTGCCGCGGGCAAGCAGGCGTCGTGAGCGGCTTCGAAGCCGCCTCCTCGCTGACCGTCGCGAGCGCGAAGTCCGCGCTCGCGGACGGTCTTGCGCGCATCGGCGCCGGCGCGACCGCCGTCGATTGCGCGGCGCTGACGCAGTTCGACTCGTCCGCGCTCGCCGTGCTGCTTGCATGGCAACGTGCCGCCAAAGCGCGCGGCGCAGCCCTCGACATCCTCAATCTCCCTCCGAAGCTCGCCAGCCTCGCGCGCGCCTACGGCGTCGACGCGCTCATCGAAGGCACCGGGCGACATTGACCCTGTCCGACCGAAGCCTGCCGCGCCAGCCGGCGCGCGCACGCTTCAGGCCGCGCGCCGCCGGCGCCGGCTCCACCAGCCGGTTTGCCCTATAATCAAGCGTTTTGCGGGGCAGCCAATCGGCGTCCGGCCCCCATTTTCTTTCGCAGCAAGCACAGAATAGGCGTCGCGGCCCTTGCGTCGCGCACAGTCATGTCAGCCATAGAAATCCGTCACGTCAAGAAGCGCTACAAGTCGCTTCAGGCGCTCAAGGGCGTCAGCCTGTCGGTCGAGGAAGGCGAGTTTTTCGGTCTGCTCGGCCCCAACGGCGCAGGCAAGACCACGCTCATCAGTATCCTCGCCGGGCTCGCCCGGGCCGACGAAGGCAGTATCTCGGTGCGCGGTCACGACGTCGTCCAGGACTTCCGCAACGCGCGCCGCGCACTTGGCGTCGTCCCGCAGGAACTCGTTTTCGACCCGTTCTTCACCGTCCGCGAGACGTTGCGGATCCAGTCCGGCTATTTCGGGCTGCGCCACAACGACGACTGGATCGATGAAGTGATGGCCAATCTCGATCTGACCGAGAAAGCCGACGCGAACATGCGCGCGCTGTCGGGCGGGATGAAGCGCCGCGTGCTGGTCGCGCAGGCGCTCGTGCACCGGCCGCCCGTGATCGTGCTCGACGAGCCGACCGCCGGCGTCGACGTCGAATTGCGCCAGACGCTGTGGAAATTCATCTCGCGCCTGAACCGCGAGGGTCACACGATCGTGCTGACCACCCATTACCTCGAGGAAGCCGAGTCGCTGTGCGACCGCATCGCGATGCTGCGCCGGGGCGAAGTCGTCGCGCTCGATCGCACCGACGCGCTGCTGCGCCGCTTCGCGGGCCTGCAGCTGTACCTGCGGCTCGCGACGGGCGCGCTGCCGGCCGAGCTGCGCGGGCTGGAAACCGACCCGGCCGCGCGCGCGCCGGGCGAGCACCTGCTGCGCCTCGCGAGCTATGACGAGGTCGAACGGATCCTCGCGCAATGCCGCGCGGCGGGCTGCACGTTCGACGAGATCGAGGTCCGCAAGGCCGACCTCGAGGATGTGTTCGTCCAGGTGATGAACGGGGCCGAGGTGATCGAGGGGCTGGCATGAATCAACACTCCCCACGCGAACTGCGTGCGCTGCCGTCCGAGGGGACGGCCCGGCGCGTGCCGGGAAGCGGGTTTCGAACGCTGTTCTACAAGGAACTGCTGCGTTTCTGGAAGGTGTCGTTCCAGACGGTGCTCGCGCCGATCGTCACGGCGCTGCTGTACCTGACGATCTTCGGCCACGCGCTGTCGGGCCGCGTCGAGGTGTATCCGGGCGTCGAATACGTGAGCTTTCTCGTGCCGGGCCTCGTGATGATGAGCGTGCTGCAGAACGCGTTCGCGAACAGCTCGTCGTCGCTGATCCAGTCGAAGATCACCGGCAACCTCGTGTTCATGCTGCTGCCGCCGCTGTCGTCCCGCGACATCTTCGGCGCGTACGTGCTCGCGTCCGTCGTGCGCGGGCTCGCGGTCGGCGCCGGCGTGTTCGTCGTGACGATCTGGTTTATCCCGATGCACTTCGCGGCGCCGCTGTTCATCATTGCGTTTGCGCTGCTCGGCTCGGCGATCCTCGGCACGCTCGGCCTGATCGCCGGGATCTGGGCCGAGAAGTTCGACCAGCTCGCCGCGTTCCAGAACTTCCTGATCATGCCGCTGACGTTTCTGTCCGGCGTGTTCTATTCGACGCACTCGCTGCCGCCCGTGTGGCGCGAAGTGTCGCGTCTCAACCCGTTTTTCTACATGATCGACGGCTTCCGTTTCGGGTTCTTCGGCGCGTCCGACATCAACCCGTTCGCGAGCCTCGCGATCGTCACCGGTTTCTTCGTGCTGCTCGCGCTGATTGCGATGCGGCTGCTCGCGACCGGCTACAAACTGCGTCATTGATATCGACAGGCCGCGGCCGCCCCCGGGCGGCGCGCGCCGACAGGAGCCTTACACCATGTTGCCGACTCCCGAACAGGTCAAGCAATACATCGCCGGCGGTCTCGCCTGCACGCATCTGGAAGTCGAAGGCGACGGCCAGCATTTCTTCGCGACGATCGTGTCGGCGGCCTTCGAAGGCAAGCGGCCGATCCAGCGGCACCAGCTCGTCTATGCGGCGCTCGGCGATCGCATGAAGCAGGAAATTCACGCGCTCAGCATGAAGACGCTGACGCCCGCCGAATGGCAGAACGCATAACCGGAAATCACTGAGTGCAAGTCACCGTCAACGAGCGCGACGCCGTCCAGAGCGTCGCCACGGCACACCCGGCCGCCAACGGGGAATCGCAGGGACAGGGGATGGACAAGCTCGTGATCGAAGGCGGTCGTCGCCTGTCCGGCGAGATCGTCGTGTCGGGCGCGAAGAACGCCGCGCTGCCGATCCTGTGCGCGGGGCTGCTCAGCGCCGAGCCGGTCGAGCTCGACAACGTGCCGAACCTGAAGGACGTGCGCACCACGCTGAAGGTGCTGAACCAGATGGGCGTGAAGAGCGAGACCGACGGCTGCCGCGTGCAGCTCGACGCGTCGCGCGTCGACAACCTCGTCGCGCCGTACGAGCTCGTGAAGACGATGCGCGCATCGATCCTCGTGCTCGGGCCGCTGCTCGCGCGCTTCGGCGAGGCGAAGGTGTCGCTGCCGGGCGGCTGCGCGATCGGCGCGCGGCCGGTCGACCAGCACATCAAGGGCTTGCAGGCGATGGGCGCCGAGATCAGCATCGAGCACGGCTTCATCGAAGCGCGCGCGAAGCGCCTGAAGGGCGCGCGCATCGTGACCGACATGATCACGGTGACGGGGACCGAAAACCTGCTGATGGCCGCGACGCTCGCCGACGGCGAGACGGTGATCGAAAACGCCGCGCGCGAGCCGGAAGTGAGCGATCTCGCACACTTGCTGGTCGCGATGGGCGCGAAAATCGACGGCATCGGCACCGACCGCCTCGTGATCCAGGGCGTCGAGCGGCTGCACGGCGCGCGTCATTCGGTGATCCCCGACCGTATCGAGGCCGGCACGTTCCTGTGCGCGGTCGCGGCGGCCGGCGGCGACGTGAGGCTGACGGGCGTGCGCCCGCACATTCTCGACGCGGTGATCGACAAGCTGCGCGAAGCCGGCGTGTCGATCGAGGAAGGCGACAGCTGGCTGCGCGTGAAGATGGACCGCCGCCCGTCGGCGGTGACGATCCGCACGTCGGAATACCCGGCGTTCCCGACCGACATGCAGGCGCAGTTCATGGCCCTCAATACGGTCGCGACGGGCACCGCGCAGGTCGTCGAAACCATTTTCGAGAACCGCTTCATGCACGTGCAGGAGCTGAACCGGCTCGGCGCGAACATCACGATCGACGGCAACACGGCGCTCGTGACGGGTGTCGACAAGCTGTCGGGCGCGAACGTGATGGCGACCGACCTGCGTGCGTCGGCGAGCCTCGTGATCGCCGGGCTGCGCGCCGACGGCGAAACGCTCGTCGACCGCATCTATCACCTGGACCGCGGTTACGACCGCATGGAAGCCAAACTGACCGCCGTCGGCGCGAACGTGCGCCGCCTTTCCGGGAGCCAAGCATGACCGCGCCGCTGACCCTCGCCCTGTCGAAGGGCCGGATTTTCGAGGAAACCCTGCCGCTGCTGGCTGCCGCCGGCATACAGGTGGCCGAGGATCCGGAAACGTCGCGCAAGCTGATCCTGCCGACGACCGATCCGAACCTGCGCGTGATCATCGTGCGCGCGAGCGACGTGCCGACCTATGTCGAATACGGCGCGGCCGATTTCGGCGTGGCCGGCAAGGACGTGCTGGTCGAGCACGGCGGCTCGGGCCTGTACCAGCCGATCGATCTGAACATTGCGCGCTGCCGGATGTCGGTGGCCGTGTCCGCCGGTTTCGACTACGCGAACGCGGTGCGCCAGGGCGCGCGCCTGCGGGTCGCGACGAAATACGTCGAAACGGCGCGCGAACACTTTGCCGCGAAGGGCGTGCACGTCGACCTGATCAAGCTGTACGGCTCGATGGAGCTGGCGCCGCTGGTCGGGCTGGCCGACGCGATCGTCGACCTCGTCAGCTCGGGCGGCACGCTGAAGGCGAACAATCTGGTCGAGGTCGAGGAGATCATGGCGATCTCGTCGCGCCTCGTCGTGAACCAGGCTGCGCTGAAGTTGAAGCGCGCGGCGCTCAAGCCGATTCTCGACGCGTTCGAACGCGCGTCGCAGAATGGCGGTTGAGCGCATCACCGTAACGGAACTCCCATGTCCATCACCATCCGCAAGCTCGATTCGACGAACGAAGGCTTCGGCGCCGCGCTGCGCGCCGTGCTCGCGTTCGAGGCGAGCGAAGACGAAGCGATCGAGCAATCGGTCGCGCAGATCCTCGCCGACGTGAAGTCGCGCGGCGACGCCGCGGTGCTCGAGTACACGAACCGCTTCGACCGGCTGAGCGCGGACAGCGTCGCCGCGCTCGAACTGCCGCAGGACGCGCTGCAGACGGCGCTCGACGGCCTCGCGCCGAAGGCGCGTGCGGCGCTGGAAGCGGCCGCGGCGCGGGTGCGCGCGTACCACGAGAAGCAGAAGATCGAGTGCGGCACGCATAGCTGGCAGTACACGGAAAGCGACGGCACGGTGCTCGGCCAGAAGGTCATGCCGCTCGACCGCGTCGGCCTGTACGTGCCGGGCGGCAAGGCCGCGTATCCGTCGTCGGTGCTGATGAACGCGATTCCCGCGCGCGTCGCGGGGGTCGGCGAGATCGTGATGGTCGTGCCGACGCCGGACGGCGTGAAGAACGAGCTCGTGCTCGCCGCGGCGCTGCTCGGCGGCGTCGATCGCGTGTTCACGATCGGCGGCGCGCAGGCGGTCGGCGCGCTCGCGTACGGCACGGCGACGGTGCCGGCCGTCGACAAGATCTGCGGCCCCGGCAACGCGTACGTCGCGTCGGCGAAGCGCCGCGTGTTCGGCACGGTCGGCATCGACATGATCGCCGGGCCGTCGGAAATCCTCGTGCTGTGCGACGGCACGACCGATCCGAACTGGGTCGCGATGGACCTGTTCTCGCAGGCCGAGCACGACGAACTCGCGCAGTCGATCCTGCTGTGCCCGGACGGCGCGTTCCTCGATCGCGTCGAGAGGGCGATCGACGAGCTGCTGCCGACGATGCCGCGCCAGGACGTGATCCGTGCGTCGCTCGAAGGCCGCGGCGCGCTGATCAAGGTGCGCGACATGGCCGAGGCGTGCCGGATCGCGAACGACATCGCGCCGGAACACCTCGAAATCTCGGCGCTGGAGCCGCAGCAATGGGGCCAGCAGATCCGCCATGCGGGCGCGATCTTCCTCGGCCGCTACACGAGCGAGAGCCTCGGCGACTACTGCGCGGGCCCGAACCACGTGCTGCCCACGTCGCGCACCGCGCGCTTCTCGTCGCCGCTCGGCGTGTACGACTTCATCAAGCGCTCGAGCCTGATCGAGGTCAGCGCGGAAGGCGCGCAGACGCTCGGCGAGATCGCGTCCGAGCTTGCCTACGGCGAAGGGCTGCAGGCGCACGCGAGGAGCGCCGAGTTCCGGATGAAGGGCTGACCGCGCAGGGTGCGCGGGGCCGGGCGGGCGCCGAGGCGCGCCGGCATCGGCGGTACCCGGAGCGGGGCCGGAGACGAGTGCAGGGCGGCAGCCGCCGCCTTGCCGACCAATTTGACGCCGGCGCGACGCACGCCGGCTTGAGACCATGACGACGCCACAAGACATCATCCGCCGCGACGTGCTCGCGATGACGAGCTATCCGGTTCCCGACGCGAGCGGCTTCGTGAAGCTCGACGCGATGGAGAACCCGTATCCGCTGCCGGAGCCGCTCGCCGCGGCGCTCGGCGAGCGGCTCGCGCAGGTCGCGCTGAACCGCTACCCGGCGCCGCGCCCGGCCGCGCTGCTCGACAAGCTGCGCCACGCGATGCACGTGCCGGCCGGCTGCGACGTGCTGCTCGGCAACGGTTCCGACGAAATCATCAGCATGATCTCGGTCGCGTGTGCGCAGCCGGGTGCGAAGGTGCTCGCGCCGGTGCCGGGCTTCGTGATGTACGAGCTCTCCGCGAAGCTCGCGCAGCTCGAATTCGTCGGCGTGCCGCTGAAGGCCGACCTGACGCTCGACGTCGACGCGATGCTCGCGGCGATCGCCGAGCACCGGCCGGCGATCGTCTATCTCGCGTATCCGAACAACCCGACCGGCACGCTGTACGACGACGCCGACGTCGAACGGATCGTCGCGGCCGCGCGGCACAGCCTGATCGTGATCGACGAGGCGTACCAGCCGTTCGCCGAGCGTTCGTGGCTGCCGCGCGTCGGCGAGTTCGACAACGTCGTCGTGATGCGCACGGTGTCGAAGCTCGGCCTCGCGGGTATCCGCCTCGGCTATCTCGTCGGCTCGCCCGCGTGGCTGAACGAATTCGACAAGGTGCGCCCGCCGTACAACATCAACGTGCTGACCCAGGCGACCGCCGATTTCCTGCTCGACCACCTCGACGTGCTCGATGCGCAGGCGGCCGAATTGCGCGCGGAGCGCGCGCGCCTTGCGCAGGCGGTGGCCGCGCTGCCGGGCGCGACGGTGTTCCCGAGCGCCGGCAATTTCCTGCTGGTGCGCGTGCCGGACGCGGCTGCCGTGTTCGATGCGCTGCTCACCGAGCGGGTGCTGGTCAAAAACGTGAGTAAAATGCATCCATTACTGGCCGAATGCGTGCGGCTGACCGTCGGTTCTCCCGACGAAAACGCCCGCCTGCTGGCCGCCTTGAAACTCGCGCTGCCCGGTTGAGCCCAGGGCGCGGCGGCGCGCGACGATCAATCCCCATTTACATCAGACTCAATCAAGGAATTGCCATGCGTGTGGCGGAAGTCGTTCGCAATACCAGCGAAACGCAGATCCGTGTGAAGCTCGATCTCGACGGTACGGGCCGGCAGAAGCTGGCCACCGGCGTGCCGTTTCTCGATCATATGCTCGACCAGATCGCGCGACACGGTCTGGTCGATCTCGAGGTCGAAGCGCATGGCGACACGCATATCGACGATCACCATACGGTCGAGGACGTCGGCATCACGCTTGGCCAGGCCGTCGCGAAGGCGATCGGCGATCGCAAGGGCATTCGCCGCTACGGCCATTCGTACGTGCCGCTCGACGAGGCGCTGTCGCGCGTCGTGATCGACTTCTCGGGCCGGCCGGGCCTCGAATTCCACGTGCCGTTCACGCGCGCGCGGATCGGCACGTTCGACGTCGACCTGTCGATCGAATTCTTCCGCGGGTTCGTGAACCACGCGGGCGTCACGCTGCACATCGACAACCTGCGCGGGATCAACGCGCACCATCAGCTCGAGACGGTGTTCAAGGCCTTCGGCCGCGCGCTGCGTGCGGCGGTGGAGCTCGACGAGCGCGCGGCGGGGCAGATTCCGTCGACCAAAGGCAGCCTCTGAACTTCCGAACGGACGGACGCTAAGGACAACCTCACGGCTTCGGCGCGGCGCGCCGGCTTGCGATGGATCTGCTCAAATCGTTCATTTCGCTGCTCGCGCTGATCAATCCGGTCGGCGCGGTGCCGTTCTTCCTGAGCCTGACGGCGCAGCAGACGGACGTCGAGCGGCGCCGCACGATCCGGATCGCGTCGGTGTCGGTGTTCTGCGTGATCACGGTGACGACGCTGCTCGGGCAGCAGATCATCGACTTCTTCGGCATTTCGGTCGGCTCGCTCGAAGTGGGCGGCGGGATCATCATGCTGCTGATGGCGATCAACATGCTGAACGCGCAGATCGGCAACACGCGATCGACGCCGGAAGAGCGCCACGAGGCCGAGCTGAAGGACAACATCGCGGTCGTGCCGCTGGCGATCCCGCTGCTCACGGGCCCCGGCTCGATCAGCACGGTGATCATCTATGCGGCGAACTCGCATCACTGGTATGAGCGAGCCGGGCTCGTCGCGATCGGCGCGGCTCTGGCTCTGCTGTGTTTCTTCGCGATGCGGCTTGCCGAGCCGATCGCGAACTGGATCGGCCGCACCGGCATCAACATCGCCACGCGGCTGATGGGTTTGATGCTGTCGGCGCTGGCGGTGGAATTCATCGTCAATGGACTGAGGGCGCTACTGCCTGCACTGAGATGAAAACTTCGATTGCGATTGTGGATTATGGGATGGGCAACCTGCGCTCGGTCGCGCAGGCGCTCAAGAAGGCCGAACCGGCCGCCGACGTGGCGATCGTCGACACGCCGGCCGCGATTCGCGCGGCCGACCGCGTCGTGCTGCCCGGCCAGGGCGCGATGCCCGACTGCATGCGCTGCCTCGGCGAATCGGGCCTGCAGGAGGCCGTGATCGAGGCGTCGCGCACGAAGCCGCTGCTCGGCGTGTGCGTCGGCGAGCAGATGCTGTTCGACTGGAGCGCGGAAGGCGACACGAAGGGCCTGGGCCTCCTGCCCGGCAAGGTCGTGCGCTTCGCGCTCGACGGCCGGCTGCAGGACGACGGCTCGCGCTTCAAGGTGCCGCAGATGGGCTGGAACCGCGTGCGCCAGGCGCAGCCGCACCCGCTGTGGGACGGCGTGCCCGACGACGCGTATTTCTACTTCGTGCACAGCTATTACGTAACGCCGGACAACCCGGCGCACACGGTTGGCGAAACGGCCTACGGCGCGCCGTTTACGTCCGCGGTCGCGCGGGACAATCTCTTCGCGACCCAATTCCACCCCGAGAAAAGCGCGGAGGTCGGGTTGCGTCTGTATCGCAACTTCGTACACTGGAAGCCGTAAACGTGGTGCGCGAGCCACAGTCGACGGGCCTGGAAGGCCCGTCTTGCCGGGCTCGCACGCCTAAGCGCCGAAAGAGTTGTACTAAACTAGCGAGACGGCGCGGCACCGGTTTGGCCGGTACGCGCCGGATTCTTTTCATTTTCCACGACGACACCCGATTGCTATGTTGCTGATTCCGGCCATCGACCTCAAAGACGGTCAGTGTGTGCGCCTCAAACAGGGCGATATGGACCAGGCCACGATTTTCTCCGAGGACCCGGCGGCGATGGCCCGCAAGTGGGTCGATCTCGGCGCCCGGCGGCTCCATCTCGTCGACCTGAACGGCGCATTCGCCGGCAAGCCGAAGAATCTCGAGGCGATCGAAGCGATCCTCGACGAAGTCGGCGATGAAATCCCCGTACAGCTCGGCGGCGGCATCCGCAGCCTCGAGACGATCGAGAAGTATCTCGACGCCGGCCTGTCCTACGTGATCATCGGCACCGCCGCCGTGAAGAATCCGGGCTTTCTGCAGGACGCGTGCACCGCGTTCTCCGGCAGCATCATCGTCGGGCTGGACGCGAAGGACGGCAAGGTCGCGACCGACGGCTGGAGCAAGCTGACCGGCCACGAAGTGATCGATCTCGCGAAGAAGTTCGAGGACTACGGCGTCGAATCGATCGTCTACACGGACATCGGCCGCGACGGGATGCTGCAGGGCATCAACATCGACGCGACCGTGAAGCTCGCGCAGGCAGTCGGCATCCCGGTGATCGCCAGCGGCGGCCTGTCGAACCTCACGGACATCGAGAGCCTGTGCGAAGTGGAAGAGCACGGCGTCGAAGGCGTGATCTGCGGCCGTGCGATCTACTCCGGCGATCTCGATTTCGCGGCCGCGCAAAAACGCGCGGACGAACTGAACGGCGAACTCGACAACGCGTAACCGCGGTTGCCCCGTTCGCCGGGGCCGCCTGCGGGCGGCCCCGACCGGAAGCCTCGCGCGAGGCTTCCGCAACCGGCCGTCCCAGCGCGGCATTTGGCGCAACATCATGGCTCTAGCTAAACGCATCATCCCCTGCCTGGACGTGACTGCCGGGCGTGTCGTCAAGGGCGTCAATTTCGTCGAGCTGCGCGACGCCGGCGACCCCGTCGAAATCGCCCGCCGCTATGACGACCAGGGTGCCGACGAACTGACCTTCCTCGACATCACCGCGACCTCCGACCAGCGCGACCTGATCCTGCCGATCATCGAAGCCGTGGCGTCGCAGGTGTTCATTCCGCTGACCGTCGGCGGCGGCGTGCGCGCCGTCGAGGACGTGCGGCGCCTGCTGAACGCGGGCGCGGACAAGGTCAGCATGAACTCGTCGGCGGTCGCGAATCCGCAGCTCGTGCGCGACGCGGCCGACAAGTACGGCTCGCAGTGCATCGTCGTCGCGATCGATGCGAAGCGCGTGTCGGCCGACGGCGAGACGCCGCGCTGGGAAGTGTTCACGCACGGCGGCCGCAAGAACACGGGCCTCGACGCGATCGAATGGGCGCGCAGGATGGCCGAGCTCGGCGCGGGCGAGATCCTGCTCACGAGCATGGACCGCGACGGCACGAAGTCGGGCTTCGACCTCGCGCTCACGCGCGGCGTGTCGGACGCGGTGCCGGTGCCGGTGATCGCGTCGGGCGGCGTCGGCTGCCTGCAGGATCTCGCGGACGGCATCAAGGACGGCCGCGCCGACGCGGTGCTGGCCGCGAGCATCTTCCACTACGGCGAGCACACGGTCGGCGAGGCGAAGCGCTTCATGTCCGATCAGGGCATCCCGGTGAGGCTGTGATGAATACCGAAACGAAATCCCTGCCCGCGTGGCTCGACAAGGTCCGCTGGGACGACAACGGCCTCGTGCCGGTGATCGCGCAGGAAGCGTCGACGAACGACGTGCTGATGTTCGCGTGGATGAACCGCGAGGCACTGGCGAAGACGATCGAGACTCGGCGCGCGGTCTACTATTCGCGCTCGCGCAAGCGCCTGTGGTTCAAGGGCGAGGAGTCGGGCCACGTGCAGCACGTGCACGAGGTGCGGCTCGACTGCGACGAGGACGTCGTGCTGCTGAAGGTCGAGCAGGTGTCGGGCATTGCCTGCCACACCGGCCGGCATTCGTGCTTCTTCCAGAAATTCGAAGGTACGGTGGACAGCGGCGACTGGGTCGCGGTCGAGCCGGTGCTGAAAGACCCCGAACACATCTACAAATGACGCAATCGACCGAAGACACGCTGCTGCGCCTCGCGGCCGTGATCGATAGCCGCAAGGGCGGCGATCCCGATCAATCGTACGTTTCGCGCCTGTTCCACAAGGGCGACGACGCGGTGCTGAAGAAGATCGGCGAAGAGGCGACGGAAGTCGTGCTGGCCGCGAAGGACGTGCGCCAGGGCGGCGCGCCGACCGCGCTCGTCGGCGAGGTGGCCGACCTGTGGTTCCACTGCCTCGTGATGCTGTCGCATTTCGACCTGAGCCCGGCCGACGTGATCGCCGAACTCGAGCGCCGCGAAGGCTTGTCGGGCATCGAGGAAAAGGCGCTGCGCAAGCGTCGCGAGCGCGAGGAAAACGGCGGGTGACAGGCAGGCCCCGCCGCGGTGGCAACAGTGCGGTAAGCTGTAAGAATTGTCATCTAACGGGGGTAGCATCATGAACGATACGTCGAACCAGTTTCCGACGCCGACGGTGCCGGGCGCAGCGGATGCCGAACGCCTGAACGGGCTGCGCACGCTGACCCACGTGCTGTACGGCCTCTATGCGATTCACTGGCTGACGGGCGGCGTCACGGGCATCATCGCGATCATCATCAACTACGTGAAGCGCGGCGATGTGGCCGGCACGCCGTATGCCGATCACTTCGAGTGGCAGATCCGCACGTTCTGGCGCGCGCTGATCGCCTACGTGATCGGCTTCGCGCTGATGTTCGTGGTGGTTGGGTTCGTCATCATGTTTGTCACGTGGATCTGGACGCTGTACCGTATCATCAAGGGTTGGCTGTACCTGAACGACAACAAGACGCTCGATCCGCAGGCGTGGTTCTGACCGGCCACGCGCGGGCGTTTGCAGGAGCAACATGAGTCACGATCCGAATTGCCTGTTCTGCAAGATCGCGGCAGGCGAGATCCCGAGCACGAAGGTGCACGAGGACGACGAATTCGTCGCGTTCCGCGACATCCGCCCGGCGGCCGAGACCCACGTGCTCGTGATTCCGCGCCAGCACGTGCCGACGCTATCGGCGGCGAGCGACGCCGATGCGCCGATGCTCGGCCGGCTGATGCTGCTCGTCGCGCGTCTGGCCGATCAGTTGGGCGTCGCATACACGGGCGGCGAAACCGGTTTTCGCACGGTGATCAACACGGGCCCGGGCGGCGGGCAGGAGGTCTACCACCTGCACGCGCATATCCTGGCCGGCCCGCGCCCGTGGCAGCGGATGGGTTGACGACGCGGGGCGTTTCCCCGCATCCGATAGTCGAAGCCGGCGCGTCGCCGGCGATTTGCGCCGCACGGCGGCGTGGTTGAGGAGAGTTTCATCATGGGTGGATTGAGCATTTGGCACTGGCTGATCGTGCTGCTGATCGTCGCGCTGGTTTTCGGTACGAAGAAGCTGCGCAACATCGGCGGCGACCTCGGCAGCGCCGTGAAGGGTTTCAAGGACGGCATGAAGGATGGCGAGGCGCCTGCGCAGGATGCGCAGCACCTGCCGCGCTCGGGCTCGGTCGACGTCGACGCGAAGGAAACGACGCGTTCCGACTCGAACAAGGCGTAACGCCGGCACGCTGACAGACATTCACGATGCTGGATCTCGGTCTTTCGAAGATGGCGCTGATCGGCGTCGTCGCGCTCGTGGTGCTCGGCCCCGAGCGCCTGCCGCGCGTCGCGCGTACGGCAGGTGCACTGTTCGGCCGCGCGCAGCGGTACATCAACGACGTGAAGGCCGAGGTCTCGCGCGAAATCGAACTCGACGCGCTGCGGACGATGAAGACCGATTTCGAGTCGGCCGCGCGCAACGTCGAGACGACGATTCACGACAACCTGCGCGAGCACGAGAAGGAACTGAACGACACGTGGCATTCCGCGGTCGGCGGTCTTGACGGGGCTTCCGGCGACGCCGGTTCCGTCGGCTCCGATACGCCCGCGGCGCCGTCGTGGCGCGGCAGTTCGGCCGCGCTTGCGCCGAAGCGTCGCAACTGGCGCATCAAGCAGGCGGCGACGCCTGTCTGGTACAAGCGCACGACGACCCGCCGCACGCACGTGCAGTCGGGCGCCGCGCGTGTCGCGCGCCACCAGCCGGCCAGCCTGCGCCGGCCGACGCGCTTCTTCTGAGTCGAGCGCATGCTCGCTCGTCAATCCTACCGAGGGCCGGTGTGAGCGACCCCCAGCAGAACCCGGGCGACGCCCCGGAAGAAACCTTCATTTCCCATCTCGTCGAGCTTCGCGATCGCATCATTCGCGCGGGGCTGGCCGTGATCGTCGTGTTCCTCGGGCTCGTCTACTGGGCGCCCGACATCTTCCGGCTGCTCGCGCGGCCGTTGATGGAGAACTTGCCGAAAGACGGCAAGATGATCGTCACCGACGTCACCGGCTCGTTCTTCGTGCCGATGAAGGTCACGATGCTCGTCGCGCTCGTGATCGCGCTGCCGATCGTGCTGTACCAGATCTGGGCGTTCGTCGCGCCAGGGCTGTACCAGCACGAGAAGAAGCTCGTCATGCCGCTCGTCGGCAGCAGCTACTTCCTGTTCCTGTGCGGGATGGCATTCGCGTATTTCCTCGTGTTCCCGACGATCTTCCGCGTGATGGCGCACTACAACGCGCCGCTCGGGGCCGAGATGACGACCGACATCGACAACTACCTGAGCTTCGTGCTGGGGATGTTCATCGCGTTCGGGGTCACGTTCGAGGTGCCGATCGTCGTCGTGCTGCTGGTCCGGATGGGCGTGCTGTCCCTGAAGAAGCTGAAGGAGATGCGACCCTACGTGATCGTCGGCGCATTCGTGGTCGCGGCGGTCGTCACCCCGCCGGACGTGTTCTCGCAATTGATGCTGGCGCTGCCGCTGGTCGTGCTGTTCGAGATCGGGCTGCTGGCCGCGCGGTTCTTCGTGCCGAAGAAGCCGGTAGAAGAAGGCGAGGCGGGGAACGGCGAAGCCGCGGGTTGACGGCGCGGCGCCGGGCGGCTTTCCGGTCAGGCCGGAGTGGCCCGGTACCGCGGTTGGCCGCTAGCCAGCGCATGGCAAAGCCGCCTTCCCGGCACCAGACATCGTTTGAAGCAAAGCAAAAGGGCAGCCGGTCGGCTGCCCTTTTTCATTTCCGCGTCTTGTTGCGTCGCGTCGCGACCGGCAGGCGGCGCGCCGCCCGCCGACCCTCATTCGCTATCGCTGTCCTGCTCGTCGAGCGTCTGCTTCGGCGGCGGCGGGCGCTTGCCGATCACGACGTTCACGTCGAACTGCTTGCCCTTGCGCACGACGTGCACCTTGGTCGACGTGCCTGGCTTGATTTGCGCGACGGTGTTCAGCAGCTTCGTCGTGTCGGTGATTTCGTCGCCGTTCACGCTCACGAGGATGTCGCCCGGCTTGATGCCGGCCTTGTCGGCCGGGCCGCCCTGCAGCACGCCCGCGACGATCGCGCCCGACTTCTGCTGGAGCCCGAACGACTCGGCGATTTCCGGCGTGACGTCCTGCGGCTCCACGCCGATCCAGCCGCGCGTGACCGAGCCCGTCGTGATGATGCTTTCGAGCACCGTGCGCGCGGTCGACACGGGGATCGCGAAGCCGATGCCGAGCGAGCCGCCCGAGCGCGAGTAGATCGCCGTGTTGATGCCGAGCAGGTTGCCGTTCACGTCGACCAGCGCGCCGCCCGAATTGCCGGGGTTGATCGGCGCGTCGGTCTGGATGAAGTTCTCGAACGTGTTGATGCCGAGGTGATTGCGGCCGAGCGCGCTGATGATCCCCATCGTGACCGTCTGGCCGACGCCGAACGGGTTGCCGATCGCGAGCACGACGTCGCCGACGCGCGACTGGTCCGAACGGCCGAGCGTGATCGTCGGCAGGTCCGTCATGTTGATCTTCAGCACGGCCAGGTCGGTTTCGGGATCGATGCCGATCACCTTCGCGGTGGCCGTGCGGCCATCGGCGAGCGCGACTTCGATCTGGTCGGCGCCGTCCACGACGTGCTGGTTCGTTAGAATGTAACCTTCAGGGCTCACGATGACGCCGGAGCCGAGGTTGGCGGCCGGCTCGTCCTGCTGCTTGCGGGCGTTGCGGTCGCCGAAGAAGTAGCGGAACAGCGGATCCTTCGCGCGCGGGTCGGGCGGCAGCGAGCCGTCCTTGCTCGAGAACACGTTGACGACGGCCGGCATCGCCTTCTGCGCGGCTTCGGCATACGACGTGGTCGCCGGTGCGCCGCCGATGCCCGGCGCGACTTCGCGCAGCGCGACGATCGGCGTGGCGAGCTGCTTGCCGAGCTGTCCTTGCCGTTGCAGCCATTGCGGCTTGAGCGTCACGACGATGAACATCAGCGCGAGCAGTACGGTCACCGCCTGCGCGAAGAACAGCCAGAAGCGTCTAAGCATCTGAATGGATTAGAGGTTTATATGGATCGGATCGAACTCGAATTGTACTTGAACAATACCCTTGAAACCGCGCGCTTCAAGGACTATTGCCCGAACGGCCTCCAGGTCGAAGGGCGCCGCAAGATCGAGAAGATCGCCACCGGCGTGACGGCGTCGGTCGCGTTCCTCGAAGCCGCGCTCGAATGGGGGGCGGATGCGGTGCTCGTTCATCACGGCTATTTCTGGCGCAACGAGGCGCCGCAGATCACCGGCCGCAAGTATCAGCGCTTGAAGCTGCTGCTCGCGAACGACCTGAACCTGTTCGCGTTTCACCTGCCGCTCGACGCGCATCCCGAGTTCGGCAACAACGCGCAGCTCGGCGAGAAGCTCGGCCTGATCGGCGAGCAGCGGTTCGGCGAAGGCGATCTCGGCTGGATGGCGACGCTGCCGATGCCCGTGACGCTCGAGCACTTCGTCGCGAAGGTCGAGCGCACGCTCGGCCGCACGCCGCTCGTGCTCGGCGATGCGGACACGCAGTTGCGCCGCATCGCGTGGTGCACGGGCGCCGCGCAGAGCTATTTCGACGCGGCGATCGACGCCGGCGCGGACGTGTTCCTGACCGGCGAGGTGTCCGAGTCGACCACGCACGCGGCGGCGGAGAGCGGCGTCGCGTTCGTTGCGGCAGGGCACCATGCGACCGAGCGCTACGGAATCCAGGCGCTTGGCCGCCACTTGTCCGAAGAATTCGATCTCGAACACCTTTTTATCGATATTCATAATCCGGTCTGAGCGACGGATTTGCGGCGGTGCATCGAAATTTCGCAATGTAGCGTCTGCTTAAAAGTGAAATGATTTAATCGCTCCGATAGTGGGGGATAACCCTTAACTATCAAACACTTCGAAGGGATTTTCATCTCCGGGCCTTGTAAATGGCGACTCCATTCGCGCACACTAGCGGCGGAATCGAAAGTCGTGACGGAAAATCCAACTCAGAAGTGGGGCGTGTGATGCGAGACAAGGAAGAGAAACGCGTCGACAGCGGCCGCCGTACCTGGCTGATTGCGACATCCGTAGCAGGTGGCGTGGGAGGCGTAGCCACCGTCATACCTTTCGCGGCGTCGCTTGCGCCGTCCGCGAAAGCGAAAGCGGCCGGTGCGCCGGTCGAGATCGATATCAGCGGCCTGAAGCCCGGCGAAATGGTCACCGTGCCGTGGCGCGGCAAACCCGTCTGGATCCTGAATCGCACCGATTCGATGCTGGCCGATGTGGTCAAGGCCGACAAGGAAGTGGCCGATCCGACCAGCAAATCCCCGTATTCGATGCCGTTGCCCGCGTATTGCGCGAACGAATATCGGGCGCGGGCCGACCGCAAGAACATTCTCGTCGTGATGGCCGTGTGTACGCACCTCGGCTGCACGCCTAGCCAACGCTTCACGCCGGGTCCGCAGCCGAACCTGCCGGACGACTGGCCGGGCGGTTTCCTGTGCCCGTGCCACGGTTCGACCTACGACCTCGCCGGCCGCGTGTTCAAGAACAAGCCGGCGCCTCAGAATCTCGACATCCCGCCCTACATGTTCACGTCGGCGACGACCCTCGTGATCGGCAAGGACGAGAAAGGAGAAGCGTGATGGCCGCCGACAACAAGGAAGTCTCCACGACAGGTTTCACCGGCTGGATCGACCAGCGCTTCCCGCTCACGTCCACCTGGAAGAAGCACGTATCCGAGTACTACGCGCCGAAGAACTTCAACTTCTGGTACTTCTTCGGCTCCCTCGCGCTGCTGGTGCTCGTCAACCAGATCGTCACGGGCATCTTCCTGACGATGAACTACAAGCCCGACTCGACGCTCGCGTTCGCGTCGGTCGAGTACATCATGCGCGAGGTGCCGTGGGGCTGGCTGATCCGCTACATGCACTCGACCGGTGCATCGATGTTCTTCGTGGTCGTCTACCTGCACATGTTCCGCGGGCTGCTGTACGGGTCGTACCGCAAGCCGCGCGAGCTCGTATGGATCTTCGGCTGCGCGATCTTCCTCTGCCTGATGGCCGAGGCGTTCTTCGGCTACCTGCTCCCATGGGGCCAGATGTCGTTCTGGGGCGCGCAGGTGATCGTGAACCTGTTCTCGGCGATCCCGTTCGTCGGCCCGGACCTGTCGCTGTGGATTCGCGGCGACTACGTCGTGTCCGACGTCACGCTGAACCGCTTCTTCGCGTTCCACGTGATCGCGATTCCGCTCGTGCTGGTCGGGCTCGTCGTCGCGCACCTGGTCGCGCTGCACGAAGTCGGGTCGAATAACCCGGACGGCATCGAAATCAAGGCGAAGAAGGACGAGAACGGCATCCCGCTCGACGGCATCCCGTTCCATCCGTACTATTCGGTGCACGATTTCCTCGGCGTGTGCGTGTTCCTGATGGTGTTCGCGCTGATCGTGTTCTTCTCGCCGGAAATGGGCGGCTACTTCCTCGAGGCGAACAACTTCGTCCCGGCGAACCCGCTGCAGACGCCGCCGGAGATCGCGCCGGTCTGGTACTTCACCGCGTTCTACGCGATGCTGCGCGCGACCACCGACCCGTTCAAGATCGTGCTGATGATCGTGATCGCGCTGCTCGGCGTGCTCGCGCTGATCCGCGCGCGCGGCAAGTGGAAGATCGGGCTGCCGGTGCTGGCCGCCGCGATCGTCGTGTTCATGTACCTGACGGAGTCGAAGTTTTGGGGCGTCGTCGTGATGGGCTCGGCGGTAATCACGCTGTTCTTCCTGCCGTGGCTCGACCGCAGCCCGGTGAAGTCGATCCGCTACCGGCCGCTGTTCCACAAGGTGTTCCTCGGGATCTTCGTCGCGGCGTTCCTGACCCTCGCGTTCCTCGGCACGCGGCCGCCCTCGCCGGCGGCGACGCTGATCGCGCAGGCCTGTGCGTTGATCTACTTCGCGTTCTTCCTCGGCATGCCCGTCTGGACGCCGCTTGGCACGTTCAAGCAGCCGCCGGAACGGGTGCGCTTCAAGCCCCATTAACGTGAGCGAGGAGAGAACGACATGAAGAAACTGCTTTCGACACTCGCGCTGATCGGGGCGACCGCCTGTGCGCTGCTGGCGGCGCCGGCCGTGCGGGCGGAAGGTAATTTTCCGCTCGACCGGGCGCCCGATAACACGGAAAATCTCGTTTCGCTTCAGCACGGCGCGCAATTGTTTGTAAACTATTGCCTGAACTGCCACAGCGCGAACCTGATGCGCTACAACCGTCTGACGGATCTGGGCATATCCCAGAAGGAGATCGAAACGAATCTCCTGTTCACGACCGACAAGGTCGGGAACACGATGTCCGTTGCGATGCGGCCCGACGACGCGAAGAACTGGCTCGGCACCATGCCGCCCGACCTGTCGGTCGAGGAGCGTGCGCGCGGCCGCGACTGGCTGTATACGTATCTGCGGAGCTTCTACCGCGACGATACGCGGCCGACCGGCTGGAACAACGCGGTGTTCGAGAACGTCGGCATGCCCCATGTGTTGTGGCAGCTGCAGGGGCAGCGCGTAGCCAAATTCGAAGACAAGACGGACGAGGAGACGGGCGAGAAGGTCCACACGCTCGTCGGCTTCCAGCAGGTCACGCCGGGGACGCTCTCGTCGCCCGACTACGATGCTGCGGTGGCCGACCTGGTGGCCTATATGACATGGATGTCCGAGCCGGCCCAGCAGACCCGCAAACGCCTCGGCGTGTGGGTGCTAGTCTTTCTCGGTGTCCTGACTTTCCTGGCCTGGCGGCTCAATGCCGCGTACTGGAAAGATATCAAGTAAACACGCCTGACCGGCGTGGGGCCGGCGCAAGGCGGAACCCGTGAAAGGGGTTGCGCCGCGTGCCGGCCCTCGGCTTTTTTGAGGAAACGCAAATATGATGGTTCTGTATTCCGGCACAACTTGCCCGTTCTCCCAGCGTTGCCGGCTGGTGCTGTTCGAGAAGGGCATGGACTTCGAAATCCGTGACGTCGACCTGTTCAACAAGCCGGAAGACATTTCGGTGATGAACCCGTACGGTCAGGTGCCGATCCTGGTCGAGCGCGACCTGATCCTGTACGAATCGAACATCATCAACGAGTACATCGACGAGCGCTTCCCGCATCCGCAACTGATGCCGGCCGACCCGGTGCAGCGCGCACGTGCGCGCCTGTTCCTGCTCAATTTCGAGAAGGAACTGTTCGTCCACGTCAGCACGCTCGAGAACGAGAAGGGCAAGGCGGCGGAGAAGAATCACGAGAAGGCACGCCTCGCGATCCGCGATCGCCTGACGCAGCTCGCGCCGATCTTCGTGAAGAACAAGTACATGCTCGGCGAAGAGTTCTCGATGCTCGACGTCGCGATCGCACCGCTGCTGTGGCGCCTGGATCACTACGGCATCGAGCTGTCGAAGAACGCCGCGCCGCTGATGAAGTATGCCGAACGGATCTTCAGCCGTCCGGCCTACATCGAAGCACTGACGCCGTCCGAAAAGGTCATGCGTCGTTAATGTTGCAATGAAGGCATGACGGAGCGGGTGGCGCGGCGTGCCGCGCGCCCGCTCCGGGTTCGAGGATTGTGATGCAAGAGATTTCAACGAAGCCTTATCTGCTGCGCGCGTTGTACGAGTGGTGCACCGATAACGGTTACACGCCGCATATCGCGGTGAGGGTCGACAACTCGACGCGCGTGCCGCGTCAGTTCGTGCGTGACGGCGAGATCGTGCTCAACATCAGCTTCGAGGCGACGAGCCAGTTGCAGATGGGCAACGAGTGGATCGAGTTCACGGCCCGGTTCTCCGGGAAGGCGCACAAGATCGAGATTCCGGTGGCCAACGTGCTCGCGATCTATGCGCGCGAGAACGGGCAGGGCATGGCGTTCCAGGTCGATGCGGTCGCGGGCGAAGGCGAGGATTCGGGCGCGTTCGACGATGACGCCGTGCCGGCCGATGACGCGCAGCGTGACGAGTCGGCATCGCCGTTGGCGCCGGTCGCCGACAGCGGCGCGAACGAGGAGCCGTCCGAAGGGGCCGACGAACCGCCGAAAACCGACGGCGACGGCTCGAAAGGCGGCAGCAGACCTCGCCTCAAGATCGTGAAATGAGGTAGAATCTCGCGCTACGCCGGCTTAGCTCATCTGGTAGAGCAGTTGATTTGTAATCATCAGGTGGCGGGTTCGAGTCCTGCAGCCGGCACCAAACACTAGTTTCAAGTAGTACCCGGAAGTCCCAAAACCCGCGTCCAGCCTAGCGCTGACGCGGGTTTTTTGTTTCAGGACGTCCCGTGAGAGGCCGGGGCATCCCCAAAATTTGGGGGTAAGATTCGGGGTATGACTTCCGGGATTTGGGGGTATGCCGTACCCTCGACGAACAATGAAAACCAAACCTCTTACCGACGCCAAGTGCCGTAACGCTAGATTCGATGAGGCCGGGGGAAACAAACTCTTCGACGGCGGCGGCCTGTATCTCGATCTGCGCTCCAGTGGTTCGAAGAAATGGCGGCTCAAATACCGGTTCAATGGCAAAGAAAACCTGCTGACGTTCGGCGACTATCCCGCGACGTCGCTCGCTGATGCTCGGTCGAGGCGTGACGAAGCGAAGCGGCTGTTAGCGGAAGGGAAGAACCCAGCGTTCGAGCGTGACGTCGAGAAGCAGACTCGCGCCATTGCCGCACAGAACACCTTCGAGGCCGTCGCGCTGGAGTGGTATGAGGCGCAGCAAGCGACATGGAGCGCTTCGCACGCGAACCGAGTCAAGAAACAGCTCGATCGCGAGGTGTTTCCCCTGATCGGCCAGCGTCCGATTTCTTCGATCGGCGCACCGGATTTGCTCGCGGTCATTCGACGAATCGAAGGTCGAGAGGCGTTCGAGACGGCGCGCAAGACGTTGCAGACATGCGGCCAAGTCTTTCGCTATGCCGTTGCAACGAGCCGTGCCGAGCGAGATCCGTCGCCGGACCTGCGAGGCGCATTGAAGGCGGTGCCCGTCAAGCATATGGCGCGAGTCGGCGAAAGCGAGCTGCCGGAGCTACTACGCTCTATCGCTGCCTATGAGGGCGAGCCGGAGACTCGGCTCGCTCTGAGATTCCTGGCATTGACGTTCGTTCGCACCATCGAACTGCGGCAGGCGGAGTGGGCGGAGATTGACGTGGAGCGCCGAGAGTGGCGAATTCCGGCTGAGAAGATGAAGATGCGCCGCGTGCATATCGTGCCGCTCGCTGACCAAACGATCGCGCTGCTTTCCGAGCTACGCGCGCTGACGGGCCACCGTCGCTGGCTGTTCCCGAACAGCCGTAGACCGTTGCAGCAGATGAGCGAGAACACAATCCTGTACGCGCTATACCGGATGGGCTATCGCAGTCGCATGACCGGGCATGGGTTCCGTGGTCTCGCCTCAACGATCTTGAACGAGAAGGGCTTCAATTCCGACTGGATCGAGCGTCAGCTCGCCCACTCGGAGCAGGACGGCGTGCGGGCGGCATACAACCACGCCGAGTATCTGTCCGAGCGCCATCGCATGATGCAGTGGTGGGCGGACTATCTCGACAAACAGGGTGGGGCGAAGATCATCCCGATCGCGGCGGCAAGCTAGACTCGTGCCGCCACGCGTATGACCCCCTTGCTGCGCACCTCCCACCGATTTTTCAGAGTTGGCACCGCACTGCCGGTCCCCTGCATTTCGGTATGAATATGACCCCCTTTGGCGTGTCGGGGGTAGAGAAAATACGCGGGTGTGAGCCCCCGCGTCTTTGCCCTAGACGCAGGGTCCCCCGCTTTCCGGCCACACCGACACTTGCGGCCGGCGCAACAATGCCCGATCGGGGCGCATCGCGGACACCCCCCTCGAAAACACGTCTCTGATGCCCGTCAAATCCCGGAGAGCCGTGCCCTGTCTAGCTTCGCGGTCGACGCAGACGGTCGACGCCTGCCCGCTCACTGCAAAACGAGTTGGAGATTTGGAGATAAACGCCTGAATCGGCCGCAAAGCCTTGTGGGGTGAGGCTTCGCGTGTCTCCAAACGATTTGGAGAACGCTGGAGATACTGGAGATAAACCGGGCTGGATTGTTACGGCTGCGGCAAGATTCGTGGCAGCCGCCCGCCCGGTTCCGTCTGGAGCGTATCGCTCAAAGTAACTTTGAAGCACGGGCCAAGAATGCCGCGCAAAGGAATGCCCGCCACCGCCCTCCCGGACGGCGGCGGTGCATTTCACAGCTCAAGCGTGAAGATCGACGGCAGCACGCGATAGACCATGAATTTCCCGTGGCCGGGGATGTACTCCTGCCGGTACGGGTATGCGTTATCTGCGTTGTCCGGAGATGAACGCAAAAATTTTATCAATCCGCTATTAAAGCATCCCGCGATGACTGCAACCGACCGGTGGGTAGCATCTTGGATTTTGAAGGGACGCCCGGAGCCAGAAATTGACTTGGGCGAGGAAATCCCCTTCTAATTCTGATTGACGGTTTTTGCCGATAGACCGAATCCCCCACTATCGGCCCGTGAGTGCTCGACGGCGCGACCGGCGGCAGTGGGGCTGGAGGTGCCCCCTGAAAGCATTTGGCTCGTTGTTGCGTATGGTCGATCACGTGCCGCTCTTCGGTCTCGACATCAGGCAGTTTCGCCGCTCAGCTTCGGCGTCTTATGTAGCTCGACCCAGAAGCCGTTGAGTTGATCATCCTGTACGTTGAACCGACGCAGCCAACCTTCGGTTGCTACGACCGTATTTAGCAGGGGCGCGGTACTGTCCAGTGTCCCGTCTTGCAGCGTATCGACCTCATCCGCGATGATCGGCCGCAGCGCGTGGTTCAGAATGACGTACGCGGCGGGTGGAGATACGGGAATGCCTGGTCCATTGGATACGCCGGACTGCGGCGCGACACCGGCCTGAATAATCAAGCCCCCGTTCCCCAGGGGAATACGGGCGAACCAATCCGGCGGGAGTCCGAGTGCCGATGCGCCACCGACAGCCGCGACCAAGTCCGCATCGAGCGCGTTGAGCCAGTCAACGGTCTTGATCTTCGTGTAAAGCTTACGAATGGTGGAGCGCATTGGATCGCCGACGTCGATGCCAGGCCCGAAACGGCGCGCGTAGAAATACTCGCTGGCTTCGTTTGGTCGCCGCCCCATTGGAGGCACGTTCACGGCCAGCCCGCCGTGACCGCTAACTATCGGCAACGCTTCTGCGAACGCGCGGAACATCGCCTCGAACACGCCGGGGCGGTGGGCGATAAACGCACGCGGTACCGTGAAGACCAGTCCGTCGAGACCGCGTTTCCGTGCAGCCTTCTTTTCGCTAAGCGCGAACACCGTGAATTCATAGAACCCGGTCGCGAGCTTGTGCTCGGCGCTGGTGATCGCGACCGCAAGGGCCTCGTCGGCGGGGACGCTCGTCGCGAGACTTTCGAATCCCGGAGACTTGTCGTACTGGATCGGTTCCTCTCCCTCGGAATAGAACCAGCGCAGGGGCCCGGACTTCGACGGCGTCTGGCCGGCCGCCACTTCGAGCGCGTGTTGATATTCCTCGATCGCCGCGTTGTACTGCTTGAAGCAGCGCATCAGCGCTTGCCGAACCTCCGACGTGAAACCGTTGCGGAAGTAAAGCACGCCCCGCACTACAAGGGCGGCACCCGTAATCCCTTTTTGGTGCGCGGGCTCGTAAAGCCCGAAAGGCATGGTGTCCGCACGGCGCGGATCTTTGGCCCAAGCTTCAATTTCGTCGTTCGTCATGGCGTCAAAGCGGGAGCGGGAATGCAGGTGGCGGCAATGAGGGCGCGGTCGGGAGCGGTGGGCCTCCGGGCGCGGTGCTATTGCCGCCGAACAAGTCGTCAAGCTCGGATTGTCGCGCGGATTGCTTCGAGCGCGAAGCTTCCTTCTGGCCGTCGTCGTCGCCGCATCCGCAATCAGCCGCGCCGAGGTGAACAAACTTCGACGGGCCGCCCGCGATTTCGATGTAGTCGTCTTCCTGATCAGGGCCGTATCGATCGCCGGGGAATTTCATTTCCACGACGGTCTTGATATTAGATTGCTCCGGAGGTTTCGACGGGTCGTTCACGATGACGACGTCAGGGCGGCGGACGTCGCCTTTCTCGTATTTCCTGCCCTTGCTGGGCCACACATCCTTGATCCACTGGCGAATGCCCGAATTGGGCTCCAGCGGATCGTCGTAGTCCATGATCGGCTGCGGTGGATTCGTCGTCATATCGTACGGTTGTTCCGGCCGGTATTCCGTTGGAACGCCCGTCTGCATCTTCGACACCTCATTGGGTAGCCCGAGGCGCATTTCGACGCAGCGCTGCCGCTGGATTGTTCCGGCTTTCGTCGCGACGCCGATCCGACGGCACTCGCAGAACGTGTGACACAGAACTTTCCGATCCTTCGGGGAGAGTTTGGAGGCGCTTAATCCAACCTGCGTTGTCTGGCCACCGGTGCTCGAGCCCCCAGTAGACGACCCTGGGGAGTAGGGGCCGGTCATGCATCGCTCCCGGGCTGATGGAACGACAGCGATGCAGCTTGGTGACTGCTGATCCAATCAGTGTGGCCGCTCGCGTCGGTCGTGCCTTGGACCGTCTTGCCGTCCGCCGACGTCACCGTGTACGGGTGGTTCGCGATCGGTTCGCGCGTCCTGTCGTCGACGAGCTGGAAGCGTCCGCGATACGCGCCATCGTCCTGCGCGACGTTTTGCGCAAGCACGCTTTTACCCGCGCCGATCGAGCCGCCCGTGCCGGACGTCGGTTCTACCGTCGCCTGACCTTGCGATGCGATCAGCGTTGCGCCGCACGCCGTCTTGTCCCCATCGGTCGCCACGGCCCGCCCACCGAACGTCATGCTGCGCACCCGAACGCCAATGATCGGATAGACGCCGCCGCACTTCGGGCACGACACCATGTCACCTTCGAGCGCCAGCGGCTTCCCGAATACGATGTTGGTCGACGTGCAGGCGAGTACCCGGCCACCGTGCGAAGTCGTATCGCCTTCCCGAATGAACGCAGAACTCATGCCGAATCCTCTGTTGAAATTTTGCGAGGACTGTAGCACGCACCGAATAAGGGTAACTACCCTGTCAAAGTTGCCGGGAGGCTTCGCAGGTGAATGGCGCGGTGCAATTTTTGACCGTGCAAAGTCACTTTTCATTGAACACTCGGCCAGCTTTTGCCGTTGCATCGGGGAGGGCTGCGGCAGGGGAGTTTCTTTGCGCGCAGCGTTCCAGACCGTAGGGTGCTTCTCGACACGGCTGGCGTCATGCGACGTATTTGCCGGCTATCTCCAACTTTGTCTCCAAGTAAATGAGTGTTTTGGAGATACACTTGGAGATAGTCGGACCCTTGACCAGTAAGGCTTCCGGGGTGAATTGAGCGTATATCTCCAAATCTCCAGAAGTTTTCTGTTCGGGCGGCCGGCGATCGGCGACTTACGCCACAATTTCTCGCTCGATGGCCTCGTCCGCATGGGCTCAACCGATTGGGGGTATGTTTGGGGGTTTGTGCTCCAATCGTCGATTCCATTTTCGTTTTGAATCAATTGATTGGATAAAGATTGTTGATCCTGCAGCCGCACCAAATCCGAAAAGGGGTTACGGAGTTTTCCGTAACCCCTTTTTTATTCATGGGGCCGCGCGCCGCGATGTCGCGAGCGCCATCGTTATCCCCCTTTTCTTGTCACGCCCGCGTCACGCTGCACCTCTAACGTTGCACCTTCCCGGCGCGGCAGCATTTTCGCGATCGGGGTGTGCGTGACAGCATCCGACGCCGTGCCCGCGTCGCGCAGGGTCACCCGGGATCTCGCTCCCGCCAGCGCATTGGCTTCTGCCGCATCCATTCCATTCGAAAACGCGATCGACGCCGATCGAACTGCATCGCGTACGATCAGGAGACATGGACCATGTTGAGTCCGCATGAATTCTCTATGCTGCTGCGCATTGCGCGTGCGCCCGACAGTGTCGACCTCGCGAACCCGGCCTTTGCCGTGCTCGTCGAAAAGCGGCTGGTCGACGACACGCAGGTACGCGTGAATGAGATAGCGGCGCGCCCGGCGCTGACGCCGATCGGCCAGATGCTGCTTGCCCGCTTCGACGAGGCGGCCTGACGGAAAAGAGAAACAGCAGAGGGAGAGGAGAGAAGAATGCAGCCGAGCGTCACGCCTTCGCCGCAGCGAAGAACGTGACGCATTGAAAGCGCGGCGAACCGCTTACTGCGCAACCGGCACCGTCACGTCGCTGCCGAACCAGTGCGTCGAGATCTTCTTCAGCGTACCGTCCTTGCGCAGCGACTCGAGCGCGTCGTTGATCGCCTTCTCGAACTTCGGGTTGCCCTTGCGGAACGGGATCGCCATTTCCTGCTTGCCGCCGTTCAGCACCGCCCCCGAGCGCAGCGGCAGGTTCGACGTCTTGATCATGTAAGGAAGCATCAGGCGGTCGTCGAGCGTCGCCTCGATGCGGCCCGCGGCGAGGTCGCGCAGCTTCTCCGGCGCGCCCGGGTACGTCTGCACCTCGATGCCGGGCACGGTGCGCGCCATCTGGTCGTAGTTGGTGCCGAGCGTCACGCCGAGCTTCTTGCCCTTGAAGTCCTCGAGCGACTTGAAGTTGCGCGTGTCGTCCTTGCGCTGGATCAGCTGCGCGGCCGAGTACGTGTACGGCTCGCTGAAGTCGAGCACTTCCTTGCGCTGCGGCGTGATCGTGACCTGGTTGACGATCACGTCGAACTTGCCGGCCTGCAGACCGGCGATGATGCCGCTCCATTCGGTCGGGATGAATTGCGTCTTCACGCCGAGCTTGCCGGCGACCGCGTTCGCGACGTCGACGTCGAAGCCCTCGAGCTGGCCGGACGTGCCGCGCGAGTTGAACGGCGGATACGTGCCTTCGAGGCCGACGCGCAGCACGCCGGCTTTCTTCACGGAATCGAGCAGGTCGTCCGCGTGCGCGGCGACGGCCGTGAAGCCGAGTGCGGACGCGAGCAGCAGGCCCGACAGCAGGAACTTCGAACGTTTCATCGCAGATCTCCAGTGTTCAGTGTCGTGGTGTGAGCGCCGGGTATCGGTCGGACCCGGGGGGCGGCCGGAATACGGGCACGTAGACACTACTCGCAACCGCGCTGCGCCGAAAGTCGAATTGGCCCTGATTGCAATCGATTTCATGAGGCGGCCCGGGCATCGTTGCGGCGCGGGCCTGTTTCGGCGAGCAGTCAGTCGGGAAGGTCTGTACACGAGGCTTCCGAGCACGTTTGAAAATGTGCTTTTAAATCAGGCCACTTTTCGAATTCGTGCAAAGTTTTGCCTGTAAAATCGCGCAAACGAAATGAAGCTGCGCCATCCGAGGGCGCGTCAAAAGAAAAAAGGCCGTAGCCATGAACATGCAGAACACGATCGCCGCATTGCGCGGCGGGTTGCTTCAGCAGGACCGGTTGCTGAAGCTCGATACGCCCTTGGGGGGCAACGTCCTGACCGTGCAGCGGGCAGTCGGCCACTCGCGGATCGGGCGCGCGTACGAGTTCACGCTCGACGTGCTGTCGACCGACAGCGATCTGGAGCTTAAAAAGCTGATCGCGCAGCCGGTCACGTTGTGGATTCAGCAAGGCGATCGCAGCTACCGGCCGGTGAATGGCTACGTGCACACCGCGCGTCGTCTGGGCGCTGACGGCGGACTCACGACTTATCAGCTCACGTTTGCCGATTTCACTCATTTCCTGAAGTTCCGTCGCGACCAGCGGATCTGGAACGATACGACCGTCGAGCAGATCATCAGCGATGTGCTGGACCAGCATCCGCAGGCGAAGGGCCATTTTCGCTTTGCGCTGTCGAAGCCGTTGCCGAACCGCTCGTACACGCGCCAGCACGACACCGACTGGCATTTCGTCCATCGGCTGATGGAGGACGAGGGGCTTTACTGCGCGTGGCAGCAGGCCGACGACGGCAAGTCGCATACGCTCGTGATCACCGACAACCTTCACGCGTTCGCGCCGTTGTCGCCGGAGGCCGTGCGCTTCTATCACGGCGGCGCGGCCAGCGAGGCCGACGCATTCACGCAATGGTCGGGCACGCGTACGCTGCAGAGCGTCACGCGATCGACTCGCACGTTCGACTACAAGAATCCTTCGCAGCCGTCGAACCCGAAAGGCACGTCGCTGCCGACGATGGGCGGCCAGGGCGAGTTGCCCGACCAGCTCGAAGTTTACGAGTACACAGGCGCCTATACGTATCTGGACCAGACGCGCGGCGACCATCTGACGAAGGTCAAGATGGAGGAATGGGAGTCGCAGGCAAAGCGTTTTCATGGCGTGGGTGGCGTGCGCGCGATCGATGCGGGCCGGCGGTTCACGCTGTCGGATCATCCCGAGCACGATCGCGATCCCGCCGATCAGCGCGAATTCGCGGCGATCGGCGTCGAATGGTGGATCGAGAACAACCTGCCCGTTGCGAGCGGCAGCGCGGACTTCCCGTACAGCCTGCGCGAAGCGTTGACGCAAGCGCAGGAGGGCTATGGTGCCGACCCCGCGTTTCGTGTGCCGCACGACGACGGATCGACCGGCTTCTATCTCGTCGAAGTCGAAGCGCAGCGCGTGAGCGTGCCGTACCGCAGCCCGTTCGAGCATAAAAAACCGGAGATGCATCTCGAGACGGCGATCGTCGTCGGGCCGCAGGGCGAGGAAGTCTATACCGACGAGCTGAACCGGATCCGCGTGCAGTTCGTGTGGGATCGTCTGAACCCGGGTAACGAGAACGCGTCGTGCTGGGTGCGCGTCGTGCAGTCGGATACGGGGGGCGGCTACGGCGGCGTGCACGTGCCGCGTATCGGCGAGGAAGTGCTGATCGACTACGTCGGCGGCGACTGCGACCGGCCGCTGGCCGTCGGGCGCGTATACAACGGCGCGAACCAGCCGCAGTGGCATAGCGACGGGATCCTGTCCGGGTATCGGTCGAAGGAGTATTCGGGCGGCGGCTACAACCAGCTCGTGATGGACGACGCGACCGGGCAGAACCGCGTGCAGCTGATGAGCAGCAGCGCGAACAGCCTGCTGCATCTCGGCTACATCATCGACCAGAGCGGCAATTCGCGCGGGTCGTATCTCGGCAGCGGGTTCGACTTGCGCTCGGATGCGTACGGCGCGGTGCGGGCGAGCCAGGGCCTGTACGTGACGACACACCCGAAGGCGCAGAACAGCCAGCCGCTCGATGTGAAGGAGGCGCAGCAGCAGCTCGTGACGGGCGAGAGCCTCGTCGAGGCGATGTCGGGCGTGAGCGAGCAGCATCAGGCGGAGAGCCTGAAGGAAGCGCACGACACGATGCGTGCGTTCACCGATGCGACGCAGGACAGCAAGTCGGGCAGCGCAGCGGGCGGGCGCACAGCGGGCGGCGGCACGGGCAGTGCGAATGCGTTCAAGGAGCCGGTGATGCTGTTCGGCAGCCCGTCGGGAATCGGGATGTCGACGCAGCAGTCGCTGCATATGGTCGCCAACGATCACGTGAACGTGGCGAGCGGACAGAGCGTGCATGTCGCGGCGGGCAAGTCGCTGATCGGCAGTATCGGGCAGAAGCTGAGCCTGTTCGTGCAGAACGCGGGGATGAAGCTGTTCGCGGGCAAGGGCAAGGTCGAGGTCCAGGCGCAGTCGGACAACATCGAGGTGACCGCGCAGAAGGCGGTGAAGGTCGTGTCGGCGACCGGGCAGATCGAGATCGCGGCCGATCAGGGAATCCTGCTGACGAGCGGCGGCGGGTATATCCGCATTCAAGGCGGCAACATAGAGATTCATACGCCGGGCGCGGTCGATGTGAAGGGTGCGTCGCATACGTTCGCCGGGCCGGCGAGCATGGGTTATCCGCTGCCGAGCCCGCGGCCGGATCAGCCGGGGCAGCTCGAACTGTTTCACAAGTACGTGAACGGCGAGGCGGTGAAGGGTGGGTTGTTCACGGTGAAAGACGTGAACGGTTCAGTGCTGAAGAAGGGCGCGCTCGACAACAGCGGCTACACGGTCGTGAGCGGGTTGCCGCCGGGCGCGGTGCGCGTCGAGTTCGGGAAAGACCCGCGCGAGTCGGATCAGCCGGCGAATTATTTCAAGCAGGCGAAGTGGCCGGCGGAGCCGGTCGAATCGTCGCCGGAAGCGGCTCAGGCAGCGGCAACGGGGCAGCTTGCCAGCCAGTTGCAAGGGATGGCCCCTGCGGCGGCGACGGCAGCCATGGGTCTCGTGAGCGGCGGCGGTGCAGGTGCTGCGTTGGGCGGTCTGGCGAGTTCCGCGTTGCCGGCTGCGGCGGGCGCGCTGGGCGGGGCGGGCGCAGTCTCGGCGTTGCAAACGGCTTCGAGCATGGCCGGTGCCGCGAAGCAGGTGGCAGGGATGGTGCAGGCGGCGCGGCAGGGCGGGCTTGCGGCGTTGGCCGCGCCGGTTGCCAATGCCGCGTCCGGCGCGTTGCCAGGTGTGGCCGGGATCGCGGGCAAGGGTGCTGCGACGGTCGCGTCGGCTGCAGGTGCCACCGGCATGAAGCTGCCGACGAGCGGGTTCGGCGGACCGCTGAAATCCTGAGAGGGCGGTGGCTTGTCAGCCGTCTTGAAAAAAACGAATTGAACGAAGAACGACATGGCACAACAACTTCCACCGGGCGCGGAGAAGGAACAGGCCGTTACCTGGCTCAGTGATGTTTCGCCGAAGGACGTGGCGCAGGGCGGCAATCGATTCGACGCCTGGCTGCGCAAGATCAGCGGCAATCATGTGACCTTCGAGGATGTGAAGACGGTTGCAGGTGCCGTGCCGATCGTCGGCAATATCATGGCGGCAATCGATGCGCTGGGCGATATTGCCGAGATCATTCAGAAGCGCGGCGGGAAGGTGCTGGACTACTTGAGTCTGGCGATCAACCTGATCGGCATCATTCCGATTCCGCCAACGCTCGCGCCGTTCCGGATGTCGGCGCGGCCACTGCTCGCGCTTGTGCGCAACCAGTTGCTGATCACTCGCAGCAATCTCGGCGCAGCGCTCATTTCGGTGCTCATTACGCATATCAACGCGACCTGCGCGACTGAGATCGAGGACTTCCTGAACAAGCTGAAGGACGGACTCGTCAAGCTGCTCGACGGGTGTGCGTCGAAGGCGGAAGAACTGATGGGGGCGATCGCGACCGGCATGGACAGGGCTTTGCACGGCCAGCTTTTCGACAACAGCGGAAACTTGAAGCGCGCGGAGCAACTCGCGAAAAAGATGCAGGACAACCGGCCGTGGTATAGCGCGAGCCGGGTGGGTGATGGGCTCAGATTTGCTTACGAAGGCTACAAGGCGCTCGGCAAGACTGTCGGCAACGCGACGGTAGGCACCGCGGCGAAGCTCGCGCCGGATTCGTGGCTCGAGCCGTTTCGCAGCACGGTGACGTTCCTGCGGACCGAGGCGCCGAAGGTGGCGTCGTCGATCCGCCAGCTGGCCGGCAGCGAGGAAGGCAAGATGATGTGGCTGGTCTTGCAACTGATCGAGGCGGTCGGGCGGGTGAAGGCACGTGCGAAGCTGCATGAGCAAAGTGCGGAGGTGAAACCGGCAGAGACGAGCCAGGCGAAGAAGACGCGCGCGCAGGAAGGGCTGGAAGCGAACAACGGTCAGGCACCGGTGGAGGGGCCGGGGAAGAGCGGCTGCCGGTGGTGCCCGACCGGGTCGTCGCCCGCGTCGATCGACTTCGCGTTCGGGGACGAAACGTTCTCGCACACGGATTTCAACTTGCCGGGCGCCTTGCCGCTCGTATGGGAGCGCAGGTATCGTTCGAGGCTCTCCGCATACGACAGTGGCGAGCTGGGGGCGCGGTGGATCACACCCTATACGACCCGCATCGATATCAAGGGCGGCCAATGGATTTATCGCGATGCAGAGGGGCGCAGTATCGAATATCGGGCGCTCCCTGCTGGTGAAGTCCATGACGACCTGTCCGAAAAATTGACGTTGTCGCGTCTCGACGACACGTGGGTGACGGTTGCGTATGGGCACGTAGCGCTTCATGTGTACGAGCGCCGTGGTGATGTTTTCCGGCTCGCGATGCAGAAGGATCGCGCCGGCAACACGATTACGCTCGACTACGATTCGCTTGATCGTCTTGCACGGCTGATCGACGCGAACGGCAACGTGCTCGCGTTCGAGCATGACAAGCATGGCCGGATCGTGCAAATCGAGCAGGTGCTCAAGGGCGGCGAGCGCTACACGCTCGCGAGCTACGAATACGATGCGGCGGGGGATCTCGTTCGTGCGGTCGATCGCCATGGAAACGCACGGACCTATCAATACCATCGACATCTCGTGACGCGCTATACCGATCGCACGGGGCGCGGGATGACGCTCGAATGGGACGGCGCGGATGCGGACGACAATGCGAACGCGAAGTGCGTTCGTGAATATGCCGATGACGGCAGCCTCGACATCCGTATTGCGTGGAATCCGAACATTCGTCTCACGTACGTGACCGATGCACTGGGTCAGATGACGCGGTACTACTTCAATATCCACGGATACGTGTACCGGATCGTGTATCCGGATGGCAGCGAGGAGTGGTTCCGGCGCGACGAGCATCACAATCTGGTGCTGCATATTCGGCAGGACGGCAGCATCGAGCGGATGGAGTATGACGCGCGCGGCAATTTGGTCCGGCACGAGCGCGTGGATGGCACCGTTGTGGAAATGGGATACGACGACAAGAATCAGATGATTTGCGTCGTCGACCCGAGCGGGCATGTGTGGCATCGAAAATACGACGATGCGGGCAATCTCGTCGAAATGCTCGATCCCCTTGGGCAGGCGACGACATACAGCTACAACGACAAGGGGCTGCCGACACAGATCACCGATGCCAAGGGCGGATCGAAGGCGATCGAGTACGGCAACGCCGGGCAACTGACGAGCTATACCGATTGCTCCGGAAAGAAAACCGAATGGCGGTATGACGCCATTGGCCGGGTGATCGAGGCGAAGGACGCAGCGGGTGGCGTGACGTCCTATGGCTATGGGCAGAATGGTCAATTGGCCGAGATACGCTCGCCGGCCGGTGTCGAACAGGTGCAGCTCGATGCAGAAGGCCGGATGCTGCGGCATACCGATCAGCTGAATCGGTCGATACGATATAGCTATGATGCGGCGGGGCGGATCGCGAGCCGCGCCGATGCGCTCGGACAGACGCTCACATATCGCTATGACCGTGTCGGACGGTTGTCGGCCCTGATCGACGCCAATTCTGCTACACATCAGTTCCACTACGATCAAGCCGGGCGATTGACCGAGCAAGTCGCCTTCGACGGCAAGTCGACTCGCTACGAATACGACAAGGAAGGCGGCAGCCTCATTGCGGTCGATGACGCGGGTTGCGTGACCGCAGTGGAAATCGACGTCAACGGCCGTCTGCTGAAGCGTGTTTCCGGGGAGAGCGAAGAACGCTTTGCCTATGATCCCAGCGGCCGCTTGATCGAGGCGGTGAACCGATACAGTCGCGTGCAGTTCTTCTTCGACCCGATCGGTAATCTGGTGCGCGAACATCACGCTTACGATCTGTTCGGCGAGCGACGCAGCTACGTCTGGCACCATGAATACGATGAACTCGGCAACCGGCGGCGAACCGTACGGCCAGACGGTCATGCGATCGACTGGCTGATATATGGCTCGGGGCATGTGCATGGCATGCTGCTGGATGGCGAGGAGCGCGTGCAATTCGAGCGCGACGACCTGCATCGCGAGACCGTGCGGGTGCTGTCGAGCGAAGTCGGGCAACGCACGACGTATGACCCGGCCGGCCGGATCTTGCAGCAGACGCTGCATCGGTCGACGTCACCCGTGCCTCTGGCTGAGCGGCGGTATCGTTACGATGCGGCCGGGCAATTGTCGCGAATCGACGACAGCGGCAACGGTGGAATCGACTATCGATACGATCCGGTCGGACGCCTGATCGAAGCCGCGAGCCCGGTCTCGCGAGAGCGTTTCGCGTTCGATCCGGCGAGCAACATCATCGATCCGGCCCCGCCGGCGGCTATCGCGTCGCGTCCAAGTCCGGTAACGCCGGAGCACACGTTGCCGGCAGAAGTGCCGAAGGTGCTCGGCAATCTGCTGAAGACCTACGCCGGGATGCATTTCGAGTACGACGCACGCGGGAACCCGGTGCGCAAGCGTACGCCCGCCGGGGAGCAGGAATACGAATGGGACGAATTCAACCGCTTGCAGGCATCGAGGGTTACCGAGACGTCGCGGCAGAGTCAGTCGCGGTATTTCTATGACGCATTGGGTCGCCGGATCGCGAAAGAGGTGAACGGCGAGAGAACCGTGTTCGGGTGGGATGGCAACATGCTCGCGTACGAAAGTAACGCAGAGCGTGGTACGCACTACATCTATGAGCCGGCGACGTTCATACCGCTTGCGCAATATGTGGCCGAGCCCGTGGACGGCATCGCAACTCCGGAATGGACAAGCACCGATCGCTATGTGCCGGAAGACGATCCGCTCCAGAAGGTGCCCGAGCGGCGCACGAACGCCAAGCTGTTCTACTACCACTGCGACCAGATCGGTACGCCGCGGTGGCTGACCGACGATTACGGCGATGTGGTGTGGGAAGCGTCGTACAAAGCCTGGGGGGAAGCGCGAGAGGTGATCGCGCGGGCGTCGAAGGCGGCCGGGATCGTGCCCAAGAATGTGTTGCGGTTTCAGGGGCAACAAGTCGACGAGGAGACGGGGCTCGCCTACAACCGGTATCGATACTACGATCCGCAAATCGGTCGATTCATCAGTCGGGATCCGATTGGATTGGCGGGGGGCATCAACGTTTTTCAGTATGCACCGAACCCGACTCAATGGACGGACCCACTCGGGCTCTGCCCGGGGAAAGCGATCATTCGACAGTCGCGGAATGAAGGCGGACCCCATTTCGATATTGAAGTGGTTCCGGACTCGGGGCGAACCATGCGAACGCACCAGCTGATTGTGGATGATGAGCACAATACTGTTATTACCGGGCAGCATATGGCGCCTGCGTCTACGGTTCAGAACACGATTCACGTCGATTTGCCGGATGCTACCGCCGCGTACAAGGAGCAAGCCAAGCGTTTGGGACATCCCGGCGGTGTGTATGACAAAAATACCAACAGTTGCGTGACGCACGTCGGAGACATCTTGCGAGCGGGCGGCGCGCAGAATGTACCAACCACAACACGCGAAACCGTTAAGTGGATAATTGCGAATGGGAAACGTCAATAGGACGAGGCATGGGCAGGATACTGTGTAAATCGCATGGCGCGACCGGTGTGATACATGTTTCAAGCGATATCGCGGCCGACATGAAGACGGATGCTGGGCGCTTGGAAATGCTCCGTTATGACATCGACTGGCTGGGAGACGGACTCCCCGACATTTCGTACTTTGTCTCGACGGAGGTAGCGAAACAGTTCAGTCTGCCCAAGCCCGGTGATGCGCCGTTTGGACCGGATTTCGAGGAGCAGCATGCGGCTGTCTTCGATGGGCTTGTCCCTGTTTGCGCCAAGTGTTTTGGCGAGTATCAGAGCAGAATTGCCTGACCGGTTCGGGAAATATGCATTGCGATATCGTGAATTTCGGGCAACCGATATAGCTGGCTTAGTCTCGTCAGGCGGTCGACCCGACCGCGCTTCCGATCGACATGCAGCGCGCACCCCACCCGCCTGCAACGGAAGCTTGTCGATCGCGCCCGCTTGAAATTGGCATAATCACGGCCTGCCGTGAGGTTCTCGCGGCCGAATCAACGCAATCATCCGGATACCACCGCATTACCCATGTCGATCGACTCCCCGACCGAAGTGTCGCTGCAACATATTCTCGAGCACCCCGGCGATTTCTCCGGGCGGCTTTATCTGCCGCCGATGCCGTGGGCGCTCGATACGGCCGGCGCTTTTTCCGAAGACACCGGCGACGACGAAGCGGTCGCCGTGCCCGCGATCGGCCACCCATCCGGCTGGCAGGTTACGCTCGACAGCGCGACGATCGAGGACATCGTGATCAACGCACACGATCAGGTCGACGAGCCGAGCGTCGCACAATTGCTCGACGCGTTTGTCTTCTACGTCGAGAACGACGCGTTTATCCTGTTCTGAGGCTGCGCCGGCGGCACGGCGGCAGGCCGTCGCGCTTCGGCATGTTTCGGTGTGAGCGATGCGAAATCGGCGTCGGTTTCGAACGAATGGACAACGTGTGATGTCGATCGGGGGCACGATGCGCGATCAGGATCTGAAGCAGTTCATCGTCGAGATTCGCGACATGGCGGGGCCGAATGCAGATATCGGCGCAATGGTGTCCGGTCGTGCGGTATCCGCCGAGGACATTCCTGTCGACGCTGCCATTACCACGTGGTTCAACGCGCTCGATGGCGTCGATTTGTCGATTCCCTGGACCGTCGACGACCTGCTGCTGTACGGCAATGCGGCGAGCCTCGCGGCCGGCCAGACCGGTTATCGCGTCGATGCGTCCGGCCGGCGCGTGGTCGGGTGGCACGAGGACTGGACCGTGCTGGGCCAGCTGGGCGGCGATCCCGTGATCGTCGTACCGGCAGGCGACGTTCTGTTCGGCCGTCACGGTGCCGGCTCCTGGACACCATCGCGCGTCGCTCCAACCCTCACCCATTTCGCTCACGCGTTGTGCATCTGGTGCGAGTTGTATATCGGAAAACATTCGCGCGATATCGTCGACGACACGTATGAAATCCGGCCGGCATTCGTCGCGGAGGTCCGTTCGCGGATCGGCGATGCGCTGCCTGACGCGGAAGCAGCGGTTTTCATGGAGATGGTCGGCGGTTGAGCCGCACGCAGCCCCTGTCGGGCAACGTGCACGCCACGGCACCGGTAACTCGGCAGCACAAATTCGAATGCGAACGACGACCGTGATCGAGGAAACAATCATCGGCAACCGTTCGCACGTGACGGAGGCGCCGTGCGACGACCCCGCGCAAGCGATCGCGGCCATCGAACGACTGAACGGCCGCGATCGCTCGACCGTCGCCTTCGACGCGAGCGACACGACGGTGATGACGATCGGCGGTGGCCACGACGGCCGATACGTCGTCTTCATCGCATCGGAGATCGACGCCGCGTTGCTGAACCTGACGACGCCCGAAACGCCGGCAGACGAAACGATCGAACTCGTGACCGGCGGCCAGCGCGGCAGCTATCCGGCGCGGCAGCGTCGATCGTGCAACGGCGGCGCAGGCGGCTGCCTATTTCGTATCGACCGGCGGCGCCGATCCACGGTTATGCTGGCAACCCGACTGACTCGCCGCACGACAGGAAGGAAATGAACATGGCCGACGATCCGGCAGCGCTGCGCGCGCAACAGGATGCCGTTTGCGCACGTTACGGGCTGCATGCCGCCGAACCCGAAGAGATGGTTGCCGTCGCGATGTCGACGCTCGGGCGCATGCCCGTCTACGGCACGCGCATCGCGCTGTCCGAAGGCGACAACGTCGGCTGGTTCTTCCATTGCGGTGAATATTCCGACGCCGCCGACTTTTATCAGCCGGTGCATGCCGCGCACCTGTCGGCCTGCCTGCCATCGGTTCTGCCCTATCTGCGCTTGCCGGCCGGCGCACGCTTCATCATCGACGATGCCGGCTACGAAGACGTCTGGATGGCGTGACGCATCGGCACGCGCTCAATCTTTTTCAAAAGCGGACAAAAAACGAAAAAGGACCGTCATGCGGTCCTTTTCCATGAAGCGGCGTTCGAAAAACGCGCGCCTGTTACGGCAACGAGATCGTCAGATTGGCCGACTCCGGCCCGACCTTGATCACCTGCGAATAAGGCGCCAACGCCTGCAGCGTCTTGTCCTTCAGGTACGTGTTGAGCCCGAGATACCCGAGCAGCGCCACCAGCGCAAACACGGTCCCGATCGCCCACACCGGCACCTCGCGTTTCAACCGGTGCGCGATCTGATCCGGTAGCGGCCAATGCGGCGCGAACGGTGCGCGCTTGCCCTTCATGTGCGCGATCTCGTCGCCCAGCCGCGCGGTCAGATACGCGAGCTTTTCCGGCCCTTCGAGCAGGTACTTGCCCTGGAACCCGAGCAGCAGGCACATATGAAACACCTCGAGCGACTGCAGCCGGGCCGCACCCTGCGCACGACACTCCTCGAGATACTGGAAGAACTTCTCGCCCGCGAGCTGCTCGCCGAACAGCACGAGCTGCAGCGGCCGGCGCTCCCAGTCCGCACGAATCTTGAACTGCGACGACAGCACCATCTCGTCGATGGCCGCGCAGAACGCGAACTTCGCGCCGTACACGTCCTCGGCGGCGATATTCAGCTTCTTCGCGCCGCGCTCGAAATCCGACAGGAATTCCTGGATCCGCGTGCTGAACTCGCTGGCGCTGTCCGGCTCCCGCTTGTTCTTGAGCAGGAACAGCATGAAGAATCCGTCGTACAGCAAATCGAGCAGCGAGCGGGCCTGGAACGCGGAGTCCGTCGACGCCGGGCTATGCATGGGCGGCGGCACGTTGTCGCCGAACAGGGAAGGCGCGTAGCTCATGATGTGACCGCGATCAGTTCGAATTTCAGGTCATTGATGCCAGTCGGCGCGTAGATCATCGCGGACTGGGCCTGCAGCATGCGCTCGTACAGCGGGCTGCGCGAATCGAGCGCGAAGTAGCATGCGCCGGGGCGCACCGGAATCGCGGGCGGCACCTGCGGCGTGTACGACAGCCGCACGCCGGGCATCGCCGACAGCACGAGCTTGTCGACGTCGTCGGGCGCGCCGACCTTGAAGCGGGCCGGCACCGCGTCGACGAGCTCGACGCTCGGCATGTCCGCTGACACCGCGAGGTAGAACTCGGTCTTGTCGTCGATCTTGCCGGAATCGAGGCGGCCGAGGTGGAACGACGGGCGCACCTCGTCGAGCGTGATCGCGAAATAGCGCGTCGAGATCACGGTGTCGAGCAATTCGCGCAGCATCAGGTCGAGGCGCGCGAAGCTCGGGCCCGGATCGTCGTGGCGATACACGGGCAGGTCGGCGAGCGTATAGCCCTTCGAGAACGTCATCAACTGGCCCGCGAGGCGCAGCAGCTCCTGGAACAGCCGCTCCGGATGCAGCGCCGCATGCTGGTGCAGGTGCGCGAGCGTCGCGAACGCGGCGTTCGCGGTGTGCAGCAGCCAGAACGACGCGATGTCGCCCGAGCGAAACTCGATGATGTTCTTCGACGGCTCGCGGTGGAAGCCGTACAGCGCGTTCACCTTCGCCTGCAGCGCGTCGACCAGCTGGCGCAGCCGCTGGTGCAGGATCGGCGACGCTTCGATCGCGAGGCACGGCGGCACGAAGCTGTCGTCGATCTCGAAGCCGGACGTCGCGGTGCGGCGCACGCGCACGAGCGGCACCGACAGCAGCTGGTCGCGCGGCTCGCTGTGCGCGATCAGCTTGACCTGCGTCTTCAGGAACGTGATGTCGGCTTCGGCGGCGTCGGTGAAGTTGTCGGCGACGCTCGTCTGCTCGCTGACGAACCGCGTCATGAAGCCGGCGGCCGGATCGTCGCTGTAGTTGGTGCCGTTCTCGCGCAGCGGATGCAGCGCGAGATAGAACACGAATTCGTTGATGCCGTCGGGCAACGTATCCAGCGCGATCGGCGGCGGGAGGTCGTCGGCCTGCGGCGCGGCATACAGCGCGCCGTCCGGGAATACGAGCGCGAGCTCGGCCACCCGCAACACGTTGCTGCCGAGCGCGTCGCGGTCGATGCGCACCGAGCGCACGCCCCAGTTGTACGGCTGGATCGCCTGGATGGACTCGAACAGGCGCGCCTCGTGGTATGCGTCCTGCCGCTGAAAGTGTTGAGGCCGGAGGAACAGCCCTTCCCCCCACAGCACCTTGGCCGAATAACTCATGTCAAATCCGGTTAATGTGGCGTTGCGATGTAATCGATTTGTTCATACCCGAATTAAATCGCCAAGTGTTAACTCTTGTTAATTGACATCCGTGCGTCATGTTTAACCGCAGGAGACCGAAGAAAGCAAATTCAGCGGTTGCGAAGGCGCACCCTGTTGCGGTGCGATGACCGTGCCGTCGGTGACCGTCATCGCGCAATTATGCAGGCCGATGATTATGCCGGATTTCTCCGACTTCGCCGGATCGAATGTCAGTTTCCATCGTTGCAGTGCGGGATCGCGGAACAGCGCGACGATGCCGAATGCCTGCGCTTCGCGCGACACTTTCTCGGTTGCCGTATAGCGCTGGCCCGGAATCAGCGTGATTTCGCGCACATTCAGCAGATCGGCGCCGAGTGCGGCTTTTTCCTTGGTCGGATCGGTAAATGCGTCGAACGGCGCCTGCTGGAACGAGGTCGGGTCTTTCAGCGCATAGAGCCGGACGACGAGCGCGAGCGGCTTGTGGTCGGTCGCGGCATTCAGGTTCGGCGCGGCGGCCAGCGTGAGCCCGATGTTGCGCGGCGGCTTCTGCGCGTCGGGCACCTCGGGCTTGCCGATGCCGGCCGCGGACATCACGGCGCTGGCGGCCGAGCCGAGCAGCGGGGCGGCCGCGCATCCGGCCAGAAGGGCGCAGGCAAGCAGCGGCAGCGCGTAGCGAATCATGGACGATCTCATCGTTTTTCCGGCGTGCCGCCTTTATCCCTGTCAAAACTGCCGGGTATTACCACGTTCGCTGCGGATCCCCGGCATCGCACCATTCAACTATTAAGCACGCCCGCATCGCGGCAAGCGTCCGGAAATTTTTTCCGCCGTCCGGGCGACGCGTCGTGCGACCAGTAAAACTTGCGCATTCCAGCCCGAGGAAAAACCGCCGCGAGCCCGCAGCCAGCGGCCATTCGAGGGGGTAGCGCCCGGTTTTAAAAGGAATTACTCTTCACACGACGATTGAATTATGAAAAATTGATCGGTACTATACCCGCGCGCTTCCTGCAAAGCAAAAGAACCAGATTCTCAACGATTTAAAACTCACGCGCCGGTGGATATAACGATGAAAGACCGTCTGTTCGCAAAACTGTCTGGGGTAGTGGTGGCTTGCGGCGTGATCGCCGGCTGTGCGAGCCAGCCTCCCGCGCCGCCGACTGCGGAAGTATTCAACAAGTCGCTGGCCGATGCAGACGCCGTCGCGAAGGCGGGGGACCAGGACAAGGCGCTCGGCCTGTACCAGCAGCTCGCGAAGTCGGATCCGACGCGCGAGGAACCGTGGTCGCGCATCGCGCAAATCCAGTTCGCACAAAACCATTACGGGCAGGCGATCGTCGCCGCCCAGGAAGCACTGCAGCGCGACGCGACCGATCGTCAGGCGAAGAGCGTGCTGGCCGTCGCCGGCCTGCGGATCGCGACGCAGTCGCTCGGCGAGCTGCGCCAGGATGCGTCGCTCGCGGGCGACGCGAAGTCCGATGCGCAGGCGCTCGCGAAGCAGCTGCGCGATACGCTCGGCGAGTCGGCGTTGTTCCCGCCGGAAACCAAGACCGTGAAATCGCGCCCGCCGCGCCGAGTCGTTCATCGCCCGAAGGGCGGTGCCGCACCGGCTGCCGAGGCGGCCGCGAGCGTCGCGCCGACGCCGCCGGCGGCGCAAAAGGGCAGCGCGGATCCGTTCGGCGCACTGCGCAACTGAAACCGCAACTGACGCGATAACCACAACTAACCTGGGAGCCGTCGAGATGGCCAAGAAAGAAAGCATTCAGAAAAGCTTGCAGAAAATACGGCCGCCGCGCGTCCAGCTGACCTACGAGGTCGAGAAGGGCGATGCGATCGAGGTGAAGGAACTGCCGTTCGTCGTCGGGGTCGTCGGCGATCTGGCGGGCCAGTCCGAAATCGAGCAGCCGAAGCTGCGCGACCGCAAGTTCGTCAATATCGACCGCGACAATTTCGACGACGTGATGAAGGCGATCGAGCCGCGTGCCGCGTTCCAGGTGGAAAACCGCCTGAGCCCGGAAGGCGGCAAGTTCGCGGTCGACCTGAAGTTCCGCTCGCTGTCGGATTTCAGCCCGGACGAAGTCGTCGAACAGGTCGAGCCGCTGCGCCGCCTGCTCGAGGCGCGCTCGAAGCTCGCCGACCTGCGCAACAAGCTCGCCGGCAACGACAAGCTCGAGGATCTGCTGTCCGAGGTGCTGAAGAACACGCAGCAGCTGCAGGAGCTCGCGAAGGGCACCGGCAGCGACAAAGACGGCGAATGACGACGGAGTGTTGAGATGAACCAGCAAACGGCTGCGGCCCAAGCGAGCGGCGCGGAATACGCCGCCGGGACTTCGTTGCTCGACGATATCGTCGAGAAGAGCAAGGTCGCGAAATCCGATTCCGAACATGCGCGTGCGAAGGACCTGATCGGCGAACTCGTGCACCAGGTGCTCGACGGCACGGTGATCGTGTCGGACAACCTGTCGGCCACGATCGATGCACGCGTCGCGGAGCTCGACCGCCTGATTTCCACGCAGCTTTCCGCCGTGATGCACGCGCCGGAATTCCAGCGCCTCGAAAGCACGTGGCGCGGGATGGACTATCTGGTCAAGGAAAGCAACACGGGCCAGACGATCAAGATCAAGGCGCTGCACGCACCGAAGCGCGACCTCGTGCGCGATTTCAAGGGCGCGAGCGAGTTCGACCAGAGCGCGCTGTTCAAGAAGGTCTACGAAGAGGAATTCGGCACGTTCGGCGGCTCGCCGTTCGGTGCGCTGATCGGTGATTACGAGATCTCGCGCCAGCCGGAAGACATGTACTTCATCGAGCAGATGTCGCACGTCGCGGCGGCCGCGCATGCGCCGTTCATCGCGTCGGCGTCGCCGGAGCTGCTCGGCCTCGAGTCGTTCTCCGACCTCGGCAAGCCGCGCGATCTCGGCAAGGTGTTCGACACCGTCGAATACGCGAAGTGGAAGTCGTTCCGCGACGCCGAGGATTCGCGCTACGTCGGCCTGACGCTGCCGCGCTTCCTCGGCCGCCTGCCGTTCAATCCGAAGGACGGCCAGACCGCGGAGAACTTCAACTTCGTCGAGGAAGTCGATGGCACCGATCACGACAAGTACCTGTGGTGCAACGCGGCATGGGCCTTCGCGGCACGCCTGACGGCCGCGTTCGACGACTTCGGCTGGTGCGCGGCGATCCGCGGCGTCGAAGGCGGCGGCCTCGTCGAGGATCTGCCGACCCACACGTTCAAGACCGACGACGGCGAAGTCGCGCTGAAGTGCCCGACCGAAATCGCGATCACCGATCGCCGCGAGAAGGAGCTGAGCGACCTCGGCTTCATCCCGCTCGTCCATTGCAAGAACTCAGATTACGCCGCGTTCTTCGCTGCGCAGTCGGTGCAGAAACCGAAGAAATACAGCACCGACAGCGCGAATGCGAACGCCGTCCTGTCCGCCCAGCTTCAGTACATCTTCTCGGTATCGCGCGTCGCGCACTACCTGAAAGCGATGATGCGGGACAAGATCGGCAGCTTCGCATCGGCGCAGAACGTGGAGACTTTCCTCAACCGGTGGATTTCGCAATACGTCCTGCTCGACGACAACGCCTCGCAGGAACAGAAAGCGCAATTCCCGCTGCGCGAGGCATCCATACAAGTGTCGGAGATTCCGGGCAAGCCGGGCTCGTATCGTTCGGTCGCGTTCCTGCGCCCGCACTTTCAGCTCGACGAACTCTCGATTTCTCTGCGACTTGTCGCTGATCTGCCCAAACCGGCAAATTCATAAGCGAGTAAATCGCCCGGGCGGGCCGCCTGGGTAGGACGTTAAAACCACCTCTTTGGGGAGTCGAAGGGCCATGTTACATATGCACTTGCAGTTTGGTAGTCCCGCGGTGAAGGGCGAGTCCGCGGACAAAGACCATCAGGGCTGGATCGAACTGAAATCGTGGGATCACTCGATCGTTCAGCCGCGTTCGGCAACCGCATCGACCGCTGGCGGTCACACGATGACGCGTTGCGAGCACGGCGACATGATCTTCACGAAGGAAATCGATTCGTCGAGCCCGCTGCTGTATCAGCACGCCTCGGGCGGTACCACGTTCGACGAAGTGACGGTCCATTTCTCGCGCGCGGACGGTGAAGGCAAGCGCGTGCAGTATCTGGAAGTCAAGCTCAAGTACGTGATCATCTCGAGCATCGCCCCGAGCGTTCGCGAGGAAGGTCTGCCGCTCGAGACGTTCTCGCTGAAGTACGCAGCCGTGCAGTGGAAGCAAACCCAGCAGAAGATCGGCGGCAACCAGGGCGGCAACACGCAAGGCGCCTGGAGCCTGACGAAGAACGACAAGACCTACGCGGTCTAAGGTCGGTTGCGGCAACGGGGCGCCTCGCGTCCCGTTGCCGTTTTCGCTGTAAACGCCGGCCGATGAAACGATTCGAACCCAGTTTTCTCGACAAGCTGTTCGACGACGAACCGCATCTGCCGGCAACGGCGGCGATGCGGCAATTGTCGCTGGACGAGCTCAAGAACACGGTCGCCCGCGACGTCGAGGCGATCCTCAACACCCGTATCGCGCACACCGACATCGAGCTGGCCGCGCTGCCGGAATGCCAGAAATCGGTGCTGACCTACGGGCTGAACGATTTCGCGGGGCTGAGCCTCGCGAGCCACTACGACCGCGCGTTCATCTGCAAGTCGATCCAGCAGGCCATCGCGCGCCACGAGCCGCGGTTGCAGCAGGTGCAGGTGACGTTCGAGCTGAACGAGCAGTCGACCAACGCACTGTATTTCTCGATCCAGGCGCTGCTCGTCGTGCATCCGGCCGAGGAGCCGGTGAACTTCGACGCAATGCTGCAACCGTCGACGCTGCAGTACTCGGTCACGCGCGCACGCGCGGCACGAATGCAGTAAATCAAGCCGCCGAGCGGGCCGGACCGCCCGGTGGTCAATCAGGTCCGGCATGAAATATTGAGGTTCGGGGTCGTCGATGGAAGAATTGCTGCCGTATTACGAACGCGAATTATCGTTTTTGCGGCGCTATTCGCGAGATTTCGCCGAACGCTATCCGAAGATCGCCGCGCGCCTCGCGCTGTCCGGCGAGCATTGCGAGGATCCGCACGTCGAGCGGATGATCGAGTCGTTCGCGCTGCTCGGCGCGCGCATCAACAAGAAGCTCGACGACGACTACCCCGAATTCACCGAAGCGCTGCTGGAAGTGCTGTATCCGCACTACCTGCGGCCGTTTCCGTCGTGTTCGATCGCGCAGTTCACGCCGGCTTCGCCCGGCCAGCAGACCGAACCGGTCGTGATCGATCGCGGCACCGAGCTGAAGAGCCGCCCGATCCGCGGCGTGCAATGCCGGTTCCGCACCGCCTACGACGTGACGCTCGCGCCGATCCGCATCTCGGAGGCGCGCTATACGCCGGTCGCGCTCGCGCCGAGCGCGACGGTGCTGCCGTCGAACGCGACGGGCGTGATCTCGATCACGTTCGAATCGCTCGCCGCGCAGCTCGATCTCGGCGCGCTGAAGCTGTCGACGCTGCGCGCGCATCTGCACGGCGAGCAGTCGTTCGTCGCCGCGCTGACCGACTGCCTGTTCGTCAACGTGCTCGGCGCGTATGTCGAGCCCGAACGCAACGGCCGCTGGACCGCGCTGCGCAAGCTGCCGATCGCGCAGGCCGGCTTCGACGAGGACGACGCGCTGATCGACTATCCGGCGAAATCGCATCCCGCGTACCGGCTGCTCACCGAATACTTCGCGTTCCCCGACAAGTTCGATTTCGTCGACTTCGACCTCGCGGCGATCGCACGCGCATCGGGCCGCTGCCAGCGCGCGACGCTGCACCTCGTGCTGCAGGACGTGCGCAGCGATTCGCACGTCGCGCGCCTGCTCGAGCTGCTGACGGCGAGCCATTTCCGGCTGTTCTGCACGCCGATCGTCAACCTGTTCCGCCAGCATGGCGAGCCGATCCGCATCACGCACCGCGCGGTGTCGTATCCGGTGATCGCCGAGGCGCGGCGCGCGTTCGCGTACGAGGTGTACTCGATCGACTCGGTGAAGCTCGTCCGGCAGCAGGCGCACGAGGAATCGGTGATCGAGTTCCGGCCGTTCTATTCGCTGCATCACGGCGAATCGGCGCGGATCGGCCATTACTGGTTCGCGCGCCGCAACGACTGGGTCGCGCAGAAAAGCCCCGGCTACGAAACCGAGATCTCGATCGTCGACATCGACTTCGAGCCGACGTCGCCGCAGACCGACACGCTGAGCCTCGATCTCACCTGCACGAACCGCGACCTGCCGGCGATGCTGGCGTTCGGCCTCGAAGGCGGCGACCTGTTCCAGGAAGGCGGCGCGCAGACGAGCGGCATCTCGATGCTGCGCCGCCCGACGCAGAGCGTGCGCTTCGAGCGCGGCCGCGCCGCGCACTGGCGGCTCGTGTCGCACCTCGCGCTCAACCACGTGTCGCTGGTCGCGCACGGCCTCGCGCCGCTGAAGGAAATGCTGACGCTGTACGACCTGCGACGCACGGCCGTGTCGATGCGCCAGATCGACGGCCTGGCCGGCGTCGAGCAGCGCGGCGCCGTGCAGTGGCTGCCCGGCAAGCCGTTCGCAACCTTCGTGCGCGGCATCGAGATCCGGCTGACGATCGACGAGGAACACTTCGTCGGCGCGAGCCTCGCGTCGTTCGTGCGCGTGCTCGATAGCTTCTTCGGGCTGTACGTCCACCTCAACAGTTTCGTTCAATTGGTCGTCGTGTCGAAGCGCACCGGCGAGGAGATCATCCGATGCAAGCCCCGAACCGGCGAATCGATCCTGGCGTAGTCGACGCGCTGCTCGACGAACCGCACCGCTTCGAGTTCTTCCAGGCGGTGCGCGTGCTCGAAGGGTTGTTCGCGCGGCAGGCGTCGGATGCGCCCGGCGCGTGGCGGCAGGGCGACGTGGTCGCGCAGCGCATCGCATTCCGCAACACGCTGTCGCTCGGCTTCCCGCCGAGCGAGATCGAGGGCGCGCGCTCGTTCGACGACGACGGCACGCTGCTCAACTCAGACGAGCAGCGCGGCGCCGCGCTGGCCGCCGGCGAGCTCGGCCGCGTCGAGCTGACGCCCGCGTTCTTCGGGCTGCTCGGCGGGCAGGGCGCGCTGCCGCTGCACTACACCGAGCAGATCGTCGCGCGCGAGCATCTGAGGCGCGACCACGCGGCGCGCGCGTTCTTCGACGTGTTCTCGAACCGTGCGACCGCGCTGTTCTATGCGGCGTGGAAGAAATACCGGCTGCCGTTCCATTACGAACTCGACCGCGACGAGCGCTACCTGCCGCTGCTGCTCGCGATCGCCGGCGTGCCGAGCGACGAGGTGCGCGACAGTCTCGCGGCCGGCCCGGGCGGCGTGCTCGACGAGGCCGTGGCCGGCTATGCGCTCGCCGCGCGGCACCGGCCGATGTCGGCCGCCTACCTGCAGCGCACGCTGTCCGATTACTTCCGCGTGCCGGTGAAGATCGACCAGTTCGTCGGCAAGTGGTACGACGTGCCGCCCGACCAGCTGAGCGTGCTCGGCGAAGTCAACGCGGTGCTCGGTGCGACGGCGCTCGTCGGCGAACGCGTGTGGCAGCGCGACATGCGCGCGCGGATCGTCGTCGGCCCGCTGTCCAAGCGCGATTACGAGGCGTTCCTGCCCGGCGGCGCGCACGCCGTCGCGCTCGAGCGGATGCTGACGCTGCTCGCCGGCCTCACGCTCGAGTACGAGGTGAAGCTCGTGCTGAAGCGCACGGAAGTCGGCGCGAGCGTGCTCGGCGCGGGCTCGCGGCTCGGCTGGGATGCGTTCCTGTGCACGCGCGACGCGCTCGAGGACCGCTCGGATGCCCGCTACGAACTGCACGTGATTCACTGACCTAACAACAACACGCAATCGAACCTGAGATCGACGCCATGAGCACGCCTCTGAAGACCCTGATCACGAAACTGAACCCGCTGTGCCGCCACGCGACCGAGCGTGCGGCGAGCGCGTGCCTGGCGCGCGGCCACTACGAGGTCGATCTGGAGCACCTGTTCCTCGCGTTGCTCGACGAAGCGACGGGCGACCTGCCGCTCGCATTGCGCGCGAGCCGCGTCGATCCGCATGCGCTGCATGCCGATCTCGAACGCGAGCTGACGCGCCTGAAGACGGGCAACACGCGCACGCCGGTGTTCTCCGTGCATCTGATCGCGCTGTTCGAGCAGGCGTGGCTGATCGCGTCGCTCGATTCGCAGCTCGGCCGCATCCGTTCGGGGCATCTGCTGCTCGCGCTGCTGACCGCGCCGGATCTCGCGCAGTTCGCGCAACGGATGTCGTCGCGGTTCGCGGAAATGAACGTGACGGACCTGAAGCACAAGTTCGACGAAATCATGGCCGGCTCGAGCGAAGCCGAGCCGCGCCAGACGGACGACGACGGCAGCGACGTCGCGCCGGCCGTCGACGGCATGGCGCCCGCGGGCCCGTCGAAGACGCCCGCGCTCGACACGTACACGACCAACCTCACGCAGCGCGCGCGCGACGGCAAGATCGACCCGGTGATCGGCCGCGAAGCGGAGATCCGCCAGGCGATCGACATCCTGATGCGCCGCCGCCAGAACAACCCGATCATGACCGGCGAGGCCGGCGTCGGCAAAACGGCGGTCGTCGAAGGGCTCGCGCTGCGGATCGCGGCCGACGACGTGCCGCCGCCGTTGCGTGGCGTCGCGCTGCACGTGCTCGACATGGGGCTGCTGCAGGCCGGCGCGAGCGTGAAGGGCGAATTCGAGAACCGCCTGAAGAGCGTGATCGACGAGGTGAAGAAGAGCGCACACCCGATCATCCTGTTCATCGACGAGGCGCACACGATCATCGGCGCGGGCGGCCAGGCCGGCCAGAATGATGCGGCGAACCTGCTGAAGCCGGCGCTCGCGCGCGGCGAGCTGCGCACGATCGCCGCGACGACGTGGAGCGAATACAAGAAGTACTTCGAGAAGGATGCAGCGCTCGCGCGGCGCTTCCAGGTCGTGAAGGTCGAGGAGCCGAGCGAGCCGCTGGCCGCCGCGATGCTGCGCGGGATGTCGGGCCTGATGGAGAAGCATTTCAACGTGCGGATTCTCGACGATGCGATCACCGAGGCCGTGCGCCTGTCGCACCGCTACATCAGCGGCCGCCAGCTGCCGGACAAGGCGATCAGCGTGCTCGACACCGCCTGCGCGAAGGTCGCGCTCGCGCACAGCGCGACGCCGGCGGCGATCGACGATACCAAGAAGCGCATCGAGCGCATCGATGCGGAAATCGCGTCGCTGGAGCGCGAGGCGGCGGGCGGCGCCGCGCACGACGAGCGGCTCGGCGAGCTGCGCGGCGCGCGTGACACGGCGCTCGAACAACTGGCGAAGGATGAAGCACGCTACGAAGCCGAGCGCGTGATCGTCGCCGAGATCACCGAGCTGCGCGATGCGCTCGACAAGGCACGCGGCCCGTCGGAAGACGGCCAGCCGGTCGACGTGCAGGCCACCCGCGACAAGCTGGCGGAACGCGTCGCGGCGCTGCATGCGCTGCAGGGCGGCGAGCCGATGGTGCCGCTGCAGGTGGATGGTCACGTGGTCGCCGAGATCGTCGCCGCGTGGACCGGCATTCCGCTCGGCCGGATGGTGAAGGACGAGATCGACACCGTGCTGAACCTGCAGCCGCTGCTGACCGCACGCGTGATCGGCCAGGATCACGCGCTCGACGCGATCGCGCAGCGCGTGCGCACCGCGACCGCGAACCTCGAGGATCCGAACAAGCCGCGCGGCGTGTTCATGTTCGTCGGGCCGTCGGGCGTCGGCAAGACCGAGACGGCGCTGGCGCTGGCCGACATCCTGTACGGCGGCGAGCGCAAGATGGTCACGATCAACATGAGCGAGTACCAGGAAGCGCACAGCGTGTCGGGCCTGAAGGGCTCGCCGCCGGGCTACGTCGGTTACGGCGAAGGCGGCGTGCTGACCGAGGCCGTGCGCCGCAACCCGTATTCCGTCGTGCTGCTCGACGAGGTCGAGAAGGCGCACCCGGACGTGCTCGAAATGTTCTTCCAGGTGTTCGACAAGGGCACGATGGACGATGCGGAAGGGCGCGAGATCGACTTCCGCAACACGCTGATCATCCTGACGTCGAACGTCGGCTCGGCCGCGGTGATGCAGGCCTGCCTGAACAAGCCGGCCGAGGAACTGCCCGATCCGGACGCGCTCGCCGAGACGCTGCGTCCGCAGCTGTACAAGACCTTCAAGCCGGCATTCCTCGGCCGGATGAAGGTCGTGCCGTACTATCCGATTTCCGACGACGTGCTGGCCGAGATCATCGAGCTGAAGCTCGAACGCATCCGCCGCCGCATCGACGCGAACCACAAGGCCGCGTTCGAGTGGGACGAGTCGCTCGTCGAGGCGGTGCTCGCGCGCTGCACCGAGGTCGATTCGGGCGCCCGCAACGTCGACCACATCCTGAACGGCACGCTGCTGCCGGAGATCGCGGGCCACGTGCTCGGCCGGATCGCCGACGGCGCGGCCATCGCGCGCATCGCGGTGCGCGCGGACGAGGCCGGCGAATTCGCGTACACCGTCGAATGAGCGCGGCCGCGCCCAGCCCAGCATTGATGAACTGACCGAACCATGCCGATCAATCTCCCCGAGCTGCTGACGCCGATCAGCGACGCGTCGCCCAGCGGCGACGACCTGCTGTTTTCGAACGAATTCGACGCGATCCAGGACGCGCGGCGCTACGACGACCCGACGCTCGACCAGGGCGAATGGGTGACCGAGATCAAGGAGGCCGACTGGGGCTTCGTCGTCGACCATGCGGGCGAGCTGCTGCGCACGCGCACCAAGGACCTGCGGCTCGCCGTATGGCTGACCGAGGCGCTCGCGCTCGAGGACGGCGTCACGGGCCTCACCGAAGGCTATGCGCTGCTCGAGGGCCTGTGCCGCGAGTTCTGGGACACTTTCCACCCGCTGCCCGAGGACGACGACATCGAGCACCGGCTCGGCAACGTCGCGTGGCTGTCCGGCCGCACGGCCGAGCTGCTGCGCGCGGTGCCGCTGACGGACGGCGCGTCGAATGCGTTCAGCACGCTCGACTGGGAAGTCGCGCAGCACGTCGCGCAGTCGATCAAGCGCGACCCCGACCACGCGGACGACATCGCGCGCGGCAAGCCGTCGATCGAGCAGATCGATGCGTCGCGGCGCGTGACGTCGATCGCGTTCTACACGGCGCTGCTGGCGAACCTGAAGGCGTTCGAATTCGCGCTCGATGCGTTCGAGGAGCGGCTCGTCGAACGGGCGGGCGATTCGGCGCCGAGCTTCCGGCAGGCGCGCGACGCGTTCGAGACCGTGTACCGGCTCGCCGAGCGCTTTGCGCGCGAACAGGGCTATACCGGCAGCGCGCCGCACACGCAGGCGGCGCCGCAGGCCCAGCCCGAACGCGTCGAGCCGGTGTTCGGCCAACCGATCCAGACCGAGGAGACTCGCGTGCAGCAGCAGACCGCTTCGCGTCCTCCGGTGACGCAGATGATCGCCGGCATCCAGAACCGTGCGCAAGCCGTCGACCAGTTGCGTGCGGTGGCGCGCTATTTCCGTCAGACCGAGCCGCACAGCCCGGTCGCGTATCTCGCCGACAAGGCGGCCGAATGGGCCGACATGCCGCTGCACAAGTGGCTCGAGAGCGTCGTGAAGGACGACGGCTCGCTGTCGCATATTCGCGAGCTGCTGGGGGTGAGGCCCGACGAGCAGTCGTGAGCGACCGATTTTTGACCTGAGAGCGCGGGCCCGGCGGCTCGCGATGAACGAGAAAAAGGGTGACGCATGAACGTGACCGAACTGGCACAGGCGATCCGCGGTGGCCTGATCCAGCAGGATCGGCTGCTGAAGACGGACATCCCGTCGCTGCCGAACAATGCGCTCGTGCCGCGCCGCGCCGTAACCCGTTCGGCGCTCGGCCGTGATTTCAGCGTGACGCTCGATCTGGTGTCCGCCGCGAGCGACGTCGAGCTCAAGACGCTGATCGCGCAGCCGATCACGCTGTGGATCCAGCGGGCGGACAAGTCGTATCTGCCGATCAACGGTTATATCCATACGGCGCGGCGGCTCGGCGCAGACGGCAGCCTGTCGAGTTACCAGCTGCGCTTCGCGTCATGGATGCACTTCCTCAAGTTCCGCAGCGACATGCGGTACTGGCAGGACCAGCCGGTCGACGCGATCCTCGCCGACGTGTTCGACAGGCATCCGCAGGCCAGGGGGCAATACCAGTTCGCGTTGTCGAAACCATTGCCGTCCCGCTCGTATTGCCGCCAGAGCGAAACCGACTGGAACTTCGTGCATCGGCTGATGGAGGACGAAGGGCTGTTCGGCTTCTGGCGGCACAGTGAAGACGGGAAGGCGCACACGTTCGTCATCACCGACGACCTGCATGCGGTCGACGCGTTGTCGCCGAATACCGTCAGGTTCGATCGTTCGGGCAGCGGCACCGAAACTGCCGGTTTCACGCAGTGGGCCGCGTCGCGGACCTTGCAGAGCACGCTGCATACGACGCGCACGTTCGACTACAAGTCGCCATCGTCGGCGGGCAATCCGAACGGCACGTCGCTGCCGACGAAGGCCGGCCAGGGCGACCTGCCGGGCCAGGCGGAAATCTACGAATACACCGGCGCGTACACATATCCGAGGCAGGACCGCGGTGAGCACTTGTCGAAGATTCGCCTCGAGGAATGGGAGTCACGTGCGAAGCGCTTCTTCGGCGTGGGCGGCGTGCGCGCGATCGATGCCGGCCGGCGCTTCACGCTGATCGATCATCCCGAGCACGATCGCGATGCGGCGACCGACCGCGAGTTCGCGGCCATCGGCGTCACGCGGTACATCGAGAACAATCTGCCGGTTTCGGACCACGAGGCGAATTTCCCTCATAGCTTGCAAGCCGAGCTGGCGCAGGTGAAGGCTGGTCGCGGGGAAGTTGGGGCGTTCGAGGTCGGCCATGCCGACGGCTCCGCCGGCTTCTATCTCGTGGAGGTCGAGGCGCAGCGCGCGAGTGTCCCGTATCGCAGCCCGTTCGAGCACAGCAAGCCCGCGATGCAGCTCGAGACGGCGATCGTCGTCGGCCCGAAGGGCGAAGAGATCTATACGGATGAACTGAACCGGATCAAGGTCATGTTCGTCTGGGACCGGCAGAGCGAAGGCCGTGAGACGGCGTCGTGCTGGATGCGTGTCGTGCAGTCGGATACCGGCGGCGGTTACGGTGCCGTGCACATTCCGCGCGTCGGCGAGGAGGTGCTGATCGGCTACATCGGCGGAGACTGCGATCGGCCGATCGTCATGCATCGTGTCTACAACGGTGCTGCCAAGCCGCAATGGCACAGCGACGGGATTCTGTCGGGCTTCCGGTCGAAGGAATATGCGGGATCGGGGCACAACGAGATGGTGCTCGACGACGCGACCGGGCAGAACCGCGCGCGCCTGTTCAGCAGCAGCGCGAATTCGCTGCTTCATCTCGGCTATCTGATCGAGCAGAATGGCAACACGCGCGGCGCGTATCTCGGCTCGGGTTTCGATCTGCGCACGGATGCGTACGGTGCGATGCGTGCCGGCCAGGGCCTGTACGTGACGACGCATCCGAAGCAGGCGAACAGCCAGCCGCTCGACGTGAGCGAAGCGAAGCAGCAGCTTGGCAATGCGGAAGGGTTGCTCGAGTCGATGTCGCAGGTCAGCGAGATGCATCAGGCTGAAGCCCTCGGGGCCGGTCGCGATGCGCTGAAGCAGTTCGCCGATGCGACGCAGGACAGCGTGGCGGGGGCGACGGCCGGCGGCGGGCGTACTGCCGGCGGCGGGACGGGGAGTGCCAATGCGTTCAAGGAGCCGGTGATGCTGTTCGCGAGCCCGGCGGGGATCGGAGTGGCGTCGCAGCAGTCGGTGCATCTGGCGAGCGACCGGCAGACCAATATCGTCAGCGGCGAAAGCACGTTCATTACCAGCGGGAAGTCGCTGATCGCGGCTGTCACCGAAAAAATCAGTTTGTTTGTGCAGAATGCGGGAATGAAGCTGTTTTCTGCAAAGGGCCGGATCGAGATACAGGCTCATATGGACGATATTGAACTAACGGCGCAGAAGACGGTGAAGGTGCTTTCGGCAACCGAGAGTGTCGAGATTGCTGCAAAACAGGAAATTCTTCTGACATCAGGGGGCGCCTATATCCGAATGGGAAATGGAAACATCGAAATTCACGCGCCTGGAAAGATCGATTTTAAGGGTGGGGCTCATAATTTTTCTGGGCCGACGCAAGCACATTATCCTCTTCCATATTTGCCGATTAACCATATTTTTGATCGGCCAGTTTGGGTTGTGGATGATCGAGGATTCTCCATTCCCGATAGGCCGATCCGCGTTCACCTCAAGAACGGGAAAGTTGTCACCGGCAGGACAGATCATGATGGCATTGCGCAGCTCGCCATCAGTGATCAGGCAGATATCCTTCGAATTGAGATTCTGAAGAAATTGAGCGGAAAAAATATATGACGTTCAATAATGACGTTCCTGGTTATCCGTATCCTAATGACGGCGGCGATGTATTTCCGCCATTTACTCGACCAATTTCAGATCCATTGGACGAAAGTCATACAGACGGCTTGGGCGGCGAGCCATATGCGTATGAAGTGGGTAATATTTGTCGAGTCGATCTCGCTGACACATTGTTGGAACAACTTCGTCTGAATGGGCAGTTGAAGGAGGCACAACATGAAGATGATGTCCCCCTAACCAAGCGAGCCGATCCGCCACCGACGCAGCGGCCACCGATATCGTCGCCCCCGACGACGCCTCCGTCTGGTGCGCCGGCCGCTCCGCCAAAAAAGAAAAATAAGAATGACAGCGGTGATCATCAGGCGTTATTGGATCGTCTAAATAAAAAGCCGCACGTGGTGGAATTCAAGGGAGTTGTGCTGGACCGTAATGAACGTCTTAAGATCATTGCTGCTGTCGCGATCTGCGAGAGCGGGAAGGATCCATTCACGGCAGAGAACCAGGACTCGGAATTCCATATGCCGATAAGTCGAAATGTATCGTATGCACATATTGTTCATATCGGGCTTTCGTATGGAATTATTCAGTTTACGCAGGATAGCGGTGCGCTTGGCAGGCTGCTGCAACGAATGAAAGACAAGGACCCCAATACGTTCGCAGTGATTTTTGGTGATAACAACGATGAATTGATCACGCTAACGACCTCGGGCATCGAGGTCAAGGGCGTCGATTATGCGTCGGGTCAGGCGCACTGGAATTCCATTCGTAAATCGTCGGAAGGGCGAAGGCTGAGTGAGCTCGCTAGAATGAATAAACTGCCGGTTGGCAGCGAAATTCGTGGGAAACGGGTTCAACCGATCGCAACGAACACTGGCGGCCCAAAGCAGGATCTGTGGGAGGGCGCATGGAAGCAGCGCTTCGTGAATGCTGGCAAGGTCGACGCTTTTCAGGAAGCGCAGCTTGAGTTTGCTGTCGAAGGATATATGAATCCTGCTTTGAAGTTTTGTAAGGATAATAATATTAGATCTGCATTGGGAATTGCCTTTGTGGCGGCATGTGCTATACGTGGTGCGCCCAAGGGGCTCATTACGGGGGCGGCAGCTGCGTTAGGTTTAACTACTCCCTTTACCGATAGTGCAGATGAAAAAAAGGCGGTGCAGCATATTTCTGATCTAAATTCTAAGAAGAATAATTCAATTGGGGGTAAGTTGGTTCAGAAGGATGAAATTATTCGTGCAAAAAAACTCTTGAAGGATGAGACGGGTTTTTTGGCGGAAGACCTCTATTGGGTGGAAACTTATGTCGATGCATACGACAAGAAGTGAGGGGTGTGAAGATGAAGGTTAAATTGGTTTTTGGTGTGATTTCTTCGTTGGCTTTGTCTGCGAATGTATTTGCGTTGGATTGTAATAATCCGCCGGGAGGTGTCGACCCCGACAGTGCTCAGGTAAACTACCAGTGTGCAGAAAAGGATCGGCGAGCGGCTGATTTAAAATTAAATTCGGCATACAAAAAGCTGCTGAGTGTGTTGAAGGATGATCCGGATAGCGGCGTAATTCCGAAGACTCAGATTGTTTCAGCCCAACGTGCTTGGGTCACGTTTCGAGACGCCGAATGTGATCTCAAAACCAGCTTGAATGGCGGTGCGCGTCAATGGCTAATCGTCAATCATTCGCAATGCCTCACGGAATTGACGGAACAGCGAACGAAGGCGCTTCAGGATTACCTGAAGCAGGTGCAGGATCAGTAAACGCCCATGTGTCGAGACCGCTTGATCATCAAGAGTGTCTCGACGTAAAGCTCCACAGGTGCGCGTAGGTCGGGCAAGTTGATGAGGAGTACGGCGACCTGACGAGATACAAAGCTGGAGAGGCTGGATGCGAGGTGCGGGGACCTATTACAGGCGTTGCCAGTTGCTCATGTTGAAGTTTATCAAGTGGGTGGCGATCGGAATGCGAGAGATCGGGGAAAGCGACGAGAAATACATGCCGAAGGACTACAACCCATACTCGCCGATGTTTGGAGCCATGCCATGGGGACCGAGGCCTTCGTTTACGATGCTGAGAGGTCGCTGTCACGCGACAAGGATACGTTCGGATCGAGCGATTTCGACAAGGAAGCGAAGCAGCGTAAGCAAGGCGATATCGCCGCGGCGTGTATCGACTAGGCCGCCAGGCAAAGCCAGGAATGGGCGAAAGGCTACAAGGGCGGAGCGACGCCGCTCCTTCATTGACGGCGGGCAACCGACCATGAAAAAAAAGGCGGCGACATTCCTGTCGCCGCCCGCATCAAATTGTCCCGCCCCGCTTACTGCCCCACCCGGAACTCGATCCGCCGATTCCTCGCCCTGCCATCCGCCGTATCGTTCGGCGCGATCGGCTGATCCGGCCCGACGCCCGTCGTCGTCATCTGCTGCGGCGGAATGCTCTTCGTGATCAGGTAGCCCTTCACCGCATCCGCGCGCGCCTGGCTCAGCGCGATGTTCGACGTCCGGTTCCCCGAGTTGTCGGTATGGCCGATGATGTCGACCGTGCGGTTCTGCATCTTCGCGAGCGCGGCCGCCATCTGGTCGAGAATCTGCTTGCCCTGCGGCGTCAGCGTCGCGCTGCCGGTCTCGAACTCGATCGTCCGGTTCGCGAGCGTCTGGTCGAGCACGCCCTGTTCGGACGCCGACACGCGCAGCCCGTTCTTGATCGTGTACGTCGGGTTCAGCGTGTTCGCCATGTCGCTCGCGAGCTGCTGGCGCTGCGCCTCGTTGTGCACCTCGCCCTTCATCTCGATCTGCGTGCCGTTGATCTTCAACTGGCCCTTGCTGATCTGCTTGAGCTGCGCGCCGAGCAGCTTCTGCACGTTCGCGCTCCAGTTCGGCGGCGTCGCGACGTCACCCACCTCGACCTGGTCGACGACGTTCGTCGCGCCGTAGGTATCGCGCAGCTTCTGCAGCACGGCGGCCTTGGTCGCCTCGTCGGGCACCTTGCCGCCGACGACCACCTGGCCGGGCGCCGCGTTCGCGGGCGGCGGCGCGATCGTGCCCGCGGTGCCGTGCACCACCGTGCCGGACGCGCCGCCGGCGTTCGGGTTCGCCTGCGGCAGCGCGGTCGTCGCGACCGTGCCGTTGCCGACCGGCGTGACGGTCGCGCCCGTGTTCTGCGCGAAGGCCGCGCCGCTCGCGACGAGGCCGGCCGCGAACAGCGCGGCGAGGGCGGGCGAGACGGCGGCCGACCAGCGCGCGCGCCGGACCTGAATCGTGCGTTGCATCCCGTCAGCCTCCGATGAACGCTTCGCGGAACGCGTCGATGGCGACGCGCAGCGAGAGTTGCGGTTGGTCGAGGTAGCTGACGAGCTTGCTGATCTGGTGATCGTTTTGCGCATGGGCGTCGATCCACTCGGGATCGTCGATGTCGATGTTGTGGGCGGCGTAGGTCTGCGGGTCGACGACGCTCAGCAGCGTTTTCGCCGATGCGCCGTTGAAGCCGATGACGAGCCGTTCGCGTTCGGCGATCGTGCCGATGAAGATCGCGAGCTCGAAGTCGGCCTGCGCGACGAACGGCGCGATCAGCTCGAGCCAGAACGCGGCGACGAGGCTGCGGTAGAACGGATCGACCGGCAGCGGCAGCGTGAGGCCGCGTTCGATGTGCGACGAGCCGCTCTGCATCACCGGCCGCAGCAGCGAGCCGAGCGCGAGCATCGCGCCGCGCAGCCGCACCGGATGACCGCTTTCGAGCAGCATCTCCTGCAGGCCGTACAGCGACTGGTGTTCGACGAAATCGTTGAAGGTGCCGTCATGCGACGTGCCGGGGCCGCCGACGTCGATCGGCACCTGCGTGTCGCCGAGCGCCTGCAGCGCGCCGGGCGGCTCGTCCTTGCCGAGCAGCGGCGGGATCTGCGTGGCGACGCGCGACCACAGCCGCGCGAACGCGAGCGGGCTGCGCGCGAGGAACGCGAGCGGCCGGTCGACCTCCAGCGCAGTGGCGCCGAGGAACGGGAAGCGGCGCATCGACACGTCGTGGCTCGCGACCATGTGGCCCGCGATCGCGAGCTTGCTGCGCGAGCCGAGGAACGCGAAGTGCATCGGCTTCGCATCCTCGTAGACGATCTTCCAGCGCGGATCTTCCGCGAGCAGCTCCAGCGCCTGCGCGATCCAGCGATCGAGCGTCTGCAGCAGCTGCGGATTGTGCGCGCTCTTCACGAAGTCGCCGCGCGACGGAATCTTGCCGAAGTAGGCGATTTGCGCCTGTACGGTTTGCGTCATTGCGCCCTCTGTGCATTCGTTGCGTTGGCGGCCGCGACGGCCGGCGCTGCGCCCGGCATGCCGGTGGCGGATTGCGTCGCGTTCTGTGCGGCGCCCGTGCTCGCGTCGGCGACCGACGACGGCAGCTGCAGGCCGCGCAGGCTCTGCTGTTGCGGCTGGTCGCCGCCGCCGGCCGACGGTTGCGACGTGCTGATGATGCGCATCGTCACCGACACGTTCACGCTGCCCTGTGCCCACGTCAGGTCGAAGGTGCCGTCCGGACGGCGCTTGCGCTGCGCCGAGTTGATCAGCTTCTCGAGACCGTAGCGGCCCGGCTCGTTGACGAGCTGCACCGTGCGGCCGTCGAAGGTCGTCGCGGACAGCGTCGCGCCCGGCGAGCCCTGCGGGTTCGGCCACACGAAGTTGGTCCACTGCGGCGGCGTGTTGCGGTAGCGCAGCTGCTGGCCGTCGATCGCGATCGTGTATTCCGTCGTGCCCGTGCTCGGTTGCGGCAGGATCTGGAACACGGTCTGCGGCTCGGCCGACGCGGCCGCGCTGCCGGCGGCGCCGCCCGCGAGCGGCGCGACCCAGCGTGCGAAGCCGTTCGTGAAGTCCGGCGTGAGCCCGATGCCCATGTCGCCCCACGTGCGGGCGGCGAGCGTGTCGCCGCGGCGCACCGCGAGCGGGCCGAGCGTCGTGCCGACGAACTTCGCGATCGAGCCGTCCGGACCGAACACCTGCGCGATCTCGCCGGCGCCGGCCTCGACCTTCGCGTTCGCCGCGAACGGGTACTTCGTCGCGAGCGAGCTCTGGAACGGCTGGTAGACCTGCGCGTTCCACACCTTGTTGACTTCGGCGCTGGCCGGCTGGATCACGACCGCGAACGCCTGCATCAGCGGCCGCACCAGCAGCGGACGCAGCGACTTGCGTTGCGAATCGGTCAGGCCCGTCAGCATCTGCTCGTCGACGAGCTTCAGCGAATCGGCGAGTTCCGAACCGCTGCCGTCGAGCGTCTGCTGCATCAGCTGGCGCGCGCCCGGCCCCGGGTCGCCCTGGTTCTTGATCACGTTGAAGCGCGTGCGGACCTTCGACAACGACTCCATGTAGCCCTTCAGCATCGACGTGCCGTCATGCGTCGCGACGATTCGCGCGAGCCCGACGAACTCCTGGCCGATCGGACCCATCGGCACCTCGGCCGGATTGCCGTTGATGTCGATGTTGGCCGCGGCCACCTGGCCGGCCTGCGAGCGCGAGAACAGTTGCTTGACCCAGTTCACGACGCCCGTCTGCGCCTTCTTGATCGTCACGTTCGCGAGCGACGGGTTGTCCCACGACGTCTGGTCGTACGCGGTCTCGAGGATCTTGCGGATCGGCGAGTCCTGCGGGTCGCCGAGGCGGTTCATCCCGTCGACGGCCTGGCCGAAGCTGGTGAAGCCCTGTACCGCGATGCCCTGCATGAACTTCTGCCAGTGCTGCGCGTACTCGGTCTTGTACATGCCGACGAGCGTCTTCTGGATCTGCTCGGGGCTGCCCTCGAGCGTCAGGTCGTCCTGTGTCGACGTGTTGAGCACCCAGTCCTTCGCCTGCAGTTCCTTGGTCGCCGCATCGCGGATCGCCGGCTGCACGTAGTCGAACCACGCTTCGCGCGTGAACGTGCCCGGAATCGCGTAGCTGCCTGCCACGAGGCCCTGGTTGCCGTCGCCGACGATGCGCGCGATGGTCATCGGCGCGAAGCGGGTCGACGCGCGCGCCTTGATTTCCTCGTAGACGCGCTGGCGGGCCGGCATGCCGCGCACCACGCGGCGCAGGTTCTCGCGGGTCTGGTCGACGAGCGCGAGGTTCGCGTCGATCATCGGCCAGTCGTTGTCGTTCACGCGCGACAGGTAGAACGAGATCATGCGCTCGGCGCTCCGGATCATCTCGTCGCGCGGCATGTTGCCGCGATTCGTCTCGAGCCAGCCGCGCCAGAAGCGGGCGAGCTGGTCGGTCAGGTGCGCCTGCTCGACGTGACGCTTGTCGGACAGCATCAGGTACGTCTTCAGCGCGTTGTACGCGTCCTGCACGTTGGTCGGCGACGCGTCGCTGTAGAGGCCGCCCTGCGGCGTGGCCGCCTGTTGCGGGGCGGCGGCCGGCGCGGCGGCCGACGCGGCCAGCACGGCGCCCGCCTGCGGCGCAGCGCCTGCCGCGTTCGTCGAGACCGGCAGCGTGCCGCCCTGCACGGCGCCCGATTCGGGCGGGCGCGTCATCGGCACGAGCTGCTCGGGGTGCGCGTTCACGTCCTTCATGAACGACGCGAGGTTCTGCGACACGGGGGCCAGCAGGATCTGGCGCACGCCGTTGTAGTACTCGGTCAGCAGGTGCTGCTCGAGGCGGTCGCCCTGGTACAGGCCGAGCGACACCGATAGCGGCTTGTCGCGGCGGAACTGTTCGAGCTGCTCGATCCGGTCTTCGAGGATGTCCATCGCCTGCAAGCGTGACTGCAGGTCGTTGCGGCCCTGCTGCAGGCGCGTGACGTTGTCGAGGTCGGCCTGCACGTTCGACACGAGCTGCTGGTTGCCGATCGTCGACCAGGTCCAGCCGCCGAGCGCGATCGCGAGCGCCGCGACGAAGCCGAAGAAGGTCGCGTAGCGCAGCCGCGTCTTGGTCGGGCTTGCGAACTGGCGCACCGTCTGGCGGTCCGCGAAGATCACCTTCGAGAACAGGTCGCGCAGGAAGAAGCCGTTCTTCGAGAACGCGCTGTGCGGTTTCGGCAGCGCGTTGCCGTCGAGGCCGAAGCGGTGCGCGATGCGCTGCGCGGCCGTGCTGTTGGTTTCGCCTTCCTGCAACGCGCTGGTGAAGTAGAAGCCGCGGAAGATCGGCTTGTACTGGAACGGGTTGTTCTCGAACAGCGTCGCGAGGAACGCGCGCAGCGACGGCTTGATCGTCGAGAATTCGAGCGGGAAGCTCAACTGGCCCGGCGACAGCTGGTTGCCGCGCGACAGCGACAGCTGCGCGACGCTGATTTCCTTCAGCCCTTCGTAGAGTTCCTCGAAGTGCGTGTCGAACTGCGCGACGACGTCACGCTTGTCGTCGGGCTCGTAGGGCAGGGTGGCGCCCCACACGCGGTCGTACTCGTGCTTGTCGCTGCTGCTGAAGAATTCGGTGAAGCCGGTGATCAGGTCGGCCTTCGTGAACATCACGTAGACCGGCGCGAACACTTCCAGCTTTTCCGTCAGCTCCTGAACGCGCTGGCGGAGGTTCTTCGCGAGGTTGATCGCGAATTCGGGGCGGTTGCCGGTGAGTTCGGCGATGCTTGCCGTGACGATGATGCCGTTGATCGGCGCCTTCGGACGGTAGCGCTTGAGCAGCCCGAGGAAGCCGAGCCACTCGCTGCGGTCTTCCTCGTGCACCGAGTAGCGGCCGGCCGTGTCGAGCAGGATCCCTTCGGTCGTGAAGAACCAGTCGCAGTTACGCGTGCCGCCGATGCCGTGGATCACGGCGCTGTTCTTGTCCGCGAACGGGAACTGCAGGCCGGAATTGAGCACGGCGCTGCTCTTGCCCGCGGCCGGGTTGCCGATCACGATGTACCACGGCAGCTCGTACAGCGCGGAGCCGCCCGACACCTGGCCGATCTTCGACGTCTTGATCGTCTTCACCGCATCCGACAGGCGCGTGCGCAGCACGTCGAGGTCGGCCGTCTTCGCGTCCGGCGCGAGCGCGGCGGCGGCCGGCGCGGCGATCTTGCCGGTTTCCGCCTGCTCTTCCAGCACCTGGCCGAGCGCCTGGTTCGCGCGCTTCACGCGCCAGCGGCGCCACAGCGCGACGGCGAGCCACAGCGCGAGGACCGCCGCGAACGCGATTGCCGCCCACAGGAGCGGCAGCTGCAGCATGTCGGCGACGATGAACAGAATGGCTGCTAGCGCGACGATCCCGACGATCGAGAGCGTACGCGGATGAGTCAGCACGTTGAGGATGCGTTGCATAGGACGTTCAGGTTCCGGTGCGATTCGGTGAGGCGACGCAGGCGCGCCGAGCGGCAAGGGTGGCGCCGCGATGTGTCGCCATGCTGTCAAACGGGATGAAGGAGGCTGGCATCAACGCGCTCGCGGCATCGGAGAAGGCGCGCGCATTAACGAAAGGACGCTGTGAGATTTAAAACGGAAGCGGCGGCCGGAAAAAATCGCGCACCGGAATGCCCGATTGTTTGCGCCGCCCAAATCGTTTCCTGCCGGGTGATTAAAAAGCCCCATGCCGCCCTCATTATTTCTTGTCCGGCAGCCCTGGCTAGCTGCCGCGTCCCAGTTTAAAACCGGGTTTATGGTATTCCACGTGCCCGAGATCCATCATTTTCCATCGGCCGCCCCAGGTCAGGCCGACTTGCTCGGCGACCTGGCCGTACAACTGGTAACCGCGCATCGCCCACGGATCTTTCTCGGAAATGACCAGCTTGCCGTCGCGCAGGAATGCGTTGTCGGCCGCCAGCCCGAACTGGTGATAACTCTGGAAGGCCGCTGCATTGGTCACGTTCGTGCCCATCTGCGCGAGCCGGTTCTGTCGTTCCGGGCTCCGGTAGCCTTCCAGCAGCGCCATTTCATAACCATATTGTTCGTGCATGATCTTGTAGACCAGCAGCAAACGCGTACGGAAATCCGGGTCCAGCAGGTTCCAGTCGCGGCTCGCATCCTTCAGCGCCGGGCGGATCTGTTCGACTTCCTTCGTGGCAAAGACTTCCGGCGGCAACGGCGGCGGCGGCACGAGTTGTTCGCCCTGCAACAGCGCGGCGATCTTCTCGTCGGGCACGCGCGCCGTGTCGTCGTACTGAAATAATTGCCGACCGCGTAACGCAATGGCCACCAATGGCGGCGTCGCAAGAATACCTGCCGACACCATAATCATCAAGCGCCGCCGAACCAGTAAATTTTGCACGTCGCTTAATGCGCCGCGCGTCACGCTTGCCGATTTAACAATCTGACTCCGCGTGCGCGCGGCGCGATCGTTCGCACGGCGCGTCAGACGACCGTGAAACTGGGCCACGGATTCGAAAACGGTCGCGCGGATACCCGGTAAAAGCAACAGTGCCGCAACGGCGACGGCAAGGGCGAAATAGGCGACGAGTGCGACGGCAATCAAAGAAATCCCCGGAAATTGGAATTGATTGTGTTTTGCAATGCTTGCTCTTAGAATCAGGCTGCTTCGAGAGGCCGGGCTATATTATCGCGGTGAATTAAACCAGGATTCAATGAGACGCTGAATGAGTGCGCCGGAAAATTCAAATTCGAAAACTCCGCCCAGCCTGCTGTCCGATACTAAACCGGCAGGCGAGGGAGGACCTCGGCAGTCGCGCATTCTCGCGGATCTGGAAGGGCGTGTCACGCCGCCCGCCGAACCGCCGCGCCGTTCGCTGAAGGCACCGATCGCCGCCGTGGTGGCGTTGGTCGTGGCCGTCGGCGGCTGGGGCGCGTGGCGCATGCAGCAGTCGTCGGGCGATCGGCCCGCGGCGGTTGCGGCCGCGACGGCACCCGCGGCGGCTGCGCCGGACAAGGCCGCACCGGCCAGCGCCGCCGCCGTGCAGGTCGCGCAGAACGGCGCGTCCGCTGCGTCGGCCGCGCAACCGGCCACGATCGTCAACGACGATTCGGCGTCCCGGACCGTTGCATCCGCGTCCACGTCGGCCGCATCCACGTCGGCCGTATCCACGTCGGCCGCACCCGCTTCCGCCGCGGACAACAGCCGCCTGTCGCGCGCGCTTGCCAACGGCGCCGACGACGCATCGGGCGCGGCCACGGCTGGCGCAGCCGCAACTGCGGCCGCCGCGGCGGCGACGGCCAAGACCGCGAAGGCCGACGCGTCGAAGAGCACCAAGGTCGCCGCGCACGGCAAGACCGATACGAAAGCCGAGGCGAAGGCCGACACGAAGGCCGACACCCGCAAGCATCGCAAGGAACAGCAGGCCGAGCTCGCGCAGGCGAAGAAGCGCCGCGACGCGACGCCGACCCGAACCGCGAAGGCGGGCGGGAAGGACGATCCGGATGCGGATCTGCTCGCCGCGCTCGTCGCGCGCACGAAGCCGGCCGACAAGAAACTCGCCGCGCAGAAGGGGCAGGCCGTGCCGACCAAGACGGCGGCGGCCGGCGGCTCGCTGGCGTCGCGCGTGAAGGAGTGTTCGGAGCGCGGTTTCTTCGAGGATCAGCTGTGCCGCTGGCGCGTGTGCGACGGCCACTGGGGCAAGGACCCCGCGTGCCCGAGCGCCGCGCAGTCGGAGACGCGGCAGTAACGCGTGCCGCGCACGCCGCGATGTCTTTCTCGTCAGCGCCGCCCAATGGGCGGCGCGTTGTTTTCGGGGCAAGGACGACTGCCGGTATGATGCCGTGTGACACTGTCACGCGTGCGTCACGCCCGTCGGGCATACGTTTCCTTTCTTTTCCCGGCGCGGGCCCGCGACCCGCGATGTGCGGCGCGCCGCGCGCCGCACCACCTTCGACACGATGGACCTGATCGTACAGACTTACGGCGCCGATACGTCCGGCATGGTATGCGGATTCCGTTTCGATCCGGGCGGCGCCGGCGCGATGCTCGATGCCGACGCGGCCGCCGCGTGGCTGCGCACGTGCCGCGAGCAGGGTGCGGCCGCCTCGGGCGATTTCGTCTGGTTGCACTTCAATCTCGCGCACGGCGCGAGCGAGCGCTGGATGCGCACGCATCTCGGGTTGCCCGACAGCTTCTTCGAATTCCTGCACGAAGGCTCGCGCTCGACGCGCATCGAGCAGGAAGACGGCGCGTTGCGCGCGATCGTCAACGACGTGATGTTCAACCTCGAACTCACGCCGTCGGAAATCGCGACGCTGTTCGTCCACGTCGAGCGGCGCATCATGGTGACCGCGCGGCTCAAGCCGCTGCGCTCGGTCGACACACTGCGCGCCGGCGTGCGCGACGGCGAGCGGTTCCGGTCGCCGACCGAACTGCTCGTGCACCTGCTGCACGACCAGGCCGACCTGCTGATCCAGATCATGCGGCGCACGAGCGTCGACGTCGACCGCATCGAGGATCGCTTCCTGTCGCAGCGGCTCACGTCGAGCCGCATCGAGCTCGGCGCGATGCGCCGCACGCTGACGCGCCTGCAGCGCATGCTGGCCCCCGAGCCCGGGTCGATCTTCCGGCTGCTCGCGAAGCCGCCCGCTTGGCTGCATCCCGAGGACGTGCAGGAGCTGCGCGAGTCGACCGAAGAGTTCTCGCTGGTGCTCGCCGATCTCGCGGGACTCAACGAGCGCATCAAGCTGCTGCAGGAAGAGATCGGTTCGCGCCTCGACGAGCAGAACAACCGGACGCTGTTCACGCTGACGCTCGTCACCGTGATCGCGCTGCCGATCAACATCGTCGCCGGCTTCTTCGGGATGAACGTCGGCGGCGTGCCGTTCTCGGAGAACAAGCACGGCTTCTGGCTGATGGTACTGCTCGTCGCGGGCTTCACCGCGCTGGCCGCGTGGTGGGCGTTCCGGCGCCGCGACGATCGCTAGGGCCGGACGTTGCATCGACGCAGCCGCGCGTTTCGCGCCGGCGCCAGCCGGCATGAAAAAAGGGCCTCGCATGCGAGGCCCGTCAACAGGTCGGAGAAACCGGTACGCCGGCCGGCGCCGCAGGCTGCGCGGCGCCGGCCGGATCCGCACCGTTACTGCGTCACTACCTTGCGCGGCTTGAAGATGCCCTGGTATTGCCGTGCCGGGCGTTCCTTCGTCACCGGTTCGATGCCGCCGAAGGTCGGCGTCTGGCGCAGCTTCATCGCGGCCGGCGAAGCGACCGAGCCGATCGACGTCGAGCGCGAGGCCGGCGCGAGGTTGTTCGCGACGAGCAGCGCCGCTTCGCTCTTCAGGTTCGCCAGCAGCACCGGATCGGTCGAGCCGTTGACCTGCGTGAGCAGCCCGCTCCAGGCTGCGTCGCTGTAGTTCACGACGTAGTAGTCGAGACCGCTCGGGTCGGCGACCACGCCCGTGCAGCCGTCGATCCGCGTCTGCGCCTGCGTATCCTTCAGCGCGAGCGTCGTGTGTTTCGCGAGACCCTGGCCATACGCGAGCGTGATCGGCACCGTCCACTGCAGGCCCGGATACGCGTTCTTGTTCGGGAACGGCTGCTGTTTCAGCGTGACGACCGTCTGGTTCTTCGTCAGGTCGCACTGCGTGTCGAGCGAGATCAGCGGCACGCCGGTCTGACGCACGTAGCTGTCGCCGATCGGGCCGACCGCCTGGCCGCTTTCCTTCGACAGCGCATCCCACAGACGCTTCGGCGTCCCGTTGCCGAACGAGTAGTCGACCAGGTACTGCTGCAGGCCCTTGCGCAGCGTCTGCTCGCCGAGATAGTTCTCGAGCGTCTTCAGCACGTGGCCGCCCTTGTCGTACGTGAACGCGCTGGCGCTCAGCACGAAGTCGTTCGACGCCCAGTCGTTGAAGTTCGGCGCGACCGGGAACGCGTTCGGGCCGATGTCACGATTGATCACGCGGTACTTGTTCTTCACCTGGTCGAGCCAGCTGAACTCGTTGGGGAAGAACTGGATCGTCGTCTTCGTCTCGAAGAACGTCGCGAACGATTCGTTGAGCCACACGTTGTCCCACCAGTCGGTCGTCACGAGATCGCCGAACCACTGGTGCGCCACTTCGTGCGTCAGCACTTCGTTGCCGTAGTGCGACATCGGCTGGCCCGGCTGCGGCAGGATGTCGTCGGCGAACTCGAGGATCGACCCCCAGTTCTCCATCCCGCCGAAGTTCAGGTCCTTCTGCTCCTTGAACGCGTCGTTCGCGGCCACCGTGTCGAACTTCGTGAGCGGCAGCGCGATGCCCGTGTAGCGGTAGTAGAAGTCGAGCGCCTGCTTGGTGCGGTCCATCGCCGGCTTCGCCCACTCGCTCATGCCCGGCGGCGTGAACACGCGCAGGTGCAGGCCGCCCTTACCGCCCGGCAGCGGGCTCGTGAAGTCGTCCTCGTAGGTGTCGAACAGGCCGCCGCCGAAGAACAGCAGGTACGACGGCATCGGCGGGGTCTTCTCGAACTGCACGAGCTTGTAGCCGCCGCCGACGTTGGTCGACGGCTTCTCGGCCGCGTTCGACACGACGCGCCAGCTTTGCGGCACTTCGGCCGTCACTTCATAGGTCGGGCGGAACGCCGGCTCGTCCCAGCCGGGGAACCACTGGCGCGACAGGTTGGTTTCGCCCTGGGTCAGGATCGCGCCGCTCGTCGTGCCGTCGGTGCTCTTCAGGTCGACGCGGAACACGCCTTCCGCGGCCGAGCAGCCCGGATACGGATCGTCGCCGCAGCTGCCGCCCGTCTGCGTGGCCGGATCGTCATACGACTTGAAGTTGATGATGCCCGACCACTCCATGTGCAGCGAATAGTTGCCCGGCGCGATCGTGCCGGCGACGGGGCGCAACTGATAGAAGTCGCCCTTGTCCTGCGGCGTCGCGATCAGCTGGATGTTGCCCGGCTGCAGCGTGATGCGGCCGTTGGTGAACTTGATCCGGTGGCCGGCGATCACGATGTTGTTGACCGGCTTCAGCACCTTGATCTCGACGTCGGCGCGGCCGTCGAACGCGTTCAGCGCTTCGTTCGGGCGGAACCACAGCCGGTAGTTCACGGGCACCACGGTGTCCGGCAATTCGACAGGCGAGACGCTCTTGTCGACGTTCGATGCGCTCGGCGGCGCGGTGACGGCGGGCGACGAGCCCGTATGCGGCGCGCCGGCGGAGCTGAGCGCGGAAGCGGAGCCCGCACCGCCGTCGTCGCCGCCGCACCCGGCGAGCGCGAGTGCGGCGACGAGCGGCAGATAACGCATCTTGCGAATATGAATCGACATGACTGAAACCTCGATTGTTGAAAGAATCGTTCAGTGCTGCGAAAACGCCGGCAAAAGCAATCCCCTCGCCGTTTAATCAACAGCGAAAAAATGCCAATGACGGATTATTCGAAAAAGACGGCGGCCGACTACGTGAAGGTAATCATGGTTTACTGCCCCCTCTGAATTTCCGGATGTCGGTTAACTGGCCGGTTCAAAATGGCCGGACGCGTGTTGTACTGAATTGATTTCGCGCGCACGACACGGGGCCGCACGCCCGGCGCGGGCGCGCAATCCCTTTGAACCGACGACCTACGGGGCTGGCCGGGCCAGTCCGCAGGACGGAAGGACAGCGTGTCGCCATCCCGTAAATTCGCCGTCATGCGGCTTAAGGTTTGTCGGCTTGCTCCAAGGATGCGTAAATATACTTGATGGTTTTGGGTAAAGGAAACGAAAAATTTAGAAAGAGCATCTATTGAATTCCGGGTGCTTCATTGAATGCCGAAAGTCATTAATGCGCTTTCCGTTTGGCTGGCAATTTCGTAGTTTTAATCTATTAAGGATCTTGCTGCGCCGCGAAAACTACGAAATCCGGTGGCGGGCGGCGCGGTCGGTACAATGCATCGACGACCCGTTCACCGATTGCCGCGAGGAGACTGTCCCATGCCACGAGCCCTGTTCCGACTCGCGCCGCTGCGCGCCGTGCTGCTGCTGTTCGCGGCCGTGTTCCTGCTGGGCGGTTGCGCGGGGCTCACGCGCGAGCCGGTGCGCGTGTCGGTCGCCGGGCTCGACCCGCTCGTCGGGCAGGGCCTCGAGATGCGCTTCAGCCTGAAGTTGCGCGTGCAGAATCCGAACGATGCGCCGATCGACTACGACGGCATCTCGGTCGCGCTCGACCTGAACGGCACGCCGTTCGCGAGCGGCGTCAGCGATCGGGCGGGCACCGTGCCGCGGTTCGGCGAGGCCGTGCTCGACGTGCCGGTTTCGGTGTCGGCCTTCGCGGCCGCACGGCAGGCGTGGAACCTGCCCGGTGCGGCCGCGAACGGCGAGCTGCCGTATGCGTTGCGCGGCCGGCTCGCCGGCAGCGTGCTGGGCACCGTGCACTTCCGCGACGCGGGCACGCTGCGTCTGCCGACCATGCCGGGGTGGGGCGGATAGGTCGTTCGGTCGGAGTTCAACGTCGGCCAAATGTGTCGAAAAATTCACCATTTGACATTCTTTAATGCTTATCTCCGCGGGATGTCGATTTTCGTCGACGCGCCTCCTACACTTGACGATGTCCGAGGGTCGGACATTCTTTTAGGGGAAATCCATGGCGGCAAAATTCGAGCTCAAGAAGGCCACGAACGGCCAGTACTACTTCCACCTGAAGTCGGCGAACGGCGAGATCATCCTCGCGAGCGAGCGCTACGAGGAGAAAAGCGGCGCGAGAAACGGGATCGCGTCCGTGCGGGAAAATGCGCCGCTCGACGAGCGTTACGAGCGCAAGCTCGCCCACAACGGCGAGCCCATGTTCAATCTGAAAGCAGCGAACCACCAGGTCATCGGCACGAGCGAAACGTACAGCAGCGTGCAGGCACGCGAGAACGGCATCGCGGCCGTCAAGCGTGATGCGCCGACGGCGGAAACCTTCGATCTCGGCTGAGTGACGATTGCGCCGCGACGAACGCTTTCGGGCGGCCGTCGCGGCGCCTGTTTTGCCGGGTCGGGCAAAGCGCGGTATGGTGTGGTCCGCGCGGTGAATTCTCGCCGCCGTTGAAGCCAACCGTACCGAGTTCGCGTGACCGATTCCCCCGTTTTCCACTGGACCGACGCCGACGGCGTCGATCATGCCGTGCGCTGGCGCTCCGAAGCCGGCGTGCCACCGCCGAAGCGCGCGGTGCCCGCCGACGACCGCTTCACCGCCGACGCAGCCTACCGCCTCGCCTGCGAGGGCACCGCGCTCGTCTGGCAGGGCGACTTCCAGAATGCGCGCCAGCTCGTGCAGGCAATGGCGCGCCGCGTCGAACGCAAGCCGAAGAAGGCGAAAGCCGCGGCCGGCGTCGATGCGTTCAACCTGCATCGTCTCGCGCAATCGCAGCGCGCCCGCACGCTCGGCATGCTGCTGATCCCGCTCGAGGCCGATTACACGATCCCGCTGCGCCGCGCGCCCGACGTGCGTGCGGCCTGCGAGGAGGCGTACGGCCCCGGCGGCGCGCCGTCGGTCGTGTCGCTGCGCGAGCTGCTCGGCCTCGTTGGCGCGCATGAATGGCGCAAGAAGGGCGTGCCGATCCCGGCGCTCGGCGGCGCGCCGATCCATCCGCACTACGGCGTGTTTTCGCCGGTGCGCGGCGAATACGTGGAGCTCGTCGCGCGTGCGCCGCTGCCGGCGACGTCGCTCGCGTTCGATATCGGCACGGGCACCGGCGTGCTGGCGGCGGTGCTCGCGTCGCGCGGCGTCGAGCGCATCGTCGCGACCGACCAGGATCCACGCGCGCTCGCCTGCGCGCGCGCGAACGTCGCGCGGCTCGGTCATGCGGGCCAGGTCGATATCGTCGAGGCCGACCTGTTTCCCCCCGGCCGCGCGCCGCTCGTGGTCTGCAACCCGCCGTGGGTGCCGGCCCGGCCGAGCGCGCCGATCGAATACGCGGTCTACGACCCGGACAGCCGCATGCTGCGCGGTTTCCTCGCAGGGCTGGCCGCGCATCTGGAGCCGGGCGGCGAGGGCTGGCTGATCCTGTCCGATTTCGCCGAGCATCTCGGCCTGCGGCCGCGCGAAACCTTGCTGCAATGGATCGACGCAGCCGGCCTCGTCGTGCTCGGCCGCGACGACATCCACCCCGCGCACCCGAAGTCGACAGACGCCGACGATCCGCTGCATGCGGCGCGACGCGCCGAGGTCACGTCGCTGTGGCGGCTCGGCGCCCGGGCCTGACCGCGTATTTTCGGTAAACTACCGCCATTCCTCACGAATTTCCGCCGCCGGGCCGTGGTCGACCGACCGTGGCCCGGCGGCGCTTCACGATGTCGAACAAGACCCACGAAATCCGCCCGGAGCAGTCCGTCGAGCTGCTGAAGGAACTGCACATCCTCACCCGCGACGGGAAGCTGAACCAGGACAGCCGCCGCAAGCTGAAGCAGGTCTATCACCTGTTCCAGTTCATCGAGCCGCTGCTCGCCGGCGTGCAGGCCGACAAAGGCCACGTGACGCTCGTCGATCACGGCGCCGGCAAGTCGTATCTCGGCTTCATCCTGTACGACCTGTTCTTCAAGCAGCAGCCGGGGCACGGCACGCCGGCGTTCGCGTCGCACGTGTACGGCATCGAGACGCGCGAGGAACTCGTCACGCGTTCGACCGAGCTCGCCGCGCGGCTCGGGTTCGGCGGCATGTCGTTCCTGAACCTGTCGGTCGCCGAGTCGATCACGTCGCCGCAACTGCCCGAAACGGTCGATGTCGTCACCGCGCTGCACGCGTGCGACACGGCGACCGACGACGCGATCCGCTTCGCGCTCGCGAAGCGCGCGCAGCACATCGTGCTGGTGCCGTGCTGCCAGGCGGAAGTCGCGGGCGTGCTGCGCAGGAACAAGGGCAAGTCGCTCGCGAATGCGCTGACCGAGGTGTGGCGCCATCCGCTGCATACGCGCGAATTCGGCAGCCAGATCACCAACGTGCTGCGCTGCCTGCAGCTCGAAGCGCACGGCTACCAGGTCAGCGTGACCGAGCTGGTCGGCTGGGAGCATTCGATGAAGAACGAGCTGATCATCGCGCAGTACAAGAACCTGCCGCGCCGCAAGCCCGGCGAGCGGCTGAACGAGATCCTCGGGATGTTCGGGCTCGCCGAACTGAACGAGCGCTTTTTCGTCGCGCAAGCCGCCGAGGCGGGCGGCGACGCCGTCGAGCCGGCCGAAGGCTGACGCGCGGCGGCGCGGGCATGGCGCCCGCGCCGCGCACGTTGCACGCCGCACGTTGCACGCCGCGTCACACGTCGTCGCCCGGCTGGCGCATCCATTCGCGCCAGCCTTCGTGGCCGAGGCGGCGCAGCGTTTCCTGATTCTTTTCGTAGATCGCGGACGCGTCCGGGAACGCGTCGACCGCGCGCGCGATGCTGTCCTCGCGCAGCAGATGCAGGATCGGATAGGGCGCGCGGTTCGTGTAGTTCTCGATGTCGTCGGGTTCGGTGCCGTCGAATTGGTATTGCGGATGGAAGCTCGCGATCTGCAGCACGCCGTCGAGCCGCAATTGCTGCACGAGCCGCTCGGCGAAGAACAACGCATCGTTGTAGTCGACGAAATCGGCGAACGCGTGCGGGTAGATCACGAGCGTCGTATCGACCTGCTGCGGGTCCGCCGCTTCCAGCGCGCGCAGCTCGGTTTCGAGTTCGGCGAGCGCGTCTTCCAGCGTCGTCGCTTCGCTGATCGCGTAGCGCACCTGTTCCTTCACGTAGACGCTTTTCGCGAACGGGCACAGGTTGAGCCCGATCACCGCGCGCGCGAGCCAGTGCCGCGTGGCGGCGAGGATGTCGTCGTGCGAGTCGAGGCGGGTGTCGGTCATCGTGATACCAGTCGGGCGAAAGGGCGAAGAGGGCCGCATTGTAGCGGGCGCGCCGGGGACGAACGCGCGCGGCCCGTCACGCGCAGGCCGCTTCGATCAACTGCGTGACGAGCGCGGGTGCGATGCCGATCGGCGTTTCGCCGTGCCGGTAGGTCTGGCTCGCCGCGTAGATGCCTTCGACCACCAGCGCGAGCGCGTCGGCCAGCGCCTTCGGCTGTCGCGCGCCGGCGCCTTCGCAAAGCGCGACGAGCCGTTGCATCAACTGCTCCTTGTTCTGTGCGACGCGTTCGCGCGCCGGGTGCGACGCATCCGGGAATTCGGCGGCGACGTTGACGAACGGGCAGCCGCGATAGTCTTTTTGGGTCGCACGCTCGGCAAGATCGACGAAGTACTGGATCAACTGCGCCTTCGGCTGCCCCGGATGCTTCGCGGCGCTCGTGTCGAGCCGCTCGAAGAAGCACGCGTCCATCCGTTCCAGATACGCGAGGATCAGCTCGTCCTTCGACGAGAACTGGCGGTACAGGCTCATCTTGTTGACGCCTGCGCGCTCCACCACCGCCTCGATGCCGACCGTTCGCACGCCTTCCTTGTAAAACAGCTCCTCGGCGGCACGCAGCAGATGCTCGTGCGCGGTGGCGCCGTCCATCGGCCGGCGCGTGCGCCGCGCCTGCGGTTTGGCGACTTCGATGCCCGACATGATGACCCTCGACTACGTGATGAATTGCTTGACATGTTACCGACTGGTAACTACGATCGCAACACACTTGTGACCGGTCGGTAACAATCAATGCCGGATCAACAGACAAATGCCAAGCGTCGGCCCGGGTCAGCCGATGTTGAAATGCGCGGCGGAGGTGGCCTGGTCGGGGCGGGGCAGGCGCGATGGCGCCGGAGCCGCCAACTGGAGAACGCGAAGATGAACTGGGCAGTGACACGAATCAGAGGGCGCTTCCATTACGGATGGCTCGCGGCGGCGGTGGTATTCCTGATCCTGCTGGCGGCAGCCGGCACACGTGCGACGCCGAGCGTGCTGATGGTGCCGCTCGAACGCGAGCTCGGCTGGAGCCGGGCAGCGATTTCGCTGGCGATTTCGGTGAACATCGCGCTGTACGGCCTGACGGGCCCGTTCGCGGCCGCCGCGATGCAGCGCTTCGGGCTGCGCCCGACGATCCTCACCGCGCTCGTGACGATGAGCGCGGGCGTCGCGCTGTCGTCGATGATGACGCAGAGCTGGCAGATGGTGGCGATCTGGGGCCTGATGGTCGGCTGCTCGACCGGCGTCGTCGCGCTGACGCTGTCCGCGACCTTCGTCACGCGCTGGTTCCATGCGCGGCGCGGCCTCGTGATGGGGATCCTGACCGCGAGCACGGCCACCGGCCAGCTCGTGTTCCTGCCGATGCTCGCAGCGATCGCGCAGCGCCACGGCTGGCGGCCGGTCGTGCTGGTGGTCGCGGTGGCGGCCGCGGTCGTGATTCCGCTCGTCGCGTTCCTGCTGCCCGAGCGGCCGGCCGACGTGCAGCTGCGCCCGTACGGCGAGCCGGCCGACGCGCCGCCCGCGCCCGATGCGACGAAGGAGAACCCGCTCGCGGTCGCGTTCCGCACGCTGCTGATGGCGAGCCGCTCGCGCGACTTCTGGCTGCTGTTCTTCAGCTTCTTCATCTGCGGCGCGAGCACCAACGGCTATGTCGGCACGCACCTGATCGCGATGTGCAGCGACTACGGGATGACCGAAGTGCAGGGCGCGTCGCTGCTCGCGGCGATGGGCGTGTTCGACCTGTTCGGCACGACGCTGTCGGGCTGGTTGTCCGACCGTTACGACAACCGCGTGCTGCTGTTCTGGTACTACGGGCTGCGCGGGCTGTCGCTGATCTACCTGCCGCATGCGTTCGGCATCGATTTCTTCGGGCTGCCGCTGTTCGCGATGTTCTACGGGCTCGACTGGATCGCGACCGTGCCGCCCACCGTACGGCTCGCGACCGACGTGTTCGGCAAGGCCGCGGCGCCGGTCGTGTTCGGCTGGATCGTCGCCGGCCACCAGCTCGGCGCGGCATTCGCGGCGCTCGGCGCGGGGCTGCTGCGCGCGAGCCTCGGCACCTACACGATCGCGTCGATGATCTCGGGCGGGCTGTGCATCGTCGGTGCGCTGATCGTGCTGCGGATCAACCGCGGCCCGTCGCGCGCGGCCGCGCAGGCAGCCTGATCGCGGCGGTCCGGCCGGCCGCACATGCTGCGGCCGGCCATTGCACGCACGGAGATTTGCATAGCGCGGCAGGATCGGGCGCGCAACCGCTCAAGCGGGTATGCTTGCGGTTTGCCGGGCGTTCGCGCCCCTTCATCGATGTCAGCGAGGAACCGCATGTCCGTCAAACCTGCTCCCACCACTGTTTCGATTCACGATCTGATCGCGGGCCGCTGGAGCCCGCGCGCGTATTCGGATGCGCCCGTCAGCGCTGGCGATCTCCACGCGGTGCTCGAAGCGGCACGTTGGGCCCCGTCCGCGTACAACGCGCAACCGTGGCGTTTCATCGTATTCGATCGCACCCAGGACGAAGACGCGTTCAAGCGCGCGTTCGCGACGTTGGTGCCGTTCAACCAGGGCTGGAATGCGCCGGCGCCGGTGCTGATCGCGGTCACCGCGCACACGCTGACGCCGAAGGGCGAGCCGGCGCCGACCGCGCTGTACGACGCCGGCGCCGCCGCGATGTCGCTGGTGCTGCAGGCGCACGCGCTCGGCCTCGCCGCGCACCAGATGAGCGGGTTCGACGCGAAGGCCTTCCGCGACGCGTTCGCGATTCCGGCGGACGTCGCGATCGCGTCGATCATCTCGCTCGGCCACTACGGCAACGTCGACAAGCTCGATCCCGTGCTGCGCGATCGCGAAAAGGCGCCGCGCACGCGCCATGCGATCGGCGAAGTCGTCTACGCGGGTGCGTGGAAGAAGAGCTTCGACACGGTAGCCTGACTCCGCAGGCGGGCAGGCTGCGTCGCGCATCCTGTCCGCACATGTTCCTGGCGCGCCACGCCGCGCGCCGCTGCCGCCGGCGCCCGTCGCGCGGCACCGGTGGCCCGCCCCGGTTGTGATCCCGCGGGCTTCATGTTAAAAAGCCCGTCCTTTCCGTTTTCGCGCCGGCCCTGCTGCGGCAATTTCCCATGACTTACTGCGCGATCGATTTCGGCACGTCCAATTCCGCCGTGGCGCTGCCCGACGGCGATGGCATGCGCCTCGCGCCCGTCGAGGGCGACCACCTGACGCTGCCCACCGCGATCTTCTTCAACAACGACGAAGAGACGGTCGAATACGGCCGGGCGGCGCTGGCCTCCTATATCGACGGTTTCGACGGCCGGCTGATGCGCTCGATGAAGAGCATCCTCGGCTCGCCGCTCGCGGAAACGACGACCGATCTCGGCGACGGCAGCGCGATCGCGTACACCGAAATCATCGCGCGCTTCCTGACGCACCTGAAGCGCAAGGCCGAAGCGCGCGCGGGCGCGCGGATCGGCCGCGCGGTGCTCGGCCGGCCGGTGTTCTTCGTCGACGACGATCCGCGCGCCGACCGCCTCGCCCAGGATCAGCTCGAGGCGGCCGCGCAATCGGTCGGCTTCGCGGACGTGCACTTCCAGTACGAACCGATCGCCGCCGCGTTCGACTACGAATCGCGCCAGCCGGCCGAGCGTCTCGTGCTCGTCGCCGACATCGGCGGCGGCACGTCCGACTTCTCGCTGGTGCGCGTCGGCCCGGAGCGGATGGCGCGGCTCGAGCGCAAGGACGACGTGCTGGCGCACCACGGCGTGCACGTCGCGGGCACCGACTACGACCGGCGTGTCGAGCTCGCGGCCATCCTGCCCGCATTCGGCTACCGTGCGCTCGACCCGGAAGGGCGCGAGCTGCCGAACAAGATCTACTTCGATCTCGCGACCTGGCACCTGATCAACACCGTCTACACGCCGAAGCGGGTCGGCGAGCTGAAGCTGATGAAGCACCTGTACCAGGATGTGCGGCAGTACGACCGGCTCACGAGCGTGGTCGAGCAGCGGCTCGGGCACGCGCTGATGGCGCGCGCGGAAGAAGCGAAGATCGGCGTCGCGGCGGGCGGGGAGACGATGATCGACCTGAACGACGTGGAAGAAGATCTGCTGATCGCGTTCGACGCCGATCGCCTCGTCGACGCGAGTCGGGACGATACCGCGCGCATCGTCGATGCCGCGCGCGAGACGGTGCGGCTCGCGGGCGTGGCGCCGCGCGATGTCGGTGCGCTGTATTTCACCGGCGGTTCGACGGGGCTCGCGTTCCTGTCGGGCGCGCTCGCCGGCGCGTTCCCGGATGCGCAGCCGGTGTTCGGCGATCGCCTCGCGAGCGTCGCGACGGGGCTCGGTATTCACGCGCAGCGACTGTTCGGCTGAATGGCGGGCGGCTACGGGCCGCTATGCCGGATGACCGGCGCCCAAAAACAAAAAAGCCCCGCCGAAGCGGGGCTTTTTTACACGAATGATCGCGCCAAGCTTAGACCGGACGGATGTTCGCAGCTTGCAGACCCTTCGGGCCCGTCTTCACTTCGAATTCAACCTTCTGGTTTTCTTGCAGCGTCTTGAAGCCTTCGACGCGGATTTCCGAGAAGTGCGCGAACAGATCGTCGCCGCCGCCTTCCGGGGTGATGAAGCCGAAGCCCTTTGCGTCATTGAACCACTTGACGGTACCGGTTGCCATGTTACTTGTTCCTAAAAAAATAAAACGGGGCCGAAGCCCATGGGGTGCGGAAAATCAAGGAAGGGGTAATAGGACCAACCGGAGTACCGTTGATGGGCGAACTACGAAAGAACCAATTCACTCGCCGCTTGAAATCCTGCGAAGTCCTTTATACGGCTAATCGTGCCGGTGGTCAACCGTATTCCCATGCTCTCAGGGTTATTGCGGAGATCAGGTTTACAAAGCTTGCAAGCGATGCGAATTTTTTGTAGGGGTCGATCGATTTTGGCGCCACGTTCGAGGTGCAACCGTTAAACTACGCGCCGCGTGGACGGGTTGCCCCGATCGGGTAATCCCTCCCCCCAAGAATGCGTGCGCGGTGCTGTCCGAGCCGATCCCGGACCGCAGGCCGACCATGCTTTTTGAGACACAGGAGAGGATGTGAAGAGTTCTATTCAACGGAACATCGGCCCGTTTGCATTGATGCTGACGGGGCTGGGTTCGATTATCGGCTCGGGCTGGCTGTTCGGTGCCTGGAAGGCCGCGAAGATCGCCGGTCCGGCGGCGATCTGCGCATGGATCATCGGCGCCGTCGTGATTCTCGCGATTGCGCTGACGTATGCGGAACTGGGCGCGATGTTCCCCGAGTCGGGCGGCATGGTGCGTTACGCGCGCTACTCGCACGGTTCGCTGGTGGGCTTCATCAGCGCATGGGCCAACTGGATCGCGATCGTATCCGTGATCCCGATCGAGGCCGAAGCGTCGATCCAGTACATGAGCACGTGGCCGTATCCGTGGGCGCATGCACTGTTCGTGAACGGCGAATTGCAGACCCTCGGCCTGCTGCTGTCGGCCGTGCTGGTCGTCGTCTACTTCATGCTGAACTACTGGGGCGTCAAGGCCTTCGCGCGGGCGAACACCGCGATCACGATCTTCAAGTTCCTGATCCCCGGCCTGACGATCCTCGGCCTGATGCTGACGAGCTTCCACTCGGAGAACCTCGGCACCGCGTCCAACGCGAGCTTCGCGCCGTACGGCTGGTCGGCCGTGCTGACCGCGGTCGCGACGAGCGGAATCGTGTTCGCGTTCAACGGCTTCCAGAGCCCGGTGAACCTGGCCGGCGAAGCGCGCAATCCGTCGCGCAGCGTGCCGTTCGCGGTGATCACGTCAATCCTGCTCGCGCTCGTGATCTACGTGCTGCTGCAAATGGCCTACATCGGCTCGGTGAACCCGGCCGACGTCGCGAAGGGCTGGGCGCACTTCAACTTCTCGTCGCCGTTCGCGGAACTCGCGATCGCGCTGAACCTGAACTGGCTCGCGATCCTGCTGTACGTCGACGCGTTCATCAGCCCGAGCGGCACCGGTACGACCTACATGGCGACGACCACCCGCATGATCTATGCGATGGAGCGCAACAACACGATGCCGAAGATGTTCGGCAACGTGCACCCGATCTACGGCGTGCCGCGCCAGGCGATGTGGTTCAACCTGCTCGTGTCGTTCGTCTTCCTGTTCTTCTTCCGCGGCTGGAGCTCGCTCGCGGCGGTGATCTCGGTCGCGACGGTGATCTCGTACCTGACCGGCCCGATCAGCCTGATGGCGCTGCGCCGCGCGGCGACCGACATCGAGCGTCCGCTGTCGATTCCGCTGATGAAACTGATCGCCCCGTTCGCGTTCGTGTGCGCATCGCTGATCCTGTACTGGGCGAAGTGGCCGCTGACGGGCGAAATCATCCTGCTGATGATCGTCGCGCTACCGGTGTATTTCTACTTCCAGGCGAAGTCGGGCTGGACCGGCTGGGGCGCCGACCTGAAGGCCGCATGGTGGCTGGTCGCGTACCTGCCGACGATGGCCGTGCTGTCGCTGATCGGCAGCAAGGAATTCGGCGGTCACGGCGTGCTGCCGTACGGCTGGGACATGCTGATCGTCGCGGCGATCTCGCTGGTGTTCTACTTCTGGGGCGTGAATACCGGTTACCGGACCCAGTATCTCGACGAGCGCGAGTCGCACGAGGAGATCCTCGAAGGGGTCGGTGTCTGACGCCTGACCTGTCGCCGGATTCGGCGGCGGCAGGATGCGGTGAAAAAAGCCCGCCCGAGCGATGCTCGGGCGGGCTTTTTGCTGGCTCGGCGGTTGCGCCGCGGCCGGCTCAGGCGCCGGCGCTCGCGAACACGTAGTTCGTCATCGCGAGCACGCGCTGGTAGGTGCCGAGCGACTGGATGCCGAGCCGGTAGTCGTCGTCCGCCGCGCCGAGCGCCGTGAAGACCGGCAGCAGGTGCTCGTCGGTCGGATGCATCAGCGCGGCGTGCGGCGCCTGCCGGCGGTAGTCGAGCAGCGCGTCGACGTCGCGCGCGGCAAGCTTCGCCTCGAACCAGTCCGTGAATTCCGTGACGCGCGGGTCCGCATCCTCGGGCGCCGCGCCGAAATCGGCCGCGCGCAGGTTGTGCGTGATCTGGCCCGAGCCGATCACCATCACGCCTTCGTCGCGCAGCGGCCGCAGCGCGCGGCCGAGCGTGAAGTGATGCGCGGCGTCCGCGCGCGGCTGGATCGACAGTTGCGCAACCGGCACGTCGGCTTCCGGAAACATCAGCAGCATCGGCACCCACGCGCCGTGATCGAGGCCGTGTTCGGTCGTCGCGGTCGCGATGCCGGCCGCGTTCAGCAGCGCGGCCGCGCGCTCGGCGACGTCGGGTGCGCCCGGCGCCGGATAGCGGATGTCGTACAGCGCCTGCGGGAAACCGTAGAAGTCGTGAATCGTGTCCGGATGCGCGGCGACGCTCGCGACCGGCTGTTGCGTGCCCCAGTGCGCGGACAGCATCAGCACCGCGCGCGGGCGCGGCAGTTCGGCGCCGAGGTGCGCGAACGCACCGGACGGCATCGCCGGGTCGATCGGCAGCGTCGGGGCGCCGTGGGACAGGTACAGCGAAGGCAAGCGGTTCATGGTGGTGACCTGCAAAAGGGTTTGCCTGTGACTATAGGCGCGCACCGTGCATTGATAAATCGGCGAATGGGAATTTGATTGACGCTTGTTTGTTGATAATCGTGGCGACGGCAGGCGGTCGAATGCCGATTCGCATCCGAAAGCGGGAAATCGAGGGAATTGCTGCGCGAATCGACGGAGATGCGCGCAGAAGGGGCGTGGCTACTGCGCGTGCCGGATGCCGGCCCACGGCGTCGTGAGCGGTGCGCTGAGCGCGAACAGGTCGAGCACGCGCGTGACGGTCTGGTCGACGAGTTCCTCGATCGTCTTCGGCATCGCATAGAACGCGGGCAGCGGCGGAAAGACGATGCCACCCATTTCGGTGACGGCGGTCATGTTGCGCAGATGCGCGAGGTTGAACGGCGTTTCGCGCACCATCAGCACGAGACGGCGGCGCTCCTTCAGCGTGACGTCGGCCGCGCGCGTGATCAGGTTGTCGGACAGCCCGTGCGCGACGCTCGCGAGCGTCTTCATCGAGCAGGGCGCGATCACCATGCCATCGGTCGCGAACGAGCCCGACGCGATCGTCGCGCCGACGTCGCGCACCGAATGCACGACGTCCGCACGGCTTTCGACGTCGGCCTTCGGCAGTTTCAGTTCATGCTGGATGTTGAGCCAGCCGGCGTTCGAAATCAGCAGGTGCGTTTCGACGCCGCCGGCGGCGCGCAGCAGGTCGAGCAGCCGCACACCGTAGATCGCGCCGGTGGCGCCGGTGATCGCGACGATCAGCCGGCGTGGCGGCGCGCTGGGAGATGCCATCGAAACGGGACGTTACGCGGCGGCGAACAGTTGCTGCAGTTCGCCCGACTGGTACATCTCCATCATGATGTCCGAGCCGCCGACGAATTCGCCTTTCACGTAGAGCTGCGGGATGGTCGGCCAGTTCGAGAATGCCTTGATGCCCTGGCGGATTTCGTCGTCCTCGAGCACGTTGACCGTCTTGAACTGGTCGACGCCGCAGGCCTTCAGCACCTGCACGGCGCGGCCCGAGAAGCCGCACATCGGGAATTGCGCGTTGCCCTTCATGAAGAGCACGACCTGGTTTTCGTCGACGATTTGCTTGATACGTTGTTGGGTGTCCATGACTGACCTTGCGTTTGCGGGGGCGTTAGATCGAAATGATAGCGGATTTCAACCGGGCGGGCCGGGCATCAGCCCGGCAGGCGGCCGCCGGTCGTGCGTTCGATGGCGGCGAGATCGGCGAGCGACTCGACCGCGACGAAGCCGTACGACGCCAGTATCGCGCGGACGGCTTCGGCCTGGTCGTAGCCGTGCTCGATCCACAGCGTGCCGCCCGGTTTCAGATAGACGCCGGCGCCTGCGACGATCGAGCGGATCGCGCTGAGACCGTCGGCATCGTCGGTGAGCGCACCGCGCGGCTCGAAACGCAGGTCGCCTTGCCCGAGGTGCGGATCGTGCTGCGCGATGTACGGCGGGTTGCTGACGATCGTATCGAACGCGAGCGCGGGATCGAGCGCCGCGTACCAGTCGCTCTGCAGCCAGTGCAGCGGGCCGCCGGGGCGCGGCGCGCCGAGCAGCTTGTCGGCGTTGCGTTGCGCGACCGCGAGCGCGGCCGGCGAACGGTCGAGCGCCCACACGCGCGCATCGGGACGCTCGGCCGCGATCGACACGGCGATCGCGCCGCTGCCGGTGCCGAGATCGAGCACGGCTGCGTGCGGCAGCCCGTCGATCGCCTCGAGCGCAGCTTCGACGAGCAGTTCGGTTTCGGGGCGCGGGATCAGCACGTCGGGCGTCACGTCGAACGGGCGGCCGAAGAACTCGCGCGTCCCGACCAGTTGCGCGACGGGCTCGCCGGCGACGCGCCGCGCTTCCAGCGCGCGGTAGCGTTCGACTGCGGCGGCGTCGAGCGGCGCATCGCCGCGCGTGATCAGTTGCGTGCGGGTCCAGCCGAGCGCGTGCGCAAGCAGCACGCGTGCATCGACCGGGTCGAGCGGCGATGCGCGCAGCAGCGCGTCGGCGGTGGTGTCGGACATCGCGGCCTCAGTCGGCTTCGCCGAGCGACGCGAGCAGCTCGGCCTGGTGCTCGACGACGAGCGCGCCGATCAGTTCGTCGAGATCGCCGTCCATGATCGCCTCGAGCCGGTACAGCGTCAGGTTGATCCGGTGGTCGGTCATCCGGCCCTGCGGGAAGTTGTACGTGCGGATGCGCTCCGAGCGGTCGCCTGAGCCGATCAGGCTCTTGCGCGTCGCGGCTTCCTTCGCATGCTGCTCGTGATACTGCTTGTCCTTGATGCGCGCGGCGAGCACCTTCAGCGCGCGATCCTTGTTCTTGTGCTGAGACCGGTCGTCCTGGCATTCGACGACGATCCCGGTCGGGAGGTGCGTGACGCGCACCGCCGAATCGGTCTTGTTGATGTGCTGGCCGCCGGCGCCGGACGCGCGGAACGTGTCGATGCGCAGGTCGGCCGGATTGATCTCGACCTCGCCGATCTCGTCGGCTTCCGGCATCACGGCGACCGTGCACGCGGACGTATGGATGCGCCCCTGTGTCTCGGTGGCCGGCACGCGCTGCACGCGATGGCCACCCGATTCGAACTTCAGGCGCGAATACGCGCCCTGGCCCGCGATCCGCACGATCACTTCCTTGTAGCCGCCGAGATCCGACGCGCTCTCCGACATCATTTCGACCTGCCAGCGCTGGCGTTCCGCGAAGCGCAGGTACATGCGCAGCAGGTCGCCCGCGAACAGCGCCGATTCGTCGCCGCCCGTGCCCGCGCGGATTTCGAGGAAGATGTTGCGGTCGTCGTTCGGGTCCTTCGGCAGCAGCATCTTCTGCAGCTCGGTCTCGAGGCGCGCCATGCCCTCGCGCGCGCTGCGGATTTCGTCTTCCGCGAAATCGCGCATCGACGGATCGGCGAGCAGTTCCTGCGCGGCCGTCTCGTCGCTGCGCGACTGGCGCCATAACGCGTATTGCTCGACGACCGGGCCGAGTTCCGCATGTTCGCGTGTCAGCTTGCGGTACTGGTCGAGGTCGGCCGTGACGTTTTCGCGGCTCAGCAGGTCGTTCAGTTCGGCCAGCCGTGTGGACAGCTGGTCGAGCTTGCGTTGCATGCTCGTCTTCATGGTGTGGAGCGGCGCTCCCGGGCAAGGGTATTCGGAAAGGATAGACCGGCGGCAGGACAACGACAGGCCGGCGGCAGGGCGACCGGGCGGCGCTAGTGGCCGGATGGGTCGTTCGAGCGCGGCGCGTGCTGGTAGAAGCCGCGCATCAGGTCGATCAGCGAATCGCGATCGGCGCCGTTCACGCGGTTGAGCGCGCTCGTCGGGCCGTGGATCAGCTTGTTGGTCAGCGCCTGCGACAGCGCTTCGAGCACGGCAGCCGGATCGTCACCGCGCGCGAGCAGCTTCTGCGCCTTCTCGACTTCGGCCCGGCGCAGCGCGTCGGCCTGCGTATGCATGTGACGGATCACCGGCACGACGCTGCGCGTGTCGAGCCATTGCATGAAGTTCTGCACGCGCGTCTCGATGATCGCTTCGGCCTGGGCGACCGCGGCCTGGCGCGACGCATTGCCTTCGCGCACGATCGCGCCGAGATCGTCGACGGTGTAGAGGAACACGTCCTTCAGCTTGCCGACTTCGGGCTCGATGTCGCGCGGCACCGCGAGGTCGACCATGAAGATCGGCCGGTGACGGCGCGCCTTCACCGCGCGCTCGACCGCGCCGAGGCCGATGATCGGCAGCGTCGACGCGGTGCACGACACGATGATGTCGAATTCGTGCATGCGGGTGGGCAGGTCGGCCAGCGGCATCGCGCGGCCGTTGAAGCGTTCGGCGAGCCGCTGGCCGCGTTCGGCCGTGCGGTTCGCGACGACGAGTTCGCGCGGGCCTTGCGCGGCGAAGTGCGTCGCGCACAGCTCGATCATTTCGCCGGCGCCGATGAACAGCACGCGCTGATCCGACACCTTTTCGAAGATCCGCTGCGCGAGGCGCACCGCGGCGGCGGCCATCGACACCGACTGCGTGCCGATTTCGGTCGTGCCGCGCACTTCCTTGGCCACCGCGAACGTGCGCTGGAACAACTGGTTCAGATAGGTGCCGAGCGCGCCGGCTTCCGTCGCGGTGCGAACGGCATCCTTCATCTGGCCCAGAATCTGGGTCTCACCGAGCACCATCGAATCGAGGCCGGAGGCGACGCGGAACGCGTGCCGGACCGCTTCCGATTGCGGCAGCGCATAGACGTGCGGCGCGAGCTCGTCGACCGGAATCCGGTGATACTCCGACAGCCAGCGGACCGCGCCTTCGCGGGCCGCGCGATCGTCGGTCGCGCAATACAGTTCGGTGCGGTTGCAGGTGGAGAGGATCGCTGCTTCGGGCGTATTGGGCGCCTGCGGGCCGAGAAACACGTTCTTGAACGTGACGAGAGCCGGTTTGATTTGCTCGAGCGGAAACGCCACGCGTTCGCGCAGGGCGACAGGCGCAGTGTGGTGGTTGATTCCGATCGTGAGGAGTTGCATATCGAGGGCTATCGTTTAGCCCCATATTATAGCGTTTCAGCGATTTCCTCACTCGCTGCATACCGGGCATCGGCATGGCGCGGCCGCGAATTTGGGGGCTCGATCGGTACGCGGTCGAGCTGATAGCCGAAGCCGTACAGCGGCAGCAGCCGGTAGCCGCGCTCCGGAAGCAGCTGCAATTTGCTGCGCAGCCGGGACGCGTGCGTGTCGAGCGTGCGCGACTTCATGTCGCGGCGGAGGCCCCATACCGTTTCGAGGATATGGGCGCGCGACACGGGCCGCGACAGGTTCGTGAACAGCAACTGCGCGAAACGGAACTCCTTCGGCGTGAGTGAAACGATTGCGTCGCCGAAACGCACGAGACAATGCGTGGCGTCGAATGCGTATTCGCCATACATCTCGCGCGAGCGGGTGGGCGCCCGGCGGACGCCGGCGCGCCGGCTCAGCGCGTTGACGCGCGCGAGCAGCTCGGGCCCGCTCACGGGGCGCACGAGGCAATCGTCGGCGCCCGCGTGCAGGCACGAGACGATTTCGCTTTCGCGGGCCGACTGCATCACGGCGATGGCCGGCAACCCGGGGAGGACCGCCTGCGCGCGCGGAATGACGTCCTGCGCCGGCTGGTCGCCGGCCCAGTGGCCGGTGACCAGCATGTCGCAGGTGTTGTCGGCGGCGAGCCACTCGAAGAATGCGGTGCTGGACGGAAACGCATGGCACACATGACCGCCCGCGAAGAGCAGGCGGTTCAGGAGTGCGGTATGACGCGATTCCGGATCGATCAGAGCGATTCGCATGAGGATTTCTTCAATACGGCGGCCGGTGTGCGCTTGCCATAACGTCGAGTCGGCCCCTACACTCGAAGGTTCGCGGCGCCCGGCTGGTCTCGGGTTCGATGGATGAATCGATGCTAGCCGCTGGCAACGTTCACGCCTATGGGACGAATCTGAATTTATAGAAGGCGTTGAATGAACTGGTTTGGAATCCTTGTCCTGGGAGCGGCCGTCGGGCTGTTCGGCCGCTGGCTGCATCCGATGCGGCGCACGGGCCGGCCGGCGTGGTGGATCGCGGTGCTCGTCGGCATCGTGGGCGCGGCCGCCGCCCGCATGGTCGGCAATCTCTCGGGACTGTTTTACGATGGCGAGACGCTCGAATGGCCGGTCTGCACCGGCGTCGCGTTCCTCGCCGTAGCCGTGACGGTCGCGCTGTCGGCCCGTCGCTGAATGCTCTCAGGTGAAATCATGAATGCCCGTCTCCCCGAAGTCTCGCCGGTGCCGGCCCGTCTCGCGATGCTGCGCGGCGCCATGGCCCGCGAGAACCTGGCCGCCTATCTCGTGCCGTCCGCCGATCCCCATCTGTCCGAATACCTGCCCGAGCGCTGGCAGGCGCGCCGCTGGCTGTCCGGTTTCACGGGCTCGGTCGGCACGCTGGTCGTGACTGCGGATTTCGCGGGGCTGTGGGTCGACAGCCGCTACTGGGTGCAGGCCGATGCCGAACTGGCGGGCACGGGCGTGCAACTGATGAAGATGACGGGCGGGCAGCAGAGCGTACCGCACGTCGACTGGCTCGCGCAGAACGTGGCGGCCGGCGCGACGGTCGGGGTCGACGGCGCCGTGCTCGGCGTCGCGGCCGCGCGCGGGCTGACGGCCGCGCTGAGCGCGCGCGGCATCGCGCTGCGTACCGACGTCGACCTGCTCGACGCGATCTGGCCCGAGCGGCCGGGGCTGCCCGGCGACGTGGTGTTCGAACACGTGGCGCCGCAGGCCGACACGACGCGCGCAAGCAAGCTCGCCGACGTGCGCCGCGCGATGCACGCGCAGGGCGCGCAATGGCATTTCGTATCGACGCTCGATGATCTCGCATGGCTGTTCAACCTGCGCGGCGCCGACGTCAACTTCAATCCGGTGTTCGTTGCGCACGCAATGATCGGCGCCGATCGCGCGACGCTGTTCGTCGCCGACGGCAAGGTGCCGCCGGCGCTGGCCGCGTCGCTCGCGCGGGATGGCGTCGACGTCCGCGCCTATGACGCCGCGCGTGCGTCGCTCGCGGCGCTGCCCGACGGCGCGACGCTGCTGATCGACCCGCGCCGCGTGACGTTCGGCACGCTCGAGGCCGTGCCGGCCGGCGTGAAGCTCGTCGAGGCCGTGAATCCGTCGACGTTCGCGAAGTCGCGCAAGACCTCCTCCGAGATCGAGCACGTGCGCGTGACGATGGAGCACGACGGCGCCGCGCTCGCGGAATTCTTCGCGTGGTTCGAACAGGCCGTCAATCGCGAGACGATCACCGAGCTGACGATCGAGGAGAAGCTCACGGCCGCGCGCGCCCGCCGCCCCGGCTATGTGTCGGCGAGCTTCGCGACGATCGCCGGCTTCAACGCGAACGGCGCGATGCCGCACTACCACGCGACGCGCGAGTCGCACGCGACGATCGCCGGCGACGGCCTGCTGCTGATCGATTCGGGCGGCCAGTACATGACGGGCACGACCGACATCACGCGCGTCGTGCCGGTCGGCACCGTCAGCGACCTGCAGCGGCGCGATTTCACGCTCGTGCTGAAATCGATGATGGCGCTGTCGCGCGCCCGCTTCCCGCGCGGCATTCGCTCGCCGATGCTCGACGCGATCGCGCGTGCGCCGATGTGGGCGGCCGGGCTCGACTACGGCCACGGCACCGGGCATGGCGTCGGTTACTTCCTGAACGTACACGAAGGTCCGCAGGTCATCTCGCACTACGCGCCGGCCGAGCCGCACACGGCGATGGAAGAGGGCATGATCACGTCGATCGAGCCGGGCGTGTACCGTCCGGGCCAGTGGGGCATCCGGATCGAGAACCTGGTCGTGAACCGTGCGGCCGGGCAGACGGAATTCGGCGATTTCCTCGCGTTCGAGACGCTGACGCTGTGCCCGATCGACACGCGCTGCGTGCTGATCGAGATGCTGCACGACGAAGAGCGCGCGTGGCTGAACACGTATCACGCGACGGTGCGCGAGCGCGTCGGCCGGCATGTGAGCGGCGACGCGAAGGCGTGGCTCGACGCGCGCACGCAGCCGATCTGACGCAACGCGCGGCAACGATCGGATAGCGGCCGGATAGCGATCTCACGACGACCGGACAATAACAGCGAGGGCAAGCAATGGCGGACACTGCGGTGATCGTGGTCGACATGCAGCGCGGGCTGGTGGAGCGGGCGCAGCCCGCATACCGGCTCGACGACGTGGTGTCGGGCATCAACCGGTTGACGGCGGCGGCGCGCGCGGCGAACGCGCCGGTGTGCTTCGTGCAGCACGACGGCGACGCGGACGACGACATCGTGCCGGGCACACCGGGCTGGGAACTGCATGCGGGGCTGGTCGTCGGTCGCGACGACTGGCGCGTGCGCAAGCAGGCGAGCGACGCGTTCCACGACACGCCGCTCGCGGCGCAGCTCGATCGCCACGGCATCCGTTCCGTGCTGATCTGCGGCTATGCGACCGAGTTCTGCGTCGATTCGGCCGCGCGCCGTGCCGCGCTGCTCGGCTACCGGACGACTGTCGTGTCCGACCTGCACACGACGAACGAGCGCGCCCACCTGTCGGCGGCGCAGATCGTCGCGCATCATCACTTCATCTGGAACAACAATTCGCTGTCGGGTAACGCGGTGACGCCGCGCCCGCTCGCGGACGTGCTCGCCACGGAGTTCGCATGACGATCAAGGCAGTGGTGTTCGATTTCGGCGGCGTGCTGATCGACTGGAGCCCCGAGTACCTTTACCGTGAACTGATTCCCGACGCCGCCGAGCGCCGCTGGTTCCTCACGCACGTGTGCGCGATGGACTGGGTGGTCCGCCAGGACGGCGGGCAGACGATCGAGGAAGGCACGGCCGAACTCGTCGCGAAGTTTCCGGAGCACGAAGCGCTGATCCGCGCGTTCTACGCGCGCTGGCACGAGATGATCGGCGGCGTGCTCGAAGAGGGCGCGGCGCTCGTCGACCGGCTGGACGCGCAGGGGATGCCGCTGTTCGGGCTGACGAACTGGTCCGCGCAGACGTTTCCGTATGCATGGGACAACTTCCCGGTGCTGCGCCGGTTCAAGGACATCGTCGTGTCGGGCCGTGTGAAGCTCGTGAAACCCGATCCGGCGATCTACCGCGAGATGCATGCGCGGATCGATCCGCATCTGCCCGGCATCGCGGCGCACGAGCTCGTGTTCATCGACGACAACGCGAAGAACGCCGCGGCCGCGACGGCGCTCGGCTGGCACGGCATTCATCATACGAGCGCGGCGGCGACCGAGGGGCGGCTGCGCGAGCTGGGCGCGCTCGCATAAAGGCGGGCGAGCGCCAGGCGGATAAAAAAAGCGGGCCATGAGCCCGCTTCTTCGTTGTGCCGTTCCGGATGCGGCCACCTTCGGCATCCGGCCCCGCGCGATCGCGGTGCCGGGCGCCCGGGCCGCGCCGCTCAGCGGCTGATCGGCTTGTAGCGCAGACGCTTCGGCTTCGCGGCTTCCTCGCCGAGGCGCGCACGCTTGTCGGCTTCGTACTCCTGGTAGTTGCCGTCGAAGAACGTGACCTGCGAATCGCCTTCGAACGCGAGGATGTGCGTCGCGATCCGGTCGAGGAACCAGCGATCGTGCGAGATCACCATTACCGAGCCCGCGAATTCGAGCAGCGCGTCTTCCAGCGCACGCAGCGTTTCGACGTCGAGGTCGTTCGACGGTTCGTCCAGCAGCAGCACGTTGCCGCCCGAGATCAGCGTCTTCGCGAGATGCAGGCGGCCGCGTTCGCCGCCGGACAGGTTGCCGACGATCTTCTGCTGGTCGCCGCCCTTGAAGTTGAAGCGGCCGATGTACGCGCGCGACGGCGTTTCGTACTTGCCGACCGTCAGCACGTCGGCGCCGCCCGAGATTTCCTCGAACACCGTCTTCGAACCGTCGAGCGCGTCGCGGCTCTGGTCGACGTACGCGAGCTTCACCGTCGGGCCCATCACGACTTCGCCCGAATCCGGTTGTTCCTTGCCGGTCAGCATCTTGAACAGCGTCGACTTGCCGGCGCCGTTCGGGCCGATGATGCCGACGATCGCGCCGGCCGGGATCTTCAGGCTCAGGTTGTCGATCAGCAGGCGATCGCCGAACGCCTTGCTGACGTTCTTGAACTCGATCACTTCGTTGCCGAGGCGTTCGCCGGCCGGAATGAAGATTTCCTGCGTTTCGTTGCGCTTCTGGTATTCCTGGCTGCTCAGCTCCTCGAAGCGCGCGATACGCGCCTTCGACTTCGCCTGGCGGCCCTTCGGGTTCTGGCGCACCCACTCCAGTTCCTTCTTGATCGCCTTCTGGCGCGCCGATTCCGACGCTTCTTCCTGCTTCAGGCGCTCTTCCTTCTGGTCGAGCCAGCTGCTGTAGTTGCCCTTCCACGGAATGCCGTGGCCGCGGTCGAGTTCGAGAATCCACTCGGCCGCGTTGTCGAGGAAGTAGCGATCGTGCGTGACGGCGACGACGGTGCCCGGGAAGCGCACCAGGAACTGCTCGAGCCAGTCGACCGATTCGGCGTCGAGGTGGTTGGTCGGTTCGTCGAGCAGCAGCATGTCGGGCTTCTCGAGCAGCAGCTTGCACAGTGCGACGCGGCGCTTTTCGCCGCCCGACAGGTGCTCGATCTTCGCGTCCCACGCCGGCAGGCGCAGCGCGTCGGCGGCCACTTCGAGCTGCTGCTCGGGGCTGCCGCCGTCGCTCGACGCGAGGATCGCCTCGTATTTCGCCTGCTCGGCCGCGAGCGCGTCGAAATCGGCGTCCGGCTCCGCGTAGGCCGCGTAGATTTCTTCAAGCTTCTTGTTCGCCTGAAACAGGTCGCCGAGGCCGTCCTCGACGGCTTCGCGCACGGTCTTCGTCGGGTCGAGCTGCGGTTCCTGCGGCAGGTAGCCGATGTTCAGGTTCGGCATCGGCGTGGCTTCGCCCTCGATGTCCTTGTCGATGCCCGCCATGATGCGGATCAGCGTCGACTTGCCCGAGCCGTTCAGGCCGAGCACGCCGATCTTCGCGCCGGGAAAGAACGACAGCGAGATGTCCTTCAGGATCTGGCGCTTGGGCGGCACGATCTTGCCGACCCGGTTCATCGTGAAAACGTATTGGGCCATTTGGTGTGAAAGTCAGAAGTGGTTGAGACTGCCGCGCAGCGCGCGCGGGCGTGGCGGCGTCGGGTGATTCGGTACGGAGCGTGCCGCGCGGGGCGCGGCGGTGCGAGCGCGTATTGTACTTCGCCGCCGGCTGCCGCTGGCGCGGCGCAGGCCATTCGGCCGACCCGCGCTCACAGCCACGCGGCGACGCCGCCGTGCCCCGAGCACGTGCCGCGCCGGTGGCGGCTGAAGCTGTACGTGCCGTCGCGGCAACGCGCGCTCGCGCCGTCCGGCACGCGGCCCGATTTCGAATGCGCGGGCGCATGCACGGTTTCCCCGTCGCGGTTGCGATACGTGTCGTGACGGTCGAGATCGGCTTCGTTGCCGTAGCCGGGTGACGCGCGATAGGCATGCGCGGCAGGGGATAACGCGGCGCCCGCGACGAAGAGCGCGGCGGACAGGGTCGCGACATGGGTCGCGCGGCGGAGCAGGGCACGCATGGTCTCTCTCGTTCTGTTCGTTGTTATCGACGTCGGGCCGATCGCCCGCGCCGCATGTTAGCGGATCGGCGCCGTGCACCCGAACGACGCTACGCCGCGCCGGACATCGACGCCGCGCCGTCGGCCTGCGCGGCGTCGAGAATCCACCGGCGGAACGCGGCAACCTTCGGCCGTTCCGCGTGATGCGGCGGATAGACGAGGTAGTACGCGAAATCGTCGAGCCATGCGACGTCGGCAAGCTGCACGAGCCGGCCGCTCGCCAGCTCGCCGCGCACCATCGCGGCCGGCAGCAACCCGGCGCCCTGGCCGGCGACGATCGCCTGCAGCAGCAGGCCCGAGTCGTCGAACGCGGGGCCGCGCGGCGGGCCGAAATCGTCGATCCGCTGCGCGCCGAACCAGATGTGCCAGCCCTTGCGTTCGGCGTCGTGCAACTGCGGCCAGCCGACGAGCGCGGCCGGCGTCGCCGGCATGCCGAGCCGCGCGACGAGTTCGGGCGACGCGAGCGCGACGATTTCGACCGTCAGTAGCCGTTCGCTGCACAGCCCGACGTAACGCCCGAGGCCGTGGCGGATCGCGACGTCGACGCCGTCGCGCGCGAAATCCGCGAGTGCGTGGCTCGTGACGACCTGCAGGTCGACGTCGGGGCACGCCTGCCGGAACTGCGCGAGGCGCGGGACGAGCCACGCGGACGCGAAGAACGGCGTGACGCTCACCGTCAGCACGCCGCTGTCGGCGGCGCCCGACACGCGCTGCGACGCATCGGCGATCTGCCGGAACGCGTTGCGCACGGGCGGCAGGTAGTCGCGGCCGGCGGCCGTCAGCAGGATGCCGCGGTTCACGCGCTCGAACAGCTGCACGCCGAGATGCGTCTCGAGCGTGCGGATCATCTGGCTCACCGCGCCGGGCGTGACCGACAGCTCCTCGGCCGCCGACTTCACCGACAGGTGGCGGGCGGCGGCTTCGAAGGCGCGCAGGGCGTTGAGCGGCGGCAGGCGGGAACGATTCATTCAGTTTTTCTAAAGCGAAAGGTCGACGAAATATCGTTTGAGGCGACGCGTACGCGCGAGTACCGTCGATACATCAGATCGCATGTTTCGCGGCTGCCTGTCGGCGGCCGATGCGATCAACATAGTTCAACTATATCCACGGGGCAATCCGGACGCCGCCCGGCAGCCGGTGGAACCCGAAAGGAGCATCGTCATGAACCGCCCGGGCGCGTCGCGCCTTTTCTATGGCTGGTACGTGGTGGCGGCCGCGTTCGCCGTCACGTTCGTCGGGTTCGGCAGCGCGTATACGTTCAGCGCGTTCGTCGAGTCGCTGCAGCGGGATTTCGCCGCGTCGCGCGGCCAGATCTCGCTCGTGTTCTCGCTCGCCGGCTTCCTGTACTTCGGCTTCGGCGTCGTCAGCGGGCCGCTGGCCGATCGTTTCGGCTCGCGGCGGCTCGCCGTCGTCGGGATGCTGCTGACCGGCGCGGGGCTCGCGGCCGCCGGCGTGGCCCATACGCTGCTGCAGGTCTATGTCGCGTACGGGCTCGGTGTCGGGTTCGGCGTCGGCTGTGCGTACGTGCCGGCCGTCGGCGCGGTGCAGCGCTGGTTCGTGCGCCGGCGCGGGTTCGCGTCGGGGCTCGCGGTCGCGGGGATCGGCGTCGGCACGCTGGTGATGCCGCCGCTCGCATCCGTGCTGATTGCGCAGGTCGGCTGGCGCGGCGCGTATTTCACGCTGGCCGCGCTCGCGATCGTGCTGGGCGCCGGCATGTCGCTGCTGATCGAGAACGACCCGCGCAGGCGCGGATTGCTGCCGGACGACGATGCACCCGGCGACGGGAGCCGGCATGCCGCTGCCGCATTGACCGGCGCGGCAGGCGCGAACGTGCATGCCGGCGCGACGGTGCGCGACGCCGTCACGTCGCGGCCGTTCGCGAGCCTCTACGCGGCCTGCCTCGTCTGCTCGTTCGGTGTGTTCGTCCCGTTCGTTCACCTCGTGCCGTACGCGCTCGATCACGGCGTCGCGCCGTCGACGGCCGTGCTGCTGCTCGGGGCGATCGGCGTGGGCAGCACGGCCGGCCGCTTCTTCCTCGGCGGCCTCGCCGACCGCTTCGGCCGCCGCGCGTCGCTGCTCGCGATGTTCGCCGGCATGGCCGTCGCGCTGGTCGCGTGGGCGGGCGCCGGCACCGTCGCGACACTGGCGGCGTTCGCGCTCGTGTTCGGCGTGTTCTACGGCGGCTGGGTCGCCGTGCTGCCGGCGGTCGTGATGGACTATTTCGGCGGGCGCAACGTGAGCGCGATCATCGGCATCCTGTACACGAGCGTCGCGTTCGGCACGCTGATCGGGCCGGCCGCCGCCGGCTTCATCTACGACGCGGGCGGCGGCTATCTCGTGCCGATCCTCGCGAGCGCCGCCGCGAATGCGATCGCGTTCGCGATCGTCGCGACCACCGGACGTGCGCCGGCCGCCGCGCGCGCGGCCGGCGGATAACGCCACCCGCTGGGCGGTTCGCGCGGTTTCCGGTAGGGTGGCCGCACCGTCAACCATCGACGCATGGTCGGGGAGGCATCGTGACATTCGACGAAGTCCGGCAGATCGCCCTGGCGTGGCGCGGCGTCGAGGAAGGCACGTCGTACGGCACGCCCGCGCTCAAGGTGAAGGGCAAACTGCTCGCGCGGCTGCGCGAGGACGGCGACACGCTCGTCGTGAAGGGCGTCGGCCCCGACGAGCGCGCATGGCTGATCGAATCGGCGCCCGACGTGTATTACGTGACCGATCACTATGTCGGCTGGCCGATCGTGCTGGTGCGCCTGTCGGCCGCGCGTCCCGACGCCGTGAAAAACCTGCTGCTGCGAGAATGGCACGCACTCGTGCCGGCGAAGTGGCGGGACGAAGCCGCCCGCGACGCGAACTGAACGGCACGCGCTGCGCGCGAGCCGCCGCCGAACCGGATCAAGCGTTGCATCGGTTCGTATCGATGCAACGAGTGGTTCCATCGAAATTCTTCAATTGGTTCTTAGTGAAGAACCGTTTGATGCTTACACTCCTTCGCTTCGAAGGCGGCTGACGACAGCCGACGGAACGGGCGTACGCGATGCGCCGGCGCCCGGTGCGCCGCATCGCACCCGCAGCTTCGCAGACTGCGCGGACGACCCGACCGGAACGGCCCCGTCCGGCCTCATGCCCGCGTGCGACGCACGCGCGGTCGCAGCCGGATTCAACAACGACAACTCCCCGCGCCGCCTTCACGCGACACCGGTCGTACCGGAACCGTTTATTGGAGAGAGACAGATGAGTGGAAGCAACACAGGACTCGGCACCGGCCTGAAGCAGCGTCACGTAACGATGATGTCGATTGCCGGCGTCATCGGCGCGGGCTTGTTCGTCGGCTCCGGCCACGCGATCGCGGAAGCCGGGCCGGCATCGATACTCGCGTATGCGATCGCGGGCGTGCTGGTCGTGCTGGTGATGCGCATGCTCGGCGAAATGGCCGTCGCGCATCCGGACAGCGGGTCGTTCTCGACTTATGCCGATCGCGCGATCGGCCACTGGGCCGGTTTCACGATCGGCTGGCTGTACTGGTGGTTCTGGGTGCTGGTGATCCCGATCGAGGCGACCGCCGCCGCGACCATCCTCAATGCGTGGTTCCCGGGCATCGCCACGTGGATCTTCGCGCTCGGCATCACGCTGCTGCTCACCATCACCAACCTCTTTTCCGTCAAGAACTACGGCGAATTCGAATTCTGGTTCGCGCTGATCAAGGTCGTCGCGATCGTCGTGTTCCTGTGCATCGGCGGCGCGGCGATCGTCGGCATCATTCCTGCGCCGGCCGTGTCGGGCGTGTCGAACCTGTTCGTGCATGACGGCTTCATGCCGCACGGCGCGAGCGCGGTGCTCGCGGCGATGCTGACGACGATGTTCTCGTTCCTCGGCACCGAGATCGTGACGATCGCGGCCGCCGAATCGGACAACCCGCAACGCCAGATCGTGCGCGCGACGAACTCGGTCATCTGGCGTATCACGCTGTTCTATCTCGGCTCGATCCTCGTCGTCGCGGCCATCGTGCCGTGGAACGACCCGCTGCTGCCGAAGCACGGCTCGTATCAGCGCGCGATGGAATTGATCGGCGTGCCGAACGCGAAGGCGATCATCGACGTGATCGTGCTCGTGTCGGTCGCGAGCTGCCTGAATTCGGCGCTGTACACGGCGTCGCGGATGCTGTTCTCGCTGTCCAGGCGCAAGGACGCGCCGGCCTTCCTGCATCGCACCGATTCGACCGGCACGCCGCGCGCGGCCGTGCTGGCGTCGACCGCGTTCGGCTTCGTGACGGTGATCGCGAACTACCTGATGCCGGAGCAGGTGTTCGGCTTCCTGCTGGCGACGTCGGGCGCGATCGCGCTGCTCGTATATCTCGTGATCGCGATCTCGCAACTGCGGATGCGCAAGACGCTCGAATCGGGCGGCGCCGACCTGACGCTGCGGATGTGGCTGTTCCCGTGGCTCACGTGGGCCGTGATCCTGTTCATCTGCGGCACGCTGACCGTGATGTTCGTCAGCGAGGAGCACCGGATGGAGGTCGGCGCGACGGCCGTGCTGGCGTTGATCGTGCTGCTCGCGTCGTGGCTGAACAAGCGTGGGCGCGATGCGCAGGCGAACGCGGGGCGGCGGGTGTCGGCGACGTGATGAAGTGAAGTAGCGGCGGGGCGCGAAGTCCCGGTCGTGAAAATGGCCCGAGCGGCGTTTGCCGGTCGGGCCATTTGTCTTTTTGCGATGGGCTGATGTCGCGGCGGGAGTCGGCGAGATAGCGCCGAAATTTAAGGGCAAGAAATCGAACTCGTCCGATTTCATCGCCAACGGCAACGCCATACATTGATCGCTTCGAGAACCGAAGTGAATGATGAGGTCGACTCGCGTAAGCGGTCGTGCCGGGTGGGGCAAATGGCGAACGAGAGCTTGAGATTGAGCGACGCAGGTTGGGCTGAGCTGCGGAGGCGGGAAAGCGCGGTCATGGCTTACTACAACGATCAGGCGAACAACTGTACCTATGGTATCGGGACGCTTGCTCACACCTGGCCGTGCACCCCGGAAGAATTGCGCACGCCGGTTACGACGACGCAAGTGAATGCGCAACTCGCGGTCCGGGTCCGTCGGGCAGAAGCCGCCGTGCGACGGCATGTATCGGGCCGGCAATTGACACAATTGCAATTCGATGAGCTCGTCAGCTATGCATACAATACCGGCAACACAGGTGCGCTGGCCGCGTTCCGTTCAGCGAATCAGAGCGACGACGCGGGCGTCGTGTCGCACATGAATCAGCGCGTCTGGATCCATCCGCGAGACGAGAACGGGCATCGTCTGGCGCCCGTTCGTTCGAACGGGCTTGTCAACCGGCGTCGACTTGAATCGGCGCCGTTCCAGCCACGACAGAGGGCACAGTGAGAACGGCCATGATCGGTTTGCTCGTGCTGGCGTCGACGCATGCATTTGCCGGCCCGACGGCAGCGGACGAGATAGCGGTGCGCAGCGGTTTGCCGGCAAGCGAGGTCAATGCACTGCTCAAGGACTGCGACTCGAGCCAGACGAGCATGAATTTTTGCGCGTGGCGCGATCAGCTCGTCGCCGAGCGGGAATTGCAGCGGATCGTCGACAAACAAGTGAGCGAGCAGCCGCGGCGCAAGGCGGCGCTCGACGCGCAGATGGCAAAGTGGAAGAAAGCGCGCGACACATCGTGCGAAAAATCGACGCGTAGCGCATGGGGCGACGGTTCGATGCGACCTGCGGCACAAGCGATCTGTGCAACGGAGGCAACGAAGGAAATGGCGAAAAGATTGTCCGCTGGCGCTTCCCGCAAACCTTCATGAACCAGTCCGAAATGAGAAAAGCCCGCTGCGTTCGCGATCTCGCAACTGCCGATGCGTATTCGCAATGTCACCGTGGTCTACGGCATTGAAACCCGGGCGATGACGATGCAACCGGCCTCCCGGGTAAGCGTCGCATTTCGCGCGCGGGATGGATACTCGCTACAGGGATCCTATTTCCCGACGGCCACCGGTGCTGGCTCCCCGGTGCTCATCTGCCCGGCGACAGGACTGCGTCAATCGTTCTATTTCGCATTTGCGGATTGGTTGCGCGACGACGGTCATCCGACCTTCGTATTCGATTACCGCGGCATCGGTGCCTCGCGCGAGGAGGGCCACGTCCGCCGATCGGTCGCGCGCAAACAGGACTGGGGGCAGCTTGACATGCCCGCCGCACTCGACTGGCTTCTCCGTGAAACCGGCGCGAACGACGCGCACCTGATCGGGCACAGCGCGGGTGCGCAACTGGTCGGTCTGATGCCGAACCATGCATCGATTCGCTCGGTTTGCGCGATTTCCGCGTCATCGGGATACGTCGACAACATCCGGTGGCCGATGCGAATGGCCGCATCGTTGCTGGCAAATCTTTACGTACCCGTTAGCGCGCGCCTGTTCGGCTATGTGCCTGCCAGGGTACTGGGATGGGGCGACGATCTGCCGGCGCGGGTCGGGCTTCAGTGGGCTCGATGGTGTCGCCGCCCCGGCTACATGGCCAATGAGTTCGGGATCGGCGTTGCGCGTCACTACTACAGTGAATTCTCCGCTCCCGTCACGGTGGTCGCTGCAACCGACGACCCGCTCGCGACACCGGCCAATATCGAAGACTGGCTGCGGTGGTTGCCGCGAGCCGAAAGCACGGTCCATTTCATCAGCCCGGAAAACTGCGATGGCCGCGCAATCGGTCACGTCGGCATGTTCCGCCGCGCCCATTCGTCGCTGTGGCCGGAGCTCATCAGAGGCGTGCGAGGTTGAATGTTCGGATCGCAGCGATGCAATGCGTCGCCAAGCATCAAAAGAAAAAGCCCGCATTCAGCGGGCTTTTTTACGGTCGGTGCGGCAGCAACGCTCAAACGTTGAACAGGAAGTTCATCACATCCCCGTCGTGCACGACATATTCCTTCCCTTCCGCGCGCATCTTGCCGGCTTCCTTCGCGCCTTGCTCGCCCTTGTACGCGACGAAGTCGTCGAACGCGATCGTCTGCGCGCGGATGAAGCCGCGCTCGAAGTCGGTGTGGATCACGCCGGCCGCTTGCGGCGCCGTGTCGCCGATGTGAATCGTCCATGCGCGCACTTCCTTCACGCCCGCGGTGAAGTAGGTCTGCAGGCCCAGCAGCTTGAAGCCCGCGCGGATCACGCGGTCGAGGCCCGGCTCTTCCATGCCCATGTCGGCGAGGAATGCTTCCTTGTCCGCGTCGTCGAGATCGGCGATTTCCGCCTCGATCGCCGCGCATACGGCGACCACCGGCGCGTTTTCGCTTTCCGCGTACTTGCGCACCGCCTCGAGGTGCGGGTTGTCCTCGAAGCCGTCGTCCTTCACGTTGGCGACGTACATCGCCGGCTTCGCGGTGATCAGGCAGAACGGCTTGATCAGCGCTTCCTCGTCGTCCGACAGCGCGAGGCCGCGCACGGCCTTGCCCTGGTCGAGCTGCGCGCGCACCTTTTCGAGCACCGCGACGAGCTTCGCCGCTTCCTTGTCATTGCCCGACTTCGCGGCCTTCGAATAGCGCGTGAGCGCCTTCTCGATGGTGCCGAGGTCGGCGAGCGCGAGTTCGGTATTGATCACTTCGATGTCGTCGATCGGGCTGACCTTGCCGGCGACGTGAATGACGTTGTCGTCCTCGAAGCAGCGCACGACGTGCGTGATCGCGTCGGTTTCGCGGATGTTCGCGAGGAACTGGTTGCCGAGGCCTTCACCCTTGCTCGCGCCCGCGACCAGGCCTGCGATGTCGACGAACTCGACGACGGCCGGCACGACGCGCTCGGGGCTGATGATTTCGGCGAGCGCCTTCAGGCGCGTGTCGGGCACTTCGACGATGCCGACGTTCGGCTCGATCGTGCAGAACGGGTAGTTCTCGGCGGCGATGCCGGCCTTGGTCAGCGCATTGAACAGGGTGGACTTGCCGACGTTGGGCAAGCCGACGATGCCGCATTTGAGACTCATGGAATCCTTCGGACGGGTGAGGCGGCGCGGCCGGACAGGGCACGGCGGCGCGGGAAAAAAGGGCGGCCGGCGCGTGGAGCGCGGCGGGCCGACGGTCAAAGGCGCTATTGTACCGTGCCGACGCCCCGGATTCCGGGCTTGGCGCCGAACGGCCGATGCGGCGGGCCGCCGCGCTGGCGCACCGGCCTGCGATTCTGCTGATTTCCCGCAAAGTCCGGCCGCGTAAGGGTTTGGCCCCGCGGCTATAATGCCCGCCATGACTGCCCACCACACCTTCGACGTCGCCGTGGTCGGCGGCGGGCTCGTCGGCAAGACGGCCGCGCTCGCGCTGACCCAGTCCGGCTACAAGACAGCCCTGCTCGCCCAGCCGGCCACGCCGCGCCCCGCGGATCTCGCGTTCGACACGCGCGTCTATGCGCTGTCGTCCAGTTCGCAGGCGTTGCTCGAACGGCTGCGGGTCTGGCAGGCGCTCGACCACAGCCGGCTCGCGCCGGTGTACGACATGCGCGTGTATGGCGATGCGCATGCCGAACTGCATTTCTCCGCCTATCAGGCGTCCGTGCCGCAGCTCGCATGGATCGCCGAATCGTCGTTGGTCGAAGCGTCGCTCGACGCCGCGCTGCGGTTCCAGCCGAACCTCACGTGGTTCGACGCGCGTGCGCAGGGTTTCGACGTGCGCGCCGACGCAGCCGTGCTCACGCTGTCGTCAGGGCAGGTGCTCGAAGCGGATCTTGTCGTCGGCGCCGACGGCGCGCATTCGTGGGTGCGTTCCCAAATGGGGGCCAGGGTAGAACGGCGCGACTACCGGCAGACCGGCGTCGTCGCGAACTTCAAGGCATCGCTGCCGCACCGCGAGACGGCCTGGCAATGGTTCCACGAAGGCGAGATCGTCGCGCTGCTGCCGCTGCCGGACGGCCACGTGTCGCTCGTGTGGTCCGCGCACACCGCGCATGCGGACGAGCTGCTCGCACTCGATCCGGCGCAGCTCGCGGCCGAGGTCGAGCGCGTGTCGCACGGCCAGGTCGGCACGCTCGAATGCGTGACGCCGGCCGCCGGCTTCCCGCTGGCGCTGCAGACGGTCGACAAGCTGATCGCGCCGCGCGTCGCGCTGGTCGGCGATGCCGCGCACCTGATCCACCCGCTCGCGGGGCAGGGCATGAATCTCGGGCTGCGCGACGTTGCCGCGCTCGCCGACGCGATCGCGGGCAAGGAAAGCTTCCGCAATCTCGGCGATACGGTGCTGCTGCGCCGCTACGAGCGTTCGCGCCGCGAGGACATCCGCGCGCTGATGGTCGCGACCGACGGCCTGCAGCGGCTGTTCGCGGTGCCGGGCTCGCTCGCGAAGGCGGTGCGTAATGCGGGCATGGCGTTCGTCGGCGCGCAGCCGCTGGTGAAGCGCTGGCTCGTGTCGGCCGCGCTCGGCTGAGCGAACCTTCTGCCGCTGCGCCGGTCGGAGACGGTTCCGTTACGGCGTACACTGTGCCGTGCACTCCGATTGAGCTGAAGGAAGATTTCGATGAAAAAAACGATCCGCATCGCATCGTTGGCGCTGGCCGTCACGATGGCGACGCTTGGCTGCACCGCGCAGGCCGACCAGACCACCGACAAGCTGAAGGCCACGCTGCAAGCCCGTCTCGGCAACGACGCGCCGATCAAGAGCGTGTCGAAATCGCCGGTTGCAGGCCTTTACGAAGTGAACCTCGGCTCGCAGATCATCTATAGCGACGCGGCGGGCGACTACGTGCTGCTCGGCGATCTCGTCGACACCAAGACGCACAAGAACCTGACCGACGCCCGCCTGTCCGAAATCAACAAGATCGACTTCGCGAGCCTGCCGTTCGCGAATGCGATCAAGGTCGTCAAGGGCAGCGGCGCCCGCAAGATCGCGGTGTTCTCCGATCCGAACTGCCCGTACTGCAAGAAGCTCGAGACGACGCTGCAGTCGATCGACAACGTGACCGTCTACACGTTCCTGTACCCGGTGCTGTCGCCGGATTCGACCGCGAAGTCGAAGGCGATCTGGTGCGCGACCGACCGCGCGAAGACGTGGGAAAGCTGGATGCTCGACCACCGCGCGCCGTCCGGCGCCGGTACCTGCGACACCAGCGCGCTCGACAAGAACCTCGCGCTTGGCCGCGGGATGAACGTCACGGGCACGCCGACGATCTTTTTGCCGGACGGCCGTCGCCTGCCGGGCGCGGTATCGGCCGATCAGCTCAACCAGGCGCTCGCCTCGAGCAAGTAACCGACTGCACGCCGGGCGCATGGCCCGGCCAGCGAGGGGCGCCCGCATGATCTGCCGGCGCCTCTCTTCGTTTTCGCCGCCGTATTCGACCGACCGATTGCCACGATGACCCAGCCGATCCGCTATTCGATTGCCCCGAAAGATCTCGCCGCGCACCTGTTCGAAGTGACGGTGACGGTTGCCGATCCCGATCCCGAAGGCCAGCGTTTCTCGCTGCCGGTGTGGATTCCGGGCAGCTATCTCGTGCGCGAGTTCGCGCGCAACATCGTGACGCTGCGCGCGTTCAACGACGCGGGCCGCAAGGTGCGCATCGCGAAGACCGACAAGCACACGTGGCAGGCCGCGCCCGTGACCGGCGCGCTGACGCTGCGTTACGACGTCTATGCATGGGACCTGTCGGTGCGCTCCGCGTATCTCGACGATTCGGGCGGCTTCTTCAACGCGACGGCCGTGTTCCTGAGCGTCGCCGGTCGCGAAGGCGCGCCGTGTGAAGTCGACATCGCCAAACCGGCCGGCGCGGCGTTCCGCACGTGGCGTGTCGGCACCGCGCTGCCCGAAGCAGGCGGGACGAAGCGCTACGGTTTCGGCACGTATCGCGCGGCGAATTACGACGAGCTGTCCGACCATCCGGTGACGATCGGCGAATTCGCGCTCGCGACGTTCGACGCGCACGGCGTGCCGCACGACATCGTGATCGCCGGGCGCGTGGCGCAGCTCGACCTGGAGCGGCTGCGTACCGATCTGAAGCGCGTGTGCGAAGCACAGATCGCGCTGTTCGAGCCGAAGTCGAAGAAGGCGCCGATGGACCGCTACGTGTTCATGACGCTCGCGGTCAGCGACGGCTACGGCGGCCTCGAGCATCGCGCGTCGACCGCGCTGATCTGCAACCGTACCGACCTGCCGGTGAAGGGGCGGCCGGAAACGACGGAAGGCTATCGCACGTATCTCGGCCTCTGCAGCCACGAGTATTTCCACACGTGGAACGTGAAGCGCATCAAGCCGGCGGCATTCGTGCCGTACGACCTCACGCGCGAGAACTACACGTCGCTGCTGTGGCTGTTCGAGGGCTTCACGTCGTATTACGACGACCTGATGCTGGTCCGCAGCGGGCTGATGTCGCAGGACGAATATCTCGCGGCGCTCGGCCGCACGGTCGGCGGCGTGCTGCGCGGCACGGGCCGGCTCAAGCAGAGCGTCGCGGAAAGCTCGTTCGACGCGTGGATCAAGTACTACCGCCAGGACGAGAACGCGACCAACGCGATCGTCAGCTATTACACGAAGGGCTCGCTCGTGGCGCTCGCGTTCGATCTCGCGATCCGCGCGCAGACGCGCAACCGAAAGTCGCTCGACGACGTGATGCGCCTGCTGTGGCAACGCTACGGTCGCGACTTCTATCGCGGCAAGCAGGCGGGTGTGGAAGAAAACGAAGTCGAGACGCTGATCGAAGAGGCGACGGGCGTCGCGCTCGGCCGCCTGTTCGCCGATGCCGTGCACGGCACGCGCGACCTGCCGCTCGGCGACCTGCTCGCGCCGTTCGGCGTGACGCTGGCCCCCGACCTCGCGCTCGGCGCGGCCGCGAAGCCGACGATCGGCGCGCGCTTGCGCGGCGGCGCGGACTGCACGTTGGCGGCGGTCTACGAAGGCGGCGCCGCGCATCGCGCGGGGTTGTCGGCCGGCGACACGCTGATCGCGGTGGACGGGTTGCGCGTGACGGGCACGAACCTCGACGCGCTGCTCGCACGCTACCGGCCGGGCGACAAGGTCGAGGTTCACGCATTCCGCCGCGACGAGCTGCGCGCCGCGAAACTGAAGCTCGACGGCCCGGAAGTTACCCGCTACCGGCTGACGGCGGCCGCGAAGCCGGCTGCGGCCACGAAGGCCCGCGAAGCCTGGCTGAAGGGGTGAACGGACGCAAGCGGGTATCGGGGCGCGATCGGGGATTGTTCTGCTGCTGCAACAATCCGTCGCCCTGAACCCGCTTTTTCGCGGTCATGCGGCCACGCACAATGGCGTCACTCGCGCTACCGAAGCGCAACCCTACCGGAGCCTGACATGACGACCATTCTGCAAATCAATTCCGCCGCGCGTTCGCAAGGTGCGCAATCCACGCTGCTGGCCAACGAACTGACGGCAAAGCTGCAACAATCGAACCCCGGCGCGAACGTCGTGGTCCGCGACCTGCTGGCCGATGCGCTGCCGCACCTCGACGAATCGGTGCTCGGCGCGTTCTTCACGCCGGCCGACAAGCGCACCGCGGAACAGAATGCGATCGTCGCGAAGAGCGATGCGCTGATCGCCGAGCTGCAGGCTGCCGACATCATCGTGATCGGCGCCCCGATGTACAACTTCGGCATCTCGTCGCAACTGAAGACGTACTTCGACTGGATCGCCCGCGCAGGCGTCACGTTCCGCTACACCGAGAACGGTCCGGAAGGCCTGATCAAGGGCAAGAAGGTTCACGTGGTGACGGCGCGCGGCGGCAAGTATGCCGGTACGCCGAACGACAGCCAGACGCCGTACCTGCGCACGTTCCTCGGCTTCGTCGGCATGACCGACGTGAGCTTCATCTTCGCGGAAGGCCTGAACCTCGGCCCGGATGCGCAGAGCGCCGCGCTGGCCAGCGCACGCGAAGCGATCGCCGCCGCGTAACGCGTCAGGTCGATGCGGGTGCGACGCACCCGCTGCGTCGCCCGATAAAAAAACGCCGCGCCCCGAAAGGGACGCGGCGTTTTTGCATTCGGCCGGCGAACCGGCCGCCGAGGCCGTTACGCGAGCGTTTCGGCCACGTCCGGCAGGCGCCAGTCGATCGGTGCGTGGCCCGCGTCGACCAGATAGTCGTTCGCGAGCGTGAAATGGCGGCAGCCGAGGAAGCCGCGGTGCGCGGACAGCGGCGACGGATGCGGCGCTTCGAGCACGCAATGCGCGTTCGCGTCGAACAGCGCGCGCTTGGCCTGCGCGTGCGCGCCCCACAGCATGAATACGAGCCCCCGATGGCGGCCGGCGAGCTCGCGGATCAGCGTGTCCGTGCATTGCTCCCAGCCGCGCTTCGCGTGGCTCGCGGCCGCGCCGCGCTCGACCGTCAGCACGGTGTTGAGCAACAGCACGCCCTGGCGCGCCCATGTGTCGAGGCAGCCGTGACGCGGTGCGTCGTGACCGAAGTTCGCGGCGATTTCCTTGAAGATGTTGCGCAGCGACGGCGGCGTGCGGACGGCCGGTGGCACCGAGAACGCGAGGCCGTGCGCCTGCGGCGTGCCGCGGTCGTCGCCGTGGTACGGATCCTGGCCGAGGATCACGACCTTCACGTCGTCCGGGCTCGTCAGGCGCAGCGCGCGGAACACGTCGGTCGGGTAGACCGTCTTGCCGGCGGCACGCTCTTCATCGACGAAGCGGCACAGCGGCGCGTACGCGTCGCTGTCGGTGAACGGTTTCAGCACGTCGCGCCAGACGGCCGGCAGCGCGTCGAATTGTGCGGCGAGGTGCGGCACGTCGGCGACAACGGGCAGTGGTGGCGCGGCGGTCGGGGCTGGCGCGGGCGCCGGTGCGGCCGCCTTCTTCGCGGATTTGCGCCGAGCCGCGGACGGAATATCGGCCGGTGCCGTTTCCGGCACGGGATCGTCGAACAGAGACGCCTGTTGCGGCGCGCGGGAAGTCTTGCGGGTTGCCATGCGTGATGCGTGTTTATTGCGCGCGCAGCCGGTAGCCGCGCTGCGCCTTGCTGATGTTTTCGGGAACGAGGCCCGGCAGCGCCTGCTGCAGTTCGGCGGCGAGCGTCGCGAGCGCCGTTTCCGGGCCGTCGATCAGTTCGAGTTCGATTTCGCTGATCGGTTCGCGGCGCGTTTCGTGTTCCGCCTGGACGACGATCTCGCCGAGGTCCACCGCGGCCTCGACGGTTGCGCCGCCGATTGCGATGCGCCACAGGGTACGCGAAAAATCCGTGCGGAACAGCGCATGCAGCGCGCCGGCCGCGTCATTCAGCGCCGCGGCGGCTTCCGGCACGTCGCAGGCCGCGACCAGCGCGTCGATTTCGAGCGCGTCGCCCGCGACCGGCAGCTCCCATTCGTGACGGCGATGCAGGCCGCCTTCCGCGCTGCCGACCGTCTTGAACGTCTGCAGCCAGCCGTCCGGCGTGCGGCGCACGCGCACCGCGCTCTTCGAGCGCGCCAGCGCGAGATCGGGCGTGTCGTAATAGACGTTCGCGAGCGTGATGGCGTGACCGGGTTCGCCGGTCAGCGTCTCGAAGAAGCGGCGCGCGGCATCGGCTTGACCGGCCGGCAGCGCGAGCTTGATTTCCTTTTCGATCGCCATCAGAAGAACATCCGTGCGAGTTCCTCGCCCGGCTGGTCGGCGCGCATGAACGCCTCGCCGACGAGGAACGTGTTCACGTTCGCCGCGCGCATCGTGTCGACGTCGATGCGCGACAGGATGCCCGATTCGGTCACGACGATGCGGTCCGCCGGAATCATGTCGAGCATGTCGAGCGTGGTCTGGATCGACGTCTCGAACGTGCGCAGGTTGCGGTTGTTGATGCCGAGCAGCGGTGTCTTCAGCGTCAGCGCCTGTTCCATCTCGTTGCGGTCGTGCACTTCGACCAGCACCGCGAGGCCGAGCGAATGCGCATAGGCTTCCAGATCCTGCATCAGCGGCGTGTCGAGCGCGGCGGCGATCAGCAGGATCGCGTCGGCGCCCATCGCGCGGGCTTCGACGATCTGGTACGCGTCGACGATGAAGTCCTTGCGCAGCACCGGCAGCGTGCAGGCCGCGCGCGCTTCCTCGAGGTAGCGGACGCCGCCCTGGAAGAACTGCTCGTCGGTCAGCACCGACAGGCACGCGGCGCCGTGCGCCGCATACGAGCGCGCGATGTCGGCCGGCACGAAATGCTCGCGCAGCACGCCTTTCGACGGGCTGGCCTTCTTGATTTCGGCGATCACGGCGGCGTTGCCGGCCGCGTGCTTCGTCCGCAGCGCGCCGACGAAGTCGCGCAGGTCGCGCGCGGAGGCTTCCAGTTTCAGTGCCTCGAGCGGCGTGCTGCGCATGGCCGCCGCGATTTCTTCGCGCTTGACGGCGATGATTCGGTCGAGAATGTCGCTCATATGGGTTCCTGCTTGATTCGTAAGAGGGTCAGCGCTTGAACTGCTGCGTGAAGCGCACGAGCTCGTCGACCTTCGCGCGGGCCTTGCCGCTCGCGATCGCTTCGCGGGCGAGCTGGATGCCGTCCGCGATCGACTCGGCGATATTGGCCGCGTAGAGCGCGGTGCCCGCGTTCAGCGTGACGATCTCGCGCGCGACGCCCGGCTGGTTGTCCAGCGCGCCGAGCAGCATCGTGCGCGATTCGTCGGCATTTTCCACCTTCAGCGTGCGGTTCGACACCATCTGCAGGCCGAAGTCCTCCGGATGGATCTCGTATTCGTGCACCTTGCCGTCGCGCAATTCGCCGACGAGCGTCGCGGCGCCGAGCGACACCTCGTCCATCCCGTCCTTGCCGTACACGACGAGCACGTGCTGCGCGCCGAGGCGCTGCATCACGCGCACCTGGATGCCGACGAGGTCGGCGTGGAACACGCCCATCAGCTGGTTCGGCGCGCCGGCCGGATTGGTCAGCGGGCCGAGGATGTTGAAGATCGTGCGCACGCCGAGCTCGCGGCGCACGGCCGCGATGTTCTTCATCGCCGGGTGATGGTTCGGCGCGAACATGAAGCCCATGCCGGTTTCGGCGATCGAAGCGGCGACCTGGTCCGACTGCAGGTCGATGTTCACGCCGAGCGCCTCGAGCACGTCGGCGCTGCCGGACTTGCTCGACACGCCGCGGTTGCCGTGCTTCGCGACCTTCGCGCCCGCGGCCGCCGTGACGAACATCGACGCGGTCGAGATGTTGAACGTGTGCGAGCCGTCGCCGCCGGTGCCGACGATGTCGACGAAATTCGAGTTGTCCTGCACCTCGACGTGGTTCGCGAATTCGCGCATCACGGTCGCGGCGGCGGCGATCTCGCCGATCGTCTCCTTCTTCACGCGCAGCCCGGTGATGATCGCGGCCGCCATCACGGGCGACAGGTCGCCGCGCATGATCAGCCGCATCAGGTGCAGCATTTCGTCGTGGAAGATTTCGCGGTGCTCGATCGTGCGTTGCAGCGCTTCCTGCGGGGTAATCGTCATCGTGCGTCTCCCGTCAGGCAGCCGGCGCGGCCGCATGGGCCGCGGCGCGGTTCTGTTTCAGGAAATTCTCGAGCAGCGCATGGCCGTGCTCGGACAGGATCGATTCCGGGTGGAACTGCACGCCTTCGATCGGCAGCGTCTTGTGGCGCACGCCCATGATCTCGCCGTCGTCGGTCCACGCGGACACCTCGAGGCAGTCCGGCAGCGATTCGCGCTCGATCGCGAGCGAGTGGTAGCGCGTCACGTCGAAATGCTTCGGCAGGTCGGCGAACACGCCGCGGCAGTCGGTTTCGATCCGGCTCACTTTGCCGTGCATGATGGTCTTCGCGCGCACGACGCGGCCGCCGAACGCTTCGCCGATCGCCTGATGGCCGAGGCAGACGCCGAGGATCGGCTTCTTGCCCGCGAATTCGCGCAGCACGTCGAGCGTGATGCCCGCATGTTGCGGATTGCTCGGGCCCGGCGACAGGCAGAGGGTGTCGGGGTTCAGGCGCGCGATGTCGTCGAGCGTGATTTCGTCGTTGCGGTAGGTGCGCACGTCCTCGCCGAGTTCGCCGAAGTACTGGACCAGGTTGTAGGTAAACGAGTCGTAGTTGTCGATCATGAGCAGCATGGTCAGTCTCCGGTCAGAAGTCGCTATCGAGGCCGTCCTGGACCTGTTCGGCCGCACGCAGCACCGCGCGCGCCTTGTTCTCGGTCTCTTGCCATTCGGATTCGGGCACCGAATCCGCGACGACGCCGGCCGCCGCTTGCACGTACAGGTTGCCGTTGTGGATCAGGCCCGTGCGGATCGCGATCGCGAGATCCATCTCGCCCGAGAACGACAGGTAGCCGACCGCACCGCCGTACAGCCCGCGCTTGACCGGCTCGAGCTCGTCGATCAGTTCCATCGCGCGCACCTTCGGCGCACCGGACAGCGTGCCGGCCGGGAACGTCGCGCGCAGCACGTCGTAGTTCGTCATGCCCGGCTTCAGCTTGCCCTCGACCGAGCTGACGATGTGCTGCACGTGCGAGTACTTCTCGATCACCATCTTGTCGGTCACCTGCACCGAGCCGATTTCCGCGATGCGGCCGACGTCGTTGCGCGCGAGGTCGATCAGCATCACGTGCTCGGCGATTTCCTTCGGATCGTTCAGCAGCTCGGTCGCGAGTTCCGCGTCGCGCTCGGGCGTGTTGCCGCGCGGGCGCGTGCCGGCCAGCGGGCGGATCGTGACGATCTGGTCGTCGCCGCGCTTTTCCTGGCGCACCAGGATTTCCGGCGATGCGCCGACCACGTGGAAATCGCCGAAATTGTAGTAATACATGTACGGCGACGGATTCAGCGAACGCAGCGCGCGATACAGCGACAGCGGATTGTCGCGGTACGGCTTCGTCAGCCGCTGGCCGACCTGGATCTGCATCAGCTCGCCGGCCGCGATGTATTCCTTCGCCTGGCGCACGGCGGCCAGATAGTCGTCCTTCTTGAATTCGCGGAACGTCTCGGTGCGCACGCTCGCCGATGTCACGGGCGGCTGCACGGTCGTGCGCAGGCGCTGCTTCAGTTCGCGCAGGCGATGTTTCGCCTTCGCATACGCTTCGGGCTGGCCCGGGTCCGCATAGATGATCAGGTAGAGCTTGCCGGCGAGGTTGTCGATCACCGCGACTTCCTCGGTCAGCAGCAACTGGATGTCGGGCAGCCCGAGATCGTCGCGCGGCGCGGTGTTCGCGAGCTTCTTCTCGATGTAGCGCACCGCGTCGTAGCCGAAGTAGCCGGCGAGGCCGCCGCAGAAACGCGGCAGGCCCGGGCGCTGCGCGACCTTGAAGCGCGCCTGGAACGATTCGATGAACTGGAACGGATCGCCGTCGTGCGTCTCGACGACCTGGCCGTCGCGCACCACTTCCGACACGCCGTTGCGGGTGCGGACGAGCGTGCGGGCGGGCAGGCCGATGAACGAGTAGCGGCCGAAGCGTTCGCCGCCGACCACCGATTCGAGCAGGAACGAGTTGGCGCCCGCGCGTTCGGGCTGGGCCAGCTTCAGATAGAGGGACAGCGGCGTTTCGAGATCGGCGAGCGCTTCCGCGATCAGCGGGATGCGGTTGTAGCCTTCGTTCGCGAGCGATTGGAATTCGAGTTCGGTCATGTTCCGGTCCTGTTCGGGACGAGCGGCGCGGGCGCCAGGGATCATTTGACGCTGCGCGGGTGGCCGTCGGCGAAAGGGCGGTCGATCGAGAAGTGCCTGTTGCCGGCCGGCACTCCGGGCGTGAACGTCGCGAGCCTGCGGCCGACCCTGAACGCAAGCGTTCGGACACGGTGGAACTCGAGGTGGTGCGACGATCGGCGCGCGGATGCGCAGCGAGATAAAAAACGGCGCTGAAGACGTGCTTCAGCGTACCTCATCGAAGAGGTTAGCGCGACCAGCGACGCCAGGGCCAGGCTCCCCGGTCGATGCTGCTCAGACTCCGTTTTTTATTCAGAAACATGCGGATGGAAGAAATAATCAGAGGGTTAGCCGGCCGGCGTTGTGCGCGGTGATCGCGCGGGCTGCGACCAGCAACGAATCGACTATACCATCCGAATTTATCGTTTGTATAGCTTTGCTATGGTTGTAGCCGTACGGCACCGTCAGCGTCGCCATCCCGGCCGCGCGGCCTGCCAGCGCGTCGTTTTCCGAGTCGCCGATTGCGACCGCGGCGTCCGGCGCGACGCCGAGCGCGTCGCAGGCCGCGAGCATCGGCAGCGGATCGGGCTTCTTGCGCGCGACGCTGTCGCCGCCCAGCACGATGCCGAAGCAGCCGGCCAGCCCGTATTGTTCGAGCAGCTCGACCGCGAAGCGGTGCGGCTTGTTCGTCACGCACGCGAGCCGGATGCCGGCCGCGCGCAGTGCGTCGAGCCCGGCTGCCACGTCCGGATAGAGGCGCGTATGGCGCCCGTTGATCTTCGCGTATTCGGTCTGGTAGATCGCCAGTGCGTCGTCGAAGCGCGCGTGCGCTTCGTCGGCCGGGAAGCGCGGTTTCAGTACGCTCTGGATCAGGTGTTCGGAGCCCTTGCCGACGTAGCCGATCACTTCGTCGCGCGACGTGGCCGGCGCGCCGAGCTGCGCGAGCATCCCGTTCAGGCCGGCCGTGAAATCGTCGGCCGTGTCGACCATCGTGCCGTCGAGGTCGATCAGCGCGGCATCGATGCGCGGCGCGGCAAAGCGGATCGCGGCCGCGTCCGTGGCGGCCCCGGCCGGCGCGTGGCCGGCGAACGACGAGTCGGCCACGGCGTCAGCTCCGCTCGACGGTGGCGAGCGCCGCGCGCATCTCGTCGATCACCTTGCGGTAGTCGGGCTTGCCGAAGATCGCCGAACCGGCGACGAACGTATCGGCGCCGGCCGCCGCGATTTCCGCGATGTTGTCGGCCTTCACGCCGCCGTCGACTTCGAGCAGGATCTCGCGGCCGGTGCGTTCGACGTACGCGTCGATGCGGGCGCGCGCCTCGCGCAGCTTGTTCAGCGTTTCCGGAATGAACGACTGGCCGCCGAAGCCGGGGTTCACCGACATCAGCAGCACCAAGTCGAGGCGATCCATCACGTGGTCGAGGTAGTTCAGCGGCGTGGCCGGATTGAACACGAGGCCGGCCTTGCAGCCGTGATCGCGGATCAGCGACAGCGTGCGGTCGATGTGGTCCGAGCCTTCCGGGTGGAAGCTGATCAGGTTCGCGCCGGCCTTCGCGAAATCGGGCACGATCCGGTCGACCGGGCGCACCATCAGGTGCACGTCGATCGGCACCTGCACGTGCGGGCGGATCGCCTCGCAGACGAGCGGGCCGATCGTGAGGTTCGGCACATAATGGTTGTCCATCACGTCGAAGTGAATCCAGTCGGCGCCGGCGGCGACCACGTTGCGGACTTCTTCGCCGAGCCGTGCAAAGTCGGCCGACAGGATGCTGGGAGCGATGCGGAATTGAGTCATGACAGGGGAGCGGGGGACGTTGCGGCGCAAAACCGTCATTCTACCGTCCGGCGACCCGGTGCGCGGCGGCAGGCCGTGCGGTTGCGGCCCGATTGCGCATAGAATGCCGAACCAATGCGGCGCGCCCGCGGCCCGGCCGCGCGAGTCGGCGCGCAGTTACCTACAGCGGACACACCATGAGTCAGTATCAGTTCACCGTTTCGGTGAAAACCAGCTACTTGCCGGAACAATCCGACCCCGATCACCGTCAATACGCATTCGCGTACACGCTGACCATTCGCAACACGGGACAGGTCGCGGCGCAGCTGATCGCGCGTCACTGGATCATCACGGACAGCGAGAGCCACGTGCAGGAAGTGAAGGGGCTCGGCGTCGTCGGGCACCAGCCGCTGCTGCAGCCGGGCGAGCATTTCGAATACACGAGCTGGGCCGTGATCGCGACGCCGGTCGGCACGATGCGCGGTGCGTACTTCTGCGTGGCGGAGGACGGAGAGCGTTTCGAGGCGCCGGTCGACGAGTTCGCCCTGCACATGCCGCGCACGCTGCATTGAGCGTGCGGCGCGCGTCAGCGCGGCTGGCGGTCGTTGTGGCGGGCCTGCTTCTTTCTGCCCGACGACGTCCACACGACGATGAAGATCAGCAGGGCAAGCGCGACGAAGGCTTCGAGCGCGAAGATGAGCATCGGATATTGGTCGAGAAAATCTGACATGGCGGTTTCCATCAAGAACGGACATTGTATGTGGTTTGGGCCCCGGCTGGCCGGGTGGATGGCCGCAGCCGCGGCGGCGGCGCTGCTCGCTGCGTGCGGCGGTGCGCCGACGCGAACCTCCGCGCTGAAGCCGCCGACCGGTGCGGCGGTCGTGCCGGGGCAGGTCGCCGCGAAGCGGCTCACGCCGGTCGCGTGGCAGCAGGTGCCGGGTTGGCAGGACGATTCGCTGATCGGCGCGACGGCCGCGCTGCGGCAGAACTGCGCGCGGCTCGCGCGCCAGCCGGCCTGGGCGCGCGCTTGCGCGGCCGCCGACCGGCTGGACGAGCTCGACGTCAGCAGCGCACGCGCCTTCTTCGAAACGTATTTCACGCCGTTCCAGCTCGCGAACACCGACGGTACGCTCGACGGGCTCGTGACCGGCTATTACGAGCCGCTGCTGCACGGTTCGCGCGCGCGCCGCGGCCCGTATCAGTACGCGCTCTATCGCTGGCCGGCCGGCTATCGCGCGGGTGCCGCGCTGCCGGCGCGCGCGCAGCTCGAGCGCGCCGGCATCCTGAACGGCAACGAGCTCGTGTGGGTCGACGATCCGATCGAGGCATTCTTCCTGCAGGTGCAGGGCTCGGGTCGCGTGCTGCTCGACGACGGCTCGGTGATGCGGGTCGGCTTCGGCGGCACCAACAACCAGCCGTACCGTTCGATCGGCAAGTGGCTGCTCGATCGCGGCGAGCTGACGCCCGCGCAGGCGACGATGCAGGGCATCAAGGCGTGGGCGAAGGCGAACCCGACGCGCGTCGACGCGCTGCTCGACACGAACCCGCGCTTCGTGTTCTTCCGCGACATGCCGACCAAGGAAGATGCGCCGCATGGCGGCGCGGACGGTCCGATCGGCGCGCTCGGCGTGCCGCTGACGCCGGAGCGCTCGATCGCGGTCGATCCGTCATCGATCCCGCTCGGCACGCCGGTGTTCCTGCAGACCACGCGTCCGCTGACGAATACGCCGATGAACCGGCTCGTGTTCGCGCAGGATACGGGCTCGGCGATCAAGGGCGGCGTACGGGCAGACTATTTCTGGGGACTCGGCGACGACGCCGGCGACCAGGCCGGCCGGATGAAGCAGGTCGGCCGGATGTGGCTGCTGTTCCCGAATTCGTGATTGGGGGCGGCGCGGGCTGGCCGGATGGCGGCCAGCGCATGAGACGCGGGATTCGTGGTGTGTCTCGTGTGCGGGGCGCGTGCCGGTTTGATCGCCGGGGTGCCCATGCGATTTAGGTTTGCGTAATGCTGCGCGCGTCGCGTCGAACGATGCGCCCGAACAAGACAGCCCGATCGGCGTTGGCCGACCGGGCTGTTTCATTTACGGGCACGGATTCGCCGCTGCGCGGCGTGCGCCTGGCGAGTACGCGAAGTCCGCGCCCATCGCTTGCGCGGCGAGTAACCTCAGCCCTTGCGCTTGTCGACGACGCGGCGCGCCTTGCCGACCGAGCGCTCGATGCCGTTCACGGGCAGCACGTTGATCACGGCCGTCACACCGATCAGCGACTTGATGTCGTACGCGAGCGCCTGTTTTGCCGCCTGGATCGCCGCGGTATCGGGCGCGGTCTCCGGGCACGGCTCGACGTTGAGCGTCAGCACGTCGAGCGGGCCTTCCTTCGTCAGCACGATCTGATAGTGCGGCGCGAGCGCGCGCTGCTTGAGCAACTGTTCCTCGATTTGCGTCGGGAACACGTTAACGCCCCGCACGATCATCATGTCGTCCGACCGGCCGGTGATCTTTTCCATCCGGCGCATCGTTCGGGCGGTGCCCGGCAGCAGGCGCGTGAGGTCGCGGGTGCGGTAGCGGATGATCGGCAGCGCTTCCTTCGTCAGCGACGTGAACACGAGCTCGCCGAGTTCGCCGTCCGGCAGCACTTCGCCGGTTTCGGGATCGATGATTTCCGGATAGAAGTGGTCTTCCCAGATGGTCGGGCCGTCCTTGGTCTCGACGCATTCGGACGCGACGCCCGGGCCCATCACTTCGGATAGCCCATATATGTCGACCGCGTCGATGCCCATCCGCTGTTCGATCGCGACGCGCATGTCGTTGGTCCACGGCTCCGCGCCGAAGATGCCGATGCGCAGCGAACTCTCCGCAGGGGCGAGGCCCTGGCGCTCGATCTCGTCGGCGATCGACAGCATGTAGCTCGGCGTGACCATGATGATGTCGGGCCGGAAATCCTGGATCAGCTGTACCTGCTTTTCGGTCTGGCCGCCGCCGAACGGGATCACGGTCAGCCCTGCGCGTTCGGCGCCGTAGTGCGCGCCGAGCCCGCCCGTAAACAGCCCGTAGCCGTAGCTGATGTGGACCTTGTCGCCGCGGCGCGCACCGGCGGCGCGGATCGAGCGTGCGACGAGATTCGCCCACGTGTCGATGTCGGCGGCCGTATAGCCGACGACGGTCGGCTTGCCGGTCGTGCCCGACGACGCGTGGATGCGCGAGATCTGGTCCTGCGGCACCGCGAACATCCCGAACGGATAGCTGTCGCGCAGGTCGCCCTTGGTCGTGAACGGAAAGCGCGACAAGTCGGCGAGCGTCTTCAGGTCGTCCGGATGCACGCCCGCTTCGTCGAACTTGCTGCGATAGACGGGCGAGTGGTCATACGCGTGCCGGAGCGACCACTTGAGGCGTTCGAGCTGCAGCGCGGTCAGCTCGTCGCGTGAGGCGGTCTCGATCGGCTCGAGCGGTAGCGGGGTAGTCATGCATGTCTCCAGTGTTTGTTATGGGCGAGCCGTCGACGTCAGCGGTCTTCCGGGATGACCGTGCCCTTGATCTGGGCGGATTTGCCGCGAAACATCGCGACCGTGTCGCCTGTCTGGTTCGTGACGCGGATGTCGTAGATGCCTTGGCGGCCGGCACGCGCCTGTTCGATCGCCTCGGCCGTCAGCACGTCGCTACCGTGCACGGGGCGCAGGAATTCGATCGAGCAGCCGGCTGCGACCGTATTCAGGTTGTACGAGTTGCACGCGAACGCGAACGTCGAATCGGCGAGCGTGAAGATGATCCCGCCGTGACAGGTCTGGTGCCCGTTCAGGAATTCGGGCCGCACGCGCATCTGCAGGCGGGCGTAGCCGGCGCGGACTTCGGCGATTTCCATGCCGAACGCGCGACTGCAGGCATCGGCGCCGTACATGGCCTGCGCGGTGGCGCGGGCGAGCGAATCGGGGTCGAGCGTGGCGGTGGCGTTCGTCATGTCAACGCCCCTCGAAGCGCGGCGCGCGCTTCTCGATGAAGGCCTGCACACCTTCCGCATAGTCGTCCGACTGACCGAGCTTGCGCTGCAGGTCGCGCTCCAGGTCGAGCTGCTGATCGAGCGTGTTCGTGACGCTGTCTCGCATCGACTGCTTGATCGATGCGATGGCGAGCGTCGGCTGCTGCGCGAGCTGGATGGCGAGCTGGCGGGCCGTCGCGACGAGCGCGTCGTCGTCGACCGCACGCCAGATCAGGCCCCACTGTTCGGCCTGTTCGGCGCCGAGCTTGTCGCCGGTCAGCGCGAGCCCCAGCGCGCGCGCCATGCCGACGCGTTGTGGCAGGAACCACGTGCCGCCCGAGTCGGGTACGAGTCCGATCTTGACGAAGGCCTGGATGAAGCTGCTCGAGCGGGCGGCGAACACGAGGTCGCACGCGAGTGCGAGATTCGCGCCGGCACCGGCCGCCGTGCCGTTGACGGCGGCGATCACCGGAATCGGCAGACGCTGCAGGCGGCGGATCAGCGGATTGAAATGCTCGTCGATCAGCGTGCCGAGGTCGGTGGACGCGCCTGGCGTGAAGTCGAGGTCGGCCAGGTCCTGGCCCGCGCAAAAGCCGCGCCCCGCACCCGTCAGAATCAGCGAGCGTGCCCCGGCCGCCTCGACTTCATCGAGCGCCGACTGCAGTTCGCGATGCATCGCCCGCGTGAAGCTGTTCAGCTTGTCGGGGCGGTTGAGCGTGATCGTGGCCACGCGCGCGGCCTGATCGATATCCAGCTGGATCGCCTGATAGGACATGCAGTATCTCCTTCATGACTTCGTTATAGGCGCGCGTCGCGTCGGTTACACGCGTTCGATCGCGAGCGCGATGCCCTGGCCGACGCCGATGCACATCGTACAGAGCGCGAAGCGGCCGCCGGTACGCTCGAGTTGATGGAGCGCCGTGGTGACGAGCCGCGCGCCTGATGCGCCGAGCGGGTGGCCGAGCGCGATCGCACCGCCGTTCGGGTTCACGCGCGGATCGTCGTCGGCGACACCGAGCATGCGCAGCACCGCGAGACCTTGCGACGCGAACGCCTCGTTCAGTTCGATCACGTCGAACTGGTCGATGCGCATGCCGAGCTGGTGCAGCAGTTTCTGCGTCGCCGGCGCGGGACCGATGCCCATCACGCGCGGCTCGACGCCGGCGGTCGCCATGCCGACGACGCGCGCGCGGCGGCGCAGGCCATACTGGTCGGCCGCCTGCGCATTGGCGAGCAGCAGCGCGCAGGCGCCGTCGTTGACGCCCGACGCGTTGCCTGCCGTGACCGAGCCGTCCGGGCGCACGACGCCCTTCAGCTTCGCGAGCGCTTCGAGCGACGTTTCGCGCGGATGCTCGTCGCGCGACACGACCACCGGATCACCCTTCTTCTGCGCAATCGTGACCGCGACGATTTCTTCAGCGAGCGTGCCGTCCTGCTGCGCCCGCGCGGCTTTCTGCTGGCTGCGCAGCGCGAACAGGTCCTGATCCGCGCGGCTGATGTCGTAGTCGACCGCGACGTTCTCGGCCGTCTCCGGCATCGAATCGACGCCATACAGCTGCTTCATCAGCGGATTGATGAAGCGCCAGCCGATCGTCGTGTCGTAGATGTCGGCCTGACGCGCGAACGCGCTCGCGGCCTTGCCCATCACGAACGGCGCGCGCGTCATGCTCTCGACGCCGCCTGCGATCATCAGGCGCGCTTCACCTGCCCTGATCGCGCGCGCGGCCGTGCCGACCGCATCCATTCCGGAGCCGCACAGCCGGTTCAGCGTCGTACCCGGCACGGCAGTGGGCAGGCCCGCCAGCAGCGCCGACATGCGCGCGACGTTGCGGTTGTCCTCGCCGGCCTGGTTCGCGCAACCGTAGATCACGTCGTCGATCGCCGCCCAGTCGACGTCGCGGTTGCGCTCGATCAGCGCCTTGAGCGGCACCGCGCCGAGGTCGTCGGCACGGACATCTTTCAGGGCGCCGCCGTAGCGGCCGATGGGAGTGCGAATCGCGTCGCAGATGTAGGCGTCTGTCATGAGCGTATCGGTGAGTGACGAACCCGCCGGGTGGCGGATTCGTTCATGGTAGAGAACATGGCGGCGTTTGCACGTCGGCCATTCGGGTTATGCCGTCTGGCCAGCTTCCGCAGGTACCGCCTTCGGGGCAACATGGACGCGGCTTTGCACCACGCGGAACCGGTTGGCGACGAATGCCGGGTCGGCCAGCGCGGCGTTGGCTGCCGGGTTCGCGCCCGTGCCGTGGAAGTCGGAGAACGCGGCCGACTGGTTGACGAATACGCCGCCCGTCAGGTTGATCGACAGCGCGACGCCGCCACGCACCGCCGCGTCGTGCGCGGCGTCGACGATTGCGTCGTCGGTGCTGTAGACGGAGAGGGTCAGCGCGCCATGCTCGGCGGCGATTTCACCGGCCAGATCGAGCGACTGCGCGGTCGAGTCGGTTGCGATCACGAACGAGATCGGGCCGAACCACTCCTGCGTGAATTTCTCGCGGTCGGCCACGTCGAGTTGCAGCACGAGCGGCGTGCGCACGCGCGCATCGGGGAAGGCGGGATGCTGGAGGGTCACGCTGTCCGCGAGCACGCGGCCGAGCTTGCGCGCGTCGTCGATGCGCGCGGTCACGCCGTCGTTCTGGATCGCGCCGATCAGTTCGACCGAGCGTGCCGGGTCGCCGGTGAGCTTTTGCACGGCAACCGCGATCGCTTGCGCGACTTCGTCGAAGCTCGCATGGCCGTCGGCCGTCCGGATGCCGTCGCGTGGCACGTAGATGTTCTGCGGTGCCGTGCACATCTGGCCGGAGTACAGTGCCAGCGAGAACGCGATGTTCTTGGCGGCTGCCTTCAGGTCGTCGGTCGAGTCGATCACGATCTGGTTGACGCCGGCTTTCTCGGTGTAGACCTGCGCCTGGTGGGCATGGCGTTCGAGCCACGTGCCGTTCTGCGTGCTGCCGGTGAAGTCGATCAATTTGATCTCGGGGCGCAGCGCGAGATCCTGGACGAGGGCGCCGTCGTTGGGTTCGGTCGCGAGGAGCGTGACGACGTTCGGATCGAACCCGGCTTCGCGCAGCACGTCGCGGGCGATTCGCACCGTGATGGCGAGCGGCAGGATCGCACCCGGGTGCGGTTTGACGATCACGGCATTACCCGTTGCCAGATCGGCGAACAGGCCCGGGTAGCCGTTCCAGGTCGGGAACGTGCAGCAGCCGAGCACGAGGCCCGTGCCGCGCGGCACGATCGTATAGCGCTTGTGCATCGCGAGCGGCGGGTTCTTGCCTTGCGGCTTTTCCCAGTGCGCATCGGCAGGGATGCGGCGCAGCTCGTCCCACGCATAGGCGACCGCCTCGAGGGCGCGGTCCTGCGCGTGCGGGCCGCCGGCCTGGAACGCCATCATGAAGGCTTGCCCCGTGGTGTGCATCACGCTGTAGGCAATTTCGAAGCTTGCACGGTTCAGGCGCGCAAGGATTTCGAGGCTGACGCCGACCCACGCGCTCGGGCCGGCTTCGCGCCACGTGCGTTGCGCGGCGGCTGCGGCAGCGATCAGTGCGTCGGGCGTCGATTTCGGATACCGGATGCCCAGTGCGATGCCGTACGGCGAGCGCTCGGCGCCGACCGTTTCACCGGACGCCGGCTGGTCGAGCACGAAGATCTTGTCGAGGTGCGACTTGAACGCGGCCTCACCGTCCGCGCTTGCGCTTTCCCCGTACACTTTGGGGCTCGGCATTTCGGCGAACGGGCTCCAGTACCCGCGGCTCTCGATGGCGGCGAGTGCGTGTTTCAGCGTGTCTTCGTGCTTCGTGAACAGGGCATGGGTCATGGCGGCGGCCTGATGAACGTTGAGAGGGATTGGATCGATTAATTAACCGACCGGTTGGTCGGAGAATGGTAGCATCAAAGTATTCGCATGTGCGAGGCGTTTCTCATTTCATTGATCGAGGAGAAATAGATGGCTTACGAGAACATCCTGGTGGAGACCCGGGGGCGTGTCGGTCTGGTGACGCTGAACCGTCCGAAGGCGCTGAATGCGCTGAACGATGCGCTGATGGACGAGCTGGGCGCTGCGCTGAAGGCGTTCGATGCGGACGACGATATTGGCGCGATCGTCGTGACCGGGAGCGAGAAGGCGTTCGCGGCCGGCGCGGACATCGGCATGATGGCGACCTACTCCTATATGGATGCCTATCGGGGCGACTACATCACGCGTAACTGGGAGACGGTCCGCGAGATCCGCAAACCGATCATTGCTGCGGTTTCGGGCTTTGCGCTGGGCGGTGGCTGCGAACTTGCGATGATGTGCGACATCATCTTCGCGGCGGACACGGCCAAGTTCGGCCAGCCGGAAATCAAGCTGGGCGTCATGCCGGGTGCGGGCGGCACGCAGCGTTTGCCGCGCGCGGTATCGAAGGCGAAGGCAATGGACATGTGCCTGACCGCGCGCTTCATGGACGCCGCCGAGGCCGAGCGTGCCGGCCTCGTATCGCGCGTGCTGCCGGCCGACAAGCTGCTCGACGAGGCGATTGCCGCCGCGACGACGATCGCCGAGTTTTCGCTGCCGGCGGTCATGATGGTCAAGGAGTCGGTGAACCGCGCGTACGAGACGACGCTGGCTGAAGGCGTCCACTTCGAGCGCCGGTTGTTCCATTCGCTGTTCGCAACCGAAGACCAGAAGGAAGGGATGGCGGCATTCGTCGAGAAGCGGAAGCCTGTGTTCAAGCACCGCTGATCGGTCGGTGCCGCGGTCGGTATCCGGTGACTGATCTGTATCGGTCATCGGGGCGATTGCTTCGCCCGGTTCTTCAAAAGCCACCGTGCGCGGCAGCGCACGGTGGCTTTTTCAAACTTTCTTCATAAAGGGCTTGCGCGGACGGGGGCGGGTGCTTAGAATCACGCCTCTTTCGCGCTAACGGAAACGCGGCGCGGGGGAAGGGAAGCGGTGCTGTTGGGGTTCGGTGGTAGCGAGCCTTGGCGGTACGGAAGTTGAGCCCCGCAGTCGCAACGATGTAGTGTAAAAAGTTGTTGACGATCTGCGAAACACGGTTCATAATTTCGCTTCTCTGCTGCTGAAAACGCAGCGCTGCTGAGAAACTTCAGGTTCCTCGCAGAAATGCTCTTTAAAAATTAACAGCCGATAAGTGTGGGCGCTTGATGGA
>NZ_CADFDL010000013.1:0-211637 GCF_902832865.1 Burkholderia sp. BCC0397 | reverse complement strand
ACGCCGATGATAGTGCGGATTCCCGTGTGAAAGTAGGTAATCGTCAGGCTCCCTAAGCCAGAAACCCCCGCCCGACAAGGCGGGGGTTTTTGCATTGGCGCGGCGGAAATGCGCGTGCCAGGCGCGGAGCCATGCGGCACGAGCTACGGGCGTAGACAGCGTCATCACGCCGACCAGTCGGGCTAATCGAAGTCCGACATTTCTCCCCACTGCAACCTCGTTCACAACCGTCGGTAGCTCTGTTCCATCGACCGCACGCAGTGAGCCATCTTGCTGCCCTCTCCTCACCCATCAGACCGTGACCTTTCCCCTCCGAAGTATCCCACTGTAAAGTTAGTGGCAAGGCCGCAGGAGAAACCTTGTCATGAAGAAGTCGCGGTTCAGCGAAGAGCAGATTATCGGGGTGCTGAAGGAAGCCGACGCAGGCATGAAGGTCGCAGACCTGTGCCGCAAGCACGGCATATCGGATGCGAAGTTCTATAACTGGCGTAGCCGTTATGGCGGCATGGATGTGTCGGAAGCGCGGCGATTGCGGCAACTGGAGGAAGAAAATCAGCGGCTCAAGCGGCTGGTGGCCGACCAGGCGCTGGACATTCAGGTTCTGAAGGACGTTCTCGGAAAAAAGTGAGTTCGCCCGCGCAGCGCCGGGAGGTCGTGCAGCAGGTGATTGAACAACACGACTATTCGGAGCGCCGGGCGTGCGCCCTTATTGGTCTGAATCGCCGAACGTTCCGGCGGCCGGCGCCGCCTGACGCCGACCACGAAGTGCGGCAACGGCTGCGCGAGCTGGCACAGCAGCGGCCACGGTTTGGCTCGCCCCGCCTGCATGTCTTGCTGCGCCGGGAGGGCCTGGTCCAGAATCACAAGCGCACTGAGCGGCTGTACCGTGCAGAAGGCCTATCGCTTCGCCTGAAACGTCGAAAGAAGCGCCCGAGTCATCTACGCGTGGTCATGCCGACGCCCAACGGCGCAGACGAAAGCTGGGCGATGGACTTTGTTGCTGATGCGCTGGTGCATGGCCGACGCATACGCATGTTGACGATCATCGACGCGTGGAACCGCGAGTGCCCGCACATCGAGGTCGACTTCTCGCTAACGGGTGTACGCGTGGCGCGTGTGCTCGAGCAGTTGCGGCAACGCGGACGATGTCCCAACCTGATTCAGGTGGATAACGGCCCGGAGTTCGTCAGTAAGGCGCTCGACGCATGGGCGCACGAGCACGGCGTAAAACTGCAGTTCATTCGGCCCGGCAAACCGGTGGAGAACGCTCACATCGAGAGCTTCAACGGCCGACTGCGTGAAGAGTGCTTGAATCAGCATGCATTCGTCAGTCTCGACGATGCACGCGGGCGAATCGAAGCGTGGCGCACGGACTACAACTCGGTGCGTCCGCATAGTGCCTTAGGACAGTTGGCGCCGGACCAATTCCGGCAATTGCATCAACCGAAAACCGGCGAGCCCACTAACTTACGAGTGGTGTACTCGAAGGGGCAAGGTCAACCGCGATCCACAAGATCGGAAAAAATCTACCCGGGACGACGCTCGATTCTTTTTCGCCGATCTTTTCAGCTCCCAGCGTCAGATAGAACGGCGCAGCATTGGGATCTGCTTCGATCACGAAGCTTTTGATTCCTCTCGCAGCGGCTTCGGCCCGAACGGATTCCCACAGCGCACGGGCGACGCCCTGACCCATGTGATCGGGATGAACGAACAGCCATCCGGGCGTCGGTCGATCCGAATCCAATGATGCTCGGACCCAGAACCCGATGATCGACTCGCCCGATTCCGCGACGTAACCGATCGCCCCTTCGATCGTCTCCGGCGAAATCGTGAGATCGTTTTGCCACAAGTCGAGCCATTCCTTCGGATAGCCCCAATGCGCCTTTGAAAGGCGCGCCAGTCGCGTGAGTTCGTCCGCGTCCGTGGCCCGCGCAGAACGCACGGTACATAGCTTGTGCATGTCGTCTCTCGCCATGGCCGACACCACCTTGGTCGGCGTTTTTCATCAGTTGCTATATGAACGCGTCCCGTTTGCAACAGTTTTCGTGTGTTTTGATAGACAGGATGGGCTGCAGCTCTATATGCGGCCTTGATGCAGCCGGTCCTGCCGCTGCGGGCCCCTATGAAATTCGCTGACTCGCACCTCATTCTCCTGGCGAGCTCGAAGCTCTTCAACTGATTCAGGTTTAGCGAGTCCCGGTCCTACCTGGCTTGTCATCACACTCGATTGCTGCGCAACCTTTCGACGTTCACCCTGTGTTAAAAACGGTTGATCAACTACGCGGCGCAGCCCATCAAGCGGGTTTCGCGCTTACGTAGTCCTTTTGATACGGCCGATCGTGTGCCAGTACAGCCCAGATCGTTCTTGCTATCTTGTTGGCCAATGCGACGACGACCACGTTCGTCGGCCGCCGTTTCTTCATCTGCTCGATCCAGAGGCCAGGTTCTTTCGCATGCCACAGCACGCTGCGTGCACCGTGGATCAGCAGGGTGCGCAGATAGGTGTCGCCCCGCTTGCTGATCCCGTGCAAGTTCACTTTGCCGCCCGATCCCGTCTGCTTCGGCACCAGTCCCGCCCATGCGGCAAACTCTCGCCCCGAGCGGAATGCCTTCGGGTCGCCCATCATCGCCACCGCCGCGGTGGCCGTCAGCGGTCCCACACCGGGAATCTCGCTGATCGCCTTCACCGCCCGATCTTCCTTCTTCCACTCCCGCATGCGCCTCTCGATGCCGGCAACCTGCCCGTCGAGCTTCGCCAGCCCATTCCACTGCTCACGTAGCGTGTCGATCAGCACTGCCGGCAAACGCTCGGCGAGCCTGCCCAATGCCGCCGGAATCTCGGCATCAAGCTTCCCCCGGCCACGGCTCATCACCTCGCCGTATTCCGTGAGCAGTCCGCGCAGTCCGTTGATCTGCATCGTGCGGAACTTCACGAGCTGCTCACGCATCCGGTGCAGCGCCAGCATCGCCTGCTGCATCTCGGTCTTCACCGCCACCGGCTTGCCCGGTTGCTGCACCGCCAGCCAGATCGCCCGTGCGTCCGCCGCGTCGTTCTTGTTGCGGATGTTGAACGCCTTCACGAACTCCGCGGGCATGAGCCTGACCTCGTGACCCATCTGGATGAACTGTCTGGCCCAGTGGTGCGCACCACCACATGCTTCCATTCCGATCAGGCACGGCGCACGGTTCGCAAAGTGCTCCAGAAACGTCGCCCGCTTGATCGCCTTGTTCACGATCTCCCCGGTTGCCGGATCGACGTAATGCACTTGAAACACCTGTTTGGCGATGTCGACGCCCACTGCCATACTGTTCATCGTGGATCCTCCGGTTGCCTGGGAAATGCGTGCATTTTCCACTTGGGCACATCGATGCCGTAGGCCCGTGAGGATCCACCCTTCCTCTTCCTCTCACTCGACCGTAGGGTGGGACGCGTTCATTTCAATTCTCCGAGAAACCCCGTCCTTCAGGACTGGGAGGAAAGGCGTGCTGTTGACAGGCTGCTTCTTCCACGGGTTAGGATCACCTGCATGATTCTTGTCTACCGCTACCGGGTGAAATCGCTCAACGGACTGCTTAACAAGCAGAGCCGCGCGGTGAACTACGTCTGGAACTTCTGCAACGACACGCAGAAGCACGCGCTCAAGTGGGGCAAGAAGTGGCCTACAGGATTCCACCTGAACGTGCTGACGACCGGCAGCAGCAAGGAACTCGGTATTCACTCCGGCACGGTCAACGCGACGTGCGAGCAATACGCGAAGTCGCGCAGTCAGCACCGACGCCCGTACCTGCGCTATCGCGGCAGGAAATCGCTGGGCTGGGTGCCGCTGAAGGGGCGTGACCTGAAGCGCGAGGGCGACGCGTTTCGCTTTGCCGGCAACACCTTTCGCGTGTTCAACAGCCGACCGCTTCCCGAAGGCAAGATCAAGGACGGGACCAACTTCGCGCAGGATGCGCGTGGCAACTGGTTTCTCAACATCGTGATCGCAGTACCCGATGTTCAGGCTCGGCCGATCCGTTCCGGCGTCGGCATCGATCTCGGCCTGAAAGACTTCGCCACACTTTCGACCGGCGAGAAGCTGCCCAATGACCAGTTCGGTCGACGCGCGGCGGAAAAGCTGGCGAAGGCGCAGCGAGCACGAAAGCACAAGCGACATATCGCGAAGCTGCACGCCAAGGTCGCGAATGCCCGCGCCGACTTCCAGCACAAGCTCGCGCTCGATCTGGTGCGGCGTTTCGATTACATCGCGGTTGGCAACGTATCTGCCGTCAAACTTGCCAGAACCAGGATGGCGAAGAGCGTCTACGACGCATCCTGGTCGTCCTTCCGAAACAAGCTCCGCTACAAAGCGATCGCGCACGGGGCCATGTTCGAGGAAGTCGACGAAAGCGGTTCTACCCAGTCCTGTTCGTCGTGCGGATCGAAAGGCAGCACGACGCGGCCGAAAGGTATCGCGGGACTGAGAATAAGAGAGTGGGTCTGCAGTGACTGTGGTGTCGAGCATGATCGTGATATCAACGCTGCGCTGAACATTCTCCGATGCGGACGTGCATCGCCAGGTGTGGGAATCCTCTCCCTTTAGGGAGAGGAGGACGTCAACAGTGCATCATCCGGATCGCAGGGTCTCACTGCTCAATCGACAGCCGGCCCGCTCGCAGCATTGCCTGACGCGGTTCATCCGCACACGCTCGGCGCAGCTACATCACCTGCGATGCATGTCCGGCGACGACGCGCCAGTTGGCGTCCGATCGACGCCAGAGGCGCGTATAGGCAAACGTGCCGGCGAATGCCGTGCCATCGAAATGGCCGGCGAGGGTCGCTCGCGTCGTGGTCAGGATCATCTCGTCGATCGCGCGTGCGTGCATTTCGTGGACGTCGAGTGTGTCGAGACGCAGAAGCTTCGCGCGATGCGCGGCGAGGTCGTCCTCTTTCGAGATGATCTGGCCGGTCGGGACGGTGAACACCAGCTCGTCGTCCAGCAACGCATCGAGCGCTTCGACGTCGTTGGCCAGCATCGCCGCGCGGAGCGCGGTTTCGCAGGGTTCGATGACGGTACGGATTGCATCCATGTCAGGCCTCGCATCATTTCGGAGGGGAGGTGGCACGGCGGCGACAAACGCAGCCTACCGCGCGTTCGACAACGACTGGCGTCGGACCAGCATCACCAAGCAGATGCCGATCGACGCGATGAGGTTGACGGCCGGATAGAACGCGACCGCGACATTCCACGTGCTCAGTGCCAGCAACGCCAGCGCGTACTTGAGCACGCACAGCGCGAAATAGGCGAGGCTCTCGCTCCACGGATTGCGGATCGTCTTGCGCACGGTCGGGCCGAGGCCGGCAAGCTCGATCAGCGTAACCAGGCAGATCGACACCGTCGGATCGTCGGTCAGCATCCACAGCGGAATGGCCGACAGTGCCGCGCACAGGAACAACCAGTCGAGGCCCGTCCAGCCGCGCTCGCCGCGAAACAGGCTGGCGATCAGCGTCAGAAAGCATGTGAGGGCAATCGCCGCCGTGCACCACGCGGACGGCCCCGCGCCTGCAACGAACTGGCCGGCGGCCGCGATCGCCGTGACGACCGACCACACGAGCCACGTGAACAGATGCGGGCGAACGGTGCGCCGGTAGATCGCGAGCGCGTAAGGAATCGCTGCCAGCAACGACACGGCCGTTCCGAGCACGCCGAAGATCGAAGCGGGGCTCTCATCGACATTCACCATCGACGCAACCTTGTTCGGACTGGCTGACCAGTATGTGGTCAGACGGAACGGGGCGCAACGTCATGCCTGCAGCGCTACGCAGAATCGCACCGGAACGCGGGAGAAACCAGATCCAGGCAAACGGCACCCGGACTGCGATGCCACAGGAAAATCCACTGTCCGTCGGTGCTGGCGTGACGTCAGCGCTCGAACGTCCGCAGGCGCTCGGCGCATGCTTCGAGCCCGTCGAGCCCGAGATAGTGACTGAGCTTGCCGGCGCGAACCTTGCGGATGTCGGCCGTCAGCGTGTCCAGCAGCTTTTCGCTCGCCGCGCGGTAGGCTGCTGCTGCATCGACGCCATGGGCGGACAAGGCCGCGCCGATCAGCCGCGCGCTATCGGCACCGCCGCCCGCGACGCAACGTGCCATCGCGTCGGCATCCGGCTGTACGCCGGCGTCGAGCAGCGCACGCATCAGTGCGACCGGCACGTCGCCGGACACGGACGCGAGCGAATCCGGTGCGACCGGGGCGCCCGATTCGAGCAACGCGGCGGCGGCCGCAAACTTCTGGCGCCGCAGCGCATAGTCGGTCGGAATCAAGCTGCCGGCGACCGGGGTGCCGAGATCCGCGACGATCGGCGCCAGTTGTGTGGTGAGTGCCGTGTCGTCGTGGTCGATCGCATCACGCAACGCGTGACGCGCGAGCACCGGCTGCGACGCGAGCGTGCCGTTGGCAAGCGGCGTGCGCCAGTCGATCACGGCCTCGCGATAGAACGCGATCAGCTTGTCCGCGAGCGGCGCCGACAGGCCATGCCCGGTCCGGCGCTCGTCGACATACTCGAGCAATGCTTCGCCGGTGCCGCTTTCGCTGCCCGGTTCCAGCGGATCCGCATGGAGTTGCAGCGCGCCGAATGCTGCGTACAGGTCGTGTGCGATCGTCGCGAGGCCGTCCTCGTGCATCGCGCCGCGCCATGCGGGCGGCAGCCCCTGTTTCCAGGCGAGTACGTGGCCATGATCCTTGGCGCCGGGTTCCGTCACGACATAGATCCGGTCGCAGTATTCGAAACCGCCGACAGGCAACGCAGCGATCTGGCCGCTCCAAGGGCGCGAGTTCTCTTCGGCGGCTTCCTCGGTCAGTTCGAGTTCGTGGTCGATCCAGCCCTGCAGATCGCGGTAGCCGTCGCTGCCGTTGTAGAACAGCTCACCCCAGCTGATCCCTTCGATATTGCCGTTCATCTCCAGCGTCAGGTCGTAGTCGAGGCGGCCGCCGGCGGTGACGCGCCACAGCTCGAGCAACGGGAGCGGAATGTCGCCGTGACAGCAGGCCTGCACGGCTGTGATCTGGTCGGCCGGCATCGGCGGCTGCGCATCGAAGATCACGCGGCCGGCAAACAGTACGATGCCGTGCGCGCGCAGATCAGCCAGTTCGGTATCGGAAAAGAAGGTGGCTTGCATCGGAGCGTGAGCGGTGAGGGTTGATCGGGTGTTTGCCGCGGTTCATCGGCGACGGACGGCATGCGGATGTTCGCATCGTATCAGCGTCGCGTGACGAGACGCTCCGCACCCACGCGCCATTCAAGACTCCGCATTCGCCGCATGCACGTCGCGCCGAAAGGCACCGGGACTCGTGCCCGTCCATTTCCGGAACGCGCGATGAAACGCGCTCGGCTCGGTGAAGCCGAGTTCGGCCGCGATCTCCGCGACGCTCAGCGTGTGCTCGCGCAGCAGCGACTGCGCGAGCGCGCCGCGCAACTCGTCCTTGATCGCCGCGAAGCTTTGCCCTTCGCTGCGCAAACGCCGCCGCAGCGTCGCGGGCGTCGTGTCGAGGCACACGGCCAGCGTGTCGAAGTCGGGCCACTCGGCGGCCGGCAGCGCCTTCAGGTGCGCGCGCGTCTTCGCGACCCAGCCCGTGTCGTGCCGGTAGCGCACGAGGAGATTGCCGGGCGCGCCGCGCAGGAAGGTCTTCAGCGCCTGCTCCGAACGGATCGTCGGCAGCGTGAGGTACGCGGCGTTGAACGCGAGCCGGCTGTCGGGCCGGTCGAAATGCACGGGGACGCCGAAGAACTGGTGATAGTCGCTGCGCTGGCCGGGGCTCGGGCACGCGAAATCGATGCGCTGCAGCGGGATGCGCCGGCCGATCAGCCAGCACGCGACGCCGAGCAGGATCAGCCAGAACGTCCGGTATGCAAACGCCGGGTACGGCGCGCGTGATTGCGCCAGCACGATCTGCGCCTGCCCGTCGGCCACGACGAGTTCGCCGTGCGGCTCGTCGAGCACGACCCGCAGGAACTTCAGCGCGCGCCGCAGCGCCTTGTCGAGCGTGCCGGCGTGCAGCACCGCGTGGCACAGCAGCGTGAAGCTGCCGCGCCGCATCGGGCGCGCGGCGAGCCCGAAGAATTCGTCGTCGAGCACACCGGCGATCGCGAGCCACAGCCGGCCGTACTGCTGCGGCGTGACGGGCTCGTGCACGGCGGCCGGCAGCCCGGCGGTGCGCAGCACGGGCGCCGTCGGCAGGTCGTGCCGGCGCAGGCACGCGAGCGCATCGTCGACGAAATCCGGCGAAATCATCTGCGGCCCCATTTTCCTGCGTCCTCCCGACATGGCAAAAGCGATCACGATTCTAGATTCCGTTTGTCATTGATTGCAATGTGGGGGCTGTCTACTATCGATGTATCCCCGTCGCGCCCCTGGCTCGCCGGCGGCCATAACGCACAGGAGACACGCATGCCTGAAGGAGCTACCGCCCGGCCGGTGCCGGCCTACGCCGACGCCGTGGCCCGGTTCAGTATCGAGACCGCCGCCGCGCAACTGAGCGGCGACCTGGAGCGCGGCCTGAACGCGTGTGTCGAATGCTGCGACCGGCACGCGAAGGCGGACGCGATCGCGCTCGACTGGATCGACGCCGGCGGGCAGCACCGCCGCTTCACGTTCGCGCAGATGCAGGCGTGGTCGGCCCGGGTCGCGAACCTGCTCGTCGCGCAGGGGGTGAAGCCCGGCGACGTGGTGGCCGGCCTGCTGCCGCGCACGCCGGAGCTCGTCGCGACGATCCTCGGCACGTGGCGCGCGGGCGCCGTGTACCAGCCGCTGTTCACCGCATTCGGTCCGAAGGCGATCGAGCACCGGCTGCGCATGAGCGACGCGCGGCTCGTCGTGACCAACGTCGCGAATCGCGCGAAGCTCGACGAAATCGCCGATTGCCCGCCGGTGGCGACGGTGTGCGAAGCGGGCGCTACGCTGCGGGACGGCGACATCGATTTCCGTGCGGCGCTCGACGCGCAGTCCGCTACGTTCGAGCCCGTGCTGCGCAAGGGGTCGGACCTGTTCATGATGATGTCGACGTCGGGCACGACGGGTTTGCCGAAGGGCGTGCCGGTGCCGCTGTACGCGTTGCTCGCGTTCGGCGCGTACATGCGCGACGCCGTCGATCTGCGCGCCACCGACCGGTTCTGGAATATCGCCGACCCAGGCTGGGCGTACGGCCTCTATTACGCGATCACGGGCCCGTTGCTGCTAGGCCATGCGACGACGCTCTACGAGGGCAGCTTCACGGTCGACAGCACGTACGACGTGATCGAACGGCTCGGCATCACGAGCCTCGCGGGTTCGCCGACCGCGTACCGGATGCTGATGGCGGCCGGGACGGAAGCGGCCGCGCCCTTGAAGGGCCAGCTGCGCGTGGTGAGCAGCGCGGGCGAACCGCTGAATCCGGAAGTCGTGCGCTGGTTCCACGCGGCGCTCGGCGCGCCGATCCATGATCACTACGGCCAGACCGAGCTCGGAATGGTCGTGAACAACCATCACGGGCTCACGCACGTTGTCCATGCCGGTTCAGCCGGCTTCGCGATGCCCGGCTATCGTGTCGCGGTGCTCGACGAAGCCGGTCGCGAACTCGGCCCCGGCGAGCCCGGCACCCTCGCGATCGACATCGCGCGCTCGCCGCTGCTGTGGTTCCGCGGCTACTGGCAGCAGGACACGCCGGCGATCGCGGGCGGCTACTACCGGACCGGCGACAACGTCGAGCTGGAGCCGGACGGCACCGTGAGCTTCATCGGCCGCGCGGACGACGTGATCACGTCGTCCGGCTACCGGATCGGCCCGTTCGACGTGGAAAGCGCGCTGATCGAGCATCCGGCGGTCAGCGAGGCCGCCGTGATCGGCGTGCCCGACCCGGAGCGCACGGAAATCGTGAAGGCGTTCGTCGTCCTGTCGAAAGGATTCGACGGCACGCTGGAACTGGCCGAGGAATTGAGTCTGCACGTGAAGCGGCGGCTGTCCGCTCACGCTTATCCGCGCGCGATCGATTTCGTCGACGCGCTGCCCAAAACCCCGAGCGGCAAGATCCAGCGCTTCGTGTTGCGCAAGATGGAAGCCGAGAAGGCCGCTCAACCCTGAATACGGACTGCGAATGAATATCAAGGATCGCGTTTTTCTGATTACGGGCGCAGGTTCCGGCCTCGGCGCCGCGGTGGCGCGCATGGTCGTCGCGCAAGGCGGCAAGGCCGTGCTGCTGGACGTCAACGACGAGGCGGGCGCGAGTCTCGCCAACGAACTCGGCTCGGCCGCGCGGTTCGTGAAGACCGACGTGACGAGCGAAGCCGACGGTCAGGGGGCCGTCGCGGCTGCGCGCGACGCGTTCGGCCGCGTCGACGCGCTCGTGAACTGCGCGGGCGTCGCACCGGGCGAGAAGGTCGTCGGCCGCGACGGCCCGCATTCGCTCGACCGCTTCGCGCGCGCGGTGTCGATCAACCTGGTCGGCACGTTCAACATGATCCGGCTGGCCGCCGAAGCGATGTCGAAGCAGGACGCCGACGCGGAAGGCGAGCGCGGCGTGATCATCAACACCGCGTCGGTCGCGGCGTTCGACGGGCAGATCGGACAGGCCGCGTATGCGGCGTCGAAGAGCGGCGTGGTGGGCATGACGCTGCCGATCGCACGCGAACTCGCGCGCTTCGGCATTCGCGTCGTAACGGTCGCGCCCGGCATCTTCGCGACGCCGATGATGGCCGGCATGCCGCAGGACGTGCAGGACGCGCTCGGCAAGAGCGTGCCGTTCCCGCCGCGGCTTGGCCGCCCGGAAGAATTTGCGGCGCTGGTGCGCCACATCGCCGAGAACACGATGTTGAACGGCGAAGTCATCCGTCTCGATGGCGCGTTGCGCATGGCACCGCGCTGACACTGGAGGAAGCGAATCATGACGACTCAGGATCCGATCGTAATCGTGGGCGCGGCGCGCACGCCGATGGGTGGTTTTCAGGGCGACCTGGCGGCAGCCAGCGCGAGCGATCTCGGCGCGGCGGCGATTCGCGCCGCGCTCGAGCGCGCGAACGTGCCGGCCGAACGCATCGACGAAATCGTGTTCGGCTGCGTACTGCCGGCCGGCCAGGGCCAGGCGCCCGCACGACAGGCCGCGCTGAAGGCCGGACTGCCGCTCGCGGCGGGCGCGACCACGGTCAACAAGATGTGCGGTTCGGGGATGAAGGCGGCGATGTTCGCGCACGACCTGCTGCTGGCAGGTTCGGCGGGCGTGGCCGTGGCGGGCGGGATGGAGAGCATGACGAATGCGCCGTACCTGCTGCCGAAGGCGCGCGCGGGCATGCGCATGGGGCACGGGCAGGTGCTCGACCACATGTTCCTCGACGGGCTCGAGGACGCATATGAAAAAGGCCGCCTGATGGGCACGTTCGCCGAGGATTGCGCGCAGGCCTACCAGTTCACGCGCGAAGCGCAGGATGCGTTCGCGATTGCGTCCCTGACGCGGGCGCAGCGCGCGATCGCGGAAGGGCATTTCGTGTCCGAGATCGCGCCGGTGACCGTGAAGGCCGGCAAGACGGAAAGCGTCGTGTCGATCGACGAGCAGCCGGGCAAGGCGAAACTCGACAAGATCCCGACGCTGAAGCCGGCGTTTCGCGACGGCGGCACGGTGACGGCCGCGAACGCATCGTCGATCTCGGACGGCGCGGCCGCGCTCGTGATGATGCGCCGCTCGGAAGCCGAGCGCCTCGGCCTCACGCCGAAGGCCGTGATCGTCGGGCATTCGACCTATGCGGACAAGCCCGGCCTGTTCGCGACCGCGCCGATCGGCGCGCTGCGCAAGCTGTCGGAGAAAACCGGCTGGAACCTGCGCGACGTCGACCTGTTCGAGATCAACGAAGCGTTCGCGGTGGTGCCGATGGCCGCGATGCGCGACCTCGACCTGCCGCACGAGAAGGTCAACGTACACGGCGGCGCGTGCGCGCTCGGGCATCCGATCGGCGCATCGGGTGCGCGCGTGATGGTGACGCTGCTGGCCGCGCTCGAAACGTACGGCCAGAAGCGCGGCATCGCATCGTTGTGCATCGGCGGCGGCGAAGCGACGGCCGTCGCGATCGAGCGCATCGCGTAACGCATCGCGTCGTTCGCAAGCAAGCGCCAACACGGGCGGCGCGTATCGCACGGAACATCCCCGTGTGGTGCGCGCCGCCCGTTTTTATTCGGCGGATCGTCGTGTCGCGTTACGACTTCGCATTCGGCGACACCGCGCCGCACGCGCGAATCACGAGCTGCACGACCTGCTCGGTCTTTTCGTCGAACGCCTTCTTCGTGAACGCGCGCTTGCCGCTCAGCGCGCGAATCTGCGCATCGAAATCCGCATAGTGCTGCGTGGTCGCCCAGATCAGGTACATCAGCGCGTGCGGGTCGATCGGCGCGAGCAGCCCGCGCGCGATCCAGCCTTCGATCACCTTGATGCGCGTGTCGAACCACGGCTTCACGCGTTGCGACAGGATGTCCTGCATGTGCTCCGCGCCGTGGATGATCTCGTTGGCCCACACCTTCGAGCCGAGCGGGCGCCGCTGCGACAGCGCCATCTTCGCGCGCACGTAGCCGCCGATCGCTTCCACCGGATCGTCGCCGCCCTCGAACGAGCCGGCCGCGCGGTGCCAGTCCTCGAACAGGTCGTCGAGCACGCGGCGATACAGCGCGAGCTTGGTCGGGAAGTAGTAGTGCACATTCGCCTTCGGCAGGCCGGCGCGCTCCGCGATCATCGCGGTGCTGGCGCCGGCGAGCCCGCGTTCCGCGAATACGGCCTCCGCGCACGCGAGCAGATGCGCTTCGTTGGATTCGCGAATGTGTGCCTTGCGTCGCCGCAAAGGCGCCGGCGTTTCATCCCGGTCGGTGGCTGCGATTGCCGCCTCGTCATGTCTCATCGTGACCCTCGCGCGGCGGGCATGCCGCGTTGAGCTTCATTCTAGCCGCTGATTCGTGTCGCGCGCACGCATGGGAATGCCGCCACGCCACGGCGATGCTGCGTTGCGATGGCACGTTTCTCGCTCCGGTGCGTCGCGCAAGAAAGACGTTGCGCTGGTTATTTTGATGGTCTAAAACCTGTCCAAACGGACAGGATTTAACGCGTTTCGCGAGTCGACGGACATGCACCGCATCCGTGCGGTGTGCCCCGAAACAGGCCTCACATGCACCGGCACAGACCGGGCTGACGACATCACCGACCCCACAGGAGCGATACGAATGAACGCGGTATCGGAAACAGTGAAGCGGGCAGCTTTCGACACGTCGATCAAGGTCGACGGCAAGCGGTTGTGGGACAGCCTGATGGAAGTCGCGAAAATCGGCGCGACGCCGAAAGGCGGCGTGTGCCGTCTCGCGCTGACCGATCTCGACAAGGCCGGCCGCGACCTGATCGTCGGCTGGGCGAAGGCCGCCGGCTGCACGGTGACGGTCGATACGATGGGCAACGTGTTCATGCGCCGTGCGGGCCGCGTGGCCGACGCGGCGCCGGTCGTCACGGGCTCGCACGCGGATTCGCAGCCGACCGGCGGGCGCTTCGACGGCATCTATGGCGTGCTCGGCGGACTCGAAGTGATTCGCAGCCTGAACGATCACGGCATCGAGACCGAGCATCCGGTCGAGGTCGTGATCTGGACCAACGAGGAGGGCTCGCGCTTCGCGCCCGCGATGGTCGCATCGGGCGTGTTCGCGGGCGTGTTCCCGCTCGAATACGGGCTGTCGCGCAAGGATGTCGACGGCAAGACGATCGGCGAGGAGCTGGCGCGCATCGGCTACGCGGGCGACGTGCCGTGCGGCGGGCGCAAGCTGCACGCGGCATTCGAACTGCATATCGAGCAGGGGCCGATTCTCGAGGCGGAATGCAAGACGATCGGCGTCGTGACCGACGCGCAGGGGCAGCGCTGGTACGAGATCACGTTCACCGGCCAGGAAGCGCACGCGGGACCGACGCCGATGCCGCGCCGTCGCGACGCGCTGCTCGGCGCGTCGCGCGTGGTCGATCTCGTCAACCGGATCGGCCTCGATCATGCGCCGTTCGGCTGCGCGACGGTCGGCATGATGCAGGTGCACCCGAACTCGCGCAACGTGATTCCCGGCCGCGTGTTCTTTACCGTCGATTTCCGTCATCCGGACGACGCCGTGCTCGCGAAGATGGATGCGGCGCTGCGCGACGGGGTCGCGCGCATCGCGGCCGACATCGGGCTCGATACCGAACTCGAGCAGATTTTCTACTACAAGCCGGTCGCGTTCGATTCCGCATGCGTGGCGGCCGTGCGCGATGCGGCCGATCGCTTCGGCTACTCGCATCGCGACATCGTGTCGGGCGCGGGCCACGACGCGTGCTATCTGGCGCAGGTCGCGCCGACGTCGATGGTGTTCGTGCCCTGCATCGACGGCATCAGCCACAACGAGATCGAGGACGCGACGCCCGCATGGATCGAGGCCGGCGCGAACGTGCTGCTGCACGCGATGCTGTCGCGCGCATGCGAGCCGGTCTCATGACGGATCGGGTATAGCGCGGTCGGCAGGCCACGCATCGTCCGACCGTAGCATTCCTAAGCACGACCGCCCCGACTGTGCATCCGCAGCCGGCGGGGACGGCTTTGTCTCCACCCAGTCGAAGGAACGCGTATGACCACCCAGCCAACCGGCGATATCGCCGCGCACCGCCTGTCGTCCACGCAACTCTCGTGCGAATTCGCCGATATCGCGCCGCTGCTCGATCCGACTGCCGCGGCGGCGGCGGCCAGCCGCTGCCATTACTGCTACGACGCACCGTGCGTGCACGCGTGCCCGACGCAGATCGACATCCCGAGCTTCATCCGCAAGATCGGCAACGGCAACCTGAAGGGTGCCGCGACCGACATCCTGTCCGCGAATCCGCTCGGCGGGATGTGCGCACGCGTGTGCCCGACGGAGATCCTGTGCGAAGGCGCGTGCGTGCGCAACCATCAGGATGCGCAACCGGTCGCGATTGGCGCGCTGCAGCGGCATGCGACCGACTGGGCAATGCAGACCGGCGCGGTGCAGTTCCGGCGCGCGCCCGACACGGGTCGCCATGTGGCGGTGGTCGGCGCGGGGCCGGCCGGGCTCGCGTGCGCGCACCGGCTCGCACTCGCCGGGCACCGCGTCACGCTGTTCGACGCACGCCCGAAGGCCGGCGGCCTCAACGAATACGGGATCGCCGCGTACAAGACCGTCGACGATTTCGCGCAACGCGAAGTCGAGTGGCTGCTGTCGGTGGGTGGCATCACGCTGGAAACGGGCGTGGCGCTCGGACGCGACGTGACGCTCGACGCGCTGCGCGAGCAGCACGACGCGGTATTTCTCGCGATGGGGCTCGGCGGCGTGCGTGCGCTCGCGATCGACGGCGAGCAACTGGACGGCGTGATGAATGCGGTCGACTTCATCGAGCAGGTGCGGCAGGCCGACGTGCTGGAGAACGTGCCGGTCGGGCGGCGCGTGGTCGTGATCGGCGGCGGCAACACGGCGATCGATGCGGCGGTGCAGAGCCGCAAGCTCGGCGCCGAACGCGTGACGATGGTGTACCGGCGCGGCGTGGAGGCGATGAGCGCGACGTGGGCCGAGCGCGAGTTCGCGCAGAAGAGCGGCGTCACGCTCGTCACGCACGCGAAGCCGGTGCGCATGGCGGGCACGAACGGGCAGGTGACGGGCGTCGAATTCGAGGGTGCATCGGGCGAGCGCTTCTCCGTCGACGCGGACATGGTGCTGAAGGCGATCGGCCAGACGCTGGTGCCGGACGGCATCGCGGCCACGTTGCTGACCGCGGACGGCACGCGTATCGCGGTGGATGCGGACGGGCGCACGGCGCTGCCCGACGTATGGGCCGGCGGCGACTGCGCGGCGACGGACGGCATCGACCTCACGGTTCAGGCCGTGCAGGACGGCAAGCGCGCGGCCGCGTCGATCGACGCGACGCTCGCGGCGCGCGCCGCGAAGGCGGCCTGAACGCGCGGCGCACCGCCGGCATACCGAACACGACCCCCTTCTCACGGAGCCGAACATGGCCGATCTTCGCTGCACCATCGCAGGCATCACTTCGCCGAATCCTTTCTGGCTGGCGTCCGCGCCGCCGACCGACAAGGCCTACAACGTCAATCGCGCGTTCGAGGCGGGCTGGGGCGGCGTCGTCTGGAAGACGCTCGGGCTCGATCCGCACGTCGTCAACGTCAGTTCGCGCTACGGCGCGGTGCAATGGAACGGCCAGCGCATCGCGGGGCTGAACAACATCGAGCTGATCACCGACCGTCCGCTCGACGTGAACCTGAGAGAAATCGCGCAGGTGAAGCGCGACTGGCCGGACCGCGCGCTGATCGTGTCGCTGATGGTGCCGTGCAACGAGCGCGACTGGAAATGGATCCTGCCGCTCGTCGAAGATACCGGCGCCGATGCGGTCGAGCTGAACTTCGGCTGCCCGCACGGGATGAGCGAGCGCGGGATGGGCGCGGCGGTCGGGCAGGTACCCGAATACGTCGAGATGGTCACGCGCTGGGTCAAGGAAGGCACGAAGCTGCCATGCCTCGTGAAGCTCACGCCGAACATCAGCGACATCCGCATGGGATCGCGCGCCGCATACAAGGGCGGCGCGGACGGCGTGTCGCTGATCAACACGATCAACTCGATCGTCGCGGTCGATCTCGACCAGATGGCGCCGATGCCGACCGTCGACGGCAAGGGCACGCACGGCGGCTATTGCGGGCCGGCGGTCAAGCCGATCGCGCTGAACATGGTCGCGGAGATCGCACGCGATCCGGAAACGCCGAACCTGCCGATCTCGGGTATCGGCGGTATCTCGTCATGGCGCGACGCGGCCGAGTTCATGGTGCTCGGCGCCGGCAGCGTGCAGGTGTGCACCGCCGCGATGCATTATGGATTCCGGATCGTGTCGGATCTCGCCGACGGCTTGTCGAACTGGATGGACGAGAAGGGCTACGCGACGCTCGACGACATTCGCGGCCGTGCGGTGCCGAACGTGACCGACTGGAAATACCTGAACCTGAAGTACGACATCAAGGCGCGCATCGACCAGGACCGCTGCATCCAGTGCGGGCTGTGCCATATCGCGTGCGAGGACACGTCGCACCAGGCGATCACGGCGATGAAGGACGGCGTGCGGCACTTCGAAGTGATCGATTCGGAATGCGTCGGGTGCAATCTTTGCATGCATGTGTGCCCGGTCGAGCAATGCATCACGATGGAGCGCGTCGATTCGGGCGACTACGCGAACTGGACCACGCATCCGAACAATCCGGCGAGCGCGGATGCCGGTGCGAGCGGCGGCCCGGCGGCCGAGCCCGAGAAGCACGCGAAGGCGGCCTGACCGGCGTCCGGCGGCGCGGGATGGGTCGCGCCGCCGATTTTCGTTTCCCTGGGCCGGCATCGCACGATGCCGGCGCCGACGTTTTCGTGGAGTGCGATCGATGAAATCCGCAGCGAATCCCGCCGATCCCGACAGCGCCGCGGCGCACGGCGGCAGCCTGTACAACGACGACCTCGCGCCGACGACACCGGCGCAGCGCACGTGGAAGTGGTACCACTTCGCGGCGCTGTGGGTCGGGATGGTGATGAACATCGCGTCGTACATGCTCGCGGCCGGGCTGATCCAGGAAGGCATGTCGCCGTGGCAGGCGGTGATGACGGTGCTGCTCGGCAACCTGATCGTGCTCGTGCCGATGCTGCTGATCGGCCATGCGGGCGCGAAGCACGGGATTCCGTACGCGGTGCTCGTGCGCGCGTCGTTCGGCACGCAGGGCGCGAAGCTGCCGGCGCTGTTGCGCGCGATCGTCGCGTGCGGCTGGTACGGCATCCAGACCTGGCTCGGCGGCAGCGCGATCTACACGCTGCTGAACATCCTGACCGGCAATGCGCTGCACGGCGCGGCGCTGCCGCTCGTCGGCATCTCGCTCGGGCAGCTCGCGTGCTTCCTCGTGTTCTGGGCGCTGCAGATCTACTTCATCCTGCACGGCACCGATTCGATCCGCTGGCTCGAAAGCTGGTCCGCGCCGATCAAGGTCGTGATGTGCGTGGCGCTCGTGTGGTGGGCGACGTCGAAGGCGGGCGGGTTCGGCTCGATGCTGTCGGCGCCGTCGCAGTTCGCGGCGGGCGGCAAGAAGGCCGGACTGTTCTGGGCGACCTTCTGGCCGGGCCTGACCGCGATGGTCGGCTTCTGGGCGACGCTCGCGCTGAACATCCCCGATTTCACGCGTTTCGCGCATTCGCAGCGCGACCAGATGATCGGGCAGTCGATCGGGCTGCCGCTGCCGATGGCGCTGCTGTCGGTGGTGTCGGTCGTCGTGACGTCGGCGACCGTCGTGATCTACGGCAACGCGATCTGGGATCCGATCGACCTGACGAGCCGGATGACCGGCATCGGCGTGGGCATCGCGCTCGTGATCCTCACGCTCGACACGATGTGCTGCAACCTCGCCGCGAATCTCGTCGGTCCTGCATACGATTTTTCGAGCCTGTGGCCGAAGGCGATCTCGTACCGCATGGGCGGGATGATCACCGCGACGATCGCGATCGTGATGATGCCGTGGAAGATTCTCGCGACGACGGACGGCTATATCTTCACCTGGCTCGTCGGCTATTCGGCGCTGCTCGGGCCGGTCGCGGGCATCCTGATGGTCGACTACTTCCTGATTCGCGGTACGCAGCTCGATACGCGCGCGCTGTTCGACGAAGGCGGCGACTTCAGCTACGCGCGCGGCTGGAACCCGGCCGCGCTGGTCGCGCTCGCGGTCGGCGTGCTGCCGAACCTGCCGGGCTTCCTGCATACGGCGTTTCCGGCATCGTTTCCGAACGTGCCGGCGTTCTTCAACACGCTTTACACGTACGCGTGGTTCGTCGGCCTCGTGCTGGCGTCCAGCGTGTACGGCACCTGGATGAAGTGGCGCGCCGGACAGCGCGCACAGATCGCGAGCGCATGACGCGCGAGCCGATGCGACTCGCGCGCGGCATGCGGCACCCGACAGTCAACGAGGAGGCAACGAAATGGCAATCCTGATTCGTGGCGGCACCGTGGTCGATGCGGACCGTTCCTATCGCGCGGACGTGCTCTGCGCGGACCCGCAGGACGGCGGCACGATCCTGCAGATTGCGGAGCAGATCGACGCGCCGGCCGGCGCGACCGTCGTCGACGCGCACGACCAGTACGTGATGCCGGGCGGCATCGACCCGCATACGCACATGGAACTGCCGTTCATGGGCACGACCGCGAGCGACGATTTCTATTCGGGCACGGCTGCCGGGCTGTCGGGCGGCACGACGAGCATCATCGACTTCGTGATTCCGAGCCCGAAGCAGCCGCTGATGGATGCGTTCCGCGAATGGCGCGGCTGGGCCGAGAAATCGGCTTCCGATTACGGCTTTCACGTGGCCGTGACGTGGTGGGACGACAGCGTGCACCGCGACATGGGCACGCTCGTGCGCGAGCATGGCGTATCGAGCTTCAAGCACTTCATGGCGTACAAGAACGCGATCATGGCCGACGACGAGATCCTCGTGAACAGCTTCACGCGTTCGCTCGAACTCGGCGCGCTGCCGACCGTGCACGCGGAGAACGGTGAACTCGTGTTCCAGCTGCAAAAGGCGCTGCTTGCGCGCGGCATGACGGGGCCGGAGGCGCATCCGCTGTCGCGGCCGCCGGAGGTGGAGGGCGAAGCCGCGAACCGCGCGATCCGCATCGCGCAGGTGCTCGGCGTGCCCGTGTATATCGTGCACGTGTCGGCGAAGGATGCGGTGGATGTGATCACGCGTGCGCGCAGCGAAGGGCTGCGCGTGTTCGGCGAAGTGCTGCCGGGGCACCTCGTGATCGACGAGGCCGTCTATCGCGACCCGGACTGGACGCGTGCGGCGGCCCACGTGATGAGCCCGCCGTTCCGCTCGGCCGAGCATCGCGAGGCGCTGTGGCGCGGGCTGCAGTCGGGGCAGCTGCATACGACGGCGACCGATCATTGCGTATTCTGCGCATCGCAGAAGGCGATGGGCCGCAACGATTTCACGAAGATCCCGAACGGCTGCGGCGGCGTCGAGGACCGCATGTCGGTGCTGTGGCATCACGGCGTGAATCATGGCCGCATCACGCCGAACGAGTTCGTGCGGATCACGTCGACCAATGCCGCACAGATCTTCAACCTGTATCCGCGCAAGGGCGCCGTGCAGGTCGGCGCCGATGCCGATCTCGTCGTGTGGGACCCGGCCGCGACGAAGACGATCTCGGTGAAGACGCATCACCAGCAGGTCGATTTCAACGTGTTCGAGGGGATGACCGTGCAGGGCGTCGCGACGCACACGCTCACGCGCGGCGCACTCGCGTGGGCCGACGGCGAATTGCGCGCGGTGCGCGGCGCGGGCCGCTACCTGAAGCGCCCGCCGGCGGCCGGCTACTACGAGGCCGCGCGGATCGCGAACCGCCTGCGCGAGCCGCATCCGGTCGAGCGCGGCGGCTGAGCGGAACGTATCGTGCGGGTTGTCCGTTTGCGCGGCGCGCCCCGCGTGCGTCCGGACATCCCGTTGCGTTCATGGCGGCGGACGATCGGTGCGGGACGGCCTGTCCCGCCGGCGTCGGCCGCGCTCCGGTCCCGAATCTTCCTCGCATCCTGTCCATCCGGTCAATATATGGCACGGCTTGTGCTTTATCCCCTCCGTTTTATCCGCGAAGCGGTCTGAATGCTGACTGACCGGTCAAGTTCGGAGCGCACGCGCACCTGAAGCAGGCGGCGCGCCCGAATCTGGGGCAGCGGCCGGCCGCGGCGATCCGGGTCCGCCGGAAAGCGTCGGGATATCGACAAGAGCAACGATCGGAAGGTGGGGTCAAGAGAATGTATGTAGAAGAACTGAATAAATTGTCAAGGAGTGGAACGAAGACGGTGCGCGTGGCGACGCGGACGGGCGCCATGCTGCTTGCGCTGTCGGTGGGCATGCCGGCGGTCGCAATCGCGCAGGGGACGGGGACCGTCGCGCCGGGGGCCGGTTTGCAGGTCGCCGAGAGCGGCACGGTCACGCCGAATGCGCCGCCGGCACCCGCGCCGTCGCCGTATCTGTCGGCATGGTTTCACCAGAGCCTCGGCGTGATTGGGTCGAAGGACATCCGCTTCGGGCCGCACACGACCAATGACGTGTACCTCGAATACGAATATTTCGGCCGGAAGGGGCCGTTCGACCTGTACGGCTATGTCGATCTGCCGCGTGCGATCGGCGTCGGCAACGGCTATGACTCGGGCTATACGAACAAGGGCTCGCCGCTGTTCAGCGAGCAGGAGCCGCGCGTGTCGATCGACGATCTCCTCGGCCGGCATCTCGGATTCGGGCCGTTCAAGGAATGGTATGTCGCGTTCGACTGGATCTACGACCAGGGGCACAACACGGCCGGGCGGCAGAACACGCTGTATGCGGGCTTCGGCACCGACATCGACACGCATACGAAGCTGATGCTGTCCGCGAACCTGTACGTGCGCCGGCAATGGGAGAACTACGGCGCAGCCAACCAGAATACGTGGGACGGTTATCGCGCGCAGATGAAATACATCTACCCGATCGGCACGTTCCACGGCGGCAACCTGACCTACGTCGGGTTCTTCAACTACGACTTCGGTTCGAAGCTGCGCGAGGAGACGGGCGGCAATACGCGCACCGACACCGCGTTCGTGTCGACCAACGTGCTGATCTATTCGTTCAAGCATTGGCGTTTCTGGACCGCGGCCCGCTATTTCCACAACGGCGGCCAGTGGGGCGGCACCGAGCTGAATTTCGGCGACGGGCCGTTCCAGAACCGGTCGACCGGCTGGGGTTATTACGCGAGCGTCGGCTATCAGTTCTGACGGGCCCGCGCCCGCGACACGATCATGAATCTCACACGAACGAGGCAAGCAATGTTGAAGGGGAACGTACTAAAGTTGGCGGCAATCATCGCGCTGGTCGCGACGATGACGGCCGGCGCGCACGCGGCCGGCGAACGCGTGCATCGGCCGCGTGCGATCAAGGTGCTGATCGTCACGATGTTCGGGCCGGAAGGCAAGGCGTGGCTCGACCGGATCGGGCCGGTGCAGAAGATCGCGGTGCCGGGCCTGTCGCCCGACTACCCGGACATCAGTTGCACGCGCAACGACGTGTGCGTGCTGACGACCGGCATGGGCCACGCGAACGCGGCTGCGTCGATAGCGGCGCTGGTCTATTCGCGCCGGTTCGACCTGCGCAAGACCTATTTCGTGGTGACCGGCATCGCCGGCATCGATCCGGCGCAGGGCACGCTCGGCTCGGCCGCGTGGGCGCGCTACCTGGTCGACTTCGGGATCCAGTGGGAGCTGGATGCGCGCGAGATCCCGGCCGGCTGGAAGTCGGGCTATCTCGGCATCAACACGAAGAACGGGGACGAGAAACCGCCGCTCGACTACCGCACCGAGGTGTTCCGGTTGAACGAGGCATTGCTTCGGAAAGCCGTCGCGCTGTCGCGCGACGTGACGCTGCACGACAGCAAGGAAGCGGCCGCGTATCGCGCGAAGTATCCGGACGCGCCCGCGAACCGGCCGCCGACCGTGATCCAGTGCGATACGCTCGCGGGCGACACGTGGTTCTCGGGCACGAAGCTGGGCGAGCGCGCCAGCGAATGGACGCGCCTGCTGACCGACGGCAAGGGGGTGTACTGCACGACGCAGCAGGAAGACAATGCGACGTTCGAAGTGATCAAGCGGGCGGCCGCGGCAGGGCTGGCCGATACGCAGCGTGTGGCCGTGCTGCGCTCGGGTTCGGACTTCGACCGGCCGCCGCCGGGCGGCTCGGACGTCGACAACCTGCTCGATTACCAGAGCCAGGGCGGGTTCGTGCCGGCCCTCGACAATCTGTACCTCGCCGGTTCGCCGCTCGTGAACGCGATCGTGAAGGACTGGGCGCACTGGAAGGACGGCGTACCGGCCGAGTGATGGCCGCCGTCGGCAGGACACCGGCGCGCTTCGGGCGCGCCCGGCAGTTCAATAACATCGAGAGAAAGGAGTACAAGGTGGATATTCTGCGCAGTCTCCTGGGTATGCTGTTCCTGCTATTGGTTGCCTATCTGCTGTCGAACAACCGCCGCGCGGTCAGCACGCGGACCATGATCGCCGCGCTGCTCACGCAGTTCGCGATCGGCGCGCTGGTGCTGTTCGTGCCGTCGGGCCGCACGGCGCTGGCCGCGGCCGCGAACGGCGTCAATCGCGTGCTCGACATGGGCAATCACGGCATCGCGTTCGTGTTCGGCGGGCTGGTCGACGCGCGGATGTTCCAGTTGTTCGGCGACGGCGGGTTCGTGTTCGGCCTGCGCGTGCTGCCGATGATCATCTTCGTCACCGCGCTGATCTCGGTGCTGTACTACATCGGCGTGATGAAGTGGATCGTCGCGATCCTCGGCGCCGGGCTCGCGAAAGTGCTCGGCGTGAGCCGCATCGAGGCGTGCTCGGCCGTCGCGACGATCTTCCTCGGACAAAGCGAGATGCCCGCGCTCGTGAAGCCGTTCGTGCGCAACATGACGAGCGCCGAGATCTTCACGGTGATGGCGAGCGGCATGGCGTCGGTCGCGGGCTCGGTGCTGGTCGGCTACGCCGGCCTCGGCGTGAAGATGGAATACCTGCTCGCCGCGTCGTTCATGGCGGTGCCGGGCGGGCTGCTGTTCGGCAAGCTGCTGTTTCCGACCGTCGAGCCGAGCCGCGTGGTGGTCGACGGCCTTGATTTCGACGACAAGCGGGCCGCCAACGTGATCGAGGCGGCCGCATCCGGCGCATCGGTCGGCCTGCGGATCGCGATCAACGTCGGCGCGATGCTGATCGCGTTCGTCGGGCTCATCGCGCTGATGAACCTGATCATCAGCGGCGCGGCCGCGTTCGCGGGCTTTCCGCAGGTCACGCTGGTCGGTATCATCGGCCACCTGTTCGCACCGCTCGCGTGGATCATCGGCGTGCCGTGGCACGATGCGACGCTGGCCGGCAACTTCATCGGCGAGAAACTGATCTTCAACGAATTCGTCGCGTACGGCGACCTGTCGCCGTACCTGAAGGGCGGCGCGCATGCGGCGGCGGCCGGCCTCCAGGTGCTCGACCCGAAGACGCTCGCGATCGTGTCGTTCGCGCTGTGCGGCTTCGCGAACTTCTCGTCGATCGCGATTCTCGCGGGCGGCTTCAGCGCGGTCGCGCCCGAGCGCCGCTCGGACGTCGCGCGGCTCGGCTTGCGCGCGCTGACGGCCGCGACGCTGTCGAACCTGATGAGCGCGGCGATTGCCGGCCTGTTTTTCTCGCTGCATTAGCGTGAACAGGCCCTAAGCCGTGCAGTCGACTCCGACCAATCGAAGCGAGGTAACGATGTTTCTACCGCAGGAATTCATTCGCAGGAAGCGCGATGGGCAGCCGCTCGATCGCGACGGCATGGCCGCGTTCGTGCGCGGCGTGACCGACGGCAGCGTGACCGAGGGCCAGGTGGCCGCGTTCGCGATGGCCGTGTATTTCAACGACCTGAGCACCGACGAACGCGTCGCGCTGACGCTCGCGCAGCGCGATTCGGGCGACGTGCTCGACTGGCGCGCGCTCGATCTCGGCGGGCCGGTGATCGACAAGCATTCGACGGGCGGCGTCGGCGATGTCGTGTCGCTGATGCTCGGGCCGATGGTGGCCGCGTGCGGTGGCTACGTGCCGATGATCTCGGGGCGCGGGCTCGGCCATACCGGCGGCACGCTCGACAAGCTCAGCGCGATTCCCGGTTACGACGTGATGCCCGCGACGGACGCGTTTCGCCGCACGGTGCGCGAGGTCGGCGTCGCGATCATCGGGCAGACCGCGCGGCTCGCGCCGGCCGACAAGCGCATCTATGCGATCCGCGACGTGACGGCGACCGTCGAATCGGTCGCGATGATCACCGCGTCGATCCTGTCGAAGAAACTCGCGGCCGGGCTCGACGGGCTCGTGATGGACGTCAAGGTCGGCTCCGGCGCGTTCATGCCGACCGCGGAGAAATCGGCGGAACTGGCTCGCAGTATCGTCGACGTCGGCAACGGCGCCGGCATGAAGACGACCGCGATCCTCACCGACATGAACCAGTCGCTCGCGCCGTGCGCGGGCAATGCGCTCGAGGTGGCGTGCGCGATCGACTACCTGACGGGCAAGTCGCGTCCCGCGCGGTTGCACGACGTGACGATGGCGCTGTCGGCTGAACTGCTCGTGATCGGCGGGCTGGCGCGCGATGCTGCCCACGCGCGCGAGAAGCTGCAGCAGGTGCTCGATTCCGGCGCGGCGGCCGAACGTTTCGCGCGCATGGTCGCGGCGCTCGGCGGCCCTGCCGACCTGATCGACGCGCCCGCGCGGCATCTGGCGCGCGCGGCGGTGGTCGTGCCGGTTCCGGCGCCCGCGAGCGGCGTGGTGCAGCGCGTCGATTGCCGCGCGCTCGGGCTGGCGGTGGTCGCGCTCGGTGGTGGCCGCACGCGCGCGGAGGACGCGATCGACGTCAGCGTCGGCCTGTCGGCGCTCGCGGAGATCGGGCAGCGCATCGAGGCCGGCGAGCCGCTCGGCTTCGTGCATGCCCGCGACGAAGCGGCCGCGGCCCATGCGGTGGACGCAGTTCGGCGCAGCTACATGCTCGGCGAGACCGGCGAAGCGCCGCCGACCCTTTACCAGCAGATCGGCTGATCCTGCTCCCGGAGGCCTCACCACGATGGAACGAGACGAACTGATCGAACAGGCGAAGGCGGCGCGCGAGCACGCGTATGCGCCGTATTCGCGCTTCAAGGTCGGCGCGGCGCTGCAGGCGCGCGACGGGACGGTTTTCCACGGCTGCAACGTCGAGAACGCGTCGTACGGACTGTGCAATTGCGCGGAACGCACGGCGCTGTTCGCGGCGATTGCCGCCGGCTATCGGCCGGGGGATTTCGCGCGGCTCGCGGTCGTCGGCGACACGGATGGCCCGATCGCGCCGTGCGGCGCCTGTCGTCAGGTGATCATCGAGATCGGCAAGCCCGACATCGAAGTGATCCTCGCCAACCTGAAAGGGGCCGTCGAGATCACGACGGCCCGCGCATTGCTGCCGGGCGCGTTCACCCTGTAACGGCGCGCGCCGCGGCGAACCGCATGCGTCGCCTCACGCGCCGTCGCGCGCGTCGCGGATCGGGATCACTGTGCGTGCGCCGCACTGGCGCAGCAGGTCGCGCAGCTCGTTGATGACCGGGAACACCTCGTGGTTCCAGTCGGCGCCCTGGCGATCGTGCGCTTCCTGCTCGCGCTCGACGATCCAGCGATCCTCGCGGAAGATGCGCTCGGTGAACCACACGAGCAGCGGCCACGCGAGATCGAGTGCGAACGGGATGCCGGGCTTGTGGATCGACAGCAGTCCGAACGTGCGGTTGGTGCGCTGCTCGGCGTCGAGCGGCACGTAGACGATCCACAGGTCCATCACGAGCGTGCCTTCGCTCGAGCGAATCTGCAGCGTCTGGTACGGATAGCCGGTGCGCACCGTCATCACGCTCTTGTCGGACTGGTCGGCCGGCTTCTTGCTCGCGCCGAACACGAGCGCCTCGCCGACCGGCTGCTTGCCTTCCATCCGCGCGAACGTGTAATCGACCTCGACCCAGTCGTCGCCGCGGCGGCGGCCCACCGAGCGCGCGCGCATCTGCCCCATCTGCTTGCGATGCAGGAACTGATGGTTCATGTCCATCAGGTTCTCGTGCATGAACGAGTAGTGGCACTTGACCTCGCGGCCGAAGCGGCGCGTCTTGTACGCAGGGTTGTCCGCCGATTCGAGCGCGGGGAACGGCCGTTCTTCGGCGAGCGTGGCATCGCCCGGGAACACGAAGATCAGCCCATGCGCCTCGCGGCACGGATACGCGCGCACGCCGTTGGGCAAGCGCTCGCGGCCGAGGTAGGGCACGTCGACGCAGCGGCCGCTGTCGCACGCGTAGGTCCAGCCGTGATAGCAGCAGCGCAGCGTTTCGCCGCTCACGACGCCCGCATGCAGCGGCACCTGGCGGTGCGCGCAACGATCTTCGAGCGCATACACGGCGCCCGATTCGGTGCGCACGAGCACGATCGGGTCGCCGGCGAAGCGCACGCCGAGCGTCTTGCCGCGCTTGAGCTCGCGCGACCACGCGAGCGGATACCAGTGATCAGGATGAATGGGCACGCGGCGCAGGTCGCGCACGACCGCGCCGGTGGACGGTTCTTCGAGGGTATTGCTGTCAGGCAAAGGCACTGCGCGCATGCGTGACGCCTCCTGGCGGGACTGAATGTCGAGCGCCGCAAGAAGCGGCGGGAATCCGGAGAGTCTACGCGAAGTTGCCGGCCGCGGCGGACGCGATGCGGGTTTGCCCCGGCATCGCGTCCGCCGATTCGTTGATGTGGCGCAAACGAGCCGCCGCCGGTGCGTGGCGGCCGCGGCGCGGCTGGGCGGCGGGCGGCATCCCGTCACGCAACCGGGTGGGGCACGAGCGGGCTCACAAGCGGTTCACAAGTGCGCTTCGCGCCACAGCACCGCGTCGGCACGGTACAGCGCCGGGAAGTGCTGTTTCAACCCGGCGACCTTCGGCAGGTCGTTGAACGCGATATACGGCGCATCGGGATGCAGTTCGAGGTAGTTCTGATGATAGGCCTCGGCCGCATAGAACCCCTTGTAGGCTTCGACACGCGTGACCACGGGCGCCGGAAACACATGCGCGCTGCCGAGCTGCGCGATGTACGCGGTCGCGACCGCGCGTTGCTGCGCGGTGGTCGGGAAGATCGCGGACCGGTACTGCGAGCCTTCGTCGGGGCCCTGCCGGTTCAGTTCGGTCGGGTCGTGCGCGACCGAGAAGAACACCTGCAGCAGCCGGCCGTACGTGATCTGCGTCGGGTCGTAGACGATGCGCACCGATTCCGCGTGCCCCGTCAGCCCGGAGCCGACGAGCGCGTAGTGCGCGGTTTCGGACGCGCCGCCCGCGTAGCCTGCGGTGACCTGCTTCACGCCCTTCACGTGCTCGAACACGCCCTGCACGCCCCAGAAGCAGCCGCCGGCGAGCACGGCGGTTTCGTCGTGCGACGCGCCGGGCGTTTCGTCGAGCGTCGGCGCGGGCACGGTACGCATCGGCTCGGCGGAATTGACGATGCGCTGGTAGCCGAACACGGCGGCCACCGCGATGGCGATGGCGCCGATGCGGCGCAGCATGACCGCGCGCCGTTGTGCGGCGGCATCGCGGGTCGGGATCGGGTTCATCTTTTGCTCCTTCGAAATACGTTGAGAAAAGCGGCGCTCGGATGGCGGCGGCGCGCGCGATCAACCGAAAGTGAATGCATACGCATCGACACCCGGATCGAGGAACTCGATCGCGAACGTGCGATCCGCGATCGCGCCGGGCTGCCGGACGAGCTGGTACAGGCGCTGGCCGTTGACGGTGCCGTAGCCCTGCGCATCGACATCCGTGCCATGCGCGGCCCCGGGCGCCGCGCCGTCGAGCGTCACGCGAAAGCGCACGGGCCGGCCGTTCGTGCCGGGGCCGAGCACCAGGTGCAGGTCGCGTGCATGGAAGCGGTAGACGATCCGGCCATCCGGCGCGGCGAGCGCTGCGCGCTCGGCGCCGACGTTCCACGTGCCGGCAAGGCCCCAGTCGTTGAGATCCGGGTGGGCCGGCCCGTCGTAGCGGTGCACCGCATCGCGCACGACGCCGCCCGGCGACGCGAAGCTTTCCGCGCGCGCATAGCCGACATAGGTTTCGGGCGAACGGACGTCCGCGCTGTCGGCCGCCGCGAGCGCACCTTGAGCGGGCGCGCCGGCGAGCCCGAGCGGCACGTTCAGCGCATCCGGATGGCCGGCTTCGGCGAGCAGCGACTGGATCGCGCGTTCCGATTGCGCGTATTCGCCTTCGCCGAAGTGGTGATGGCGGATCCGCCCTTGCGCGTCGATGAAGTAATGCGCGGGCCAGTATTCGTTGTTGAACGCGCGCCAGATCGAATAGCCGTTGTCGATCGCGACCGGGAAGTCGATGCCGAGGTCGTGCACGGCTTTCTTCACGTTGCCGATGTCGCGCTCGAACGCGAACTCCGGCGCGTGCACGCCGATCACGACGAGCCCGTACGGCGCGTACTTGCGTGCCCAGGCGGTCGTGTACGGCAGCGTGCGCAGGCAGTTGATGCATGAATACGTCCAGAAATCGACCAGCACGACCTTGCCGCGCAGCCCGGCCGCCGTCAGCGGCGGCGAATTCAGCCACTGCACCGCGCCGTCGAGCGACGGCAGCGTGCCTTCGACCGGCAGCGCGGACGGCGTCGCGCCGGCCGCACGCATCATCGCGCCGCCGGCCATCGCACCGCCGCCGGCCTGCGCGCCATCGGCCGCGGCGGCCATCATCGCGCTGCCCGTCGCGTTGTCGGTGGCACCGGTTGCGGCCGTCGCTGCCGGCGCGCCGTTCGAGCGGCCGCCGAGGCGGTCGACGAGCTTCGTTTCGAGCCCGCCCGTGGTGACGGTCGACAGTTGCGCGAGGGCGCCCGTGTCGAGGCCGAGCGCGATCGCGCCGACACCGGCCAGGAGCGCCGCGCCGATCCCGCGCCGGATCCATTCGCCGGCGCCGAGCGAGCGCTTCATCGCGGCGAACACCTTGCCGCCGATCACGAGCGCGACGCCGAGCGAGGTCGCCGCGCCGGCCGCATACGCGACGAGCAGCAGCGTCGTGCCGACGCTCGCGCCGCGCAGCGCGGCGCCGGTCAGCACGAGGCCGAGGATCGGGCCCGCACACGGCGCCCACAGCAGGCCCGTCGCGACGCCGAGCAGCAGCGACGACGCCGGGCCGGCCGGGCGGCCGTCGCGTTGCGCGAACCCGGTGAGCCGGTTGCCGGCGGCGACGAGCGGGCGCGTCAGGTGTTCCGCGAAGCGCGGCATCAGCAGCGTCAGGCCGAACACCGCGAGCAGCACGATCGCGATCCAGCGGCCGGCCTGGTTGGCCTGCGCGACCCAGCCGCCGCCGACGGCGGCGAGCGTCGCGACGACGGCGAACGTGAGCGCCATGCCGGCGAGCAGCGGCAGGCCGGTGCGCACGAACGGCTGGTCGGCGCGCGCGAACACGAACGGCAGCACGGGCAGGATGCACGGGCTCAGGATCGTGAGCACGCCGCCGAGATAGGCAAGGACGATGAGCAGCATGGTGCGTTCTCCAGTCGGACGGGAGTGGGGCCGGATCAGGCGGCGGCCGGGTGGAAGGCGAGCGCGAGACCGTTCATGCAGTAGCGCAGGCCGGTCGGCGCCGGGCCGTCGTCGAACACGTGGCCGAGATGGCCGCCGCAGCGGCGGCAGTGCACTTCGGTGCGGACCATCCCGAACGACGCGTCGGTGTCGGTGCCGACCGCGTGGTCGAGCGGTTTCCAGAAGCTCGGCCAGCCCGTATGGCTGTCGAACTTGGTGGCCGACGAGAACAGCGCGAGGTCGCAGCCGGCGCACGCGAACGTGCCGTGCCGGTGCTCGTCGTTCAGCGGGCTGCTGAACGGCCGCTCGGTGCCGGCTTCGCGCAGTACCGTGTATTGGGCGGGCGTGAGCCGGCGATGCCATTCGGCGTCGCTGAGCGTGATCTCGAAAGGAGCGGCTTTGGGTGAGCCGGCGGGCGGCGCGGCGAACGCGCGGCCGACCAGCGCGCGGCGGCCGGCGGACGACAGCGCCGCGAGCGCGGCGAGGCCGGTGGCGCCGGCGAACAGCAGGTGTCTGCGGGTGGGCATGATGGGCTCCTGGAAGCAGGTCCTGAAAACATGCGCCCATCGTAGGCAGCGGCCGGTGTCGAAGTCCTCACGGAAAGTTAAATGAATCGTGATGATTGGCCGCGGGTGGCGGGAATGTATGCCCGAATCCGGCCGGGCACCGGCGACAACGGTCGCGAGGGGGAGGGGAGCGCGCATGCCAGCGCGCCGTCGATTTCACGCATCCGGCAGGGCTGGCGCGTTCGGCGCTGCCGCCGGTACGGGCGACCACGCCGGAACGAAGCCGCGATCCGTCGAATTGCGCGGCGTGATCGCTGTCGTACAGCGGAACACACGAGGTCATGGCAGGTATTCCGTCAAGTCGGGTTGTCGTTCGACGGGGTATGGCAGAAAAACGTGAGCGGCCCGGCCATTACCGGAAGGGCACTCGGCGCGCGACGACTGCGGCCAGCAGCGGCGCGGCCGCGAATAATGCGAACAGCCATGCGGCCGCGTGCTGCGCGCCGGCGAGTCCTCCGGGCGTCGAGAAACCGGCAAGATTGGCGACGAGACCGCCGAGTGCTGCGCCGATCGCGGTCGCATAGAGTTGGACGGTCGTGATCGATGTCGACGCGAGATCTTCCTGCCCGACCGGCGCATGGTTCAGAACCTGTGTGAGCAGGTGCGGCCACCCCATGCCGATGCCGGCGCCGACCGCCACGAGCGCCGCGCACAGGGCTGCCACGCCGGTCCCGGCTTCGGACGCGTGCTGCGACGGCGCGATGAACGCCAGTGCGGCGAGCGCCAACGTCACGACCAGCGGGCCGCCGCGCACGAGCGCCTGCGCGGCGCGCGGGCCGCGCCCGGAGCTGAAGAGCGAGCCGACCGTCCAGCCCGCGGCCATCAGCGCGGTCAGGTAGCCGGCGATCAGCGGCGGGTAGCCGTGAATGACCTGCAGAAAATACGGAACGAAGACCTCCGTCGTGATCCCGATCACGAGCAGGCTCATGCACGCGTAAATCGCGCCGAGCGGCGCACGCAGGCTGTACGCACCGACCGGCAGCAACCGGATCGTCGCGCTGCGCTCGAGGCGTGCGATCAGCGCCGCGATCGCCAAGCCGGCGGCGACGCCCGCGAGGTTCGCGGCTCGCGCTGTCGACAGGCTGGCCACGGACACGACGAGCACGGAGACGGCAAGCAGCAGAACCCGGCCGAGCGCGGGCGACGATGCGTGCCGGCCGGACACCTCGCGCGCGGGCAGCCTGACGATCACGATCAACGCGAGCACGGCGGCGATGGGCAGCAATGCGACGAACGCGAGCCGCCACGTACCCGACTCCGCGAAGATCCCGCCGATTGCCGGCCCGCAGAGCGTGGCGACGCCCCACATGCCGGACACCATCGCCATCGCGCGCGGCCACAGGCGCGGGTCGAACACGACACGGATCAACGCATAGCTGAGCGCGAACAGGATGCCTCCGCCAAACCCCTGAGCCGTCCGGCCGACGAGCATCCACGGCATGGTCGGCGCGCTCGCGCATGCGAGCGTGCCGCCGCAAAACACGACGAGTGCAACGAGATAGGCGGCGCGCGGCCCGAAGCGGCCGAGCACGTTGGCGGACAGCGGGGCACCGACGATCGATGCGGCCATGAACAGTGTCGTGTTCCACGCGTAGTACTCGAGCCCGCCGATGTCTCGAACGACCGACGGCAGGATCGTCGTCGCGATGTAGATGTTGATCGCATGCAGTGCGACACCACCGGCCAGTGCCAGCGATCGCATTCCGTTCGCGCCGGACAAGAGCGCATGCCAGCCGACGTTGGTGTCGTGTGCCGCTGCGTTGACGTCCGGCCTGGCGGCGGCTGATGCAGGTTGCGCGTGCGTTGCGTCGTCGATATCCATGTTTTCTCCGATTCGTGATCGCGCGTCATGCGGCGACCCGATGCTTGAAAAGGCCATCGCTATCCGTTATAAAACCTCAACCAATGTTGAGGTCAACAGCGGGGGAACATGAAAATTGATGTGCAGGTACCGTTGTCCGTCGGCGAGGTCGCGCAACGCAGCGGCGTTGCCGTGTCGTCGATCCACTTCTACGAAGCGAAGGGATTGATCCACGGCTGGCGTAGCGACGGCAACCAGCGCCGTTACGCGCGCGACGTGCTGCGACGGGTCGCGATCATCAAGGTCGCGCAGCGCGCGGGTATTCCGCTCGACACGATCAAGGCCGCGCTGGACGAGCTGCCGTCCGGCAAGGCGCCGAGTGCGGCCGACTGGCGGCGGCTGTCGACGGGATGGCGCGACCTGCTGAACGAACGGATACGGAAGCTCACGCAGTTGCGGGATCAGATGGATGGGTGCATCGGTTGCGGATGCCTGTCGATGAAGGATTGTCCGCTGCGAAACCCGGGCGACGCGTTGAGCGAGCGCGGACAGGGGGCGGTGCTGCTCGAGGGTGAACCTGTCCGCAAGTCGAGGTCGAAGCCGGGTTCATGACGACGGTGATGTGGCTGTGATCCGCATGTGGGCGGTTGGCCGCGGCTGTCGGCGGAGGGCTCGACGACAGCCGCCGGGATCACGGACGAGATGCGAGCTTCGGTGTCGGCGGCGCGTTTTCGCGGATACCGCGGACATCGGGCATGACCGCGCGCCCTTCGATCGCCGGGACACTGTCCCGAACACCGCGTCATCCCGCCTCGTCCGATAGTGCGCCAGGCGCTTCGCCTTGACCGCCGCGCTCCGCCGTCGACCCATGGCCCCGGCGCGGCGCGATGTCGGCCCCGAGCGCGTTGAGAATCGATCGACCCTTCTTCGTCAGGTACGCGCGTCGGCGGCCGGGGGTGCCGTGTTCGAGCATGACGAGTTGTCGTTCGAGCAACGCATCGAGTTCGGCGCGATTCATGTCGAGCTGATCCGGCGCCTGGCACACCAGCATCAGGGTCGCGAATTCGTGCGGGCTCAGCATGGCCGCCTCCCGTCGCGCACGGAACCGCCGCCGGCAGGCGTGACGCAGAAAAACGAAATAGGGTGCAGCACGCGTCCAAGCGTGGCGACTCGACGGCGCGGCAGCTTCGATCGGCCCATCGCGGCGGGTGGGTCCGCGCGGCGCAACGCGAATGGCTTGCGCGCAGCGCGTCGCCGAGCGCCGATCGGCGCGAAGCGAACGTTGCCGTTGCGCGCGACCCGCAGGCCGGCCGGCAGACCCGCGATGACGCGGGCGACGCGGACGACGCGTCGTGGTCGGTGGCCGACCTCCGTCGGCCGATCGAAGGTGAAGAAAGGATCGGTCATGATTCGCTCCCGGTTGGACCTCGCACGGAGGACGAACCGGACCACGCGCTCCAGTTCGTCGATCCGCGAGAGGCCTCGCTGACAAACAAATCGAAACACGCAGCGCGTAAGCCGCGGCTGCTTGAGCGATACCAAAATAGGATGGGAAGCGCGGATTTCAAGCGCCGTCCCGAGACGCTTCGCGCGACCCGGAGCGGCGACCGTCGAGGCCGTGCCGTCGCCCGTCACGGGATCATCGCGAGACAAGCGCCGGCCGGACGAACACGGTTTCCGGCCGGAAACATTTTGTTACAAACACGCTTTTCCCGCCCTCTTGAAGCGCGCTTCCCGCGCCACTATTTCGCTTTTCGCCATTCGATGGCACGCCGGCGCATCGCAGCCTTTGCGCGTGCATGCGCCGACGGATTCCCTTTTCCAGGTGATCTCATCGCTCAGGAAATGAAAATGCAGATTCGTCCCCTCTACGAGCGGGTTATCGTCAAGCGAATCGAACAGCAGCGGACGACAGCCTCCGGCATCGTGATTCCCGATTCGGCCGCCGAACGGCCCGAGCAGGGTGAAGTGATTGCGGTCGGCGGCGGCCGGCTGCTCCAGGACGGCTCGCAGCGCCCGCTGCAGCTCCAGGTCGGCGACCAGGTTCTCTTCGGCAAATATGCAGGCCAGACCGTGAAGGTGAACGGCGAGGAACTGCTCGTGATGCGCGAAGAGGACGTCATGGGCGTACTCGAACCCGAATCGCCGGCCGCCAGGAAAGCGGCCTGAATGCCGATTCGACCGCGTCGCACGGGTGGCTGCCCGATGCGCGCGGCATCCCGTTCAACGACTGTATCCGGAGCAAGAAAATGACCGTAAAAGACGTGAAATTCCGCGATGGCGCCCGCCAGCAGATCGTCAAGGGCGTGAACGTGCTGGCCGACGCGGTGAAGGTGACGCTCGGCCCGAAAGGCCGCAACGTCGTGATCGAGCGCGGCTTCGGCGCGCCCGTGATCACGAAGGACGGCGTGTCGGTCGCGAAGGAAATCGAGCTGAAGGACCGCTTCGAGAACATGGGCGCGCAGATCGTCAAGCAGGTCGCATCCAGGACGGCCGACGTGGCCGGCGACGGGACGACCACCGCCACCGTGCTCGCGCAGGCGATCGTGCAGGAAGGCATGAAGCACGTCGCGGCCGGCATGAACCCGATGGACCTGAAGCGCGGCATCGACAAGGCCGTCGGCGCGGTGCTCGACGAACTGCGCAAGCTGTCCCGACCGATTTCGACCCACAAGGAAATCGCGCAGGTCGGCGCGATTTCCGCGAACTCGGACGACGCGATCGGCAAGATCATTGCCGATGCGATGGAGAAGGTCGGCAAGGACGGCGTGATCACGGTCGAGGACGGCAAGTCGCTGGAGAACGAACTCGACGTGGTCGAAGGCATGCAGTTCGATCGCGGTTACGTGAGCCCGTATTTCATCAACGATCCGGCGAAGCAGGCGGCTTATCTCGACGATGCGCTGATCCTGCTGCACGACAAGAAGATCTCCAGTGTCCGCGATCTCCTGCCGATCCTCGAAGCGGCGTCCAAGGCCGGCAAGCCGCTGCTGATCGTCGCCGAGGATGTCGAGGCCGAAGCGCTCGCGACACTCGTCGTGAATTCGATGCGCGGCATCCTGAAGGTCGCCGCCGTCAAGGCGCCGGGTTTCGGCGACCGGCGCAAGGCCATGCTGGAGGATCTCGCGATCCTGACCGGTGCGACGGTCATCTCGGAGGAAACCGGCAAGCAGCTCGACAAGGCCACGCTCGATGAGCTTGGCAGTGCGAAGCGTGTCGAGGTGCGCAAGGACGATACGATCATCATCGACGGCGCGGGCGATGCGGCGCGCATCGCTGCGCGCGTGAAGTCGATTCGCGTGCAGATCGACGAAGCGACGAGCGACTACGATCGCGAGAAGCTGCAGGAGCGCGTCGCGAAGCTCGCGGGCGGCGTGGCGGTGATCAAGGTCGGCGCGGTCACCGAAGTGGAAATGAAGGAGAAGAAGGACCGCGTCGACGATGCGCTGCATGCGACGCGCGCCGCGGTCGAGGAGGGCATCGTGCCGGGCGGCGGCGTCGCGCTGCTGCGTGCGCGCGCGGCGCTGTCGGACATCCGGGGCGCGAATGCGGACCAGGACGCCGGCATCCGGATCGTGTTGCGCGCGCTCGAGGCGCCGCTGCGCGTGATCGCGGCCAACGCGGGCGACGAACCATCGGTCGTGGTCTCGAAGGTGCTCGAGGGCAAAGGGAACTTCGGCTACAACGCGGCGACCGGCGAGTACGGCGACCTGGTGGACGCAGGCGTGGTCGACCCGACCAAGGTCACGCGTACCGCGCTGCAGAATGCCGCGTCGATCGCGAGCCTGGTGCTGACGACCGATGCGACTGTCGCGCAAGCACCGAAAGAGGACAGCGCCGAGCCGGCCCCGGCGCCCGAACTCGGCTACTGACCTGCGTCGCAGGCTCGCCTGCGATCGTCGAATAGCCGCTGGCCGGAGCGGCTTTGCCCGGCGCGCGCGACAGCGGGGGCGCGCCGCGCCGCTTTTTCATGTTTGCGAGACTAACCATGAAGCTCGAACTTTCGATCGATTCCAGGCCGCTGCACGTCGAACTCGACGACGTCATCGCCGGCCTGCTCGCTGCGCGGCTCGGCCTGCCGCCCGATGGCGACCATCGCGGCGCGATCGGCCGCTACCTCGGCGACGCGGCGGGGCCGTGGACGCTGGATGACGACCACATGCGCAAGCGCGTGATGCGCCGCCTGATTCTCGACATCGCCGATCCGACGCTGGTCATTCAGTACCTGATGGCAGACCAGACCGAGTCCGGAGAAGCAGGCGCGTGATGCATCGCCGGCGCGTCGGATCCTGGTCGCGCGCCCGTCGAACTCCCGTTCAGGCGCCGTCCGGCTTGCCAGCTTGCGGCCCTGGGGGCCGGCTGGCCCGTGCCGAGTTCGGCACCGGTCACCGGGTCGCTGAGCACCTGTGTCACGTGGCTGTCGTTGCCCGCGCCGTGCAGCTTGCGATACAGCTCGGCCTGTTCGTCGACCGCTTCGGCCAGTTGGCGCGAGCGCGCGTCGCGTGACCTGCGATCCTCGTCGCCGGATTTTCAAGCGGTTGCCATGTCAACAACCTGCCAGGCCGTGCCACGCCGGCATGAATGCGGCGCGGCGCGGCGCGGCATGTCGACGGTGCGCGGGACCGATCGCATCGGCGATGCATGATGCCGGGTTCGCAAAGGAGTACAGAGGGCGACGCTCGACAGGAACGCGGTGCCTCCGCATTGCCGGTGAGCCGGACGACTGCAGGCGCGCGGGCCGAGCGGCGCCCGCGGGCATGCCGGTTCATCGCGCTTTCAGCATTTCGTCGGCGAGCCGATAGGCGCTGACTGCGCGCTTCGATTCGTAGTCGGCGATCGTGGACACGTTGCGACCGGCGTCACGCGACAGCAAACCTTGCAGCGCGGCGGCGGCGAAGAAATCGCGAAGATCCGGGGCGGTGGATTGCGTCTCGGGCGGCGCGGCTTCGACGAGCGGATCCGGCTTCCAGAAGACGGGCGACAGCGGCGATGCTTTGGGTAAGGCGGCTGTCTGCTTGATGCTCACATTCTGGGAAAACGGTGTCATTTCTTCCCCTTCGATCAGGTATCAATTGGCGAAGCAGTGGAACGTCCCCGACTGAATGAGCGAGCATCGTGTCGTTATTTTTTGAGCGGTACTAACGATTGATCGACGCGAATATTCGCCGGTAATACGAAATCCGTCAAAGAAAATAAATTGGCTCCACCTCGCGGTCGAACGAGCAGGATTCGTTCCCGCTCGCGGTAGGGGCGAAGCGGCGTTTTCGCGAGCCGGAGTCGATGGTATGTCGGCGCGAATGACGTCCCGGTGACATGCCGTGGGGTCATCGTTGATCCCGACTTTCTCACGCCGACGGCGGTCGATATGGTGTGATTTATCCCGGCACGAACACGCCCATCGCGGCGATCGCCATCGCGAGCGTCGCGATCCATCCTCCCCACGCAAGCGCGCCCTTGACGGCAAACTCGCCCATGACCCGCTTGCTTCTCGCCATCAGCATCATCACGACCATGATCGGAACGGCGCTCACGCCGTTGATGACGGCGCTCCAGTAAAGTGCGCGGATCGGGTCGAAGTGCATGAACGTGAACGCGATTCCGCCGACGGTCGCCAATACGATCACCGCATAGAATGCGGGCGCGACGCCCAACTGCAGCGCGAGACTGTTGCGCCAGCGGAAGGTGCCGGCCGCCGCATAGGCGGCCGATCCCGCGAGCACCGGCAGCGCCAGCAGGCCGGTGCCGACGATGCCGAGCGCGAACAGCACGTACGCGAAGTGACCGGCAAGCGGCTCGAGCGCCCGCGCGGCGTCCGCCGACGTCTTGATGTCGATGTGATGCGCGTTGAGCGTGGCCGCTGCCGTCAGCACGATGAAGAATGCAATCACGTTCGATACGCCCATGCCGAACCACGTATCGAAGCTGATCCGGCGCAACTGCGCGGGTGCCTGGCGCGGCATGCGCCGCAGCGGCCGCTGGTTCGGCACGGCGCACAACTCCTCGACTTCCTGGGACGCCTGCCAGAAAAACAGATACAGGCTGATGGTCGTGCCGAGCACGGCGACGACCGTGGTCAGATAAGCGGCGCTCAGTTGCGCATGCGGCTGCACGATCGCGCGACCGACCTCGGCCCAGCTGACGGGCACGATGAGGGCGACCGCAACATAGGCCAGCAGCGTCAGCGCCGTCCATTTGAGCAATCGCGAGTAGCGGTCGTACGGCACGAAAACCTGCAGCACGACCGACACGCCGCCGAGGCACACGATGTAGAGCTGTTGCGGGCCGGGCAGCAACAAATTGACGGCCGCGCCCATGGCCGACAAGTCGGCCGCGATGTTGATCACGTTGGCCGTGATCAGCAGCACGACCGTCCCGTACAGCAGCCATGGCGGGTAGTGCGTGCGTATGTTGGACGCGAGACCCTTGCCCGTCACGCGACCGATGCGCGCGCTGACCAGCTGGATGGCCGTCATCAGCGGGTACGTCAACAGCAGCGCCCACAGCAGTTCGAAGCCGAATTGCGCGCCCGCCTGCGAGTACGTGCCGATGCCGGAAGGATCGTCGTCGGCGGCGCCGGTGATCAGGCCGGGGCCCAGGCGGCGGACCCACGTGACCGCGTTCGGGTCCGGTTCCGTCGGCTCGGGCTGGAGATAATCGTTGTCGTTCATGATGGCGGGCCTCCCGGAGAGTGCAGCAGGCGCAATTGCCGTGCCCACCCGGATGGCTTCCCGCACCGGCGGTTCAGGCGGGCATCACGGCCCGTTCGGCGTCGCCATGTCGCCCGCGTCGACTTTGATCGCGTGTTCCTTCGACACCAGCCGGGCCCCGGCCATGCTCCCGCTGCCGATGCGCAACGTCAGGAGCGCCGGTTCGTTTGCATCGAATCCCGATACATAGTCCAGACCATGCAGCCCCGCGCGATCATGGAACGGAATGAACCAGGAGGAGCAGAACGCCGACGTGGGGATCGGGCAGCGGGCGTGGAGGTCGAGCCGCCGGGCAGAGAACGGATAGTCGTCGAGATCGGTTGCACCCACATCGAATCGCTTCCGGAGGGTGACCGGCGTGACGGCGTACCGAGGGTAGACGTGGTCGGCCCACAGCGCATTGTCGAGCGACGCCAGATCTTCAGTTGTGAACGCAACGATCGTGAGGCCGTTCCGATCCCGATGCTGGATTTCATACCGGCTGACATCCACCGACTTGCAGCCGGCACATGCGATTGCCGCACCCAGCGCGAAACCGATCGAACGCATTCGGTCGTGCATGCCGTTCTCCCCGGCGCCCTCCGGCCTCGGTTTGCTTGCAATACGACGGCGGCGCGACGTGCGTTACGTCGGGCTACCCGTACCGTCGGCGGGCGAGGCCGTCGCGTGCATCGCCTGTTCGAGAAGGGCGTGCGCGGCTTGCCACGCGCGCGCGGCAGCCGCGGAGTCGTTGAACGCCCGCGCTTCGACCGTGGCGCCGTCCAGCAGCATCATGAAGACGGTCGCCAGCCGGTTTGCGGTTTCGGCCGGCACGAGGGCTTCGATCAGTTCGGCGATCCATTCGACCATTTTGCGGCGATAGCGGATCGCGACATTCGAGATCGGCGCATAAGCGGTGCCGAATTCGGCCAGCGCACGCTCGAACAGGCAGCCGGCAAATTCGGGCGTCCTGAACCATGCTGCGTACCAGTCGAAGATGGTCTTGATGCGCTCGACCGGATCGACGACGTGCTGCAACTGCGCGTCGATGCTGCCGACGATCAGGTCGTAGCGCTGGACCAGCACTTCGCGGATCAGCTCATCCTTGCTCGCGAAATGCCGGTACAGCGTCATTCGGGCGACACCGGAATCGTCGATGATCCAGTCCACGCCCACCGGGTGGAATCCGTGCCTGGAGAACAGTTCGGTCGCTTTGTCTACCACCAGCTGGCGTTTGTTGGCTCGCACGAACAGCTTCCTCCTCGATATTTCAGCAGCATAGACCGATTATTCTAGCATCAGGCTGCTCGGTGAAATCGACCTCCCGCCCCCAATCCGTGGCCCTTCCGCCCGGAAATCCCCCTCCTGCACCGGTTATCAAGTTATCTTGACTATTGGATAGACCGATATGTATCATTTGAAACTAGTAAGCAGCGGTTGGTATTGCGTGGATTAAAGAGGTGGAACAGGGGCAGTATCCCGCATTCCGCTTTCCGCCGCATCGGACGCTGCAACGATGTTTCAAGCCGACAAGAGAACCTGAGAGAGCCTTGGCATGCGGGCCCGCGGACGATGTTCGCTGCGCCTCGCGCCAGCCGGGGGCATGCTCGCGGGCGAGCGCGCGAAGCAATACGGCGCCAATGAAACGTGAGGACAGTACCCATGTATCGCCGTTTACTCGCACCGGGGCTGCTGTTGCTGTTGGCCGCGTGCGCGCAGGATCCGTCGATTACCGCCAGCACGGTACGGATCTGCGACGACACAGGTTGTTCCGATCGCCCTAAAGATCAGGTCTCCTATCAAAAAAGGGACGATGCGGAAGACCGGGACGATCCGCGCATCGCCGCGCTCAAGCAAACCGCGAAGACCCAGCCGAAGGCCGCGTACGACCTCGGCCTGCGTTATTTCCGCGGCGACGGCGTGCGCCAGGACAGCTACCAGGCCCTCAAGTGGATGCGCGAGGCCGCCGAGCGCGGCGACCTGAACGCGCAGAAGGCGCTCGGCAGTTTCTACTTGTTCGGCCTCGAGGAAATGGGCTCGGATTCGCGCGAAGCGGAGAAGTGGCTGTCGATCGCGGCCGGCCGCGGCGACAAGGAATCGAAAAAGCTGCTCGAACTCGCGCGCAAGGCGAAGAAAGAAGACGAAGAAGACTGGAAATGGCGCACGCAATGGCGTGACACCTATTACGGCTACTGGTACTCGGGCTATCCGTACTACGGCGTCTGGCAGCAGACGTACTGGTACTACTGACCGGGCATCGAGCAACGGGGGCAGCCGCGGGGAGACCACCATCGCGCGCCACGCCGGGGGGCTTATCGAAGTTCGCACGGACACATAAGCCGAACAACGACTCTAATCGATCGACAACGACATGAAGACCAACCTTTCCCAACGTCTCATTCAAGGTGCGCTGGTTGCAGCGCTTGGCGCGTCCGTCGCGGGGTGCGGCGGCGTGGTGACGCCCGGCGGGCAGAACGCCGGCGTGACGGGCGCGGCGGCCGGCGGCGCGAGCGCCGGCGCCGATTCGCAACTGCAGCGCTGCACGTCGCCGCTGGGCACGATCGCGGTCGATGACGGCCGCAACGCCGACTGGTGGGGCCCGTTCGGCAGCGCGACCAAGATGACGACGATCGACCCACTGCTGCGCCTGGCGGTGCAGCAGTCGAACTGCTTCGTGATCACGTCGATCGGCAACCAGAAGAGCGACGCGCGCCTGTCGCGCATCACGCAGTTGCAGCGCAACTCGGGCGAATACCGGGCGGGCTCGAAGCAGCAGAAGGGCCAGCGTGTCGCGGCCGACTACTACATGGAGCCGCAGATCGTGATCAACGATTCGCCGATCGGCGGGATCGGCAGCATGATCGGCGGGCTGATCGGCAACAGCGCGGTGGCGGCGGTGGCGGGCCACCTGCAGACGAAGGCGTCGGTCGTGACGCTGACGCTGTTCGACGTGCGCTCGGCAGTGCAGATCGCGGCGTCGGAAGGCAGCTCGACGGCGACCAACTACGGCGCGGCGCTGGGCGGCTTCGGCGGTGGCGTGGGCGGCGCGCTCGCGGGCTTCTCGGCGACACCGGAAGGCAAGGCGACGGTCGTCGCGTTCATCGATGCGTACAACAAGATGGTCGTCGCGCTGCGCAGCTACAAGGCGCAGGACGTGAAGGGCGGGCTGGGCCGCGGTGGCCAGCTGCAGGTCAACTGACGTCGCCGGGCCGGCGGGGGCCGCCGGCCGATTGCTGCTTCCTGAGTCTTGATTCCTGATTCGTGATGGTCGGTGCGTGCGGCGTGATCCGCGCGTACCGGCTGCGTTCGTCCTGTTCGTTTGAAAGGTGATCCCGATGAGAGCCGCTGCACTGATTGCATTGACCTGCCTCGCGCTGACCGCTTGCGGCGGTGGCGACGACAATTCCTCGCCCGCAGCGTCCGGCGGTTCGGGGACGACGAACAACGGCGGCAGCGGCGGCAGCGGCGGAAGCGGCGGGACGCCGACGGGCACACCCGACGGCAATTCGGGTTCACCGACCGCCTCGAACGTCGAGTGCGATCCGGTTTACCAGCAGGGCGATACCGTGCAACTGCACATGTATACGCAAGCGACGTCGCAGAGCCCGTCGGTCGACAACGGCGTGTACACGCGGACTTACGCGCCGGCGACGTTCGAGGGCATGGCGCTCACGCAGCAAGCCGAAACCATGACAGGCTCGCCGATCCAGACCAATCACTACTACCTCGTCGGCAACGGCGTGCGCACGAACTACGGCAGCGAGGTCTACAGCGGCGGCACGCTCGCGTTGCGGGACGTGAACTCGCCGCCCGATGTCGAGACGATCGGGCTCGCGGGAAGCGAGTCGGTGAATTACGTGGATACGCCCGTCTTTCCGTCAGGCGGCGCGCAAACGTCCGTCTCGATCCAGCGGACCTACGTCGCGCGCGAAACGGTCAGCCTTCGGAACGGCAAGGTCTTCGCGAACGCCTGCCACTATCACACCACGGAGACCGCCACCAACCCGGCGTTGACGAGCAAGACGATCGCGGACGACTGGCTCGCGCCGGGCGTCGGCCTGGTCAAGTCGGTCGCCGACGTGGGCGGCACGCAGATCATCACGCGCGAACTGGAATCGGCGACGGTGGGCGGAAAGTCGTACTAGAGGTCAACGCTAGACGCGCGCAGCGGATGGAGAGGTTGCGCCATCCCGTCGCGCCGTTCGCCGCGCAAGTCGAAGCCCGGCAACACGACGCACGTGGCGGAGATCGACATCCCGCTCGATCAGGACCGCGAACACACCGTGCCCGAGCCCTTCAAATGGAACGCAGGAACGCGGCGGACACACCCAACCGAAGGTCCGACGAGAGACCGCGCGATCGTGCGATTTCCTTCGTGAGCTGCATGACCGTGCGGCACGCCAGCGTCAGTTCGCCGTGAGGCGACATGGCGAGCGCAATGAAGCGCGGCACGGACGGATCGACCACCATCGACGCTTGCAAGCGGCTTTCCCGTTCCAGATTGGCAATCGCATAAGGGCGTCGCGTGGCGATGGGGCAGCGTTTTCGTGGCGCGACGGCATCACCGCATGGCGGCGCTCCCAACGCAGCTTGAGTTCCGCTGGCCGCGCTTCATCGTCGACGCCCGCGTCAGGAGGATGCAGGCGCTTGGGTGAGTGACACGCGACCGCCCGAGGGCGCGCACGTGGATGCCCGCCCCGCAAATTCCGGCCGCACCCTCCACCGCCCCCGCAGCGGTAAATCCTTCCCTGAACGGCAAGTCGCGTTTATGATCCGCCGCTGCAAGCGGTAGTCGTCCGAATCGTCTGACGCGTCACACGACTGGTCCATGCCTTCGGACGCCGCTTTCCCTTTGTGCCCAACTTTCACACGAATCCGCGAGACCCCGGCTAACCGGTGGTCTCGTGACTGCCGAATCGAAAGCGATCTGTAAATAACAATGCTGCCGACAAGTTATAACGCGTTGCTCGTTCTTCTTTCGCTCCTGATTGCCATATTGGCGTCCTACACCGTGCTGGACATGGCCGGGCGTATCAAGACGGCCGAGGGGCGCGCCGCACATTGGTGGCTGGTAGGCGGGGCCAGCGTGATGGGTGCGGGCATCTGGTCGATGCATTTCGTCGGCATGCTTGCCTTCGCGTTGCCGATTCCCCTGGGATACGATCCGGCCATTACGGTGCTTTCGTTGCTGATCGCCATTGGCTGCTCCACGGTTGCGCTGTGGCTCGTCTGTCGGGGCACGCTGAAGTGGCACCGGCTTGGCGGCGGAGCGATGTTGATGGGGGCCGGCGTCTCGGGAATGCATTACACGGGCATGGCCTCGATGCGCATGTCACCGGGCATCCAGTACGACCCGTTGCTCGTTTGCCTGTCGGTCGCGATTGCCGTGGTCGCATCGGGCGCCGTGCTATGGATCGTATTCATTCGGCGTAGCGGTTCGTCTCGCGTGCGTCTGCTCAATCTGGGCGCCGCGGTCCTGATGGGCGCCGCCATCGCCGGCATGCACTATACGGGGATGGCGGCCGCCCGGTTCCCGTTGGGCAGCATCTGCGGGGCAGCCGGCTCCAGCATGGATGCCGGCGGGCTTGCGCTCGTCATTGTCGTGGCCACGTTGGCGATACTCGCCATCGCGCTGATCGTTTCCGTCCTCGACCTGCGTCTGGAGTCCCGCACGTCGGTACTCGCGACGTCGCTGGCGGAAGCCAACCAGGAACTGACGTATCTGGCGCTGCACGACACCCTCACCAAGCTCCCCAACCGCGTGCTGCTCGAAGACCGGATCGATCAGGCGATCCAGAGCGCCGACCGCGAGCACGGGAGTTTCGCGCTGATGTTCATGGACCTCGATGGATTCAAGGCCGTCAACGACGCCTATGGTCATCATGTCGGTGATCTGCTGCTGGTCGACGTGGCGCGGCGCATCGGCGCGAACCTGCGCTCGCAGGACACGATTGCCCGTCTGGGTGGCGACGAGTTCGTGCTGGTCGTGGCCGTGAACGAGCCCGCCGACGCGGCCGACGTGGCGGACAAGGTATTGGCGGTGATCCGGGCGCCATTCCACGTGTCCGAACACGAATTGCGCGTGTCGGCCAGCATCGGTATCGCGCTCTATCCCGGCAATGGCGGCGATTTCCGGGAGCTGATGACCAATGCCGATGCAGCGATGTATCACGCCAAGGCGCTCGGCCGTAACGCGTACTGTTACTTCGAGGCATCGATGAACGCGAATGTCCGCGAGCACTTGAAAATCGTGCAGGAACTCCGTTTGGCGCTGGAGCGGCGTGAACTGATCCTGCATTACCAGCCGAAGTTCGACGTTCCTGACGGGCCGATCATCGGCGTCGAGGCGCTATTGCGATGGCTGCACCCGACGCGCGGCCTCATTGCGCCCGACCAGTTCATCGCCATCGCGGAAAAGACCGGATTGATCGTGCCGATCGGCGAATGGGTCCTGGACGAGGCCTGCCGGCAGATGCGCGAGTGGCGCGATGCAGGCCGAACCGACTGGACGATGGCCGTCAACCTGTCACCGCTGCAATTCGGCCACGCGAGCCTGATCCGGGTCGTGGAGGCCACATTGCAGCGGCACGCGCTGGAACCGCACTGCCTGACGCTGGAGATCACCGAATCGACCGCGATGCGCGATGCCGACGCCAGCTTGAGAATCCTGCAGCAGTTGCACGACATGGGTGTGCGCATTTCCATCGACGACTTCGGAACGGGTTATTCAAGCTTGCTGTATCTCAAGCGCTTGCCGGCCAGCGAGCTCAAGATCGACCGGGGATTCATCCGGGATCTCGAACACGATACCGAAGATGCCGCGATCATTTCCGCGATCGTCGCGCTCGGCCGGGCACTCGACCTGAAGATCGTCGCGGAGGGCGTTGAAACGACCGCACAGCAGCAGTTCCTGACCCAACTCGGCTGCAACTCGCTGCAGGGCTTCCTGCTCGGACGTCCGATGCCGGCGGATCACTTCGTCGAAATGACCGCGCAAGGTACTGCGATCAGAAATATCTGATCCTGTTTCGGAACGCGTCGCGGTCGGCCGTGGAAGGGGCGGCCGGACATCGCGAGCGGTCCGGTCGACATCGGACAGGCACGCGGCGCGCGACGATCGCGAGCCGGTTCGCAGCGCGGGTCGGCGTGATGCGGACGTTCATGCGGCCATGACGATCGAGTTCATCAGTTGTTCCGAGAAACCCCGCCATTGATGGCGGGAAGGAAAGGAGCGAAGTTGACAGGCAGCTTCTTCCACGGGTTAGGATCACCTGCATGATCCTTGTCTACCGCTACCGCGTGAAGTCGCTCAACGGACTGCTCAACAAGCAGAGCCGTGCGGTGAACTACGTCTGGAACTTCTGCAACGACACGCAGAGGCACGCGCTCAAGTGGAGCAGGAAGTGGCCGACGGGTTTCGACTTGAATGTGCTTACCACTGGTAGCAGTAAGGAACCCGGCATTCACTCCGGCACGGTCAACGCAACGTGCGAACAATACGCGAAGTCGCGCAGCCTGCATCGACGCCCGTACCTGCGATATCGCGGCAGGAAATCGCTGGGCTGGGTGCCGCTGAAGGGCCGCGACCTGAAACGCGAAGGCGAAGCATTCCGCTTTGCCGGCAACACCTTCCGCGTGTTCAACAGTCGACCGCTTCCCGAAGGCAAGATCAAGGACGGGACCAACTTTGCGCAGGATGCACGCGGCAACTGGTTTCTCAACATCGTGATCGAGATGCCGGATGTTCCGGCCCGACCTATCCATTCCGGTGTCGGCATCGATCTCGGCCTGAAAGACTTCGCCACACTTTCGACCGGCGAGAAGCTGCCCAATGACCAGTTCGGTCGACGAGCGGCGGAAAAGCTGGCGCAAGCGCAACGGGCGCGAAAGCACAGGCGGCATATCGCGAAGCTGCACGCCAAGGTGGCGAATGCCCGTGCCGATTTCCAGCACAAGCTCGCGCTCGATCTGGTGCGGCGTTTCGATTACATCGCGGTCGGCAACGTGTCGGCCGCGAAGCTCGCCAGAACCAGGATGGCGAAGAGCGTCTACGACGCATCCTGGTCGTCCTTCCGAAACAAGCTCCGCTACAAAGCGATCGCGCACGGGGCCACGTTCGAGGAAGTCGACGAAAGCGGTTCGACCCAGTCCTGTTCGTCGTGCGGATCGAAAGATAGCACGACGCGGCCGAAAGGTATCGCGGGACTGCGAGTAAGAGAGTGGACCTGTAGTGACTGTGGTGTCGAGCATGATCGAGATACCAACGCTGCGCCGAACATTCTCCGATGCGGACGTGCATCGCCAGCTGTGGGAATCCTCCGCCTTTAGGCAGGCGGAGGAGGACGTCAATCCATCGGATGCGAAGCAGGGTGCAGATGCGCGCCAGCGCAAGTCTTCTCGACGGGACGCGACGCGGGGGCGAAGCGGTCGAATCCGGACATTCACACTATTGACCGCGTGGGCAGGCCAATCCATTCAAGCCTGTCCGGGAGCAACATCATTCTCGATGCAACGTCTAGTGATTGATGCCCCCGTTGTCAACTGACTGGAGGGCCCTGTCTAACCGTCTCCGCAATCTTGTCGAACGTGATTCACTTCGCCTGCTGGTGCGAAAACGTTCGTTTGTGTTCGTTTTTATTCGTTTTCGGGCATCGGTGTGCGCCCAAGCCGTCGAGGCCGGTATGGCCGACACCGCGCGGGCGACGCTTCAGTGCCGGAAGCGTCGCTGCATCAGCGATTCTCGCGTCCTCATCCTCAAGCAATTGATACGCACGTAAAAAATGGAGAGCAAGATGAGCAGATCGATACGAGCGAAGACAGCGGCGGCCGTGGTCGCATTCGCAATGAACGCGGCGCCTGCCGCGAGTGTTGGAACCTTTCTGTCGCTGGCCGGCACGCACGCCGCCTCCGCCGCGACGACCGCCGTCGACGATTATGCGGCGACCAAGTATCCGATCATTCTCGTGCACGGGTTGACCGGCACCGACAAGTATGGCGGCGTCGTCGAGTACTGGTATCACATTCCGGCGGATCTGCAGGCGCACGGCGCGAAGGTCTACGTTGCCAATCTGTCCGGCTTTCAGGGCGACGATGGCCCGAACGGGCGCGGCGAGCAGTTGCTTGCCTACGTGAAGCAGGTGCTCGCGGCGACGGGCGCGCAGAAAGTGAATCTGATCGGCCACAGCCAGGGCGGTCTGTCATCGCGTTATGTTGCGTCCGTCGCGCCGGAGCTGGTCGCGTCGGTGACGACGATCAGCACGCCGCACTGGGGTTCGCAATTCGCGGACTTCGTCCAGCAACTGTTGCAGACGGATCCGACCGGCCTGTCGTCGGCCGTCTTCAGCGCGTTCGCGAATGCGCTCGGCACCTTGACGAGCAGCACCTTCAATACGAACCAGGATGCGATTCAGGCATTGTCGGTGCTGACGACAGCGAAGGCTGCCGCATATAACCAGAAATTTCCGAGCGCAGGTCTCGGTGCGCCGGGCTCGTGCCAGACGGGTGCGTCAACCGAGACGGTCAACGGCAATACGCACCTGCTTTATTCGTGGGGCGGCACGGCGATCCAGCCGACGACGACGGTGGCCGGCGTGACAGGTGCCGTCGATACGAGCGTGAGCGGGGCCACCGATCCGGCGAACGTGCTCAATCCAGCAACGCTGGCGTTCCTCGGCAGCGGCACGGTGATGATCAATCGCGGCTCCGGGCCGAACGACGGCGTCGTGTCGCAATGCAGCGCGCTGTTTGGCCAGGTGCTTGGCACATATCACTGGAATCACACCGATGCGATCAACCAGATTCTCGGCGTGCTCGGCGCGAATGTGGAGGATCCGGTAGCGGCGATCCGCACGCACGCGAACCGGCTGAAAACGCAAGGCGTGTAATCGATGACAGGTCGCAAGAGCGGCATCGCGCGTCGCGTCGCGCTTTACGGGGTAGCGGGCGTCGTTGCGGCTGGCGCAGCCTGGTATGGGGTCGACGCTCTGAAGACGCGCGACGCCGGCATGTCCGGCGTCGCGCGTGCCGGGGCCGTGTCGTCCGCGTCGGCGTCGGCGTCGGCGGGCGGCACGGCGGCGAGCACCATGCCCGGTTTCGGCGCAAGCGGGTTCCCCCCGGCACTCGCTGGCTCGACTGCGCCGCGCCTGCCGCTCGATGCGCACGGCCATCTCGCCAAGGTCGGGGCGGTGCGTGGCTTCTTCGACTATTTCCTGACCGCGCAAAACCAGTTGCGCACCGTGGAACTCGATGCACTCGTCGCGCGCGCGATTGCCGCGCAGCTCGACGGGACGGTTGCGCAACGCGAGGCGCTCGACGTCTGGCAGCGCTACCGCGCGTATTTCGCCGAACTCGCGAAGCTGCCGGGCGGCGGGGCGGTGGACAACAAGCTCGACCTTCCGGCACTGCAGCTCGCGCTCGACCGACGCGCAACGATCGCGAGCCGCGCACTGGGCGACTGGAGCGAGCCGTTCTTCGGCGCCGAGCAGGCGCTGCAGCGTGGCGATCTCGCGCGATTGAAGATCATCCGCGATCCGTCGCTGACCGAAGCCCAGAAGGCGGCATATCTTGCCGCGCTCGAGCAGCAACTGCCGGCCGATCAGCGCGCCGAGCTGGAACGCCAGAAGGAGCAGAACAACGCGATCGCGCAGATCGACAAAGTGTGGAAATCGAACGCGACGCCCGACGAAATGCGCGCGCAGCTCGTGCAAACGCTCGGGCCGGAGGCTGCCGAGCGGGTCGTGAAGATGCAGCAGGCGGACAATGCATGGCATGCCAAGTACAACGAATATGCGGTTCAGCGCGCGCAGATCGATGCGCAGAACTTGTCGACACAGGATCGCGATGCGCAGGTCGCGCAGTTGCGGCAGCGCTACTTTACGGAGCCTGGTGAGGCACTGCGTGCGGCGTCGCTCGATCGTGGTAGCGCGTCGACGCACACGCAATAAATCCGCCCGCGTTCGCGCGGATCGGCGTGCATCGAATGATTTCCGCTACGCGTTGTCGATACCGGTCTACGACGCGCGGTTCATCAGCGCTTCAGCGCAGTCGACATAAAACAATTCCCACACGATTCGATCGTGCGGTGTGTCGCGCATGTAATGGAGCGCGATTGTCGAGGCGATGCGGAACAAGTAGCTGCATTCGTGACGTCGTCAAGCCTGCGAAGCGAATCGATCATGAACGAAGCTGTCGCGGTTTGCTTTCGGTTGTCCTTGCGCACCGTTCAGATTGCCGACGCCCCAGGTCCGGTTCTCGCCCATTTGGAGTCGGTGATGCGGGCACACCTGTGCCGTCAATCGTGCGCGGCACGGATAAGGTCTTAGTGTCTATTCAGTGTTCGGGCGAGTCGAGTTTCGTTTTAGAGGGACGGAACGGCCGGCCTTGCGGGTATTGGCCCGCGGTGCGGGCGTGATCCAAAGATAAACGAAATGTGATCACTATCCGCCGCAAAATTTTGCACAATGACGGCAGCGCGGCCTTCCGCCGCGCTTCGGCCGGCCCCGATCGCCGCCCGACAACCGTGACCGAGCCCCGCTCCGACGTGCCGCCGCCCACCGCCATGGACCATCCGAAACGTATCCTGATCGTCGAGGACGACGCCGACATCGCCGACGTGCTGAGCCTGCACCTGCGCGACGAGCGCTACGAGGTCGTGCACAGCGCGGACGGCGCCGAAGGGTTGCGCCTGCTCGAACAGGGTAACTGGGACGCGCTGATCCTCGACCTGATGCTGCCGGGCGTCGACGGCCTCGAAATCTGCCGGCGCGCGCGGGCGATGACGCGCTACACGCCGATCATCATCACGAGCGCGCGGTCGAGCGAGGTGCACCGGATCCTCGGCCTCGAGCTCGGCGCCGACGACTACCTCGCGAAGCCGTTCTCGGTGCTCGAACTCGTCGCGCGCGTGAAGGCGCTGCTGCGGCGCGTCGATGCGCTCGCGCGCGACTCGCGGATCGACGCGGGCACGCTCGACGTCGCCGGGCTGGCGATCGACCCGATCGCGCGCGAGGCGAGCGTCGACGGCGCACGCATCGACCTCACGCCGCGCGAATTCGACCTGCTGTATTTCTTCGCGCGGCATCCGGGCAAGGTGTTCTCGCGGATGGATCTGCTGAACGCGGTGTGGGGCTACCAGCACGAAGGCTACGAACATACGGTCAATACCCACATCAACCGGCTGCGCGCGAAGATCGAGGCCGATCCGGCCGAGCCCGTGCGGATCCTCACCGTGTGGGGGCGCGGCTACAAGCTCGCCGCGCCGGGCCAGCGGGACGCATGATGAAACTCACGCTCACCCAGCGGCTGTCGCTCGTGTTCTCGATCCTGCTGCTCGCGTGCTCGGGCGCGTCGGCGTGGTTGCAGATCCGCGCGAACGACATGCGCGAGAAGGAAGTCGTGCAGGCGCTGTCGCGCGACCTGGCCGCCAACATCGCCGGCAGCGCGCCGCTGATGGACGCGAACGGGCTGCGCCCCGATGCCGTGCGCACGCTGTTCGGGCAGTTGATGGGCGTGAACCCGAGCGTCGAGGTGTACCTGCTCGACAACGCGGGCCGCATCAAGGGCGACGATGCGCCGCCGGGCCACGTGAAGCGCGACCGCGTCGATCTCGCGCCCGTGCAGCGCTTCATCGCGGGCCAGCCGCTGCCGATCCTCGGCGACGATCCGCGCAGCCCGGACGCGCGCAAGGTGTTCAGTGCCGCGCCGCTGCAGCGCGCGGGGCAGCCGCCGTCGGGCTACATCTACGTGGTGCTGCTCGGCGAGGCGCATGACCGGCTCGCCGCGCGCGTCGACGCCGGGAACGTGCTGCGCACGACGCTGTGGTCGATGGCGATCGTCGCGCTGCTCGGCCTGCTCGCGGGCCTCACCGCATTCAGCTTCATCACGCGCCCGCTGCGCCGGCTGACGGCCGCGATGCGCGGCTTCGACGCGAACGGTGTGCCTGGCGCGCCGGGTGCGCCTGACACACCTGATGCGCCTGATGCTGCGTCTGATGCGCCGCCGCCGGTGCTGCGCTTGCCGCCCGGCCGCCGCGGCGACGACATCGCGGTGCTCGAATCCGCGTACGCGCAGATGGCCGACCGGATCGGCGACCAGTGGCGCGCATTGACGCGCCAGGACCAGCAGCGGCGCGAACTGATCACGAACATCTCGCACGACCTGCGCACGCCGCTCACGTCGCTGCACGGTTATCTGGAGACGCTGTCGCTGAAGGCCGACACGCTGGCCGAGCCCGAACGGCGGCGCTACCTGTCGATCGCGCTCACGCAGAGCGCGAAGGTCGGGCGGCTCGCGCAGGCGCTGTTCGAGCTCGCGCGGCTCGAATCGGGCGGCGTGCAGGCCGAGCGCGAGCCGTTCTCGCTCGTCGATCTCGTGCAGGACGTGTTCCAGAAATTCGAGCTGGCCGCGCAATCGCGCGGCGTCGCGCTGCATGCGCGGATTCCGCCGCGCGTGCCGGTCGTGTCGGCCGATCTCGGGATGATCGAGCGCGTGCTGACCAACCTGCTCGACAACGCGTTGCGGCACACGCCGCAGCACGGCGAAGTCGAGGTCGCGCTGACGCCGCAGGACGATTGCGTGGTCGTGACCGTGTCGGATACCGGTGCAGGGATTCCGCCCGCGCGGCGCGAAGGGCTGTTCCAGCGGCCGCAGCGGCCGATGAGCGGCGGCACGGCGACGAGCGGCGGGCTCGGCCTGTTGATCGTGCACCGGATGCTGGCGCTCAACGGCAGCGGCATCCGGCTCGTCGACCGGCCCGGGCGCGGCGCGGTGTTCGAGTTTGCGCTGGCGGTCGCGTCGCCGGCGGCGGGCGACGCGCGCTGATCGCGGTCGGCGGCGTCATCCGCCGCGCTTGCGCCGCACGTCGCTCGGCGTCGTGCCGGTCCAGCGCTTGAACGCGTGGCGGAATCCCACGGCATCGCTGAAGCCGAGCGTCAGCGCGATGTCCTCGGTGCTGAGCGTGGTCGTGCCGAGATAGTCGATCGCGAGCGCCTTGCGCACGCTCGTCAGCAGTTCGCTGTACGACGTGCCTTCGGCTTCGAGCTTGCGGCGCAGCGTGCGCGAGGTCATGCACAGGATCTCGGCGATCGCGTCGATGTCCGGGAATTGTCCCGGCGTGCGGGTGAGCTCCTCGTAGACGCGTCGCGTGATGCCCGACTGGCTGCGCAATTCGTCGAGCAACTGCGCGCAGTGCGACGACACCTGCGCGGCGGTGATCGGATTCGCGAGCTGCGGCGCGCGCGCGAGCCATGCCGCCGGATAGCTGAGCACGTGATGCGGCTGGTCGAACGCGATCGGGCATTCGAGCGCGTCGGCCAGCAGCGCCCCGTGCGGCGGCCGCGGCTGCGCGAACTGCGCGCGCGCCGGCACGCACCATCCGCCCATCACGTCCTTGATGATCGTCACGTGCAGTGCGAACTGCATGTCGATCAGGAAACGGTACAGCGGCTCGTCGAGATCGGGCAGCGCGACTTCGTGGCGGTCCGGAAACAGCCACGACGCGGTGTCGCCCTGTTCGACCCAGCGGATCGGCAGCATGCCGTTCGCGAGCCGGTGATAGTTGACGGCCGAATCGAACGCGCGCGCGAGCGATTCCGAGCACAGCATCGCGTAGCCGTACATGCCGTAGCTCGACGCGCGCAGCAGGCGGCCGACGCGCACGCCGAGGTCGGTGCCGTCGTACCGGCCGACCGCATTGCGCGCGGCCGTCAGGAACTGCAGCGGCGACGTGAGCGTGAACGGGTCCGCGACGTCGGCCGGCGCGAGGCCGGTGCCGGCGAGCACCGTCGCCGGGTCGAGGCCGGTTTGCGCGGCTACGTCGACCAGCACGGCCAGCTTGGCCGGCGTGAAGCGCTGCTCGCGCAACGCGTGGGTGGAGGCGGCGTCCGGCAGCCGGGTGTGACGGGCGTCGGTCGGTTTCAACAGCGCACTGCGCGGCATGGCGGGATCCTGCGTCCGAATCGATATCGTTGACGGCACGCAATTCTGCGCGGGAACGGTTCCATCCGCCACAGGGTTCACCCTGATGTGCTGACGGAACAGGCCGGGCGGACGGGCGTTCGCCGTATGAAGTTGCGTAGGCACGTGCGTCCGCGTGTCCGTTTCGATCATGTTTTCGGCCGCCCGGATCATTTGCAAAGCGCGTCGCGCGGGCGATAGTCGCCGATCAGGCGGCGGCCCGCGTCCTTGTGGCGTGCAGGCCGCCGTGCGAACGGCGCGCAGGCTGGCGTGCCGTCCCAGAGGAGTGAGACATGACGAAGAGACACTGGACCGGGTCGTATGGCTCGATCCCCGCCGAGATCGACGCCGATCGCCATCCTTCCGTCAGCGCGCTGCTGGACGACGCGATGCGCCGCTTCGCCGACCGTCCGGCGTTCCATGCATTCGGCCGTACGCTCGCCTATGCCGACGTCGAGCGCCTGTCGACTGCGCTGGCCGCGTATCTGCAGCAGGTCGTCGGCGTGCGCAAGGGCGATCGAGTGGCCGTGATGCTGCCCAACGTGCTCGCGTTTCCGGTCGTGTTCGTCGCCGTCGCGAAGATCGGCGCGATCCAGGTCAACGTGAATCCGCACTACACCGCGCGCGAACTCGAGCATCAGCTCAACGACGCGGGGGTCGAGGTGGCGGTCGTCTGCGGCGGCTCGATGGGCACGTTCGCGGAGGTGGTCGGCGGCACGCGCGTGCGCACCGTGCTGAGCGTGGGGCGCGAGGATCTCGGCGTCGTCGATGCGCCGGCCGGCACGTGTGACGCACTGCCGCCCGGTTCGACCGCGCTCGCGCAAGCCATCGCCGCCGGCGAATCGCTCGCGTGCGAGCCGGTTGCGCTGAGCGGCGCGGACCTGTTGCTGCTGCAATACACGGGCGGCACGACCGGCTTGTCGAAGGGCGCGGCGCTGTCGCATCGCAACCTCGTCGCGAACGTCGCGCAGTTCGCAGCGATCGTGCCGGATGCGCGCCAGCCGGGCGAAGAGGTCGTGGTCACGGCGATCCCGCTGTATCACATCTTCGCGCTGACGGTGAACTTCCTGTCCTACTTCGCGATCGGCGCGCAGAACTGGCTCGTCGCGAATCCCCGCGACATGGACGGGTTCGTCGACGTGCTGAAGGCCGCGCGGCCGACGGTGTTCGTCGGCGTGAACACGCTGTACGCGGGGCTTGCCGGCCATCCACGGCTGAAGGAGGTCGACTGGTCGCGGCTGAAGCTGTCGGCCGGCGGCGGCGCGGCGGTGATCGACGTGATCTCGTCGCGCTGGAAGGCGGCGACGGGCAATTTCATCCGCGAAGGCTACGGGCTGTCGGAAACGTCGCCGGTCGTGTCGTTCAACCCGCAGTCGATCGACCGGTTCACGGGCACCACGGGCCTGCCGCTGCCGTCGACCGACGTGAAGCTGCTCGACGAGCAGGATCGCGAGGTGGCGCTCGGCGAAGCGGGCGAGATCTGCGTGAAGGGGCCGCAGGTGATGAGCGGCTACTGGCAGAAGCCGGACGCCAATGCGGCCGCGTTCACGGCGGACGGCTATTTCCGCACCGGCGACGTCGGCGTGTTCGACGCGGCCGGCTTCCTGCGGATCGTCGACCGCAAGAAGGACATGATCATCGTGTCCGGCTTCAACGTGTACCCGAACGAGGTGGAAGCGGTGGCGACCGCGCTGCCGGGCGTCGCCGAATGCGCGTGCATTGGCGTGCCGGACCCGCGTACGGGCGAGGCCGTCAAGCTGTTCGTGGTGCGTGCGCCGGACGCCGACGTGACGGAAGCGCAGCTCGTCGCGCATTGCCGCGCAAGCCTGGCGGCGTACAAGGTGCCGAAGCTGGTCCGCTTCGTCGACCGGCTGCCGAAGTCGACGGTCGGCAAGATCCTGCGCCGGGAGCTCAGCCGCACCGACTGACGAGGGCGCCGCGGCCGCGGCTGTGCGGCCCGGTGCGCCGATAACCCCGACAGTGGCGCTCGGGCCGCTCAAGTACAATGCGGTCGGTTCGATCGACGGGGACGCGATGACCGGCTCAGATTCACTTTCCGCCCGGCCCGGGCGTGCGCAGCCGTCGCCGAGCGCGACGGTGCCGATCTCGCTCGTCAACGGCTTTCTCGCGAGCGCGGGCATGCAGCGCGACGGGGTCGAACGTTACCTGCGCGGCGCCGGCATTCCGATCGAGCTGCTCGGCGAGCCGCACGCGCGCGTGACGGAGGAGCAGTTCTCGACGCTGTACCGCACGCTCGCGATCGACCTCGACGACGAGATGCCCGGCATCTTCTCGCGCCCGCTGCGCGGCGGCACGCTGAAGTATCTGTGCCTGAGCCTGCTCGATGCGCGCAACCTCGAAACGGCGCTGCATCGTTTCGGACAATTCTTCCACATCCTGCTCGACGACTTCTTCGTCGAATCGAAGCGCGACGAGCTCGTCGCGCAGGTGCTGCTGCGCCCGAACGACGCCATCGGCCCGATCGGCGCGCTCGGCCAGGAGCTGATGCTCAAGCTCGTGCACGGCGTGTGCTCCTGGCTGATCGGGCAGAAGATTCCGCTGCTGCAGATCGAGTTCGCGTGCCCGCGGCCGCGCCATGCGGTCGACCACCTGTACTTCTTCACCGGCGCCGTGCAGTTCGACTGCGAGCGCACGCTGATGCGCTTCAGCGCCGATTACCTCGACGCGCCGATCCGGCAGAGCAAGCGCAACCTGGGTAAATTCCTCGCGCGCGCGCCCGGCGACTGGATCTTCGAATCGTTCAGCGAGCAGCTCGTGTGCCATCGGGTGCGGCAGTACCTGTCGGCGGCGCTGCCGGATCTGCCCGTGATCGACCAGGCGGCCGAGCACCTGCATTGCTCGGTGCGTACGCTGAGCCGTCACCTGGCCGCCGAAGGGACGACGTTCCAGGTGCTGAAGGACGAGCTGCGGCGCGATATCGCGATCCAGCGGCTGACCGATACGCCCGACACGATCGCGGCGATCGGCGCCGATATCGGCTTCGACGACCCGAGCGCGTTTCATCGCGCGTTCCGGCACTGGACGGGGAGTACGCCGGGGACGTATCGGCGCCGCGCGTGATGCGGGCGCGGGGCCGTGCGTCGCGGGTTCGCGGATGCGCGGAGTGAATCCCATAACCGGCTCCTTTGCGGTTTTCACGGCCGGTTTTGAGCGGACGCTCCCATAACCGGCTCCCTTCGACGCTCGCGCCGTGCGGGCACGATTGCGGCTAGCCGTTTCCTTTGGCGCGCGTGCCCGCGATCGTCGATATGGACTCCGGATTAATGGGCGCTTCCGGTTCGCCCGCGGCAAACAGCCACGCGGCTGCACGATCGGACGCGGCCACCGCGTCGGTCGCCCACACACGCATGTGTTCGGCATATCGCGTCAGCGCGTGCCGGATGTCACCGTCGCTGCCGGTCTGCCCGGCCAGCAGCGTTGCGAGCGCAGCGGCATCCCTGAGCGCGGTATTGGCGCCCGCGCCGCCGGCGGGACTCATCGCATGGATCGCGTCGCCGAGCAGCGTGACCGGGCCGGCCGGCAGCGCGACGTCGGGGCATCCGCGGCGCACGGGCAGCGCGGCGACGGCGTCGGCCGGCGTATCGAGCAGCAGGCGTCGCAGCACCGGGTGCCAGTCTCGCGCGACGTGCCGCAGCGCGGCCGGGATCCGGGCCGCCAGCGCAGCCGTCGTGTCGGCGCCGTCCAGCCCGAGGCGGCCTGACGGCCCGATCGCGGCCCAGTAGAAATAGTCGTCCGGCGGCGTGAACCGGCTGCGCGGCAGCGCACGGGCGGCGAGCGCGCGCAAGTCGGTGCGGAACCGCATGTCCTCGAGGATCGCCGCGCAGCCGTCGGCCAGGATCACCGTGGTGGCGTCGCGCAACACGGCGGTGTCGGCGAAGGCGGGGCCGTCGGTCGGTAGCCGGGTCCTGCCGTAGAGGCACAGGCTGCCGGTCCGGACCGGCGCGGCGGCGGGGACGAGCTGCGCCCGGACGGTCGAATGGACGCCGTCCGCGCCGACCAGCACGTCGCACGTGACGGCCCCGGACGTGCCGCTCGCGAACATCACCTGCGCGCGGCCGTCGGGCAGCAGGCGATAGTGGTCGACCGCGTGCGCGAAATGCACACGATCCTCGATGCCGGCCGTCAGGATCTCCCGCAGGGTCAGCCGGTTCACGCTCAGGTCCGGCGTGTCCGGTGCAGTGTGCCAGCCGGGGGACGCGTGTCCGTCGGCCGGCGCGAGCCGGGGCGTCGCGAGCCGCGAGCCGCCGGCGCCCTGCGACGCCGACGCCCGGAACAATGCCGCCAGCCCGGCCGGCAGGCAGGCCGCCAGCGCGCGCTGCCCGGCCGTGTCGATCCGGATGCGGTAGCCCTGCATCCGGCTGTCGATGGCGGGGTCGCGCTCGTAGACATCGAACGCGATGCCGGCCTGTTTCAGCGCCTGGGCGAGGCACAGACCGCCGAGGCCCGCGCCGACGATGGCGACATGAATGTTTTGCATGGGACGATCTCCGCTAGCCGCGCGGGGCGCGCGGTCCGGCATGCATTGTTCCGCGCGGGACGGGCGGTCGGATAACGGCATCCGGCCGCTCGATGCCGTAAACTGGCCAACATGGACGACGCACCCGCCACCGACGTGACGCCCCCCGACTACAGCGAATGGCTGGACGGTCCCGCGCTGATCGCGCTGCGCGGCAATGACGATCCGGCCAGCGCGTATCGGCTCGGCACACGCGAATACGACTGGCATGCGCATGCGCGCGGCCAGGTGCTGTGTGTCGAGGCGGGGCTGATCCACGTTCATACGCCACGCGGCGCGTGGCTGCTCCCGCCGCATCGTGCGGGCTGGGTGCCGCCCGGCATGCCGCACAAGGTGCGGGTGAGCGGTGCGCCGGCCGGCTGGGTGCTGCTGGCCGCGCCGCCGTTCTGCGCGGGCCTGCCGGACGAGCCGTGCGTGATCGGCATCAGCGCGGTGCTGCGCTCGCTCGTGCACCGGGCGATCGGATGGTGCCGGCACGCGCCGCTGGCGCCCGAGCACGCGCGGATGGCCGCGGTCATCCACGACGAAATCCGGCGCACGCCGCTCGAGGCGTTGCACGTGCCGATGCCCGTCGATCCGCGGCTCGCGCGCGTGGCACGGGCGCTCCTCGACGATCCCGGCAACCCGCGCACGCTCGACGCGTGGGCGGCGTTCGGTGCGATGTCGCCTCGTACGTTGCGGCGGCTCATGTCGGCCGAAACGGGGATGAGCTTCGCGCAATGGCGCCAGCAGGCACGTCTCGCGCATGGCCTCGATCTGCTCGCCCGCGGCCGACCGGTGGCCGAGGTGTCGGACGCGCTGGGTTACGCGTCGCCCAGCAACTTCATCGCGATGTTCCGCAAGGCGTTCGGTGATTCGCCCGCGCGCTATTTCGCCACCCGGCCGGAACGGCCGTCGGACGAGCGCTGATGGCCGCCCGACGGGCTTTCCTGGTTAGGCGCGAGGGCAGCCGCCCGCGCGCGACGTGGCCGGTTTTGTCACCATGTGGGCCGGATATGACAATGGGAATCCGGATCCCCGGCGTTAGGATGGCCCATCCCGTCGCCCGGTTCTGGCCGGTTTTGCCGTATCAGACCCCGTGGCGCTCCTATTCACCGCCTGATTGGAACATCGACCATGAGCTATAACGCCCCCGTCAAGGACATGCTGTTCGTGCTGAAGGAACTCGCGGGCATCGACGCCGTTGCGCAGTTGCCGGGCTTCGAGGATGCGGGTTACGACACGGCGCAGGCCGTGCTCGACGAGTCCGCGAAATTCTGCGGCGAGGTGCTGGCGCCGCTGAACGTCGAAGGCGACCGCAACCCGAGCAGCTGGAAGGATGGCGTCGTGACCGCGACGCCGGGCTTCGGCGAAGCGTTTCGCCAGTTCGTCGAAGGCGGCTGGCAGGGCCTGCAGCATCCGGCCGAATACGACGGCCAGGGGCTGCCGAAGCTGATCGCGACGCCGTGCATCGAGATGCTGAACGCGTCGAACCTGTCGTTCGCGCTGTGCCCGCTGCTGACCGACGGCGCGATCGAGGCGCTGCTGACGGCCGGCACCGACGAGCAGAAGCAGCGTTACGTGCCGAAGCTGATCTCGGGCGAATGGACCGGCACGATGAACCTGACCGAGCCGCAAGCCGGTTCGGATCTCGCGCTGGTGCGCTCGCGCGCGGAGCCGCAGGGCGACGGCACCTACAAGGTGTTCGGCACCAAGATCTTCATCACGTGGGGCGAGCACGACATGGCGGACAACATCGTCCACCTGGTGCTGGCGCGCACGCCGAACGCGCCGGAAGGCGTGAAGGGCATTTCGCTGTTCATCGTGCCGAAGTTCATGGTCAATGAAGACGGCTCGCTCGGTGCGCGCAACGACGTGCACTGCGTGTCGATCGAACACAAGCTCGGGATCAAGGCGAGCCCGACGGCGGTGCTGCAATATGGCGATCACGGCGGCGCGATCGGCTACCTGATCGGCGAAGAGAACCGCGGCCTCGAATACATGTTCATCATGATGAACGCGGCGCGCTTCGGGGTCGGGATGCAGGGGATCGGCGTGGCCGACCGCGCGTACCAGAAGGCGGCCGAATTCGCGAAGGAACGCGTGCAGAGCCGTCCGGTGGATGGCTCGGCCAAGCAGTCGGTGACGATCATCCATCACCCGGACGTGCGCCGGATGCTGGGCACGATGCGTGCGCTGACCGAAGGCGCGCGGGCGCTGGCGTATGTGGCCGCAGCACACAGCGACATTGCGCACCATCATTCGGACGAGGCGACGCGCGCGCGTCATCAGGCCATCTACGAGTATCTGGTGCCGGTGGTGAAGGGCTGGAGCACGGAGATGGTGAACGACGTGGCGAGCCTGGGTGTGCAGGTGCACGGCGGGATGGGCTTCATCGAGGAGACCGGCGCGGCGCAGTACTACCGCGACGCGCGGATCCTGGCGATCTACGAAGGGACGACCGCGATTCAGGCGAACGACCTGGTCGGCCGCAAGACGATGCGCGACGGCGGCGCGGTCGCCAAGGCACTGATTGCGGAGATCGGCGAGACTGTCGCGGCGCTCGGCAAGCTGGACGGCGCGGCAGCCGCGTCGATGAAGGCGCAGCTGGAGAAGGGCGCGCGCTCGCTGTCGTCGGTGGTGGACTACGTGCTGGCGAACGCGAAGCAGGACCCGAACGCGGTGTTCGCGGGCAGCGTGCCGTACCTGAAGCTGGCGGGCGTGGTGCTGTGCGGATGGCAGATGGCGCGCGCGCTGTTGGCCGCGCACGCGAACCGCGCGAGCGACACGGCGTTCTTCGACGCGAAGATCGCGATCGCGCAATGCTATGCGGAGCACGTGCTGGTGCAGGCGAGTGCGCTCGAAGCGTCGATCGTCGGCGCGAAAGGCAACGAGAGCGTGCTCGCGTTGACGGAAGACCAGTTCTGACCGGCTGACGGTCGGGACGCAGCAGGAGACAGGATTTTGACCACACAGGACTTGCTCGCGCAATACGGCCCGCGCGAATCGATGGAATACGACGTCGTGATCGTCGGCGGCGGCCCCGCCGGGCTGTCGGCGGCGATCCGGCTCAAGCAGCTGGCTGCCGAGAAAGGCACCGAGATCGGCGTGTGCGTGCTCGAGAAGGGTTCCGAGATCGGCGCGCACATCCTGTCGGGCGCGGTGATGGACCCGCGCGCGATCACCGAACTGTTTCCCGACTGGAAGGAACGCGGCGCGCCGCTCGACGTCGAGGTGACGGAAGACCGCTTCCTGTTCCTGTCCGAGAAGAGCGCAGTCACGACGCCCAACTGGGCGCTGCCCGAGAATTTCAAGAATCACGGCAACTACGTGATCTCGCTGGGCAACGTCACGCGCTGGCTTGGGGCACAGGCCGAGGCGCTCGGCGTCGAGATCTTCCCGGGCTTCCCGGCCGCCGAGATTCTCTACAACGACGACGGCTCGGTCAAAGGCGTCGCGACCGGCAACATGGGCGTGGGCAAGGACGGCGAGCCGACCGAGAACTTCCAGCTCGGCATGGAACTGCACGCGAAGTACACGCTGTTCGCCGAAGGCTGCCGCGGCCACCTCGGCCGTCAGCTGATCTCGAAGTTCAAGCTCGACGCGAACGCCGATCCGCAAGCGTACGGGATCGGCATCAAGGAACTGTGGGAAATCGATCCCGCGAAGCACAAGCCGGGCCTCGTGATCCACACGGCCGGCTGGCCGCTGAAGTCCGATACCTACGGCGGCTCGTTCCTGTATCACATGGACAACAACCAGGTCGTGGTCGGCTTCGTGGTGGGCCTCGGCTACACGAACCCGTACCTGTCGCCGTTCGAGGAATTCCAGCGCTACAAGACGCATCCGTCGATCCGCGCATTCCTCGAAGGCGGCAAGCGCGTGTCGTACGGCGCGCGGGCGATCACGGCCGGCGGCCTGCTGTCGCTGCCGAAGACAGTGTTCCCGGGCGGCGCGCTGATCGGCGACGACGCGGGCTTCCTGAACGCGTCGCGGATCAAGGGCAGCCACGCGGCGATCAAGACCGGCATGCTGGCGGCCGATGCTGCGTTCGACGCGGTGCAGGCCGGCCGCCAGTCGGACGAGCTCAACGCGTACCCCGACGCGTTCAAGCAATCGTGGCTGTACACGGAGCTGTACCGCGCGCGCAACTTCAAGCAGTGGATGGCCAAGGGCCTGTACCTGGGCACGCTGATGGTCGGGCTCGAGCAGAAGGTGATGGGCGGCAACGTGCCGTGGACGCTGCATCACCAGCACGCGGACCATGAAATGCTGAAGCCGGCATCGCAGTGCGAGCCGATCGAGTATCCGAAGCCGGACGGCAAGCTGACGTTCGACCGGCTGTCGTCGGTGTTCATCTCGAACACGAACCACGAGGAGAACCAGCCGGCGCACCTGACGCTGAAGGACGCGAGCGTGCCGGTGAACGTGAACCTGCGCACCTACGCGGGGCCGGAGGCGCGCTTCTGCCCGGCGGCGGTGTACGAGTTCATGAAGAACGACGACGGCAGCGATCGGCTGGTGATCAACGCGCAGAACTGCGTGCACTGCAAGACCTGCGACATCAAGGACCCGACGCAGAACATCGTGTGGGTCACGCCCGAAGGCGGCGGCGGGCCGAATTACCCGAACATGTAACGCAACGCATCCCCGCGCCCGCGGGCGCGAACGAACCGGAGTGAGACGATGAGCAATGCAGCGAAGGAAGTCGTGGTGGTGAGCGGTGTCCGTACCGCGATCGGCGATTTCGGCGGGAGCCTGAAGGATTTCGCGCCGACCGACCTCGGCGCGAAGGTGGTCGCCGAAGTGCTGGCGCGCGCGAACGTGCCGGGCGATGCGGTCGGCCATGTCGTGTTCGGCCACGTCGTGAACACCGAGCCGAAGGACATGTATCTCGCGCGCGTCGCGGCGATCAATGGCGGCGTCGCGCAGCACACGCCGGCGCTGACCGTGAACCGCCTGTGCGGCTCGGGCCTGCAGGCGATCGTGTCGGCCGCGCAGACGATCATGCTCGGCGATGCCGACGTCGCGATCGGCGGCGGTTCGGAGAACATGAGCCGCGCGCCGTACACCGTGCCGGCCGCGCGCTTCGGTCAGCGCATGGGCGACGGCAAGCTCGTCGACATGATGCTCGGCGCGCTGCACGACCCGTTCCAGACGATCCACATGGGCGTGACGGCCGAGAACGTCGCACGCAAGTACGACATCTCGCGTGAAGCGCAGGATGCGCTGGCGCTCGAATCGCATCGTCGCGCGGCGCGCGCGATCGCGGAAGGGCGCTTCAAGGACCAGATCCTGCCGATCTCAATCCGCACGAAGAAGGGCGAAGTCGCGTTCGACACCGACGAGCACGTGCGCCACGACGCCGGCCCGGACGATTTCTCGAAGCTGAAGCCGGTGTTCGCGAAGGAGAACGGCACCGTGACGGCCGGCAACGCATCGGGCATCAACGACGCCGCGGCCGCCGTGCTGATGATGAGCGCGGACGCCGCGCGCGCGCAGGGCGTGAAGCCGCTCGCCCGCCTCGTCGCGTACGCGCACGCGGGCGTCGATCCGGCGTACATGGGCATCGGCCCGGTGCCGGCCACGCAGAAGGCGCTTGAACGCGCCGGCCTGAAGATCACCGATCTCGACGTGATCGAAGCCAACGAGGCGTTCGCCGCCCAGGCGTGCGCGGTCACGCAGGAACTCGGCCTCGATCCCGCGAAGGTCAACCCGAACGGCTCGGGCATCTCGCTCGGCCACCCGATCGGTGCGACCGGCGCGCTGATCACGGTGAAGGCGCTGTACGAGCTGAAGCGCATCGGCGGGCGTTACGCGCTCGTGACGATGTGTATCGGCGGCGGCCAGGGGATTGCCGCGATCTTCGAGAACATCTGATAATCGACCGCTCAGCATCCGAATACACAGGACATTTCATGGCCATCGAAATCGTCGGCGTCGTGGGCGCCGGAACCATGGGTAACGGCATTGCGCAAACCGCTGCCGTTGCAGGACTGAACGTCGTGATGATCGACGTCAGCGACGCCGCGCTCGACAAGGGTCTCGCGACGCTGAAGGGCAGCCTCGAGCGGCTCGTGTCGAAGGACAAGCTCGACGCGGCCGCACGCGATGCGGCGCTCGCGCGCATCACGACGTCGACCGACTACGCGAAGCTCGCGTCGGCCGACATCGTGATCGAAGCCGCGACCGAGAACGTCGAGCTGAAGGGCCGCATCCTGAAGCAGATCGAGGCGGTCGCGCGCCCGGACGCGATCATCGCGACCAACACGTCGTCGATCTCGATCACCGCGCTCGCGGCGCCGCTTGCCGATCCGTCGCGTTTCCTCGGCATGCATTTCTTCAACCCGGTGCCGCTGATGCCGCTCGTCGAGATCATCCGCGGGCTGCAGACGAGCGACGCGACCGCGTCGGCCGTGCGCGCGCTGACCGAGCGTTTCGACAAATCGCCGATCGGCGTGCGCAATTCGCCGGGCTTCGTCGTAAACCGGATCCTGGTGCCGATGATCAACGAAGCGTTCTTCGTGCTGGCCGAAGGCATCGCGTCGGCCGAGGAGATCGACGCGGGGATGAAGCTCGGCGCGAACCACCCGATCGGGCCGCTCGCGCTGGCCGACCTCGTGGGCCTCGACGTGTGCCTCGCGGTAATGGATGTGTTCGTGAAGGACTTCGGCGATCCGAAATATCGCGCGTGCCCGCTGCTGCGCGAGATGGTGTCGGCAGGACGGCTCGGGCGCAAGACCGGGCGCGGGGTGTACGACTACGGCAAGTAAGGCAAGTAAGCGGCACATCATGCCACTTCGCGCGGCCGCCTTCGGGCGGCCGCGTGCTTTGTGCGGCGCGATTATGCGTCAAGCACCGACAGATCGCGCGGCAGCGCGCGCTTGAACATCGCGAGAATCTGCCGCGCCGCCTTCGGCGGCAGCGTGATCGCATGGCGCACGGCCGCCGCGATCTGGATCATCATCAGCTCGGCGAATGCGCTGCGCTGCGCGCGGGTCGTGCCGGGTGCGACTTCTGCCAATGCATCCGCGAACATCCCGGCCAGGAACGCGCCGTCCGCACGATCCAGTTCCTGCAGCGCGCGATCGGCCTGCGTCGCGCGCCAGATGTCGCGCATCAGCGGCTCGTCGACGAACATCCGGTAGTAGCTGTCGGTGATGCGCGCGAGCGTGGCGTGCAGATCGTCGAGCGTCTTCATCGTGGCGAGGTCGCGCCGCACGCAGTCGTGCCCGGCCGCGTTGTAGCGCTCCGCGAGCGTGCCGATCACCGCGGCCTTGTCCGGAAAGTACTGGTACAGCGAACCGAACGAGATGCCCGTGCGTTCGACGATGTCGCTCATCCGGAACGCATCGCAGCCTTTCTCGATCATCACCTCCGACGCACACGCAAGGATGCGCTCGAACCGCTCGCGGCTGCGCTGCTGCGTCGGCACCAGCCGCGCGCGCGCAGGCGCATCCGCTGCCGCCGCGTCGGGCTCGTCGTTCCGCCCCGATTTTTGTCGGCCCATGCCGCCTCCCGAAAAACTTGACGTTGCTAATGCGAGAGTCTATCGTGTTTTTAAAATACGAGAAATTCTCGTGTTTATTGTCAAAGGAGACGCTCATGTCGGCACTTCCCATCCTCATCGTCGGCGGTTCGGGCAAGACGGGCGCCCGCGTCGATGCCCGGCTGCGTGCTCGCGGCCTCGCGACGCGGCCGGTGTCGCGCACGTCGGCCGTCCGCTTCGACTGGACCGTGCCCGAGACCTGGCCCGCCGCGCTCGACGGCGTGTCGGCCGCCTATGTGACCTACCAGCCCGATCTGGCCGTCGAAGGCGCGGTGGACGCGATTGCCGGATTCGCCCGGCTCGCGCGGGAGCGCGGCGTCGAGCGCGTGGTGCTGCTGTCCGGGCGCGGCGAGCCGCGTGCGCAGGCGGCCGAGGCCGCGTTGCAGGCGTCGGGCGTGGGCTGGGGTGTCGTGCGTGCAAGCTGGTTCAACCAGAACTTCTCCGAGGGCTATCTGCTCGACGGCGTGCTGGCCGGCGAAGTCGCGCTGCCGGCGGGTGCGGTGCCCGAGCCGTTCGTCGATGCGGACGACATCGCCGATGTAGCCGTGGCCGCACTCACCGATGGGCGGTTCGCGGATCGTGTGATCGAAGTCACGGGCCCGCGCGCACTGACGTTCGCGGAAGCCGTCGGTGAAATCGCGCGGGCCGCCGGCCGGCCGCTCGCTTATCGCGAGATTTCGCACGATGCGTTCGTCGCGAGGCTGCACGAGGTCGGGGTGCCGGAACCGGTCGTCGAACTGCTCGACGATCTGTTCCGCGTGGTGCTCGACGGGCGCAACAGCGCGGTGGCGTATGGCATCGAAGAGACGCTCGGGCGCCCGGCGCGCGATTTCGCCGACTATGCGCGTGCGACGGCCGCCACCGGCGTGTGGAGCGCCTGACCATGATCGCGTTCGTGACTTCCGCATTGCTGTGGGGTTCGGCCATCGGCTGCGGGCTGATGGCCGGCGTGTACTTCGCGTTCTCGACGTTCGTGATGACGTCGCTCGGCCGGCTCGCGCCGCCAGCCGGCGCGGCCGCGATGAACGCGATCAACGTCGACATCGTGCGTTCGCCGTTCATGCCGCTGTTTCTCGGCACGACGCTGACGGCGCTTGCGCTTGTTGTGATCGCATTGTTCAATCGCGACCAGCCGGGCGCGATGGCGGCGGTCGCGGGCGGCGTGCTTTATGTGTTCGGCATGTTCGCCGTGACGATGGCCGTCAACGTGCCGCTCAACGATGCGCTTGCCGCGGCCGATCCGGTGAGCGTGCAAGGCGCGGCACTGTGGGCGCGCTACGTGCACGACTGGACGAGGTGGAATCACGTGCGCACGGTGGCGTCGGCGGCTGCAAGCGTGTGCTTCATTGCGGGGATCGCGGCGCGGTAGCGCCGTCGCTACGACGAAGTGCCGCTCATCGATAGCAAGACACCCGCGATTGGTGAATACACGTCGTTCACGGGCGTACAGCGGTTACCGCTGCGCCACCATGCCCGTCTCCCACCAGCCGCCGCCCAGCACCTTGTACAGCGTGATGAGGTTGGACTGCTTGGCGAGCATGTCCGTGACCAGTTGCTGCTGCGCGGCGTAGAGCGTCCGCTGCGCGTCGAGCAGGGTCAGGAAGCTGTCGGTACCGCTGCGGTAGCGTGCCCGCGCGAGATCGTAGTACTGCTGCGCCGAGTTCACGTAGTCACGGTCCGCGGCCACCTGGGTGACATACGTGGTGCGTCCGGCGAGCGCATTCGACACTTCCTTGAACGCCGTCTGGATGGCCTTTTCGTAGTTGGCGATGTCGATGTCCTTTTCGACTTTCGCCACGTCCAGCGTGGCGCGGTTGTAGCCGAAGTCGAAGAGAGGTACCGAGATGGACGGCGCAAATGTCCACGCGCCCGTGCCCGCCTTGAAGAGGTTCGAGAGGCCGCCGCTCGTGGTGCCCGCGGAAGCCGTCAGCTCGATCTTCGGAAAGAACGCGGCGCGCGCCGCGCCGATGTTGGCGTTGGCGGCCTTCAGCGTGTGCTCGGCTTCGACGATGTCGGGCCGGCGCGCGAGCAGATCCGACGGCACGCCTTCGCCGATGTCCGCGAACGTGTTCTCGCTTTCCATCAGCGAAGGGCCTTGCGGCAGATCGTCGGGCAGCGGCGCGCCGATTTCGGCCACCAGGTTGTTGCGGTCCTGTGCGACCGCACGCGTGTACGAGGCGAGACTCGACCGCGCGCTCGCCAGCGAGTTTTCGGCCTGGCGCACGTCCTGCAGCGACGCGCTGCCCATCTTCATCTTGTTCACCGTGAGGTCGTAGGTGTGCTGGTCCGCATCCGCGGTGTTCTGCGTGATCTGCAACGAAGCCTCGTCGGAAAGCAGTTGCAGATAGTCGGTGGCGACGGTCGCGATCAGGCTGATCTGCGTGCTGGTGCGCGCGGCGTCCGTGGCGAGGTACTGCTCGAGCGCCTGGCGCTTCAGGCTGCGCAGGCGGCCGAAGAAGTCGATTTCCCACGACGTGAGGCCCACGCTCGCGCTGCTCGAACTGTATGCGCTCGTGGAGCCTGCCACGCGTTCGCGCGTGACCGAGCCGGATGCGTTGATGGTCGGTCCGACGTTGGCGCGCGCAATGCGGTACTGCGCTTCGTACTGCGCCACGTTGAGCGCGGCCACGCGCATATCGCGGTTGTTCGCGAGCGCGAGTTCGATCAGCTTTTGCAGTCGCGGATCCTTGAAGAAGTCGCGCCAGCCGAGATCGGCCCCCAGCGGCACCGCGGCGGTGCTCTGAGCGGCCTTCGGCTGCGCCTGCGCGGGCACGGTGGACCAGGTGTTATCGACCGGTGCGGCCGGCCTTTGGTACATCGGGTCCAGCGTGCAGCCTGCCAGCGCGCCCGCGCAAAGAAGGGCGATCAATGTGCGTTTCATGCGTTGCCCTCGATGATGTCGGCGGAGTCCGTGGTGTGACCGTGTTCCTTGAACAGCCTGCGCACCACGACGAAGAAGACCGGTACGAAGAAGATGGCGAGCACCGTGGCCGCGATCATGCCGCCCGTCACGCCCGTGCCGATGGCATGGCGTGCGCCGGCGCCGGCACCCGTACTGATGACGAGCGGCAGCACGCCGAACACGAACGCGAGCGAGGTCATGAGAATGGGGCGCAGCCGCATGTGGGCGGCTTCGAGTACGGCGTCCACGAGGCTGTGCCCCTGCGCCTGCAGATCCTTCGCGAACTCGACGATCAAAATGGCGTTCTTCGTGGAAAGCCCGATGGTGGCCAGCAGCCCCACCTTGAAGTAGATGTCGTTCGAAAGTCCGCGCCCATGAGCGGCAAGTAACGCGCCCAGCACACCGAGCGGCACGACGAGCAGCACCGCAAGCGGAATCGACCAGCTTTCGTAGAGACCCGCAAGGCACAGGAACACGACGACGAGCGAGATCGCGTAGAGCGTCGTGGCCTGGGAGCCGGCCTGCTTCTCTTGATAGGATTGTCCTGTCCATTCCAGAGCGAAGCCGGGCGGCAGTTTGTGCGCGAGCTGCTCGACCGCGTTCATGGCATCGCCGGTGCTCACGCCGGGCCGCGTGGCGGCCGAAACGCCCATGGCGAGCTGCCGGTTGTAGCGCTCGATCTGCGGCGGCCCGAACGTCCAGTGGCTCTTTGCGAACGACGAGAAGGGCACCATCGTGGAGTCGTAGCCTGTCGTACTCGTGGTGGTGCTCGAAGACGATGAAGACGACGAACTCGATGCGTTGCTGCTTGCCTTCACATACCAGTCGCCAAGGTCGGCAGGCATCATGCGATACGGCGCGTCCGACTGCACGTAGACTTTCTGCACGCGCCCCGTGTCGATGTAGTTGTTCACGTAGGACGAACCGAACGCGGTCTGCAGCGTGTCGTTGACGTCGGAGATGGAAAGCCCCAGCGCGTTGGCTTTTTCGCGGTCGATGTCCACCTGCAACTGCGGCGTGTCTTCAAGGCCGGACGGGCGCACCATCGCGAGCGTCGGTTCCTTCGACGCCATGCCGAGAAACTGGTTGCGCACCGCGAGCAGCTTGTCGTGGCCTGCGCCGCCGCGGTCTTCTATCTCGAAGTCGAGACCGCTTTGCGTACCCAGTTCCTGAATGGCGGGCGGATTCAGCACGAAGATGCGCGCGTCGCGATTCCCGGCGAAATGCTGGTTGGCGCGCGCGATGATGGCAGGCGCGCTGTCGCGCGAACCGCGCAGGCTCCAGTCCTTGAGCGTCACGAACGCGATGGCGTTGTTCTGCCCCTGGCCGTTGAAGCTGAAGCCGTTGATGGCGATGACCTGCTTGACGCCCGGCTCGTCTTTCAGCACGTACTGCTCCACGGCCTCCACCGTCTTCAGCGTACGCGAGGCTGGCGTGCCCGCGGGCGCGCTGATCGACACGATGAAGTAGCCCTGGTCTTCGGCAGGCAGGAACGAGGAGGGCAACGTGACGTAGAGCAACGCCACGACGCCGGCGATCACACCGTAGAGAAGCATGTAACGCGCGGGCCGTGCGACCACGCGTGCGAGCGAGGAACTGTAGCCCGCATTGCTCTTGGCGAACCACCGGTTGAACCAGCCGAAGAAGCCGCGCTTTTCGTGGTGCTCCACGTCGGCGCGCTTGAGCAGCGTGGCGCACAGCGCCGGCGTGAGCGTGAGCGCGAGCATGACCGACAGCAGCATCGCCGAGACGATGGTGATGGAGAACTGCCGGTAGATCGCGCCCGTGGAGCCCGCGAAGAACGCCATCGGAATGAAGACGGCGGTGAGCACGGTGGTCACGCCGACCAGGGCGCCGGTAATCTGCCCCATCGCCTTGTGCGTGGCTTCCTTCGGGCCGAGCTTCTCCTCGCTCATGATGCGCTCGACGTTTTCCACCACCACGATGGCGTCGTCCACGAGCAGGCCGATGGCGAGCACCATCGCGAACATCGAGAGCACGTTGATCGAAAAACCGATCATCGACATCACACCGAACGTGCCGAGCAGCGCGACGGGCACCACGATGGTGGGAATCAGCGTGGCGCGCACGTTCTGCAGGAACAGGTACATCACGAGGAAGACCAGTACGACCGCTTCGAACAGCGTTTTCACGACCTCTTCGATCGAGATGCGAACGAACGGCGTGGTGTCGTACGGGTAACTGATCGCGACGTCCTTCGGCAATTGCAGCTGGATTTCGGCGAGCTTCGCGCGCACCGCGTTGGCTGCGTCCAGCGCGTTGGCGCCAGTGGCGAGCTTGATGGCGAGCGCGGATGCCGGCTTGCCGTTCAGACGCGACGAGGTGTCGTAGCTGTCGCCGCCCACCTCCACGCGCGCAACGTCCTTCAGCAGCACGCGCGAGCCGTCGCTGTTCACGCGCAGCAGGATGCTGGCGAACTGGTCGGCGGTCGTAAGCAGACTCGACGAGCGGATGGTCGCGTTGATGGCCTGCGAATCCGTTGCCGGCGAGCCGCCTACCTGCCCCGTGGAGAGCTCGACGTTCTGGTTGGTGATGGCCGTGGTCACGTCGGAGGGCGTGAGTCCGACGCTGTGCAGCTTCACCGGGTTGAGCCAGATGCGCATGGCGTGCTGCGCGCCGAACAGCGTCACGTCGCCCACGCCGTTCAACTGCGCGAGCGGATCTTCGATCCGGGTCGCGATGATGTTGCCGAGATCCACCGAATTCCAGGTGCCGCCCGGCGACGAGAGCGCGACGATCATGAGGAAGCTCGTCGACGCCTTCGCTACCTGCACCCCTTGCTCCTGCACCGTTTGGGGCAGGGTAGGCGTGGCCTGCGTCACCTTGTTCTGCACCTGCACCTGCGCGATGTCGGGATTCGTTCCGGGATTGAACGTCAGCGTGATGGTGGCCTGCCCGGCGGAACTGCTCGTGGACGACATGTACAGCACGTTGTCGATGCCGCTCAGCTTCTGCTCGATCACCTGCGTCACGGTTGCAGCGACGGTGTCTGCGGAGGCGCCGGGGTAAGTGGCCGTCACCTGCACCGAGGGTGGCGCGATGGTGGGGTACTGCGCGACGGGAAGACTCGTGACCGCCGCCGCGCCCACCAGCATGATGACGATGGCCATGACCCACGCGAGAATGGGACGCTTGATGAAGAACTCTGCCATGCCGTTCTCCGCCTAGTGTTGTGCCGACACGGTCGAGGCCGTGTCTGTCGCGGGTGCCGCGGGTGCCGCGTCCGCCTGCGTCTGCGGCGTATCGGCCGCCACCTTGACCGGCGCGCCCGCATGCACGCTCTGCAGGCCGCTCACGATCACGCGGTCGCCGGCGTGCAGACCGGACGTCACGATCCATTGGTCGCGGAAAGCGTTGTCGGCCGTTACTTGCACCTGCTGCGCGTTGCCCGCCGCATCCACGACGTAGACGCTCGCCTTGCCGTCCGACGCGCGCGTCACGGCCATCTGCGGCACGAGTATCGCGTTGTCGTTCTCGCCTTCTTCCAGGCGCGCGCGCACGAACATGCCCGGCAGCAATTCGCGTTCGGGGTTCGGGAACGTGCTGCGCAGCGTGACCGAACCCGTGGTGGCGTCCACCGTGACGCCGGAGAACTGCAGCGCGCCGGGGTGGGCGTATTCGGTGCCGTCTTCCATCACGAGCGTGACGGCGGCGCTGTCGCTGCCCGTCTTCTTCAGGCGCCCGGAAGCGAAGGCCTTGCGAAGCCTCAACCATTCCGTGCTCGGGCGCGTGACGTCGAGGTACATCTGGTCGAACGCCTGGATGGTGGCGAGCGCGGTGGTCTGGTTCGAGGTGACGAGCGCGCCTTCTGTCACGGTCGATGCGCCGATGCGCCCCGAAATGGGCGCACGCACGCGCGTGTATTCGAGGTTCACGCGCGCGGATTCGAGCGCTGCCTCGTCGGCCGTGACGCTCGCGGCGTCTTCGCGAACCGCAGCGACGGCATCGTCGTAGTCCTGCTTGCTCACGGCGTTGATCTTCACGAGTTCGGTGTAGCGGTCCGCTTTCGTCTTCGCCGAGGCCAGCGTGGCGCGGGCGTTTTCGAGCGTGCCACGCGCCTGGTCGTAGGCAGCCTGGTAGGTGGCCGGATCGATCTGGTAGAGCACCTGGCCCGCCTTCACGTCGCCGCCTTCCACGAACAAGCGCTTGAGGATGATTCCGCTCACCTGCGGTCGCACGTCGGAGACCTTCTGCGAGGAAAGGCGGCCGGAGAGTTCGGTGGTTTCGACGATGTGCTGCGGCGCGAGCGAGAGCACGCCCACCTGTGCGGTCTGCGAGGCGAAGCCTCCGGGCGGTGCGCCTGTTTGCCTGTTGCAGCCGGCGGTTCCGACTATCGCAAGTATCGAGAGTGCGGCAAACAGCTGGCGCGGCCTGCACGTCATGTGGCGGTGCGCGTGGTTCGGGAGAATGGGCGTCTTCATCAGAATTTGCTCCGAGAGACCCCGCCATTGATGGCGGGAAGGAAAGGAGTGCTGTTGACAGACAGCTTCTTCCACGGGTTAGGATCACCGGCATGATCCTTGTCTACCGCTACCGGGTGAAATCGCTCAACGGACTGCTCAACAAGCAGAGCCGTGCGGTGAACTACGTCTGGAACTTCTGCAATGACACGCAGAAGCACGCGCTCAAGTGGAACAAGAAGTGGCCGACCGGTTTCGACTTGAATGTGCTCACGACCGGCAGCAGCAAGGAACTCGACATCCACTCCGGCACGATCAACGCGACGTGCGAGCAGTACGCGAAGTCGCGCAGTCGGAACCGTCGCCCCTACCTGCGCTATCGCGGCAGGAAATCGCTGGGCTGGGTGCCGCTGAAGGGGCGTGACCTGAAGCGCGAGGGTGACGCGTTCCGTTTCGCCGGCAACACCTTCCGCGTGTTCAACAGCCGACCGCTTCCCGACGGCAAGATCAAGGACGGCACCAACTTTGCGCAGGATGCGCGCGGCAATTGGTTTCTCAACATCGTGATCGAGATGCCGGATGTGCAGGCCCGACCTATCCGTTCCGGTGTGGGCATCGACCTCGGCCTGAAAGACTTCGCCACACTTTCGACCGGAGAAAAACTGCCGAATGACCGGTTCGGCCGACGCGCGGCGGAAAAGCTGGCGAAAGCGCAGCGAGCACGAAAGCACAAGCGACATATCGCGAAGCTGCACGCAAAGATCGCCAATGCCCGCGCCGACTTCCAGCACAAGCTCACGCTCGATCTGGTGCGGCGATTCGATTACATCGCGGTTGGCAACGTATCTGCCGTCAAACTCGCCAGAACCAGGATGGCGAAGAGCGTCTACGACGCATCCTGGTCGTCCTTCCGGAACAAGCTCCGCTATAAAGCGATCGCGCACGGGGCCACGTTCGAGGAAGTCGACGAAAGCGGTTCCACCCAGTCCTGTTCGTCGTGCGGATCGAAAGACAGCACGACGCGGCCGAAAGGTATCGCGGGACTGAGAATAAGAGAGTGGGCCTGCAGTGACTGTGGTGTCGAGCATGATCGAGATACCAACGCTGCGTTGAACATTCTCCGATGCAGACGTGCATCGCCAGGTGTGGGAATCCTCCGCCTTTAGGCGGTGGAGGACGTCAACTTTGACCTGTTTGGACATCGCGATGTCGCGCGATGCGAGAACGGGACGGCACCGGACGCTTCAGGGGTACCTCAGCGGTACCGGTGCTGGACAAGGCGTAACGCTACCGATGGCGCATTTTTTTGTGCTTACGGAAACTTACTGTCCAGTGACGCGCCCGGACAGGGGAAAGCGCATCGGGACTTCGGCATACGAAATACCCTCGCGGCCCGGCCCTCGTACCGGTTCCGTTAGCGATCGCAAATCACAGTAATATTCCGAAAGCCATTCAGATCGCATCCGGGCTACCATCATTTGGTCCTCACGCCGCCCTGAGTACCCGAAATGCACCCACCTTCCATCCCCGACACCGCCCCGCAAGTCCTGCTCGTCGACGACGATGCGGAACTGCGCGACCTGCTGCGCAAGTTCTTCCAGCAGCGCGGCATCGAGTTCTCCGTTCTTCACGATGCAACGAATCTCGTACGGCGGCTGGAGCGCGAGCGGCCGGCCATCATCGTGCTGGACCTCATGATGCCGGGCGGGGATGGCCTTACCGCACTCAAGCAACTGCGCGCGAGCGGCGACACGATTCCCGTCATCATGCTGACCGCGCGCGCCGAAGGCGCGGACCGCGTGCTGGGGCTCGAACTCGGGGCGGACGACTATCTGGGCAAGCCGTTCATGCCGCAGGAACTGCTCGCGCGCATCCATGCAGTGCTGCGCCGCCAGGGGCCACCGCGAACCACGGCGGTGCGGGAGAAGCGCGCACCTTGCCGGTTCGGCCGTTTCGAACTGGATTTCTCGACGCGCACGCTGCTGTGCGAAGGCACACCCGTGAAGCTCACTAGCGGCGAGTATGCGCTGCTCGAGGTGCTGGCCTCGCACCCCATGGAAACGCTATCGCGCACGCGGCTCATCGAACTGCTCCACGGTCCGGATGCCGAAGTGACTGAGCGCGGCATCGACGTGCCGGTATGGCGCCTGCGCCGCCTGATCGAGGACGATCCATCCAATCCCCGACGGCTGCAAACTGTGCGCGGGATCGGCTACATGTTCATTCCCGACAACCCGGCCGATGAAGAATCCACTTGATACGATGTTCGGCCGGCTCGTCGTCACCACGGTGGGCCTGCTCGTGCTGGTTCACCTCACGTCGCTGCTGTTGATCGAGCGAACCCGCGCGAGCCTCGCCGCCTTCCATATTTCGCGCGTAGTGGAGGCTGCCGCCAGCATGGGCGGCCAGGACAGCGGCGGTGAGCGGTCCGTGGCGGACATCCTCGGTATTTCGTTCGTGGACCTGAAGCAACTGCCGGCCGCCGATGCGCAGCGCTTTCGCGGCGACACGAACGGGCCCGTCGAACGGCAATTGCGGAACGTGCTGCCGCCGGGCACCCACGTGGCAATGGACGACGGCGGCACGCTGCGCGTGCTTCGGGCGGGCAGCACGCGTGGCATCGTGCTGCCGCGAGCCGAGGTGCCGCTGAGCCGTTTCACCGGGATGCTGGCGTTGACGCTGGTGTTCGCCATCGCGGTTGCCGTCGTGCTTGCCTGGCAACTGAATCGCCCCATTCGCGATCTTGCCGCAGCCGCGCGCGAATATCGCATCGGTCGCCATCTGAACATCGTGCGCAAGCGCGGGCCGCGCGAATTGCGCGAGCTGATCGGCGACTTTAACGACATGACGGGCGAGCTGGCCGTGGCCGAGCGCGAGCGCGCCGTGATGCTGGCGAGTATCGCGCACGACCTGCGCACGCCGATCACACGCATGCAGGTGCGGGCTGACCTGCTGACCGACCGTGGCGATCGCGAGGGTTTTTTGCGCGATACCGAGTCGATGTCGCGTGTCATCACGCAGTTTCTCGACTTCGCGCGCGAGATCCCCGAAGGTTCGCCGCAGATCAGCGTGGACACGTATTGTCGTCGCGATTACACCGGCGCGCCGGGTCCGAGCGGCGAAGCGAACCTGGATGCGCTCGTCACGCTCGATCTTCACGCGGGGCCCGGCTTCATGCTGCCCACGGTCGATATCGATCGCACGCTCTCGAACCTCGTCGAAAATGCGCTGACCTATGGTGAGCCGCCCGTGGAGATCGCCACACGAGCGCATGGCGAGCACTACGAAGTCGTGGTGCGAGACCACGGGCCCGGCGTATCCGAGCTCGATCTCGACCGTGTGCTGCGTCCGTTTGTCCGGCTCGATCCCGCTCGCGGTGGCACCTCGCACAGCGGCTTGGGCCTGGCCATCGTTCACCGCCTTGTTCGCCATAACGGCGGCACGCTGCAGATTTCCAACGCGGCCGACGGCGGGCTTGTCATAGCGATGAGGTTTCCGAAGCACAGCGCCGCGCAATGAAGCGCCGCAAGCGGTGTCGTCACCCGTTTGCATGCGCCGCGAAGGTCGGCACGACACAAATAGCCACGCTCGCCAACGTAACGAGCCCGAGAGTATTCCGAGAACAGTCCTGCCGCCGCGAAGCTCTGGCTGCTGTAGCAGTGATCCATCGCGACGGTGGCGATCTTCTCGCCGTGTGCAAGATGCTTGAGCGCGAGCAGCCGCCGCGCCCGCTAGCTCGCGCCAGTGGCGGACCACCCGAGCATCACGCTACAGCAGCCGCTCGGACAGTACGCGGAATGCGACGTCGGGCACGACGAAGCACAGCGGTTCGCCGGTCGCGCCGATGCGGGCGAGGAAGTCGCCGCCGCCTGCGGGCCCGACCGTCTTCAGCGGCCGCACCGCGTCGACGTCGATCGGCAGGTCGATCGACGCATACGCGAGGCGGTCGCAGTCCTCGACATGGGCGATGGCCGCGTGCTGCAGCGACAGCGCGGCGACGGCCGTGCGCCAGTCGTCGAAGAACGGCGCGAATGCATCGGGCAGCGTCCGGTCGTGCGACGCTTCGGCCGTGCAGCGGAAGTCGGGCGCGCTGCCGCCGCTGCCCGCCAGCCGCGTGTCGTAGCGTCCGTCGCGCGCCGCATGCGTAAAGGGCCGCGCGAGATGCGACGGCAGCGCGTCGCTGAACAGCCGGCTGCCGAGCGCATAGAGCGGGTGATCGAACACGTTCTTCACGAACAACACGGTGCGCTCGGCCGGCTTCCCGTCCGGCAGCGCGTCGACGTAGAGCCGCCAGTTGCTCTGCAACGGCGACGGAAACACGCGCCGCAGTGGGCCGGCGAGCCGCGGGCCGAAGTGCCGGTGCCGGTAGGTGAGCGTCGTGAACAGCGTGCGGCCGCCGCGGCTCGCGAGCGTGACGCCGCGCGGCACGAGATGGGCGACGGCCGCGACATCGACGACCCACGTGCAATACACGACATGCTCGACGTCGCTCGCGAGCTGCAGGAACGGCAGCCGCGACAGCAGCGCGCGGCGTGCGCGCAGCAGCGGGCCGCTCGCGACGATCCGGTTGGCGAGCCGGCCGACGAGGCCGGTGGACGGGTAAACGAAGGCGTTGTCGTAGCGCATGGGCGGCATTGTGCCGGGGTTGCCGCGTGCGCGGAAGAGGCTTGCGTCCACCATCCTGCTTGCGGACGTCATCCATGACGGAAGAGACCCGCGCGTCCAGGAGATGTGGCAACTCTCCACCGATCCCGCCGCGATTCATTCCGGCTCGGGTTCGCCCATCTGCTGCCACGGCACGTTCAGCCAACGCGCGATCCTGCCGCCCGCGAGTCGCCATTCGAACGGATTGCGGAAATCGAACGTGTACAGTTCGCGTCGAAGGTACGGCCAGCACCCACGCAGACTCCGGGACGCCCGGGATCGCTCGACGCGCGACGGCCGCCACGTGTTGTGCCAGGGAAAGTTCGTCACCCTACTCGAGCGCCGTCGTGGTAACCGGAAATTGAGCGCATACGCGTACCGTGGCTGGTCCGAGAAGTTTGCCCCCGCGGCATGCAGCGTGCGTCCCGCATGCACGGTGCAGTCCCCAGGCATCAACGGACACGCCACGGCGCGCGCCGGATCGAATCCGCCGACACACTCGAGTCCATGTGCGGTCACGTCGCCCCCGAGCGGACCATGCGGAAGGACGTCGTACAGATGAGATCCGGGGATGAACTGCATGCATCCGTTGTCGACCGAGACGGCTTGTAACGGAATCCAGAAGTTGACTTCGCGATGCTCGATGCGCGCGTCGGTAAACGCGTCGTCCTGATGCCATGGCGTCACGGTGTCCGTACGCGACTGCTTCAGGAAAAAGCTGTCACCGGCAAAACGAACATCCGGGCCGAGCAGCGCCTTGGCGATATCGAACGCGGCGCGGCGGACACGGAGTTTCGATAGCCGACGCTCGAAATAGGATGCCCAGTGGAGTTGGAGAAGTTGAGGCCCGGCATCGCACCCGTTCGGCTCGGGATAGAAATCAAACATCAGGCCCTCGGCGTAGCCCGTGCGGCTGCCGAGCAGACGATGGCCGATTTCGCGCAAGCCTGCGAGCTCCGATGCATCGATCAGCCGGTTGATCACCGCAAAGCCATCGTGATGGAACTGGGACCGAAGATCGGCTTGCATGGGAGCCTTGACGATAAGTTCACGGATCGCGAAGCGATGCAGATGGCCTGCGACTTTTCGATTTTCGTATCGTCGCGCGGGACGCTTCTGTTCGATATCTTACGTTGGTTGCCGACGGCGGAGCAGCCCGACGAGTTGTACGACGAGGGCTATCGGGTTGCGGATGGCGCGGACGGCAAGGCGCACTACGTCGCGATGCCGCCGCGTGCCGAGCCAGGGCCTGTTCACGCTAATAACGGGCTTGCGCTGGCCCCCAGAAGGGCCGAGCGCAAGGGCCGGTCTTCACGCGTAATGCGCGCGTGCGAAGGCCGGCCGTTCGCGCGTCAGTATCCCGACCCGCCGCCGCCCTGATCGCTGACGATCGCCACCCCCGAACTCGTCCCGAGCCGCGTCGCGCCGGCCTCGAGCATCGCGAGCGCGGCCGTGCGGTCGCGCACGCCGCCCGACGCCTTCACGCCGAGCGTCGGCCCGACCGCGCGGCGCATCAGCGCGACATCCGCGAGCGTCGCGCCGCCGTGGCCGAACCCGGTCGACGTCTTCACGAACGCGACGCCGAGATCGCGGCACATCTCGCACACGCGCACCTTCTCGTCGTCGGTCAGCAACCCCGTTTCGAGGATCACCTTGAGCGGCACCGTGCCGCAGGCGCGATGCACGGCGTCGATGTCGGCCTTCACGTCGTCGGCGCGGCCGCTTTTCAGCGCGCCGATGTTGATCACCATGTCGATCTCGCCGGCGCCCGCCGCGATCGCGGCGGTGGCTTCGAAGGCCTTCGCGGCGGACAGCCCCGCGCCGAGCGGAAAGCCGACCACGGCGCAGACGAGCACGCCGGTATCGGCCAGCTCGCGCGCGGCGAGCGGCACGTTCGCCGAATTCACGCAGACCGAGTAAAAGCGATGCTCGGCCGCCTGGCGGCAGAGTTCGCGGATCTGCGCGTCGTTCGCGTCGGGCGCGAGCAGCGTGTGATCGATGGTTTGGGCGAGTTGGGCGTTGGAAAGCGGCATGTGTCAGGACTCCACGGATCGTGTGCGGAAAGGGCACACGGAAAGTTGATGTTTTCACATCGGTTTGTTACAAATACGACATTCCGGCCGGGCCTGCGTGCCCGGCACGACGAGCGACTCACGCGGCGGGCACGCAGGATACAGGCATGGAAACAAAGAAGGGCGAACGGATCAAGACCTTGATGAACGTGCTGCAAGGGCAGAACGCGATTCATCTGAGGGAAGTCGCCGAGCTGTTCGGCGTGTCCGAAATGACGATCCGCCGCGATCTCGCGGACAATCCGCATGGCCTCAGCCTGATCGGCGGCTACGTGACGCGCCATTTCGCCGCGCAGCGCAGCGACATCGGCGAATACCTGATCAGCGCCGAGAACAACCGGCAGACCGAGGAAAAGCGCCGCATCGGCAAGCTGGCCGCGCAATTCGTGACGACCGGCGACACGATCTTCGTCGACTGCGGGTCGACCACGCCGTTCATCGTCGACTTCATTCCGGACGACCTCGAATTCACGGCGGTTTGCAATTCGCTGAACGTGTTCGCGAAGCTGCAGCAGAAGCCGCATTGCAACGTGATCCTGTGCGGCGGCGTGTATCACCGCCAGAACATGGTGTTCGAATCGGTCGCCGAGACGGGCATCCTCGATTCGGTGCGCGTATCGAAGGCGTTCATCTCGGCGGCCGGCGTGAGCGAGCGCTGCGGCGTCACGTGCTTCAACTTCCACGAAGTCGATGCGAAGAAGAAGGTGATGGCGCGCGCGCAGAACCGCTTCCTGCTGGTCGATCACACGAAGTTCGACGAAGTGCGCGCGGCCTATTTCGCCGAACTGACCGATTTCAACTACGTGATCTCCGACGGGCAACTGAGCCGCCGCTACGAAACGGCGATCCGCGAGCACGGGATCGCGCTCGTGACCTGATGCGGCGCGGGCGTGCATTGCGCTGGGCAGCGCGCTTTTCATCGCATCACGCATCGCGCGCTTCCGCCGCGCTCAGGTAGCCGGTGACGACCTCGAAGCGGCGCGATGCGCCCGGCGCCAGCGCCGCGACGTGGCCCTTGCGGCGCTCGGCTTCGTAACCCTCCGGCTCGCAGGTCGACGGCAGCGCGAACGCGGCGACCTGCTGGTCCGCGTTGTGCAGGATCCAGCGCGTCGCATGCGGGAATTGCGCGGGGCGGTACGCGGTGTGGAACGCGCCGCCGTCCGGATGCGCGAGCCGGAAATGCGCGACGCCGTCGGCATCGGTTTCCACGTCGTTCATGAAGAACACGATCTCCGGGTCGTACAGCGCGGGCGCGTCGAGCGTCGCGAGCCGCGCCGGTTCGCGCGCGAGCGTGGCCGTGTAGTCGCGCCACGCGGCGGTCGGCTTCACGTGCGCGGGCACGCTGTCGCGCAGCCGCATGCCGCCGCGCGGCAGCGACTGCACGAAACGGCCGCCTGGCACGTACGCGTAGTTCAGGTGGGCCATGTACATCAGGTCCATCGGCGCGCCGCCGAGATTCGTCACGTCCATCGCGATCGTCATCCGCGCGTCGTGCTCCGCCAGCCGCACCGACGGACGCGCGACGTAGTGGCTGCCGAAGCCCCGCACGTATTCGTATTCGCCGGTCACTTCGACCGTTGCGCCGCGCGCATCCGTGCCGACGACGAGGCTTGCGCGATCCATCGGCGCGCACGGCATCTCGCCATGCAGCGCGTGCGTGTCGTCCGGCCCCGGGCAGCCGTTGCGCAGCAGCCCGCTGTGGAACATGAAGCAGCCGTAGGTATCGATGATCGACGTCGCGCGCTTCGGCTGCCGGAACATGTGCTTCATCGTCAGGTCGCGGCCGTCGAATTCGGCGGCCCAGATCATCTGGCCGAGATACGGCAGCACGACGAGATGGCCGCGGCGGTTATCGAGCTTCAGCGCCTCGACGCCGGACGGATACGCGAACGCGGTGACGGTGAGGCCGTCGGTGCGGTACAGCGTGCGCGGCGCTTCGCGGAAGTCGTCGCGCCGCAGTTCGATTTCGCCCCGCATGGTCAGGCTCCCGACGTGTGGCGCGTCGCGGCGTAGCGCGCGGACGCATGGCCGTCGGCCGCCGCGTCGGGCGTGGCCGCCGGCAGGTGACGCAGGCAGTAGAAGCCGTAGTAGACGATCACGACGAAGCACAGGAGCGGTACGACGAACGCGAGCTGCATGTTGCCGCCCGTGTGATCGGAGATCAGCCCCTGGATCAACGGCACGACCGCGCCGCCGACGATGCTCATCACGAGGATCGAGCCGCCGTATTCGGTGTCCTTGCCGAGACCGTCGATCGTCAGCCCGTAGATCGTCGGCCAGCACGGGCCGAGGAAGATGCTCACGCACACGGCGGCATACACGGCCGTGATGTTGTGCACGCTGATCGTGTACGCGAGCAGCGCGATGCACAGGATGCCGTAGACGATCAGCACCTTGGCCGGCCCGACGCGCTTCATCACGAGCGTCGCGACCAGCTTGCCGACGAAGAATGCGAAGAAGGTCGCGAGCAGGTAGCGCGATGCGCCGCGCTCGGTGAGGCCGCCGATCTGCATCGCGAGCCGGATCGTGAAGCTCCACACGCCGACCTGCGCGCCGACATACAGGAACTGCGCGACCACGCCCGCGACGAAGCGCCGGTTGCCGAACAGGCGCGCGAGCGTGCCGCGCGCGTCGATCCGGTGCGTGACCGCGCCCGCGCCGTTGCCCTTGCACGCGGGGTACGGCGTGAGCGCGAATACGATGAACACGGCGACGAGCACGACGATCAGCCACTTGTACGGCTCGAGCGTGGCCTGGATCATCGCGAGCTGGTGCGTGTGCGCGTCGGCGGTCGACATCGCCGCGAGCTGCGCATGCGACGCATCGCCTTCCTTGAAGATCAGGAAGCTGCCCATGTAGACGCCGGCCATCGCGCCGAACGGATAGAACGTCTGCGAGATGTTCAGCCGCCGCGTGCTGGTGTCGCGCGGGCCCATCAGCGTCGAATACGAGTTCGACGCCGTCTCGAGGAACGACAGGCCCGCGGCGATCACGAACAGCGCGACGAGAAACATCCCGTACTTCGCCATCGACGCGGCCGGGAAGAACAGCAGGCAGCCGGTCGTGTAGAGCAGCAGGCCGACGAGGATCGTCGTCTTGTAGCTGAACTTCTTCACGACGGTCGCGGCCGGAATCGCGAGGAAGAAGTAGCCGAGATAGAACGCGGACTGCACGAACGCCGATTCGAAATCGGACAGGAAGAACGATTTCTTGAACTGCGCGATCAGCACGTCGTTCAGGTTCGCGGCGGTGCCCCACAGCGCGAACAGGCAGCACAGCAGCGTGAACGCGAAGAGCGGCGTGCGATTCAGGTAATAGCCGTCGGGGGCGTGTTCGATCCGGGTTCGGCTCATGGGTGTCTCCTTCCCAATGTCTCGTCGATGAAGGCGCCGGTCAGAAGCCGGCGTCGTGGAGGAAGCGTTCGAACGTCGCGGCGTCGGCGTACGACTTCTGCGTGCCGAGGCCCGTGACCGAATGCGCGGCGTATGCGGACGCATAACGCATCGCGTCGACGGCGTCGCGCGAGCCGGCATAGCAGTGCGCGAAGCAGCCGATATACGCGTCGCCGGCGCCCGTCGTGTCGCGCGCGTCGACCGGCACGCCCGGCACGTGCCGCACGCCGTCGCGCGACACCAGCAGCGAACCCGCGCTGCCGAGCGTGACGAGCACGTGCTTGAGCCCGCGCGCGACCAGCGCTTCGGCGGCGCGGGTCGCGCTCTCCCGCGAATCGACCGGCATGCCCGACACGATCGCGAGCTCGGTCTCGTTCGGCACGAAGAATTCGACGGAACGGATGCGCTCGAAATCGAGATCGGCGACGGCGGGGGCCGGGTTCAGCAACACGGGAATGCCGTGCCGCGCGCCGAATTCGATCGCGTGATAGACGGTGTCGAGCTCGATCTCGAGCTGCAGCACGATCAGTGCGCATTCGTCGAGCATCGGCGCGGCCGCGTCGATGTCGGCCGGTTGCAGGTGGCGGTTCGCGCCCTTGACGATCAGGATGCTGTTGCTCGAATCGGGTTCGACGAAGATCGGCGCGACGCCGCTCGGCACGCCGGCGACCTTGCGCACGTGCGTGGTGTCGATGCCTTCGCGCTCGAAGTTGCGGATCGTGTTGTCGGCGAACACGTCGTCGCCGACCTTCGTGACCATCACGACGCGCGCGCCGAGGCGCGCGGCCGCGACGGCCTGGTTCGCGCCCTTGCCGCCGCAGCCGAGTTCGAAGTTCGGCGCCTCGAGGGTTTCACCCCGGGCGGGCATGCGTGCGACGTAGGTCACGAGGTCGACCATGTTGCTGCCGATGACGGCGATTGTCTCCATCTGCGTCTCTTCCTTGGTATGGGGTGCGCCGCGCGCGTGGGCGGCGGCAGCTTGCGACAGGTGATAATAAAATCACATTGAATGTGAAAATGCAATCCTATGATGTTATGAGGGTCACCTTATGGCTGGCGGGCAGGCGGACGAGACGCCCATGCCGCTGTCGGCATACAAAAAGATTGCACTGGTGGTCCCTGATTTTCTGGCGTTATCACGACGTGCGAGCGGCTGCGGTGCGGAGAGAATTGGGGAGCGAAAGCGCTTTTTCCAATGTCGGATCAAATGCCCTACAATCGAGTATCATCTGATACCAGGCTGGGAGCCGACATGTCACTCGTTACCCCCGAAGCGGTAGCCGCGGTCATGGGACTGCGACCGGTCCCGCACACGCTGGCTGAGTTGGAGGCACTAGTGCGCGACGGTCTGCCGAAGTCTGCGCTGCGGGCTGGCGTCGAACATGCGGCGCGAGGTGCCGATGCCCGCCGCGCGCTGCTCGCCCGCATCATCCCTGAGGCAACCTATAAACGACGCCGAGACCGGCTGACGCAAGACGAATCAGAGAAGACCGAGCGCCTCGCCCGCATCGTGGCCACGACCACCTACGTCTGGAGCGACGAAGACGATGCACGGGAATTTCTGTCGACGCCCCACCCTGAACTGGAGGGACGGGCACCGCTCGATGTCGCGCTGACCGAACTCGGTGCGCGCCGGGTCGAAGAATTGCTCTGGAGGCTGTTCTACGGGCTGCCGGCATGAAGTTGTTTCGCATTGCTGATACGCGACACACGATCTGGAGCGGCACCGGCGCGATGCTTGTCGGTGGCCGCTTTAATAGTCCGGGGCGGCCCGTCATCTACGCGGCTTCGACCTTCGCAGGTGCAATGCTGGAGGTACTCGTGCATGCGCGAATCGGCAAGGTACCGAGAACGCACGGTTGGGTCGAAGCAACCGTTCCCGACGATCTTAGCGTCGAGCATCACACGGCAGAAACGTTGCCGAGAGAATGGGATGCGGCAGCACTGCAGGTAGCACGGCAGTTCGGCGACGCATGGCTGACCGAATCGAGGACAGCGCTCCTGATCATCCCTTCCGTTGTCGTCCGGGCAGAGTTCAACGTGCTGGTGAATCCGGCGCATCCTGACGCGGCGCGAATCGTCGTGACAGATCCTCAACCCGTGGTGTGGGACGAACGCCTCTTTATCATGCGACCGGCCGGGCAGTCATAGCGCCTCGATGGCCTGAGCCTTCGTTACTGCACAACGCGGCCGAACTGGCGATTCGCAGGGGCGACGAATTTGTCGGTATCGCGCACCTCGAGCATGTCTGCCGACTTTCCGAGTAGCGTCGTCCCATGGCCGATCGCTCCCAGACCCTTCTACGAGGAAGCGCTTGGAGGTTGGTTGGGCCGTGTTGCGACACGGTATCAGGTCAGCGTTCCGATGCTGTGGGAAATACGTTGCCGGCACTTGGAACGGCGGGATGGATGCTGTTCCCACCGGTTTCCGATAGGGTGCTGCAACGATTCGCAGCACTCGCCCGTCTTGATGATGACAGGTTCGATTGCATACAGACGCCTTCGGACTGGATCACTGAGCGTCGTTACCGATCACAGGCGCAAAAGAAAGCGCAGTGCGGGAACGCGCGCGATGCGGGTCAACCGGGATCGCGCGTGGTCGATGCGACGCCGCACTACGCCCGGTCGAGCAGGTCGACGAGCAGCCTGGCCCCGTCGGCCCCCTTCGTGGAATCGGTCCACAGCCGGTCGATCATCTTCCGGTACATCGCGACGGCATCCGCCGACGTGGTGATCGTCGCGATGCCGGTACGAATGTTCGGCAGCTCGCCGAGCCGGAACGGCGATACCGCGATATGCGCGCTGTCGTCGTCCTCGAAGATCTGGAAGGTCTCGTTCGGCAGGTTGTCGCTGACGATGCCGATACGCACGCCTTTCGCATCGTCCTCGAGCATCCCGACGATCCGCATCACTTCCCGGCGCGCGGCGAGTTTGCGCTCGAGCTGCACGCCCGGCGGCAGCCCGAGGCGGCCGACCAGGCCGTGGTGCAGGAACTGCTCGATCTGGCGCAGCCCGATCAGGCTCGTCACGTTCAGCGGTGCGCGCCGGAACGCGGCTTTCCGGTCCGCGAGGATCGCCATCACTTTCGACAGCGTCTGCCGCCACGCGGCATCGGTCAGCGACGGCGGGATGCTTTCCTCGAGCATCTGGCGCAGCCAGCCTTCGTAATCGTCGGAGGTCAGCAGGAACGAGAACGGGTCGAAATGCGCGAAGATCCGCTGCGAGCGGCTCTCGATCTGCCGCATGCGCTCGAAATAGCTGATCGCCGAATCGTGATACTCGACCTCGACGCCCATCAGGTTCGCGAGCGACACGCCGAACAGCGCGGCGAGCCGCTCGAGCGTATCGATCTTGACAATCTCGCCGCGTTCGAGCTTGTAGACCGCCGCGCGCGAGATGTTCAGGCGCTCGGCGACATCCTCGCTGCGCAACTCGGCAGCCATCCGGTACGCGCGCAAGCGCTCGCCAATGCTGTCGAAGTCGAAGCGCGCGCCGCGCAGACGCGTTTTTCGGGAACCGGCGGTGGACATGAAGTACCTCTAGGTGGCGGGTGAAAAATCGACAGACACCGGGTTGCGCGACCGCGCCGCGCCGCGCCGCCATCCTGCGGACGGCATCGCGAAGATCGATGCTTGTCTATTTTTTTGTATCGGGTATTTTAACGTAGCCGACAGCGGATGCTCGCACACCCCGCGGCTTGCGCTCGTCTTGTGCGCGGTAACGGCCCGCGACCGGACCGTGTCCGTGCGCGTCGTCTAAATATTTGGACGAACGGCGAGCGCGCAGACGCTGTCGGCGATAGAGGCATCGCATCTTCCAGACATTCCCACGTGCCGGCCCATTGCGCCGGGAGGAGAAAAGCATGACGTTGCGCACCCCGCGCGCCCGATTTCGGGCAGGATTCCTGATGGCTGGCGCGGCAGGCGCCCTTGGCATCGCGCCGCTCGCGCACGCGCAGTCGAGCGTGACGCTGTACGGCGTCGCTGACGCTTTCGTCGGTTCGGTGAAGCAACCCGGCGGGCGCACGGCGCTCGTGCAGTCGGGCGGCGGGATGACGACGTCGTTCTGGGGGCTCGGCGGCAGCGAGGATCTCGGCAACGGCAACAAGGCGTTCTTCGTGCTCGAAAGCTACTTTCAACCGCAAAGCGGCGCGTACGGCCGCTACGCCGGGGACAGCCTGTTTTCGCGCAATGCGTACGCGGGATTGCAGACGCGGTTCGGCCAGCTTCGTCTTGGCCGGATCACGACGCCGCTGTATCTCGCGACGATCCAGTTCAACCCGCTGGTCAATTCGTACACGTTCTCGCCGATGATCTTCCACACGTTCAAGGGCGTGGGCGCCGAGGGCGTGGTCGGCGATTCGGCGTGGAACAACGCGCTCGCCTATACGAGCCCGACGTTCGGCGGGTTCAATGCGGGGCTGCTGTATGCACTCGGCAATACGGCCGGCCGGAACGGCGCGAAGAAATGGAGCGTCAACGCGAACTACGCGCGCGGCGCGTTCGCGGCCGCCGCGATCTTCCAGTACGTGAATTTCAGCGCGACGCCTGGCGATCTCGACGGCGCGCTCGCCGCGGCGCCGGGCCTGTCGAGCCAGCGCACGGTGCAGGTCGGCGCGTCGTACGACTGGCGTGTCGTGAAACTGTTCGCGCAGTACATGAACGTCGCGAACCGCGCGCAGCGCGGCAACTTCCACGGCGATACGCTGCAGGCCGGCGTCAGCGTGCCGATCGGCGTGGGTTCGCTGCTGGCGAGCTACGCGTATACGCATTCGAGCGGGGCGCTCGCCGACGGCGCGCATCGCAGCACCGGCGCGCTCGGCTACGACTATCTGCTGTCGAAGCGCACCGACCTCTATTCGGCGATCAAGGTCGATCACGTCGGCGGGCTGTCGACCGGCATCACGTACGGCGCGGGTCTGCGCACGCGTTTCTGACGCAGGCATCGCGATGCGAGGCTTCCCGGTTTACCCCGACATATCGGACGCTTGCATTCCGTTTTTGATACGGGTAGTCTAAATATTTAGACGAGGAGGAGAGCATGAACCTTATGGACGCCACGCAGTGGCTGGCACAGGACGTCGTCGGCTTTTCCGACATTCACCGGTTCGCGACGCGCTGCCGCGACGCGGCGGCGCCGCACGGGCGGGAATCGGCGGCGCTGGTGCTGCTCGCACAGGCGGCCGCGACGTTCGCCGAACGGCAGGAGGGCGTGGCGGTCTGCACGGAGACGGTGCAGGCGTTTCTCGCCGAACTGCGCGAGCACGCGCGGCGACTGAGCGATGCGAGCGCGGGCTCGGACGACGCGCTGCTCGCGGCGCTCAACGGCTTCGCCGCGCAGGTGTCGAAGGAACTGGTCGTCTGATGCGCGACGCCGGCGCGAATCTGCCCGGGCCACGCCCTTAAGCTGTGCGATGCCGACGATCGGGTTGCGGCCAGTCTGTCTAAAAAAAACGACAAACGGCCGCCAGGCGGACCGCCGGCATCGATATTCCCTCCTCACGATACGGACAATCATGGAAGCGAACCTTCGATCCTCCGCCGCCGCGCCCGCCGGCGCACCGCCCGAACGGGTGTCGCGCTACGCGTGGAAAGTGCTGGCCGGCTCGGCCATCGGCTATGCGATGGACGGCTTCGACCTGCTGATCCTCGGCTTCATGCTGCCGGCCATTTCGGCGTCGCTGCAGCTCGGCGCGCAGCAGGCGGGGGCGCTCGTCACGTGGACGCTGGTCGGCGCGGTCGCGGGCGGCGTGATTTTCGGCGCGCTCAGCGATCGCTACGGCCGCGTGCGCGTGCTGACCTGGACGATCCTGCTTTTCGCGGTGTTCACCGGGCTGTGCGCGTTCGCACAGGGCTTCTGGGATCTGCTCGCGTACCGGACCATCGCCGGCATCGGCCTCGGCGGCGAATTCGGCATCGGCATGGCGCTCGCGGCCGAAGCGTGGCCTGCAGCCAAGCGCGCCCGCGTGTCGTCATACGTGGCGCTCGGCTGGCAGAGCGGCGTGCTCGCGGCGTCGCTGCTGACGCCGCTGCTGCTGCAGAGCGTCGGCTGGCGCGGCATGTTCGCGATCGGCGTGCTGCCCGCGATCGTCGCCTGGGTGCTGCGCAACAAGCTGCACGAGCCGGAAGTGTTCGTCCGGAGCCGGCAGCCGGCGCGCACGGGCGCGCGTTTCCGGCTGCTGTTCGCCGATGCGCGCACGACCCGCACGAGCATCGGCATCGTCGTGCTGTGCGCGGTGCAGAACTTCGGCTACTACGGGATCATGATCTGGATGCCGACGTTCCTGTCGAAGCAGCTCGGCTTCTCGCTGACGAAATCCGGATTGTGGACCGCCGTGACCGTGCTCGGGATGATGGCCGGCGTCTGGCTGTTCGGACACCTGGCCGACCGGATCGGCCGCAAGCCGACGTTCCTGCTGTACCAGCTCGGCGCGGTGGCGATGGTGTGCGTGTATTCGCGGCTGACGGACCCGGCCACGATGCTGTGGGCCGGCGCGCTGATGGGCATGTTCGTGAACGGCATGGTCGGCGGCTACGGCACGCTGATGTCCGAAGCGTACCCGACCGCGGTGCGCGCGACCGCGCAGAACGTGCTGTGGAACGTCGGCCGTGCGATCGGCGGCCTCGGGCCGCTCGTCGTCGGCGCGCTCGCCGCGCGCTATTCGTTTCAGATCGCGATCGCGATGCTGGCCGCGCTGTACGTGCTCGACATGATCGTCACGGTCACGCTGATTCCGGAACTGAAGGACCGCGCGCTCGACTGACGCGCGTGCCTCCCGCCCAACCGTAACGAGGAGAGAACGATGGACGTGATCGACGGGGCGCGCGCCTGCGCGCAGCCGTGGGCGGCCACGGTGGCCACGCACGCGTGCGACGTGGTCGCGCATCGCGCGGTGAACCGGCGCTATCGCTATCTGCGCGTGCGCGCCGACGCGCCGCTCGCGAGCGTCACGCAGGCCGGCCAGTTCTATCAGCTCGTCTGCCCCGTCAGCGATCTGCACCGGCCATTCCTGCCGCGCCCGATGAGCGTGTACGGCGTCGGCCCCGGCGCCGGCGAAATCGAGTTCCTGTACAACGTGACCGGCGAAGGCACGCGTGCGCTCGCGCAGCTCGGCGTCGGCGCGCGGCTGTCGATCGTCGGGCCGCTCGGCCGCCCGTTCACGCTCGACGCCGGTGCGCGACGGCTGCTGCTCGTCGCGCGCGGCGTCGGTCTCGCGACGATGGCGCCGCTCGTGCAGCGCGCGGCGCGGGCGGGCATCGCGCTGACGGTCGTGATGTCGGCGCGCACGCCGGACGACCTGATGACCGCGGAATTCCTGCGCGGCGCGCCGGCCGACGTGCATGCGGTGTTCGACAGCGACGGCTCGTCGGCGGTCGCGAACGTGGACGCGCTGCTGCGCGCGAGAATCGCGCGCGATCGGCCGGACGCGGTCTACACGTGCGGCTCGCAACGGTTGCTCGCGCTGCTGCAGCGCGTGCTCGCCAGCCATCCGTCGATGCGCGGCGAGGTCGCGCTCGAGCAGCGGATGGCATGCGGGATGGGCGTCTGCCTGTCGTGCGTGCGGATGTTCGACGACGGCGCGACCCGCGCATTCCGGCGCGTGTGCCGCGAGGGCCCGGTGTTCGCGATTCGCGACGTGGTGACGGAGGGGGAGGTGGAAGTTGGCTGACCTGAGCGTACGCGTGGGCGAACTGCGCCTGCGCAATCCCGTGATGCCGGCATCCGGCTGTTTCGCGATCGAGTATCGCGATGCGCTCGACCTGACCGGGCTCGGCGCGCTCGTGATCAAGAGCGTGTCGCCCGTCAGCCGCCCGGGCAACCCGACGCCGCGTGTCGCCGACGCGGGTGACGGCATGCTGAATTCGATCGGCATTCCGAGCCGCGGCATCGACGACTATCTCGAACACGTGCTGCCCGCGTACACGGGCCACGGCACGCCGGTCGTCGCGTCGGTGTCCGCCGATACGGCGGACGCGTTCGCGCACGCGTGCGAGGCGCTGTCGCGGCCGGACGTCGCGGCGATCGAGGCGAACATCTCGTGCCCGAATCTCGAGGCGGACGGCATGGCGTTCGGGATGGACGCGGGCATGACCCGGCAGGTCGTCGACGCGATCCGCACGCGCACCGGGCATCCGCTATGGGTGAAGCTGACGCCGAACGCGGGCAACATCGCGAAGATCGCGCAAGCGGCGCAGGACGCGGGCGCCGATGCGATCGTGATGGGCAACACGGTGCTCGGCATGTCGATCGACGTGCGCACGCGCCGGCCGTCGCTCGGCAACGTGATGGGCGGCCTGTCCGGGCCGTCGATCAAGCCGATCGCGCTGCGGCTCGTCCACCAGTGCTACCGCGCCGTGTCGATTCCGGTGATCGGCTGCGGCGGCATCCGGAGCGCCGCCGACGCCATCGAGTTCCTGCTCGCCGGCGCGAGCGCGGTGCAGGTGGGCACGGCATCGTTCCGCGATCCGGGCGTGATGCGCACGATCATCGACGGGCTCGAGCAGTTTTGCGCGGACGAGGGCATCGGCGCGATCGCGTCGCTGACCGGGCAGGTCAGGCTCGACGCGGAGCTGAGCGAGCGCTGGCGGCGCTTTTGCGCGGCGCCGGCGCGCGCGGGCGGCACGACGGCGGGGGCATGATGAACGCGCATACCGACAGGCCGGACGCGCCGGCGGACATCGACGTGCACGACGCGGCGGCGCTGCCGCTTGCCGAACTGACGGCGCTCGCCGAGCAGTGGTTCGACGAGATCCGCGTGCTGTCGGCCGACGGCGTGGGCGTCACGCGCGAGAGCTACGGCGACAGCGAAACGGCGGCCGCGCAGCGGCTGGCGGCGCACGCAGAACGCGAGGGCATCGCGGTGCGCGCCGACCGCGCGGCCAACCTGGTCTTCAGCCTGCCCGATGCGGACCCGCAGGCGCGTGCGATCTGGGTCGGCTCGCATCTCGACTCGGTGCCGCATGGCGGCAACTACGACGGGCTCGCGGGCATCGTCGCGGGGCTGCTGTGCCTCGTCGCGCAACGGCGCAGCGGCTGCGCGTCGCCGCACCCGTTGAACGTGATCGCGCTGCGCGGCGAAGAGAGCGCCTGGTTCGGCAAGGCCTACATGGGATCGAGCGCGCTGTTCGGCCGGCTGACGCCGGACGATCTCGCGATGAAGCATCGCAGCACCGGCCGCCCGCTGGCCGATTGCATGGCGGCGGCGGGCGTCGACATCGACGCGGTGCGGGCGCGCAAGCCGCTGTTCGACGTGCGGCGCGCGCATGCGTATCTGGAGCTCCACATCGAGCAGGGGCCCGTGATGGTCGCGCGCGGGCTGCCGGTCGCGGTCGTGTCCGGCATTCGCGGCAACGTGCGGCACAACTCCATCAGCTGCATCGGCGAGGCCGGCCACTCCGGCGCGGTGCCGCGCGACCTGCGGCACGACGCGATCTTCGCGGTCGCCGAGCTGATCACGCGGCTCGACGAGCACTGGCGCCGGCTGCTCGAACGCAACATCGATCTCGTCGTGACGACCGGCATCGTGTCGACCGACCAGGACGAGCATTCGATTTCGCGGATTCCCGGCCAGGTGCATTTCAGCTTCGAGGCGCGCAGCGAGAGCACGGAGACGCTCGATGTCTTCCATGAGCTGCTGATCGCCGAATGCAATTCGATCGCGCGCGAGCGTGGCGTGCGATTCGATTTCGACCGGCGGTTGGCGAGCGCGCCGGCGCGGATGGATGCCACGCTGCGCGCCGCGCTTGCCGACGCGTGCACGCGGCTCGACGTGCCGTATGCGACGCTGCCGAGCGGCGCGGGCCACGACGCGGCGCTGTTCGCGAACGCGGGCGTGCCAAGCGGGATGCTGTTCGTGCGCAACGATCACGGGTCGCACAACCCGCACGAGGCGATGTCGATCGATGATTTCATGCTGGGCGTGCGCGTGCTCGCCGACACGATTGCGCGGCTGTGACCGGCGACACGGGGAGCGATGGCGGCCGACGCGCCGTGGATCCGGAAGGCGTGCGGCTCACGCCGACGGAACGTGTGCGCCCGCGCCGCCTTCCGCGCGGTTCACCTGCGCGAGCACGAAGGCATAGACGTCATCGAGCGCCGACACGATGCGCGTGCCGGCCGCGACGCCATCGAACGCGCTCGCGGGCCCGGCGCAGATCAACGGCTTCGCGAAGCGCGCCGCGAGGCGGATCTCGTCGAGCGTGCCCTTGCTCCCCGGCAGCGCGACGACGACATCGCTCGTCAGCACGTTCACGTAGTTGCGGCTCAATGCATCGTCCGGCGCGTCCGCTTCCTTGCGCGGCAGTGGCGTGACGATAGGCAGGTCGATGAACGGATTCGGATAGCCGGCGATCGGCACGAAGCCGAACAACGGGTGCGCTTCGCTCGGCACGATGCCGATCGAGCGGCCGCGGCGCCCCGGCGTCGTCGCGTAGGCGCGCGCGACCGACAGCATCACGCCGCGGCCGGCGCCGGTCAGCAGGTCGAATCCTTGCGCGGCGATCCACGTTCCGAGCGGCGTCGCCCACTCCGGCCATTCGTTCTTGCCCGAGCCCATCACGCCAATGATCGCCATCTTGTCCTCCTGGTTGGCCGACGCGCGGCGCGTCGATCTCGGCGATCGCGCGTACTGTTCGTCTTTTTAATTATACACATCGACCGATTTCTGGTGATGTGACGGCGATGACGGGCTGAAAATTATGGATTTTCCCGCCTTGCATTTTTCCTTCACTTTATTTAGTCTAAAAAAATAGATTTATCGACGGACGTATCGCGACTCGAGGGTTCGCCGGTACGCAGACGTCTCCGGGGCGATACAGCCCGCTACAACCTGAGAGAGAGGTGTATTCATGCTTGACCACGCCACCAACGAATTGCTGACCCGCGTGGGGCCCGGCACGCCGTGCGGCGAATTGCTGCGTCGCTACTGGCATCCGGTCGGTTATTCGTCGGAGCTGGCCGAAGCCGGCCAGACGAAACGCGTGCGGATTCTCGGCGAGGATCTGGTGCTCGCGCGCACCGGCAACGGCGGCGTGCTGCTCGTGCAGGAGCGTTGCCCGCATCGCGGTGCATCGCTGCTGTACGGCTTCGTCGAGGAAGCCACGATCCGCTGCGCGTATCACGGCTGGCAGTACAACGCGGCCGGCGAATGCGTGGAGCGGCCGTTCGAATCGGCGAAGGCGAGCCGCGTGTGCAAGAAGCTGATCGACAGCTATGCGACGCACGAATGCGGCGGGCTGATCTTCGCCTACATGGGGCCGGCGGAGCAGAAGCCCGCGTTTCCGAACTGGGACATCCTCGTGCGCCACGACGGCGTCCGCCATTTCGAGGTGCAGGACGATCTCGCGTGCAACTGGTTCCAGGTGCAGGAGAACGCCGTCGACGTCACGCACACCTTCTATACGCACTCGAAATACTTCGAGCACCTCGGCATGCGCGACGCGTCCGGGTTCGGCAAGCCGTTCAAGCGGTTCGGCTTCCAGCGCTTCGACTGGGGCATCGTGAAGAGCTGGGAATACGAAGGCGAGGGCCGTGGCTGGGGCAACCTGATGGTGTTCCCGAACATGCTGCGGATCATGACCGAGATGCACTGGCGCGTGCCGGTCGACGATACGACGACGCGGATCGTCTGGGTGTCGTTCACGCCGAACGCGGACGGCGCGCAGCCGCCCGCCGATGAGGCGCCGAAGATCGTCCGGCAGCCCGCGCGCACCGACGCGGCGGGCCGCTACCTGATGAACACGTTCATGAGCCAGGATGCGATGGCGGTCGAGACGCAGGGGCCGATCTTCGATCGTTCGCGCGAGAACCTCGGCGCGTCCGATCGCGGGATCGTGATGTTCCGCCAGATGCTGCAGGAGCAGATCGACGCGGTCGCGCGCGGCGAGCGGCCGGTCGCGAACGTGTACGGCGGCGCGCCGGACGTGACCGACCTGCGCGCGTGGATGGGCGGCTATCTGCCGATGAGCTGCGCGCCGGACCCGACGTTCCGCCAGCAGCGCGAATTCGGCGACATCTTCGACGAGTCGCACGTCGAATACGAGATCCCGGCGAACTCGCCGGTGATGAGCGCTTGAGCGGCGGTGCGCTCGGCGGGCCGGGCCGCGGCGCCGGCATGCTGACGGCCGGCCGCGTCACGGCCGCGCTGCTCGCGGCCGGGCTCGCGAGCGTCGCCGCGCTCGGCGCGCGCGGCACGCTGTCGGCCGGCGACGCACGCATCGTCGCGATCGTGTTCACCTGCATCGTGCTGTGGGCGACGGGCACGGTCGCGAGCCTGTGGGTGTCGCTGCTGTTTTTCTTCCTCGCGGCGACCTGCACGCCGGTGCCCACCGCCGAGATCTTTTCCGGCTTCGGGTCGAGCGCGTTCTGGCTCGTATTCAGCGGCGCGGCGATCGGCTTCGCGCTGAAGGAGAGCGGCCTGAGCGAACGGATCGGCATCGCGCTCGCGCGCCGGATCGGCGGCTCGTATCTGAAGGCGCTGCTCGCGTTCGCGACCCTGAGCTTCCTGCTGTCGCTCGTGATGCCGTCGACGTTCGGGCGGATCGCGATCCTGATTCCGATCGCGATCGGCTACTGCGACGTCGTGAAGCTCGGCGCGCACGCGAACGGGCGGCGCGGCATCCTGCTGCTCGTGATCGTCGGCTCGTACGAGCTGGCTGCCGCGGTGCTGCCCGCGAACCTGCCGAACGTGATCATGGCGGGGATTCTCGAGCAGTCGCACGGGATGCATCTGCGCTTCTCCGAGTATCTGCTGCTGTTCTTTCCGGCCGGCGTGATCGTGCGCGGCGCGGTGCTGGTGCTCGCGTCCTGGTGGCTGTTCGCGGATACGGTCGGCGAAGTCGAGATACCGGCGGCGCGCGTCGCGCTCGGCCGCCGCGAATGGCACGCGATCGTGCTGCTGGCGATCACGCTCGCGCTCTGGTTCACCGACGCCGTGCATCGCATCGCGCCCGGCTGGGTCGGGCTCGGCTTCGCGCTCGTCTACTTCGGCACGTCGCCGCCCGCGCAGCTCGAGCGCTTCACCGCGACGCTGAAGATGGACCTGCTGTGGTTCATCGCGGCGATCATCGGGCTGACCGCGCTCGTCAACCATCTCGACATGCGCGTGCCGGACACGCTCGCGCTCGATGCGCTGCGCGACAGCCCGATGCTCATGTACTTCGCGCTGACCGCGCTGTCGATCGTCGTCTGCTTCGCGGTCACGTCGAATGCGGAACCGGCGCTATACGTGCCGATCGTGTCGCGCCTGCTCGCGCAGGGACTGCACCTGAAGGCCGGCCTGCTCGCGCAGGTGATGGGCTATGCGACCACGGTCCTGCCGTACCAGTCGCCGCCGATCGTGTTCGGCAACGCGCTCGCGCAGCTGGACCGGGGTGCGGTGCTCCGGTACTGCATCGCGACGGCGCTGCTGGGCGTGGTGTTCGTGATCCCGGTCAATGCGTTGTGGTGGCGGCTGATCGGGCTGCTGTGAGTTTTCCTGAACGGTGAATCCAATGATCGAAAACGATCTGCTTGCCGCGCGCGTGATTGCGCGCGAGCGCGTCGCGTGCGACGTGATTTCGCTGCGGCTCGTCAGCGACGCGCCGGGTATCGCCCTGCCGGCGTTCGAAGCCGGCGCGCATATCGACCTGCATCTGCGCGACGGGCTCACGCGCAAGTATTCGCTGTGCAACGATCCGGTCGAGCGCGGCGTGTACGAGATCGCGATCAAGCGCGAGCCGGCGTCGAGCGGCGGCTCCGCGCACGTGCACGATGCGATCCGGGTCGGCGACGTGCTGCGGATCGGCGCGCCGCTGAATTACTTCCCGCTCGCGCCGGACGACAGCCCGGCCGTGCTGCTCGCCGCCGGGATCGGCGTGACGCCGTTGCTCGCGATGGCGCATAGCCTGGTGCGCGCGGGGCGGCCGCTCGCGTTCCACTACTTCGTGCGTTCGGCCGACGCGGCCGCGTACGGGGCGACGCTCGCGTCGCGGCTCGCGGACGTCGCGATGGTGCACACGGGGCTGACGCCCGACGCGACCCGCGACGCGATCACGACGATCGTCGGCGCGATGGATTCGCGCTCGCACCTGTATTTCTGCGGACCGGCGCCGTTCATGGCGGCCGTCGACGCGATCGCGCGCCCGGCGCTCGGCGATGCGCGGCTTCATCACGAGTATTTTTCCGCGCCAGCCGCGCAGCCTGCCGACGGCGAGGCGGACGCGTTCCGGATCGAGCTCGTGCGCTCGCAGCGCACGCTGCTCGTGCCGCCGGGGCAGTCGATCACCGATGTGCTGTACGAGCACGGCATCGCGGTCGCCACGTCGTGCGAGGCGGGCGTGTGCGGCGCATGCCGGACGACCGTGCTCGAGGGCACGCCCGATCATCGGGACGCGTTCCTGAGTGCGGCGGAAAAGGCCCGCAACGATTGCATGATGCCGTGCGTGTCGCGATGCTGCGGCGAACGGCTGGTGCTGGATCTCTGAGCCGTCGCGGGGGCTGGGTGAGGCCGGTGGCTCGTCGATCCCGATCAAGACGCTGGCAAACTGGGTTGGCGCGACGCGATCGGGCCCGCGCAACGCATGCAGGCGTGCGCGCCGGGGTTCCCGATCATGCCGAGGAATTACCATCGTGCGGGCGATCTACGTGCTCAAGATCACGGGCTCGGCCTCACAATGGCACCGCCCCTGCTGGATGCGGTTGCGGGCGGCGCCGCGCGCCGCGTCGATCAGCGATTCACGACCGAGTACACGAGCGTGCCGGAGAACATCAACAGCACGAGCGACGCGACGCGCAGCAGCGTCGACGTGCGGGCGCCCCAGACGCGTTGCGAAGTGACGAGCCCGCCGAGGGACGACCAGCCCACACCGATCGGCGCGAGCACGACCAGAAATACGAGGAGCGCCCAGGCGAAATAGTGCGCTGACCGGAACGCCTCCAACGGAAACAGCGTGCTCGAGAACAGCAGCGCCTTCGGGTTCATCATCGTCGCGACGAACACATCGCGAAAGCTCACCGGCGCGCTCGATACGTCCTGCAGTACGCGGCTGCGCGTCCACATCTTCAGCGCGAGGAAAAAGATGTAGACGGAACTCGCGAGCTTGACCACGTCATAAAGCCAGGGCCGGCCGGCAGCGAACGCGGACAGGAAGAATCCCCATACGGAAATCGCGATCGCGTAGCCGAGCGCCTCGGCGACGACAAGCGGCCAGGTGCCGCGCAGGCCGACCTTCAACCCGGACGACAGCAGCAGCGTATTGGTCGGCCCCGGCACGATCAGCACCAGCGAGACATACATCGACATCTTCAGCAAGGCTTCCTGGATGGGCACGCGGCCTCCTCGATTCGTCCGTGTCGCGGTCGCGTCCGGTCAAAGCCGGCGCGCCGCTGAAATGCTTCGGTACAAAAGCGATCCGATTTTCCGCGAACTTGCCCGTCTTCATCGCATGGCCTTGGTGTCCGCCTGGGCACATGATGACGAATTTCTCCGCTGACGAGTCGGATTATTTTTGGGTCGATATCACGATCGTCGAAATGTGAAAAGGTCGACATCTTTGTTTTTGAAGTGATGAATTCTTTGTTTCTTTCATGTGAATTCTGTCTGCCATTTCAAATATTGTTGAGCGGAAGAATCATCAGTTTGTGCGCTTCAAATGAAATAATCAATTTTGTTGTTTAAAAAAATCAAATCGTCCGTTGTGGGATATTTCGTCGATATTCTCCGGGATTTAGAATTTCTCTGAATCGCCTGGGATCGATATGAAATTTTTTTGAGATATGTCATCGCGAACACTGCTAAGGTGTGTCGGAGAGGTCAGGCGCACGGTATGCCAATCCTGGAAACAATGAGTGAAATCGAACATATCAATGAGCTAATAGCGATAATCGAATCGTAAATTCAATTTATCGACGTGGAATCCATTGCGCGGTGTGCCGCCGCGTGCGATGGGGACTTCGCATTGTTGCTTGACTTCGCTGCGATTCACTACGCCTTGCCGGTGTCATTTTCGTGATGAACCAAACACGTGATGACGCGTTACCGGACGAGTTGCCGCTTCAAATCGACAAGGCGGCACTATTCATTCAGGTTTTAAATCCCATGGGAAGCGTTCATGAGTAATCCGATCAAGAATATTGTCATCGTGGGCGGCGGCACGGCGGGCTGGATGTCCGCCTCGTACCTCGTCCGGGCGCTCCAGCAGCAGGCGAACATCACGCTCGTCGAATCCGCGGCGATTCCCCGGATCGGCGTGGGCGAGGCGACCATTCCGAGTTTGCAGAAGGTGTTCTTCGATTTCCTCGGGATCCCGGAGCGGGAGTGGATGCCCCAGGTGAACGGCGCGTTCAAATCCGCCATCCGGTTCGTGAACTGGAGGAAGTCTCCCGACGGTTCGCGCGGCGATCACTTTTACCATTTGTTCGGCAACGTGCCGAACTGCGACGGCGTGCCGCTGACCCACTACTGGCTGCGCAAGCGTGAACAGGGCTTCCAGCAGCCAATGGCGTACGCGTGCTACCCGCAGACGGAGGCGCTCGACGCCAAGCTGGCGCCGTGCCTGCCCGACGGCACCCGCCAGATGTCCCACGCGTGGCACTTCGACGCGCACCTGGTGGCCGACTTCCTGAAGCGCTGGGCCACCGAACGCGGGGTGAAGCGCGTGGTCGACGAGGTCGAGCAGGTTCACCTGAACGACCGCGGCTACATCTCCAGCCTGTCCACCAAGGAAGGGCGCACGCTCGAAGCGGACCTGTTCATCGATTGCTCCGGCATGCGCGGGCTTTTGATCAACCAGGCGCTGAAGGAGCCCTTCATCGACATGTCCGACTATCTGCTGTGCGACAGCGCGGTCGCCAGCGCCGTGCCCGCCGACGACGCGCGCGACGGGATCGAGCCGTACACGTCGGCGATCGCGATGAACGCGGGGTGGACCTGGAAGATCCCGATGCTGGGCCGGTTCGGCAGCGGCTATGTGTTCTCGAGCAAGTTCACGTCGCGCGACCAGGCCACCGCCGACTTCCTCGACCTCTGGGGGCTGTCGGACAAGCAGCCGCTCAACCAGATCAAGTTTCGCGTCGGGCGCAACAAGCGGGCGTGGGTCAACAACTGCGTCGCGATCGGGCTGTCGTCGTGCTTTCTGGAGCCGCTGGAATCGACGGGCATCTACTTCATCTACGCGGCGCTGTACCAGCTCGTGAAGCACTTCCCCGATACGTCGTTCGACCCGCGCTTGAGCGACGCATTCAACGCCGAAATCGTCTACATGTTCGACGACTGCCGGGATTTCGTGCAGGCGCACTATTTCACCACGTCGCGCGACGACACGCCGTTCTGGCGCGCGAACCGGCACGACCTGCGGCTGTCGGACGCCATCAAGGAGAAGGTCGAACGTTACAAGGCGGGGCTGCCGCTGACCACCACGTCGTTCGACGATTCCACGTACTACGACACCTTCGACTACGAATTCAAGAACTTCTGGTTGAACGGAAACTACTATTGCATTTTTGCCGGCCTGGGGCTGCTGCCCGACCGGTCGCTGCCGCTCTTGCGGCACCGGCCGGAGTCGATCGACAAGGCCGAGGCGATGTTCGCGCGGATCCGGCGCGAGGCCGAGCGTCTGCGGACGACGCTGCCGACGAACCATGATTACCTGCGCTCGCTGCGTGACGGTGACGCGGAGCTGTCTCGCAGCCAGCCCGGGCCGACGCTCGCGACGCCGGAGATCCTGTAGTGGAGCGCGCCCCGGACCGGGTACGCGCGATCGCGGGCACGCACGCCGCCGTGGCGGCCTGCGATCCGCTGCAGGCGCGCGCGCTCGTCCTGCAACTGCCGGGCCTGAATCGTCAACGGGATGTGCCCGGCATCGTCGGCCTGTTGCGCAAGTTCCTCCCGGCGCGCGGCGTGCCCTCGGGCTGGGGCTTCGTCGAAGCTGCCGCCGCGATGCGGGACATCGGGTTCTTCCTCGGGTCGCTCAAGCGGCACGGACACGAGCCCGTCGACGCGGTGCCCGGGCTCGAGCCGGTGCTGCTCGACCTGGCGCGCGCGACCGGCCTGCCGCCGCGCGAGACGCTGCTGCATGTGACGGTCTGGAACCCCGCGGCGGCCGACGCGCAGCGCAGCTACACCGGGCTGTGCGACGAGGTGCACCTGCTCGAGAGCGTGCGCATCTCGATGGCGGCCCTCGAGGCGGCCATCGCGTTGACCGTCGAGCTGACCGACGTGCCGCTGCGCTCGCCCGCGTTCGCGCAAGGGTGCGATGCGCTGGCGGACTATCTGCAGAAAATGGTCGACTCGATCGTCTACGCGTATCGCTTCATCTCGGTGCAGGTGTTCTACGACGAGCTTCGTCCGTTCTACGAACCGATTCGAGTCGACGGCCAGAACTACCTCGGTCCCGGTGCGGTCGAAATGCCCCTTTTCGTGCTGGAGCACGTGCTGTGGGGCGCGCAATCGGACCACCAGGGTTATGTGGAATTCAAGGAGACGTACCTGCCCTACGTGCTTCCCGCGTTCAGGGCGATCTACGCGCGGTTCGCCGGGCGGCCGGCGCTCGTCGACCGCGTGCTCGGCGAAGCGCAAGCGGCGCGCGCGCGGGGCGAGCCCGTCAAGGCCGGATTGGCGGCACTCGACCGCGTATTCGAGGTTCTGCTGCGCTTTCGCGCGCCGCACGGCAAATTGGCCGAGCGCGCGTACGAAGTCGGGCGAAGCGGCCCCACGATCGGCAGCGGCGGGTACGCGCCCAGCATGCTCGGCGATCTGCTCACGCTCACGCGTGCGGTACGGTTCCGCGTTCGCGCCGCGCTCGACGCGCGCTAACGGCTTGGCGCGGGCGGCCATGTGTTCCATCTCACCAGGAGAGTTTGCCCCATGACTCAGCAGAGCCCCGAGAACGGGCGCGACAACAACCACTACGATGTGATCATCCTCGGCTCGGGTATGTCGGGCACCCAGATGGGGGCCATCCTGGCCAAGCAACGGTTTCGCGTGCTGATCATCGAGGAATCGTCGCACCCGCGCTTCACGATCGGCGAATCGTCGATCCCCGAGACGTCGCTGATGAATCGCATCATCGCCGATCGCTACGGCATTCCCGAGCTCGACCACATCACGTCGTTCTATGCGACGCAGCGTTACGTCGCGTCGAGCACGGGCATCAAGCGCAACTTCGGGTTCGTGTTCCACAAGCCCGGCGAGGAACACGACCCGAAGGAGTTCACGCAGTGCGTGATTCCCGAGCTGCCGTGGGGGCCGGAGAGCCACTACTACCGGCAGGACGTCGACGCGTACCTGTTGCAAGCCGCCATCAAGTACGGCTGCACGGTCCGCCAGAAGACGAGCGTGACCGAATACCACGCCGACAAGGATGGCGTCGCGGTGGTCACCGCCCAGGGCGAACGCTTCACTGGCCGCTACATGATCGACTGCGGAGGCCCGCGCGCGCCGCTCGCGACCAAGTTCGGGCTGCGCGAAGAGCCGTGCCGCTTCAAGACGCACTCGCGCAGCCTCTACACGCACATGCTCGGGGTCAAGCCGTTCGACGACATCTTCAAGGTCAAGGGGCAGCGCTGGCGTTGGCACGAGGGGACCCTGCACCACATGTTCGAGGGCGGCTGGCTCTGGGTGATTCCGTTCAACAATCACCCGAGGTCGACCAACAACCTGGTGAGCGTCGGCCTGCAGCTCGACCCGCGCGTCTACCCGAAGACGGACATCTCCGCGCAGCAGGAATTCGACGCATTCCTCGCGCGGTTCCCGAGCATCGCGGCGCAGTTCCGGGACGCCGTGCCGGTGCGCGACTGGGTCAAGACCGACCGCCTGCAGTTCTCGTCGAGTGCCTGCGTCGGCGACCGCTACTGCCTGATGCTGCACGCGAACGGGTTCATCGATCCGCTTTTCTCCCGTGGGCTCGAGAACACCGCGGTGACCATCCACGCGCTTGCGGCGCGCCTGATCAAGGCGCTGCGCGACGACGACTTCTCCCCCGAGCGCTTCGAGTACATCGAGCGCCTGCAGCAGAAGCTGCTGGACCACAACGACGACTTCGTCAGTTGCTGCTACACGGCGTTCTCGGACTTCCGCCTGTGGGACGCGTTCCACAGGCTGTGGGCGGTCGGCACGATTCTCGGGCAGTTCCGGCTCGTGCAAGCACACGCGCGGTTCCGCGCATCGCGCAACGAGCGCGACCTCGATCACCTCGACGACAACGCCCCGTACCTCGGGTTCCTGTGCGCGGACATGGAGGGGTACTACCAGTTGTTCAACGATGCCAAAGCCGAGGTCGAGGCCGTGAGCGCCGGGCACAAGTCGGCCGAGGAGGCCGCGGCGCGGATTCACGTCCTCATCAACGAACGGGAATTCGCGAAGCCGATGTTCGGCTTCGGGTACTGCATCACCGGCGCCAGACCGGAGCTCAACAACTCGAAGTACAGCCTGCTGCCGGCGATGAAGCTGCTGCACTGGACGCAGACCAGCGCGCCGGCGGAGGTGAAAAGGTACTTCGACTACAACCCGATGTTCGCGCTGCTCAGGGCGTACGTCACGACCCGCATCGGCCTGGCGCTGAAGTAGTCGACCGACCCCGGAATGAAAATGATAGATGACGTTCAATTGAATCAGGTGCATGCCAATGCGCATCCGTCGGCGGCGTACGACGCGACCACGCGCGTGGCCGCGAGCTGGTACGTCGCGATGCGCTCGGACGCCCTCAAGGACAAGCCGGCCGCGTTGACGCTCTTCGGCCGGCCGTGCGTCGCGTGGCGCGGCGCGACGGGGCGGGCCGTGGTGATGGACCGCCACTGCGCGCACCTCGGCGCGAACCTGGCCGATGGCCAGGTCGAGGACGGGTGCATCCAGTGCCCGTTTCACCACTGGCGGTACGACGAGCACGGCCAGTGCGTGCATATCCCCGGCCACAGCCAGGCGGTGTGCCGGCTCGAGCCCGTCCCGCGCGGGGCGCGCCAGCCGACGTGGGTCGCCGCCGAGCGGTACGGCTACGTGTGGGTCTGGTACGGCTCCCCGCAGCCGCTGCACCCGCTGCCTGAAATCGCCGCGGCCGACGTCGACAACGGCGACTTCATGCACCTGCACTTCGCGTTCGAGACGACGACGGCGGTCTTGCGGATCGTCGAGAACTTCTACGACGCGCAGCACGCGACCCCGGTCCACGCGCTCCCGATATCGGCCTTCGAGCTCAAGCTCTTCGACGACTGGCGCGAGTGGCCGGAGGTCGAGTCGCTGGCACGGGCGGGCGCGTGGTTCGGTGCGGGGATCGACTTCACCGTGAACCGGTACTTCGGACCCCTCGGCATGCTGTCGCGCGCGCTGGGCCTGAACATGTCGCAGATGAACCTGCACTTCGACGGCTACCCTGGCGGGTGCGTGATGACCGTCGCCCTGGACGGAGACGTCAAATACAAGCTGCTCCAGTGCGTGACGCCGGTGAGCGACGGCAAGAACGTCATGCACATGCTTATCTCGATCAAGAAGGTGGGCGGCGTCCTGCGCCGCGCGACCGACTACGTGCTGTTCGGGCTCCAGACCCGGCAGGCCGCGGGGTACGACGTCAAGATCTGGAACGGGATGAAGCCGGACGGCGGCGGCGCGTACAGCAAGTACGACAAGCTCGTGCTCAAGTACCGCGCGTTTTACCGCAGCTGGGTCGACCGCGTCGGCTCGAGCGAGCGGTAACGCGTGAGTCGGCAGCCCTGGCCGGCTCGGTGTCGGCCGCGTCGTTTCGTCCGGCGCTCGCGGCGCACTGAGCAACCGCGTGTCACTTTCGCGTGCTGCGGGTGGGCCGGACCAGCCGGGCTATTGCTTGCTTGATTGGCAGCGTCGGCCATGTCGCCTGGAGTGGAATCGGATGGCCGATCGCGTTGTCCATCGTATCCACCGGTCGCCATGGCCGAGACCGCGCGTCGATTGCCGCAATGATCGAATCAAACGGCCGGGGGAGTTCGATCGCAAACCTCGTTGCCGGTTCTCGTTTCCCGTTTCCCACAGGCGATGGCGTAGCAGGCAACCACGCTGCGCGAGGCAGTCGGGGTATTCAGGATCGGTCGCGCGCTCGCGCACTGACGGGCGCGGCCTCGGTGCTTCGCCGGAAGCCGACGCGAGCGGGCGCCGAGCCGCTCGCGCGGCGATGCTTTCGCCGCTCTTCAGGCGCGGATGACTGTTGACGCAAGTCTTCTACAGATTGCCGGCAGCGCGGCAGCAGGAGTGACGACGCGCCCGGACACGCGTGTCCGGAAATCCGACGCGGGCCGATGTCGAGGTTCGCCATGCGCGTGTACAGGGACTGGCGGCTGATGCCGAGCCGCTTCGCTGCTTCCGCGCGATTGTCGCCGGTGAGTTCCAGCATGCGCAGGAAACGGCCGCCTGGCTCAGCCGCTATATGGCGATCTGCGTCGAAGAAAAAACCTGTTTGAGCACCATGAAAGTCCGAATCTGACGCACGCCGGGCAGATAAAGAAGTTGCTCGGCATGGAGTCGGTTGAAGCTTTCGCTATCGCGGGTGCGCAGCATCATGAAGTAGTCGAACTCGCCGGTCACCACGTGGCATTCCATGCATCCGGATACGTTCTGGGCCGCTTTTTCAAACGCGGCAAAGGATTCGGGGGTCGATCGATCCAGCACGACCCCGATGATCACGACCATGCCCGCGTCGAGGGCAGGCGCGTTGAGCAACGCGACGATTCCTCGGATCAAACCCAGGCTCTTGAGCCGTTCGACGCGGCGCAAACAGGCCGGCGCACTCAAATTCACCTTCGCCGCCAGCGCGACGTTCGAGATCGATGCGTCCTTCTGAAGGGCTCGCAGGATCGCTTTGTCCGTACGGTCAAGTTCGACGTGGCTCGCGTCATCCGGGCGCGATTTGCCGAGAAATTTTGTTGTCGATTTCATCGATTCGAAAAAATATACATTCGTGGGGATGGTGAAGATTGTATTTCAAAGCGCGGCGATGCACAGATGTTTGCAACCACGTTTCGTCGGTATTTAACTAGAATTTCTTCGTACCCGGTCGCCCTGACGACATCAGGCGTCCGACCTACCGCCCACCTTTCGGAGAACTTCCGTGAACCTCGATCGCTTTCCTCGCCACAAGCTGACCTTCGGACCCACCCCCATCCATGAGTTGCCCCGCCTCAGCAAGGAACTGGGCGGCAAAGTTCACCTCTATGCGAAACGAGAAGACTGCAACAGCGGCCTCGCGTTCGGCGGCAACAAGACCCGGAAGCTCGAGTACATCGTTCCGGACGTTCTGGCGAGCGGAGCCGACACGCTGGTATCGATTGGCGGCATCCAGTCGAACCAGACGCGTCAGGTCGCAGCAGTCGCGGCTCATCTTGGCCTGAAATGCGTGCTGGTTCAAGAAAATTGGGTCAACTACTCGGACGCAGTGTATGACCGCGTCGGCAACATTCAGATGTCCCGCATGATGGGCGCCGACGTTCGGCTGGTCAGCGACGGCTTCGACATCGGCATTCGTCCGAGCTGGGAACAGGCAATGGAGAGTGTTCGCAACGCGGGAGGGACGCCGTATCCGATCCCCGCCGGTTGTTCCGAGCATCGGCTTGGCGGCCTGGGGTTCGTCGGTTTCGCGGAGGAAGTTCGCGCCCAGGAAGCTGAACTCGGATTCAAGTTCGACTACATCGTTGTTTGTTCGGTGACCGGAAGCACGCAGGCCGGCATGGTCGTCGGGTTCGCAGCGGACGGCCGCGCGGATCGCGTGATCGGTATCGATGCGTCGGCCAAGCCCGAGCAGACGCGTGAGCAGATTCTCCGCATCGCACGCCAAACCGCCGACCTCGTGGAACTCGATCGGCCGATCGAGGACGCGGATGTGGTGCTGGACACGCGTTACGGGGGCCCTGAATACGGCCTTCCGTCGGAAGGTACGCTCGAAGCGATTCGACTGAGCGCGAAGACCGAGGGAATGTTGACCGACCCGGTTTATGAAGGCAAGTCGATGCACGGAATGATCGATATGGTGCGCCGGGGCGAGTTTCCGGAAGGGTCCCGGGTTTTGTATGCGCACCTGGGCGGTGTCCCCGCATTGAATGCATACAGCTTCTTGTTCAAGAACGGTTAAGGCCTGGCCGCGTTCCGACTGCAAGGTGGAGTCGGAACCGGCGGGGCACGTGGCCAATTCGGAGTGCAAAGAATGGAAATGCCGAATCGACTTCCGATCAGCACGATGACGGATCCCGACCCGGAGGAGCTCTGGGAGTGGTGCGACGCGCTCGATGGCCTGTTGCATGCGTGGGGCGGCGATCAAGGCAAGGCACGTGCACGCCGTCTTCTCGACTCGTTGCTGGCGCATGCACAGGCCCGTCGCGTCGCGTGGAGGCCGCCCTTGGTCACGCCGTACGTCAATACCGTGGCGCCCGAGGAGCAGCCGGCCTATCCGGGCGATCTGCAAATCGAGCGACGGGTCGCGGCGTTGATACGGTGGAACGCCCTCGCGATGGTAGTCCGCGCCAACCGTGCGCAGGGTGAACTGGGCGGACACATTGCAAGCTATGCTTCCGCCGCGGACCTGTTCGAGGTCGGTTTCCAGCATTTTTTTCGCGGCCCGGATGCGGTGCACGGCGGCGATCTGGTGTTTTTCCAGGCGCATTCCGCGCCGGGCGTCTACGCTCGGGCGTTTCTCGAGGGACGACTGTCGGAAGAATCGCTGTCCCATTATCGTCAGGAGATTGTGGCGGAGGCTGGCGGCATCCCGGGATTGAGTTCATATCCTCATCCCTTTTTGATGCCGGACTTTTGGCAGTTTCCGACCGGATCGATGGGGCTGGGGCCGCTCAACGCCATTTATCAGGCGCGGTTCATGCGGTACATGGAAAATCGCGGCTTGAAGGAGCACGGCGACCGTCGCGTTTGGGGTTTTTTCGGCGATGGAGAAATGGACGAGCCCGAGTCGATCGCTGCGTTGACGCTTGCGGCTCGCGAGCGGCTCGACAATTGCATATTCGTCATCAACTGCAATCTCCAGCGACTGGATGGCCCCGTCCGCGGAAACGGCCGGGTCATCGACGAACTCGAGGCGTTGTTCGCCGGCGCCGGATGGAACATCATCAAATGCATCTGGGGCTCCGAGTGGGATGCGTTGCTCGGCCGTGATCATGAGGGTGTGCTCGAGCGCGCTTTCGCGAACACCGTCGATGGCGATTTTCAGACATTGTCGGCCAATGACGGCGCATTCAATCGCGAGACGTTCTTCAGTCGGACGCCGGAACTGCGAGCGCTGGTGGATTCGTTGTCCGACGACGACATCGCGATGCTTCGGCGCGGCGGGCACGATCCCGTGAAAATCCATGCCGCTTTTGCCGCGGCGACGGCCAGGAATGGTCGACCGTCGGTTGTGCTTGCCAAGACCATGAAGGGCTATGGCATGGGCACGATTGCGCAAGGGCGCATGACGACGCATCAGCAGAAAAAGCTGGAGAGGGACGACCTGATTGCATTTCGGGATCGATTCGCGCTCCCGCTTTCTGATGAAGAGGCATCGGAAGCGCGGTTTTATCGGCCGCCGCACGATAGCGATGAACTGCGGTACTTGCGCAAGCGTCGCGAGACGCTCGGCGGCTATCTCCCTCAGCGACGCGCGGCATCCGAGCGACTGGTGGTGCCCGAACTGGCGAGCGTCGCGAGCTTCTCCCTGAATGCGGACGGAAAGGTCATGAGTTCGACGACCGCCTTCGTCAGGCAGCTCGGTGCATTGCTCAAGGACGCCAACCTTGGCCCGCGATTGGTTCCGATCGTTGCAGACGAGGCCAGGACGTTCGGCATGGCGAATCTTTTCCGCCAGGTCGGAATCTATGCGCCGTTCGGTCAGTTGTACGATCCGGAAGACAATTCATCGATGCTCTCGTATCGTGAAGCGTCCGATGGTCAAATTCTCGAGGAAGGTATCACGGAGGCGGGGGCGATCTCGTCGTGGACGGCCGCTGCGACGAGTTACGCAGTGCACGGTATTCCGATGATGCCGTTCTATATTTACTACAGCATGTTCGGCTTTCAGCGTATCGGCGACTTGATCTGGGCGGCTGCAGATCAGCGAGCCAGAGGTTTCCTCGTCGGCGCCACGTCAGGTCGCACGACGCTGGGAGGAGAAGGATTGCAGCATCAGGATGGCTCGAGTCATCTTCTCGCGTCGACGATACCGACGTGTCGAGCGTACGATCCATCCTTTGCCGGCGAACTGGCGGTCCTGGTCGACTACGGGCTGCGGCGCATGCTGAGCGACGCGCACGACGAGTTCTATTACGTTACCGTGACCAATGAGAACGTCGCGCAACCGAGTATCGCCGACGCGTCGCATGAAGGTATCGTGAAAGGCATGTATCTGTTCCGACAAGGAGGCCGCTTTCGGCGGCGGATTCAGTTGTTCGGCAGCGGCGCGATCATGGGGGAGGTTCTCAAGGCGGCGGACGAACTCGAGCGGTTACATGAGGTGTCTGCGGACGTCTGGAGTATTACCAGCTATGTCGAGCTGGGCCGGGATGGCGCGCGATGCGAGCGGGAATGGCGGCTTGGTTCCGGGGACATCGGGGAATCGTGGATTTCTACCCAGCTGCGCACGACGGTTGGCCCGATTGTCGCTGCGTCGGACTATGTGAAGGCGCTTCCGGAAATGGTTCGTGCATATATTCCGGACGGACGGCGGTATATCACGCTTGGGACTGACGGCTTTGGTCGAAGCGATTCGCGGGCGCAGTTGCGGCGGTACTTTGAGGTGGATTCCCAAGCCATTGTGCAGGCAGGCTTGCGGGCCCTCGAGGGGCAGGAGACGGTCGATGAGGCCCGCGGACAGTCGGGGGCGTTCAATGTCATCGGGTTGGTGGCGCGCTAACGTGGATCATCCGGTCGAATAAGTTGCTGGGTCATTGTTTTGGGTGGTTCTCCACGCCTTTGTCGTTGAACCTGTTGTGCTAACGGTCTATTAGCGTCGCCCCTGCGCGGGGCGGCGGTCACTTTTCTTTGTCTTCCAAAGAAAAGTAACCAAAAGAAAGGCGCGTCCTTGGGCGGACGGCAAAGGTGGTTCTGCTCAGGTTCGTGGTCTCGTTGCTGCCGCAGGTCGTGGTATGTCGGGACTGGGGGGTGACAACAGGGACGAAGCCGCCGTGCATCTACTCGGCCGTATGCAACTGCTTGACCAATTCGGCAACGAAGTCGACCAATACGGTGGACAACACTCGGCCGGACAGGGTCTGGATCTGGATCGCGCGTAACGACATGCCCGGATGATCGATCGGTATTGCTACCAGGCCGTCCGTCGCCAGACGCGCCTGCACCGTCAGGCGGCTAGTCAGGGACACTACCCCCGACATTTGAGTGAATGCATACAGTGTGCTCGAGTTGTTGCAGGTCAGAACGGGTTCGAAGAGAAGATTCTCGAGGCTGGCCGTCGTATCGAAAAGTTGGCGGATCGTCGTGCCGCGGTCAAGCAGGGCAATCGGGAAATTCCGCAACTCGGCCATCGACACCGTCGCGTGCCCGGCCAGCGCGTGAGAGCGGGGCATGACGGCGCAAATGGGCGCGCTTTGCGTGTACTCGACGTTGATCTCCGGCGCTCGTACGACGCCGAAGGTCAGACCGATATCCGCTTCGCCACTCCGTACGTGTGCCGTCACCTCTCCAGGCGCAGTCACTGCCACCTCGAAACAGGTACCGGGCGACTTTTCCAGAAATTGCGTGATGGCGCGAGGGAGAACATCCCGGGCAAACGCTTCCGACGTCGAGACGCGGATAGTGCTTCGATCGAATGAGTTCAGCGCCTTGATCTCCTCGATCACCTGCTGACCTTCGAGCAGGGTTCTCCGGACATGCGCAGCCAACAGCTCCCCGGCCTTGTTGGGGACCATGCCACGCGCCTGACGCTCGAAAAGCGGGCAGCCGATCTCCTCCTCGAGCTTCGTAATCTGACGGCTGATCGCGGAGATCGAAACGTGCAGCTTCTCGGACGCCTCGCTCAACGAACCGGTGTTTGCAACGGCAAGGAAGTATCGGAGTGCAGCGTTGTGCATGACGGGCCGCCAAGTTTGCGTTATTGGAAAGCAGGGCACGCAAAAAAGTCAATTGTAGTGCGCGTTTTGGCTCCGTACGCTTGATCCATCAGGGTTGAACAAACCGCTCTTCCACGATACACGCGAGGATCACCATGACGCGCCACCAAGCGATCGACTCTGCCACAAACTATTTCGACTCGGGTGGATTTCTGAAAGATCTCGCGCGACGCGTTCAAATGATGACGGAAAGTCAGGATTCCGGACGAGCAAGCGAGCTTCGAGAATACCTCGTCGCCGAGATCGCTCCGTCGATTGACCGTATCGGTTTTGAGTCTCGTCTTGTCGAGAACCCCGTCGAGGGGAGCGCGCCGTTTTTGATTGCGACGCGTATCGAGGATCCCTCGCTTCCGACGATCCTGATGTACGGGCACGGTGATGTCGTCCGTGGCTATGACGGACAGTGGAAGGACCAGATGTCGCCATGGAACATTACGGTCGAAGGAGACCGATGGTTTGGGCGGGGCACCGCGGATAACAAAGGGCAACACACCATCAACCTGGCCGCGTTGGAGCAAGTCATCGAGGCCAGGAATCGACGTCTGGGTTTCAATGCGACGCTGCTGCTCGAGATGGGGGAAGAGACAGGATCGCCCGGGCTACGCACGGTCTGCGAGCAGAACAAGGCCCTTCTCGCCGCCGACATTCTGATCGCTTCAGATGGCCCGCGGGCCAGATCGCATGTCCCCTGTGTTTTTCTCGGGTCTCGCGGATTCGTCAACTTCACGCTTTCTGTTCGGCTCCGGTCAGGCGCACATCATTCCGGAAATTGGGGAGGGGCGCTCAGCAATGCCGGAACCGTACTCGCCAACGCGATTTCATCGCTCGTTGACGGGCGTGGGCGGATCCTCGTCGACGCGCTGTTACCGACGCATATTCCGGCTGCGGTACGAACGGCGCTGAAGAATATTAGCGTCGGTGGCGGTCCCAACGATCCTCACGTCGATGGCAATTGGGGCGAACCTGGCTTAACGGCCCAAGAGCGTGTCTATGCATGGAACGCGCTGGAAGTACTGGCCTTTACCACCGGTAACCCGAGCAGCCCGATCGGGGCGATTCCTCCCGTTGCGCACGCGCATTGCCAACTCAGATACGTCGTCGGTACGGATTGCGAGCGTATCGAAGAAGTTCTACGGCATCGCCTCGACGCATGCGGGTTCGATATGGTCGAGGTTGCAATCGGCGAGCGGATGGGTGCTACGCGCCTGCCGCCGGAAGATCCGTGGGTCGCATGGGCGCTCGATTCAATCGAGCAGACGACCGGAAAGCATCCGGATTTGCTTCCCAACCTTGGCGGGTCGCTGCCAAACGACGTCTTTTCCGAGGTTTTGGGCCTTCCGACGATCTGGATTCCGCACTCATACGGAGCCTGCTCCCAGCATGCGCCGAACGAACACCTGCTTGGAAGTGTCGCGCGTGAGGCGCTGCAGATCATGGCCGGCATATTTTGGGATCTCGGGGAGTCGGCATCTGCCGTCCGGGATCGACGCAAGGAAGGAGCGCTTGCCGTCCGAGCATAAGACGCCCGTTTTTAGTGCACTTGTTATCGTAAGTTAACGGAGAATGAGATGCGTACTATGGAAATGGTGGATGCCGCGCCGACAAGGGAACGAGCTCCAAACGTTTTGCGATTGGTGTCCGCCGCAACCGTCGGCAATGCTTTGGAGTGGTTCGACATACTGATTTACGGATTCTTCGCAATCTCGATTTCAAAGGCTTTCTTTCCGGCGTCGAGCAGCGGGGTATCCCTTCTTCTGACCTTCGGGACGTTCGCGATCTCGTATTTGGCCAGACCGATCGGAGCGCTCGTGCTCGGTTCGTATGCGGATCGTCGCGGTCGCAAGGCATCGATGATGGTTTCGATTGTCACGATGATGGTCGGCACGACGACGATCGCACTGACGCCGAGTTACGAGTCGATCGGCGTAACCGCGCCGATTCTGGTCATCTGCGCTCGACTGCTTCAGGGCTTTTCCGCGGGCGGCGAGTTCGGCAGTACGACTGCCTTTCTGGTGGAACAGTGTCCCGAACGCAAGGGATTGTTCGCCAGCTTCCAGTTCGCGAGTCAGGGATTGAGCTATATGCTCGCGGCCGGTTTTGGTGTTCTCCTCACCTTGACCCTCGATGGAGATGCCATCGACTCATGGGGTTGGCGCGTGCCGTTTCTCTTTGGTGTGTTGATCGGTCCCGTCGGCCTGTACTTGCGAAAGCACGTGCATGAAGCCGACGGCGCAACGCATGAACGGCGCGAATCGTTCCCGGTAAGGGAGGTGTTCGGCAATCAGAAAACCAGAATGTTGTTGGCGATCGGTACGCTCGTCCTTTCTACCGGCGCCAGTTACGTCATTCTTTATATTCCGACCTACGCGGTACGCGAGCTTCATCTGCCTGCCAGTTTCGGCTTCATTGCAACGATGCTGACCGGCGCCATCCTGACGTTCGTTACGCCGTTCGTTGGCTATCTCTCGGACAAGATCGGCCGCATCAGGCTGATGAGCTGGGCCGGGATAGCATTCATTCTGACCATTTATCCGGTTTTCAAATTGCTTGGAGCGCATCCCGATCTGGGAAGGCTCATTGTGATGATGGCCTGGATCGGGACGCTGAAGGCGGTCTATTTTGGCGCACTGCCGGCGCTGATGGCGGAAGTCTTCCCGACAGAAACCAGAGCGACCGGTATGGCTATCAGCTACAACATCGGCGTCACGCTTTTCGGCGGTTTCGCGCCGCTGATCGTCGCATCGTTGATCCATCAGACAGGCAATTTGGCATCGCCGGCGCTTTACCTAATGCTGCTCGGTGTGCTGAGTTTGATTGCATTGCGTGGATGTCGATCAATGTTGAATCTCCGATAAGGCAGCGCATCGAGAGAATTCCGCACAGCCGAGCGATTGCTTCGCCGGGTGCGGTCCGAGACTGTTTCGACGAAATACGAGGCGAGGTCGGAATGAGTGCAAGGAAATTGGACACGGTATCGTCGGGGGCCTCGACGTGGAATTGGCTATTACCGCCTTCGGAGAGGGCCCGCGTGTGTGTCGTCGTTGATCGAAGCCCTGGTGTGGCCGCGATTTCAGCGACCGTAGCCAGCTTCACGGCGGTGCCGGAAGTCGCGCTTCTCCAGATTGACGATCCCGGCGATGCGCACCGTGCATGGAGCGAGTCGCTCATGCCGGATAACCTTCCCGATGCGTCGAAGACGGGCGCGGATTGCCGATTGAGTCAATTGCCGAGAGGCGTGCCGTTGCTATTGTGGTCGACACGCCCGCAAGACCTCGACTGGCTCGGCGGCATCGAAGGGAACAGGGTGAGTGCCCTCGTTAGCTTCGAGGGCGACGAGGTCGAAATGCAGGTATCTCGTCTTCTCACGCTTGTTCTGAAGGAGTTGAAGCATGCGATCGCCGAGAATATATTGATCTATTAATACCCAAAAAATGGGCGTGCTTCGGCGGTGGAAGCAGCGGAGAGTGCGCTCAGGATCAGCGGCGTTTCCGCTTCCGGAATGTCGCGCTTGATGCCGCTGCCCGGGTAAGAAGGAAACGCGTAAGCGAGGAATCCACCGGCATGCTCCGACGCACTCGCCGGCGGCGCGGAATGCGACGCGCCAGCCCGTCTGAGCCCTCCCTCGATACCGGCGGATACGGGAAGGGCCGTGTTGAGCACGTCGCGCGTTGCTTGGCGGATGCGATCCGGTTTGCGCGCGGTGCGCGATCAATAAAAGCAATGCGGCCCCGCGCCCGCACCGTCACGCCGCGAGCGTGAAAGTTCCACCCCGGCGTGTTTTGACGTGGGGCTCAAGCAGGCTCGATGCACGCGCTAGGCAGCGGTAGTTCCAGCGGAGTTTGCATCCTGCCCCAGGCATTCGACCAGCAGTTCGGTCAGCGCCCGCACTTTTCGCGCCGGATGCTGGCCAGACGGGCGAACGACATAGATACCTGCTGGGGGAGGCGGATGGCGCTTCATGACAGGCACGAGCGCGCCGGACGCGATGTGCTCGTCGACAAGGTACTCGGGGAGCACCGCCACCCCGAGGCCGGCTACCGCGGCGCCGACGAGCGCCACGCCGCTGTCGGCCTTGAAGCGCCCCTGTGGACGGACGGTGACGACTTTGTCGCCATCCAGAAGTTGCCAGGATTCGGTGCCCTGCATGAGGGCCTGGTGGGTGAGCAGTTCCTGGGGTGTTTCCGGCGATCCATGCGTTCCGACATAGTTCGGACTGGCGACGAACTTGCCGAACAGCGGCCCCACACGCCTTGCGACCAGGTTCGAGTCCTGCAGCGTGCCGACCCTGATCGCGCAATCGAACCCCTCGGCGATCAGATCGACGAAGCGATCGCTGTAGGAGGCGTGAATATGAAGCCGCGGGTGGCGTCGTGCCAACTCCGCGAGTATCGGCGCGAAGTGAGTCGGGCCGAGGGACATCGGTGCGGCAACCCGCAAGCGGCCGCACAGGTCGCCGGTGGGCAGGATCGTCTCCTTGGCCAGGTCGATCTCGGCGCATGCCCTGGCCGCATAGTCCCGGAACGTGGCGCCGGCCTCTGTCAACGCAACCCTGCGGGTGGAGCGCGCAATCAACTGCACGCCGAGTTCCGCTTCGAGCCCGGCGAGCCGTCGACTGACGATCGACTTGGACAAGCCCTGTCGAAGCGCGGCAGGCGAAACGCCTCCCGCATCGGCAACTTCCACGAATGTCCGTAGCGCTTCGATATCCATTCGGTGTTCCTTTCTCCGCAACGTTGAGGGTCCCGGAATGGTACCGCCGTATCGGGCAGAAACAGAAGACGGTTCGTTGACGTTCGCCGTCGGCGTTCCAGTTTCCGCGACACAGCTCATCGAGAAACGGCACTATCGAACCGAAGAGGCGGACAGCACAATGCGGGTTCAGGGGATGAACGTGACAAGCGCTCGTTTCCTGAAAACGCGTCCTTCTTCCAACCGGCAACCAAGGAAATGTGCATGACTTTTCGAAATGGCGTCGATTCGCTTCTTCGTCCCGAAGATTCCGTACTCGTTCTGATCGATCACCAGCCTTACCAGCTTGCCAACCTCAACAGCCACGACCCGCAGATGGTCGTCAACAATACGACCGGCCTCGCCAAGGCGGCCAAGGTGTTCGGTGTCCCCACCGTTCTGACCAGCGTGATCGCGGCGCGCGGCGGCCTGCTGTTCCCGCAGATCACCGAGGTGTTCCCGGACCAGGAGGTGATCGACCGTACCTTCATCAACACCTGGGAGGACAGGAAGGTCGTGGACGCAGTCAAGGCGACCGGCCGCAAGCAACTGATCATCGCGGGCCTCTGGACCGAGATCTGCGTCGCGATGCCGGTCATTCAGGCGTTGGGCGAGGGCTGGGACGTGACCGTGGTTACCGATGCGTCGGGCGGCACCTCGCTCGAGGCGCACCAGGTCGCCATCCAGCGCATGATCGCTGCCGGCGCGAACGTGATGACCTGGGTGGCGGTGGCGGCCGAGTGGCAACGCGACTGGGCCCGCGCCGAGACGGCCGAGAAGCTCAATAAGGTGATCGGGCCGCATTCGGCCGGCAGCGGCATCGCCTATTTCTGGGAGCAGCAGCTTCTCAACACGCCGGTGGCTGGCTGATCCTGACGGATGAAGGGGGCCGCGCGATGGACTGCTATCGAACAGACAGGCTGCTGGCCCCATCATCTCCGTTCGCCATGCGCCACGGAATGATCTCGCACATCGACCGCTGAGTTGCCGAGTTCGCCGTTGTCGCCGACCTCTATCGAGCAGGCTGCGAGCTTCCTTGCGCTTGCTCTGCCATAACGGCCATGGCGGCCTTTCCAGTCTCGGCCTGGTAGAAAGGACAATTGAATGATCGATCTGAATGGCAAGCGTGCATTGGTTACCGGCGGGTCTCGAGGCATAGGCGCCGCGATCGCGTTGGCGCTGGCCGAAAACGGCGCCGATGTCGCGTTTACGTACCAACGCTCGACCGACAAAGCCGACGCGGTGGCCAAATCCATCGAGAACACCGGGCGTCGCGCAGCCGCCATCCTAGCCGATAGTGCCGATCCGGAAGCGATCACGCGTGCCGTCAGCGATGCCGTCGCGGCGCTTGGCGGCCTCGATATTCTCGTCAACAGCGCGGCGATCGGCCACGCCGGAACGATCGCCGACCTTGATGTGCACGACTATCAAACGTTGATGGACGTGAACGTCCGAGCGCCAGTGCTGTTCGCGAAGGCCGTCATTCCGCATCTTTCCGCAGGGGGGCGCATCGTCTCGATCGGATCGGGTCTGGGGGAACGGGTCCCGTTCCCCGGCATGACAGCTTATGCGATGTCCAAGGCGGCACTGATCGCATTTACCCGCGGACTGTCGCGCGAACTCGGTCCGAACGGCATTACGGTCAACCTCGTGCAGCCCGGATCGGTGAATACCGACGCCAATCCGGCGGACGGTGCGGCTGCCGACTTCCAGCGGAGCCTGACGTCGCTGGGGCGCTTCGGCGAACCGCGAGAAATCGCGAACGCCGTGGTTTTCCTGGCAAGTCCCGCAGCGAGCGTGATCACCGGCGCGATCCTGACCGCGGACGGTGGCGCAATCGCCTGACACGAACCCGGCCGTGCACGCTTGCCGTCCCGCCGGCTTCCGGGCCGTCCGCTGGCTGGCGGTTGACGGCGTCGATCGATCCAGCAAGAGGAGCAGGACAATGTCGCTCGATCACTTCCCGGTCGGACAGCAGATGCAGGTGGTCTATCCGGTATTCACCGTGCACCTGACGCTGCACTCCACCGAACGAATGACCTTCGAGATCAAGGACGGGCCGTACGCTTCGGTCGAAACCGTCGACATCGAGGTCGCGCCGCTGGGCCACGGCACCTTCGCGGTGAGCTGGAAGGAGTCGAACGGTGCGGCGGTCGTGAACATCCAGAATTACGACCTCGGCATCTTCCACTCGTTCGTCGCGTTGCCGGATGGAAATTTCTGGCGCATGAAAGGCCAAATGACGATGACGCATCCGGCTGCTCGTCAGGCGCGCGCGCATCAGGGCTGACGGGACGGGAATTCGTCGGCTGGCTCCGCAACCGCACGCCACGCTGACAGGCCGATTACCGTTTTGTCATCTACGCCGTTCGCGCCTGCACGGAGCGAAGCCGTGTCGCCGTTTCCGGGTAACATCGCCGGATGTCCCCACGAAAGCGACGGAGCCGGCGATGCGCATCCTGATAGTCGAAGACGAACCGAAGACGGGCGCGTACCTGAAGAAGGGGCTCGAGGAATCGGGCTTCAGCGTCGATCTCGCGAAGGACGGCGGCGAAGGGCTGACGCTCGCGCAGGAAGAGCGTTACGACGTGATCGTGCTCGACGTGATGCTGCCCGTGCTCGACGGCTGGGGCGTGCTCAAGCGGCTGCGCGACACGCACACGACGCCGGTGCTGTTCCTGACCGCGCGCGACGACGTGCAGGATCGCGTGCACGGCCTCGAACTCGGCGCCGACGACTACCTCGTGAAGCCGTTCGCGTTCGTCGAACTGCTCGCCCGCATCCGCACGCTCGCGCGTCGCGGGCCGCCGCGCGAGACCGAGCATCTGGCAGTCGGCGATCTGGAAATCGACGTGGTGCGCCGCCGCGTGAAGCGCGGCGCCACGCGGATCGACCTCACGCCGCGCGAATTCTCGCTGCTGCAACTGCTCGCGCGCCGGCAGGGCGAGGTGCTGAGCCGCACGCAGATCGCATCGTACGTGTGGGACATGAATTTCGACAGCGATACCAACGTGGTCGAGGTCGCGATCCGGCGCCTGCGCGCGAAGATCGACGACGCGTTTCCGGTCAAGCTGATCCATACCGTGCGCGGCGTCGGCTACGTGCTCGAACCGAAGGACGACGCATGACGCGCCCGCGCTCGCTGGCCGCGACGCTCGCGCTGGCCTTCGCCGCGACCACGCTGGCCGCGTTCGCGCTCGTCGGCACGTATGTGTATGCGGGCCTCGAGCGGCAGGTGAACACGCAGGACGATCTCGACATCGTGCTGGCCGCGCGCCACACGCGCCGGCTCGCGGGCGAGCTCGAGTCGCTCGATGCGGCTCGCGCGCACGCGGAGCGGCTGACGAGCCAGGTGCTGGGCAACGAGGCGCTGTCGATGGCCGCCGTCGATGCGCGGGGCGACGTGCTCGCGCGCCACAACGTCCGGCTCGCCGCGCTCGACGACGCGCCGGCGGCCGCCTCGGTTCCGCTGGCCGACGCGCAGCTGTTCGCGCCGCACGCGGTGCCGGTTCCCGCGAACGACCGGATCACGGCCGACCGGCTCGTCACGTGGCGCACCGGCGGCGGCACGCCGATGCGCGGCGTCGTGATCGAGGCCGCGCTCGGCGACCGCACGCCGATCCGTATCGCGATCGCGCGCAACATGCGCGACCGCGCCGATCTGCTCGACGGCTACCGCGACCGGCTCGAGATCGCCGGCGGGCTCGGCGCGCTATTCGCGCTGCTGCTCGGCTACTGGCTGATCCGCACGGCGCTCGCACCGCTGCGCGAGATCGTCGACAACACCGGCCGGATCACGGTCGACAAGCTCGACACGCGGCTCGATGCGTCGCGCGCCCCGCCCGAGCTGCGCACGCTCGTCGATGCGCAGAATGCGATGCTCGGCCGCCTGCAGCAGGCATTCGCGCATCTGTCGCAATTCAGCGCCGATCTCGCGCACGACCTGCGCACGCCGCTGAACAACATGCGCGGCGCCACCGAAGTCGCGCTCGCGCGGCCGCGTTCGGCCGACGAGTACCAGGCGCTGCTCGAATCGAATCTCGAGGAATACGATCGTCTCGCGCGGATGATCGAGAACGTGCTGTTTCTCGCGCGCGCCGAGCACCCGAGCTTCGTCACGCGGCAGCGTGCGTTCGACGTGCGCGACGAACTCGAGCGCATCGCGGAGTATTTCGAGGGGCTCGCCGACGAAGCGGGCTCGACGCTGCGTGTCGACGGGCACGGGCAACTGACCGCCGACGTCGAGCTGTTCCGCCGCGCCGTCGGCAACCTGCTCGCGAACGCGCTGCGTTACACGCCCGCCGGCGGTGTCATCACGCTGAGTGTCGACGAAACGGCCGATGCGGTACGCGTCGTCGTCGCGAATCCGGGCGAGCCGATCGATCCCGCGCTGCTGCCGCGAATCTTCGACCGGTTCGTGCGCGGCGACCCCGCGCGCAGCGGCGGCGCGCCGGGCGGCACGGCCGGGCTCGGCCTCGCGATCGTGCGCTCGGTGATGGAGCTGCACGGCGGCACCGCGCAGGTCGAAAGCGACGCGCGCGGCACGCGTTTCGTGCTCACGTTCAACCGGCTGCCGGCTGCGTGACGGCGGGGTCGGGCCGCACGGCGGCCGCGGGTTGCTTCGCGCCGGTGTTCGATTCCGCGTCTGAGCCTGCGTTCGCGCTCGCCTGCCAGCCGCCGCCCAGCGCCTTCAGCAACCCCACTTCGGCCCCGATCCTCGCGGGTCGAGCCGTCAGGCCTCCTCTCCAGGCCACCACGGTTTCGCCGCACGCTCGATCAGGTAATCGCCGAGATTCTTGCCTTCCAGCCATTTCGGTCCCGGCCCGAATCCAGACCATTGCTTATCAGAAGAGGGGGCGCAGTATTTCGCTTGCGCATGCGGTTTGCGCGATTTCCAGAAACCAGCCGCGCGCAGCAGTTCGTTCTCGGTGATGCCGTAGAGCGCCACGCGCTCCTGGACACCAGCCACATACGTCTGCTTCTCGTCCTTCTTCACGTCCGCGAGTCGAATATTCAGTTCGCGGAGCTGAGCCTGTAGGTCTTGTAGTTCAATCGTCAAGATCGTTGCCGAGTTATTGCAATAGGACGGAATGGTAATGGATGATCGGCGTGGCGCCGAATTTTCCGAGGAGTTGAAGGTTTGCTGGGCATCTGATTGCGATTAGCGGCGCTTGCCGCCATAATTCCTCGTAACACGATACGGAATGGGTGGCGTTACAGGATGGCAAAAGCACCTGTTATTGAGCTGCATCAGATTCGACGCGCACTCAAAGTTGCCGCCGTCACGGGGCAAGCGCCGCTGCGCGACGTGGCACTACTCTCGGTGCTCGACTCGACCGGTGTTACGCCGAACGAAGCCGCGAAACTGTTCGCCTCCGACTATCTTGCAGTGGATGGCTCCGTGCGCGTCGATTCGACGCGTAGGCCCGAAATAGCGTTCAACGGTAAGAGCCGTCCGCTCGTGTGGGCGAACGCCAAGGCTCGCGAAGCCGTGGACGACTACCTGCGCTATCGCCGTGAAGCAGGTCACGGCATCAGCACCGCACGCGCGGCGTACAGAGGCCTAGACTTGTAGAGCCCGCTGTTCCTGACCAGCGACGGTGCGTCGTTCACTTTTACGCGACCCATCACGCGTACAGGGGCGGCCAGTTACTCTTGCGAAACGCTGAACGAAATCATCCGCCGACTGCACACGCAAGCGGGCATCGAAAGCGGCAACGCCAATGCGACCCGGCGAACCTTCGCAGTGAACCTCCATCGTCAAGGCCGCTCGCCCAAACTCATCCAACAATTGATTGGAGTTTCCAGTCTCGCGGCCGTTAAACGTCTCGTGGACGGCGATCCAGTAACGCCCGCGTCTGTCGTGCGAGGGGTGATCTGATGACGAATGTGAGCGAACCTGGACCAAACCTAACAGAAGCAATGAAGAACTTGAACTACATGTAACGGGGGTTGCTTGTCATCACTTTTTCCCAGGCCCGGCATCGCAGCCGCGTTAGCCGACAAGATGGAGGGCTGTCTGAATTGGCTGCTGAACAGACAGGTCACGTTGTTTCCCACGCAAGGCGTCAGGCTGCGCGCTGACCGGATGCTGAACTGGAGCGCGGTCCTCGCGCCGCGCCTGGAGCGTCGGCTCCAGGCCGTGCGGCGACGGGCGCATCAGAAAGGATTCTGAGAAAATCTGTACGTCCGTGTGGACCCCGAGCACCGCGTCGTTTCGCTGTTTCTCGGCGTACATCCGGTCGGCATTTCGTTAAAGCATCAGTATCCCAAGACCACCGCTTCCGAAGGCGGTGCTGCGCTGGTCTTCTCCCAAGCGGTGACCGGCAACGTCGCCGTGTTCCTGTATCCGTACGACTCCGAGTTTATGCACCAGCCCGAAAAACTCATTGTCTGGCGCGTGTTCCGAAGCCCGACCGAGGTCACGCGGCGCACTATTGACGCGGCGCTGGTAGACGCGTTTCGCTACTGGCGCGTGTCTAGCGTGGTTGACGGCGGGTCATGGTGGGATCGCAGGCGCATCGGCATGTTGCGACGTCGCGACCGCTATGGGTCGGAAGACAAGGCGCTATCGACGAGGCCGAGCGTCATGCAAGAGTTCGTGAGCGAAATCCTCGCGTGGTGGCCGGTCGCCGCGATTATCGGCTTCAGCGCTATCGTGACGATCGTGACGGGCTGGCACGACTTTACCGACAAGGTAGGCCAGACGCTGCACTCACCCCCTACCGGAACTGGGCAAGTACCTGCAAGCGTATCGATCGTACAGCCTGCGCCGGTGGTCCAGACCAGGGATGTCTCGCGTGATCGGGCCAAAAACGGTTCATAATCGGTAGGAAAGCAAGGAAAACCAACTTGCACAAATTTTTCCCACATCTGATGCAACGCAAGCCTTTCTTCATTTGCGTCGCAGTTTCGGCAGTCTTCCTGTCCGCGTGCGGCGACAAGGAGAGCCATGCGACGGGACAAACCCCGGCGCAGGCGACCACCGCACCGGCCAAGGCTAAGGAATTGACTCCCGATATAGCTGCGGCATGGGCGCAGAACGTGAACAGCCACAAGACCGCAGACGGTTCGACGGTTTCGCAAGTTCTGGCCTATGTGCAGGCCAAACGGCCGGCGAAGTTCAAATACCGGGCACTCGAGGGCGGAGACGACATCGGGTATGACGGAGTCACGGGCGAGCCCCGCGCAGTGAGCATTACCTACTGGATTGGGACGAAGCGTCGGGAGGACGAAAACTATGTCGATATTGGCTATGACATGACGCCGCAAGGACAAGTGATTGCTCCTTCCGAGAAGGACGTGCCCGCGATGTTGGCACTCGAAGGCGGGAAGCAGTCGTTATTGAAGTGGCTTGACCGCGCCTACGAGGAAGATTGCCGCGACGTGGAAACACACAAATTTACTTGCTAGTTTGAGTCTGAAAACAATCTGCGCGCAAGGGCACTTACCAGCTGGATGCCGGGCTAAATCGAGAACGGATCCTATATGAAACTTGACGAAGTACGCACTCAACTGCCGGAGTTTGAGCGCGTGGTCGCGATTGTGGCGAAGGAGATGGGAGATCACAAGCCGAGTGAGATGATTTTCATGGAGGTCTTGCGCGAGATCGTCTGCTCTCAGGCTCGTGGGGCCTGTCACAAATTCTCAGCAGTGTTATATCTGCTTCTTGCAGAATTTGAGGCCCAATTGCCCGCCGATGAGGCACAGGAAGTCTGCTTGCGGATCGGTGTCGTCGCGTCTCGTTATGACTACAAGTTCGATCATTCATGGGTGCAATATGGCCCCGGCGTATATGACCCTACCGTCTGCCTACCGGGAGACGAGGGAGGCAAGACCGACGGTCCGGTCTTCGCCTCGCACGATTTACTTTCCGGAAAATTTGTACATCGGCTATATACGGAACTGGCGGCTGAACCACTCAGTGAGGTTGCGCAGCGTGTCTCCGAATGGTCTCTGGAGGAATATTCCGAGCACATCGCGGTGGATGGCATCCCGAGCCTGTGGGAAATTGCCGAGGAGATCGGCGCTCGGATTGGTTTTCCGCTCAACGCCGAGGCGCTGCGTGCAAGGTATGGAGCGATCCGCCGGATGCCCGCAGAGGTCTCATAGGAAAAATCAGGGAGAGTATGCAATGATGAGCGGGCGACCACTACCGCTGGTCGGTTCTACCGTCCATGTTCGAAAGACGGGCGAGCCGACTGGAATTTACGAGGTTGTGGGAAACAACAAATACAGGGATTCGAATGGAACGGTTTATGGACTGGACATCTTCCGGCCTGTGTACGAGAGCATATCGGTCATCGATCCCGTAACGGGCGCGGTTACCACGTACTGATCGGGAAACAACGAGAGAAGCAGATGAACGCGATCATCGAATGCCTCCGACTCGTACGTAGCTCACAGCTACGAGGGCTCCGAGCAAACGGTCCTCGATGTCATCGCTGATTGTCAGGGAGGAATGGAAGAAGAGCGCGAGGGGGCAATCGGTGCGTAGGAGCAACGCGAGCTCGATTACGCGCGAGTTGCAATCCGTGACGGCTTCCTCCGACTCGTGCTAGTCGCAGTCGAGAAGGCGCTGATCGCCAGTCAGTTACCGCGAGACGAATACGAGTACGGTCTGAACTACGGCCGGCCTCAATGACGCGGAAAGCCCCACCGGTGTTTGTACGAGGACAACATGAAAGTGGTCACGCCGCTTGATCGGGTATCGCTAGCTGCGATTCCGTCTGCTTTGCCGGGCAAGTTCTACAAAGGCGGCCCATACGAACTCGATGAATTGCTTCGGGAGCCGGAGGAATATGGCGACGAAGAGATCGATTGGCGCTCAATCCAAATCGCAGACGCACACAACGTCCCGATGCGTATCGCGCACGTTGAGATTGCGTGTAGTCAACACCAGGCGAACACGTGCGGCTCACCCGGGCTAGGAACCCGAGTTGAGTATGTACTGAGATACCTATATCGGGAGGACGCCAAGTCAGCGATCACGGGCGTGGTTCAGCTGAAAATTAGCCACAGAATTCTTGGACGGAAAAGGCTTTTCGAGGTTGATTGTGAAAAAGTCATCCAGACAGTGTATGTGGAACGTAGCAGCCGCGGAAGAGGTATAGCGCGCGTCTTGCTTGCGGAGGTCTTGGATGATGCGCCAGACGTTCGCGTTCACCCCCAGTTCTCAGATGACGGTGCGAAGCTCTTTGGTTTCGACAAGACCGGCAGGCGGAGTTCATACGAGAAGGTATAGGAAAAGGGAAATCATCGAATGCCACTTGCCGATCTTGCACGAGACGGATGGGAGCTCGACGATGCAGAACCAATTGCTCGCGAGCATCCAGCGACATTTTGGTTGCCTGAGCGTGAGCGGCGCGAGTCTCTTGTTCCAGGCGATATAGTAAAGTTGATTTTTCGCATACGGACCATCGATGATTTCGGTAACGAAGCCATCAACGTCGAGCGCATGTGGGTAACGACGGAGCGGGTCGAGGGAAGCTTCTACTATGGCAAGCTCGATAACGATCCGCTATGCACGCCTGACATTCGCGCGGGCTTTCGTGTAACGTTCGAGGCTCGCCACGTTATCGGCATTTGGGATTGAAAGAGGTAGGGAAGCGATATGAAAACGGGCCTGGGGTGGCTGGTGTTCTGCCTGCCGGTACAGGGATTCGCAAACCCTGTATGTACCGAGATACCTGAAGGAGCGCGGTTGCAACCCTACGTGATCGAAGACGTGGAATATAAGCCCCCCGGCTACCCTCGGGCAATCTATGCCGTGACGGACGGTGAGGTCCTATGGGTTCGGTTTGATACGCCCCCTCCATGGCCACGCCCCTACACGCCTGGACCGAAGGACGGGTCAGATCTTATTTTGAATTGGCATGCGTCGAAAGAATGTCTTATGGTCATGAAAGAAGGCCACTATGCGAATGGGAAGCGCGACGCGTTTACAACCTTTCCAGATGAGGTGTATCTCGCCCAGGATGGTCGCAGGACCCGCTTAGCCACCACGCCGTTTGAGATGCCGACGCCGAACTGGGCGACGCCCAACAAATCAAAATAGCCTCGGCAAACGAGGGGATGTGCGGCAGGGAATTTTGCGCTCTGTATCAGGTCGCCGACATCTATGGTAATGACGTCTGGACCGAGTTACTCGACGTGAGAGAGATCGGCAGCAGCACAAATAACTCATAGATCAGCGGAAAACGGGGAAGGGGCTATGAAGAGAGATTGGGATCTGCTACGAAAGCAACTGACGGACATGGAAGCAGGACATGATGTCCTCGCGGACATTCCAGATGTGCCGAAATGGACCGATGACCTGACGTGGGAAGCCTACGATGATCTCGCGAAAGGCCAAAGGGCCGTGGAAGAACGAATTGCTGGCCACTTGGAGCTTCTCATCGACAGTGGCTACGTGGAAGGCCTACAAGTACTCCGAGGTGCCGATAATCACTTCTCGTACGGCGTGTCTGCGCCGCGCCTCACCATGGCCGGACACGACCTGCTCGATACCATGCGATCTGCCACGATCTGGGAATCGATCAAGTCCACCGCGCGGACTAAGGGCATCGAACTGACGTTCGACGCCATCAAGGCACTCGCCGGTTACGCTTTGAAGCATGCGTTGGGCGCATAGGAAAACGACCGATGGGCGAGAACAAGGTGCGCAGGGTCCAGAGCGATCTGGTCGCTCACCCGTCCTCCGGATTGGCTGGTGGATGTATGGCACAGCACGGGGCAGTGTGGATGCTGTCGGGAAGAGATCTTCGAAACGATTTTCCATTTTTCGGCACAATCGGCTTTATCTTCGGCCTGATGCAATGGTTCGGTTACCGCTACTTCAACAAATCCAACGTTGGTACCGAACTCTTGATGGAGCACATCGCCTTTAACTCCCTACTAATGACCGTGATGGTCCTCTGGTTCGCCAAGTGGGGTGTTGAGCGGCTTTGCATCACGCGGGATAGACCGCTTCTCCGTGCACTAATAGCGCACGTCAGTACTCGCGCCGTAGCCTTGGCCTCGGTCGCGGCTACGACCGTCATCGGTTTCGGGGCGGCCGCCGCTGTATGCCGCAATATTGGCCCGGCCCTATGGACCTGGTATTTTTCGCTTTACCTCGTTGCGATGGCCGAGATCGCCGCGAATCCGTTCTTCGGGCCGAACCACTCCAGGCTGTATCGCTGCGCGATGGTCATCGTCATTGTTTCGCCCGTCGCCGCTTCATTCATGCGTTGAGGCGAGCCGTCGCCGAAGTGTTGGGCGACATCTGTAACGCGTGGCGCATCGACACCACGCTAGACCGTGGTGAGCGAGCCAATTGTGACAAGCGGCGGCGAAGCCATTCGCCTCGGACTTGAAGCAGTTGCTCCACTTTTCGGGATCGAAGGCACGTAGGAAAACAGGAGCATATCGGTGAAACGGATTCTTGTCATTGTCGGCACGACGTGTGGCATCGCTGGACTAGCGTTGGCGTACAACCCGATGACCGGAGTGGTGGATAACCCCTTTTTGGCGCTGTTGTTGCCCGCACTGATCCTCAATTTGTGGGGGATGTTCTACCCGGATTAACAACTCGGAAACCGCGATGCAAATCACTCGTGGCACCGCTAAGGTGGTCTACTGCAAGGCAATCGACCCGGGCGCAAGTGATGGAGAAGACATGGTTCGCGTGACTGACGGTGACATGTTGTGGGGTGACGTCAACGAGCCGTATTACCGACGTGCAGCCTTTCGTTCGCCGATCGAAGAGTTGGAATGGCGCTACGGCTGCGCGTCTCTCACGTTCAACCGGCCGCCGGCTGAGTGACGCCGGGCTCGGGCCGCACGGCCGCTGCGGGTTCCCTCTTGCCGGTGTTCGATTCCGCATCTGAGTCCGCGCTCGCGTTCGCCTGCCAGCCGCCGCCCAGCGCCTTCAGCAACCCGACTTCGGCCTCGATCCGGCGCGCGTCGATCTGATCGGCCGTGCGCCGGTTCGTCAGCGCGATCGTTTGCGCGGTCACCACGTCCAGATAGCTGACGGCGCCGGCGTTGAAGCGATTCGTCGTCAGCCGCAGCGACAGGTCGGCCGCGTCGGTCGCGCGCTGCTGGCTGCCGGCTTCGGACGCGAGCGCATCGAGCGCGGACAACTGATCCTCGACCTGCTGGAACGCGACGAGCACGGTTTGCCGGTAATCGGCGACCGCGCCGTCGTATTGCGCATGCGCGCCGCGCAGCGACGCGCTGCGGCGGCCACCGTCGAACAGCGTGCCGGCGAGTTGCGGGCCGAGCGACCAGAACAGGCTCGGCGCGGCGAGCCACGGCGCGAAGAACGAACTCTCGAGGCCGGCGCTCGCCGACAGCACCAGATCCGGGAAGAACGCGGCGCGCGCCTCGCCGATCTGCGCGTTCGCGGCCGCCACGCGACGCTCGGCCGCCGCGATGTCGGGCCGCCGCTCGAGCAGTTGCGACGGCACGCCGGCCGGAATGGCCGGCACGTGGAACGCCTGCACGCGCGGCGGCAGCGCGAACGTCGACGCGCTCTCGCCGACGAGCGTCGCGATTGCGTGCTGCAACTGCGCACGCGATGCATCGATGTCGGTGTCCTGCGTGCGCGTCGATTCGAGTTGCGTCTCGGCTTGCGCAACCGCCGACGCGTCGATCGCGCCGGCCGCGAGCTGCTGCTTGAGCAGCGTCAGCGCGTCCGCGTACGCGTGCACCGAGTCGTCGAGCAGTTGCTTCTGCGTATCGAGCGAGCGCAGCGCGAAATAGTCGGTCGCGAGTTCGGCCGTGACCGACAGTTTCACGGCCTGCAGGTCGGCCGCACTCGCGGCGGCGTTCGCCTGCGCGCCGATCACCGCGTCGCGCACGCGGCCGAACACGTCGGGTTCCCAGCTCGCGGCCACGCCGGCCTGGTAGTCGGGCGTCGTCTTGCCGGCGAGCGACGAACCGAGCCGGTTTTGCGACACGCGCGCGCGGCTCTGCGCGACGCCCGCCGTGATCGTCGGCAGGAACCCGGCGTGCTGATAGTCGACCATCGCGCGCGCCTGTTGCAGATCGGCGACGGCTTTCTTCACCGTCTGGTTCGACACGTCGACGCGCGCTTCGAGCGCGTTCAGATCGGCGTCGCCGAAGACGGTCCACCAGGCGCCGCGAGCGGCGGCGTCGGCTGGCATTGCGGCGCGCCAGCCGGCCTGTGCGGCCGGCGCGCCAGCGTAGTGCGCGGGCACCGCGACAGCGGGCGGCGAATAGGGCGGCAGCGTCGAGCAGGCGGTCAGTGCGGCGGCGGCGCCGAGCGCGACGATGCGGCGGGCGAACGGGAGCGGATGAGGAAGGCGCATGGTAGATATCTCGTGAGTCGTCGTCGATGGGTCAGCCGCGCGCGGGCGCAGGAGCGGGCGTTGATGTAGCCGGCGCGGCGCCGGCCGCAGACGCCGGTTGCACGGCCTGCGCGGACGAAGCGGCCTGCGCAGACGTAGTAGACGAAGCGGACGAAGCGGACGAAGCGGACGAAGCAGCAACCGGCGCCGCGGCGCGCTCGGTCGACACGATCTTCACGGCTTCGCCGGCCGTGATCGCATCGCCCGGGTTGTCGATCACGCGATCGCTTGCCGCGAGCCCCGCGACGATCTCGACGCGCGTGCCGAAATCACGCCCGATCTGCACGGTCTTCAGCGCGGTTTGGCCGTTCGCGCCGACGGTGGCGACCGTCACGCCGTTCGGGCGGAACAGCAGCGCGCTGACCGGCAGGTCGAGCGCCGGCGCCGCGCTCGGCACGACGAGATGCGCCTGCGCATACGCACCGGGCATCAGCGCGCCGTCGCGGTTGTCGACGTCGATCTCGACGCGCAGCGTGCGCGTGACGGGGTCGATCGCGCCCGCGCTGCGCGCGACACGCGCGGCAACGCGCCGCCCCGGATACTGCGGCGTCGTCAGGTAGACGGACGTGCCGGCCGATACGCCGGCCGCGCTGTCCTGCGGCACGTCGACGAACACGCGCAGCGTGTCCGTCTGTTCGAGATGGAACAGCTCCCCGGACAAGCCCGGGCTGCCCGGCGTGCCGCCCGCGGTGACCAGCGTGCCGACGTCGACGTTGCGTGCGGTGATCACGCCGTCGAACGGCGCGGTGACGGACTCGTACGACACGAGTTCGGCAAGATGCGCGACGTTCGCCTGCGCGGAGGCAAGCATCGCGCGCTTCGCGTTCATGTCCGCGACCTTCGTGTCGGTGTCCTGCTGCGACACCGATTGCGTTTTCAGCATGTCCTGCCAGCGCTGTGCGGTCGATTTCGCATAGTCGTAGTTCGCCTGCGCGCTCGCTTCGTCGGCGCGTGCCTGGCGTAACTGCGCATCGAGATCGGGCGCCGAGATCTGCGCGAGCGTCTGGCCGGCTTTCACGTGCGTGCCGAGATCGACGTTCCAGTGCGCGATATAGCCGCTCGTGCGCGCATAGATCGACGCGTCCGCATAGGGCGCGACCGAGCCGGGCAACGTCAGCGTCTGGTCGGCCGGCGCCGCGCCGGGCACGACGATGGACACTGGCAGCGCCCGCTGCGCGGCCACCTGCGCCCGCTGCGCGGCGCGGGCATCGATACGCGGCACGATGCCGAGCGCGAGCAGCGCGGCGGCGAGCGCGACGGCCGCGAGCGGCACGGCGAGCTTGCGGCCGCGGCGGGCCGGCGGGGTGTCGAGGGCGGCGCCGCGCGCGACGGGCGGCGCGGCTGCGGCCGTGGTGGCCGCTTCGGCGGCGGGCGGCGGAGCGACGGGTTCGATCGAGTCGTTCATGATGGTTCCGGGTTCGGGCGAATCGAAGGATGAGAAAGGGCGGGCGTCCGCGCTCAACGCAGCGCCGGCGTATCGGGCGCGTGCTGCGTGCGCCGGGCGGCCGCGGCGTCGCGACGCCGCGCGAGCCACGCGTGGACGAAGCCGAATAGCACCGGCACGAACAGCAGCGTCGAGAACGTGCCGAATGCGAGGCCGCCGATCACCGCGCGGCCGAGCGGCGCGTTTTGCTCGCCGCCGTCGCCGAGGCCGAGCGCCATCGGCAACATGCCGATCAGCATCGCGAGCGCGGTCATCACGACGGGCCGGAAGCGGCTGAAGCCGGCGTCGAGCGCGGCCTGCCACGGCGGCTCGCCGGCCGCGAGCAGCTCGCGCGCCGAATTCACGACGAGAATGCTGTTCGCGGTTGCGATGCCGATGCACAGGATCGTGCCGGTCAGCGCGGGCACCGACAGCGTGGTGCGCGTGACGAACAGCATCCACGCGATGCCGGCGAGCGACGCCGGCAGGCCGCCCACGATCACGAGCGGATCGAGCCACGACTGGAAATTCACGACCATCAGCAGGTAGACCAGCGAGATTGCGAGCGCGAGGCCGCCGAGCAGGCCCGTGAACGATTCGTGCATCGCCTGCACCTGGCCGCGCAGCACGATCGACGAGCCGGGCGGCAGTTGCGCGCGCGCGGCGTCGACGAGCTTCGTCACGTCGCCCGTGACGCCGCCGAGGTCGCGCCCCTGCACCGACGCGAAGATGTCGAGCACCGGCTGCACGTTGTAGTGCGACACCACGGCCTGCTGCGTCGCGCGCGAGAACGTGCCGAGCGCACCGAGCAGGTTCTGCGCGGGTGCGCCCGCGGCCGGGCCGCCGGCCGGCGTCTGCGGCGCGCGCGCGGTGCCGGCGGGCAGCGGCACGTTCGCGAGCGACTGCAGCGAATTCACCGTGTATTGCGGCGTCTGCACGAGCACCGGGTAGCTGACGCCGTTGCGCGGATCGAGCCAGAAGTTCGGCGTCGTCTGCGAGCTGCCGGACAGCGCGATCAGCAGGTTCTGCGCGACGTCGCGCTGCTCGAGGCCCGCCTGGATCGCCTTCGTGCGGTCGACGTTCACGTTGATCGCCGGTTCGTCGCCGGGCTGCTGGATGCGCGCGTCGACGAGGCCGCGCACGCCGCGCAGCTTCGCGAGCAGCGCATTCGCGACCGCGCGGTTCTGGTCGAGCTTGTTGCCGACGATCTGGATGTCGATCGGCGCGGGCAGCCCGAAATTGAGGATCTGGCTGACGATGTCGGCCGGCAGGAACGCGAACGTCACGCCGGGGAACGACTGCGCGAGCACGTTGCGCAGCTTGGCGACGTACGCGGCGGTCGACGCATGATTCGGCTTCAGCGTGACGAGCACGTCGGCGTCCTCGGTGCCGATCGGATCCGACGAGTCGTACGTGAGGTTGATCCCGCTCACCGGCACGCCGATGTTGTCCAGTACACCCGCGAGCTGGCTGGCCGGAATCACGCCGCGGATCTTCGCTTCGACTTCGTCGGTCAGCCGCGCGGTTTCCTCGATTCGCGTGCCGGTCGGCGCGCGCAGATGCAGGCGGATCTCGCCGGTATCGACCGACGGGAAGAAGTCCTGCCCGGCGAACGCGTAGAGGCCCGTCGATGCGACGCAGGCGAGCAGGAACGCGGCTGCGAAGCGGCGGCGCCGCGCGATCGCCGCGGACAGCAGCGCGCGATAGCGCAGCCGCACGGCCTCGAAGCGATGCTCGAACGTGGCCTGGAAACGCGCGATGCGCGCGAATACGCCGCGCGGCGGCCGGCCGCTCCCTTTGGCGCGCATCAGCGCCATCGCGAGCGTCGGCACCAGCGTGCGCGAGAAGAAGTACGACGCGATCATCGCGAAGATCACGGCCTCGGCCAGCGGCACGAACAGATAGCGCGCGACGCCCGTCAGCAGGAACATCGGTACGAATACGATGCAGATCGACAGCGTCGACACGAAGGTCGGCACCGCGATTTCGCCCGCGCCGGTCAGAATGGCCTCCTCGAGCGGCGCGCCGAGCTCGAGATGATGCGTGATGTTCTCGATCGCGACGGTCGCGTCGTCGACGAGGATCCCGACCGCGAGCGCGAGCCCGCCGAGCGTCATGATGTTGATGGTCTGGCCGAGCGCGGACAGCGCGAGCAGCGACGTGAGCACCGCGAGCGGGATCGTGATCGCGATGATCAGCGTCGCGCGCCAGCTGCCGAGAAACAGCAGGATCATCAGCGCGGTCAGGCACGCGGCGATCAGCGCTTCGCGCACGACGCCCTGGACCGCTGCCTTCACGAACACGGACTGATCGTCGAGCGGCGCAATGTGCAGCGCCTTCGGTAGCCCGGCCGCGATCTTCGGCAGCATCGCCTTCACCTGGTCGATGATCGTCAGCGTCGACGCGCTGCCGGTTTTCTCGACCGTCAGCAGCGCCGCGCGCTTGCCGTCCACCCGCACGATGTTGGTCTGCGGCGCGTAGCCGTCGCGAACGTGCGCGACGTCGTGCACATAGACGACGTTGCCGCCGATCGTCTTCACCGGCAGGTCGTTCAGCGCGGCGACCGTCTGCGTGCTGCCGTTCATCTGCACGTTGTATTCGTGCGTGCCGATCTTCGCGGTGCCGCCCGGCAGGATCAGGTTCTGCGCGTTGATCGCGTTGACGACGTCGATCGGCGCGAGCCCCTTCGCCTGCAGCGCGCGCGTATCGAGATCGACGACGATCTGGCGGATCTTGCCGCCGAACGGCAGCGGCACGGCCGCGCCCTGGACGGTCGCGAGCTGCGTGCGGATGAAGCTGTTGCCGAGGTCGTACAGCTGCTGCTCGGCGAGCGTGTCGCTCGACAGCCCGAGCTGCAGGATCGGCACGGTCGACGCGTTGTACGTGATGATGTTCGGCGGCAGCGTGCCGGGCGGCAGGATGCGCAGGATCGATGCGGCGTTGCTCGCGGCTTCCGCGATCGCGCGATTGATGTCGGCGCCCGGGTGGAAGAAGATCTTCACGACCGACACGCCGTTCAGCGACTGCGACTCGATGTGCTCGATGTCGTCGACGTCGGACGTGAGCGCGCGTTCGTAGTTCGACGTGATCCGCTTGGCCATGTCCTCCGCGGAGAAGCCGTTGTACGACCAGACGATGCTGACGACCGGAATGTCGATGCTCGGGAAAATGTCGGTCGGCGTGCGCAGCAGCGCGAGCGGTCCCGCGATGAAGATCAGCAGTGCGAGTACGACGAACGTGTAGGGCCTGCGTAACGCCAGCCGGACGATCCACATGATGGTGCTCCTCGAAGCAGGGCTCGGATGCGCATTCGATGCGATGAGCGTGCAGTCTGCCGGCGCGGCGTTGACCCGACCCTGACTCGAGGATTACGAAACCGTTATCTGTGCGGGCGGCGGCATCGGCGGCGTTTGGTCGCCGGCGGCCCACCCTTGCTTTTTCATATGCCTTACCATAAAGCAAGGAATATTGGAGGTGTCCCAATGACAGCAGCCACTATCACTTCAAAGGGCCGGGTCACGATCCCGACGGACGTACGCAAACAACTTGGCCTGGAGTCGGGAGACCGGATCGAATTCAGCTTCAACGAGGCAACGGGCCGGTATGAGATCTACCCGGCCACGCACTCGCTCGCATCGCTGAAGGGCGTCGTGAAGAAGCCCAAGAAGCCGGTGTCAATCGAGGACATGCGTCGGGCCATCGCCGAACAGGGAGCGTCCGCGTGATGATCGGACTGGATTTCGCATGAACTCGACGATCAACCGGCATACGGATCGCGGTGCGGGCCTGCGATGTGTCCGGCGAACCGGGGCGGCCCGCACACGACGGGCGCGGGCGATCAGATAACAAAACCGTAATCGAAGCCTCACCTTCAGGAAAGCGCGCGAATCGCAGAATGAATCCAACTCTTCATCACATCGATGGGGAGCGGATGTCCGGCCTGATCTGCGGACGCGAATATGCCATCTTTGAGAGGTGAACATCATGAACAACCTGATTCGTGCAGTACTGCTTTCCTGTGCGCTGAGCGCACCGCTCGTCGCATTTGCACAAACCACCGACCATACGGTCTCACGCGCCGACGTGCGCGCCGATCTCGTCAGGGTCGAACAGGCCGGTTATCGGCCGATCGGCACCGACCCGTACTATCCCGAAGACATCCAGGCCGCCGAGGCGAAGGTCGCCGCGCAGCAAGCGCAATCGGCCGCCGCACGGCCGACCGACGCGGCAAAGACGGCTACGTCGTCGCTCGCATCGCTCGACGCGCAGTCGTTGTACGAGCATCACTGAACGCGGTTGTCGACCGCCGTCGGCAGCCCGGCGGCGGATCGTTCAACGGCGTGCATGCCCCCGTGCGTCAGTGCTCACCCTTCTCGAGCACGTTCTGTGTGAGGGTGACCGACGGAATCGTCGGCTTGAGCAACGTGCGGCGCGCGCGACGGCTCAGCCACTTCCAGCCGGCCACGAGCAGCAGCGCGACCAGCGGGATCGATGTAATCGTCCACGTCCCGTTCGGGTAGTCGAATGCCATCAGCACCAGCACGCCGAGCAGGAACAGCAGCGTGAGCCACGATGTCACCGGCGCGCCCGGCATCCTGAACGACACGTCGTCCACCTCGCCGCGCCTGACCGCCGCGCGGAACTTCATCTGGCACACGACGATGAAGCCCCAGGTGCTGATGATGCCGAGCGACGCGATGTTCAGCACGATCTCGAACACGCTCGACGGCACGAGATAGTTGAGCAGCACGCCGACCACATAGATCGCGACGGTCACCAGAATGCCCGCGTACGGGACGGATTGCCCGCTCATCCGCGCGAGGAAAGCGGGGGCCGAGCCGCCCATCGACAGCGAACGCAACACGCGCCCGGTCGAATACAGGCCGGAATTGAGGCTCGACAGCGCGGCCGTCAGCACCACCAGGTTCATCACCGAGCCGATGCCCGGCACGCCGAGCGCGCCGAAGAACGTGACGAACGGGCTCTGGCCCGCCTTGTACGCACTCCACGGCAGCAGGCAGACCAGCAGAACGACCGACGCGACGTAGAAAATCGCGATGCGCCAGATCACGTTGTTGATCGCGCGCGGCAGCACCTTGCGCGCATCCTTGCATTCGCCGGCGGCCGTGCCCACCAGTTCGACGCCCGCGAACGCGAACACCACGCCCTGCACCAGCACCAGCGCCGGCATCAGTCCATGCGGAAAGAACCCGCCGTTGTCGGTGATCAGATGCATGCCGGTGCCATGGCCGGCGACCGGCATGCCCGTGCCGAGGATCGCCGCACCGATCACGAGAAACAGCACGATCGCGGCGACCTTGATCAGCGCGAACCAGAACTCCATCTCGGCGAACCACTTCACGCCGATCAGGTTCATCGTCGCGACGATGCAGAGCGCGACGAGCGCGAAGATCCACTGCGGCACGGCCGCGAACGGCGCCCAGTAATGCATGTAGAGCGCGACGGCGGTGATGTCGACGATGCCGGTCATCGCCCAGTTCAGGAAATACATCCAGCCGGCGACGAACGACGCCTTCTCGCCGAGGAATTCGCGCGCGTACGACACGAAGCTGCCGCTGCTGGGGCGATGCATCACGAGCTCGCCGAGCGCGCGCAGGATCAGGAACGAAAACGCGCCGCACACCAGATAGACGATCGCGAGCGCCGGGCCGGCGGCCTGCAGCCGGGCGCCGGCGCCGAGAAACAGCCCGGTGCCGATGGCCCCGCCAATCGCGATCATCTGCACCTGTCGATTGCCGAGGGTCTTGTGATAGCCGGCTTCGTGCGATTCGAGCCAGCTGCGTTTGTCGGTTTCGCCGGTTGTCGACGGTTCGGGAATCGATGCCATGACGGTATCCTCGCGTACGGATGGGATTGGATTCATCCCGATCGCGGGACGATCGGGACACCGGTATCGGAGGAGCCGCGCGCGGAATCGAGCGCGCGCCTCCTGCTTGCGATTCGCCGGGCGTGGCGAACGGCACGGTACGTCGCGAACGTATTCAGCCGTAATTCCCGTCACAAACAGAATGCAAATTTGGACTGAGCCTGTTCGAATCCGTGCATAGGGCCTCGGCGACGGGTGAACCAGATAGGTAATTTGGTGCGCCGGCGCGCTCTGCGGGGGCAACCGTTACCGACGGTGCCGGCTCATGCACCGAAATGAGGAATCCAGTTCACCGAAATTTCCGCCTCATGCCGGTGCGGCAGGCGTTTCACGGCAATGGCCCGGTTTTTGCTGGAGAGGTGTTGGCCGCGCAACGGTTGCGCGCTGCCCGACGACATACCAGACAAGGAAGATTCACCGTGAGCCCGACGACCCGACCGTTCCCCCGACGCACCTGGCTGGCTGCGCTGCTCGCCGCGCCCGTGATGGCGCTGTTCGCCGCCGCGCCGGCCCATGCCGATGCGCTCGACACCATCGCGAAAAACGGCGCGCTGCGCGTCGCGGTGCCCGAGGACTATCCGCCGTTCGGTTCGGTCGGCACGGACATGCAGCCGCAGGGCTACGACATCGACATGGCAGGACTCCTCGCCAAGGCGCTCGGCGTCAAGCTGAAGCTGGTGCCCGTGAACAGTGCGAACCGGATTCCGTACCTGACGACCAACAAGGTCGACATGGTGATCTCGTCGCTCGGCAAGACCCCGGAGCGCGAGAAGGTCATCGATTTCTCGAGTGCGTACGCCCCGTATTTCCAGGGCGTGTTCGGGCCGTCCGACGTGAAGGTGAGCGCGCCCGCCGACCTGTCCGGCAAGACGGTCGGCGCGACGCGCGGCGCGCTCGAGGAGATCGCGCTGTCGCAGCTCGCGCCGGGCGCGACGATCAAGCGCTTCGAGGACAACAACGCGACGATCCAGGCGTTCCTGTCGGGGCAAGTCCAACTGATCGCGGCCGGCAACATCGTCGCGGCGGCGATTCTCGCGAAGAATCCGCCGCGCCGCCCCGAGGTCAAGTTCGTGATCAAGAATTCGCCGTGCTTCGTCGGCGTCAACAAGAACGAACCGCGCCTGCTCGCGAAGATCGACGATGCGATCGCGCATGCGAAGCAGGACGGCACGCTGGGCGAGATGTCGCGGAAGTGGCTCGGCCAGCCGTTGCCGGTCGGACTGTGACGAATCGCCGTGTCGCCTGACACGGCGCCGCGGCCGGCATGGCCGGCGCGGCGCGTGTCGTTGTCCGAACCCGAATTGACCCACTTCCCATGAGCTACCAGCTTCAATTCGGCGAACTCGCCGAGTACGCCGGCGTGTTCGCGAGCGGCGCGGCGATCACGCTCGCGCTGACCGCGGTCGCGACCGTGCTCGGCGTGGCGGTCGGCGTGCTCGGCGCGGCCGCGTACAGCGCCGACGCGCGTGCGGCCGTGCGATTGCGCCCGCTGATCGGCGCGTACGTCGAGGCGATCCGCAATACGCCGTTCGTCGTCCAGCTGTTCTTCATCTTCTTCGGCTTGCCGGCGCTTGGCGTGCACATCGACGAATACACGGCCGCGATCCTCGCGATGACGCTCAATCTCGGCGCGTACTCGGTCGAGATCGTGCGCGCGGGCGTGGCCGCCGTGCCGAAAGGGCATCTGGAGGCAGCGTCCGCACTGGCGATGTCGCGCGCGCAGATGCTGCGCCACGTCGTGCTGCCGCAGGCGCTCGCCAAGGTGTTTCCCGCGCTGTCGAGCCAGATCGTGATCACGATGCTCGGTTCGGCGGTCGTGTCGCAGATCTCGGTGGCCGACCTGACCTATGCGGCCAGCTACATCCAGTCGCGCAACTTCCGCGCATTCGAGACGTACTTCGTGATTACGCTCGCGTATCTGGCGATGGCGCTGCTGTTGCGCGCCACGCTCGGCGCGATGGGCCGCCGCCTGTTCTCACGCCGTGTGCGAGGTGCGCGATGACCGATTTCACGTTCGGGCAGATTCTCGCGAACCTGCTGCTGGCCGCGCGCTGGACGATCGTGCTGTCGATCGTGTCGTTCGTGTCCGGCGGCCTCGTCGGCCTCGGGCTGCTCGTGATGCGCGTGTCGGGTTCGACGCTGCTGCGCGGCGTCGCGAAGCTCTATATCGAGGTGTTTCAGGGCACGCCGTTGCTGATGCAGCTGTTCATCGTGTTCTTCGGCCTGCCGCTCGTCGGGCTCGACGTTCCGCCGTGGGTCGCGGCCACGGCGGGGCTCACGTTCTTCACCAGCGCGTATCTGGCCGAGATCTGGCGCGGCTGCGTCGAGGCGGTGCCGAAAGGGCAATGGGAGGCGTCGGCGAGCCTGGCGATGAGTTACGTCGAGCAGTTGCGTCACGTGATCCTGCCGCAGGCCGCGCGCATCGCGATCGCGCCGACGGTCGGCTTCGGCGTGCAGGCCGTGAAGGATACGGCGCTGGTGTCGATCATCGGCTTCACCGAGCTGACGAAGGTCGGCATCGCGATCTCGAACGCGACGTTCCGGCCGTTCGTCGTGTATGGCCTCGTCGCGCTGATCTATTTCGCGCTCTGCTATCCGCTTACCCGTTATGCGCGCACGTTGCAAAGGAGATGGCATGCCGCTCGTTGAAACCCGGGGTGTCGAAAAGAACTTCGGCACCCATCATGTGCTCAAGGGCATCGACCTGTCGGTCGAGCGTGGGCAGGTCGTGTCGATCATCGGCCGCAGCGGTTCGGGCAAGAGCACGCTGCTGCGCACGCTCAACGGGCTCGAGAGTATCGACGCGGGCACGATTTCGGTCGACGGCGAACGCGTCGATGCACGGCACGCGGACCTGCGTGCGCTGCGGCTGAAGGTCGGCATGGTGTTCCAGCAATACAACCTGTTTCCGCACCTGAGCGCTGGACAGAACGTGATGCTCGCGCAGTCGGTGGTGAAGAAGTCGCACCGCCAGCAGGCGCGCGCGATCGCGGAACTGATGCTCGAGCGCGTCGGCCTCGGCGACAAGTTCGACGCGTTTCCGGAACACCTGTCGGGCGGCCAGCAGCAGCGCGTCGCGATCGCGCGGGCGCTCGCGATGAAGCCGAGAGTGCTGCTGTGCGACGAGATCACGTCCGCGCTCGATCCCGAGCTCGTCGGCGAGGTGCTGGGCGTCATCGAGCAACTCGCGCGCGAGGACATGACGCTGATCATGGTGACCCACGAGATGAACTTCGCGCGGGCGGTGAGCGACAGGATCGTGTTCATGCACCAGGGGCGCGTGTGGGAGAGCGGGACGGCCGACGAGATCTTCGAGCGGCCGCAGACGGTGGAGTTGACGCGGTTTCTGGGCAGCGTCCGGAACACGGAAACCGTTCCGCGCTGACTGACACTGCCGTGCGGCCGGCCCGCGATCAGATGACAAGACCGTAATCAAAGCCTCACCTTCCGGAAAGCGCGTGAATCGCAGAATGGATACCACTCCTCATCGCATCGATGCGGAGCGGATGTCCGGCCTGATCTGCGGACGCGAACACGCCATATCGAGAGGTGAACATCATGAACGACCTGATTCGTGCAGTCCTGCTGTCCTGTGCGCTGAGCGCACCGCTCGTCGCATTTGCGCAAACCACCGACCATACGGTCACGCGCGCCGACGTGCGCGCCGATCTGATTCAGGCGGAGCGTGACGGCACGCTGCCGACGTCGAATTGGGACTATCCGCCGAGCACGCAGACGATCGCGCGCAATCGCGAACTGTATGCGATCGCGCATGGCGACCGGCACACGGCAATGGCCGCGACGTCGGCCGCCGTATCGACGGCGAGCGCGCAATGAAGCGGGGCGCCGTATCGACACGCGTGACGGGGCTGGCGATCGCCGCATGGCTTGCGGCGGCCGCGGTGCCGGCTTTCGCGCGAGGGCAGCCGCAACTGCCCGACGACGACGGCGGGCGCGCGAGCGTGCTGCGTGCGCTGGATCCCGGGTTCGATCCGCACCGCGCGGCAGTCGACACCCGACCGGCGAACCGTCACGCCGCGCCCATCAGCCGTGCGCCGAGCGCGATCCCGCGCGCGGACAGCAGCGCGCTGGCCGCGCGCTGACGGGCGTCCCAGCCTGCCAGCGCGGCGTCGAACGCGGCGTCGCGTGCGACGTCGCGCAATGCTTCGGCGAGACCGACCGCGTTGTCCGCCGCTTTCGCGACGCCCGCCGCCGTGTGCGGGCGCGCGATGCAGGCGGCGTCGCCGAGCAGCACCGCGCGGCCGAAAGCCATCCGCTCGGCCGCGAGATCGACGATCGCCTGTGCGAACGGTGCGGGTGTTGCATCGACCAGCGCGGCGAGCGTCGGCGCGAGCATCCGGTCGGCGGCGTCGACGAGTTCCGCGCGGTTGTCGTCGCGCATCGTACCGGGCGGCAGCGACCCGTCGCGCTGCGTGCCGTCGCGCGCAACGAACAGCGACGGCAGCCGGTCGGACGCCAGACGCCGGTACCACACCCAGTTCACGCGCCGTTTGCCCGGTTCGATCGCGCCGTCGGCGCCGGGCACCAGATAGGTCAGGAACAGGTGCCGGTCGCCTTGCTGGAACGTGAAGCGTTCGCGCAGCAGAACCAGCACCTGCTCGGGCAGCGCGCGTTCGTCGACGAGCCCGCGCCACGCGACATAGCCCGCATACGTCGGCCGCACGTCCGGCAGCAACTGCGCGCGCACGGTCGAGCGGCCGCCGTCCGCGCCGATCAGCAGGTCGGCCGTCTCGGCGCGGCCGCTCGCGAAGTGCGCGACGATCCGCTCGCCGTCCTGCTCGAACCGCTCGAACGCGTCGCCGGCGTGGATGATCCCGGCCGGCAGCGCACGCTTGAGCGCCGTGTAGATCACGTTCCACGCGGTCTGCGTTTGCGGCATTGCGAAGCGTTGCACGATGCGGTCCTGCGCATCGACGTAGATCCGGTCGATCGAATCGACGCCTGCTTCGCGCGGCAGCGCAACGCCGCCGAACGCGAACGCGCGCTCGATCGGCGGCTGCAGCACGATGCCGCCGCCGCGGCTGTCGAGTTCGTGCGGCGATTGCTCGAATACGCGGACGTCCCAGCCGGCCGCGCGCAGCGCAGTCGCGGCGAACAGCCCGCCGACCGATCCGCCGGCGATGACGGCCTTGCGGCCCGATCCGTGTTCCATCTGACGTTCTCCCGATGATCGGCGTGCAGCGCGCGTCGCGTCAGCCGGCCCAGCCGCGCAGGAAATCGAGCAGCAGCGCGTTCACGCGCTCGGGCTGCTCCTCGTGCGGCAGATGCCCGCACTGCGCGATCGGCTCGGCCCGCAGGTTCGTCGCCATGCCTTCCCATACGGCCTTCATGTCGAACATCTTGCCGACCGCGTAGAAATCCTCGCCCCAGATCGCCATGGTCGGGCACGCGATCCTGATGTCCGCATCGACGAGATCCTGCTGCACGTCTTCCGCGTTCGCGCGATAGTCGGCCAGCGCGCCGCGCACGGCCCCCGGGCGCCGATACGCGCGCACGTACGTGTCGAACGCATCGCCCGAGATCGCGTGCGGGTTGTAGCACCAGTCGGCGAAAAAATAGCTGAGCCATTCGGCTTCCTTGCCGGCGATCAGCGCCTCCGGCAGGTCGGGCACCTGGTGGAACAGGAAGAACCAGTACGCGCGCGCCGTTTGCGCGGTCATGTTCTGCGCGACGATGCGCGTCGGCACGTTGTCCATCACGACGAGCCGCTCGACGCGTTCGGGGAAGTCCTTCGCGAAACGCGTCGCGACGCGTGCGCCGCGATCGTGCCCGACGAGCGCGATGCGCTCGATGCCGAGCGCGTCGAGCAGCGCGGCGAGATCGCGCGCCATGTTGCGCTTGTCGTAGCCGGCCGCGGGCTTGTCGGTTTCACCATAGCCGCGCAGGTCGGGCACGATCACGCGATAGTGCCGCGCGAGCGCCGGAATCTGGAAGCGCCACGCGAAGCTGGTTTCGGGGAAGCCGTGCAGCAGCACGACGACGGGCCCCGCGCCGGCATCGATGAGGTGCTGGCGGATGCCGTTCGCGGTGACGGTGTGATGGGTGAGGGCAAGCGTGTCGGTCGTCATGGGGGAATCCCGGTTCTGCGGGCGGTGCGCGAGACGGCACGCGTCCGATGCTGTCCGAGCATAGGCCAAGCGACGAACGTCGCGGCTGAATCGTTCTGAATCAGTCCGAGCGCGGCGCCGCTGCATCACCTGCGGCGCGGGCGCTTCGCGGATGCGCCGGACGCGACCCGCTTCAGCGCGGCCGGCGTGCCGTTGAGGAACGCGTCGATCTGCCGTTCGATTTCCGCGTCGAGATCGTCGGGCACCGGCAGTCCATATACCCACTTGCGCACGCCGAGATAGAAGATGCTCGCGTGCAGGCTCCATACGAGCTCGATTTCCGCGTTGCGCTGTGCTTCAGACGCCGACGTCGCGATGTCGTACTCGTGCCGCAGCTCGCGCAGCACCGGCAGGAACACGCGTTCGCGCAGCCGCGACAGGTAGCGCGTATTGAAGCCTTCGCGGCTGAGGCCCGCGAAGATGAACGTGCGGATCCACTCGCGCCGCAGGATCGTCTGCGCATACGAGCGGTAGAACATGACGAGCCGTTGCTGCAGCGGGATCGCGCGATCGGCGATCAGTTTTTCCCAGTCGGGATTCCACGTGTAGACCTCGTCGTACACGCGATCGATCAGCGCCTCCTTGCTCGGAAAATACCGGTAGAGCAGGGGTTGCGTGACGCCGATCTGTCGCGCGAGTTCGCGCGTGCTGCCGGAAAACCCATGCGTCGCGAAGTGCTCGACCGCCTTTTCGACGATCTGGCGCTCGCGTGCTTCCGGCGTGAGGCGGCGGCCCGATGGGCTGGCGGTGGCGTCCACGGTCGTCCCGCGCGTGCGGGGCGCGGCATTGCGCTTGGCTTTGGTCATGCATCGGCTCCTGAATGCGGCCATTCTGCCCTTGTCGATCGAAAGATGGCAACGCGCGCCCCGGCGCGGCCGGCCATGCAGGTGGGCGCCGTGCCGAGCCGTGCGCCGTTCGGCGCTTTCAGAAAAATTCAGCTCGCCGCCATGACTTTCGGGCCGACGTTCCCTAGTCTTGCTTCAGAACCGCCGCACGGGCTGGGCGCCATCCTGTCGTCCCGGCCCGCGGCGCAACCGGAACGGACCATGCCTCATCTGATCTCGCCGGGAGCCAGCATCGCAGTCGGCTTCCTGCACCCCCTCGGGCGCGTGCAATCGCCCGCAGCGCCGCTGATCGCGCTAGCGCGCCTGCTCGGCATCGTCGCCGACGAGCAGGCGGTCCCGCGCGCCGCGCAGTTCCACGATGCGGACACCGCCGACACAACCGCGGAAGCCACGACATGCAGCCCGCGCAAGTAACGGCAGCGGGCGCGGCGGCCCCCGATCACCTGCGCGGCGAGGATGTGTTCCTCGCATCGATCGCCGGCTACGTCGATACGCTCGGCTTCGTCGCGCTGTTCGGGCTCTTTACCGCGCACGTCACCGGCAACTTCATCCTGATCGGCTCGGGCCTCGCCGGTGTCGGCCAGGGCCTCATGATCAAATGGCTCGCGTTTCCGGCATTCATCGCAGGAATCGTGGCCGCTCGCCTGCTCGATCACCGGATGCGCGTGCGCGGGCATGGCCCGCGGGCGCGCTCGCTGTACGCGCTGCAGACGATCCTGCTGGCCGGATTCATGCTCGCGGGCGTCGCGGCGTCGCCGATCGGCAACGCCGATGCGCCCGCGACGATCGTCTGCGGGCTGCTGGGTGCGGCAGCAATGGGCGTGCAGAACGCGCACGGCCGGCTGACCGCGCGCACCGTCGTCGCGAACACCGTGATGACCGGCAACGTCACGCAGGCGGTCATCGATGCATTCGACTGGCTCGTGCCGATCGCCGCGCCGGCCGAACGGGAAGCCGCACGCGCGCGGCTGCGACGCACGCTGCCGCCGGTTGTCGGTTTCGCGCTCGGCGCGGGCGCCGGGGCGAGCGCCTACCTGTACGCCGGGTTCTGGGCACTGGCGCTGCCGCTCGCGGCGCTCGGTTTCCTCACCTGGCGATCCGGCCGGACCGGCGAGCCTTCCGCGTCGCGCTGAACGCCGATTCCCCGCGTGGCGTCGGCTGCGCGCGCGACCGGGGCGGCGGCGAAGCCGCCCCGCGTTTCTTCATTTCCTTCAACGCCGATTTCGAGAACGGCTTGATGCAGGTCGGTAAGCGCGAGACCGCTCGACCGTTCGCAGAAAGAGCAGCGTCACACGAGCGCGGTGAACCGGTCGACGAGGTCGTGGTGACCGAGCTGTTCGACCCACCAGCGTAATGCGCGCCCGGCTTCGTCGGCACGCCACGCGATATAGCAATGGGTCGTGTCGCGCATGCCGGTGACTTCCCGCGCGACAAGCCTGCCTTGCGCGATCGCGGGCGCCGCGATGCAGTCCGGGAGCGTACCCACCGCGAGTCCTTCGCATTGCGCGGCCAGTTTCGCAGCGAGCGTCGGCACCGCGAGATACGGTTGGCCAGCGTCAACCGCGACCGACTGCGGCGGAAAGATCACCGCGCCGCGATACTCGACGATCGACGCCATCGACAGCGGTTCGGGCAGCGCAGCGAGCGGATGGGTAGGGGCGACCGCGAACACGTGCCGGAGCGTGCCAATGGGCTGCGCCACGATGTCCGGCAGTTCAGGCGGCTCGCCTGCCGCGCCGACGATCAGATCGGCCCGCCGCGAAATCAGCGCATCCCAGGTGCCGCCGAGCACTTCGGTGGAGAGTCGCAGCCGCGTGTCCATTTCAAGTTCGTAGAACGCGTGGACGTATGGTCGTCATCCGACGTGCCGAGACACGCACGCATGCGCGCCGACGGTCGGGCCGCCGCCGCATTCGCTCGACATCTGCCTGTCACGTCGGTGTCGATTCGCGGCGCTTCACGGCAGCGTCGGCGTGTGCGCCGGGCAGCGCGCCGAACATGTGCTGGCTGCACTTCGCGTCGCGCCACGCGGTTCCCAGTCGGATGCCGTCGAACATCCGGCGCACCACGGGAAGAATCTGTTCGCCGCCCAGAATGCCAAGCAGGCCGGCCAGGGCGACGGCGGGCGGCGCCGGCGATTGCACGCCGATCAGCGCGTAAACGACGCCGGCGAGGATGCCGGCGAGAAGCGAAGCAATGTACGGTTTCATAGATGTGGAATGGAATGACGGCCGTTAAAAATGCGGATAACTACCGGGCTGGCGTCGATCCGAAAGTCTTGGGCCAGCCTATCAGGTCTGCGTGTTCGTCGTTAGCGCATTCCATGAAATTCAGATCTTTTCAGTCTGAATTTAGGGCGTGGTGAGAATCAGAACAATTAATTGGTGCGGTCGCAAATTCGCGTATTGAATGATGCAGGCCGACTGTCGACGCATCCGGCACAGCGCATTGGACGCCTCGCGGATTCGTCGGCCAGGCGAGCCTCATTTTTCTCCGCGTCAAAGGACATCACCATCATGAGCAATCCGAAGCTTGAAGTACTTACTCCGCACAACAGCCAGCTGATCTTCATCGACCAGCAGCCGCAGATGGCGTTCGGCGTGCAGTCGATCGATCGCCAGACGCTGAAGAACAACGTGGTCGGGCTCGCGAAGGCCGCGAAGGTCTTCAACATCCCCACCACGATCACGACGGTCGAAAGCGAGAGCTTTTCGGGCCACACCTATCCCGAACTGCTCGACGTGTTCCCGAACCAGAAGACGCTCGAACGCACGTCGATGAACTCGTGGGACGACCAGAAGGTGCGCGACGCGCTGGCCGCGAACGGCCGCAAGAAGGTGGTCGTGGCGGGCCTGTGGACCGAAGTCTGCAACACGACGTTCGCGCTGTGCGCGATGCTGGAAGGCGACTACGAGATCTACATGGTCGCCGACGCATCGGGCGGCACGACCCAGGCTGCGCACGACTTCGCGATGCAGCGCATGGTGCAGGCCGGCGTGGTGCCGGTCACGTGGCAGCAGGTGCTGCTCGAATGGCAGCGCGACTGGGCGCACCGCGAGACGTACGACGCGGTGATGGCGATCGCGAAGGAGCATTCGGGCGCATACGGGATGGGCGTGGACTACGCGTACACGATGCTCCACAAGGCACCGCAGCGCACCGCGACGCCGCACGAGTCGATTCCGGCCGTTCCGGCGAAGTAAGCGCAGACGGCCTGTAACGGCTGATGCCGGTGCGGCGGGTTCGATGCGAACGCGCCGCATTGGCGCCATTGCCGCGGGCGGCGGACGTGACCGAAACACGAATGCCGCCCGCGGCATGCTGGTCGGAACACTGCGCCTGCATTTGAATTTGTCCGGGAGATTTATTGCATGGAACCTTATCTGGTTTCCCTTGGTGCGGGCGTGCTGATCGGTGTGATTTACAGCGCCATCAAGGTTCGCTCTCCCGCACCGCCGTTGATTGCGCTGGTCGGGTTGCTCGGCATGCTGATCGGCGTGCAGGCTTTACCCACCGTCAAACAACTCTTTGGCTTCTGATCAACAAGAGGTGATGCATATGACCGCAACCGTGACCCAACCGGATCTGATCCTGCATAACGGACGATTCACGACGCTCGACCGCGCGAACCCCGTCGCGACGGCGGTCGCGATTGCCGCCGGGCGCTTCGTCGCCGTCGGCAGCGAAGCGGACGTGATGCCGCTCGCGGGCCGCGCGACAAAGGTGGTCGATCTCGGCGGCCGCGGCGTGCTGCCGGGTCTGATCGACAACCACTGCCACGTGATTCGTGGCGGACTGAACTACAACATGGAACTGCGCTGGGACGGCGTGCCGTCGCTTGCGCTCGCGATGGAGATGCTCAAGCAGCAGGTCGCGATCACGCCGGCGCCGCAGTGGGTGCGCGTGGTCGGCGGCTTCACCGAACATCAGTTCGTGGAGAAACGGCTGCCGACGATCGCCGAACTCAATGCGGTCGCGCCCGATACGCCGGTGTTCATCCTGCACCTGTACGATCGCGCGTTGCTGAACGCGGCGGCGCTGCGGGTGGTCGGCTATACGAAGGACACGCCGGAGCCGCCGGGCGGCACGATCCTGCGCGATGCCGCAGGCAACCCGACCGGCCTGCTGCTCGCGAACCCGAACGCGACGATCCTTTACGCGACGCTCGCGAAAGGCCCGAAGCTGCCGTTCGAGTATCAGTACAACTCGACGCGCCATTTCATGCGCGAGCTGAACCGGCTGGGCGTGACGGGCGTGATCGACGCGGGCGGCGGTTCGCAGAATTATCCCGACGATTATGAAGTGATCCGCAAGCTGCACGACGCGGGCGAGATGACGATCCGGATCGCGTACAACCTGTTCACGCAGAAGCCGAACGCGGAGAAGGAAGACTTCGTGAACTGGACGAAGAGCGTCAAGTACCACGATGGAACCGACTACTTCCGCAATAACGGCGCCGGCGAGATGCTGGCGTTCTCGGCGGCCGACTTCGAAGACTTCCGCGTGGCGCGTCCGGACCTGCCCGCGCAGATGGAAGACGATCTCGAAGGCGTCGTGCGCGTGCTCGCGGAAAACCGTTGGCCGTGGCGCATGCACGCGACCTATGACGAAACCATCAGCCGCGCGCTGGACGTGTTCGAGAAGGTCAACGAAGACATCCCGCTCGAAGGGCTGAACTGGTTCTTCGATCACGCGGAAACGATCACCGAGAAATCGATGGACCGAATCGCCGCGCTCGGCGGCGGTATCGCGGTGCAGCACCGGATGGCGTACCAGGGCGAATACTTCGTCGAGCGTTACGGCGCGCAAGCCGCGGAGGCGACGCCGCCTGTCGCGAAGATGCTCGCCAAGGGGCTCAAGGTGTCGGCGGGCACCGACGCGACCCGCGTCGCATCGTATAACCCGTGGGTGTCGCTCTCGTGGCTCGTGACCGGCAAGACGGTCGGCGGCATGCGCATGTATCCGCAGCGCAACCTGCTCGATCGCGAAACCGCGCTGCGGATGTGGACCGAGTACGTGACGTGGTTCTCGAACGAAGAGGGCAAGAAAGGACGCATCGCGGTGGGGCAGCTTGCCGACCTGGTGGTCCCGGATCGCGATTTCTTTGCGTGCGCGGAGGACGATATCGCCGGCACGACCGCGTTGCTGACGGTGGTCGACGGGAAGATCGTGTGGGGCGCGGGGCCGTTCGCATCGCACGACGCGCCGATTCCGCCGGCGATGCCGGACTGGTCGCCGGTGCGCGAGTTCGGCGGCTATGGCGGCTGGGGCGCGACGCAGCGCAACGGCGCGCCGTTGCAGCGCGCGGCGGCCGCTGCGATGTGCGGTTGCGCGAATGAATGCAACGTTCACCAGCATGCGCACGCGAGCGCATGGGGAAGTGCGTTGCCGACGGCTGACGCGAAGGGCTTCTGGGGCGCGTTCGGGTGCTCCTGCTGGGCAGTCTGATATGGCGACGCATACGACTTACGACTCCCCGGCGTGGATCCGCGCGCTGCTTTCGCAGCCATGGGTGCTGCCGGTCGCGCGGCTCATCCTGGTGTCCGCGTATCTGATCGCGGGCGTGTACAAGCTGCTGGATTTCAATGCCGCCGCCGCGGAGCAGGCGCACTTCGGTCTGCACCCCGGGTCCGTATGGGCGGCGATGGCGATCGTGGTCGAGATCGGCGGGCCACTGTGCGTGTTGTCCCGGCGTTTCACGTGGCTCGGCGCAGGTGGCCTCGGTGTGCTGACACTCGTCGCGATGCTGGTGGCCGCCGACTTCTGGAACATGACGGGCACTGCGCGCTTCATGGCGCTCAACGCGTTTTTCGAACATCTGGGACTGATCGGTGGGCTCGTCCTCGTCACCGTGCTCAACGATATGCGAAACCAGGCTGGCAGCGTTCCCGCAATTGGGTGATGTTGCGACGACCGCGCTGAAACGACGAGTCTGCTCCGTCTCTCGACGAGCGGGACGCCGCGCGCGTCCGGTTGCGGCGCACGCCGCCGCTCGCGGTGCGCGTGTTTCTCGCGTGTCGTCCAGGCCGCCCGGATGAGCGGCCTGTATCCCGCTGAATCCGAATCCGCGCGCGGCGCCAGGCCGCGCGCGTCACCATCAAGGAGAAAAAACCAATGAGTTCATTGAACCTGCGCAACATGCTGCGCATCACCGCCGCATCGTCGGCCGTGCTCGCCGCGCTGCTGGTCGGCGCGCCGGCACTCGCCGATGAAACCCACCTCGACGACATCGCGTCGCCGGCCGCCGCGGCGCGGTTCCCCGCCATTGCGGTCGGCCCGCAGTACGACACGACCCACGTGTGCGTCGCACCCGAAGACTTCGACCGCTTCACCGACAGCTTCGTCGCGACGTTCGGCGGCAAGAAGTCGAAGCAGGGCGTGTTCCAGGTCACGCCGACGCCGAGCCAGACGATGTCGCAGCTCGTGCTGACGCCGGTCGGCACGATCTCGGTGTTCGGCTTCAAGACGCCGATCCCGTATCCGTTCTGCGAGGAACGCACCGGCTATCTCGTCACCGACATGGACGTCGCGGTGAAGTCGGCGCGCGCGCATGGCGCGGACATCGTCGTGACGACGTTCCCCGACCCGATCGGCCGCGATGCGATCGTCCGCTGGCCGGGCGGCGTGAACATGCAGCTGTACTGGCATACGCAGGCGCCGAACTACGACGCGCTGCAGACGGTGCCGGAGAACCGCGCGTACGTGTCGCCGGAAAGCGCGAGCAAGCTGGCGCGCAACTTCGTCGCGTTCTCGCACGGCAAGATCGTGTCGGACGTGCGCCATGCGCCGGGCATCGAGATCGGCCGGCCGAACGATACCTACCGCCGCATTCGCATCGAGTCGGGCTTCGGCAAGATGACCGTGCTCGCGACGGACGGCCAGCTGCCCTACCCGTTCGGGCGCGAGATGACCGGCTACGAAGTGGCCGATCTCGCCGCGACGCTGAAGCAGGCCGAAGCCGCGGGCGTGACCGTGCTCGTGCCGCCGTTCAAGTCGGACGGCCGCGACGCGGCGCTCGTGCAGTTCCCGGGCGGCTACGTCGCCGAAATCCACGCGCGGTCGAAATGACGGTGCGCCGGCCGATGAAGCGATCGTGGCGCGGCGCGCTGCCGTGCGTCGTGCTGGCGGGCGGCGCCGCGTTGCATGCGGGGTTGGCCGTCGGCGCCGATGCCGCTGCCGATGCCAATGTGGCGGCGGGCGGCGCGGCCGCGTCGCCGGCTGCCGCCGCCACGGCGTCGTGCACCGCGAAACGCCCGACGGTGTCGTTCAACCGCTGGCAGGAGGACTGGTCGGTGCTCGCGAATCCGTGCGTGCCGCGCAAGCCGTTCGACGCGCTGAAATACATACCGCTCGGCGACGATCCGTCGACCTACCTGTCGCTCGGCGCGAACCTGCGCGAGCGCTTCGAACTGAACAACGCGCCGCTGTTCGGCCTCGGCGCCGCGCACGACGACAACTACGTGATCCAGCGCGCGAACGTGCATGCGGACCTGCGCTATCGCGGGCACTTCCAGGCGTTCGTGCAGTTCGTCGATGCGCGGCCGTTCGGCAAGGACACGGTCGGCCCGGTCGACAAGGATCAGCTCGACCTCGAGCAGGCGTTCGTCGCGTACGTCGATCAACTGGGGCCGGGCACGTTCAAGACGCGGATCGGCCGGCAGGAGATGGCGTTCGACTTGCAGCGTTTCGTGTCGGTGCGCGATGGCCCGAACGTGCGGCAGGCATACGACGGACTGTGGACCGATTACGAAATCGGCAAATGGCGCTTGATCGGCTATGTGACGCGCCCGGTGCAGTATCGCAATGCGGCCGTGTTCGACGACGTGTCGAACCGGCACCTGCGATTCGACGGCGTGCGCGTCGAGCGCAACGGCACGGGGCCCGGCGATCTGTCCGCGTACTGGTCGCGCTATACGCGCGACAACGCGCGCTATCCGGATGCGTCCGGCACCGAACGGCGCGACGTGTTCGACATGCGTTACGCGGGCAAGGCCGACGGGCTCGACTGGGACGTCGAGGCGATGCTGCAGACCGGCCACGTCGGGCAGGACACGGTCGGCGCGTGGGCGTTCGGCGCGCTGGGCGGCTACACGTTCGCGAAGACGCCCGGCACGCCGCGCATCGGCATCCAGGTCGACGGTGCGTCGGGCGACGCGCATCCGGGCGACCGGCGCGTCGGCACGTTCAACCCGATGTTTCCGAACGGCTATTACTTCACGCTCGCCGGTTATACCGGATACAGCAACCTGATCCATGTAAAGCCGTCGCTGACGTTCAAGCCGACCAGCACCGTGACGGTGCTGACCGCGCTCGGCTTCCAGTGGCGCCAGACCACGGCCGACTCGATCTATGGGCAGGGGATGTCGGCAGTGCCGGGCACGGCGGGCAAGGGTAGCGCGTGGACGGGGATGTACGCGCAGGCGCGCGTCGACTGGCTCGTGAACGCGAACGTCGCGCTCGCGCTCGAGGCCGTGCACTTCCAGCTCGGCTCGTCGATTCGCGCACTCGGCGCGCGCAACGCCGACTATGTCGGGATGGAAGCGAAGTTCGGCTGGTGACGCGTCGCCCCGCGCCGCACGTTTCAGGGCTGCGCGCGGGCGAGCGATTCGACGAAATCGATGAACGCGGTCACGCGTTTCGAGCCGCGCTGGTTCGGCAGGTACAGCGCGGTGATCACCGCGCGCGCCGAGCCCGGCGTCACGTCGTACGGGTCGAACAGCCGCTGCAGGCGGCCCGCTTCGATGTCCGCATCGACCAGCCAGTCGGGCAGCAGCGCGATGCCGGCGCCGTCGAGCGCGGCCTCGCGCAGCACCTCGCTGTGATTCGATTTCAGCCGCCCGGTGACGACGACCTGCGTCGTGCGTTGCGCGCCGGCGAACGTCCACGCCTGCTGGTCGACGCCGAAATGAAAGCGCAGGCACGCGTGATCGACCAGCTCGCCCGGCGTCGCGGGCGTGCCGTGCGCGTCGAGGTAAGCGCGGCTCGCGACCACGTAGCGCCGGAACGTGCCGAGCGGCCGCGCGACGACTTCCGCGGTCGGGGCGGCGTCGCCGAGCCGGATCGCGACGTCGATCCGGGCGGACACGAGATCGACGCGTTCGTCGGTGAGCTGCAGGTCGAGATCGAGCTTCGGATGGCGCGCGACGAACGCGGCGACGTGCGGCGCGAGGCGGCGCAGCCCGTAGGCGACCGGGACCGACACGCGCAGCGGGCCGGACGGCTCGTCGCCGCGGTCGGCCACCAGCGCGTCGGCATCGGCGAGCTCCCCGAGCACGCGTTTCGCCCGTGCATAGTAGACGGCGCCCGCGTCGGACAGCGTGACCTGCCGCGTCGTGCGGTTCAGCAGCACGGTGCCGAGCGACGCCTCGAGCGCGTCCACCGCGCGCACGACCGACGAAGCGGCGAGATCGAGCCGGCGTCCCGCGCTCGAGAAACCGCCGGCTTCCGCGACTTCGACGAATGCGCGCAGCGCGGAGAATTTGTCCATGGGGTTGCTAGGGCCTGTTCACGCTAATAACGGGCTTGCGCTGGCCCCCAGAAGGGCCGAGCGCAAGGATTGCGACGAAGCGAATACTCGACGTATTCGCGAGGAGCATGACGCGGCGATCGGCCCTTCTGGGGGCCAGCACCACGAATGCATTTTTCCAAACAGGGGAACGTGCCTTTCCGCCCACATTGCGGCGTCGTGCGTCGCTTGTTTGGCACGGCCAAACGGCGCTCCTTACTTCTTGCACGCGCCCAAAGGAAGTCCCCTTGGGGGACGGGCGGAAAGGCACGTTCGCAAGCCCGTTATTAGCGTGAACAGGCCCTTGTGCGTGTCGCAACGTCGCGTTGCATGCGGTTCGCATTCTAGCGCCGGCCGGCGCGGCGGCCGCGCGCGCGTGCCGGGTCTTCAGGACAATTCAGGCAACGCGCAGGATTTTCGCCGCGGCGCCCGATACGCTGGGTGACATCGCGTGTCGCGCGGGTCGTTCCGTTCGTGGCCGGGCGCGCGCACGGTTCATCACGGAGAACTAATGAGGAACATGTCCCGGCACGCGTGCGTTGCGCATGCGGCCCGTTTGCTGATCGTGGCCGGGTGCGCGGGCCTGTTGGCGCCCGCGGCGTTTGCGCAGGCCGGCGTGCAGCCCGACGCCCACGCCAATGCGCAGCCCGAAGCGCAATCCACGGCGCCAGCCCCTGCCGCGGGCCAGCAGCCCCCCGGCTTCTATCGGCAGAAGATCGGCGACTTCACGGTGATCGCGCTGTCCGACGGCACCCATCCGTTTCCGGTCGACACGGTGTTTCGCGACATCTCGAAGGACGAGATCCGGCGCGACCTCGACCGCGCATTCCTGGAGCCGCCGGTGCAAGGGTCGATCAACGCATTCCTGGTCGATACCGGATCGAAGCGGATCCTCGTCGATGCGGGCGCCGGCACGTTGTACGGCGACTGCTGCGGCAAGCTGCTCGACGACCTGCGCGCGGCCGGCTATGCCCCCGGGCAGATCGATGAAGTGCTGCTCACGCACCTGCACAAGGACCATGTCGGCGGCATTGCGTCGAACGGCGCGATGACGTTTCCGAATGCCGTCGTGCGGGTGAACGCCGTCGAGGCCGCGTATTGGCTCGATCCCGCCAACAAGGCGCAAGCGCCGGCGTTCCTTGCGTCGTTCTTCGATGCGGCCGCCGCGGCGGTCGCGCCTTACGTCGCGGCCGGCCGTTTCAAGACGTTTCGCGGCGAAGCGACGCTCGCGCCCGGCATTCGCGCGGTGCCGATGCCCGGCCATACGCCGGGCCATACGGCTTATCTGATCGAGAGCGGCCATGCAGGCCTGCTCGCGTGGGGCGACATCGTGCACGTGGCGGCGATCCAGTTGCGCGACGTGAACGCGACGGTGCAGTACGACAGCGATGCCGGCACCGCCCGCCGCACGCGGCGGGACACGCTGAAGCGCGTCGCCGATCGACGCTATCTCGTCGGTGCCGCGCATATCGCGTTTCCCGGGCTCGGCCACTTGCGCCGGGACGGCGCGCAATACGACTGGGTGCCGGTGAACTATGACGCGACGCCGGTGCGGTGACGGCCCGGCGTGCGTCCCTGCCGCCGATCAGCGCGACCGTGCGCGCCGCCACGCGCCGGGCGGATGACCGACGATCCGCGCGAAGACGCGGTTCAGATGGCTCTGGTCGGCGAAGCCGCACGCGACCGCGATGTCGGCCAGCGTCATGTCGGACGTCTCGATCAGGTCGCGCGCGCGCATCACGCGCTGTTCGAGCAGCCACTGGTGCGGCGTGCGGCCGGTGGTGCGCGAGAACGCGCGGATGAAATAACCGCGCGACAGATCGCATTCGTTCGCCACTTCCTCGATCGATACGCCGAGGTCCGCCTTTTCCATCAACAGTTCCTGGGCGAGCGCCACCTTCGCGGGAGACAGCACGCCCTTGCGCTCGAGCTCGCGCGTGCGCGCGTTGCCGTAGCGGCGCACCAGATGCGTGCCCATCGCGAGCCCGATCTGCTCGATGAACAGCGCGTTCAGCGGGCCGCCCGCGTCGAGGCTGTCGGCTACCGCGTGCGCGAGATGGCCGAGGACCGGATCGCGTACGTCGGGGCGGCACGTGAGGCCGCCGATCGCCTGGCCGCCGTGCTCGGGGCCGACGCGTTCGAGATACGCATGCGGCAGCTCGACCAGCACGAAGTCGAAGTTGCCGTACAGGTCCGCGTGGAAATGACGGGAAAAGTCGCGAATGTAGATCGAGTGATGCTGGAACCGGCGCTCGCTCGCGCCGGCGCGCCCATAGAGCGTGCGGCGGTGGCCGCCACTCAGCGACACGCCGACCAGGAAGCCGCGATCGCACGCGGGCATCTCGATGCGTTCGACGTGCGCTTCGCGCATGCATTTGCGGTGCAGCTTCAGGCCGCCGGATGTCGTTTCGACATCCTTCGCCAGCAGGCTCGACACGCAGCCGAGCGTGTCTTTCGGCCGCCGTGGAGGCGATGCCACCGGCGCGGCGATGACGGAGTCTGACATGGAATTCCCCAGCGAGGGACTCGGAGCGTGAAACGACGAGTCCAGTTTAGATGCGCACGCGAACGTTCAAAATGAATTTGCATAAACGTCCGCTCGTCATCCTGACAAATTGATTTCAATGCGTGCGTGCGGTGACTGCGTGTCCCGGCGCAACGCCTGCGCGAGCGGCCCGGCAGAGTATAGCGCCCCACTTTTACATGCAAGTGATCGTGCCGGTCGCGTTCGCCCGGAATGCGCGGGCAGCGCATTTTCCTTCAAGATTTTCTGCGACTGTCCGTCTACACTCGGTCCGGAATTCGATATTTTCCGTCCGGTGCAACGGTGCGCCGGACGCGGACTTCCTGCCGGGTGAACTGCCGCGTTCATCCGGCAGTCATCCCGAGGGACCGGAGGCGGCCATGATCCAGATCGGAACTTTGTCGGTGGATTTCGAGCAACGCGACATTCGCCGTCACGGCGCGTCGCTGCGCATCGGCGCGCGCGCGCTCGACATTCTCGAAGTCCTGCACCGCGCGAGCGGGTCGGTCGTGTCGAAAGACGACATCATGGATGCGGTCTGGCCGGGCCTGATCGTCGAGGAAAACCGGCTTCAGGTGCATGTGGCGACGCTGCGCAAGGCACTCGGCGCGAGCCGCGATCTGATCAAGACGGTGCCCGGCCGCGGCTACCTGCTGGTGGCGAGCGCGTCGTCCGGCCCGGACCTCGTGTCCGCGGCCGAGGCGCCGGCCGTCGAGCCACCGCCGGCCGTCGACGCACCGCCCGATGCCGCCGTGTCGTCGCTGCTCGCGCCGCTCGTCGGGCGCGACGCCGAACTCGCGCAGATCGTCGACATGCTCGAACGCACGCCGGTCGTCACGCTCGTCGGCGCGGGCGGCATCGGCAAGACGAGTCTTGCCGTGCGCGTCGCGCACGGCGTGCGCAGCCGTTCGCTCGAGCGCGTGCTGTTCGTGGAGCTGGCGCGCGCGTCGACGCGCGACGACATGCTGATCGCACTCGCCACCGAGCTCGGCCTCGATACGCAGGGCGTGCCGGCCATCGAGCGCATCGGCGACGCGTTCGCGACGTCGCGCTGCCTGCTCGTGCTCGACAACGCGGAGCACATCGTCGATCTGGTGGCGAGCCTCGTCGAAACGCTGACGTCGAGCGCCGGCTCGCTGCGCGTGCTCGTGACGAGCCGCGAGCCGCTGCACATCTCGGCCGAAGCGGTGCTGCGCATGAGCCCGCTCGCTGTGCCGGACGGCAACGCGTCCGTCGACGAAATCGTCCGCTGTTCGGCCGTCGAGCTGTTCCTGGAGCGCGTGCGCGCGGCCGCGCCGGATTGCGCGATCGACGAAGCCGGCGTGCGGCTGATCGGCGACATCTGCCGGCGCCTGGACGGGCTGCCGCTCGCGATCGAGCTGGCCGCGGCGCGCGTGGCGACGCTCGGGCTCGCGGTCGTCGCATCGCGCCTCGACGACCGGCTGAACCTGCTGACGGGCGGGCTGCGCTCGGCGCTGCCGCGGCATCAGACGCTGCGCGCGACGTTCGACTGGAGCTACGTGCTGCTCGATCGGGCCGCGCGCGCCCTGTTTCGCCGGATGGGGTGCTTCATCGGGCCGTTTTCGTTCGATGCTGCGCGCGCGGTCGCCACCGAGCCCGGCACATCGGCCGCGGACCTGATCGCGGTGCTCGGCGAGCTGGTGGCGAAATCGCTGGTGACGGTCGAGTTCCATGGCGCGTATGCGCGCTACCGGCTGACCGAATCGACGCGCGCGTACGCGCTGGAAAAACTGCACAACGAAGGCGAGTTCGAGCGCATCGTCGCGCGCCACGCGGAATACGAGCGCGAGCGTGCGCCCGTGCGTCTCGTGGCGCCCGCGACGCTTGCCGACGCGCCGCCCGCGGATGCGCCCGCGCCGGCCGTGGACGAACCGGCGGACGCCGCCGAGGCTGCCGGCGTGCCCGAGCCCGACCGGCTGGCGCGCGCGCTGCTGGAGCCGTCGCGGATGCGCGCGTGCACGGCGCGTGCGCGCGAGGTGCTCGACGCACTCGACACGGGCGACGCGGGCCCGGTCGACGCCGCGCGCGAGATGCGGCTGCGGGCGGCCTGCGCGTCGGCACTGCTGCATACCGACGGCGACGCTCTGGCCGCGGCCGCGATGTGGGACCGCACGCTCGGTCTCGCCACGCACATCGGCGACGATGCGTTCGACGCGCGCGCGCTGGTCGGGCTGTGGAACACGATGCTGACGCTGTCGGACATTCACGAATCGCTGCGCTACGCGACCCGCTTCGAGCGGGCGGCCGAGCGGCGCGGCGACCGATCGCAGCGGTTGCTGGCGAATACGATGGTCGCGACGTCGCTGCATTACTTCGGCGAGCACGCGCAGGCGCGCGAGCGGCTGGAAGCGGTGATGGCCGAGCTCGCCGACGCGGGCGAGCCGCCGTGCGCGCAGGCCGCGCTGGGCGTCGACATGGCGACGCTGGGGCGCACGATGCTGATCCGTCTGCTCTGGATGCAAGGCGAGCCCGAGCACGCGATGCGCGTCGCCGCGCAAGCGGTCGAGCATGCGCATCGCAGCCCGTCGCCGCTCACGCTGTGCATCGTGCTCGGCGCGGCCGCCGTGCCGATCGCGCTGCGCTACGGCGATCACGACATCACCTCCGACTATCTCGCGACGCTGCGCGCGACCGCCGACGCGCACGGTTTCGACATCTGGCGCAGTCACGCGGAATGCCTGACCGGCCAGTTCGACATCCAGGCCGGCCATCCCGGCGCCGGCCTCGCCCGGCTCGAACCCGCCCTGCGGCGCGTCGAGGCGAGCGGATTCCGGCGCGTGCTCGCGCCGTTGACCGTCGCGTACGCGGAGGGCCTCGTGCGGACCGGCCGCGCGGATGAAGCGCGCACCCGGCTCGATGCGACGCTCGCGCGCTGCCGCGCGCACGGCGAGCATCTGTTCGTGCCCGAGCTGCTGCGCGTGAGAGGCGTCGCGATGCTCGAACAGGCGCGCACCGTCGGCGCGGATCTCGCCGCGGCGTACGAGGCCGACGGGCATCGCCATCTGCAGATGGCGATCCAGACCGCGAACGCGCAGGGCGCCGCGATGTGGGCGCTGCGTGGCTCGCTCGATCTCGCCGATCACCTGATCGAACGCGGGCACACCGCGCAAGCGTCGGCGCTGGTCGCCGGGGTCGCGCGGCACTTCGATCCGCATTCGCGCGCGCACGACGTGCGCCGCTTGCTGCGGGTGCAGAACTTCGTTCGTCAGGATGCGCCGCTCGCGCCATGCCTGACGCGCACGCGACGCGATGCCGCCGACGCGGCGCAGCAGGCGGCATAACGATGCGCGCATCGGGTGCAGCCGCGCGGCCGCGCGATCGCAGCATGCGTGCCGATGCGCGCGGTGCGGCCGCTTTCCAGGCAGCGGCGAGACGCAGGATGTGCCGCGCGGCGTCGCACGCAGGCGCGCACGGGAGGCCCGACGGTGCTTAGAGCGACGGAACCCGCGCGTTCGGCGGACCTCGTCGTGTTCAACGGCAAGATCGCGACCCAGGACGAACAGCGCTCGTTCGTCCGCGCGCTCGCCGTGAAGGACGGGACCATCGTCGCGACCGGCGACGATCGCGACGTGCTGCGCCATGCGCACGACGACACGACCTGCATCGACCTGAACGGCCGTACCGTGATTCCGGGCCTGATCGACGCGCACCTGCAGGCAATCCACGGCGGCATGAACTTCAACCTCGAGGTGCGCTGGGACGGCGTGCCGTCGCTGGCCGACGCGCTCGACCTGCTGGGCCGGCAAGTGCGACGCACGCCCGCGCCGTACTGGGCGCGCGTGGCGGGCGGCTGGACCGCGCTGCAGTTCGCGGAAAAGCGCGGCCCGACGGCGGCCGAACTCAACGAGATCGCGCCCGACACGCCGGTATTCATCCAGCATCTGGGCGACTGCGCGTGGCTGAATGCGGCCGCGCTGCGCGCGCTCGGCTACGGGCGCGACACGCCCGATCCGCCCGGCGGCGAACTGCGGCGCGACCGCCATGGGCGGCCGACCGGGCTGCTGCTCGCGCGAGCGGACCCGGCGGTGCTGTTCGCGGCGCTCGCACGCGCGCCGATGCTCGATGCGGCCGACCGGGTCAACTCGACGCGGCAGTTCATGCACGCGCTGAACCGCGTCGGCGTGACGAGCGCGATCGACGCCGGCGGCGACGGCCTCGCGTATCCGGACGACTATGCGGCGGTCGCGACGCTTGCGCGGCGCGGCGAATTGACGACGCGTATCGCCTATGCGCTGGGCGCGCGGCACGCCGGCCGCGAGCTCGACGATTTCGCGAAATGGATCGCGCTGACCGCGCCCGGCGACGGCGACGCGTTCCTGCGCGCGAGCGGCGCGGGCGCGCGGCTGCTGTGCTCGGCAGTCGATCTCGGGAATTTCCTCGAACCGCGCGTCGACCTGCCCGCGTCGATCGAGGTGGAGCTGGCGGCCATCGTCCGGCTGCTCGTGCACCATCGCTGGCCGTTCCGGTTGCATGCGACCTACGACGAATCGATCGGCCGCTTCCTCGACGTGTTCGAAGCGGTGGATCGCGACACGCCGTTCGGCGGGCTGCGCTGGTGCTTCGACCGTTGCGAGACGATTTCGGATGCCAATATCGCGCGGGTCGCGGCACTGGGCGGCGGCATCACCGTGCAGCCGCGCATGGCGTTCCAGGGCGAAGCCTTCATCGCGCGCCATGGTGCGGCAGCGGCCACGCGCGCGCCGCCGATCCGCGCGATGCTCGCGGCCGGGCTACCGGTCGGCGCGGGTTCCGGCGCGACGGGCGCGGCGAGCTACAACCCGTTCGTCGCGCTGTACTGGATGGTGTCGGGGCGCTCCGTCGGCGGTACCGCGCTGTATCCGGCGCGCAACCGACTCGGCCGGATGGAGGCGCTGCGCCGCTACACGGTCGGCAGTGCGTGGTTCTCCGCGGACGAGCATCGCAAGGGCGCGCTGGTGCCCGGCCGGTACGCCGATTTCGCGGTGCTGAGCGACGACTACTTCACGGTCGACGCGCGGCGCATCCCGGCGTTGACGTCGGTGCTGACGGTCGTCGACGGCAAGGTCGTGCACGCGGAACAGGAGTTCTCGCCGCTTGCGCCGCCGCCGCCACCCGTCAGCCCCGCATGGTCGCCGGTCGCCGCAGGCGGCGTCGACGATGCGGCCTGCGCCGACGCAGCGAGCGCCGACGCGCGCGATGCTCCGCACGCATCGGCGGCGGGCGACGCGTGCGCGGTGCCCGGCATCGATGCGTGCCGTGCGCGCGGTCACGGACGCCGCTTCGCGCGGCCGCGCTATCCGACCGCAAGTGCGGCCGCCGAACGCTGCGAAGCCTTCGGCCGCTGCTGCGTCGCGTTTTGAGCGGTGCGTGCCGGTGCGCGCCGCGCTGCACGTCGGGCGCCGCCGGGCATTGAACGATTTTCCGCCCCTGCTACGGGGCATGAAGGAGACAGAATGAATGTTGCGCACCCGCGCACATCGGTCACCGGCGACGAAGTGGCCGGCGTTCGCATTCCGCGCACGCCCGTTGCGGTCGAGGCAGCCGACGCGGCCCGCGCGTCGTTGCCCGCCGCGCTCGCCGATCATGCGGCGCGCGTGTTCGTGTTCGCGTCGCTCGCCGCGCGGCGTGCAGGCGACGCATGCGACGCCGACGCACTGTACGTCGCCGCGATGTACGCGAACATGGGGTTGAGCCCGGCGTACTGCCGGTCGACCGAACGCTACGAGCTCGACGGGGCGGATGCCGCGCACGCGTTGCTGCTGCGGCACCGCCGGTCGCGGCGCATGCGCGACGACGTGTGGCATGCGATCGCGCTGCATACGACGCCGGGGGTGGCCGCCCGCGCGTCGCCGCTCGCGCGCGCGTTGGCAGGTGCGGTGTCGACGGACCTGATGGCGACCGACTTCGACGCCTATACCGCCGACGAGCGCACGGCGCTGCTCGCGACTTACCCGCGCGGCAGCGGTTTTAGCGAAGTGTTTCTCGACATGGTCGCGCGCGGCGTCGCGCATCGGCCGCAGTCGACGTTCGGCACGTGGAGCGCGGACGTGCTCGAACGCGCGGATCCGGATTGTCATCGGCCGAATTTCTGCGGGCGCGTGCTGGGCGCGCGGTGGAACGACACGTGACGGCGCCGGTCCGGCGTGCGGCAGCCGGACGTACGACCGGCTGCGTCGCGACACCGCGCCCGGCATGCCGAACCTTGCACGCCGCATGCGTGGGTCACGCGTGCGATTGCGCCGCGTCGTGCCGCGCATAGTCGACGTAGCCGGCGCGGTCGCCGCCGTACCAGCCGGCGGCCTTCGGTTCCGCGAGCGGCGCGCGGGCCGCGATGCGCTCGACGAGATCCGGGTTCGCGATATACGCGCGCGCAAACGCGACGAGATCGGCGTCGCCCGCGTCGATCAGCGCGTTCGCCGCATCCGGTGAAATACCGCCGTTGACGATCAGCGTGCCGTGGAACGACCGGCGCGCGTGATCGACGATGCGCGGCAGGTCAGGTTCGCCGCTCCAGCCGTTGGTATCGGCCGCGTGCAGATAGGCGACGCCCGCTGCGTCGAGCATCCGGCCGACGTACGCGAGTGTCGCGTCCGGATCGGCGTCGCGCACGTTGTTGTATTTCGCGTACGGCGAGATCCGCACGCCGACGCGGCTCAACGGCATCACGCCGCCCACCGCATCGACGATTTCCTCGAGAAAACGCGCGCGGTTCGCGACCGATCCGCCGTAGCGATCGTCGCGGCGGTTCAGCGTCGACGACAGGAACTGGTGCGGCAGGTAGCCGTTGGCGGCGTGGATCTCGACGCCGTCGAAGCCCGCGGCCATCGCACGCGCGGCCGCCTGCCGGAATTCGTCGACGGTCGCGACGACTTCATCGGTCGTCATCGCGCGCGACGGCGTCGCATGAATCTTCGTGTAGTAGCCGTTCTGCAGCTGCGCCCAGACCTGCAACTGTTCGAGGTCGTCGTTCACGCCGGACGGCGACAGCGGCGCGGCGCCGTCGAGCAGCGTCAGCGAGCTGACGCGGCCGCCATGCCACAGCTGCGCGAAGATGCGCCCGCCGTTCGCGTGGACGGCATCGGTGACGATTTTCCAGCCGGCGGCCTGGGCTTCGTCGACCAGCCCCGGCGTCAGCTCGAATGCCGCGGAGGCCCGGCTGACGTTGGTAGCTTCGGTCACGATCAGGCCGGCCGACGCGCGCTGCGCGTAGTACTCGGCCATCAGTTCGGTGGGCAGCCCGCGCGACGGCGCGCGCGAGCGCGTCATCGGCCCCATCACGACGCGGTTCGGAAGCGCGAGGCCGCGCAGATTGTAGGCACTGAGCAGGGAAGACATGATGGACTCCTTTCCTTTGACGAAGGGCGGGGCAACGACGCACCCCGCGAACGGATCGGTTTGACGAAGGGGCGGCGGGTCAACCCGCGGCGTGACGTTGCGCGTGCGGCCGCCCGACGAGCAGGTAGTGCGCGAGCGCGACGATCGGGAATGCGCCGGCCACCGCCGCGACGAGCGGCCAGCCGCCATGCGCGTACAGCGGGCTCGCGAGCGCGGAGCCGACGGCGCCGCCGACGAAGATGCTCGTCATGTACAGCGCGTTCAGCCGGTTGCGGCTGGCCGCATGCAGCGCGTAGATCTCGCGCTGGCCGAGCACCATGTTCATCTGCACCGCGAAGTCGAGCACGATGCCGGTGACGACGAGCCCGTACAGGCCGGCGCCGTGCACGAACCCGACCGCATACGCCAGCGCGCCGGCGACGAGCGCGATCAGCGTCGCGCGCACCGTATGGCCGGCGTCCGCGAGGCGCCCGGCCACCGGCGCCGACGTCGCGCCGATCGCGCCGACCAGCGCGAACAGGCCGATCGCCGATTGCGACAACCCGTAGTGACGCGTCAGCTCGACGGGCACGGCGGTCCAGAACAGGCTGAACGACGCGAACATCAGGCCCTGGTAGAGCGCGCGGTGGCGCAGGACCGGCATCGTGCGAACGAGGTGCAGCAGCGAGCCGATCAGTTCGAAATAGGTCGCGCGGTGATCGGGCTGGCGCGACGGAATCGTCAACGCGAGCACGACCGTGACGAGCGTCATCAGCACGGCCGCCGCCGCGAACACGAAGCGCCAGCCGAACGCGTCGGCGACGACGCTCGACAGCGGCCGCGCCAGCAGGATGCCGAGCAGCAGCCCGCTCATGATCGTGCCGACCACCCGGCCGCGCGAATGGTCCGGCGCGAGGTGCGCGGCGAGCGGCACGAGGATCTGCACGGCCACCGAGCTGAACCCGATCAGCAGCGAAATCGCGAGAAAGAGCCCGGGCGTGCGCACGAGCGCCGCCGCCGCGAGGCTCGCGATCGACACGACGGCTGTCACGATCATCAGCTTGCGGTTCTCGAGCAGGTCGCCGAGCGGCACGATGAAGAACAGGCCGAGCGCGTAGCCGATCTGCGTCAGCGACACGATCAGGCTCGCCGTGTTGCCGGACATGTGCAGGCCCGGCGCGATGAGCTCGGTGATCGGCTGCGCGTAGTACAGGTTCGCGACGATCGCGCCGCAGCTGAAAGCGAACAGCAGGATCAGCCCCTGCGTGAGTTTGACGCCGTGCGCGGGCGGCGCGAGCGGTGTTGAATCCGTTGACATGGTCGACTCCTGGAAAAGAGAAAGGCCGGACACCGAAGCGTCGCGCCGGCGTTGAACTTGCCCGGCCGCGCTATGGTGCATCGCATTGCCGCCAATACTATTGATCAATCGATAAAGCCGGAAGCGAGACGCCGCGCAATCGAGCGTTGCGCGGCACGCAAAGGTGCCGCGCCGCATGGGGTCAGCCGCGCTTGCCCTGCAGCGTCGGAATCTGCTCGAACAGGCCCGCGAGCCAGTCGACGAACACCTTCAGCTTGACCGGGATGTGGCGATTGGGCGGATACAGCACCGAGATCGGCTTGGGCGGCGCGTTGAAACCGGTCAGCACCTCGCGCAGCCGGCCCGACTTCAGGTACGGCTCGACGAGGTACAGCGACGTCTTGATCAGGCCGATGCCGGCGACGCCGCACTCGATGTAGTTGTCCGCGTCGTTGACGGCCACCGTGCCGCACATCTGCACGATGCGCGGCTCGCCGTCGACGACGTAGTCCCACACGCGCGGCCGCCCGGTGTCGGCCGAGATGTGGCTGACCGCCAGGTGCTGCGCGAGATCGTCGACGGTCGCGGGCTCGCCGCACCGCGCGAAATACGCGGGCGAGCCGCAGGTGCAGGTGGTCAGGCTGCCGATCCGCCGCGCGATCATCCCCGAATCGTCGAGCGCGCCGATGCGCACCACGCAGTCGACGCCTTCGCCGACGAGGTCGATCTGCCGGTCGGTCACACCGAGTTCGATCATGATGCCCGGATGCGCGTCGAGAAACGCCGGCAGCGCGGGCACCACGACCTGCTTGGCCATTGCCGGCGGCAGGTTCACCTTCAGCCGGCCGCGCGGCACGTTGCGGGCCTGCGACACCGACGCCTCCATGTCGTCGATCTCGCGCAGCACCGCGACGGAACGTTCGTAGTAGGCCTGACCGTCCTCGGTCAGCGAGATCCGGCGCGTGGTGCGGTTCAGCAGCCGGCAGCCGAGATGCTGCTCGAGTGCGCTCAGCAGCGCGGACACGCGCGGCGTGGTGAGGCCGGTCGTGTCGGATGCACGCGTGAAGCTGCCGGTTTCGACGATGCGCGTGAACACGCGCATCGAAAGCAAGGTATCCATCGTCGGAAGTTCTCCAGCCTGTCGGCTCGCCGCGCCGGGACGTGTCGGCGCTGTCTTGTCCAATATCGGGTATCGCCCGCCGGGCGAACCGCTATGCGTCGATGCGCTTTCTCAGCGCGTCGCCGGCAAACGGCATTTCGCGCATGCGCTGGCCGGTCGCGTCGAAGATCGCGTTGGCCAGCGCGCCGGCGGTCGGCCCCATCGACGCCTCGGCCGCGCCGAGAAATGGCGCGCCGGGGCGATTGACCAGATGGACCTTCACGTTCTGCGGCACGGCCGAGAAGCGCAGGATCGGGTAGCTGCTCCAGTCGAAGCTGCGAATCCGCTCGGTGTCGTACTTCAGCGCCTCGTACAGCGTCCAGCTCGCGGCCTGCACGATGCCGCCCTCGATCTGGTTGCGGATCCCGTCCGGCGACACGATCTGGCCCGCGTCGACGGCGGCTTCCGCGTGTTCGAGCGTCACCTGGCCGGTTTCCGGCACGACCGACACCTCGACCGCGATCGCGACGTAGGCCATCAGGTTCTTGTACTTGCCGAACGCGAAGCCCACGCCGCGGTTGCGCGCACGCGGCGGCCGCGGCCAGCCGAAGTGCGTCGCGGCGAGCTTGATCACCTGCCGCGCGCGATGGTCTTCCATGTGACGCAGCCGGAATTCGACCGGATCGACGCCGGCCGCATGCGCGAGTTCGTCCATGAAGCTTTCGATCGCCCAGACGTTGGTGTGCGCGCCGAGCGAGCGCATCGCGGACGTCTGCAGCGGCATCGTCGGCGAGAAGTTGTTGACGATGTGCTGGTTCGGCAGCGCATACAGCGGGATCGCGTTGCGATCGCCGCCGCCCTCGGGCTGCAGCATCGGCGTCGACGGCGCGGGCACGAACGGCGGCTCCAGCATGCGCGCGGGCAGCAGCCGGCCGGCGTTGACGATCCGCTCGTTGTGCGAGCTGCTCCACAGCGCATAGTTCCAGTCGACGATGCGGCCGCTCGCATCGAGCGATGCGCTGACCTCGGTCACCATCGCCGGCGTGAAGTGATCCCACGTGTGTTCCTGTTCGCGCATCCATTGCACGCGGATCGGCTTGCCGGGCATCGCGGCCGCGATCAGCGCGGCATGTGCGGCTGCGTCGTCCGCCGCGTTGTGTCCGTAGCAGCCCGACCCTTCGGTGTGAATGCAGCGGATGCTCGCCTTCGGCATCGACAGCATCTCGGCGAGCGCGTCGCGCAGCGGGTAGACGCCCTGCGAGTGGGTCCACACCGTCATCGTCCCGTTCTCGATATGCGCGACTGAACACGACGGCCCGATCGACCCGTGCAGCAGGTAATTCTTGAGGAACGTCGCGTTGAGCGTCTTCGTGGCCGGCGCGGTGGCCGCGTGCGTGTTCGCGATCTCGATGCGCTGCGTCGAGATCCGTTTCAGGTCCGCGTGCACGGTGCTGCGCTCGGGCAGCTTGCGGCCCGGCGACCAGCGGCAGCCGGCCGCGAGCGCGCGCTGCGCGACCACCGCTTGCCACTCGCCCTGCGCGACCACCGCGAGCATGCTGCCGTTGCGCACGATCCGCACGACGCCCGGCAGCTTCAGGATCGCGGCTTCGTCGAACGACAGCAGCTTCGCGTCGTACACCGGCGGCATCACGACGCGCGCGTGCAGCATGCCGGGCAGCTGCATGTCCTGCACGTAGCTGACGCCGCCCGTGACCTTGTTCGGGATGTCGACGCGCGGCAGCGACGTGCCGATCACGGCGAACGTCGCCGGGTTCTTCAGCGGCGACGTGGGCGCCGCGTTGCGGTGCAGGTCGACCGTGCGGATCGCGTCGCCGTAGGTCATCGTGCGGCCGTCCGGCGCCGTGATCACCGCGTCGGCGGTCGTCAGCGTGCGCGGGTCGACGCCGAAGCGTTTCGCCGCGCCTTCCACCAGCAGCGCGCGCACCTGCGCGGTCGCGTTCAGCAGTGCGGAGCCGCTGTCCGCCATCGTATGGCTGCCGGCGGTCAGCCCTTCGTCCGGCGACGCGCCGGTGTCGGCGGTCAGGAACGTGATCAGCGACGGCTTCATGTCGAGTTCCTCGGCGGCCACCTGCAGCAGCGCGGTGCGCACGCCGGTGCCGAGCTCGACCTTGCCGGTAAACACGGTGACCTTGCCGTCGGGCGTGATCTTGACCCATGCATCGAGCAGCGGATTGGTCTTCAGGCTGCCGGCCAGCGTCTGAGTGGCTTTTGCCACGTGCACGGCCGCGCCTTCGTCGGCGATCACCAGCTGCGCGGCCGCGCGCGACGCAGGCGCGAGACTGAACGCGACGAACAGCGCGCCGGAGACGATGAAGTGCCGGCGGCCTTCGTCGATGTCGTCGTGGGAATTCATCACAGCCCCTTGCTGATCGTGACGGGAGCGGAAGCCGGTTCGGGGGGCGGCAGCCCCGCGACCGAGCGCACCGCCGCGAGAATCCGCATGTGCGTGCCGCAGCGGCACAGGTTCGGTTCCATGTGCGTGCGCAGTTCCTGTTCGGTCGGCTTCGGGTTGCGTTCGAGCAGCGCCTGCGCGCGCATGATCATCCCGGCGATGCAGTAGCCGCACTGCGCCGCCTGATGCTCGATGAACGCGCGTTGCAGCGGGCCCGGATGCTCGGCGGTGCCGAGGCTCTCGATGGTGCGCACGCTGCGCGCGCCGACCGCGGCCACCGGCATCAGGCACGAGAAGGTCGGCTTGCCGTCGACGATCACGGTGCAGGCGCCGCATTGTCCGAGGCCGCAGCCGAACTTCGCGCCATGCAGGTGCAGGTCGTTGCGCAGCGCATACAGCAGCGGCGTGGACGGATCGATGTCCAGCGTGTGCCGCACGCCGTTGACGGTGAGGGTGATCATCGTACGGTGTCCTCTTTTCTGAGCTTCGCGGCCATCGCGTCGACGCCCGACCAGGCGGGACGATCGGTATAGGTCTCGCGCACGTACGCGGCGAGATCGGCGATCTGCGCGTCGTCGTACTGGTCGATGAATGAAGGCATGTAGTTCAGCGTGTCCTCGCCGTGCCAGCCGATGCCGTTGAACATCATCTGGATCGCGTTGCGCGGCGTGTCCGCGTTGACTGCCGTGCTGAACGAAAGCGTCGGCCGCTCGCCGATCGACTGCATCGGCGCGGCCGGCCCGTGGCACTGCGCGCACGACGCCTGGAACAGCGTCGCGCCGCGCTGCGCGGCCGGCGTCGTCGCGGCGCGTTCGACCGGATTCGCAGCCGCACGCGCGTTCGCCGGCTTCTGGATCGACAGGATGTACGCGGCGATCGCTTCGACGTCCTCGACCGGCACCGTCGCGAGGTCGCGCGTGACCGGCAGCATCGGGCCGGCCGCTGCGCCGTGCTCGCTCGCACGGCCGGTGCGCAGGTAGGTGACGAGCTGCGCCTGCGTCCATGGCCGCGCGGCACCGGCGAGCGTATTGAGCGGCGGCGCTTCCCAGCCGTCGACGATGCCGCCGTCGAACGCGCGGCCGCTGCGTTCGCCGCCGATCGCGTTCAGCGGCGAATGGCACGACGCGCAGTGGCCGAGCCCGTCGACGAGCATCCTGCCGCGGTTCCATTGCGCGGACTGCGCGGGGTCGGCTTGGTACGCGCCTTCGCGCAGGAACAGCACGTTCCAGAACGCCACCAGCGGCCGGAAGTTCAGCGGAAATATCAGGTCGTTGGCGGGCGTCGTCGCGTGTACCGGCTCGCGGGTCATCAGGTACGCGTAGGCGGCGGCGATGTCGTCGTCCGACATCCGCGTGAAATGAATGTACGGAAACGCCGGGTAGAGCGGCTGCCCGTTGCGTCCGATGCCGGTGCGCAGCGCACGGGCGAATGCATCGCGCGACCAGCGGCCGATGCCCGTTTCGGCGTCCGGCGTGATGTTGGTCGCATAGATCGTGCCGAACGGCGTCGCGAGCGGCAGCCCGCCCGCGAACGGCTTGCCGTCCTTCGCGGTGTGACACACGATGCAGTCGCCGAGTGCGACGACGCGCGCGCCGGCGCGCACCAGTTGCGGATCGAACGAAGCAGGAGCGGGCGGATCGATCGGCGCGATCGACGGCCGCACCATGATGCCGATCGCGACCGCGATGCCGACGACCGCGACTCCCGCCGCGCCGAACCAGAGTCGTTTGTGCTTCATGCGCGCTCCACGCGACGTGGTGCGCCGCAAGTCATGCGATGCGCGGCAACACCGGACGATGCGTGTCGGCCATGCGTGGTCGTCCGATGCGGCCGCGACCGTCTTGCGGCGCGCCGGTGATTGGCGACGGGGATCATTTTGTCACTCCAGCAGTCGATAACGAGCGCAAGCGCGGTCCTGCGCGGCAGCTCATGAACGCAGTCTACGCAGCGGCCGCGATCATTGCCTGAAGCGGCGCTGAAACGTTCTGAACGGTGTCCGGCGCCGGATCGGCCGGGGTTCGGCGCCGCAGACGGATGACGGACGCGCACCGTCGCGGCCGCCCCGCGCGTCGCGTCACGACGGAATCTCGCCGGCGACGACTTCGTCCGCGTAGCACCAGATCCAGCGCTCGCCGGGCTCGATCGAGCGGACGAGCCGGTGGCCGGTTTCGCGGAAATGCCGGCTCGCGTGGCGATTCGGCGACGAGTCGCAGCAGCCGACGTGCCCGCAGACCAGGCACATCCGCAAATGCACCCAGCGGCTGCCCGATTTGACGCATTCCTCGCAGTAGTCCTTGTCGGTGTCGAACACGCGTGCTTCGTCGAGATGCGTACAGGCGTTGGCCATCTTGCGCTCCGATGCCGGCGCGGGGGTGATGCTTGCGGCGGGGCCGGCGCGAGGCCGCAAGCGGGACGGATACGCGGCATTGTGCAGCGTCGCGTCGCGGCCGGACCTTAATTGTCATGAAGCGGCCCGCGCGGCGCGCGTCGGCGGCGTACAGTCGCGATGCGTCCGGCCGCAGCACCGGCCGGGCCGCATTCGACATCGACATCATCGGGAGGCGCTCATGGATCAACCGCAACACGTGCGGATCGTCGGCCTGCCGCGTAGCAGGGACGCGTACGCGATCCGCGATTTCCTGCAGCGGCGCATGATTGCGTACGACTGGTGCGAGCTGACATCCGACGCCGACTGCGCGCAGGCGCTCGGTATCGCGCCGCTGCGCGACATCCGGCTGCCGGTCGTGATCTTTCCGGACGGCTCGCGCCTGTATCAGCCGACCCTGGCCGAGATCGCCGCGCGGCTCGGCTGGGTCGCGCGCCCGCGTTTCGTCGAATACGACGTGTCGATCTACGGCGCGGGGCCGGCCGGGCTGTCGGCGGCGGTCTACGCGGCGTCCGAAGGGCTGCGCGCGGTCGTGATCGAGCGCGGCGCGGTAGGCGGGCAGGCCGGCACGAGTTCGCTGATCGAGAACTACATGGGGTTTCCCGACGGCATCCCGGGCGCGGAGCTCGCGGAACGCGCGCGCGAGCAGGCGGTGAAGTTCGGCGTCGAGCTGCTGACGATGCGCGAAGGCGTGCATGCGACGTTCGTCGACGGCAAGATCCGCGTCGAGCTCGCCGACGGGTCGATCCTGGTCGCGCGCGCGAACATCTGCGCGACCGGCATCGAATATCGCAGCCTCGGGCTGCCGGAGGAATCGGCGTTTCTCAACGCTGGGCTGTTCTACGGCGCTGGGTCGAGCGAAGCGCCGATGTGCGCGGGCGAGCAGGTCTTCATCGTCGGCGGCGGCAATTCGGCCGGCCAGGCCGCGATGAATTTCTCGCGGCATGCGCGTCAGGTGACGATGCTCGTGCGCGGTGCGTCGCTCGCCGACACGCTGTCGCGCTACCTGATCGACCGGATCGAGCGGACGCCGAACATCGAGGTCCGCTACCGGTCCAGCGTCGCCGCCCTGCACGGCGACGGCTGGCTCGACGCGATCGAGCTTTGCTCGGCGGACGGCACGCGCGAACGGCTGCCGGCCACGCGCCTGTTCGTGTGCATCGGCGGCGCGCCGAACACCGACTGGGCGAAGGACACCGACATCATCCGCAATCCGGGCGGCTATCTCGTGACCGGCGGCGACCTGTACGACTGCCCGGCGTTCGAGCGCGTGTGGCCGCTCGAGCGTCGGCCGTACCATCTGGAAACCAGCGTGCCGGGATCGTTCGCGGCCGGCGACGTGCGATCGGGGTCGGTCAAGCGCGTCGCGTCGGCGGTCGGCGAAGGCGCGATGGCCGTGACCTTCGTGCACCGGTTTCTCGGCGAGGATGCGCACCGGCTCGCGGGCGCGTGACGCGGGGCGCGGGCGCGGTTCGCCCCGCCCGCGCCATGCACGCCCGGTCAGCGGGCGGCCGCCACCGGCAGGCGGAACGTCAGCGCGGTGCCGCCCGCATCGCGCGGCACGGCCTCGAGCGAGCCGCCGTGCGCCTCGGTGATCGATCGGCAGATGGCGAGGCCCATGCCCATGCCGTCCGATTTGGTCGTGAAAAACGGATCGAAGATGCGGCCGGCAATCTCCGCATCGATACCGGTTCCGCGATCGGCGACGGTCACGACGACGCGATCGCCGTCGCGGGATGACGTGATCTCGAGTTCGCGCGGCGTCCCGAGGCCGCCCATCGCATCGAGCGCGTTGGTGATCAGGTTCAGGACGACCTGCTGGATCTGCGTGCGATCGGCCATGACGCGCACGTCGTCGCAGCGCAGGTCGACGTGCAACGCGACGCGTTGCGCGTCGATCTCGGTCGCGGTCAGGCGCAGCATGTCGCGGATCAGCGCGTCGAGCGCGAGCGGCGCCATCGCCGGCGGCGCCTGCCGCGCCAGCGCGCGCAAGGCGCGCACGATGTCGGCCGCCCGCACGCCGGAGGTGCGGATGTCGTCCAGGCTCGCGAGCGCTTCGCCGATATCGGGCTGCTCGCCGCGCAGCCAGCGCAGGCATGCGCCTGCGCTCGACACGATGCTCGTGAGCGGCTGGTTGATCTCGTGTGCGATCGATGCGGCGAGTTCGCCCATCACCGTCGTGTGCGCGGTGCGCGCGAGCTCGGTGCGCGCGTGCTGCAACGCGGCCTCCGTCTCGAGCCGCCGCGCGCTCTCGTCGACCAGCTCCGCGTAAAGCCGTGCGGATTCCAGCGCATTGGCGGCTTGCGGCGCGAGCATTTCCAGCATCGCGATGCGCCGCGCCGAAAACACGCCGTTGGCCAGCGCGTTCTCGAGATACAGGATACCGATCAGCGTGCCCTGTTTCAGCAGCGGCAGGCAGAACAGCGAACGCGTGGGGTGCGTGCGCAAGCTCTCGACGTGGTCCGGCATGCCTTCGCGCTGCGCGTCGGCGAGGACGATCGGCTTGCGGGTGCGCGCCACCGCGTTCAGGATCGACAGCGGCACGTCGTCGCCGGTCGGTTCGCTGCGCGCGATATCGACGATCACGTCGCTGTCGACGACGCGCGCGGCCGCCTCGATCGTGAGCCGGTCGTGACGCGCGAGCAGCAGCAGGCCGGAGCGGGCGCCCGCGTGGACGAGCATGTTGCGCATCAGCGTCTGGATCAGGCGCTCCAGCACGATTTCTTCGGACAGCGAATGCGCGGCGCGCATCGCGAGCGCGAACTCCGGGTCTTCGTGCGCGGGCGCGGCCGTGCCGCCGGCGCCCGGGGCCATGATCAGGAACGGATGCCGGCTTTCCATCGCCCCCGTCTTGCCGAGCGCGCCCCAGCGCCGGTAGCACGCGTGCGCGAGCTGAAACTGGTGGCGCGCGCGCCCGGTCAGCTCGAGCGACGCGGCGTGGTGTCCAGCCAGTTCATGCGCGAGCGCCTGTTCGTGCACGAAGCCGCCTTCCGCCGCGAGCCCGGCCGCCGCTTCGTACTGCTGCATCGCGACGACGTGCTCGCCGCGCACGCGCGCGAATTCGGCGTCGATCAGCGCGAGCTTGTTGCGAAACGTTCGCGGATTGAGCGCGCTCCACGCGGCGAAACGCGCGCGCTGCGGCGCGTAGCGTTCGAGCAGCTGCTCGGGCGGCGTCGTGCCGCGCTCGCTCGCGATGCCCGCCAGCACGGTGAACAGGTGGAAGTCGGACAGCATGATGTGCGCGGGTGTCGACCACGCGAACGACGCGGCCGCGTCGAGTGCCGCGCGTGCGGCGTCGGCATCGCCGAACAGGAACGCGGCCTGGCCGTCGAGCACGCAGGTCCAGAACTGCAACACGGACATCGGCGTTTTCGTTGCCGCGCGCGTGCGCCACGTGCCGACCGGCCGGTCGTATCCGCGCTGCAGCGCATCGACGAATTCCGACTGGGTGGACACGAGATCGACGATGTCGTCGTAGCGCGCGCCGCGCGCGATCGCCAGCAGCGGATCGATTTCGTCGCGGATGACCGGCAACGCTTCGCCCATCGCGAGCAGGTCGCTCACGATGTGGTTGCAGCTGTAGCACATCCAGCGCAGCTCGGCGCTCGCGTTGCCCGCTGCCTTCGCGTCGCGGGCCCGCTCGAGCGCGTATGACAGCGGCTGGGACCAGACGCTTACCTGGTCGAGCGCGATCAGCGCCGCGGAGCGGTAGCGCTCGAACCCGTGGCGCTCCACCAGCGCGAGCGCCACCTTCGCGAATTCGAAGCCGGCTTCGTACGCGGCGTCGTGTTCGGCGATGCTCACGCCGTACCACGCGAGCCCCTGCACCGACGCGGCCGTGACGCCGTGGCGCAGCGTGAGCTGCACCATCGTCGCGAAGTGCAGCAGCATCAGCCCGTTGCTCGGATAGAACATCGCGGCCTCGAGCGCGGTCAGCAGCGCCATCGTCGCTTCGACGCGCGCGTCGGTCGTCACGGGCAGGTCGACCAGTTCGCCAATCGCGCGGCCGGCGAGGGCGTCGCGCACCGCGTCGCGCGCTGCTTCGAGGTCGGCGTCGGATGGGCGCTCCGGTAGATGAACCCCGAGCACCGCAAGACCGGCCAGCGCGACGCGGACCGCCTCGCGGTAGTTCGATTCGACCGTGAGCTGCGCTGCCTTGAGCCGGTGTGCCTCCGCGCGATCGGCCGGCGTGCCGGCACGCGCGAGCAGTTCGTCGATCGTGTCGGCGGCCTGCGCCGTTTCGCCGCTCGCGAGGAGCAGGCCGCCGCGCAGCCTGCCGATCCGGCTCATCACGTCGTAGTGTTGCGACCACGCGTGCGGTCCGAGCAGCGTTTGCGCCGACGCGAGAAACGACAGTGCGCGCTCGCGCGCCGCGATCGCGGCGGCGGCCTGCGCGGCCCGCACGAGCGCATCCGCGAACGCGAGCGCAAGGCCGTCGTCGAGCGGTGCAGCGATCCCACGCTCGATCTGCGTCGCGAGCGCGAGCAGCGTGTCGGTATGCTGCGGCTCCGCGCACGCGAGCATCGCGGTCGCGACGGCCGCATGCCGCGCCGCCTGCTCCGTGGGCGCGCTCGCCGCGTAGACGGACTCGAGCACGCGGTCGTGCGTGAAGCGCCAACGGTCGCCGTGCAGCGATACGAGGCCGGCCTGCCGGGCCGGGTCCAGCCAGAACCGCAGTTCGTTGCGCGTGTTGCCGGAGGTCGTGCCGAGCAGCGCTTCTTCGGCTTCGCTGCCGATGCATGCGAGCAGCGACAGCAGCGTTCGCGACTGGGCCGGCAACCGCTGCATCCGCAGCGAGACCAGATCCACGACGTTCTCCGCCGCGCGGTACGCGACGATTTCGTCCGCACGCCACTGCCATGCGTGCGCGGCGCTGTCATACGCGAGCAGCCGCTCCTCGATCAGCGAGCGCAGCATCTGCTGAATGTAGAACGGATTGCCGCCTGTCTTGCCGTGCACGATGCGCGCGAGCGCGGGAAGATCGCCGGACGTATCGCCGAGCATGCCGGCGAGCAGGGTCGTGACGTCGTGCGGTTCGAGCGGCGCCGGCGTGACGGTCGACACGCGGGTGCGCTCGAGGTCGCGCAGGAAGCGGCGAAATGCCGGCGAATGCTCGGCCTCGCTGCGATAGCCGGCGACGATACAGACGTTCGCCGGCGGATCGGCGGCGATCGACGCCAGAAACGCGAGCGTGGCGTCGTCGGCCCCATGGATGTCGTCCAGCAACATGACGAGCGGGGCCGCGGGCGCCGCGAACGCACGGCATGCGTTGACGACGGTCTGGCACAGGTGAAATTCCGGGACCGGATCCGTACGGCCGAGCGCAACCGGGTCCACATCGAGCAGCCACGCGAGTTCCGGAAAGATGCCCGACAGCAGGTTCGCATGCGCGCCGATGCAGTCGCGCAGCCGTGCCGCGACCGCGGCGATCTCGTCGTCGGGCCGGGCCAACACGCTGCCGAACAGCGAGCGCAACGCCCGCACGACGGGCGCGTACGGCGCGGCGGGCCGGAACGGGTCGACTTTCGCCGAGGTCCGCCACGACGCCGGCGCGGTACTGCGCGCATGGCGCGCAAAGTGTTCGGCGAGTGCCGTCTTGCCCACGCCTGCCGGTCCGTCGATCAGCACGAGCGCCGTTTCGCCGGTGCGGGCCACGCCCGCCAGCGTGTCGGCGAGCCTTCGGGCGTCGGCGTCGCGGCCCACCAGCAGGTCGGGCGCATGCACGCGGGCGAGCGCATTGCCGCCGCCCAGCGCGAACGGTGCGACGCGGCCGAGCGCGTGCCAGTCGCGGCGCAGCCGTTCGAGATCGTCGCGCAGCGCTTCGCACGACGCGTAGCGATCGGCCGGCTCCTTGGCAATCAGCTTCAGCACGAGATCGTTCAGCACGGCCGGCGTGTCGTCGCGCAACGCCACCGGCGAACACGGCTGCATGGCGACGTGCGCGTGTACCCATTCGGACGTCGACGCGGCGTTATAAGGCAGCGCGCCCGTAAGCAGCCGAAACAGCGTGATGCCCAGCGCGTAGAGATCGGCGCGTTCGTCGACGTTCGCGTCGTGCGCGAGTTCGGGCGCCGCGTACGGGGCGAAATCCGCGCGCGGCGTATGCCGCGCAGGGGGTTCCGCCGGGTCGGCGTGCCGCTTGCGCGCATGGGCGAACGCGCCCAGCTTGACGGCGCCCGGTTGCGTGACGACGAAGCTGGCCGGCCGCACGTCGCCATGCAGCCAGCCGCGGCAATGCAGTTCGTGAAGCGCGCGCACGGCACCGAGTGCGAGATCGAGAAACGTGTCGAGCGCCATGCGCTCGTTGGCGAGCGTGTCGAACGTGCGGCCCTCGACGCCCGGATAGACGAGCACCGGGCCGCCGCCGGCCCGGATCAGCGCGACCGGTGCGATCGCCCGCGCCGGATCGAGCGCCGTGCCCAATGCGTATTCACGCTCGAACTGCCGGCAGCGCAGATCGAACTCCCAGCGGGTCTCGCGCGCGGACCACACGATGCCCGTCGCCGGGTCCGTGAGGTCGAACGTCAGCATGTCCTCGGCGCGCGCGACATTCGTCGGCGTCGCACGGGCCAGCCAGTCGGGGTCCATCCGGGTAGCGCCTTCGTCGGCGCGCAAGGGAATGTTCACGTTCGTGGTGCGGTAAGGTGGAATGGCGCAGGGCGGCAGCACATCGTGCCGCGCAGCCGGTCGTGCCGCCCGCGTCAGGGGCCGGCGCGTGCATTGTCCGACAGCCGGAGAGAATTTGCAGCCCCCCTGCCAGCGCGGCACCGCCGCAGACGTTAAACCTATGGATAGTGGTCGAGGTCGGCGGCACGCCCTAGCATACGGTCAAGCCTGCTTTCCACCCGCGCCGATGCGCCGGAGCCGGCGACAGCGCGCGACGCCCGCCACACGGCGCGCGACGCGCAACACTTCAGCGACGGTCAAGCGGATGAGCATCATGTATACGTTCGGGCGGGTCACGGTTTCCCTGGAATGCCGGGAAGTCTGCGTCGACGGGCAGCCGCACTATGTCGGTGCGCGCGCCTTCGAGATCCTCGAGCTGCTGGTGAGGGCGGCCGGCAGGCTCGTGTCGAAGGAGGCGATCATGGATGCGGTCTGGCCGAACACGGTCGTGGTAGAAAACAACATCCAGGTGCATATCTCGACGCTGCGCAAGCTGTTCGGCGGCAAGCACGGCTGGATCCGCACCGAGTCGGGCCGCGGATACCGTCTCGCTCCGCCGCTGGAGCTGGCCGGAACCGAACGCCCGTTCGACGGCACACCGCGCGCGATGGCCGCGCGCGGATGGTCATCGCCGCGCAAATGCCCGCTGATCGGCCGCGAACGGGAGGCCGCTGAACTGCACGCGCTCCTCGAGCGCGAGGCCTTCGTCACGCTCGTCGGCCCGGGCGGGGTCGGCAAGACCCATCTGGCCCTCGAGGTGGCCGCCGCGCGCGCGGCGTCGCTCGGCATCGACCTGTATCGGATCGATCTGGCGTGCTGGCCGCGCGGCACCGCGCCGGAATGCGCGGTGCTCGCGGCGCTTGGCAAGCCGGACGAGCACAACGCTGAGCCGGCCGACGTCGTGCGCGCGATCGGCGAGCGGCGCGTGATGCTCGTGCTCGACAACGCCGAACAGCACGTCGACGCGCTGGCGGACCTGTGCGACGCGATCGTCGAATCGAACCCGGGGGCGATGCTCGTCGCGACGAGCCGCGAACCGGTGCGCGTCGGCGTCGAGCGCGTGTACCGGCTCGGCCCGCTCGCCGTGCCGCCGGCCGGCGCGAGCGATGCCGAGATCGTCGCATGCTGCGCCGTGCGCATGTTCGTCGCGCGTGCGCGGGCGATGGGTACCGACATCGCCGCGGACACGCATACGCTGAATGCGATCGCGACCGTGTGCCGGCGCCTGAGCGGTCTGCCGCTGGCGCTCGAACTCGGCGCCTCCCGCGTCGCGTCGCTGGGGATCCAGGGGCTGGCCACCGATCTCGACAAGTCGCTGCTGTCGCTGTCCGGCGGGTTGCGCACCGCGCATCCGCGCCAGCAGACGCTGCGGGCGACGATCGAATGGAGCTACCGGCTGCTCGACGATGCCGAGCGCACCGTGCTGTGCCGGCTCGCGGCGTTTCCGGACGCGTTCCAGCTCGACGCGGCGTGCGCGCTCGCCGCATGCGACGAGTTGAGCGCCGAGCAGGTGCTCGACTGCCTCGTCAGTCTCGCGTCGAAATCGCTGCTGGTCGTCCATCCGCTGGGGCTTTCGAAGCGCTATTCGCTGCTCGAGCTGGTTCGCGCTTATGCGCTCGAGAAGCTGGCCGAATCCGGCGAAGCAGGCCGCGTGCAGGCGCGCTGCGCGTCGTTCGGCGTCGGCGTGCCGGCGCTCGCGCACGCGCGGCAGTCGGCGCGCGCCGACATGCAGTGCGCGTGACGCGTTCGCGTGCCGCGATGCGGCGCATTGACATCCATTTCAGGTTTTCATTTCATGGCGATTGTTTGCATCATCGATGACGATGCGTCGGTCCGTAAGAGTCTGGGCAACTTGCTGAAGTCGGCGGGGCATACCGCCTTGACGTATGCATCGGGCGAGGAATTCCTCGCGGCCGGGCCGCGGGACACCGCGGCCTGCGCGCTCGTGGATCTGAAGATGAAGGGAATCAGCGGCCTCGAGGTGCATCGGCTGCTGATTCAGCGCGGCTCGACGATGCCGGTGATCATGATGTCCGCCCACGGCGACGACGAGTCGGTCCGGCGCGCGCTCGCGCAGGGCGCCATGGCGTTCATGCGCAAGCCGTTTTCGTCCGACGATATCCTCGATCTGATCGACGACATCGCGTCGGGCGCGCGCGGCGCGTGAGCCGCGGAAACCCGCCACGATGCAGCTTCGCTGCGCGTATTTCACCGCGCAGCCGCTTCGTTTATCATCCGATCACATCAATTCAGCGCTGGGCAGGAAACGCGATGGCGAGCACGCCGGATACTCCATCGATCGGTCACCGCGACGCGGGCGATGCCGCGTCGATCGTCTACGTGGTCGACGACGACGACACGCTGCGACGCGCGCTGAGCGCGCTGCTGCGCTCGGCCGGGTTTCGCGTCGAAACGTTCGGATCGTCTCGCGCGTTTCTCGCGTTCAGCCGGCCCGACGTCCCGAGCTGCCTGATCCTCGACGTGCATCTCGACGAAGAGAGCGGGCTCGCCGTGCAGGAAGAAGCGGCGCGCGCGGGACTGCACCTGCCGATCCTGTTCATGACCGGCTACGGTGACGTGGCCACCACCGTCAAGGCGATGAAGGGCGGCGCGCTCGATTTCATGACGAAGCCGTTCGACGACGACGAGATGCTCGATGCGGTCGGCCGCGCACTCGCGCGCGACGGCGAGCGCCGCGCGCAGGCCCGCGCGCTGGATTCCATCCGCGATGCATACGCGACGCTGACGCCGCGCGAGCGCGAGGTCATGAGCCAGGTGATCGCGGGGCTGATGAACAAGCAGGTCGCCGCGAATCTCGGCCTTCAGGAAATCACGGTCAAGGTCCATCGCGCGCAGGTCATGAAGAAGATGCTCGCGCGCACGCTGCCCGATCTCGTGCGCAAGGCCGAAGCGCTGGGTATTCAGCCCGTCGGCGGTCGCGACTGAGGCCGTGGCAGGCGCCGGCGAGCGAGCCTGAGCGTGAGGCCGCCGGCAGGCGCCGCGAGCGAGCCCAAGCGTCGCGCTCACGCGGCCATCGGGTTGGCGGCTTCACGCGCGCACGCGTATGCGATGCGCGGCGGCACGTCGCCGCGCGGTTGCGCATTCCGTATGTCGGGGGTGTCGGCGAATGCCGCGACGAGATGCTCGGCGAGCGTCCGGATGCGGGCGGGCAGATTGCGGCGCGAATGATAGAGCAGCGACGCGTCGAGATCGGCGACCTGCCAGTCCGGTAATACGCGCACGAGTTCGCCGGTGCGCTCGAGCGGCCGCGCGAGCGGCTCGGGCAACACCGCAAAGCCGGCGCCCCGTACCGTCGCGAGCATCAGCGTGGCCGCGCAATTCGACCGGATCGCGCCGGCCAGCCGGATCTCGGCGCTCGCACCGGTGCCGCGATGCCGCAGCGGCCAGGCCGACACGTCGCCGGCCGGCCGCGCGCCGCGCGCACCCACGCGTTCGAGTGCCTGCGGCGAATCCGGCCTGCCGCACTCCGCGTGATGACGCGGGCTCGCATACAGGCCCATCGGCACCCGGCCGAGGCGCCGTTCGACGCACGTCAGGCTCGACGTGGGACCGGTGACGATCGACAGGTCCGTGTCGCCGCTGAGCGTCGCGTTCGCGTGATCGACCCAGTCGATACGGATCTGCACCAGCGGATGTTGCCGATTGAAGTCGGCGAGCACGGGCACCAGACGATCGGCGCCGAACAGGTTCGACACCGCGATCGATACGCCGCCTTGCATCTCGTTCGCGTTGAAGCGGCAGCACGCGGAGAAACGCTCGTATTGCTGCAGCAGCGCATTCGCCTGCTCGAGCACGTCCTGGCCGACCCGGGTCAGCGTGACCTTGCGCGTCGTGCGATGCAGGAGCAGCACGCCGAGCGACGTCTCGAGACACCGGATCGCGCGGCTGATGTGCGGAACGCCGAGCTGATGCGCTTCGGCGGCCTTCGTGAAGCTGCCTTGTTCGGCGACGGTCTTGAGAATCTCGAGCGTTTTCAGGCGATCCATATCGGGTCCCGCTTCGTGAATGCTGACAGCATTCAATTTATGCGTGGCGGGCGCGCCGGGCAACGCAAAAAACGTGAGTTAAGCTTAAGCGGCGCCTGAATATCCTTGCGCCTCTATCAGGCGTGCGCGGCGCACTTTTCAGCGGCGCTCGGCGCGATTCGCATCGCGCGCCGCGGTCGATTCCGGCGGCGTCCACCCGCCGCCCAATGCGTGCACGAGACTCACCGTCGCGATCGCGAGCGCCTGCCGGCTGTGAATCAGCTGACGTCGCGCATTCAGCGCATCGCGATCGGCATCGATGACTTCGAGGTAGCTGACATAACCGTGCGCGTAGCGGCTCAGCGACAGTCGCGCCGCCGCGTCGGTCGCGCGCGCCGCGTTGTCGTAGCGCACGATCCGCTCCTTTTGCGCGGCGATGTCGTTGAGCGCATCCTGCACGTCGCGCAATGCGGCGATCGCGGTCGCGCGATAGTTCGCATCGGCGAGGTCCATGCCGGCCCGCGCGGCGGCCACCGCGGCATCGCGCTTGCCGCCGTCGAACAGCGTCAGCGCGACGTTCGCGCCGAGGCTCCACAACGAACTGTTCCGGTCGAGAAACGAGCGCAGGTCGCGGGTCGCGAAGCCGCCGTCGGCGGTCAGCGTCAGCGTCGGCAACCACGCGGTGCGCGCGATGCCGAGCTCGAGCGACGCCGCATCGGCGCGCCGCGCGGCCGCGAATACATCCGGGCGCTGCGCGAGCAGCGTGGACGGCAGCCCGGGCGGCACGTCCGGCATGCGCACGGGCACTGCGCTCGCGCCGATGTCGAACGCGGTCGGCGACACGCCGGTCAGCACCGCCATGGCGTCGACGAGGTCCTCGCGCAGCCGCTGGCTGTCGGCGAGATCCGCACGCGCGGTATCGAGATCGGCCGATGCGCGCAGCGCGTCGAGGTCGCTCGCCGCGCCGGCCCGCACACGTGCGGCGATCACGTCGAGTGCGGTGCGCCGCAGCCCGATCGCACGCGTGAGCGTCACGAGATCGTCGTCGACGTAGCGCAGCGTCAGGTAGTCGACGGCCGCTTCGGTCGCCACCCGCAGACGCACCGCATCGCGGTCGGCCGCCGCCTGCAGCACGTTCTGTTCGCCGATGTCGGCATCGCCGCGCAAGCGGCCCCATAGATCGACTTCGTAGCTCGCGGCGACGGGCACCGACCAGTTGTGCATCGTGCGCTTCGGCAGCGCGTTGTCGACCGTGCCGGATACGCGCGTGCGGCTGAACGACGGGTCGACGCGCACGTTCGGCGCCAGCGCGGCATCGCGCACGCCGAGCAGCGCCTGCGCCTGGTCGACGCGCGCGGCCGCCGCGCGAATATCGAGGTTGCGCGCGAGCGCGGCGTCGACGAGCGTGCCGAGTTGCGGATCGCCGAACCACGTGGGCCACGCGGCAAGCGACGCCGCGCGCTCGACCGATGGATCGGCATGGCGAAACCGGTCGGATTCGACCGGAACGGGCGCGAGCGGCTGCGGCGCGATCGAGCACGCGGCCAGCAGGCTTGCGGCGAGCAGGGCGAGCGCGCGCGTCATCGCGATTCGCGGCTGCGCTGCAGCGTGACGACGACCGACAGCCCGGGCCGGATGCGCGGCTCCGATACGGCCGGGCCATCGAGCAGGATCTTGACGGGCACGCGTTGCGTGACCTTCGTGAAATTGCCGGTCGCGTTGTCCGGCGGCAGCAGCGCGAACTGCCCGCCCGTCGCGGGCGACAGGCTGTCGATGTGGCCGGTGAACACCCGCTGCGGCAGCGCATCGAAGCGCAATTGCACGACGTCGCCGGTGCGCACGTGCCGAAGCTGCGTCTCGCGGAAATTGGCGACGACCCACGGATGCGGCTCGACCAGCGTGAGCAGCGCCTGGCCGGGCGCGACGTGCTCGCCGGTCTCGACGGTTTTCTTGCCGACGTAGCCGTCCGACGGCGCGACGACCGTCGTGTACCCGAGCTGCAGCAGCGCGTCGCGCAACTCGGCATCGTTCTGGCTCGACGCGGCATCGGCGGCCTGCGACGCGGCAAGCGCGCTGCGCCGTTGCGCGTCGGCCGCCGCGACACGCGCACGCGCGGACTTGCGCGCGGCATCGGCCGCGTCGAACTCCTGCTTCGACAAGCCGCGCGGCGTCTCGCGGGTCAGTTCGCGCGCGCGGGCGTAATCGAGCTCGGCCTTGTCGGCATCAGCGTGGGCCGACACGAGCGCCGCGTCCACCTGCTCGATCAGCGCGTGTGCGCGGCTCGCATCGGCGTGCGCCTGCGCGACGCGTGCGCGTTGCGCCGCGACGCGCACGTCGAAATCGCGCCGGTCGATCTGCACGAGTGCGTCGCCGGCATGGACGAACCGGTTGTCGTCGACGAGCACACGCTCGACCGTGCCGGCGACGCGCGGCGAGATCACGTGCAGGTGGCCGGTCACGTACGCGTCGTCGGTGCCGCGATCGCGTGCATCGAACTCGTACACGAGGAGTGCGACGAGCAGCAGCGCAATCGCGGCGATCGCGACGATGGCCGGCCGGTGCGAGCGTGCGGGCGCGGCAGGCGGCGCCGGCGAAGCAGCCGGCGTAGTGGAAGAAGGATTCGGTGAGGGTGAGGTCATCAGAATCTGCTCCGAGAAACCCCGCCATTGATGGCGGGAAGGAAAGGAGCGCAGTTGACAGGCAGCTTCTTCCACGGGTTAGGATCGCCTGCATGATCCTTGTCTACCGCTACCGGGTGAAGTCGCTCAACGGACTGCTCAACAAGCAGAGCCGCGCGGTGAACTACGTCTGGAACTTCTGCAATGACACGCAGAAGCATGCGCTCAAGTGGAGCAAGAAGTGGCCAACCGGCTTTGACCTGAATGTTTTGACGACCGGCAGCAGCAAGGAACTCGGCATCCATTCCGGCACGGTCAACGCGACGTGCGAGCAATACGCGAAGTCGCGCAGTCAGCACCGTCGCCCGTACCTGCGTTATCGCGGCAGGAAGTCGCTCGGCTGGGTGCCGCTGAAGGGCCGAGACCTGAAGCGCGAAGGCGATGCGTTCCGCTTCGCCGGCAACACGTTTCGCGTGTTCAACAGCCGATCGCTTCCCGAAGGCAAGATCAAGGACGGGACCAACTTTGCGCAGGATGCACGCGGCAACTGGTTTCTCAACATCGTGATCGAGATGCCCGATGTGCAGGCTCGCCCGATCCGTTCCGGCGTCGGCATCGATCTCGGTCTGAAAGACTTCGCCACACTTTCGACCGGCGAGAAGCTGCCCAATGACCAGTTCGGTCGACGAGCGGCGGAAAAGCTGGCGAAAGCGCAACGGGCGCGAAAGCACAAGCGGCATATCGCGAAGTTGCACGCCAAGGTGGCAAATGCCCGTGCCGATTTTCAACACAAGCTCGCGCTCGATCTGGTGCGGCGCTTCGATTACATCGCGGTCGGCAACGTGTCGGCCGCGACGCTCGCCAGAACCAGGATGGCGAAGAGCGTCTACGACGCATCCTGGTCGTCCTTCCGAAACAAGCTCCGCTACAAAGCGATCGCGCACGGGGCCACGTTCGAGGAAGTCGACGAAAGCGGTTCGACCCAGTCCTGTTCGTCGTGCGGATCGAAAGACAGCACGACGCGGCCGAAAGGTATCGCGGGACTGAGAATAAGAGAGTGGACCTGCAGTGACTGTGGTGTCGAGCATGATCGAGATACCAACGCTGCGTTGAACATTCTCCGATGCGGACGTGCATCGCCAGGTGTGGGAATCTTCCGCCTTTAGGCGGAAGAGGACGTCAACGTACGGGCAGGTTTCGACGCACCGCGTTATGCTTGCGCCAGCTTGACAGGCGGGAGCCGCTCCACGATGAACACGACGTTCGCCACCGGCAGTGCCGTGCCGGCGCCGGCCGCAGGGCCGGCCTCCGACATTCCGACGTTTCGGTCGATCGCCGCCATCGCGGCCGTGCTGCTCGGCGCGATCATCGCGACGCTGACGTCGCGCATCACGTCGCTCGGGCTCGCCGACGTGCGCGGCGCGCTCGGCGTCGGCTTCGACGAAGGCGCGTGGATCAACACCGCGTTTACCGCATCGCAGATGTTCGTCGGGCCGCTCGCGATCGCGGCGGCCTTCATGTTCGGCACGCGCCGCGTGCTGGTCGCGGGCGCCGTCGTGTTTCTCTGCGCCGAAAGCATGCTGCCGCTCTGCACGCAATTCGGCGCGTTCATCGTGTTCCAGGCCGTCGCGGGGCTCGCGTCGGGCGTGTTCGTGCCGCTGACGGTCGGCTTCGTGGTGCGCACGCTGCCGCCCCGGCTGATTCCGTTCGGCATCGCCGCGTACGCGATGAATCTCGAGATGTCGCTGAACCTGTCGGCCACGCTCGAAGGCTGGTACAGCGAACACCTGAGCTGGCGCTGGCTGTTCTGGCAGAACGCGGCGCTGACCGTGCCGTTCATCGCGTGCCTGATGCTGTCGCTCGCCGACGAGCCGATCAAGCGCTTCGCGTCCGGCATCGATGCGCGCGGGATGCTGCTCGGCGCGGGCGGGTTCGCGTGTCTGTGCATCGCGCTCGACCAGGGGGAACGGTTGTTCTGGTTGCAGTCGCCGCTGATCGTCGCGCTGCTGGCCGTCGGCATCCTGATGGTGGCCGCGTTCCTGATCCACGAACTCGCCTCGTCGCGCGCAGGGCTCGATCTCGGCTACCTGGCGCGGCCCAACATCGCACTGCTTATCGTGCTCGTCGGCCTCGTGCGCTTCACCGTGCTCAATACGAGCTTCATCCCGTCGCTGTTCCTCGCCAGCACATACGGGCTGCGGCCGCTGCAGATCGGCGATACGCTGCGCTGGATCGCGATGCCGCAGCTGCTGTTCGCGCCATGCGTCGCGCTGCTGCTGCAGCGTGTCGATCCGCGCCGGCTGATCGTCGCCGGCTTCGCGATGGTGGCGATCGCGTTCGCCCTGGGGGCGCGTCTCACGCCCGTATGGGCCGAACCCGACTTCATTCCGTCGCAACTGCTGCAGGCGCTCGGGCAGACCATGGCGCTCACGTCGGTCATCTTCTTCTTCGGCAAGCACGTGACCGCCGAGCATGCGCTGACGTTCGGCGCGGTCGTGCAGACGACGCGCCTGCTGAGCGGGCAGCTCGGCACGACGTCGATCGCGGTGATTCAGCGGATCAGGGAGGCTACGCATTCGAATCTCGTCGGTCTGCATGTGTCGCTGTCGGATCCCGAAACGCTCGAGCGGCTGCGGGTCGGCGCGGCGTCGCTCGTGTCGCACGGCGCCACCTTCGCGACCGGCAACCAGGCGGCCTATGCGCTCGTCGATCGCGCGGTGCGCGTGCAGGCCACCACGCTCGCGCTGGCCGACAACTTCCGCGTGGCGATGGCATGCGCGCTCGCCGGCGCGCTGCTCGGCATCCTGCTGCGCCCGGTGCGGGCGCCGTGAGCGCCGCATCGCGCGGCTGAAATTTCCTGAAAAGTCCTGAACGGCGCGTCTGCCGCGGCGGCATGCGCGCCGCCGCGGCAGACGGCGCGCTTACGCTTGCAGGAACGCGAGCAACTCGGCGTTGATGCGATCGGCGTTCACGACGCACATCCCGTGCGCGCCGCCCTCGATCACCTTCAGCACCGCGTGCTTCACGATCTTCGACGACAGCCGCGCCGAATCGTCGATCGGCACGATCTGGTCGTCGTCGCCGTGCAGCACGAGCGTCGGCACGTCGATCTTCTTCAGGTCTTCCGTGTAGTCGACTTCGGAAAACTCCTTCACGCACAGGTACTGGCCGTGGATCCCGCCCATCATCCCCTGCGACCAGAATGCGTCGATCGTGCCCTGCGACACCTTCGCGTTCGGGCGGTTGAAGCCGAAGAACGGCACGGCGAGATCCTTGTAGAACTGCGAACGGTTCTCCGCGACGTTCTTGCGGATGCCGTCGAACACGTCCATCGGCAGGCCGCCGGGATTGGTCGCCGACTTCACCATCTGCGGCGGCACCGCGCCGATCAGCACGGCCTTCGACACGCGCTTCGTGCCGTGGCGGCCGATGTAGCGCACGACTTCGCCGCCGCCGGTGGAATGGCCGACGAGGGTGGCGTCGCGCACGTCGAGCGCGTCGAGCAGGGCGGCGAGATCGTCCGCGTACGTGTTCATGTCGTTGCCGTGCGACGGCTGGCTCGACCGGCCGTGGCCGCGGCGGTCGTGCGCGATCACGCGATAGCCGTGCTGCACGAGGAACAGCATCTGCGCATCCCAGGCGTCCGCGCACAGCGGCCAGCCGTGCGAGAACACGACGGGCCGGCCGCTGCCCCAGTCCTTGAAGTAGATCTGCGTGCCGTCCTGGGTGGTGATCGTGTTCATCGTGTGCGCTCCTGGGTGGGCTGAAGAAGTGCTGCGGGAAGGCGTGCCGGCCGCGGCCGCCATCGCGGGCAGCGCGGCTGCCGCGACGGCCGTCGCGCCGGCGAGCAGCATGTCGCGGCGGCGGGCCGACGCAACGGCATCGGTCTGTTCGGGATGCATCTGGACTCCTGAGGTATGCGGCGGCGAGGCCGCACGGGATGGTGGATCGGTGGCGGCCGGCCGCGGCCATCCCGCCCGGCAGCCGTCCGGCGTGCGCCGCCGCGCGTCGATGGGGGCGCGCGGACGAACGAAGGCCGTCGGCAGCGTATCCCGGCGCGATGCGCGCCGTACTGAAATCCGGCTGAATTTTCTTGAAAGCCGCGGCGCCGCGAGCGGATTTGCCGCGCTACAGAAAAATTAAGCGCGCGACCGGGACTCTTCAGCGAACGGCGACTATCGTCAGCATCGGGTCACCGGCACACGTTGCGCGCCACGCAAACGAGGCCGACCGGCCCGCGCCGCCCGTCACCTGCCTGGATATGCCGCCATGGACGCCTTCAATCGTTGGGAGCACATGATCACGTCGCTCAGGCCGTCGCCCGCCGCGAGCCTTCGGATGATGCCGATGCCGCGCGAGCGGACGGCGGACGGCTCGCGTCGCCCGCATCGGGACGACGCGCCGATACCGTCGAGCGGCGACGTGCGCCGCCGCTGCGCGATCATCGCCGTCGAGCGGCAGACCGATTCGTCGATGCTGGTGTCGTGGAGCGACCCGACGCGCTGCCGCTACGACGAACAACGCTGGATCAGCGCGAAGGCGCGCGGGCGCGGGCTCGGCCGCTGCGCGCTCACCGGGCAGCCGATCCGGGCCGGCGACGCGATCTACAAACCGCAGTGGCGCGGCGAGCGACGCCCCGCGAACTGCCGCGAAATGATTCTCGTGGCGGCGCTCGAGCAATTCGTCGCCCGGCAGTCCCGGGCATGATGCGCGGCGCCGCACGCTTCGGGCGCGTTTGCGTTTGCGTCTGCGGACGCGGCGTCCCTACTCGAAAGGAACCCTCATGAGCACGTTCACCACCCGCGACGGCGTGTCGATCCACTACAAGGACTGGGGCACGGGACGCCCGGTCGTGTTCATTCACGGCTGGCCGCTGAATGCCGACATGTGGGACGTGCAGATGCATCATCTCGCGTCGCACGGCCTGCGCTGCATCGCGTACGACCGGCGCGGCTTCGGGCGGTCCGATCAACCGTGGAGCGGATACGACTACGACACGCTGGCCGACGATCTCGCGACGCTGCTCGAGACGCTCGACCTGCATGACGTGACGCTCGTCGGCTTTTCGATGGGCGGCGGCGAGGTGGCGCGCTACATCGGCCGGCACGGCACGCACCGCATCGCGAAGGCGGTGCTGATCGGTTCGGTGACGCCGCTCGTCGCGCGCCGCGACGATCATCCGGAAGGCGTGGACGTCGCGGTATTCGACGGCATTCGCGCCGGCATCGTGGCCGATCGCGCGGCGTTTTTCGACGGCTTCTGGCCGCTGTTTACCGGATCGAACCGCGACGGCTCGACGGTGTCGCGCGCAGCGCTCGACTGGACGTCGTTCATGGCGCTGCAGGGCGGCCTGACGGGCACGCTCGATTGCGTCCGCGCGTTTTCCGAGACCGATTTCCGCGCCGACCTGCAACGATTCGACGTGCCGACGCGCGTGATTCATGGCGACGACGACCAGACGGCGCCGCTCGCGCTGACGGGCGCCGCCACGGCGCAACGCATCCCGCATGCGACGCTGAGCGTCTACGAAGGCGGCCCGCACGCGCTCTACCTGACGCACGCGGCCAGGCTGAACGACGAGTTGCTGGCGTTCGCGCAGGCCTGAGCCTGCGACGCAGGCCGGAAACGCACGCAAATAAGCCGACGAATATTCGACCGACCCAATTGAAGGGCCTGAAAATAAACCGGCCGGTCGAATCAAAACGAAAATGCGTCGCATGCGCCGATCGAAAAACCTTTCGTCTGATATATCGGAATCGCATTCATGGACGCATGCACGATTTGCACGTGAAACGTGCGTGGCCCTGCCGCATTTCGGTGCGTGCGCGCAAAGCGGCGCGGCGCCTCGCGGCGGCGTTTTTTTCGTCATTTCAAAAAATTCGTGCCGTTCATTCTGATAATTTGAATCATTCGACCATGCAAATACCGTAGCATTGATGCCGAACCGGCACCCTATTTCAGTCGGGGCGCCGTTAAATGTCACCTCAAGAAATTCTCATGATCCGGATTGGCACACTTCACGTTTTTCTCGACAGACGTGAAATTCGTTCGAACGGCAAGCTGCTGCGCATCGGCAGCCGCGCATTCGAAATTCTCGAGCTGTTGATTCGGGCGAACGGTGCGCTGGTATCGAAAGACGACATCATGCAGCGCGTATGGCCGCACACCGTGGTCGAGGAAAACAACCTGCAGGTGCACATCGCTTCGCTGCGCAAGGCGCTGGCCGGCGACCGGAACCTGATCGTGACGGTGCCGGGTCGCGGCTATCGGCTGGTCGTCAGGCAGGACGACGGCGACGCGCCCGTGCGTCCCGCGATGTGGCGGCCGTCCGCTGCGCCGAGTGCGTTGTTGGGCCGCGAACAGACGATCGCCGACGTGCTGGCCGCGCTGCGAGCGGCGCGCGTCGTGACGCTGGTCGGCGCGGGCGGCATCGGCAAGACACGGATCGCGATCGAAGCGGCGGCGCGCGCCGACGCGCACTTTCCGGAAGGCACCGTATTCGTTTCGCTCGCCACCGTCGCGTGTCCGCGCTTCGTGCCGGACGCGCTCGCCGGCGCGTTCGGCATCACGCAGTCGATCGGGTCGCTGACGCTCGAAGCGGTGCTCGCCAGCGTCGCGCGTCGCCGGATGCTGCTCGTGCTCGACAATTGCGAGCATCTGCTCGACGCCGCCGCGCAGATCGCGAGCGCGCTCACCGATGCGGATGACGGGCTGTGCGTGCTCGCGACGAGCCGGGAATCGCTGCGCATCCACGGCGAGCGCGTGTGCCCGGTGCCGCCGCTCGACGTCCCCGACGAAGGTGCCGGCGATCACGAGGCGATGAATGCGAGCGCGGTGCAGTTGTTCGCGGCGCGCGCCCGTGCGGCCGATCCGCGTTTTCCGCTCGATGCGCGCAGCCTGTCGTTGATGGCGTCGGTCTGCCGTCGCCTCGACGGCCTGCCGCTCGCGATCGAGCTGGCCGCGGCCCGTGCCGCCGTGCTGGGCATCGACGTGCTTGCCGCCCATCTCGACGATCACTTTCGGCTGCTGACCGGCGGCTTTCGCACCGCGTTGCCGCGCCATCAGACGCTGCAGGCGATGTACGACTGGAGCTACCGGTTGCTCGGGGACGCCGAGCGCCTGCTGCTGCGCTGGCTCGGCGTGTTCCGCGACGGCTTCTCGATCGAGGCCGTGCGCGCGGTCGTCGGCGCCAACGGGCCGGCCGGCGCCGACCTGCTCGACACGATCGCAGGCCTCGTGTCGAAGTCGCTGCTGATCCTCGAGACCGCGCACGGCGCGCCGCGCTATCGGCTGCTGACCACCACGCGGGCCTACGCGCAACAGCAGCTCGACAGTCACGGCGAGGGAGCGGCTGCGGCGCGCGCGCATGCGACCTACTTCCTCGCGTTGTTCCGGCGCGCGACCCACGGTGGCGACGAGCCAGGCAGCGAGGCGAGCAGCACGACCCGGCTCGATGCGGTCCGGCGCGAACTCGGCAATCTGCGTGCCGCGCTCGACTGGGCATTTTCGGCGCATGGCGACGCGGCGCTCGGCATCGCGCTCGCGGCCGTCGCGGTGCCTTGCCTGTTCGATCTGTCGCTCGTCGACGAATGTCGCGAGCGGGCGCGTGTCGCGCTCGATACGATGCGCGACGCGGATGCGACCCCGGTGTCCGACGATGCGCGCGTGCGATTGCTGGCCGCGTATGCGGCTGCGCTCGCGCATACGGCAGGGTCGACCGAGGTCGTGCATGACGCGTGGTCGGAAGCGCACGCGCTCGGACTCGATGCGGCCGAGGCCGAACTGCCGTCGCGCGAGTCGTGACGCCGGGTTCGTGCGCGTCAGTCATGTTTCAGAACGATTCAGCCTGGTTACAGGACAGCGGCAGGCGGCACGCGTAGATTGCCTGAACGGAGGGCGCCGGTACCCCGTCGGCACGCGTGCGCGCCGACCCCGTGCGTTCGCCGACATCGCGCGACCCCACTGAACGCCGGCGCGGCGAAACGCCCGGCGTGCGCGTCGCCGTGCATCCCGCTCAACCGACGAACCGCCGCATGAAACCTGACCAACCCGACCTTTCCCGTCACGCGATCGACCTCGGCCTGCTGTTTCTGCGTGTCGCCGCTAGCGTGCTGCTGATCGTGGTTCACGGCTTGCCGAAGATCGTGCATTACACGACCGAAGCCGCGGCCATCGAGGATCCGTTCCATCTCGGCCGCACGCTGTCGATCCTGTTCGCGATCTTCGCGGAGGTCGTGTGCCCGATCTTCATGATCGTCGGTCTGTACCCGCGGCTGGCGGCGCTGCCGGTGATGATCGTCACGCTCGTCGCGCTGGTGTTCGTCCACCCGGACTGGCCGCTGCGCGATGCGCAGTTCGCGTGGATGCTGCTGATCCTGTTCGGCACGATCGCGATCGCGGGCGCCGGCCGCTATGTGTTGCCGCTGCCGCTGCCGGGCGTCATGCGTCGGCCCAGCTAGCCGCTGCCGGCGCGACGGCGGCCCGCCCGCAATGTGCCCGACGATGCCGTCCCCGCAGCGACATACGTGCTGCGGCCCCCATCCTTTCGCGCGCCGCGCTTGCGTTCCGCTATGTTGAATTTCTCCGATACGGTGCTCTACGGCGCGCCGATCTCGCCGCGTGGCGGCTGTTCGGGCGCGATCGCCCCGTGGCGCGCGCCATCCGGCGCTGTGCGGCGTTCGCCGCGCTGAGCGCCGTGCTGTTCGCGACCGGCGTCAGCCCGCTCGCCGTTCCCGCGTCGAGCGGCGGGCTCGACCGGATCGTGGTCCAGGCCATCTGCATTGCCTGGTGGCTCCAGTGCGCGATCGTGTTCAGTCTGCTGATCAATCATCTGCTGCTGCCGCGTGCGTGGCGCAACCAGCGGCTCTTTCACGACATCGCCGAAGGCATCGTGTTCGGCGCTGCCGCGGTGGCCGCGCTGGGCTACGTGCTCGGCCTGCCGTTGAGCGGCCTGGTCGCGACCTCCGGCGCCGTCGCGGTGATCCTCGGTCTCGCGCTCCAGAACACGCTGAACGACGTGTTCTCGGGGCTCGTGCTGAATACCACGCAACCGTTCCGGCTCGACGATACGGTCTCGATCGGTGAACTCGAAGGGCGGATCGTCGAGAGCAACTGGCGTGCGACGAAGCTGATCGACAGCCTCGGCAACCTGGTCGTCGTGCCGAACAGCACCGCGGCGCGTGCGACGATCGTGAATCTCAGCGAACCCGCCGGCCTGCACGGCGTGACGCTTGCGCTCGACCTCGATCCCGCGGTGCGGCCGGCCGTCGCCGTCGGCGCGCTGGAGCGGGCTGCGGCGAGTTCGCTCGACGTGCTCGCGCGCCCCGCGCCGATCGCCGTCGTGAAGGCCTTCCGCGCGAACGCGATCCAGTACGAACTCGTCTGCTACGTCGACGCACTGCAGAAGAAAACGACCGTGCGCAATGCGCTCTACGATCTCGCGCATCGGCATCTGGCCGCGGCGGGCGTCGCGTGGCGGCCGCTCGTGGGCCCTGCGCCGGCGTCCGCATCGACATCGCAAGGGCAGTCGGTTTCGCGTCGGCTCCTGCTGTTGCGCGCGGTCGAATTGTTCGCGCGCGTCGACGACGACGATCTGGCCGTGCTGGCCGATGCGCTGGTATCGCGTTCATTCGGCAAGGGCGACGTGATCTATGCGTCGAATTCGGAGTCGCGCGTGCTGACGATCGTCGAATCGGGCATTGCTGCCGTGTTCGTGCCGGGCGCGTCCGGCGATGTCGAAGTCCGGCGGATGGCGCCGGGCGATGCGATCGGGCAGTCGGTCGTGCTCGCCGGCACGCGGCTTCACGCGACCGTTCACGCGGTGACCGCGATGACCGTGCATCAGCTTCGCAGCGAGGATCTGTCGGCGTTGATCGGCAGGAAGCCGGCGCTCGGCAGGCTGATGTGCGAGTCGGTCACCGAACATCTCGCGACCGAGGAAAGGATGATGATTCCGCCGGTCGAGAAGGCGCACGCGTCGTTCAGCCTGATCGGGTGGCTCGAGAAGGAAATGAAGCGGCTGCACGATTCGCTCGGTTGACGCACGACGCGGATCGCGAGGGGCCGCCGGCGGGGAGGGGATGGGCGTGCGCTTTATTTCACGGCGCGCGGCGCCGTGCCGGGGCGCGGCATGATGTGCGCGATGCCGGGCCGTCAGCCATCGACGGGCGGCCCCGGCGTGCGTACGGGCCGGCGGTCCGTGAACGGGCGCGTCAATCCGGCGTCGTGAAACGCTCGACGAGATCGGGCTGGTCGAGTTGCTCGACCCACCAGTGCAGCGCGCGGCCCGCTTCGTCGCCGCGCCACGCGAGATAGCAGTGCGTGGTATCGCGCATGCCCGTCACCTGGCGCGCGACGAGCTTGCCGTCGGCGATCGCGCGCGCCGCGATGCATTCCGGCAGGGTGCCGACCGCGAGCCCTTCGCATTGCGCTTCCAGTTTTGCTGCCAGCGTAGGTACCGCAAGGTACGGCTGCCCCGCATCGATCGCGACCGACTGCGGCTGCAATTCGCGCGACGTATCGCTGATCACCGCGCCGCGATACTGGACGACCGACGCCATCGCCAGCGGTTCGGGCAGCGATGCGAGCGGATGGGACGGCGCGACCGCAAACACGTGTTTCAGCGAGCCGATCGGCCGCGCGATGATGCCCGGCAATTCCGGCGGTTCGCCCGCCGCGCCGACGACGAGATCCGCCCGACGCGAAATCAGTGCATCCCACGCGCCGCCGAGCACTTCGGTCGACAGCCGCAGCCGCGTGTCCATCCCGAGTGCGTAGAACCGGTGGACGTACGGCCACAGCGCGTCGAACGGCAAAATTTCATCGATACAGACGCGGACTTCCGTTTCCCAGCCCTGTTGCGCACGCAGCGCCTTCAGTTCGAGTTGTTCGGCCGCGCGCAGCAGGCGCCGGCCTTCCTCGACGACGATGCGTCCCGCATGCGTGAGTTTCGCGCGCCGTCCGCTGCGGTCGAACAGCGCCACGCCGAGATCGCTTTCGAGTTTCTGCACCAGGTAGGTCAGCGCGGACGGAACGCGATGCAGCAGTTCCGCTGCTTCGGCAAAGGTTCCGGTGCGGTCGATCGCGTCCAGGGCTTCGAGCGCTTCGAATGACAGCTTCATCGCGAGTTCCGGTTGAGGTGGCTGGCGCATCATACCAGTGCGAGGTGCGGCGCGAGCAGCGTGCGTCGCCGCGATTTGCTAGAGTGGTGAGCATCGTCATTTACCGTCCCGCATCGCCCCATGAGCGCCCCTCTGCCGGACACCGCATCCTCCGATTTCATCCCGGCCGACGTCAGGCAGACCGTCGTCACGCAAGCGTTGCCGAACGGGCAAATCGGTATCGTCCGACTCCAGAGCTTGCGCAGGAACTCGGGGCTGACCGCACCCTATGAACTCGAGAATACGGATCTCATCGTATTGCAGTTGCGTCCGTTCGGCGAACAGGATCTGTGGCTCGATGGCCGCCCCGCACCGTTCGTCCCGTATGGCGCGGGAACCGTGTCGATCTACGATCTCGACCGTCGCTGGGTGGCCGACCTCCAGGGTGCGTTCGATTGCCTGCATTTCCATCTGCCGCGCCACACGCTCGAGGAAACGGTCGACGACCTCGGCGGCCGGCAGCGGCCGCAGCTTTATCTGCCGCCGCATCTGAGCACCCACGACTCGATCATCCATTCGCTCGGACACGCGCTGCTGCCCGCGCTGGCCCGGCCGGACGAAGCGTCGCAGCTCTTCATCGATCACGTGGGGCTGGCGTTTCAGGCACACGTCGCTCACCGTTACGGCGGCATCAGCGAACGGCGGGAAAGGTCGGACGGCAAGCTCACGCCGTCGCAGGCGCGCCGCGCGAAGGAGCTGTTGCTCCAGCACCTCGACGGCAACATCGGGCTGGCCGACGTGGCGAGCGCGTGCGGGCTGTCTCGCAGCTATTTCATCAAGGCGTTCCATCGAACGACCGGGCTGCCGCCGCATCGCTGGCTCATCGTGCAGCGCGTCGAACGCGCGAAGGAATGGATGCGCAACCCGAACGTGCCGATGAGCATGATCGCCCTGGCATGCGGCTTCGCCGATCAGAGCCATTTCTCGCGAACGTTTACGCGGTTGACCGGTGTCACGCCTCGCCGGTGGCGCGCGGACCACACGTGATCGTCGCGAGGCGGAGGCGGGGCGCGCCGGTCCGTCGCGACGTGCACGGCGCCTACGCGTAGAAATCGATCAGCGTGTCGAGATTGCGTTGCGCGCACGGCTCGAGCGGCGCGAATTCCGCCGAGCGAAACAGTGGAACCTGCTCGCGCAGATGTTCGAGCGCCTGCTTGCGGCCGATGCGGAAGCTTGCCGACGGCGCATCGGGATCCTGCGCCCATTCGCGCGCGATCGCACGGTCGTACTCGCGAAGCCGGTCGGGCGCGGCCGCGAGGATCGCGAGATCGGCGTCGAGAAAAAGCTGCCCTGCGCGCTGCAATGCCGGATCGGCGGCGAACGTTTCAGGCAGCCGGTGCGACTGCGTCGCGAGGACGAGCTCGGATGCAACGGACACATGCGATGCGTGCGCGTGCAACCATGACGCGGTACAGTGCGTGTTCGTAACCTGCGCGAGCCATCGTGCGCTGCGCGCTTCGTTGTCCGCGTAATCCGGCAGCGTTGTCGCGTAGACGACATCGTGGGCCCATACCGCAAGCTCGATGGCCGGCCACAGCGGTTGCGCGCGATACGGCGCGAGGTGCGCGAACAGTTCCGCCAGATGCGCGAGCGTGTGATAGAAGCGCTGCGGCTCGCCATAGGCGTGCGCGACGAGCGGCCACACGGCCGCCGTGCCGAAGCAGGCGTCGCAGGCGGCGCGCAGCGTGCGCTCGATATCGGGGGTGACGGCGTTCATGGCGGCGATCGGCTCGGGCGGACGATGCGCGCAGCATAACAAACGCGGGACGTGCAGGCGCGCAACTTGCGCGCGAGCACGGGCCGCACCACTTCGGAGGTTTCCATGAAACGACACTGGCCGCGACAACCGATGCTCGCGATAGGTGTGTGCGCAACGTTCGGGCTGCATGCAGCCGTCGCATCGGCGGCGCCCGAGGTCTCGGTCAGCCGCGCCGATTACGGGACGACCGCGACCGGGCAGGCGGTGAGCCAGTACACGCTCGCGAACCCGCACGGCGTGACGCTGAAAGTCATCACGTATGGCGGTATCGTGACCACGCTCGACGTGCCCGACCGCACCGGCCACGTGGCCGACATCGTGCTCGGCTTCGATTCGCTGCGCGACTACGAAGCGCACAACGGCAACATCCATTTCGGCGCGCTGATCGGCCGGTATGCGAACCGCATTGCGGGCGGGCGTTTCGCGCTCGACGGCAGGACGTGGAAGCTGCCGGTCAACGACGGGCCGAACACGCTGCACGGCGGCCCCGACAGTTTCGACGCCAAGGTGTGGAAGGTCACCGGCACGCACAGCGACGCGGCCGGTTCGAGCGTCACGCTGCGCTACGTGAGCCCCGACGGCGAGAACGGCTTCCCCGGCACGTTGACGACGGACGTGACCTACACACTGACCCGCGACGACCAGATCCGCATCGACTACCGCGCGACGACCGACCAGGACACGGTCGTCAACCTGACCAACCACAGCTACTTCAATCTGGCGGGGCAGGCGGGCGGCAGCGTCGAGCGGCAACTGATCGAGATCGCCGCCTCGCGTTTCACGCCGACCGACAATACATCGATTCCGACCGGGCAACTGGCGAGCGTCGCGGGCACGCCGATGGATCTGCGCCAGTTGACGCCGATCGGCGCGCATTTGCGCGATGCGTATCCGCAGCTCGCGATCGCGCATGGCTACGACCAGAACTGGGTGCTGGACCAGGGCGGCCAGCCGGCGCCGGCGTTTGCCGCGCGCGCTTACGATCCGGCGTCCGGGCGTTTTCTCGAGCTGTACACGACGCAGCCGGGGCTGCAGTTCTATACGGCCAACGGGTTGAACGGCAGCGTCGCGGGCAAGGGCGGGACGGCCTACCGGCAAACCGATGCGTTCGCGCTGGAAGCCGAGCATTTTCCGGATGCGCCGAATCATCCGGCCTTCCCGTCGACGGCGCTCAAGCCGGGCGAGACGCTGCACGAAGTGACGGTGTGGCGGGTGGGCGCGCGATGAGCGGCGGCGTCGGCGGGCGCGCGTCGATCACACGTTGATCACGCCGCGCCCGATTTCGATCACGCGCCCGCCGACGCCGATTTTGCCCGCTGCATCGACCGACAATCGCAGCAGGCAAGGCCGGCCGACGGCTTCGCCTTGCTCGACCCGAAACGCGGCCGGCAGCTCGTGTCCGGCGGCCAGCAGCCAGCCGCCCAGGTTCGCACAGGCCGATCCGGTGCCCGGATCTTCCGACACGCCGCCGCCTTGCTTCACGAAGAAGTAGCGGGACACCACCGTCCCGGGGCGCTCGGCGTCGAACGCGAACACATACGCGGTCCTGCGGCCGAGACTGCTTGGTGGCCAGATGTCGAGGCGCGCGCTGTCGGGCCGCGCGCGCCGCACGGCGGCCGGGTCCTTGAGCGCGACCAGCAACTGGTCGGCTCCGGTGTCGACCCACAGCGGCGGCGCGAGCAGATCGTCCTCCGCGAGCCCGAGCAGGGCCGCGGCCTGCGCATCGGGCAACGTGCACGGCGCCGTGTTCGGCATGCCGGCGTGCGGCGCGATGAAGGTCCACACGTCGTCGCGCGCCGTGACGTCGACGACGCCGGCCTTGAATTCGAGCGACAGCGCATCACCGGCGTTCAGCCGGTCGCGCACGACATGCGCGGTGCCGAGCGTCGGATGGCCCGCAAAGGCCATCTCGTAGCCGGGCGTGAAGATGCGCACGCGTGCATGCGCCCGCTCGGACGGCAGCACGAAGGTTGTTTCCGACAGGTTGAACTGCACGGCCAGCGCCTGCATGGTCGCGTCGTCCATGCCGCGCGCATCGTCGAACACGCAAAGCGGGTTGCCGCCGAACGTCGATTCGGCGAAGACGTTCAGCAGGCGGAAGGTGTATGGGGTCATGGGCATTTCGTGTGGGTCAGCTCTGTTTGTCGAGCGGCGCAAGCATCGCCTGCATGTCGGGATGCTTCAGGACCTTCCGGTATTCCGCCGGACTCATCGCGTCGATCAAGACGCGGCCGCTCACGTCGGCCTTGATGTACTCGACCGCGAGCAGCGCGATGACCGGATTGGTCGTCAGCGTCGCGTGGTCGGGCGACTGGTCGCCGAATTCCGCGACCACTGCCTCGGTGTTGTCCGCGACCGCGACGGCCAGCCGCCGCCCCGAGAGCCGAAGTCTCGCGCTGGCGCCGCATTTGGCCATGTCGTAGTGGCGCGGGCCGTTGAGCGTGCGATTGCCGTAGATCGCCACGTGCGTATCGACACCGCGCGCCGCGGCCGCTTCGAGCAGCGGCCCGAGATCGTCGATTTCCTCGTCCCAGACACCCGCGAAGATCTCCGTCTGCGCATGGTCGATCACGCGCGCGAAGGCGCTGACGATCGCGTCGCGTCCGCTCAATGACCAGACCAGCCCCGGCTCCTGCCGCACCGGCAGCCGGTCGAGCGCGCCCGCTGCCAGTTCGAGATCCGCGTTGAAGCGCGTGCGCAATTCTTCCAGCAGCGATCGGTGTGGCACGGCTGCATAGCGGACCGGTTCGGAGCGGTTGACGAGCACCGCGCCGCGCGCCTCCAGGCGGCCGAGGGTCTCGTAGACCTTCGATGGCGGCATGCCGGCGCGCCGGCCGACTTCGGCACCCGTCAGCGCGGCTTGCCCGACGAGTGCGGCGTACGCCTGCGCCTCGTATTGCGTAAAGCCAAGCCGGATCAATGACGTGATCAGTTCCGCGTTTTCGTTCATGTGGATGGACTCGAATGGCCGTGATGCGCATCACGGGGGTGCTTGATTAACTACCGGAGTAGTATAGAATCGATCTCGCTTACTACCGAAGTAGTAAGCGAGATTTCCGAACCTTACCGAAGAGGATCATCAAGATGCGTCAACGGATCAGTACCGGCTCCCCGTGGGAGCCCAAGGTGGGCTATTCGCGTGCAGTGGTCGTCGACGACACGATCTACGTGTCGGGGACGGCCGGCAAAGGCGACGACGTGTATGCGCAGACACGCGATGCGCTGGCGACGCTCGGCAAGGTCCTCGCGGACAGCGGATTCGCGCTGTCGGATGTCGTCCAGAGCCGGCTGGTGGTCGCCGATTTCGACCATTGGGAAGACGCGGCACGTGCGCACGGCGAGATATACGGCGATATCCGGCCGGCGTTCTCGCTGGTCCATGCGTTGCCGTTCATCGATCCGGAGATTCGGGTCGAGGTCGAGGCGATTGCGGTCCGGACCGCCGCATGACGGTCGCCGGCCCGCCCGCATCCCTGTCCCGCACCGCGATCGCGATGCTTGCGCTCGCGGCGGGCGTCGCGATCGCCAACGGCTATGCGCTGCAGCCGTCGTTGTCGGCGATTGCCGGCGACTTCGGCGTGCCGGCAGCGCGGATGGCGACCCTCGCGTCCGTGACGATGCTCGGCTATCTGGCCGGCCTAGCGCTGCTGGTGCCGCTGGTCGACCGGTTCGGTCCGCGCACGCTCATTCCGGCGCAAATGGGCGTGCTCGCGATGTTGCTCGCGGGCGCGTCGCTGTCGTCGGCGCCGCTCGCGCTCGACGCCTGCTTTGTCCTGGTGGGGGCGGCCACGACGGTCGCGGCGCAATGCAGCGCGGTGGTCGGCAAGCACGCGGATCCTCATCGGCGCGGCGGGGCGATGGGTGTGGTTTCCGCGGGCATTTCCGCCGGCATTTTGCTGAGCCGTTTCGTCGGCGGTGCGTTGTCGCAATGGTGCGGATGGCGGGGCGCGCTGCTCGCATTGGCCGGCTGCGTGGCGCTGGCGGCCGTCGGCAGCGGCGTGCTGTTGCCCGGCGGTCGCCCCGAAGGGCATTCCGGCCACGCGTCCACGATCGGTGCGATTCCGCGGTTGTTGCGCGACAGCGCCGCATTGAGGCGCCGCACCTGCGCCGGCATGCTGTGGTTCTTCGCGTTCAATCTGGTGTGGGTGGGATTGGCGATCCGGCTGGCCGCGCCGCCGTACAACATGGGGGCGGCCGCGATCGGCGCATATAGTCTTGCCGGCGTGCTCGGCCTGGGCGTGACGCGGGTGGCGGGCAAGCTCACGGATCGCTTCGGCGATCGTGCCGTGATCGGTGGCGGACTCGCCGTGGCTGCGCTTTCCACGTTGCTGCTTGGCGTTGCGCTGGGTCATCCGGGCTGGCTGGGCGTCGGGCTGGCCTTGTTCGATGCCGGTTGTTTCGCCGCCCAGGTCGCGAACCAGGCCCGTGTCGTGGCGATTCAGCCGGCGCGGGCCGGTGCGTTGAACGCCGCGTACCTGACGTTGTACTACGCGGCCGGCGCGGGCGGCGCCGTGGCGGCAGGCATGCTCGTCGAACGGATCGGGTGGGGCGCGATGATGCTCGTCGCGGCGGGTGCGGTGACGCTGGCCGGGTGGGTCGGGGCCGCACGCGCGAGGGCCGCTGCCGCGGGCGAAACGGCGTCCGCCGGTTGAGCGTGTGCGGGACCGGCGAGCGCCATCGGCCGGATGGGCATTTTTCATGCATCATCGGGCTGCTCCGATTCGTCGGTGACGATCCGGTCGACGTATTCGGCTCAGCGGTTCGCAACGGTGCCGTGCCCATGCAACCCATGTCGGGTTCGGTGTCGCCCCGCGCTTGCGGGTTCCGGCACACCTCAATGCGACGACACGAACACCGCATCGTCGAACGGCTGCGGAATCGCGAAGCTCGCGCGCATGCGCTGCGTTTCCTTCGCAGGCGTCAGGCCGAACAGGCGTTTGAATTCCCGGCTGAACTGCGACGGGCTCGTATAGCCGACCGCGTAGCCGGCGGCCTCCGCCGTCAGGTCCTGGCGCACCATCAATAATCGCGCCTGATGCAGGCGCGTCGACTTCAGGTACTGCATCGGCGACACCTGCGTGATCGCCTTGAAGTGACTGTGAAAGCTCGGCACGCTCATGCCGGCTGCGTCGGCCAGTTGCGACACGTCGAGCGGCTGCGCGTAATCGGCGTGGATCACGCGCAATGCGCGCCCGATCCGGCCGAATTGCCCGCGCATCGCCAGTGCGCTGCGCATCGCATCACCCTGCGCGCCGGTCAGCACACGGAAATACAGCTCGCGAAGCAGCGCCGGGCCGAGCACTGCGGCGTCGAGCGGCCGCTGCATCGCGTCGACGAAACGCAGCACCGACGCGTGCATCGCTGCGTCCATCGGCGTCGACATCATGCTCTTCGGCGCCTGCACGGTTTCCGCGAGGCCGGCGCGGTCGATCTGCGCGGCGAGTTCGGCGGCCAGCGTGAAATCGAGGTGCAGGTACAGCGCGAGCAGCGGGCGCTGGGGCGTGGCGTCGGTTTCCATGCTGAATGGGACGGGCACGGAGACGGCCAGGTAATGGTGCTCGTCGTACAGATAGCGCTCGCCGCCGAAGTAGCCGCGCTTCGATCCCTGGCACACGATCACGATGCCCGGGTCGTACAGTACCGGCGTGCGCGACAGCGCGCGGTTCGAGCGCAGGATGCGCACGCTCGGCAGCGCCGTCAGGTTGTAGCCTTCGTCGGGCGCGAGCGCGCGCAGCAGCGTCACCAGGCGCTTCCGGTCGCGCGGCGATAGCGCTGGAGGTCGGGATGAGGTCGGCATGGTGCTCATAGTTTTGTGCAAGAAAATAAGCGGAATCTGGCTTATTCGGCGCAGTTCGTCAGACTAGTATGCATGCTTCAATCGACATTCGGGAGAAGCTCAGATGGCATCCGGCAACATCATGCTCATTACCGGCGTCAGCAGCGGTTTCGGCCGCGCGCTGGCCCAGGAGGCGCTGGCCGCCGGTCACACGGTGGTCGGCACGGTGCGCAGCGCGCAGGCGGCGCGCGACTTCGAAGCGCTGTCCGCGCAGGCGGCCGTCGCGCGCGTGCTCGACGTGACCGACTTCGACCGCATCGACGGCGTCGTCGCGGACATCGAGGCGAACGTCGGGCCCGTCGACGTGCTGGTGAACAACGCGGGTTACGGGCACGAAGGGATCATGGAGGAGGCGCCGCTCGACGAGATGCGCCGGCAGTTCGACGTGAACGTGTTCGGCGCGGTCGCGATGATGAAGGCCGTCGTGCCGTTCATGCGCGAACGCCGGCGTGGCCGCATCCTGAACATCACGTCGATGGGCGGTCACATCACGATGCCGGGCATCGCGTACTACTGCGGCAGCAAGTTCGCACTGGAAGGTATTTCCGAAACGCTCGGCAAGGAGCTCGAGCCGTTCGGCATCGCGGTGACGGCCGTCGCGCCGGGTTCGTTCCGCACCGACTGGGCCGGCCGCTCGATGGCGCGCACGCCGCGCTCGATTGCCGACTACGACGCGCTGTTCGACCCGATCCGCCGCGCGCGCGAGGAGAAAAGCGGCAAGCAGCTGGGCGACCCCGCGAAGGCCGCGCGGGCGATGCTCGCCGTGATGGCGGCAGACCATCCGCCCGCGCATCTGCTGCTCGGCAGCGACGCGCTGCGGCTCGTGCGGAACAAGTTGGCGGCGCTGGACGACGAAATCCGCGCGTGGGAAGCCGTGACGGTGTCGACGGACGGCTGACACGCGCGGCGTCGTTCGTTTCCTGCCGGTGGATGATCGGCCGTTGCGTCGCACGATGGCATCGCGGTTTCACAATAACGGCCGATAATGGCAATCGGCCCGTTCGCCACGTTTGTCCACCTCACAGGAGCATCGCGATGCCATACGTCACCACGAAGGATAACGTCGAGATTTTCTACAAGGATTGGGGTCCGAAAGACGCGCAGCCCGTCATGTTCCACCACGGCTGGCCGCTGTCCAGCGACGACTGGGATGCGCAACTGCTGTTCTTCGTCCAGAACGGCTATCGCGTGATCGCGCACGACCGGCGCGGCCATGGCCGCTCGGCGCAGGTCTGGGACGGCCACGACATGGATCATTACGCAGCCGATGCGTTCGCGGTCGTCGAGGCGCTCGACCTGCGCAATGCGGTGCATATCGGTCACTCGACCGGCGGCGGCGAAGTGGCGCGCTACGTCGCGAAGCACGGCGAGCCGGCCGGCCGCGTCGCGAAGGCCGTGCTGGTCAGCGCGGTGCCGCCGCTGATGCTGAAAACCGAATCGAACCCCGAAGGTTTGCCGCTCGAGGTGTTCGACGGCTTCCGGAAAGCGCTCGCCGACAATCGCGCGCAGTTCTTCCTCGACGTGCCGAGCGGCCCGTTCTACGGGTTCAACCGCGAGGGTGCAACCGTGCACCAGGGCGTGATCCGCAACTGGTGGCGGCAGGGGATGGAAGGCAGCGCGAAGGCGCATTACGACGGCATCAAGGCGTTTTCGGAAACGGACCAGACCAACGACCTGAAGTCGATCTCCGTCCCGACGCTCGTGCTGCATGGCGAAGACGACCAGATCGTGCCGATCGCGGATGCCGCGCTGAAGTCGATCAAGCTGCTGAAGAACGGCACGCTGAAGACCTATCCGGGCTATTCGCACGGAATGCTGACGGTCAATGCGGACGCCCTCAACGCCGACCTGCTGGCGTTCGTGCGGGCATGACGGTAGCGGCGCTGGCCCGCTGCGGCGGGCGGCGCCGTGATTGAAGGCGGGCGATCCGGCTGCGCATAGAAAAGGGCGGATTGCCTGCCGCCTGCATCACCCCAAATCGATGAAGCGCACCCCCGGATGCGCGAGGCGCGGCATCCGGCCGGCCAGGAACGCATGCAGTTCGCGCACCTGCGCGGCCTTGGCGGAGTCTTCCGGCCACACGAGGTAGTACGCATCGCCGGTGCTGACGGCCGTCTTGAACGGCAGCACGAGCTGCTTCTCGTCGATGGCCGTCGCACACAGCGCGAGGTCGCCGATCGACAGGCCGTGGCCGGCGATGGCCGCCGCGATGCCCTGTTCGAGCATGTCGAACACCTGCCCGCGCGTGATGTCCACATTCAGATCGTGACCGCTGCCGTTGAGCCAGCGGCGCCAGTCGCGCCGGTCGGGTGACGGGTGGATCAGCTCGCACGCGGCGGGATTCGCGCGCGCGACCGTGGCGGTTGCCCGCGAGCACACCGGAATCAGCCATTCGTCGAACAGCTTCACGCAATGCGTGCTTTCGCCGAACTTGCCTGCGCCGAGCAGGATCGCGCAATCGTAGGATTCGCTGAAAAAATCGACGGTATCGACATCCATCCACACGCTCGCGATCTGCACCTCGAACGCCGGCCGCGTGCCGCGAAAGGCGGCCAGTGCGTCGAGCAGCCAGCGCATCGTGAGCGTGGAAGGCGCCTTGAGCCGCAGCACGTCGCGTTGCGTGCGGAACAGCATGCATGCTTCCTCGACCTGCCGGAACCCGCGCCTGAGGCCGGCCGCGAAGATGTGGGCTTCCGCCGTCACGGTCATCCTGGGCCCGTGCCGGACGAACAGCTTCCGGCCGAAGTAGGCCTCCAGCGTCTTCACGTGCTTGCTGACCGCGCTTTGCGTCAGGCTCAGTTCGTCGGCGGCCAGCGTGAACGAGCCGGTGCGCGCGGCGCTCTCGAACGCGCGCAGCGCATAGACGGGGGGAAGCGGTTTGGCCTTCATGGGTTTCGAGTATGAATAAAACTCATGTCATCAGACAGGATTTTCCGTTTTCGATCGACAGCCCGGGCGCGTGATACTGCTTGCAGCCGCGTTTTTCGCCACGTCGGGCCTTCATGATGCCACCGTGACGGGCGCGCCTCTCGACTCATCGCTCAACTTTTTGTCATGACGCTCCATTACCCGCTGCTGTTCGCCTATCTGGCCGCGATCGTGCTGCTCATTGCGACGCCCGGCCCGGTCGTCATGCTCGTGACGGGTACGGTTGCGCGGCGCGGGTTCCGTCAGGGCGTGCTGACCGCGGTGGGCGCGAACGCCGCAAGCCTCGTGATGATCGCGGGCGCGATGCTGATGGTGTTCGGCGTCGTGATGGTCAGCGCTCGCCTGCTTGCCGGACTGCATGTCGCGGGGTGCCTGTTCATCGCGGTGCTCGCCATCCGGACGCTGCTCGGCGAATGGCGCGCCGGCCGCGCGCGGGGTGGCGACGGCACGGTGGCGGGGGAACCGGCGGCGGGGGAACCCGTGCCGCAGCCGCGCGGTTTGCCCGGCGTCGTGCGCGGCTTCCTCGTCGGCATCGCGAATCCGAAGGACCTGCTGTTCTTCGTCGCGCTCTTTCCGCAGTTCGTCGCCATCACGCCCGATTCGCGCGTGAGCCTCGCGATCCTCGCCGCGTTGTGGATCGCGGTCGATTTCACGATCCTGACTGGCTACATGGCCGCGATCAACCATCCGGCGATTCATCGGAAGCAGCGATGGGTCGTGGCATCGTCGGCGCTTGCACTGCTCGCGATTGCGCTCGCCGGGCTCGGCAGCACGCTCGCGGGCGCCGCGTAGCGCATCGGCGATTGACGTCACGCTTCATTGGCGCCGCGGTTGCGCCCGCTAACCCGCTAGTCGTTGCGCAGAAACACGACGTAGCCGCGGAACCACGGATTCGCTGCGAGATACGGCGGCGCGTCCCACTCGCCGCCCTGGATCACGCCGATGCGAAACGGCAGTTGCAGCCGCGCGACGCGCGGCAGATAGGCCGCATAGTCGGGAATCGTGCTGCGGCCCTGGTAGGTCTGCACGACCACCTCGTCGACGATTCCCTTGAGCTGGTTGACCTGGTCGGTATCGATGCGGCTGCTCCAGTCGAGCAGCCCCGTGATGCTCAGCCGGCAATCGGCGGGCAAGGTCTCGCGCAGCGTGCGCAGGAACGCGAGGTAATCCTGCAGGTGGCGCGTACCGGCATCGAAGTCGATCTGGATGCCGGCGATCGTGCGGCCCGACGCCCGCCAGCGTGCGAGCTGCGCGAGCATGATCTGCGTGACGCGCGGCGTCCAGCGCAGCGTATGCGCACGATAGACGAGCCACACCCGCGCGTCGGGCGCGGGCGGCAGCGCGACGCCCTGCGCGATCACGCGCACCTGCGACTCGTCCCGCGGCGACGCCTCGATCTGACCCTGCAGCACGTAGACGGCGCGCGCACCGTGCACGACCGCCTGCGGCTTCACGCCCGCCCACAGCCAGAACGCGTCGTAGCGCGCGGCGTCGACGGTGCCGGCCAGCGCGACGCGCGCGGCCAGCAGCAGCGCGATGCACGCGATGCGCTTCAAGCGGCGCTTACCAGTAGTAGCGCAGCTTCTGCGCCCACGGGCTGTCCGGATAGGCGGTCTTCAGCGTGTCGAACCAGCGCTTGCGCGTGCTCTTCGACACCTCCTTGCCGCCGCATTCGTTGGAGCCGCCCGGCGCGTAGCACTTGATCGCGCGATAGAACGCGTACGCGCGGTCGTTCGGGTTCGCCTGCGTATCGGCCATCACCGTCACGTAGCTCGACATCCGCTCGTACGGCTTGCCCGCGAACTGCGACGGCGCCGCGCCGAGCGTCGGCGGCACGCGCGTGGCGGCCGTGCTCGATGCGTTGCGGACCCACGAAGGCACCGGATCGATTTCGAGGCCGGACGCGGGCGGATGCAGCCGCACGAAATCGGCGAGGCAGTTCAGCCCTTTCGGATCGGCGGGATTCTGCTGCAGCGTCGCGGCGATGTCGCGCGCCGACAGGCACATGTAGCCGTCTTCGTTTTTCGCGCCGGCTGCGACGAACGGTTTCAACGGATCGGCGGGCGCGCCGGGCACCAGCGCGGTATCGGCGAGGAAGTCCGCGTAGTGCGAACGCGTGAGTTCCTTGTACAGCAACGTGTACAGCGCGGTGTCGCGCAGCGCGCTGCCGGTTGCCTGGTTTTGCGCCTGCGCGCGCAGCAGGTCGGCATTGGCCGCGCGCTGCAGCAGCACCGCGCGGATCGCGGCGTTCTGCACGAGCGAATCGTCGGCAAAGGCGTCGTTGACGAGCCCGGCCTGCTCCAGGTTGATCGCGAGCGCGAGTTCCAGCATTTCGCGCTGAAAGCGGAATGTCGCGAGCGGGATCAGGTCGCGCCACAGCTGGCGCGCCTTGTCGTTCTGGCCGCTGTCCTCCAGCGCGAACCCGCGCAGCGCCTGCTGGCTCAGCCCGAAGTAGTCGAGCGGCGTGGCGGGCGTTGGCGGCAGCAGGTCGAGGGCGGCGTCCGGCTTGCGCCCGATCTGCACGTACCAGGTCGCGAGCAGGTAGTCGTAGAGCGCGGGCGCGTTCGCGAAGCGCGGCTTCTGCGCCTGCAGCTCGTCGAGCGTCATCGGCTTGCGGCTTGCATCGCTGCTGTCGGACGCGCGCATGCGCTGCAGGTCGACGGTGGCGAGGACAGTCGGCGACTGGATCTGGCTTGCGTCGAATGCCGAGCCGAACAGCAGCTTGCTGTCGAGTTCGTTCGCCAGCTGCATCAGCGGCACGTTCGACGTCGCCGGCGACCAGCGCGCGAGCGCATGGCCGTACAGGTCGGCCTGCTGCGTGACGTTCCCGCCGAGCCACGCGACACGTCGCAACAGCCCGGTCGCGGACACCGCATAGCGCCCCTTCGGATACACCTTCAGGTAGGTCCGGAACACCGTGTTCGCCGCGTCGAGCGACACCTTCGTCACGCGCGCGCGCGTCGGCGTCGGGCTGTCGTTGTCGAATACGTTGGCTTGCGCGGCGTTCAACTGCGCGCGCCCGGCCATGTAGAGGCCGGTTTCCTTCAGCCACGGGTCCGCGCTGTGCGATGCGTTCGCGAAGGCGCGGGTCGCGGTGAGGAAGTCGGCGCGGTAGAACGCGTTCGTGCCGTCGAGGTACGCGGCGAACTGCTGGCCGAGCGGCGACTTGACCGGCGGCTTCGTCCACGCGGCGCTGGCGCCGCCCGCGGCACAGGTCTTCTGCGCGATGTCGGCGCGCGCCGCACGCAGGCGCGCGGCTTCGTCGGCGGGCAGGCCGCCGGCGCCGCCCAGTGCGTCGTTGAACGCGTCCGCGCCCGCGCTCATGCTGCGGCAGATGCTGCCTTCGCCGTCCGCGTACCGGTTCGACGACGCCTCGGCATCCGCTGCGCCGCCGGTCTTGTCGGGCTCCTTCTGGCCGATGTAGATCCATCCGGAGAAATCCATCGGGAACGGCACGACGATCTGGTTGATCCGCTCTTTCGCCGGGATGGTCTTCGGGTCCGGGAACACCTGCGCGACCTTGCCGCTGTCGACCATCATCAGCATCGCATTGATGCGCGTGTCGTTGGCGGGCGTCAGCATCGGCACGTTGCCGCACGAATATGAAGTCTGCCGGAGCGTGTTCGGCACGTAGCAGCCGTCGTCTCCGCTCGCATGGGCGGCGGGTATCCAGAGCAGGCTGGCCGCCAGCGCGGCGAACAGGTTTCGGTGCAGCGTCGGGTTTCTTCGCATTTTTCTTGTGCTGGGTGGGTGGCCGCGACGGCCGGTTCTCTCAGGGGGCGCTTTGCCCCGGCGCGTATCGTACCTCACGGGGCGTGATGGCCGGCGCTGCGCGGGGCCGCCAGCCGCGCCGAGGGCAGGCCCCCGTGAAATGGAAATCCACTCAGTGTGGACGCAACGCCACCTTGAATCCGGATCGCTTGAATTAAGATGCAGCCGGCAGTGGCGGACGTCCGACGATAGACGACCTGACGTGGTCCGTACTGCCCGACGGGGAAGGTCTGCCGAAAGCGGCGTTCGCGTCGATCCGCACGACGGAATCGATCATGAAAGGGACGCGAACAGATGCCGGTTTACCTGCCTATTCAATAGCATTACTTAACAATTTTAAGGACGAAACGATACGTCGTATCGGCCAACGGCAGACGAGAGTGCGCCGGCAAATGAAAACAAGAGGAGTCCAATGAAACCCATTACATGGATGGTCATGGCGGCCGCGCTCGCGCTGACCGCGTGCGGCGGCGACGATGTCGCGACGAACGGCGGCGCGTCGTCATCGTCGTCTACGCCGAACAATCCCGGCTCGCCGTCTGGCTCGACGTCGGGCGGCGGCGGGGCGAGCGGCGGGTCGAACGGTGGCCCGACAGGCGGCGCCACGCAGCCGCAGGCCGGCTGGTCGACGGCCGCCGCGGTGGACGGCAAGGGGCCGGAGGGCGCCCCCAGCGTGACGATCGATGCGAGCGGCAACGCGCTCGCCACCTGGATGACCAACGGCCCGGCCGGCGCGAACGGCAACGAGATGTGGGGCGCGCGCTATGCCGCGGGCTCCGGCTGGGGAACCGCGACGCGGCTCGACACGGGCGACGGCTCGCATTCGATGAACACGACGAGCTCGAGCCCGTCGCGAGTGGTCGGCAACGCGAGCGGGCAGGCCGTCGCGTTCTGGACCGAATGGATGCCGGGCCCGAACACGTATGCGCTGTGGGCGCGCCCGTACACCCCGGCCGGCGGCTGGGGCGCGGCGTTCGAAGTGGCGCCGGACGTGACGGGGTCGACCTATACGGCCGGGATCGACGGCCAGGGCAACGCGCTCGTCGCGTGGTCGCAGTCGATCAGCCTGCTCGATACGCGTATCGCATGGACGCGCTACACGCAGGCCGGACAGTGGTCGCCGACGGCGCTGATCCAGATGCCGGTGCAGACCGGGCCGGGCGCGGTCACCGGCGACACCGACAACGTGAGGCCGATGATCTCGGTCCTGTCGTCCGGCCGCGCCGTGCTCGCGTGGCGGCAGACCAACCATACGCACTCGGCGCTGTGGACGGCCACGTACGACGCGGCCAACGGCTGGACCGACGTCAACCAGGCGGTGTCGAACACGAGCCTGTTCACGACGATCATCTCGCCGGTGGCCGGCATGGACGCGAAGGGCAACATCACGCTGCTCTGGGGGCAGCTCGACGTGACGGGCGGGAAGCTCACCACCGCCACGATGTCGCAACGCTATGTGTCCGGCACCGGGTGGCAGCCGTCGCAACCGGTGGCGCCCGCGATCGTCGAGCCGACCGGTTTCATCGCGACGCCGATGCTGGCCGTCAACGAAAACGGCGTGGCTGCCGCGATGTGGGCGGAAGGCGGCGCGGCGCTGCAGGTGAGCGTGTCGGATGCCAGCGGCAACTGGGGGCCGTTGCAGCGGCTGACGGAACACCTGAACGGCGCGGCAAACCAGTACCCGCCGCTCGTGGTCGACGCCGGCGGCAACGTGACGGCCGCGTGGCAGGACACCGGTTTGCCGGGTGCGTCGGCCGTCATCGCGGCCAGTTACCGGAACGGCGCGTGGAGCGCGTCGACGGTGGCGCCGCAGAGCGCGTCGTGGCCGGCGCTGGCCGTCAACGCGACGGGGGCGATGGCGCTGCTCTGGCAATCGTATGTCGCGACTATCGGCAGCCAGGTGCAGGCCAGTTTTTATACGCCGGGCGCGTAAGCGCCTCGCACTGGGGAAATCGAAGGAGAAGCCATGAAGCAAACCTTGCATTGCACCGTCCGGACCGCGCTGGGCGTCACGGTCGCCGGCCTCGTGCTGGCCGCATGCGGCACGACGCAGATGAACATGGTCGACGTCCAGACGTCGACCGCGAAGACGCTCGGGCTCGCGTCGTCGGACGAGATCACGATCGCCAACGTCCAGTACGGGAAGAAGGACGGGCTGGGCGGCCAGAAGATGAGTTACGACGCGACGACCGGCAAGGGGCGGCGTTTCGGCTGTACGGTGTTCATCAGTTGCTATATGAACGCGTCCCGTTTGCAACAGTTTTCGTGTGTTTTGATAGACAGGATGGGCTGCAGCTCTATATGCGGCCTTGATGCA
>NZ_CADFDL010000012.1:0-223119 GCF_902832865.1 Burkholderia sp. BCC0397 | reverse complement strand
AGCAGCCGCCCACGTTGCAAAGGCTTGTTCGACCTCTTTTTCGTACTGCCCGTTTTGCGGACCATTGGCGCTGTCGAAGTTCCAGGTGATCGTGGACGCATCCCACCGAGCCCCTTCGAGTACGTTAGGACCGGAACCGGCAGAGGTGGCAGTATCTCGAGCCATTTCACCCGCCTGGGCGAACCCGTTCTTGGCGGCGTTAGCGGCGGCGGCGTTCCCTTGATGTTGGTCGTACTGAGCGATGGCGGTTACATCGCTGGCTAGCTTGCTTTGCACCGCACTTCGGTCGCCTGAAAAACCATAGCCGCCGTAGTAACCGCCATAGCCGCCGTCACTAAAAGGATCCGAACTTGTTTGATCGACATAGTCGATTCCACTCCATCCAGCACCAGTATCGCCAGAGCCATCTACTATGTCGCCGGTATCTGTGCCTGAGAAATTGATCGTGTCGTTATTCCCATCGATATGGTCATCTTGACCTGCGATGTCGACGGTACTCCCGCCACCAATATATGAAAGCGTATCGTTGTTGCCATTGATTATCGTCGTACTGCTCGCCCCATTCGTGATCGTGTCACCCGAGCCATTTACGCTAAACGTATCGCTGTTCTGGCCGTAAATCGTGACGCTCGCCCCATCGATCGTGTCGTTCTGGCCCAAGACGTTGACCGTACTGCCGCCACCGACGTATGACAGCGTGTCGTTGCTACCATTAATATTGGTAGTGCTCCCGGTTCCGTCCGTTATTGTGTCACCTGATCCGTCAACCTTAAATGTATCGTTGTTCTGGCCGTAAATCGTAACGCTCGACCCATCGATCGAGTCGTTCTGGCCCAAGACGTTGACCGTGCTACCGCCGCCAACGTAGGACAGCGTGTCATTACCGCCTTCGATAGTTGTTGTACTGCTCGTACCGTCCGTGATCGTGTCACCCGAGCCGTTTACGCTAAACGTATCGTTGTTCTGGCCGTAAATCGTGACGCTTGCTCCATCGATCGTGTCGTTCTGACCCAACACGCTCACCGTGCTACCGCCGCCAACGTAGGACAGCGTGTCATTGCTGCCTTCAATAGTTGTCGTACTGCTTGTACCGTCCGTGATCATGTCACCCGAGCCGTTTACGCTAAACGTATCGTTGTTCTGGCCGTAAATCGTGACGCTCGCCCCATCGATCGTGTCGTTCTGGCCCAACACGCTCACCGTGCTACCGCCGCCAACGTAGGACAGCGTGTCATTGCTGCCTTCAATAGTTGTCGTACTGCTTGTACCGTCCGTGATCGTGTCGCCCGAGCCATTTACGCTAAACGTATCGTTGTTCTGGCCGTAAATCGTGACGCTTGCCCCATCGATCGTATCGTTCTGACCCAGCACGCTCACCGTGCTACCGCCGCCAACGTAGGACAGCGTGTCATTGCTGCCTTCAATAGTTGTCGTACTGCTCGTACCGTCCGTGATCGTGTCACCCGAGCCATTTACGGTAAATGTGTCGCTGTTCTCACCGTAGATCGTGTTATTCGATCCGTAGATCGAATCGCCTTGACCGGACAAATTTACGACCGCATTGGCTCCGTTAAGCCAAATTCCGTTGTTAGAACCCGTTGCATCAACGGTGTTTCCGCTACCTGTAACACCCAGGCTTTCGTTGCCACCAGCATAGACCGCAAGACCGCTGCCACTAACATCCGTGCGGGAATTACCCTCGACTGTTAATGTTCCTGATGCACCGCTTGCAAAATTGACGTAGTTATCGTTAGAAGCACTTGCACTTTGCCCGTTTCCACCAATCGTGACAACACTGCCGGATCCCGTGATGTTAACTGTCGCTGCTGAACCATTGACCGTACCGCCGGAGTTTGCCTCGAACGTCACGGTAGACGCCCCGCCAGTGGCTGACAGGTTTACGTTGTAGCCGACACCAGTAAGTTGAAAGGTGTCGCCAGCTTGGGCGTTAATGACATGATTGCCATTGAGGATCGTCGTGTCGTAGTCAGCCCCGTTCACGTCGATGGTATTGGCGTTTGTAGTCAAGGTTAGGCCAGGTGCATTCACATCCGCAATGGACGACGGATCACTGAACGTCTGCGTTTCGGCACCGGAGCTGGAAAAGCTTTGTGTTGAAACAACTTTTCCTGATCCATCGGTTATTGTGGATGAGTAGGTGTCGTCCGAGTTATGCACATATACGATATCTGACAAAATATTTCCCGACGAGTCGGTGTATATGGCGGTGCTAACTTGATTGTTTGCAAAGCTTATAATCTCTCGTTGCCCCGAGTTGAATGCCATCGTTGATGAGCTAATATTTCCATTTGAATAATCTATACTTATGCCGGAAATATCTGATGGTGGATTTGTTGTTATTTTATTTAGGCTTGCGCTGGAGTACTCTTGTTGTAGTGCTGCGGGATATTTCTGATAGATGTCTGGGTAGCTCTCACCATTCACGGCCGGGAATGTTCCAATTACGCCGACGGCTGCTGTTGTCAAGGCTGCGAAAGCATCTGTCGACGAAGCGTTCGCCAGATTTTGATTCTGCCACGCGGTTGAGAGGGTCTGTTGAATAGCACCATTTGCGTTATTTGGGCCATCGCCGTCTATGGTGAAGGTGAATCCGGGAGTGGAGGCCATTTGTTGCTGAACTTGATAGCTAAACGCGGCTGACCACGCTTCGGTAACTGTTCCTACGGTTGCCGCAGCATTTCCGTAGTTTTGATCGTTTGGATTAAGGTTCGCTAGACCATTATATAAAAGCTGGCCTTGATTGAAGTATGCAAACTTTCCCATCTCCCAGGTCAGTGCGGAAACATATCCGGAGGGGTTGGTTTCGCTGGAGCTGGTAATCTGTGCGCCCAGTAGAATCTGCACCTGGTTCGCCGAGTTCACTATTGTTTCTTTTCCGTTGGAGTATAAATTTCCATCGGATGCAATATATGCCCCTATCGGTGCAGCTGTGCCTTCTTGTATGGCGATGTCATATTTATTGATCGACTGAGCCAATAGCGGGCTGGCATTTATCATGTTCAAAACAGCTGAAGATGGTGGGTTTCCGCCCCAAATACCCTCGGTTCCATCGATTGTGCGATTCATGTCAATTTGCCCCATTTTTTGCCTCTCAATATGTCTGGGAGAATAGTACTAGTTCTATACAGGACGAGTGCTTCTTATTCATGGATGACATGAATGACAGCTTTATTCCAGACTTGCTGGTGAATTCATATATCAATTTGGGTGGAACCGGAGGAGGCTCAGGTGCGATTTCGGGGAAGTATCGTTTTAATATTTCAGGTGAGATGCAAACGTTTTTGACGTTGATTTGCAGCTTGGCGATAACTTTGGAGATTTTCCCGCCGCCATTGACACGTTTTATGTAGTCAAATTCACATTGATTTTTTGATTTTCCTGAGGGTGGCTCAATCAGATACCGTGGTGTTTCTGTGTATACGTATCGTCTCGTTAGGGCATCAGATTCTGTGTATGATGTGACGCCGCAAGTTTGAAAGCTAAATGGCGCAACTTTATCGGGGAGTTGATCCATATTAACTCCAATGGATCTCGCAAAGAACGCATCGTCGCTTAAGTCGCCATGCTCAGATATCTTTGCAATCTTCGATACGACATCATTCGAATCTCTCGTTGCGATGCTATCTTCAATTTCCGTGCTTGATTGCGAAAATGCTTTATTTATAATAATTAGATTAAATATAAGAATTAAAATCCTGATGATTTTCATGATTTTTAAGATGGTGGTTTTGTATTATAATTGAGTGAAATAGGAATGTAATAATATGCGTTATTCATCATATGAATGTATCAGTCTATGTTGCGGGAGGCAATGTTTTCCAGAGGGGGCTGTGTAATAATTTCGTTACATAATATTTCGTATCAGGATGTGTCATGTAATTGAATGGCCTTCGAAAGGAGAGTTGGGAGGAGCGATAGGTTGCCAATGATTTGTTGATTTTTTTGAAATATGGAATTGCTATTTACTGTGGATCGGTAATGTATTTGTAATATTTTGTTGCGCTCACCGTGAGGTTTGAGTTTTTATCGTTCCGATCTAGCACAGCCCTGCCGGCGAAGGTGGGGTGGCGGCCCGATAACGGAGGTATCGCTATGAGGAACGTGCAGGTCGACCACGTGGCGCGCTCACAGGGCTGAACGCATCACGCATCAGTGTTATTGACTAAGAGACGGTTTCATAAAACCTGATCGGCCCGCCGAAGGGTATTCCAGCAGATCAGGTAGCAACCGAGTTTGGGGAATATGATATGAATGTCGACACGTTGCTCGAAATGAATGCGGTGATGACGGACGTGATGCAGCCAGCCATGCGTGCGTTCGACGACCCAGCGATATCTGCCAAGTTTGGTCCGACGCTTGGCGATCACAGGCTCGATGCTGACCCTGAGCCAGAATTAATCCCGGTCGGAAGTTGAAATTTCCGGCTTGGTTGAGTTGTCAGGTGAGGCAGATTCCCTTGCCTGACGGGCGAATTCGGTGGGCGTCATCCATTGCAACACGGAGTGGGGACGAACCTCGTTATAGTCCGTGCGCCAGTCGTCGATTTTGCTCTGCGCGTCGGCCAATGATAAAAACCAATGCGCCGTCAGACATTCTTGCCGGAAGCGCCGGTTGAAGCTTTCGACCGTGGCGTTTTCAGTGGGGCGCCCTGTCGATTGAAATTCGGTTCGACGCCATGTTCATATGCCCAGCGATCCATTGCCTTCGAGATGGATTTGCTCCATTGTCGATCTTGATATGCATGGGCAGCGCCGATGAATCGTGCGCAACTGACTGATACCGATACCGCGAACAAGACATGTCAAACAACGCGGAGGTCTTCATCAGACTCGTTCGATAGCGATCACGCGACTCATCGATCAACATGCGCCGACGGGCAGGCTTCAGAGCCTTTTGCGAGTACGTCCTGCAGCATGGCCTTGTCAAGGCTCAGGTTCGTCACGAGTCGCGCAGCTTCACGTTTTGAGCTGGCGCAACCGGCGCAATTCAGAAGGCCTCAGCTCTCCGAATTTCTTCTTCCAGTAGTAGAAGCTAATTCCGAGCTTGCGGCAGATCTCTTCGACCTTCGTACTCAGCTCTGCTTGCTTCAGTGCAAATGCGATCTGCTCTTCCGTAAACTTGCTCGTCTTCATGGCATGGCCTTCGCGTCAGCTTGGACATATCATGCCTAATTTCTCTACTTTTGAAATGGAATATTTCTTGGGTCAGGGTTGCGTATAGCCCGCGACTGATATGGAAGTCATAGCGTTCTCTCGTTTTGGTTGCTATTTCGTGCAAACTGATATGGATATCAGTCTGGAAATACAAATCACCACAACAAATAAAATCAGGTACGGCATTGCCAGCCTTCTTGGCGCTACTTCTTGCCCACTTGATTCCTGTTTAAAGAGATTGAAGTACGATATCGTCGTGTAAATCAGTGATCCAGCAAGTGCGATGGGGTAGGTGAGCAAGAGTAGGGTGCTGATTTGAGCTACTGATTTAAATATGCCACCTATCTCATCACATTGCATAAATAGCAGCACCTCGATAAGTGAAACCGATATCGCCGAAAGTGAGGCGAGTTTTATTATTTTTGATATTGTTTTTTTATTTTTCATTCAAATTTCACCTCGCTCTGTTCTAGGTGTGTGCTTGCTGGTGCTGGATCGCAAGACCAGGTTGGTTGTCAGCCCGATGATTGGATATTGAAAGATGGCTGTTTGCCGTAAGTAAATCGACAACTGGGTTATTGCATCGATGGCGAGCCTTATTTCCGTATGGTATGCAATTGGCAGTGATCACCCCATTCTTCCGATCAATCTATCAGTCGATTCAGATAATTACAATGGACACGATGGCTGGCTCATCATTTGGTATATTACGAAATATTTCAGAATGGTAGTTGCTATAAATTTGTTGGGAAAATTTTTAACTCTGTAAGGATGCGGCTGGACGGTGGTCGGTGGGGCGGCTCTGATCAGGCGAACTTCCCTTGAAGCCGATTGAGAATTCTAAAATTGCGAATTTCTGACGAAATGAAAAATTTCCTCGGTGAAATAACGGATACCTTTCATCGAAATTTCTCCGGAGATGTCGAGGCGCTGTATCGCATTGCCTGAAAGAAGTGCCAGAAAAATAATGAAAATTTCATAATATATCGGCGACGCTTCAGCAACTCGGCGTTCGATTACTGTTGCCGCGACCGGAATCGGGCAGGCGTCAGCCTGCAGCAGTGGCTCTGGTCCGTGCCGTTACGGAACTCGACGAACCAGATGGGCCATCTGTTTCGCAAGATCGAGCGCCTGATCAATTTCGGCGGGCATCGCGACCAGTCGACCCAATGGAACGAGGCGGTGGTGCAGCACTATGCGCGGCGCCAACCAGCCGCCATCCGTGAGCAAGCGCATCCATTTGCCCATGCGCCGGCTCGAGGCAATCTGTTTCATGCGTTACGCGTTTTGCGTTGCCACCGACCAGCTGCTGTGGATGCTCCCCCGTTTACAGCACAAGACGGCCAACGAAGCCGGCAGCGAGGTCGACGCGAAGCGGCCTGACCTGACGGCGCAATTGCGCGAATTCGCGACGGAGGTCACAGCGCTCGCAACGGACACCACTCTGGCGCACGACGAGCTGATCGAGCATTTCGCGCAACTGGCCGACACGACGCTTGCCCAAAACGGTCTGAGCCACGCGAGCGCTCATGCGCACAACTGCTGACCAAACAACGCGTCGCCCGTGCGATGCTCGCGAAGTTGCTGACGTTGCCGTTTGCGTCGCAAACCCCGCATCCGGTCATCGACGCGCTGGAGGTGCTGCGCGCGATCTACGTTTGCGGCGAACGTGAGCTGCCGGTGGATGTGTCCGTGCCGGTCGGGCGTGCGTGGCAACGGGTCGTGGCCGACGAGGACTGCGTGCAGGTGATGCTTACGTTCGACTGTACGGGCTGGTCAGTCAGGTCATGCTGTAACCCTCGGCCCCGCCGCGGCCGACGAATTCAGCGCGCCCGACCCAGCTGCTCGTCGATCGTGCGGGTCAGTGGCGACTCGACGTCGCCGGTATGCCGGGTCTGCACGGGCTCGATCAGCACGATCCAGCATTCGTCGTCCGCGACCGGATTATGCTGCGTGGCGCGCGGCACGACGTGCATCGAGCCGGCAGGCACGTCGACGACGCGGCCGCCTTCGTACTCGATCCTGAGGCGGCCGCGCACGACGAAGAACAGCTCGTCTTCGTGCGCATGGCCGTGCCACACGAGCTGGCCGCGTACTTTCGCGACCTTCACGTACTGATCGTTGACCTTCGCGACGACCTTCGGCGACCAGTATTCGGATACGTCGGCGAAGGCAGCCTCGAGGTCGAACGATTCGGCAAACGGAAGGGCGGGCAAGGTCATCTCGTCTCCAGTGGGCAGTCGTATGCAGTCGGGATCGAAACCGGCTGGCTGCCGATCGTTGGCATCCAGGAACAGCCGATTATATTGACGCCGCCACTTCGCTGCTCGACGTCCGGATGCCGCGAAATCCGCCACGCACGCCGGGCCACCGTCACCGGCGACAGCATGGCGGTCGCGGCGAACCGGCCGCGCATGCCACCGGTTCAACCGCTCGACGACTGGCTGCACTGCCGCGGCACATGAAAGCACGGCACCGCGCTCAACGCGCGAGCGCCGCCACGAAGTCGCGATACGTCCGCAGCGGGCGGCCGAGGATCGTGGTCAGCCGCTCGACGTCACCGGCCTCGGGCACCATCCCGTCGCTGACGTAGCGTTCGGCCATCAGCCGCATTTCGTATGCCATCCATTTCGGCATGAACTTCGCGAAATTGGCTTCGAACGGCGTGGGATCGTCGCCGCCATAGGCAACCGGGCGGCCGAGCGTCTCCGACCAGATGGACGCCAGTTGCGTGCCGGTCAGCGTGTCGGGCCCGACCAGGTTGAGGGTCTCGATCGGCAGCTTGCCGGGCGCATCGTTGCGGCGGATCAATTCGATCGCCGCGACTTCCGCGATGTCGCGCACGTCGATCATCGCGACGCCCTTGCCGCCGATCGGTATCGGGTAGACGCCGTGCCCGACGATCACGTCCTTGACCATCGACTCGTTGTCCATGAAATACGCGGCCCGCAGGATCGACGCGCTGAAGCCCATCTGCTCGATCATCCGCTCCGCGCCGGATTTCACCGCGAAGTGCGGCACGTTCACGAAGCGGTCGGCGTGCAGGACCGACAGATAGACGACGCGCTCGATGCGCGCTTCGCGGGCGAGATTCAGCGCGATCAGCGCCTGCGTGAATTCGTCGCCCGCCACGCCGTTGAGCAGGAACAGCGTGCGGACGCCGGAGAACGCCGCCCGCAGCGCGTCGACGTCGAGCATGTCGCCCTGTGCGACGGTCACGGCCGCCGGAAAATCGGCCTTGGCCGGATCGCGCACCAGCACGCGCACGTCGGCGCCACGATCGACGAGTTGACGGACGAGCTGGCGGCCTACGCGGCCGGTGGCGCCGGTAACGAGAATGGTCATGATGTTCACTCCTGAGGTAACGATGGGATTGACTGCCCACGTAAGTTAAGTGATCCACAAACGATCCGGAAGATGTGATAAATAGACGTGTCGTCTCAATGGTGGAACACATGGACCTGCTCGCGCTTGCCGATTTCAACCTCGTCGCCCGCCATGGCAGCTTTGGGGAAGCCGCGCGGGTCGCGGATCGCCCGAAGGCGACGCTGTCGCGCCGCGTGGCGGAACTGGAGAACAGCCTGTCGCTGCGTCTGTTCGAGCGCGGCTCGCGCGGCGTGAAGCTCACGCAGGAAGGGCGCGCGCTCTACGAGCGGACGGGCGCGCTGCTCGCGGAGCTGGCCGACAGCGCGTCGGCGATTGCAGCGGGGAGCGAGCGGCCGCGCGGCCGGCTGCGCATCAGCGCGCCGATGCTGTTTTCCCAGTTCGCGATGGGGAAGCTGGTGGCGACGTTCGCGCTGAGATACCCGGACGTCCGGCTGGAGGTGACGACCGAAGACCGGCCCGTCGACATGATCGAGGAAGGGTACGACCTCGTGATCCGCGTGAACCCGGACCCTGACGAGAGCCTGATCGGGCGCGTGATCCTGCGCGACCGGCTGGCCGTCGTCGCGACGCCCGAGCTGGCGCGGCCGGGCGGCGACGCACCCGCACCGGCCGTGGTGCGCGGCGCGAACGACACCCGCTCCGCATGGGAGGTCACGGGCCCGGCCGGGACGGCGCGCGTACCGGTCGAACCGGTGGCGCGGCTGTCGTCGCTGGTCATGGTGCGCGATACGGTCCGCCTCGGCCTGGGCGCCGCGTGCCTGCCGATATCGCTCGTGAGCCGCGACCTTGCCGCCGGCACGCTCGTCAGTTGGGGCGACGTGCCGGGGCCCGAGATCGCACTATGGGCGCTGTATCCGTCCAGGCGACTATTGAGCGCGCGCGTTTCCGCGTTTCTCGATCACCTGAAGGACGCGTTTCCGTCAGGACAGCCGGAAGAACTGGCTGCGTATATCGAACCCGGGCAGTGAAACGGCCGCGATCGCGGCAGCGCATGCGCGTCGTGCCCGCGATCACCGCGATGTCCTGAGCGGGATGCCGTCGCGATTGGCAAGGCGCGCGTGCCGCCGCCCATTTCGATTCGAACCGCGGCGTTCACCGCGGCTCCGTCGGCGCGCGACACACGCGGTTCCTGCCTTCGCGCTTGGCGCGGTAAAGCGCCATGTCCGCCTGATGCGTCAGCGCGTGCACGGAAGCGTGCCGCGCGCGCCGGCCGGTCGCACAGCCGATGCTGACGGTGAAAGCCGGCACGGTTTCCGCAAACCCGTCGAGCTGGTTGCGTTCGACCTCGCGGCGAATCGCGTCGGCGACCCGCGCGGCGCCGTTTTCATCCGTATCGGGCAACACCGCGACGAATTCCTCGCCGCCGTAGCGCGCGGCGAGGTCGCCTCGCCGCCGCGTATGCGCACGGATGCATTCGGCGAGAAAGCGCAGCGCGGTGTCGCCCAGCGCGTGCCCGTGCCGGTCGTTGTACTGCTTGAAGTGATCGGCGTCGATGAACAGCACCGACAGGCTGCCGCCGCTGCCGCGCTGCAGCCGCTCCCATTCGTCGGCCAGCGCGGTATCGAGCGCGCGGCGATTGCGCAGTCCGGTCAACGGATCGGTACGCGTGAGATCGGTCAAGAGCGTCTGCTTGCGGAAGTTGTCCCGCAATGCGAAGGCCAGCAACCAGACCACCGCGCAGAACAATGCGCAGATCACGGATGCCGACACGCCGACCGTCCACGACAGGCGCCGGATGCCGGCCAGCACGTCGCTTTCGGCCGGCGCGACGACCGCGATCAGCGGGGTGCCCAGTATCCGCTGGAAGGTATACAACCGCACGATGCCGTCGATGCTCGAGCGCGCGGGATAGAAGCCCGATTCGCTGTTCACCATCCGCTTGAAGGATTTCGAGCGACGCAGGAGGTTCATCTGGCCGTCGTTCAACGACGGGTTTCTCGCGAGGATCGTGCCGTCCGCGCGCACGATCGCGCTGACCCCGTTCGGCCCGACATCGAGGCGGGACAGCAGATGCTCGAAGTAAGCGAGATCGACGGCGACGACCGCGATCCCGTCGAACGCATGATCGGGCCGCTCGATGCGCCGCGACAGCGCGATGGATTCCTTGCCGCTGCGCGAGCGTGCGCGATAGGGCTGCGATACGTAGAGCCCGACGTTGTCCGCATCGCGATGGACCTTGAAGTAGTCGCGATCGGCGAAGTCCCACCGGTGGGTCGAGCCGCAGCACCCGTCGATCAGCTGGCCGCGCCGGTCGGTCACGCCCATGCCGGTCACGTATTGCGCCGCGGTGCGCTCGAACAGCAGGTCGTGCCGCAGCCCGGCGTCCATGCGCTGCACGGCCGGCTTGCCGAGGTCGGCAGCCAGCGCGATCAGCGCATTGTTCGACGTTTCGACCGTCCTCGCGATCTGGCTCGCGAGCACGGCCGCGACGTTGCGCGACGTCTCGTGCGCGTGCTCGACGACTTCGCTGCGCGCGACCCACAACGTCACCGCGCTGATCCCGAGCGCCGCGAGCGACATCAGCGTGCCCAACGCGCCGACGACGAACGGGTGGCGTCCGGCCCAGTCGGCGATTTTCTCGATCGAAGTGAATGCGGGCATGCTCGCGCTCGTTTTGAGATGCCGGCTGCAACTGCGCCGGCGCGGGTCCAATCCCGGTTAACGGCACGGTTAGCCGAAAATCGAGGCCGGCATGGCCGCCCATCGACAGCCCATCGACGACCTCGGCCCGGCGCGGCGACGCAAACGTGTGCGGCCACGCGGCGATACGCCCGCTCGCCGTCCGGCCCCACGCCGCGGATCGCGTCGATTGATAACCATGCTGCATCAATCATTCCAAAAATTGCACTTATCGTTTGATCGATACCGCGCCAACATGCCGGAAAACGACAATCGATCAGCCCCTCCCGTATTTCTGGTTTTCAGGAGACACCCCCGATGCATCCCTCGTCCAGCCTTCCGGCCGAACGCTCGAAGGCCGCCGCGATCTTTCGCGTCACGGCCGGCAATTTTCTCGAGCAGTTCGACTTCTTCCTGTTCGGCTTCTACGCCACGCAGATCGCCAACGTCTTCTTCCCCGCGCAAAGCGAGTTCGCATCGTTGATGATGACCTTCGCCGTGTTCGGCGCCGGCTTCCTGATGCGGCCGCTGGGCGCGATCGTGCTCGGCGCGTACATCGACGAGGTCGGTCGCCGCAAGGGCCTGATCGTCACGCTGTCCATCATGGCGAGCGGCACCATCCTGATCGCGTTCGTGCCGGGCTACGCGACGATCGGGTTGCTGGCGCCCGTGCTCGTGCTGATCGGCCGGCTGCTGCAGGGCTTCTCCGCGGGCGCGGAACTGGGCGGCGTATCGGTCTATCTCGCCGAGTTGGCGACGCCCGGGCGCAAAGGCTTCTTCACGAGCTGGCAATCGGCGAGCCAACAGGTGGCGATCGTCATCGCGGCGGGCCTCGGCTTCGTGCTCAATCAGTGGCTGAGCGCATCGCAGATCGCCGCCTGGGGATGGCGCGTGCCGTTCTTCGTCGGCTGCATGATCGTGCCGTTCATCTTCATGCTGCGCCGCAACCTGGAAGAAACCCAGGAATTCAAGGCGCGCAAGCATCGTCCGGGCATGAAGGAAGTGTTCGGTACGCTGGTCCAGAACTGGGGCGTCGTGATCGCCGGCATGATGCTGGTCGCGATGACCACCACGAGCTTCTATCTGATCACCGTCTACGCGCCGACTTTCGGCAAGACCGTGCTGCATCTGAGCACCGCCGACAGCCTGCTCGTGACGCTCTGCGTCGGCGTGTCGAACTTCGTGTGGCTGCCGATCGGCGGCGCGCTGTCCGACCGGATCGGCCGCCGGCCGCTGCTGGTCGGCATGACGGTGCTCGCCGTCGCGACCGCCTACCCGGCGCTGTCGTTCCTCGCTCACGCGCCGTCGTTCGTCAACATGCTGCTGGTCCTGCTCTGGCTCTCGTTCATGTACGGCATCTATAACGGCGCGATGGTCGTGGCGCTCACGGAAGTGATGCCGGTGCAGGTGCGCGTCGCGGGCTTCTCGCTCGCCTACAGCCTCGCGACGGCCGTGTTCGGCGGCTTCACGCCGGCCATCTCGACCGGGCTCATTCACATGACAGGCGACAAGGCCGCACCGGGCTACTGGATGAGCTTCGCCGCGGTGTGCGCGCTGCTCGCGACGTTCGCGCTCTATCGTCGCCGCGCAGCGACGTTGACGCCGGCGCATTGATGCCGGCCCATCCGGAACGCTCCGGAATGTTCACCCATACCCACGAATCCGCACCACCACGACCATGAGAAATCTGCTCCTGAAATTTTGCGCGACCGCGCTCGTCGCCACCGCGGCGGTGGCGGCCAACGTGCAGGCCGCCGAACTGCACGTGATGAGCTCGGGCGGCTTCACCGCCGCCTACAAGGTGCTCGGCCCCCGGTTCGCATCCACGACGGGCAATACGCTCGCGACCGCGCTCGGCCCGTCGATGGGCAAGTCGCCCGAAGCGATTCCGAACCGGCTCGCGCGCGGCGAGCCCGCCGACGCCGTCATCATGGTCGGCTACGCGCTGGACGATCTGATCAAGCAGGGCAAGGTCATCCCCGAATCCCGCGTCGAGCTGGCCGACTCGCGCATCGGCATGGTCGTGCGCGACGGCGCGGCCAAGCCCGACATCAGCACCGCCGAAGGCCTCAAGCAGGTGCTGCTGCACGCGAAATCGATCGCCTATTCGGACAGCGCGAGCGGCGTGTATATCGAGCGCGAGCTGTTCAAGAAGCTCGGCATCGAGGAGCAGATGAAGTCGAAGGCGAAGATGATCCCGCGGATTCCGGTGGCGTCGGTCGTCGCGAACGGCGACTACGAAATCGGCTTCCAGCAGGTCAGCGAGCTGCTGCCCGTCAAGGGCGCGACCTTCGTCGGCAAGATTCCCGAATCGCTGCAGTCCGTCACGCGCTTCGCCGCCGGCATCCCGGTCGGCGCGCAGCATCCGCAGGAAGCGAAGGCGCTGCTCGACTATCTTGCGTCGCCCGACGTGCAGGCCGACGTGAAATCGACCGGCCTGGATTCCGTTTCCGCGCATTGAGCCCGATCGACGGGAGGGCGCGTATCAGACCGTCTTCCCGTCACCGCCGCCGTCTGCCGCGGCACTGTCTTCATCGGCCCCGTTCGGCAAGGCCGCCCCGGCCACCGCGAGCCGCTGCGCAAGACGCGACCGATCGCACGCGCCTTCCCACGACGACACGAAGATCACCGCGCACGCATTGCTGATCACGCTGGTCAGCGCGCGTGCTTCCGACATGAAGCGATCGATGCCGACCAGCAGCGCGACCCCGGCGACCGGCAGGTCGGGCATCACGGCGAGCGTCGCGACCAGCGCAACGAGGCCGCTGCCGGACACGCCGGCCGCTCCCTTGGACGTGAGCAGCATGATCGCGAGCATCGTCGCGATCTGCGGCGCGGATAGCGGGATGTCGCATGCCTGCGCGATGAACAACGCCGCGAGCGTCAGATAGATCGCGGTACCGTCCAGATTGAACGAATAGCCGGCCGGCAGCACGAGCCCCACGACGCCCTTGTCGCAGCCGAGCGCTTCCAGCTTGACGATCAGGCGCGGCAGGACCGGCTCCGTGGACGAGGTCGCGAGGACGATCAGCAGCTCTTCGCGCAGGTAGCGCAAGAGCCGCCACAGCGCGAAGCCGTGCAGTCGCGCGAGCGGTGCGAGCACCAGCGCGACGAACAGCGCGCAGGCCACATAGAAGGCCACCATCAGCTTCGCGAGCGAGCCGACCGAGCCGATGCCGAAGCGGCCCACCGTGAACGCCATCGCGCCGAATGCGCCGAGCGGCGCGAGCCGCATGATCATCGCGAGCACGCGAAAGACGACCTGGGCGATGCCGTCGATCAGCGCAAGAACGGGCCGGGCGGCGCGCGGATGCGCATTCAGCGAGAAGCCGAACAACAGCGACAGCAGCAGCACCGGCAACACTTCGCCGGTGGCGAACGCGCCGAGCATCGTGTCCGGAATCACGCCGAGCGCGAACGCCACCAGGCTGCGGGGCTCTGCATGCTTCGCATACGGCGCCAGGATGCTCGCATCCAGATGATGGACGTCGATATGCATGCCGGCGCCGGGTTGCAGCACGTACGCGATGATGAGCCCGAGCGCGAGCGCGGCGGCGGTCAGCAGATAGAAGAGCGCGAGCGCCCGCACGATCGTGCGGCCGATGGCCCGCCCGTTCGACAACGACGTGATGCCCGACACGATCGTGCAGAAGACGATCGGCGCGATGGTCATCTTCACGAGCCCGACGAACGCGTCGCTGAGCGGCTTGAGCATTGCGCCCGCCGCCGGCCACACGTGACCGATGCCGATGCCGAGCATCATCGCGAGCAGGACCTGCACGTAAAGCGATTTGAACAGCCGGGTCCCCCACACGATGCGGTCTTCCTTCGTTTCCGTTCAGTGGCCGTCATGCCGATGTGCCGCCGCCGGCGGCATCGCCGCGCTTCGCGTCGACGATCATCCGGTGAAACGCCTCGGCGGCCGGTGTCAGCGAGCGCCCGCGCCGCTTGACGATGCCCACGCGCCGTTTCACGGCCGGCTCGACGAGCGGCACGCTCGTGAGGACAGGGTGGTCATGGCCCGGCATCGCCATCGACGGCACCGCGGCGACGCCGAGCCCCGCCTCGATCAGCCCGAGCAGGGTCGTGACGTGGCGCGCCTCGCAGACGCTCGGCGTACGCGGCGCGACGGCGGCCAGTGCCTGGTCGAGCAGCAGGCGGTTACCGGAGGTCTTGTCCACCGATACGTAATCGTGCTCGTAAAGTTCGTTCCAGGTCACGCGCTTCTTGCGCGCGAGCGGGTGGTCGCGGCGACAGGCGGCGACGAACCGTTCCTGGAGCAGCACCTTGAACTCGATCTCCGCCTCCTGGCTGCCGATGAAGCTCACGCCGAAATCCGCCTCGCCGCTGATCACGGCGCCGAGCACCTCGTTGGCGCTGGCGTCGAGCAGTTTCACCCGGATGCGCGGAAAGCGCTGATGATAGCGGGCGATGATGGGGGGCAGGAAGTAGTAGGCGACCGACGGCACGCAGGCGATCGTCACATGGCCCAGGCGGCTCGACGACACGTCGCGGATGCCGAGCAGCGCGGCGTCGAGATCGTCGAGCAGTTGTTCGGCGCTCTGCGCGAACACGCGGCCGACGGTGGTGAGGGCGACGCGGCGCGTGGTGCGCTCGAAGAGCCGCACGCCGAGCGCGTCCTCGAGCTTGTCGATCCGGCGGCTCAACGCAGGCTGGGAGAGGCTGACCGCTTCGGCGGCCTTGCGGAAACTGCCCGTTTCCACGACCGCGCGAAACGCCTGCAAGTCCGTCAAATCGAAATTGATGCCCACCGGTAAATCTCCGCCACTCAGATGCGGAGCATTTTGCATGATTCCGGCCGCGCCATGCGTGTCGCGTCGTCCATGCGGCGGCGTTGGCGCGGTGCGCCGCGCCGCGCATCGATCGTCCCGACGCCGCTTCCTGATGTACCGTATCGCTTTGCCCGGGCAATGCTCCAGCGCTGGCGCCTGCCGCCGGCCAGTCGGGCGAGCCGCTCTCTTCAACGGATGCCAGCATGCGCATTCCGCCGCTCAAGGCCATCATCGCGTTCGAAAGCGTCGCCCGGACCAAAAGCGTGAACCGCGCGGCGGAAGAGCTCGGCCTGACCGCGTCCGCCGTCAGTCATCAGCTCAGCAACCTCGAATCGCAGATCGGTCAGCCGCTGTTTCAGCGTTCGGGGCGCGGCCTCGTCCTCACGCCGACCGGCGAGCGCTACCTGGCCGACGTCACCGGTTCGCTCGCCGACCTGAGCCGCGCGACCGAGCGCGCGTCGAGCCGTACCGAAGTCGACATCCTGCGCGTGCATTCGAGCCCGAGCTTCGGGCTGATGTGGCTGCTGCCGCGGCTGTCGTCGTTTCAGGAAGCGAACGGCGATATCCAGCTGAACCTTGCGTGCTCGTACGAAAACGTGTCGTTCTCGAACGGTTTCTACGATATCGATGTCCGGCACGGCTACGGCAACTGGGACAATCTCGAAGTGAAGACGGTGCGCGGCGAGTTCATCGCGCCGCTCGCGTCGCCGCGCTATCTCGAACGGCATCCGGTGAACGCGCCGGAGGACCTGCTCGCGCATCGTCTGATCTATTCCGAAACGCCGCTGGTCCAGTGGAAGCAGTGGTTCGGCCGGACCGGCGTGCCGCTCGCGGCCCAGAAGACCTTCGATTTTTCGTTCGACCGTTCGTACATGTCGCTCGAAACCGCCGCGCTCGGCCTCGGCATCGCGCTCGAAAGCCTGATGCTCGCGTCGGTGAAGATCCGCGAAGGGCTGCTGGTGCCGGTGTTCGACGCGACCCTTGCGGTCGAAGTCGGCGCGCATCATCTCGTTTACCCGCGACAGAACGCTGAATTGCCGCGCGTGAAGCGCTTCCTGGCGTGGATCGAGCGGGAGGTCGCGGCGCACGGCGGGGCCAGTTGAGCATCGCGTCCGCCGGCGCATACATGATTTTGCGTTGCAGCATCGGTGGCGGGCCGCGCGCCGTCATCTGAAATTTTCTCAACTATGGCTGAGCGTTTCCGCGTTGATGCGGGTGTCCGGTGAGCCGACACTCCGGACAACACATCAACCCAGGAGACAAGCGATGTTGCTCGACAACAGGACCATCATCGTGACCGGCGCCGCATCGCCGCGCGGTATCGGCAAGGCCACGGCCCGCGCGCTGGCCGCGCACGGCGCACGCGTGGCGATCCTCGACCTTCGCCGCGAAGACGCGGAAGCGGCCGCCGCCGAACTCGGCCCGGATCATCTCGGCCTCGCCTGCGACGTGACCGACCGCGACGCGTGCGGGGCGGCAGCCCGCGCGGCGCTGGAGCGCTTCGGCCGCATCGACGGCCTCGTGAACAACGCCGGCATCACGCAGCCCGTGCGCACGTTGGACATTTCCGGGCGCGACTTCGATGCGATCGTCGACGTGAACCTGCGTGGCACGCTTTACATGTCGCAAGCGGTGCTGCCCGCGATGAAGGCGCAGCGCAGCGGCAGCATCGTCTGCATGTCGTCGGTCTCCGCACAACGCGGCGGCGGCATTTTCGGCGGCCCGCACTACAGCGCTGCCAAGGCCGGCGTGCTCGGCCTCGCGAAGGCGATGGCGCGCGAATTCGGCGCCGACCGTATCCGCGTCAATTCGATCACGCCGGGCCTGATCCAGACCGACATCACCGGCGACAAGCTGACGCCCGACATGCGCGAGGACATCATCAAGGGCATTCCGCTCGGCCGGCTCGGCGATGTGGCCGATGTCGCCAATGCGTGCCTGTTCCTGCTGAGCGACCTGTCGAGCTACCTGACGGGCGTCACGCTCGACGTCAATGGCGGGATGCTGATTCACTGAGAACGGCGCCGCCCGATGCGCGGCGCCGACCATCATGCACCCGGGACAACCCGGGGCCATGGCAGGAGACAAAGATGAGAGCAAAGTACCCCGCACCGCCCGTCCAGGGCGAGACGCTGCAACGGGACGATGCGCAGACGTTCGAAGCGGCTACCTACGCGAAGGTCGCGCGCCGGCTGATCCCGTTCCTGATGTTGTGCTACCTCGGCGCGTATCTCGATCGCGTCAACGTCGGCTTCGCGAAACTGCAGATGCTCAACGATCTGCGCTTCAGCGAAACGGTCTACGGGATGGGCGCAGGCATCTTCTTCCTCGGCTATTTCCTGTTCGAGGTGCCGAGCAACCTGATCCTGCATCGCGTCGGCGCGCGCCGCTGGCTCGCCCGCATCATGCTGACGTGGGCGGTGATCTCGGCGAGCTTCGTGTTCGTCAAGTCGCCCACCGCGTTCTACGTGCTGCGGTTTCTGCTCGGCGTCGCCGAAGCAGGCTTCGCGCCGGGCGTGATCCTGTACCTCACGTACTGGTTCCCGTCGGCGCGGCGCGCGAAGGCGCTGTCGCTGTTCTTCATGGCGATTCCGCTCGCCGGGATCATCGGCGGGCCGCTGTCGGGCGCGATCATGCATTCGCTGCACGGCGCGATGTCGATGGCCGGCTGGAAGTGGCTGTTCCTGCTCGAGGCGCTGCCGTCGTTCGTGCTGGGCTTCGCGATCCTGCTGTATCTCGACGACGGCATCGCCGGCGCGAAATGGCTGACCGACGCCGAGAAAGCCTTGCTCGCGCGCAACGTGTCGGCCGATGCCGCGCACACCACCGCCCACCTGTCGATCCGTACGTTCGTCGCGGATCGCCGCCTGTGGCTGATGGCCGCGATCTACTTCTGCGTGGTGCTCGGTCAGTACGGCCTCACGTTCTGGCTGCCGACGATCATTCGCAAGGCCGGCGTGGCCGATCCGCTGTGGGTCGGCCTGTTCACCGCGATTCCGTATGCCTGTGCGATCGTCGCGCTGCCGCTGATCGGCATCAGCGCGGATCGCCGCCGCGAGCGCCGCTTCCATCTCGCGGTGCCGATGCTGGTCGCGGCGGCGGGCTTCGCCACGTTGCCGATGCTCGGCAGCGTCGGCGCGTCGATCGTGTGCCTGAGCATCGCGTCAGCCGGCATCCTCGCGTCGTCGTCGCAGTTCTGGTCGCTGCCGACCGCGTTGCTGGGCGGGATGTCGGCGGCAGCGGGCATCGCCGCGGTCAACTGCTTCGCGAACCTGGCGGGCTTCTTTTCGCCGGCGATCGTCGGCTGGCTGAACGACCTGACCGGCAAGTCCACCGCGGGACTCGTGTTCATCTCCGTCGCGATCACGGCCGGTGCGCTGCTGGTGTTCCTCGTGCCGCGATCGGTCAACCGCTGATAACCGCTGATTAATTTGCATTCCTTCCGACCCGATACTGGAGTGATCGATGGCTACCGAAACCATCCATGAAGCGGTCACGCTCGCCGAGCGCGCGTACCGCATCCGAAGAAACGCCGTGCTGATGGGCGAAGTGCAGGGGCAGGGCTATGTCGGCCAGGCGCTCGACATCGCCGACGTGCTGGCCGTCGCGTATTTCGGCGCGATGCGCTATCGCGCCGACGATCCCGACTGGGAAGGGCGCGACCGCTTCCTGCTGTCGAACGGGCACTATGCGATCGCGCTGTACGCGGCGCTGTTCGAAGCCGGCATCCTGCCGGCCGGGGAACTCGAAACCTATGGCAGCGACGACAGCCGCTTGCCGATGTCCGGCATGGCGAGCTACACGCCCGGCATGGAAATGTCCGGCGGCTCGCTCGGGCAGGGCCTGACGATCGCGGTCGGCCGGTGTCTCGGCCTGAAGCGCAAGGGCTCGGATGCGTTCGTCTATACGTTGTTTTCGGACGGCGAGCTCGACGAAGGCGCGATCTGGGAAGGGCTGATGTCGGCCGCGCACTGGAAGCTCGACAACCTGATCGCGATCGTCGACGTGAACAACCAGCAGGCCGACGGCCCGTCGACCCAGGTCATGGCGTTCGAGCCGCTGGTCGACAAGCTCGCGGCGTTCGGCTGGTACGTGCAACGGGTGGACGGCAACGACATCGACGCGGTGAAACGCGCGTTCGACCACGCGCGCCGGCATGACGCGCCGCAGCCGCGCATCATCGTCTGCGACACGAAGATGGGGTGCGGCGTGCCGTTCCTCGAAGCACGCGAGAAGAGCCATTTCATCCGGGTCGACGCGCACGAGTGGCAACTCGCGCTCGACGCACTCGAAGCAGGGAGACACGCATGAGCACCGTCGACAACAAGCCGCGCCTGAAGACTTCGGCGATGATCGCGTCCATCGCGGCGGAAGGGCAGGCGACCCGCTCCGCACCGTTCGGCCATGCGCTGACGGAACTCGCACGCACGAACGACAACGTGATCGGGATGACGGCCGATCTCGGCAAGTACACCGACCTGCACATCTTCGCGAAGGCATTCCCTGAGCGTTACTACCAGATGGGCATGGCCGAGCAACTGCTGATGGGGGCCGCCGCCGGGTTCGCGCACGAGGGCGCGCAGCCGTTCGTCACGACCTACGCGGTGTTTGCGACGCGCCGGGCGTACGACTTCATTCATCAGGCGATCGCCGAGGACAATCTCGACGTGAAGCTGGTGTGCGCGTTGCCGGGGCTCACGACCGGCTACGGGCCCAGCCACCAGGCCGCCGAGGATCTGGCGCTGATGCGCGCGATGCCGAACATGGCCGTGATCGATCCGTGCGACGCGCTGGACATCGAACAGATGGTGCCGGCCATCGCCGCGCACAAGGGGCCGGTGTATGCCCGTCTGCTGCGCGGCAACGTGCCGGCCGTGCTCGACGAATACGATTACCGTTTCGAGCTCGGCAAGGCCAAGCTGCTGCGCGACGGCAACGACGTGCTGCTGATCTCGTCCGGGATCATGACGATGCGTGCGCTCGAGGTCGCGAAGGCGCTGGAAGCCGATCGCGTCGATGTCGCCGTGCTGCACGTCCCGACGATCAAGCCGCTCGACACGGCGACCATCGTCCGCGAGGCCGAACGCAACGGGCGCATGGTGATCGTCGCGGAGAACCATACGACGATCGGCGGGCTCGGCGAAGCGGTCGCGACCGCGTTGCTCGGGGCCGGCGTCGCGGTACCGTTCCGTCAGATCGCACTGCCGGATGCGTACCTCGCCGCGGGCGCGTTGCCGACGTTGCACGACCGGTACGGGATCTCGGCTGGCGCGATGCGCGCGAATATCAGGTCGTGGCTGGGGTGACCGGTCGAACGTTCGGCGTTCGTGACGCGTTGACTGATGTGTCGGCCGTCCGGCGCCCGCGTGTCGGCGCGCAACGCTCAGGCCGCCTGCGCCGACGCGGAACGCTCGCACGCCGCGCGTGAACCGGCGCAAGCCTCGGGGCTTGCGCCGATTTCATGCAACGCTCCCGGTGCGTCTGCTTACCCCGCCGTCACCTGGATCCGCCGCGGCTTCGCTTCCTCGCGCCGCGGGATGCTCAGCTTCAACACGCCGTCGCGCAGTTGCGCGTCGATGCGCGATACGTCGAAATCCGGGCTGAGCGTGAAGGCGCGCGAGAAGTGCGGATGCTGCACTTCGCCGTGCTGCAGACGCAATCCCGCTGGCGTCGGAATGACGGCCTCCGCTTCGATGGCAAGGTTGCCGTCGTGCACGCGGACGTCGAGCTTGTCGCGCGGCACGCCCGGCAGGTCTGCGTACAACGTGATGCCGTGCGCATCCTCGACGATGTCGACAGCCGGCGCAATGCGCGTGCGCGGCGTGTCGCGCTGAGCCGCTTCACGGTTCGTCACGGCCGTTCGCGTATCGGCCGGACGGGCGGTCAGTTCAGTCGTGTTCGTGTCACTCATGATGTCCTCCGTCATGCGTTCGTGACGTCGTATTGCTTACTGGACGGTAATCGCCCGCGGCTTCGACGCTTCCGACTTGCCGACGCTGATCGTCAGGCAGCCGTCCGTATAGCGGGCCTCGATCTTGTCGGGGTCCGCATCCTGCGGCAGTTCGACCACGCGGCGGAACACGCCCATGAACCGCTCGTTCGCATAGATGCGCCGCTCGTCGTCGGTCGTGCCATCGTCCGGGGGTATGCGCTCGCCGCTGATCGACAGCAGCCGGCGATCGACGGAGATGTCGATCTTGGCGGGGTCGAGACCCGGCGCGAACGCGACGATCTCGACCGTATCGTCGGTGCTGCCGATATTGACCGGTGGAAACGCACCGGGCCGCGGGGCGCGCAGACTGGCCGGCAAGCCCGTGAACATGCCGGCCATCTGCCGTTGCAGGCGGTCGAATTCCGCCAGCAGATCGGTGGGGAAGAAGATATCGCTCATGATTGGCTCCTGTTGCGTCCCCAGCGGGGAACGAACCGGACCACGCGCTCCAGTTCGTCCATCCGCGAGAAGGTCGCTGACTAACAAATCGAAACACGCAGCGCGTCAACCGCGACTGCCTTGAGCGATACCTAAAATAGGACACGGCGCGTGAATTTCAAGGGGGATGACGAGAGCGGCCTTTTATATATACCAATCCAGCGTCTTCACGATCCCCGTTTCGAAACTTTCCGCCGGCCGCCATTGCAGTTCGCGGTCGAGCTTCCCCGCATCGATCGCATACCGCCGGTCGTGACCGGGGCGATCGGTGACGAACCGGACGAGGCGCGCATGCGGCGCGTGTTCGGGCCGTCGCGCGTCGAGCAGCGTACAGATCAGCGCGACGATGTCGACATTGCGCCATTCGTTGCAGCCGCCGACGTTGTAGGTCTCGCCGACCGTCCCGCGCCGGATCACCGCGTCGATCGCGCGGCAATGGTCGTCGACGTACAGCCAGTCGCGCACGTTGGCGCCGTCGCCGTACACGGGGATGTCGGTGCCGTCGACGCAATGACGGATCACGGTCGGAATGAACTTCTCGCCGTGCTGGCGGGGCCCGTAATTGTTCGAGCAGTTCGTCGTGGTGACGGGCAATCCATACGTATGGAAATACGCGCGTACGAGATGGTCCGAGCTTGCCTTGGTGGCCGAGTACGGAGAATTCGGCGCATACGGCGTCGTTTCGGAAAACGGTGGGTCATCGGGGCCCAGCGAGCCGTACACCTCGTCGGTGCCGATATGGTGAAAGCGGCGGCGCGCGAGGGCGTCTGCCCGGCCGAGTTTTTGATCGTTCAACCACAGCTGGCGGCACGCATCGAGCAGCGTCCAGGTGCCGAGCACGTTGGTGCGGACGAATTCGCCGGGGCCGTCGATCGAGCGGTCGACGTGGCTTTCGGCCGCGAAGTGGACGACGGTGTCGATCGCATGGTCGCGCAGCAGCGACTCGACGAGCGGTCGGTCGCAGATGTCGCCGAGGACGAATCGATGACGATCGGCCCCCGGCAGGTCGTCGCCGAGATTGTCGAGGCTGCCGGCATAGGTCAGCAGATCGAGCGTGGTGACGCTGACCTGCGGGTCGCTTTCGAGCAGATGACGAACAAAATTGGCGCCGATGAAGCCGGCGCCGCCGGTCACCAGAACATGTTTGGGTCGATAGCTCATGATGTTCTCTTCCAGGTGGCGAGCACTTCGGTGAGACCCGCGATCCACGAAGGCGATTCGACCCCGAAGTTTTCTCGCAGGAGGCTGCAGTCGAGCGCGGAATTCGCCGGTCTCGGCGCAGGCAACGGATAGGCGTCGGTCCGGATCGGCCGGACGAGCGGCACGCGGTCGATGAGGCCGGCGCGCCGCGCACCGGTGAAGATCGCTTCGGCGAAGCCGTGCCACGTCGTCACGGGCGTGCCGCACAGGTGATAAGTGCCCCAGCGCAGCGCTTCACCGGCCCGGTATCGCGCCGCGATCGTCAGCAGCGCGTCGGCGATCGCCCCGGCATGCGTCGGGCCGCCATACTGATCGGCGACGACGCCGACGACCTCGCGCTCACGCCCGACGCGCAGCATGGTTCGCACGAAATTGCCGCCGTGCGCGCCGAATACCCATGCGACGCGCAGGATCAGATGACGGTCGGGCAGTCGCTCGCGTACCGCTTCCTCGCCCGCGAGCTTGCTCCGGCCGTACACGCCGAGCGGCGCGACGGTAGCGGTTTCGGCATACGGGCCGGGCATGCGGCCGTCGAACACATAGTCGGTCGACAGATGGATCAACGGAATGCCGAGCGCGGCGCACGCGTCGGCCAGCACGGCGGGGCCGTCGCGGTTGGCCCGCCACGCGGCATCGGGCTCGGCCTCCGCACGGTCGACGGCGGTCCATCCCGCGGCATTGATCACGAGCGCGGCGCGGTGTTCGTCGAGCGCGCGGCGCACCGCGTCGGCATCGACGATGTCGAGCGCGGCCCGCGACAGCCCGACGAGCGGCTGCTCGCCCGCGTGCAGCACCAGTTCGCGGCCCACCTGGCCGAGTGCGCCGGTCACGACGATCGTCATCGCGCGCTCCCGTATGCCGGCAGCAGCGCCGGCGCGCCGGCGGCCAGTTCGGCGAGCGGAGGCTGCCGCCGATCCTTGTCCGACAACTGATACGGCGCGCCGGATGCCGGCCAGTCGATGCCGATCTCCGGATCGTCCCAGCGCACGCCCGCGTCCGACTCGGGATCGTAGTACTGCGTGCACTTGTACGCGAAGTCGGCCTCGTCGGACAACACGCAAAAGCCGTGCGCGAAACCGGGCGGAATCCAGAGCATCCGGTGCGATACGTCGTCGAGCTGCGCACCGAACCAGCAGCCGAACGACGGCGAGCCGCGCCGGATGTCGACGGCGACGTCGTAGACCGCGCCGCGCGCCGCGTGCACCAATTTGCCTTGCGGATTCACCCGCTGGTAGTGCAGCCCGCGCAGCACGCCGCGACGCGAGCGCGACTGGTTGTCCTGGACGAAGGTTGCGTCGACGCCCGCGTCGCGCAGCCAGCTTGCCCGGAAGCTTTCGACGAAAAAGCCGCGTGCGTCGCCGAACACGCCGGGCTCGATCAGCAGCACGCCGGGCAACGGCGTCTCGATGACCCGTGTCATGCCGCGACCTCCTTGCTCAGCAGATCGAGCAGGTAGCGGCCGTAACCGCTTTTCGCGAGCTTGTGGGCGAGCGTTTCGAGCCGCTCCGCATCGATCCAGCCGAGCCGGTACGCGATTTCCTCGGGGCACGCGATTTGCAGGCCCTGCCGCGCCTGCATCACCTGGATGAAATTGGCCGCGTCGAGCAGCGATTCGTGCGTGCCGGTGTCGAGCCATGCGTAGCCGCGCCCGAGGATCTCGACGTTCAGCGCGCCGCGCGCGAGATACGCGAGGTTCAGGTCGGTAATTTCCAGTTCGCCGCGCGCGGACGGGCGCACGGCCTTCGCGAGTTCGACGACGTCGTTGTCGTAGAAATAGAGACCGGTGACCGCATAGTGCGACTTCGGCTCGCGCGGTTTCTCCTCGAGATCGATCGCGCGGCCGTGCGCGTCGAACGACACGACGCCGTAGCGTTCCGGATCGCGCACGTAGTAGCCGAACACGGTCGCGCCGGTCGTCCGTGCGGCGGCCTGCTGCAGCAGCGACGACAGCGCGGGCCCGTGATAGATGTTGTCGCCGAGCACGAGCGTCGCCGCGTCGCGGCCGATGAACGGGGCACCGATCACGAACGCCTGGGCAAGACCGTCGGGGCTCGGCTGCGCCGCATACGAGAAGTTCATGCCCCACTGGCTGCCGTCGCCGAGCAATTGCTGGAACGCGTCGAGATCGCGCGGCGTCGAGATGATCAGCACGTCGCGGATGCCGGACAGCATGATCGTGCTGAGCGGGTAATAGATCATCGGTTTGTCGTACACCGGCATCAATTGCTTCGATACCGAATGCGTGAGCGGATGGAGCCGGGTGCCCGAGCCGCCCGCCAGAATCAGTCCTTTACGGCCAATCGCTGTTTGCATGAGGTCCCTCGCTGCAAGAGGAAAAAATGCGTGCGTGATACGTGGAATACACCGAATGCGTCGCTTGCACTGATTGCACTGATTACCGTCGATACCCGTCGCCCGGCTACGGCTGCTCGGCGCCGCCAGCGTGAATCGCACGAAATACGATCGCGAAGCCGAGCGCGTACAGCGCGGCGATCACCGCGAAGCCGATGGCGGTCGCGCGGTCCGGATCGTCGACCACGTGCAGGATCACCGATGCGATCGCGATGCCGACGAGCGAGCCGATCTGCCGGCTTGCGTTCAGCGACGCGGCGGCGAGGTTCGCGTCCGCCGCATCGGCCGACTGCATCACGACGAGATTCATCGCCGGAATGGCCTGACCGGCGCCGAAGTTCGCGAGGCCGACCGCGACGGCCAGCGCCGGATACGGCATCGCCGCGACGCCGACGAGCGCCACGCTGCCGAGCGCGGCGAGCGCGAGCCCGGTGAGCAGCGTGCGGCGCGCGCCGAGCCGGGCGCTGACCTTCGCGGACGCGAGGTTGCCGATGCCGAACATCGCCATCAACGGAAACAGCTCGAATCCGGCGACGAGTGCGCTCGCGCCGCGAACGTTCTGCAAATAGAGGCTCAATAAAAAGATCTCGGCGAGAATGCCGAAGTTGATCGCGAGGCCCAGCGTGCTGCCCGCGACGAAACGCCGGTTCGCGAGCAGCGCCGGCGACAGGATGCGCGAGTTCGCGTAGCGCTCGCGTAATGCGAATGCGGCGGTTGCAGCCAACGTCGCCGCCACGCCGGCGATGATCGGCGGAGAGCGCCAGCCGGCGCTGGGCCCTTCGATCAGCGTGAAGCTCAGCGCGGCGAGCGCGAGCGCGCCGAACAGATGGCCGAGCGCATTCAACGGGCCGGGATGACGCGGCGCCCGCGCGATATGCCGGTACGTGAGCCACAGGCCGGCGATACCGACCGGCAGGTTCACCCAGAAGATGCCGCGCCAGCCGATCGCGTCGACCAGCACGCCGCCGACGCAGGGGCCGAGCGCCATCGCGGCCGACACCAGCGCGCCCCAGATGCCGATCATCCGCGTGCGCAGCGGTCCCGGCGGGAACGCGAGCGTGAGCAGGCTCAGCGAACTCGGCATGAAGAGCGCCGCGCCAACGCCCTGTGCGAGGCGCGCCGCGACCAGCGCGCCGCTGGACTGCGCGGCCGCGCACAGCACCGATGCGCCGACGAACAGCGCGAGCCCGGCGACGTAGACGGCCTTCGACCCATAGCGGTTCGCGAGCGCGCCGCCGAGCAGCAGCAGCGCGGCGAAGCTGAGCGTGTACGCATCGACGACCCACACCAGCGCGGTCAGCGACATCGACAGGCTGGTTGCCATGGCCTTCAGCGCGACGTTGACGATCGTCACGTCGAGCATGGCCATCACGAAGCCGCACGCGAGCGCGACCATCACGAGCACGGGGCGCGCCGCCGCGGATGCGTACGCGCCGGCGGCCGGCGCGGCGCCGCCGCCGCTCATGCGGCCCTCCCGCCGAGGTACAGGCGCCGCATCTCGTCGCTGTCGAGCAAGTCGGCCGCGGGCCCCTCGAGTGCGACGCGCCCCATCGTCAGCACGATGCCGCGATCCGCGATGCGCAGCGCCTCGATCGCATTCTGCTCGACCATCAGCACGCCGATGTGCTCGGTGTCGCGCATCCGGACGATCGCGTCGAACACCTCGTCGACCATCTTCGGCGACAGGCCGGCCGACGGCTCGTCGAGCAGCAGCAGCACCGGGCGCGGCATCAGCGCGCGCGCGAGCGACACGATTTGCCGCTCGCCGCCGGACAATGCGCCGGCAGGCGACCGGTAGCGCCGCCGCAGGACCGGGTACTGCTCGCACAGCTCGTCGATCCGCGCCTCGCGCGGAAACGCCGACATCGACTGACCGCCGAGCATCAGGTTGTCGCGCACGGTCAGCGACGCGAACACGTTGTCGGTCTGCGGCACGAAGCCGATGCCGTATTCGCGGATCTTTCGATGGACCGGCACGCGCGCCACGTCGGCGCCCTGGATCGTCACGCTGCCCGCACGAGGCAGCACGAAGCCCGCGATCGCCTTCAGCAACGTCGATTTTCCGCAGCCGTTCGGGCCGAGGATCGTCACGATGTCGATGGCGCCGACCGTGAGCGACACGCCATGCAGGATGTCGACTTCGGGCGTGTAGCCGGCGACGAGTTCGCGCACGTCGATCATGACGCCTCCAGCGGACGAGGGGCGGCATGCGCGCGCCCGAGATACGCGTCGAGTACGCGACGGTTGCGCTCCAGTTCGGCCGGACGGCAGTTCGCGATCGTCACGCCGCGGTCCAGTACGACGCAGCGGTCGCATAGCTCGCGGATGAAATGCATGTCGTGCTCGATGACGACCAGCGTGACGCCTTGCTTGCGAATCCGTTGCAGCTCGTCGATCAGTTCGCCGCGCAGGTTCGGGTGCACACCGGCGGTCGGCTCGTCGAGCAGCAGCAGTTTGGGCTCGGTCATCATCGCGCAGGCGATGCCCAGCAGCTTCTTCTGGCCGCCGGAAATCGACGCGGCGGAAAGGTGCGCGACGCCGGACAGCTTCAGCTCGTCCAGCAGCGCGGCGGCGCGCGCACGGGTATCGGCATCGAGCGAGCGCGTCGCGCGGCCGCGCCAGAGTGCGGCGGCGATCCCGTGGCGCGCGGACGAGGCCGCCATCGCGAGTTCGAGCACCGACATGCGCGCGGGCATCGACGGCAACTGGAACGTGCGGCGCACCCCCAGCCGGGCGATCCGGTGCGGCGACAGCGCGTCGATCCGCTGACCGTCGAAGCGGATGGCGCCCGCCGCGAGCGGCGCGAAGCCGGTGATCGCGTTGAGCGCGGTGCTCTTGCCGGAGCCGTTCGGGCCGAGCAGTCCGACGATCTCGCCGCCGTCGACCGACAGCGTGACGCCGGACAAGACGACGTTCTCGCCGTAGCGGATCGTCACGCCGTCGAGATCGAGCAGCGCGCTCATGGCCGCACCTCCAGGCGTTCCGGCACGAGCCCGTGCGGGCGCCAGATCACGCACGCGAGCAGCATCAGGCCGACCAGGCCCAGCCGCACCGCGCCGGTCAGGTCGCTGCCGACATCGAGCCAGTCCTTGAGAAACGGCGCCAATGCGTAGACGGCCTGCACGATCAGCGTGCCGACCAGCACGCCCATGTGGCTGCCGAGTCCGCCGACCATCACGACGGTCCAGAGCGCGAAGGTCTCGGACGCGATCATCGCGTCCGGCCCGACATAGCCGATGTACCACGCGGCGAGCGCCCCGGCGAGCGCGGCGGGCAGCGCCCCCGCGATGCACGCACGTGTCTTCAGCGCGAGCGGATCGTAGCCGAAGCAGACCGCCAGCGCGGGTTCTTCGCGCATCACCTTCAGCGCCCGGCCGAAGCGGCTTGCGGTCAGGCGCCGGTACGTCGCATAGGTGAGCGTGAGGCAGCCGGCCGTGACCGCGAGAAAGGCGAGATCAGCCCACGGCGCCCGCAGCCCGGGGAACAGCGGCGCGATGCCGCCGATGCCTTGCGCGCCGCCGGTGAGCCAGCTTTCGTTGAGCGCGATCGTGCGCAGGATCTCGGCGATCGCGAGCGTCGCGATCCCCCAGTAGTCGGCGGAGAGCTGCCGCCCGAGCCGCGCGACGACGATCGCCAGCGCACCCGCGGCGGCCAGCGCGAGCGCCAGCGCCGAAGGCAACGACCAGCCGAGCTGCGACGCGATGCCGGCCGCGTACGCGCCGAGCCCGCTGAACGCAATGAAGCCGAAATTGACGAGGCCCGCATAGCCGGCCTGCAGGTTCAGCCCGAGCGCCATCGTCGCGTACAGGCAGCCGACGGTCAGCAGATGGATGACGAAGCTAGACACGCCGTACCTCCCGATCGAAGATGCCGTAGGGCCGGAAGATCAGTGCGACGAGCAGGATCGCGAACGACACCGCGCCGACATACTCGACCGGAAAGAACTGCATCGGCCGATCGACGAGCCCGCCGAAATCGACGTTCAACGCGACGGTTTCGGCCACCGCGATCAGCAGCGCGCCGGCCGCGGCGCCGAGCGGATTGCCGAGGCCGCCCAGGATCGCCGCGGAAAACACCGGAATCAGCAGCCCGTAGCCGAGATTCACGTGCACGCTCTCGGTGGCGCCGAGCATCGTGCCGCCGAGCGCCGCCAGCACGCCGCTCGCGAACGTGATCACGTTGGTCACGCGCGTCGCGTCGATGCCGGTGGCAAGTGCCAGTGCGCGGTTCGATGCGAGCGCACGCATCGCGCGCCCGAGGCCGGTGCGGTACAGCAGCGCCGCGAAGATCGCGAGCGCGCCGGCGCCGCATGCGATCGAGCTCAACTGCGGCACGGAAAGCGCGACGCCGGCAATCGATAGCGGCGGATGCACGTCCTGCGCATACTGCTGCGGCCGCGAGCCGGCGACGCCGAGCACCAGCGCGACCGCGAGCATCGAGATCGCGAGCGAGCCGATCATCGCCACCGCGCTGCCCGAACGCAGCAGCCTCGCGAACACGAACAGGTTCAACAGCGTCGCGGCGGTGCCGACCAGCGCGCAGGACACGGCCGTCGCGAGCGCGAACGGCAGCCCCGCGCGTTCCAGCCAGAGCGTCGCGAATGCGCCGAGCATCGCGTACTGGACATGCGCGATGTTGGGAAAGCGGATCAGCGAATAGAGTGTCGACAGACCGACCGACACGAGCAGCAGATCGGCGGTGCGGATCAATACGTCGACAATGAATGACAGCATGGCGATGTCCTCTCGTTCATTCAGGCGGGCGGTCGCTCACTGCTGCGCGACGACCGATTGGCGGTAGACCACCTTCTCGTAGGGCTGGACTTCCCGCTGGCCGTCGGTATCGAACGCGATCGCGCCGGTCACGCCGGTATACGACTTGCCCAATGCCGCGAGCGCCGTGCGAATCTTCGCCGGGTCGACGGATTGCGCGCGGCCGATCGCCGCCGCGGACAACAGCGTCGCGTCGTACGCATAGCTGCCGAACGCCGATCGCGGCGCCTCGTTGTACGCGGCTTGATAGGCGCTCGCATACGCTTTCGCGCCTGCGCCGAGCGCGGCGACCTCGAGGCCGATCTGGCCTTGCGCGATCTGCGCAGGCGTGTCGCTCGTGCACATCGTCAGATAGATGCCGTACCACGGATGCTGGTTGAGCCGCATCTCGAATGCCTGCCGGTTCAGCGTCGCGGCCTCCTGGCCATAGGCGCTGTAGACATACGCATCGGGCTGCGCGCGCGATGCCTGCTCCAGTTCGCGGCGATAGGTCGATTGTCCTTCCGTGTAGAGCACCGTCGACACTACCGTGCCGCCGAGCGCCTCGAAACGCTTCCTGAACTCGCCGGCGATACCCTGGCCATAGCCGTTGTTCGGCGCGATCAGCGCGATGCGGCGCAGCTTGCGGGCGTACACGTCCTGAGCGGCGAAGCGCGCGGACAGATCGTCCAGCCCGATCACGCTGAACGAGCCTGCGCCGATCTTGCGCACTTGCTGACTCGACGAGCCTATGTTGATGTGCACCTCGCCCTGACGTACCAGGAACTGTCCGACCGGAATCGTCACCGACGACGAGAATTCGCCGAGCACGACCGGTACATGCTCGACGGTCGCGAGCTTGCGCGCGGCGTCGAGTGCGGTATTGGCCGAGCCGCCCGAATCCTCGATGCGCACGGCGAGCTTCTGGCCCAGCACGCCGCCTTTCGCATTGATCTGCGCGACGGCGAGCTCGATGCCGCGGCGCTGGTCTTCGCCGATGGACGCACTCGCGCCGGTCAGCGGCAGCACCGCGCCCACGCTGACGTCGGCCTGCGCGGCACCCGACGCCACCGTACCGAGCGCGATCCAGATACCGACACTCCACTGATTTGCCTTCATCTTCGTTCTCCCGTCGCATGGTCGGCCGCACGGATGGCGGCGTGGTTTGATATACAGAAGTGTCGACAGAATCACAGATCAAAAATCGTTTGCAAATAAATTTTCGAGCCGCTGTGCGGAATGGCGAAAGCCCCGTTGATGACAGAGAAATCGCCCTGTTTTCATGCATTTATGCACGACGATAAAGATCGTGGATAGCCATGGTGCACGGGCGCGCCAATGTGGCGCAATGCAGGATATTTCTGAAAAAAGTGTATACAGAGGTGAATTGCAGTGCTTAAATTTGCCCAACTCGACACGACCTCGGAGGGCAGTCAGATGGTGGAGATCAAGCGATACGGCGTGGGTGAACGGATGAGCCAGCTGGTGGTTGCGGGCGGGCTGGCATTCGTCGCGGGCCAGGTAGCGGACGACACGTCGCTCGACGTGGCCGGACAGACCCGTCAGATTCTCGACAAGATCGACCAGTTGCTCGAAGGCGCGGGGCTCGACAAGCGCCGGATCGTGTCCGCGAGCATCTGGCTGGCCGACTATCGCAGCTTCGCCGAGATGAACGGCGTATGGGATGCGTGGGTGCCGCAGGGCGAAGCGCCGGCACGCGCGTGCGTCGAATCGAAGCTCGCGTTTCCGCAGTACACGGTCGAGATCGCGGCGATCGCCGCGAGCTAGTACAGGAGAACCGGACGATGAAGACGATCGTGCTCGGCGGCGGCATCGTTGGCGTGACCACTGCGTATTTTCTCGCGAAGGCGGGCGACGAGGTGACGGTGATCGAACGTCGCGACGGCGTCGCGCTCGAAACGAGCTTCGCGAACGCGGGCTTGATCGCCCCCGGTCATTCGTACACCTGGGCATCGCCGCGCGCGCCGAAGATTCTCTTCAAGTCGCTGTTTGCCGACGGCCAGGCGCTGCGGCTCAAATGGACGCCCGACTGGCGGATGTGGGCATGGTGCGCGCTGTTCCTGCAGAACTGCACGGCCGAGCGCTCGCGACGCAACACGTCGATCAAGGTGCGGCTGTGTCGTTATGCGCAGCAGCGGCTTCAGCAGGCGACGCGCGACGAACGGCTCGAGTACGACCGGACGAGCGGCGGGCTGTTATACCTGTATCGGGATCCGGCTTCGTTCGAACGCGGCGTCGCGAACATGCGGATTCTGACCGACAACGGTCTGCCGCTCGACATCCTGGATGCGCGGGCCACCGTCGAACGCGAGCCGGCGCTGCGCCACGCGGCGGCAGGGATCGCGGGCGCGATCCATTGCCCGAGCGACGAGAGCGGCGACGCGCATCTCTTTACGCGCGCGCTCGCCGAGCGCTGCCGTGCGCTCGGCGTCGAATTTCGCTTCGGCACGTCGATCGACGGCGTGCGCGCGAGCGCGGATACGATCGACTACGTCGAGACGTCGCAGGGCCGCGTGACCGGCGATCGATACGTGCTCGCGCTCGGCGCATATTCGCCGGCCGTCGCGCGCGCGCTCGGCTACCGGTTGCCGATCTATCCGGTCAAGGGGTACTCGGTCACGCTGCCGATCGGCGACACGCACGAGCCGCCCGCGCTCGGCGGCGTCGAAGAGAACCAGCTCGTCGCATGGGCGCGCTTCGGCGACCGGCTGCGGCTGACCGCGACCGCCGAATTCAGCGGCTACGACACCACGCATTCACCGGGCGATTTCGCGCACATGCTGGCGACCGCGCAGGCACTGTTCCCGAACGGTGCCGACTACTCGAAGCCGTCGTACTGGGCAGGACTGCGGCCGATGACGCCGGAGGGCACGCCGATCATCGGCGCTTCCCGGCACCGCAACCTGTTTTTCAACACCGGCCACGGCCATATGGGCTGGACCATGTCGTGCGGCACCGCGAAGATCGTCGCGGATCTGATCCACGGCAAGCGGCCCGATATCGACATCACCGGGATGACCCTCCAATGAGCGAACTTCTCTCTATCCCCCAGGCGTCCGATCCGGGCGTCGGAGCCGGCCCGGTGCGCGACGCCTACGCCCGCTTCGATTTCTCGCTCGACGCCGGCATCGCGCGGCGGGCGGCGATCGGCCTCGTCGTGCTGGCGACCGATCATACGATCGAATACGAGTGGCGGCGTCTGCTCGCCATCGATGGTGTCGCGTTCTACGAAAGCCGGATCGCGAATTCCGCCGAGATCACGGCCGAGACGCTCGCGCAGATGGACGGCGGCATCTGCGCCGCGGTCGAATTGATCCGGCCGGGCGAGCGCCTCGACGTCGTGGCGTTCGGCTGCACGTCGGCGTCGATGGTACTCGGCGAGGAGCGCGTCTTCGAGCGCATCCGCGAGGCGCGGCCCGGCGTCGCGTGCACCACGCCGATTACCGCGGCGCGCGTCGCGCTGACGGCGCTCGGCGCGCGCGGCGTCGCGCTGCTGACGCCGTACGAGCGCACGATCAACGATGCGATGGCCGCGTACCTGCGTGCGCGCGGCGTCGATATCGTGCGGGTGGGCTCGTTCGAGCACCGCGACGACAACGAGGTCGCCCGGATCGAGCGCGCGTCGATCGAGCACGCGGTGCTGACGCTCGCCGCCGACCCGGCCGTCGATGCCGTATTCGTGTCGTGCACGAGCCTTCGCATCGTCGATGCGCTGGCCGACATCGAAGCGCGTGCGGGCAAGCCCGTGCTGTCGAGCAATCACGCGCTCGCATGGCACGCGCTGCGGCTCGCGGGCATCGACGATCCCGTGCCGGGCTTCGGCAGCCTGCTGATGCGGTGATGCATGGCTTGCACATGTAAAAAGACGCGCGCTGGCGAATTGCCGATGGATAATGACGCGCGGTAACAACAGGTGGAACCAGGAGACGAGATGTCGACTTCCGTTATGGCTGGCCGGGAGACCGCGGCGCCGACGCGCACGGGCCTCACGGTCAACGAGATTTACGAGCAGTTGAAACAGATGGCCGTGCTGTACGAGATCCGGCCGGGCGAACGGTTCAACGAGCTGGAGCTCGCCGAGCGCTTCAACGTGAGTCGCACGCCGATTCGCGAGGCGCTGAACCGGCTCGTTGCCGAAAACCTGCTGGTGTTCGTACCGAACCGTGGTTTCTTCATTCGGGAACTGGAGGGGAAGGATGTGTTCGATCTGTTCGAAGTGCGTCGCTCGATCGAGACGACCGCGGTGATGCTCGCGTGCGAGCGCGCGTCGGACAACGACATCAAGGCGCTGCGTCGCTTCTGGAAGCAGGTGATGAAGAATGCCGCGCGGATGTCGTCGGCCGAGCTGGTCGTCAAGGACGAGCAGTTTCACCTGGAGCTCGCCGCGTTGTCGGGCAATGCCGAGATCGGCCGCGTGCTGCAAGGGATCAACGCACGGATTCACTACGTGCGCTGGGTCGATGTCGATCAGCGGCGCAACGAGGCGTTTACCGAGCATCTCGAGATTCTCGACGCGCTCGCCGAACGGGATGCGGCGCGGTGCGCGACGCTGACCGACACGCATATCCGCTGGCGGATGGAGGAGATCACGCGCGTCGTCCAGGCGAGCGTCGTCAAGCTGTACGCAAAATAGAGAAAGACCGGCCGCAGCGGCCTGCGACGATCGCGTGCAGCACGCGAACGGGCAGGACCGGCCGGTCGACGAGACAAGCAGTCGTGCAAAGGAGGACGGGCCGCCCGGATCGACCGGTGCGGCGCATCGCTACTTGATCGTCACGAGGTGCCGTCATGACACACGGTACGTTGGTCACGCTGTACAAGCCGTCCGCAGCGCAGATCGAGCATTTGCTGACCTTGCCTGACAAAAGCCCCGCCGTCGTCGCGGTCGACAATTCGCCCGTCGCCGATCGTGCGCTGTATGCACGGCTCGCCGAAGGCGGCGTCGACGTGATCGCGAATCACAATCGCGGCGGAATCGCCGGCGCGTTCAACGCCGGCGTCGAATTCCTGATCGGCCGCGGCTGCGACGTCTTCTTCATCTTCGATCAGGATTCGCACGTTCCGGACGACTATTTCGATCGAATGCTGGCCGGCTGCGCGCGGGTGGGCGACAGCCGCTTCCTGGTCGGCCCGCGAATCTTCAACCGCAATTTTCAGCGCGACCTGCCGTTGTTCACGGTGCGCCGCTGGTCCGCGCAGATCACGCCGATCCACGGCGGCGCGCAGGGCCTGCTGTCGTGCTCGGTCATCATCTCGTCGGGCACCGCGATTTCGCTCGACGCGTATCGTGCGCTCGGCCGCTTCCGCGAGGATTTCTTCATCGACCACGTCGACGCGGAATACTGCATGCGTGCGCAGGCGCACGGCGTGCCGGTACGCGTCAACGCCGACGTGTCGCTGCCCCACGAGCTCGGCAGCCCGTCCGCGCAGCAGCACTGGCCGCGCGTCGAGATATTCGATCAGAGCGCGCTGCGCCACTACTATGCAGCGCGCAACTGCATCCTGGTCGCGCGTGACTACTGGCGGCGCTATCCGGCGATGCTGCTGATCAATCTCATCACGCTCAAGCATGTCGCGTTCGTGCTGCTGCATGCGAGAAACAAGCGTCTGAAGCTGAAGGCGATTTATTGCGGCGTGACGGACGGGCTGCGAGGCCGGTACGGTCGCGTGTGACCCGTGCTTGATCTGGGTATTGGCGCACGAACGCTGCGCCATATAATTCGGATGACTTATTATAAAAGAGGATGATAGATGAGCCTGCCTACGCCGATTCACCGCCGCTATACGGGCGCGTTCTCCGTCGCGCCGACGATCTTCACCGAGTCGGGCGAGATCGATATGCCGGGCCAGAAACGCTGTGTCGATTTCATCATCGACGCGGGCGCGGACGGCCTTTGCATCCTGGCGAATTACTCGGAGCAGTTTTCGTTGACCGACGACGAGCGCGAGCGGCTCATCGCGGCGATCCTCGAGCACGTGGCGGGCCGCGTACCGGTGATCGTGACGACCACGCATTTCAATCCGACGATCTGCGCGGCGCGCAGCCGCGCCGCGCAGGCGGCCGGTGCGTCGATGGTGATGGTGATGCCGCCGTACCACGGCGCGACGATTCGTTGCGGCGAGGCCGCGATCGAGCAGTTCTATGCGGAGCTCTCCGACGCGATCGCGATTCCGATCATGTACCAGGATGCGCCGATGAGCGGCACGCAGGTATCGGCCGCGTTTCTGGCGCGCCTCGCGCACACGATTCCGAATCTGCGCTATTTCAAGATCGAGGTGCCGCAGTCGGCGTCGAAGCTGCGCGAACTGATCGCGCTCGGCGGCGACGCGATCGAAGGGCCGTTCGACGGCGAGGAAGCGATCACGCTGCTCGCCGATCTCGATGCGGGCGCAACCGGCAGCATCCTCGGCGGCGGTTATCCGGACGGGCTGCGGCCGATTCTCGCCGCCTATCTCGCCGGGCAGCGTGACGACGCGGTCGCACGCTACGAGCAATGGCTGCCGTTGATCAATTACGAGAACCGTCAGGCCGGCCTGCTGGCGGCGAAGGCGCTGATGAAGGAGGGCGGCGTGATCGCATCGGACGCGCCGCGCCGTCCGCTCGCGCCGCTGCATCCGGCGACGCGCGCGGGCCTGATCGAGATTGCGCGACGGCTCGACGCGCTGGTGCTGCGCTGGGCGCGCTGACGCGGCGACCTCGCAGGACGACGTTGCGATTTCCGCCGTAGCCTGTGCGCACGACGCGTACGGGTGGCCTCCGCACTCGAAGACCCAACCAAGGAACCCGAAGAATGAGCATGCCGACGATACGCGCGGTCCGCGCGCTGACGGTGCGTGGTGGCGGTGCCGACTACCACGATCAGGATGCCGGTCACTGGATCGACGACCACATTGCGACGCCGATGTCGCGCTACCCCGAATACCGGCAGAGCCGCCAGTCGTTCGGCATCAACGTGCTCGGCACGCTCGTGATCGAAATCGAGGCCAGTGATGGAACGGTCGGTTTTGCGGTGACGACCGGCGGCGAGATCGGCGCGTTCATCGTCGAGCGGCATCTCGCGCGCTTCATCGAAGGGCAGCGCGTGACCGACATCGAAAAGATGTGGGATCAGATGTTCTACGCGACGCTGTACTACGGGCGCAAGGGTGTCGTGCTCAATGCGATTTCCGGCGTCGATCTCGCGCTGTGGGATCTGCTCGCCAAGGTCCGGCAGGAGCCCGTGCACCAGTTGCTCGGCGGCAAGGTGCGCGACGAGCTCGAGTTCTACGCGACCGGCGCTCGACCCGATCTCGCGAAGGAGATGGGCTTCATCGGCGGCAAGCTGCCGTTGCATCACGGCCCTGCCGAGGGCGACGCCGGCCTGCGTTGCAATCTCGATGCGCTCGCCGAGATGCGTTCGCGTGTCGGTGACGATTTCTGGCTGATGCTCGACTGCTGGATGAGCCTCGACGTGCCGTATGCGACGCGGCTCGCGCACGAAGCGCACGCGCTCGGGCTGAAATGGATCGAGGAATGCCTGCCGCCCGACGACTATTGGGGCTATGCGAAGCTGCGCCGTGATGTGCCGCGCGGCATGCTCGTCACGACCGGCGAGCACGAGGCGACCCGCTGGGGCTTCCGGATGCTGCTGGAGATGGAGTGCTGCGACATCATTCAGCCGGACGTGGGCTGGTGCGGCGGGCTCACCGAGCTGATGCGGATCTCGGCGCTCGCCGACGCGCGCGGCGTGCTGGTGATTCCGCACGGCTCCTCGGTCTACAGCTATCACTTCGTCGCGACGCGGCACAACAGCCCGTTCGCCGAATTCCTGATGATGGCGCCGCAGGCGGATCGTGTCGTGCCGATGTTCGATCCGCTGCTGCTCGACGAGCCGGTGCCGGCCGGCGGCCGGATGAAGGTGCCCGACACCCCCGGTTTCGGCGTGCGCCTGAATCCGGACGTGCGCATGCAGCGCCCGTATGAACATTGAGCGCGCGGCGTGATGCCGGCCCGCTGGGACGGCGGCAGCCGCTGCTGAACGCGTGAGGGTCGAAGTAGAGGAGGGCGCAATGACGAAGTTGCTCGAAGACAGGATCGTCGTCGTGACGGGCGGATCGCGCGGGATCGGCCGCGCGATCGCGCTGGCGTGTGCGCGGCATGGCGCCGACATCGTCGTCAACTACTGGGCGAACCCGCTGCTGCCTGCGCAGGCCGATCACGAGATCGACGCGCTCGTCGACGCCATCCGCGCGACGGGGCGCGACGCGCTTGCCGTGCCGGGCGACATCGCGCAGCCCGACACGGCGCGCGCGCTGGTCGCGGCAGCGGTCGAGCGATTCGGCCGGATCGACGTGCTGGCGAGCAATGCCGGCATTTGCCCGTTCCACGGATTCCTGGACTTGCCGCCCGATCTGCTGCAAAGAACGATGGAAGTGAACCTGCACGGCGCGTTCTACATGACCCAGGCCGCCGCCCGGCAAATGGCCGCGCAAGGGCACGGCGGCGCAATCGTCGCGACCAGCTCGATCAGCGCGCTGGTCGGCGGCGGCATGCAGACGCACTACACGCCGACCAAGGCCGGTGTCCATGCGCTGATGCAGTCGTGCGCGGTCGCGCTCGCGCCGCATCGGATCCGCTGCAATTCGGTGCTGCCGGGCACGATCCGGACCGAAATCAACGACGACGATCTCGCCGCGCCCGGCAAGACCGAGTACTTCGAGCGCCGGATTCCGCTCGGCCGCCTCGGCGAGCCGGACGACGTCGCCGACTGCGTCGTGTTTCTCGCGTCCGACATGGCGCGCTACGTGAATGGCGCCGCGCTGCTCGTCGACGGCGGCATGTACGTGAACCTGCAGTGAAACAACGAGGCCTGGCCATGGAAACGATCGCCTTCAGGATGCGCCTGCACCCCGGCAAGCGGGACGAATACCGGCGCCGGCACGATGCGCTCTGGCCGGAACTGGCCGACGCGCTGCGTGCAGCGGGCATATCGGACTACTGGATCTTTCTCGACGACGACACCCATCACCTGTTCGCGGTGCTCAAGCGGCCGGCCGATCACCGGATCGCGCAACTCGCCGAAACGGACGTGATGCGCCGCTGGTGGGCGTACATGGCCGACCTGATGGCGACCGGGCCGGATGGACGTCCGGTCGAGCAATCGCTGGAGCCGATGTTTCATCTGGAATGAGGCCGGCCCGCTCAACGGATCGGCAGCGGTCGACGTGTGCCGAACCGTTGCAGCGGATCATCGCGTCGTATCAACTCACGGAGCCCCCATGCAGGTTGTCGATCCACATGTCCATTTCTGGGACGCCGACGCGCTGAGTTACGGCTGGCTCGATCGCGCTCGACCGGCGTTCTCGGGCGCGGTGGCGGATTTGCCGCGCCGGTACCGGCCTGCAGACCTGCGCGCTGACGCCGGCGCGGATATCGACGTGCTGAAGGTCGTGCATGTCGAGGCGATCCACGATGCGTGGACGACACCGAGCGAAGTCGACTGGCTGCAGGCGCTTGCCGATGCGCCGGCGAGCGGCGGGATGCCGGACGGGATCGTCGCGGGCGTCGACCTGTTCGCGCCGGACGCACGCATCCGGCTCGCCGGCGCGGCAGCGCATCCCAACGTGCGCGGCATCCGGCAGGTGTTGAACCGGCATCCGGACCCCTGGTACAACTATGTCGACGTGGACTATCTGGCCGAACCGCGCTGGCGAGAGAACTTCGGAATGCTGAGCGAGTTCGGTTTGTCGTTCGACCTCCAGCTGTATCCCGCCCAGGTCGGCGCCGCGCTCGTCGTCATCGATGCGCACCCCGACACGCCCGTGATCGTCAATCACACGGGCATGTTCGTCGACCGGACCAGCGTGCACGGCTGGCGCGAATGGCGTGACGGACTGCGCGGGCTCGCGCGGCGGGCGAACGTGACGATGAAGCTGTCCGGGCTCGCGATGTTCGACCATCGCTGGACGGTCGAAAGTTTCCGCCCGTACGTGCTGGAGGCCATCGACGTGTTCGGCGCGGCACGCTGCATGTTCGCGTCGAATTTCCCGGTCGATCGGCTCCATGCCGGCTATCCGGCGCTCTGGCACGCTTATGCGGCGATTGTCGCGGGCGCCGGCGACGAGGAGCGCGATGCGCTTTTCGTCGGCAATGCGATGCGGACTTACCGATTGTGAGCCGCGTGCGACCGTAGACGCCAATGGACGTGTACTACGCGAGTCGTCGGTCGACATGATTCGCAACGCGTGCTTCCGCCGGTTCCAACGGGCCGCGGGCAGCAGGGCGGCTGGCGGGATCGATGCGTCTGTACACGCGCCGGCCACACTGCCCGCCATCGAGCAAGCGTTGTCGACGAAGCGCCTGCCGGGCATGCGTCCCGGCAGCATCAGCCGTACGCGCACGCTGCACCAGCACCGGCGCTGGCCGGCGCCTCATCGGGACCTGCTCGCCTTAATCGCGCAACGCAGTTGCGACGACGCTCGCCAACGGCGTCGTGGGCCGACCTATCAGTCGCGCGAGAGCGCCGCCATCGTCGAACAGCGCACCGCGCGAGGCGGCCACATCGGCATCGGCCAGGACGCTGGCAAACTCGGGCGGCAATCCGACGCTCGTCAGCACGTCTGCATAAGCGTCCTGCGCAAGATCGTTGTAGACGACGGTCTTGCCGGACTGCCGCGAAACCTCTGCGGCCAGTTGCGCCAGCGTGAACGCATCGTCTGCCGCCAGTTCATAGGTTTTCCCTGTGTGGCCGTCCGTCGTCAGTACCACGGCTGCGGCCGCGGCATAGTCCTTCCGCGCGGCGGACGAGAAGCGCCCCTCCTTCGCGGCCCCAATGAACGCGCCGTGCTCGAGCGCCGCGGGGAGGGCCATCAGATGGTTCTCGGTGTACCAGCCATTGCGAAGGATGACGGCGGGGAGGCCCGAGGCCGCGATGACTTCTTCCGTCTGCCGGTGCTCGATCGCGAGTCGGGCGGGCGATGTGTCGGCATGCAGCATGCTCGTATAGGCGAGCAACGAGACTTCAGCCCGCCGGGCTGCGTCGATCACTGCGCGATGCAATGGCAGGCGGCCGGCGACTTCGGTCGACGAGATCAACAGGAGTTTGTCGACCCCGACGAACGCGGTGGCGAGCGTTTCGGGCCGTTTGTAGTCGGCCTCGCGGACCACCACGCCACGCTCGGCCAGGTCGTGGGCCTTCGCGGGATTCCTGACTGCCGCGACAATCCGGTCGGCCGGAACGGTTTCAAGCAATGCATCGATCACAAGGCGCCCGAGTTGCCCGGATGCTCCTGTTATTGCATACATGTTGATTCTCTCCGTGAGTCGGTAGGTGAGGCTCCAAGTGTAGGGGGCATGGTTTCTGTTGGAAACCATCTATCTATCGGTTAGCATCATTTTCAAGTAACCAAATGGAAACCTCCGTGGGACAACGATGGGCTTGAGAATGCGAAAGAAGGTGGAGCCGCTTCCCGGCTGCCCGATGTCGAAATGCATGGCGTTGATCGGCGGCCTGTGGACGCCCGAGCTCATCTGGTGCCTGAGCAATGGCCCGCGTCGGTTTTCGGAGTTGCGGCGCGATAACCCGACCATCACCGCGAAGGTGCTGACCGGCAGGCTGCGTGACCTCGAGGAGCGGGGCGTGATCCGGCGAAGCGTGTTGCCGACGTCACCGCCGTCCGTGGAATACGAGTTGACGTCGCTGGGCCAGGAGCTGCTCCCGGCGATTACGTCCATCGTGGAGGTCGGGTCGCGCCTGCTGCTTCGTGACCGGCCTCGCTAGCCATGCCCAACGAGGCCGATAGCCAACGCTGGTTTAGAGGATGACGAGCGCTCAGGAAACGATTTCGCACGACACATTGCCCGTTGGTCGAAGCAATCCCTCGAAGACGAACGGGTTAGGCGCGCGCTACCTGTTCTTCGTCGGCGCTGTTGAGAAGTGAGCATCGCGCGGATTGAATTCGTCTCCACGGACTTCGGCCAGGCAACCGTATAGTTCCGGGCGGCGGCCTCTCATCCATCGCTGCCCGGTGCTCATCTCGACGAGTCGCAGGTCGAGGTCGGCTACCACCATCGCGTCTTCGCAGGCGGCCGTTTCAACGACGATGCGCCCGTACGGATCGAGAATCATCGCGTTTCCAGTGCGAACCTCGTCCTCGTCCTGGCCCACTCCATTGCTGAAGACGACGAAGATCCCGTTATCGTGAGCGCGCGCGGGCAGCCATCGCATCAGCCACTCGCGACCGTTCGGCCCCCGGAATTCCGCGGCAATCGCCTCCGGATCGCGATGCCTGTCATGCCATTTGATCAAGGGGATCGGCTTCATCGCATGTGGGCTTCTGGAGTGCGTGCGGCCAGTCTGATGCGGCGCGATGAGTATCGTCGCGCCCAGCAGCGCGGTGGCGCGGACGTTTTCGATGAGGTTGTTATCCCAGCAGATGAGTATGCCGATCTTCATTCCCCACGGCGTATCGAATACGGTGAACCGGTCTCCGCTGCTGATCTGCTCGTGTTCGAACGCATGCAGTTTTCGGTGCCGGTGCAGGCGGCCATCGGGCATGCAGACAACGTAGGTGTTGAATAGTTGTCCGTCGGGTGCTGCCTCGAGCAATCCCACCCCGATCGCGATCCCGAACCCGGCCGCCGCCTCCTGGACGCGTCGGATCGAAGGCCCGTCCAACGGTTCCGCGAGTGCCTCCAGCTCGGCGCGATCCAGCTTCGGTATGTGCCAGTAGCCGGTGATGCACATTTCAGGGCAGACGGCCAGGAGCGCGCCTTTGAGGGCTGCCGCGCCGGCGAAGTCCATGATTCGGCCGAGGTTGTATGTTTTGTCATTGGCACGGTGTTGGAACTGAATTGAAGCAACGCGAAGAATCGATTCCGGCATCATTTTTCCCTGCTGGTGACAGGTCTCGAAATGGCTGAACTCCGTCGATAGAAACTGTTTACCGCGGTTACTTGTTGTGTGATTGCCATGACACACCCTCGGCTCGATGGACGAGGTCGTCCATCGGTATCCGGATTTTCACGAACGTCACGAGGCATTACCGCGCAGTCATGCGGAACAGGGCGAGGCTCACTCGGGCGAGCGCACTTGCGCATCGATGGTGGCGCGTGGAGCGAGCGATGCGTGGATGGCCAGGAACGTGACGACGGCAATCGCGGCGGCGGCGGCGGCCCCCGTGTAGAAGATCGAGCCCAGGCCATAATGCTGGCCGATCAGGCCGAGCAAGGGTGGCGCGGCGAGCAGCCCCGCGAATCCCATGGCCGAGACGGTGGCGATCTGCACCGCAGGGCGCGGAAGAGCGCCCGCCATGCTGAAGAGGACTGGCACGACGTTGGCGAGACCCGCGCCGGCGACCGCACAGCCCACGATCATGACGAGCGGGTCGCGGCTCAACGGTCCGGCCAGCAGCCCGATCGCAGCAATCAAGCCGCCCGCGCAGACCAGCGCTCGCGCGCTGCATCTGCGGCGAATGAGGTCTCCGGCGAAGCGCATGAGCGCCATGAAACCGGCGAAGAATGCGTAGCCCATCAGCGCGCTTTCCGTGCCGGCGCCCAGCGTATGCCGCATATAAACCGCTGCCCAATCGAGCACCACACCCTCGCAGGCGAAGGCAAAGGTGGCAACCACGCCCAGCAGCAGGGCGGGACCGAACAGGGACAGCCGCGTTTTCCCGGAAACCTGTTCGCTGCTCTCCGTCGGTCTGCCGGAGAGCAGGCCGCGCTGGGCCCAGATGAACAGCGCGAACATCGCGACGGTGATCGCCAGCGCCTCGATAGCCGGGCTGAACGCGCGCAGCAGTAAGGCGCCGGCACCCGCGGCCGAGAGGCCGCCCAGGCTCCACATCCCATGAAACGAAGACATGTACGGGCGGCCGAAACGCTTTTCGACGTCGCTGGCGTGCGCGTTCATGGCCACGTTCATGGTGCCCCCCGAGGCGCCGAACAATAGCACGATGGCGCCGAGCGTCACGATGCCCGGCGCGAACGGAATGAGACTGGCAAGGAAGCAATACACGACGGCGCTGATGCGTATCGATCTCGCCACGCCGATGCGCTGAATCAGCCATGCGCTGAAAGCCATCGCCACCACGGTGCCGCCGCCGAGCATCAGCAGGATCAGGCTGAGCAAGAAGGGAGCGAGGTCGAGCCGTTCCTTGAGTATCGGAATCTGCGTGGCCCACATGCCGATCAGCGCGCCGTTGATGAAGAACATGGCGGCTGTCGGATGCCATGCGCGCCAGTGCTGGCGTGTGTCGGTGAGCACAGCGACGTTCGGCATGATTCGATCACCTTTCTTTCGTGTTTCTGGTTGGCGCCGGATGCTCCGGTGATGCGGGGCGACTGACTTCGAAAACCAGTGGAACAGATAGGGCAGCCATCTACGTCATGGTGGTGCGGTTGCATATGCAACCAAGCGGCCGTGTGCTTGCCGAACAAGGCGTCTCATTTGGCGGTATCGGCCGATTTATTCTTATGTCGATTTTTTTAAGTTACGAAACAATGATCGTGTCGCCACGCTCGCTTGTCAGGGCGCAGCCAGAAGCGGCGACTGGGGAATCGGGCGCCATTTGACCACGCAAAAGTCGTTTCGTAAAATGACATTTTCGACCCAAAAAAGTCGAATATCGAATGGATATCAAGTTGCTACATGCCTTCGTTCAGCTGGCCGATGCCGGCCACTACGGCAAGGCGGCGTCGAAGCTGTTCGTCACTCAGTCCACACTCTCCAAGCAGATTCACGCGCTCGAAACCCAGGTTGGCGGGGCGCTGTTCGAGCGCGGCCGGCATGGCGCAAAGTTGACTCCGTTGGGAAAGCTGCTGCGGCAGGAGGCGGGCGTCCTACTGCGCCTGAGCGACGAGATCGATGCCAAAATGCATCGCGCCATTACCGGCACGAGCGGCAATCTCGACATCGGCTTCGGGATCTCGACGCTGATCGCCGCACCGAGACTGATTGCCGGCTTTCGCGAGACGACTCCCGATTGCCTGATCACGCTTAACGACCTGCCGTCGAAGGAGCAGCACGAGCGCTTGCTCGGCGGCAGGCTCGATATCGGGTTTTGCCGAGCGCCCGAAGGAATCGCTGGCCTGTCGTTCGCGCGGATCCTCGATGAGCGGCTGGCGCTCGTGCTGCCTCGCGACGTGAGGATGCCTTCACGTAGCCGGATGTCGGCATTGAACCGCCAGGGCTTTGTCGCACTGGCTCCCGCGCGCGGCCCGGGGCTCGATGCGCAAATCGCTCAGTGGTGTGCGTCCGCCCACTTCGAACCGCGCATCGTCCAGCGCGCTGACGACATTCTGACCGTCCATTCGATTGTGGCCGCCGGTCTGGGTGCCGCCTTTTTGCCCTGGCATGGTGTCGAAGCCCTGGGCGAGCGCACCCATCAACGCGTCCTGACCGGGCCGGCGTCGAAGTGGCCGGTGGGTATCTGCTGGCGCAGCGACGATACCAATCCGCTCGTGCTGCGGTTAATCGATTACGTATTGAAGCATTCGTGAAAGAAACTCAAGTCGAGCCCGCGGACATCCGCACCGGACCGCGGATCCAACCGGTCGATGCAACCGCTTGCGATCGACTTCTTCGGACCGGCGGGGGGGCGCAGCAGTCAGATCGCGGTGCTGGCGGGGCTGCGACATCGTTTCTAGCTTGCGAACGCGCGCAGCGGGCCTGCGCGTTGCCGCTCGCCGAACGGGACAGCGTCATCACGACGATCCGTGGACAGATCATCAGGTATGACACCCCGCCGGCGCAACGCTTTACGCGTCTTTCAACCAGGGCATTTCCACGGGCGACACGACCAGTTGCCGGAATTCGCGTTTCAGATCGAAGATAAACCCGACCAGGATCATGGAGTCGGCGTAAGGAATCGGAAAAACCTGCGGATTTTCCGGGGTACGCAGCGGGCGCTCCGGCGTGTCCGCTGTCGCCGCGGCGTTTTCGCGAACGCTTTCCAGGTCGTCTGCCATGGCCGGGCCGCCGGCTTTCAGCACACGGTTACGCAGCTCGCTGAAGGGTTCGATGCGCGCGGCGTCTTCGTGGTATTCGGGCACTTCATAAACGAACCAGGACATTGTCGTCTCCCATGAGAAGGGGCGCTATTCTAACGCTACGCGAGGATCCACCGAAAATCGGCCATGTTGTGCGAGGGCGCCGGTCGCTGCGGGGCGGGCTAGCAGGGGCGATTTCAGACGAAGCGGGCCGCCGCGCGCCGCTTAAGCTCCGCGAACCAGTGGCGGTAATCAATCAGTCCACGCGAGCGGCCCCAGATCTTTGGTCATGTGTTTCGTTGGCGGGTACTAGCGGTCGGCCGAAACTCCAAAATCTTGGCGAAGAGACAAACTGACAAGAGCGGCTGGTGCGCGGTCAAAATATCGATCAGACCCTTTTAAATTGATAATACGCATTATGTAAAATGAAATACTAAGCGCACGTGGACCTTTCGTCTGCGGGCCATGACTTTCTCTCGTCTGCCGAATCCGTACTCCGTCACCTGCATGCTGCCGAACAAGCCGCAAGCGACATCCGCAACCGCGCGGCTGGCATCGTCCGTGTTGGCGCACCGCTCGTTCTGGCTCAGCCTTTACTGACGGCGCTACCACGAATTTACCCATTAGCAGTATCTGTGGTCACTGTTAGCAGAAACGTCGAACGGCAACAGTTGGTCGACGCGATCACACCTGCTTCGACGCGGCGCAAGTCGCCGCGCCGGCAGACGCGCCACGCTCCGTTTGTGCGCCCGCCGCAGGCGGTCACGGCACCGCCCTCAGATTGACGACCGTCCGGCCGTGCCCCTGGCCTTTCGCGAGTTCGCCCGCCGCATCGACGACCTGTTCCAGCGACACCTCGCGAATCATGCCGTCGAGCCGCGCACCCGGCATGCATTGCGCGAGCCGCCGCCATGCTTCGACGCGGCGCGGCGTCGGACAGCGCACCGAATCGATGCCGGCGACGGTGACGCCGCGCAGCAGAAACGGAAACACGGTGGTCTCGAGATCGATGCCGCCGACCAGCCCACAGACGGCCACGCAACCGCCATATGCGAGCCGCGCGAGCGCCGTCGACAGGACCGTGCCGCCGACTGTGTCGACAACGCCTGCGAACAGTTCGGGCTCCATCCCGTAACGTCCCGGCTTGCGCGCGGTGACGTATTCGTCGCGGCCTATCGTGCGCGCCGCGCCGAGCGACTTCAGATAGCCTTCGTGCTCGGGCCGGCCCGTCATCGCGACGACGCTGTAGCCGATCTGCGACAGGATCACGATCGCGAGGCTGCCGACGCCGCCGCTCGCGCCCGTCACGAGGATCTCGCCGCTCGCGGGGCGCACACCGTGCTGCTCCAGCGCGAGCACGCACAGCATCGACGTGAGACCCGCTGTGCCGATCCCCATCGCTTGCCTCAGCGTGAGGCCAGGCGGCAGCGGCACGAGCCAGTCTGCGTTCACGCGCTCGACCTGCGTGAAGCCGCCCCAGCGCCGCTCGCCGAGCCCCCAGCCGGTCAGCACGACCGCGTCGCCCGGCTGGAACTGCGCCGTCTCCGACGTCGCGACGACGCCGGCGAGATCGATGCCCGGTATCGCCGGGAACGTGCGGATGATGCCGCGATTGGCCAGCGCCATCGCGTCCTTGTAGTTGACGCTCGAATAATGGACGTCGACGACGACGTCGCCGTCCGGCAGATCGTCGACGCCCAGCCATTCGATCGACGGCGCGACGACACCGTCTGTTTCCTTCATCACCAATGCCTTGAATCGGGATGCGCCCATCATCGTCTCCCTGTCCGGTTGAGCATCACGGCGACGCGGCCTGCTTCGCGATCGCGAAAGCGGCGCGCATGCCCGGAAGCGCGTCGACGAAGAAGTCCGCCTGCAGCGGCGAGCCAGCCTGCACGTCGTACTGCGCGAAATCGCGCACGCCCGCCGCGAGCAGCACTTCGTCATCGATGAAAAAATTGCCGGAACATGCGGCCGCCGGCTGCGTGAGGATCGCATGCGCGGCGTCGGCCACGATTTCAGGCGTGCGCGACGCGGCGATCATGTCCTCGCCGCCGAGCTCGTTGCGCACGGCCGCGGTCGCAATCGTGGTGCGCGGCCACAGCGAGTTGACCGCGATGCCGACGTTCGCGAATTCGGCCGCGAACGCGAGCGTAAACAGGCTCATCGTGTACTTCGCGATCATGTACGGCGGATAATCGCGAAACCACTTCGGGTCCGTCGACAGCGGCGGCGACAACGTGAGGACATGCGGATTCGCCGACTTGAGTAGATGCGGCAGGCACGCCTGCACGCACACGAACGTGCCACGCCCGTTCACGCCGTGCATCAGGTCATAGCGCTTGATCGGCGTGTCGAGCGTGCCCGTCAGGCGGATGGCGCTCGCGTTGTTCACGACGATGTCGATCCCGCCGAACGCCGCGACCGTCTCGGCGACGACGGCCTGCACGCGCGCTTCGTCGCGAATGTCGGCGACCAGCGGCAACGCGTGGCCGCCCGCGTCCTCGATCGCCTGCGCCGCGGTGTAGACGGTGCCCTCGAGATGCGGATGCGGCGCGGCCGTCTTCGCGGCGATCGCAATGTTCGCGCCGTCGCGCGCCGCCCGCAGCGCAATCGCAAGGCCGATGCCGCGGCTGCCGCCCGACATGAACAAGGTCTTTCCGGCAAGGCTCATCTGTCTCTCCTTCGCGCCCGCGCCTGCGCGCCGGCGCACCGATGCATCGTCGCGGCCGGTCGGTGTCACGCTTCGCGCCCCACGATGTCTTCTTCCGCCGTCGCGGCACGCTCAGCCGCCCGCACGCCCCGCTTCGGGCCCGACCGCGCACTGGCGCGGGCCTCGCTGGGCGGCGGCGGGTCCTGCACGGAATCGCCGTCGAGATCCGGAAACTGCTTGCGTATCGCCCGTTCCAGTTCCGGCACGCTGCGCCGCACCGCGAGCCAGACGAGCTTCTTCAGCCGCTCGGGATCGTGCGTGTGCTTCAGGTATTCCGCGCGCGTGCCGATCAGCCGCCACGGAAAATCCGGCAGCCGCAGCCGGTATTCCGGACTGAGGCACGTCCATGTGTAGCCGATGAGTTCGATGTTGCGCACGACCGCGTCCTGCAGCAGGTCGGAGCCGATGAGCGCGCGACGGCCGTCGCGCGTGTATTGGCGGATGCGTGCGATCCGGCTCTTCATGTCCCGCAAGTACCGCAGGTCGTCGTCCATGTTCCATTCTCCTCGTGCCGCGCTAAAGCGCGGCGCGTTGCAGATCCGCGGGCGCGCCGAGCAATTGCCGCCCGATCGTGTCGAGCACCGCTCGCTGCTCGTCGCGCAGGTAGAAGTGGCCGCCCGGAAACACGCGTACCGCCGCGACGCGTTCGTGGGCGCGCCAACGTTCGAGCTCGACGGCCCGCACGATCGGGTCGTCCGCGCCGCCGAGCACGGTGATCGGACAGCCGGGCGGCACGACTGCCGGCCGGTACGCATCGAGCAGCGTCATGTCGGCGCGCAGCACGCGCACGAACGCCCGCGCGAAGTCGGGATAGCGCAGCAGCTCGTCGGGCATGCCGCCATAGCGGGACACCGAATCGATCAGCGCCGCATCAGTCGCACGCTCGATGAAGCGCCTCGGGCGCGCGGGGGGCGGCGGCAGCCACGACGACACGAACAGATGCACGGGCTTGCGTTCGAGCCGCGCCGCCAGCTCGAACGCGATCGCGCCGCCCATGCTGTGCCCGAACAGCGCGAACGGCCGGTCGAGATACGGCTGCATCGCCGCGGCGATCTCGTCTGCGGCGATGTCCATGCGGGTGTGCGGCTCCTCGTCAAAGCGGCTTTCGCGCCCCGGCAACTGGACCGCGAACACGTCGATCGCGGGTGCCAGCGGACGGCACCAGTCGCGAAACACCGATGCGCCGGCGCCCGCATGCGCAACGCAGAACAGCGACAGCCGCGCCCCCGCGGTCGGGATCGCGGACGGAAACCACGGGTTTGGGGTCGCTCGGTCGGCTGCCATCGCGCTCACGCGGCAAGCGCGTCGGAAATCGCATCCAGAATGAACACGCGATCGTCGACGACACCGAAATGCGCGCCATCACGCGTGAACAGATTGAATTCGCCGATCGTGAAATCGCGCCACGCGAGCGCGTCCTCGTGTGTCACGTAAATGTCGTCCTTGCCCCGGAAACTGGTGATCGGGATCGCCCACGGCGAACTCGGCACGAAGACATAGCGGCTCGCCATCTCGAACTCCGCCCGCACGACGGGCAGCACGAGCTCGCGCAGTTCCGGAATCGCGAGCATCTGCTCGGTCGCGTCGATCTGGAAATGGCGCAGCGCTTCGGCGAGCACGTCGTCCGATTGCCGGTAGAGCGGCGCGATGATGTCGAACTCGCGCAGCCCGACGAGCGTCGCCGCGAGCTTGCGCTCGAACGTGGCGTCGGCGACGAGCCGGTGCGGCGGCCGCGCGCCCGACGCGAACAGGTGCACGGGCGCGACGCCCTCGCGCTCGATCAGCGCGCGCGTCGTCTCGTACATCGTGAGGCCGCCGATACAGTGCCCGAAGAACGCGACCGGCTTGTCCAGCAGCGGGCGCAGTTCCGCGAGCAACCCGTCGACGAACGCGCCGATCCGGTTCACGGGCGGCTCGCCGATCCGCGACAGCCGGCCGGGCGGCTCGACCGCGAGAATCTCGGCGTCCGGGTCCGCGCCGTTCGCCCAGGCGCGATAGATCGCCGAGCCGCCGCCCGCGAACGGGAAGCAGATCAGCCGGTAGCGCGCGCCGGGATTCGACCGGATCTCGACCAGCCAGTGTTCGTTCTGAGCCGGCAGCGCGGGCTGCGGCATGTGTATCGCGGCTAAGGCGGACGCAGCGGCCGAAGCCGATGCCGCGCGCGCGGCGTCCGCCGGCCCGTTCGCTACGGTGCCGGCCGCGACCTTGAGCTTCGGCAGCAATTCGTCGACGAGCTGTTCGAGACTCGGCCCCTTCAGCATCGCGGCGGCCGGCAGCCGCACGCCGACGGCCGCATCGAGCTGATTGATCAGCGTGATCGCCATCAGCGAATCGAGGCCGAGCTCGCGCAGTGGCTGCGTCGCATCGAACTCACCCTTGATTTCGAGCACGGCGCGAACCATCTGGCTAACGATGTCACGCAGCACGTCGCGCCGTTCGCTGTCCGGCACGGCCGCCAACCGCGCGTCGACCTGCGCGCGCGTGAAGAGCGCATTGGCCGCCTGCGCGGCCGCGCCGCGCACGAGCCGCTCCAGCAGCGCCGGGCGCTTCGAATACTGCGCGGCCCATTGCGGCCACTCGGTGATCGTGACGACGCCTTGCTGAAGGCCGCGCGCGAGAATCGCGTGCAGCAGTGCGATGCCGTCCTCCGCGTCGATGTATTCGGTGCCGCGCGCGCGCCAGATCGCCTCGCCCCGCTCACCCGACTCGGTCGCGAGGCCCGCGCCGCCCCACGGCCCCCAGTTGATCGTCTGCGCGGGCAGGCCGAGCCGGCGGCGATACTCGGCGAGGCCGTCGAGGAACGCGTTGCCGGCGACATAGTTCGCCTGCCCCATCGCGCCCGTTACGCTCAGCACCGACGAGAACAGCACGAAATGGTCGAGCGGCAGGTGGCGCGTCTCCGCGTGCAACGCCCAGCCGCCGAGCAACTTCGGACCGGTGGTGCGCGCGAACTTGTCCCAATCCATCTGCGCGAGCACGCCGTCGTCGAGATTGCCCGCGCAGTGGAACACGCCCTTCAGCGGCGGTAATTCGGCGCCGATCTGCTCGATCAGCGCGTGCGTGTCGGCCGCGCGCGCGACGTCGGCCTGCTTGACGACCACGTTCGCGCCCTGCTGCCGCCAGCGGTCGAGCACCGCCGCGACCTGCTCGCCGGGCGCGCGGCGCGCGGTCAGCACCAGATGGCGGACGCCCTGCTCCGTGACGAGCCAGTCCGCCACCTTCAGCCCGAGCGCGCCGAGCCCGCCCGTCAGCAGATAGGTCGCGGCCGGGTCGAACGGCGGGACGATCCGCTCGGGCGCCGGTTCGTCGTCGCGATCGAGGCGCAACGCATGGCGTCGCCCCGCACGCAACGCGACTTCTTCCTCGGAGTCGCTCGCGAACAGCTCGGCGGCAAGCGCCGCGACATCCTCTTCGCCGCCGATGTCGATGGTCCCTGCCCACAGCTCCGGATACTCGAGCGCCGCAACCCGCCCGATCCCGCACACCGACGCCTGCAGCGGGTCGCCGCCCGCCGCGCGAGGCACGGGCGCGTGCGCGCCGCGCGTGACGAGCCACACGCGCGGCATCGCGTCGGCGTGGGCTTCGGCATCCGCTTCGGCGAGCGTCGCGAGCGCCCGCACGAGCGCGAGCGTGCCGCCGCTCACCCGCCGCTCCGCTGCCGCGAGCGCGTCGACCGTGGTGGTTTCGTCAATGCGTTCGCCGAGCCCATGCGCGAGCACGACGCCCAGGGCGCCGGCCGAACCGGCGGGGCGCGCCGCCAGCGCGGCGCTCAACGCCGCATGGATGTCGGCTTCCGTGCCGCTGTCCGGCATAGGCAGGACCGACGCGCGATATCCGAACGCACGTAGCTGCGCATCGAGCGCGTCGGCGACGCCGCGCTCGGCGCCGGCGACGATCAGCCAGTCCGACGGCTCGGCCGCCGGCGCGTCCGGCAACGGCTGCGCCGGACGCTCGACCCAGTCGAGCCGATGCAGCGCGCGGTTGCGCGCCGACGCGGCGTGCGGCGCGATCTCCGCGCGCGTGATCGGCTTCACGGTCAGCCCGCCGAGCAGCGCGACCGGTGCGCAGTCGTCGCCGTAGATCTCGATGTCGAACGTGACGACGTCGGCCTGCGTCGCGTCGCGCCGTTTCGCCCACACCCATACGCGATCGGCGCCCGCGCGGACGATCTCGAACCGCTCGATCGAAATGGGCAGCCACGTGCCCTCCGGCTTCGCTTCGAGGCCGGCCAGGCTCCGGTAATCGGGCACGAGCGCCGGATAGCTATGCAGGCACGCATCGAGCAGCGCCGGATGCAGCGGATACGCAGCCGCATCGAGATGCTCGGGCAACTGCACGCGGCTCACCGCTTCGTCGTCGCCCTGCCACAGCGCGACGATGCCGCGGAAACCCGGCCCGTAGCCGAACCCCAGCGGCGCGATCGCGTCGTAGTAGCGCGACGGCTCGATCGGCGTCATCCGCTCGACGCCGGCCGCGGCCGGCAACGGCGTCGCAAGCGGCGCGAGGCGCGGCGCCTCGAGCGCGCTCACGCGCGCGCGGAGGTGCCGATGCCACGCGTCGCCGGTCGTTTCGCGACTCGCGAGCTCGGCGTCGACGTCGCTGCCGTCGCCCTGCAGAATAGTCTGCACGGCGCGTGCCCCGTCGTCGGGAACGACGAGCGCGTCGTCGTAAGTCAGCGAATCGATCGCGACCGCCACGCCGCCCGCTCGCTCGCGCGCGGCCGCCGCGAGCGCGACGAGCCCGGCCGCCACCGGCAGCACCGCCATCCCGAAGATCCGGTGATCGGTGAGCCACGGTATCGCGTCGAGGTCGTACGTGGCCGCGAACTGCCAGGCGGCCAGCGGCGACGACAGGCGCTGGCCGGGAATGTCCGCGCCCGGCCCCGCCGCCGCGCCGGCGTGTCCCACCGCCCCGCCCCGGCCGGCGTCGAGCCAGTAGCGTTCACGCTCGAACGCATAGGTCGGCGCGGACACGCGGCGCCGCGCATACGGCCGATCGAACGCGCGCCAGTCGACCGGTGCGCCGCTGCGCCACAGCGCGCCGAGCGTCGCCGTCAGCTCGCCCCATTCGCGGTCGCGGCCGATCGATGCGAGGAAGCGCCGGCCGCCGGCCTCGTCGCGCCCCAGGATCTGCTGCGCAAGCGACACGAGCGTCGTGCCCGGGCCGACTTCGATGAAATCGACGATGCCGGCCTGCGCGAGCGCCTGCACGCCCGCGATGAACTGCACCGGCTGCAATGCGTGGTCGCGCCAGTACGCGGGGGTCGGTGGGGCGTCAGCGAGCGCGCCCGTCAGGTTCGCGACCAGCGGAATCTTCGGCTTCGCCGCGTGATGGCGGCCCGCGAGCGCTTCGAGTTCGGCCGCCGCATCGGCCATCAACGGCGAATGGAACGCATGCGACACGGTGAGCTCGCGCCCGCCGATGCCGGCCTGCTGCGCGCGTGCGAACACGTCGGCGACGGCGTCCGCGCGACCCGACACGACGGTGTTCTCGGGACCGTTGTACGCGGCGATGGCAATGGCTTGCGGATCGCTGGCGTCGAGCAGCCGCTTGACCGTCTCGCCGTTGGCGAACAGCGCCGCCATCGCGCCGCCCTTTGGCAACGCCTGCATCAACCGGCCGCGCGCCGCGATCAGCGCGATGCACGTTTCGAGGTCGTAGCAGCCGGCCACGCACGCCGCCGCATATTCGCCGACGCTGTGACCGAGCACCGCGTCCGGCACGATGCCCCACGAGCGCCACAGCTCGGCGAGCGACCATTCGATCGCAAACAGCGCCGGCTGAGCGTAGGCGGTCTGATCGATCAGCGCCGTCGCGCCCGCCTCGCCGTAGAGGACCGACAGCAGCGGCTTGCCGAGATGCGGGCGCAACAGCGCGTCGCAGCGGTCGAGCGCATCGCGAAACACCGGCTGGGTCCGGTACAGCGCGGCCGCCATCCCGGCGTACTGCGCCCCTTGCCCGGTAAACAGGAACGCAAGCGGCCGCTTGCCGTCGCGCTCCGTCGCGGCCTGCGCGGCGAGCTGCGCCGACAGCTCGGCCGCCGTGGTGCCGACCGCCGTCAGCCGCATGTTGAGCGGCGCGCGGCCGGTATTCGCGGTGTAGCAGAGGTCGGCGATCGGCGCGTCCGTCGTCGCCAGATACTGGCGCCAGCGGTCCGCGAGCGCGGCAAGCGCGGACGACGAGCGGGCCGACAGCGCGAGGACGTGCAGCGGCCGGTCGTTCTGCGCTGCCGCCGGCGCGCGCACGGGCGCCTCCTCGAGCACGGCGAATGCATTCGTGCCGCCAAGGCCGAGCGAATTGACGGCCGCGAAGCGCGGTGCGACATCGCGCGGCCAATCGCGCAGCGCGGTGTTCACGAAGAACGGCGTTTGCGCAAACGGGATCTTCGGGTTCGGCGTGTCGAAATTCAGGCTCGGCGGAATCTGCCCGCGATCGAGCGCGAGCGCGGCCTTGATCACGCTCGCGACCCCCGACGCCTGTTCGAGGTGCCCGATGTTGGTCTTCACCGAGCCGACCGAGCAAAAGCCGGTGTCCTGCGTGTGCCGCCGGAACGCCTTGGTCAGCGCGTCGATTTCAAGCGGATCGCCGACCACCGTGCCGGTGCCGTGGGTTTCGACGTAGCCGACCGCGCGCGGCGCGACGCCCGCGCGACCGAACGCGTCGAGCATCGCCTTGGCCTGTCCGCTCACGCTCGACGCCGTGTAGCTCACCTTCGAGCCGCCGTCGTTGTTGATCGCGGTGCCGCGGATCACCGCATAGATGTGGTCGCCGTCCGCGAGCGCATCGTCGACGTGCTTCAGCACGATCGCGCCCGCGCCACTGCCGAACACCGTGCCTTGCGCATGCGCGTCGAACGCGCGGCAATGGCCGTCCGGCGACAGGATGTCGCCCTGGCGCGCGGTATAGCCGGCGATATGCGGCACGCGCACGGTCGACGCGCCGGCGATCGCCATGTCGCATTCGCCGTTCAGGATGCTGCTGCACGCAAGGTGAATCGCGACGAGCGACGTCGAGCAGGCAGTCTGCACGGTGACGCTCGGCCCCGTCAGGTTCAGCTTGTACGACACCCGCGTCGCGAGAAAATCCTTGTCGTTGCCGATGTGCTCGACGCCGCCCGTCGAGCCGCGCAGCGCTGGGTTCGATGCGAAGTAGCTGCTGACCACGCCGCCCGCGCCGGCAAACACGCCGATCGACGCGTCGCTGGCGCGGGCCCCGTAGCCGGCGTCTTCGAGCGCATCGTGGACGACTTCGAGAAAGACCCGGTGCTGCGGATCGATCACGCGCGCTTCGCGCGGCGAATATTCGAAGAACCCCGCGTCGAAGCGGTCGAAATCGTCGATGACTGGCGACGCCTTCACATAGTCCGGCGCGGCGAGCTGCGCGGGATCAACGCCCGCGCGCAGCAGCGTCGCATCGTCGAACGAACGGATCGACTCGACGCCGTCGACGAGGTTCTGCCAGAACGCGCGCCAGTCGTTCGCGCCCGGCAGGCGGCAGCCGATCCCGACGATCGCGACACCACCATGCGCCGTCGACGCCGGCTCGTTGCGAACTGGTGCGGCATCCGGGGTGGCATTTGCGTCGCCGGCCGGCTCCGGCTGGTTCGCCGCCGTCATCCGCGCGCCCCCCGCCGTTGCCGGCGGCGCTCGCTCGCCGCCTGCGCATCGGCCAGTTCGTCGCCTGCATCGGCCGGCACCGCCGTCTCGTCAAACAGACGCTGGTACGCGTCGACGAGCTGCCCGACCGTCTGTACCGACGTGATCGGCACGAGGGTCTGGAACGGGTCCGCGCCGAACGTCAGTTCGAGATCGAAGACGAGCTGCGCGAGATCGAGCGAGCTCAGACCGAGCGTCGCGTTCAGCTTGTCGTCGTCACGCGGCTCGCGAGGCGGCAGCCCGTGCTGGTTCATAATGCGGGTCACCGCGGCATAGACGAGACGCTCGGTCTCGTGGCGATCGAAGCGCTGGGTCAGCATGTGATGCCTCCGTCGACTGCGATGGTTTGCCCGGTCACGAACGCGGCGCGTTCGGATACGAGGAATTCGACGACGTTCGCGATGTCGGCCATGTCGGCGAGCCGCCCGAGCGGCGTGCGCCGGGCGATCCGCGCCCGCGCGGTCTCGTCGAGGTGCTGGACCATGTCGCTCTCGAAGTAGCCGGGCGCGACCGAGTTGACGCGGATGCTGCGCGCGCCGAGTTCGCGCGCGAGGCTGCGCGTCAGGCCGTCGAGCGCCGCCTTTGTCGCGCTGTACACGGCCACCCCGGCATGGCCGCGAATCGCGTTGACCGATGCGATGTTCACGACGGCGCCGCGGTTCGCGCGGATCATCCACTTCGCGCAGCACTGCGTGAGCAGGATCGTGCCGGTCAGGTTGACCGCGATCATCTGCTCGATCAGCTCCCCGCGCATCAGCGTCAGGAGGCCGTCGTGGCTCACGCCCGCGTTGTTGACGAGCGCGCCGACGCCGCCCCAGCGTTCGGCCACGCCCGCGACGAACGCCGACACAGCCTCGCCGTCCGTGCTGTCGACCTGCTCCCAGTGAAACCGCGCGCCGCGCGTATCGCGCTCAATTAGATCCTCGACCTCGGCCGTGCGCGAGCGGCTGAACGTCGCGACCCGCCGGCCCGCGTCCAGGAACGCGCGCACCAGCGCGAGCCCCAGCCCCCTGCTTCCGCCACTGATGATGACCACGTCGTCTGCATCGCTCATACGGGTTGCTCCGTCGTTCGTGACGCCCTGGCTTTCTTGAACCGGTCGTTGTGATGTGCGCCTTCCTCGATCACGATATGGACCGGCACCTTGAAACGTTCGAGACGGCTCGCGCAGAATTCGCGCAGCCGCGCGGTGAGCGCCTCCGGCACCTCCGGCTCGATCAGCGTCACGCGCGCGACGACCACGTGCCCGGTCACCGGGTTCGGCCGTCCCGACACGGTGACGTCGCGCACGTTGCCGGCCGCCAGCAGCGTGTTCTCGACCTCGCTCGGATAGACCTTCTCGCCGCCGACGTTGATGATTTCCGAACGGCGCCCGAGCACGCGCACGTAGTCGCCGTCGGTCTCGACGACATCCTGCGTGTTGAACCAGCCCGCGTCGTCGAACGGCGACGGCGCGTTCAGGTAGCCGAGCATCGCCGTTTCCGAGCGCACCCACAGCACGCCGTCGACGATCCGGTGCTCGAAGCCGTCCGTGCCGAGCTTCATCCACAGCGAGCCGGAATCTTTCGACTGCGTCGGCAGGATGCCGAGCTCGGACAGTCCATACGTCTGCTTCAGCTTCGCGCCGGGCAGCGCGTCGTGCAGCGCGACGAGCGTCGTGGCGGGCATCGGTTCGGTGCCGTACGTGACGAGCTTCAGCGACGACAGGTCATGGCGCGCGCCCGCATCTGAGATCAGCATCATGTTGAGGAAGGTCGGGCTGGTCGGCAGCAGTTCGACGCGGTGACGCGCGATCGCTTCGCAGACGGCATCGGGCGTCCGGTTGGCCGGCGTCACGATCGTGCCGCCTTGGCTCAGCACGTTGAGCAGCGTGTTGATGCCGCCGATGTGATCGAGCATCAGGAACACGAGCGTCACGTACGCGCGGCCCCTCGCCCGTTCGAGCTTCGCGATCATGCGGTCGAGGTCGAGCAGCGACGCCTTGCTGTCGCCGGTCGACCCGGAGCTGAACAGAATCAGGCCGGCCGCGTCGGCCGCGCGCAGCCGCTCGATCAGCGGATGCGCATCGGCCGGCGACGCGCGACGCTCGACCCGCGCGGCCCCGGCACCATCGAACGTGACCACGAACCCAGCTTCCGCGATCTCGATGAACGCATCGCGCTTCACGCCGGCCGACGTGATCGGCACGACGATCGCACCGGCGAACGCGAGCGCCAGCAACAGCGCGCAGACGTTCGGCGCGTAATCGCCGCACACCGCGACGGTGTCGCCGCGCCGCACGCCCCACCGGTCCAGTTCGCCGCGCCAGACGTCGATCCGCTCGCAAAACGCGTCGTACGCGACGGTCTCGTCCGCCGACACGAGACACGGACGCGCGCCGAACGCACGCATCCGCTGCAGGAGAGAGGTCGTCATCGCGCGCTCACCGGGATGTGCGGAAAGGCCGAATTGTCGTTCGCCGGCCCGTACGCCGCCAACTGGATCGCGACCGCCATCGCCTCCCGCAGCGGCTGGCCGAGCAGTTTGCCGGCCGTGTTGTCGTCGATCGCGGTGCGCAACACGGACTGGAACGCATCGACCGCGAGCAGGCCGACCCGCAGCTGCGTGTCGGTGAGCAGGCGAAACGCCTCGTACGCGTCGTTCAGGCTCTGCACCCATTGCTGATAGGCCAACGCTTGACTCGGGTTGACTTCGATTGACATCGCGACAGCCTCCTCATCGAAGACGAGCATGCACGGCGGCGCCCTCGCCGCGCGCATGCATCGTCGTGAAATATGGGCGGGGTGCGCCCGTCAGGATGGTGGCCGGCCCGTCTGACCGTGGCGATCGAGCATTTCGTGCAGGGCGGACAATTCGCGTTCGATCTCGTCGCCGCGGTAGTAGAGAAACGCGCCGGTCTCGCCGCCGACGACGACCTCGAGATAGGGCACGGCCTCGGTGATACCCAACTCGACGCCGGCATTGAGGACGTCCAGGCTGTCCCGCCGCGGCTCGCCGACCGTCGTCACGATCGACGCCAGCCCGAGCGCGTGCAGCCGATCGCGCCATGCAGCGAGCTGCCCTGCGGGGCTACTCGCGTCGGTCGGCACGTAGAGGCAGAACGAACGCTCGTCGAACCAGCTCGCGTGGTTCGCGCGATCCTCATACCGGGCGCTCGCGTCGGGGCGCGCGGGAGCAGGTGAAAGCGAATCGTCCGGCGTGCGCGCGGCCGCGTCGGCATCGGCCGATGCAGCATCGCGATGCCGGCCCGACGACAGCCTGAACAGATGCGCGACCGCCGCCGGCCATACGCGCGAAATAATGGATCGGCTCGCTTGCCTCATTGGATGCTCCTTCGTGTCCAGCAATCAATCTGGGCGAATAATGACAATCCGATAACAGGCATTTCAAAGCTATTTCCGTGCGCCGGAGGAAAAAAGACATCCTCCGTTTTTGAAAACGGAAATCGACAAAGCGCAGGGAGCTGCAGCGAGTACATGGCCGATCTTTCCTCCGCTGGCAAATGGATATTGCCGGAGCGGAGCACCATGTTCTTATGTAATTGAGCATAGGAGGAAATCCGGAAGATGCAAGACGTGATCGCGCGATTTGCTGCTTAGCGGCATGCGCGGGCGCGCGCAGCCATTGCATCGCCATAGTGCATCCTTTCCTGATAAATGCGTCGGGCATTTTCAAGAAAGCGATATGGTTATCGCGATCATTTAGGGATCTTCTACATAACTCGCCATCTGATGTGCTTATAGAGGATCGGCGGGCAGGCATCGAGCGCCTTGCTGACGAATTCCGGCCCGTTATCCACCTGAATCAGATTGGGACATCGCCCTCGTTGCCGCAACTGCTCGAGCACACGCGCCACGCGTACACCCGTTAGCGAGAAGTCGACCTCGATGTGCGGGCACTCGCGGTTCCACGCGTCGATAATCGTCAATATCCGTATGGGTCGGCCATGCACCAGCGCGTCAGCGACAAAGTCCATCGCCCAGCTTTCGTCTGCGCCAATGGGCATCGGCATGACCACGCGTAGATGACTCGGGCGCTTCTTTCGACGTTTCAGGTGTTGAAGTTCGTAGATTCTGCTAATGGTGTCCGTTCGAGCGCTAATCGTGTCCGTTTATTCTGCTAACGTAACTGCCGATAGTTCCTGAGTAAGCTTGTCTCTCGATAACGGCTAATCGCACGCAGCGCTGCCTGAAAATGACCTGCTCGGCGAAAAGTCGAAGCAGGAACGGTCTCGAGGAGCGTGCGATGCACGCGGCAGAATTCAACTTCTGGGTCGAGCCACTCGCGCTTCCAGCGTGGCGCCGATACGTCCCCATCGTTTATTACTAGGCATCTGAAACAATATGCCAGCCCGCATGGGCCAATCTGCGTCTGCCTCGATCTTTGTGAGCCAGGGCGTTTTGGATTCGGACGCCGCGGCAACGTTCCGGCGCACGGGTGCACCCTGTCCGATGCGGTAAATGATGAGGTTCCGGGGCGACGGCTGCCGCACGCTACGCGCCGGCACCGCTCACGATGGCGCTTGATTCCACAGCATCCGGCTGATCTTCGTCGTCCCGCCCTCTTCGCGAAACTCCCAGATCTCGCGCGAATGCACGACCTGCGTCGGATCGCCGTTGTCGAAGACGATCGTCACGGTGCCGTGCAGGGCGGCGGAGCCCGTCTGCCCCGATACGTGAATCTCCATCGCCTCGAACACGGGCTCGAACCGGCAGCCGCGCGTCAGTTCGGCAAACCCTTCACGAATCTGCCGCGGGCCGATTCGCGTCTCGCGTCCCAACGGCCACCAGACGCCATCGCTCGTAAACATGTCGGAATAGCCGTCGATATCCGCGGTGCTAACGAAATGCGGCTGAAGTTCCATGTAGATCTGTTCGATCTGTTCCCGGGTCACCATGGGGTTGTCCTCGACGCCGTTCAGATCACGGTCTCGATGCCGTGAAAGTTCTCGTAGAAATCGAGCGGGATGGGCTGGCCCGACGACGGCGCAAACGGCCGGTTCAGCCATTCGGCGATCAACGCGGCCTGGCGTGCGGTGCCGGCCCAGCGAAGGCTCACCAGCGCGGTCCGTTCGCCGGGCCGGACCGTGTAGCGACGGGACTGGTTGCCGCGCAGCACGTCAAGCGTGACGTCGGCGCCCTGCCGGACGGCGCCGGACAGCGCTTCCAGCGAGAACGGGTAGGCGTCGACGGCGACGATCGTGTCTTCGGCCGCCAGCCCGCTGCGGCTGGCCGGGCTGCCATCGAGGACACTGTAGACCGCGGGGCCGGTGTCGCCAGCGAGAATCACGCCGCAATACGGCACCTGTCCTTCACTGACGTCGAAGCCGAGCGCGCGCAGGCTTTCGGGCAGCGTGAGCCGTGCCGGCTCGACGGCCTTGGTCCTCAGACGCTCGCCGAGGCCGGGCTGGCAGCGTTCGAATAAATCGCAGATGTCGTCGAGGGTGTAACCCGCGCCCTTGCCCGCGAAGGTCTCGTAGAACGCGGCGAACACGGTGTCGAGCGATTGCGCACCGTCGGTGTCGATGCGCAGCGTCGCATCGAGTTCGAATGCGATCACCATCCCGGCGTCGTAGTAGTCGATCGCGCTGTTGGCACGCCCCGGATACTTGTCGTGATTGAGGTAGGACGCCGCCGACGCGTCGGCCGGGCTCACGTGGCGATACGCCGGCAGCGCGACCAGGTGCGTGTAGTAGCCGGTAACGGCACTCAGGAACTGCGCGGGCGTGTAGATGGCGGTGCGCGTGCAGGACAGGAATTCGTAATAGCGCGTGAAGCCCTCCGCGACCCACAGGCCGTCGCTGAAGCAACCGCGTTCGAAGTCGAGGTGGCCGAGCGGCGCCGGCCGCAGGCGGCGGACATTCCACGCATGAAACAGCTCGTGCGCGCAGACCCGCACGCTGACGTCGTACTGGTCAGCGTCGTAGAAGGTCGACGGATCGAGCCCGACCATGGTGCTCGTCAGGTGCTCGAGCCCCCATGCGTCGTTCGGATTGAACGACAGCACGTACGTATAGTCCTCGAACGGGAAGCCGCTGAAGATGTCGTGATACACGCCGGCGATCTTGCACAGATCGTCGACGAACCTGTCGACGTGCGCGTCGAACCCCTGCGCGCGCGTCAGGAACACGTGATGGAACGGTGTGCCGCGCACCTCGCGCGTGATCGTGTCGAAGCGTCCGAACGAGACGGGCGTGTCGAGCAGGCGCGCGTAGCTGTCGTATTCCCAGGTCCGGTCGGGCAGCGCCGTCGCGCCCGACGGATGATGGATCGCCCAGCCTTCGGGCACGTGATAGCGCACCGTGCAGCGGCCGTCATGCGCGCTCACCCGCAGATACCGCGTGCCGAGCAGCACGCCGTTCAGGTCGCCGAGCACGCCGCATTCCTCGCTCATCTCGACCGAGGCGGCCGCGGCGCGATAGCGGACCGTCACCCGGCCGTCCGAAGCGCGCCGCGCCGGCACCTTGATCGTGTAGGCGGGCCAGCCGCGGCGGTGCACGTCGAGTGTCGCGCCGGTCGCCCCGTCCGTCGCGCGAACGTCGAACACGTCGCGGCCGAACGGCTCGAAATCGTAATCGCCGGGCACCCAGGTGGGCGTCGCCAGCACCAGCTCGCCGGGCGGTACGCCGTCGATCGTGAGTTCGACGCCCAGTTCGTGGCGTGCCGGATCGAGCGTGACGTCGTAGTGCACGTTCATTTCGCCACCTCGTGCGAGCGTGCCGGCGCCGCAGCATGCCGAGCGCCGCAAGGATCGACCGCGTTGAGCGAGTTGCCGGTGCTGTACCAGAACGTGTCGCCCACCGTCAGCGGCACGGCCGCGTCGGCGAGGCCCTGGAACCGCACCGTATGCGCGCCCGGCGTGACGGGCGGCGTGCAGCCGATTGGGGTGCTCGGCTGCGGGAAGCTCACCAGCACGCCCGCTTGCAACTGCGTGACGTCGAGCCAGTCGGGCACGGTCGGCAGCGTCAGCAGGTGCTGGAAGTCCGGGTCGAGCGCGATGTAGTGATCGAGGTGCGCCTCCTTGCCGTCACCGAACAGCACGTAGGTCAGATTCGCGGGACGCGGAATGTTCTGGTCGAACGCACGGTACACGACGACGCGTTCGACGAACACGGTCGCCTCGCCGACGATCGGCGTACTCGGCGTGCCGCCGCCTTCGTCCGAGTAATCGCGGTAGATCGCGGCAACGTATTGCCGGATTTGACCGCACGCGACCTGCGGCAGTGTGAACGCATCGTGCTCGAGGTTGGTCAGGTTGTACGGGGCGCCGGGGTGCCGCGCCTTGTCCGCGAGATACGCCGCCATCGACGCCGGGTCGAGCCGGGCCTGCAGCGTCATCTGATAGAGATGGTCTTCCATGCCGAACATCGGCATATGGCACAGATACAGCGTGGTCGTGCCGAGCATGAACATCCCATGCGTATTGGGCGTGTCCTTGATCGGCCACGACGTGGCGTCATCGTTCATGGCTGTGTCTCCGTTGCGTGATGGACGCCGGCGGGCGGCGTCGTGTCGCGATGGCGTCGCCGGCGCCAGAACGGCGCATTGGCCCAGCGGCGTTCCTGGTCGTAGAAGTCGTCGCGCATCCGCGTGTAGTCAGCGAACCGTTCGCCGATCCGCTGCTCGTGCGTTGCCGCGATGACGCGGCCGTCCCGATCGCCGGCGATCTCGCGCGCGGCGGCCATCCCGTCGAGCATCGCTTTGATCACGCCTTGCGACGACAGCGGATCGAAGCACGCCGCCGCGTCGCCGATCGCCAGCCAGCGCGGCCCCGCGCATCGGCTGAGGCGTGCCGAGCGCGCCTGTCGCACCGTCAGCGTGCGAGGCGCGTCCCGCACGCCGTCACCGAGCGCGGCGGCAACATGCCGCGTGCCGCGCAGGCGCGCATGCCATGACGCGGGCTGTTGCAGCGCGTGCCGGCGCAGCATCTGCGCATCGGTCGCGACGACCACGATCGCCTCGTCGGGTGCGAAGCGCGCCGCGTACCACCAGCCGTATTCGACGGCTTCGAGCAGCGAGCGCTGCCCGAGGCGGCTGCCGGCGTCGATCGGCATGCAGGCCGACACGCACACCAGCCGGTCGCCGTCGAGCCGCTCGGCGCCCATTGCGCGCGCGACGCAGGCGGCATGGCCGCTGGCATCGACGACGAACGCCGCGTCGACGCATTCCGTCGCCCCGCCAGGCAGCGCGACCTGCAGCCGCATGCCGTCGCCGGCCGAGCTGCAATGCGCGACGCGGCCGGTTTGCCAGTGCACGCCGGCGCGGATCGCGCAATCGCGCAACAGCGCGTCGAAGCGTCGGCGCTCGACGTGCCAGCCGAAGCCGTGCGGGTTGAACAGGAAGTCGTTGTAGCCGAGCGCGTCGGCGCCCCACGACGACGCGCTGCCGCAACACGGATCGAACGCCTGCGCATCGAACGCGTGCTGCACGCCGAGCGCCGCGAACACGAGCCGGATGTCGGGCGGCAGGCTTTCGCCGAAGCGCGGCCGGCGCCCCGCCCCCTCGCACGCGCCGCCGACGTCGTCGCGGCCGTCCGCATCGATCAGGAGCACCGGCCCCGCGCCGGCTCGCGTCAAGGCGATCGCCGCCGCGCATCCTGCGGGGCCGGCCCCGACGATCGCGATGCTGTGACCTGGCGTCATCGCTCAGCCGCCGGGCGAATTCGAGTTCATCGGCCACGGCTCGATCGGCGGATCGTCGAGCTGGCTCGCGACCTCGAGATAGAGTTCGGGGCTGTAGCGGGTGTCGCCCGCGATCGCGCTGCCCTGGATCACGAAGCCGAGGCGGTGCCAGTGCTTCACGATGTCGAGCAGGTCCTGATAGCGGCCGGCATCGCCGAGATCGTCGGTGGCGGTGCCGGGGCCGCGAATCGAGTAGCGTTGCGGCCCGGGCTTGCCGTCGCGCACGTCGGCCGCCGTGTGGACGGCGACCGGCCGCTGCGACGGCCACGACCAGTAGAGCGCCGTGCTGTTGGTCGGATTCGGCGCCGAGTTGTGCGTCGCGCAGGCGTTGTAGTCGGTCTGCCACGGCACGGCCATGAACTTCGACACGTCGCCGGGCTCGAGCGGCGCGGAGCGCAGGCCGTCCGGCCCCGGATGCAGCGGCACATAGCCGACCGTCAGGAACGGCAGGCTCGCCTGCACCGTCGAGTAGTCGAGCGTGCGCGCACGCAGACGGAACGGCCCCGCGCCGGAGCTCTGCCAATCCTGCTGGTAGATCGCCGGATCGCGGATGATGAAGGTCATTTCGATGCCGGGCGCGAAGCGGCCGCCGAGGCAGTTCACCATCACGGTGCGGTCGAGCGCCTCGCCCGGCCCGAACTTGAGGTGCGCTTCGCGCTCGAACTTGCCGTCGTTCCATTGCTGGAGGAAGAAATACTGGGTCAGCGAGACGCTCATGAACGCCTTGCCCGCGTCGCCCATCGACAGCGGCATCAGCGGCGCGCCGAGGTTCGACTGCTCCGGCAGGTTCGGATTGCGCACGTAGGCGAGGCCCGTCATGATCGTCTCGCGCGGATCGTCCTGCGCGCGGATCGCGCCGACGGCGTCGTGCGCGGCGATCGCCCGCGCGGGCAGGTTGGTGTTCCAGCGCTGCAGCCCGGGCGCGCGGAAGATCGGCAGCAGATGATCGTCGAAGCGCGGCCGGTAATCGCGGTTGAAACGATGGTCGAAGATCTCCGGCATCAGGTCCATGCGCCGCACCCAGGTGTCGAACATGTCGTCCCACAGGCTGGTCACGTTCAGCGTCTGCGGCGCGTAGCCGGGATCGGTGCTGATCACCCAGGCGGGCACGACCGACGCGGTGCTGTCGTCGTCGAACACGAGCGTCGCCGAGACCGGGCCGTCCGCGGTGTCGTCGAACCAGCCGTCCGCGTTCACATCGCCGTATTCGCCCGGGGCGATCAGGCCGCCGATCAGCGGGAACGGCGTGCCGTCGGGCCGCAGCCAGCCGCACGCGCGCCCCCACGCCGGCAGCACGAGCAGGCGCCCCTTGTCGTCGGTGCGCAACTCGCCGAGCGTGTCGATCAGGCCGGTCGGCGTATAAAGCTGCGAGAAGCTGTCGTCGGGGAACGTCTTCGGATAATTCGGCATCGACTTGATCGTCCCGTGCTCGGCCACGTAGGTCGCGATCGTCGCCTTGTCGAACTGCACGCTGCCGTGGCTCGTGCCGCGGATCGCGCGCGGCCCCGCGTCGATCACGAGCTTCTTCAGGCGCGCCGCATTGTCGGGATCCTCGCCCTCGGCCGCGTTGCGCAGGTGCAGATGGTCGGCGTTCGCCTTCTCGTACACGGCGAGGCCGAGTTCGTCGTTCAGCATGTACGAGTTTGCCTTCTTGTTCGCGAGATGCACCGACCAGACGATGTCGCGCACCGTCCTGCCGTCGATCACGCTGCCGATCGACACCTCGACGCCGCCGCCGTTCGGGTAGCGTTCGTCGCTGCCGTCGCCCGCAGCGTAGTGATAGATGCGAAAGCGTGCCGCCTGCCGCTTCATGCGGCCGCCGCGATCGCGCAGGTCGTCGCTCGAGATTACCTGCGATTCGGTGCCGGCCTTGATCGGCAGGCCGCCCGTCACGTTCGGGTTGCCGACGTCGACGGCGGGGTCGATCGGCAGGCCCGCCATCGTTTCAGGCCCGAGGTAGAACTCGTCGCTCGTGCCGACCCGCGCGATGCCGAAGGCCGGATGGATGCGGAAGACGGATGACAGCGTCATGCTTGCTCCTGCGAGAAACGGGGAATGGCCTGGTGCTTCCAGCAGCTCAGGATGTCGCCGCCGAGCTTTGCCATCAGGCTGCCGAACGAAGGTGGCGGGGCCTCGCCGCGGAACATCCGGTTGAGCACGTCGAGGAAGGCCGCGAAATCGCGGATCAGGATCTGCTGCGCGTCGTGGCCGGGGCTTCCGGCCGGCGGGTTCGCGACGCCCGGGTAGGTGGCGGGCAGCACCGGAAGATTCCGGATGAAGTCGAAGCGCTGGAAATGCGGCGTCTTGTTATGGAAGCCGTCGGCCGTGTTCTGGAATTCGACGGGCACGGTCTCCATGGGTTCGGTCTGCCCCTCCCCCTGCTCGACGATTACGTCGAGCAGCGTCAGCGCCTGGCGGAACCCTGCATCGCCGTCTTCCGTCACGGTGAGCCCCGGGTGGTTCTGGTAGAACGGCCCGAATTCGTCGAACTGGCGGCGCCGGCCGACCACCTCGGAGCGCAGCGCGGACATGCCGTAGCGCAGCGCCACATAGAACTCGGCGATCGAGCCGTACTCGTCGGTCGAATCGGCCACGTCGGGTTCGCGCCCGGTGCACCACTCCGGATATTCGACGAGGCACATCGTGTTGATCCGCGCCGCGTCGAGCGGGCCGAGCTCCGCGCTGTACGGCGTAAACTCGGTCGTCGGGTTCGGTTCGTCCAGGTCGAAATCGAGATGCGGCACCGCCTTCCCGCGGTAAACCGGCACGGTCGCGGCCGGCGAGAAGCCATAGGCGTTCGCGACATTGGCAACCAGTTGCGCGTGCAACATTTCCTGGTAGACGGCGGCCTGGATCAATTGCGCGGCCTTCGAGCCCGTATCCTTGATCGAATAAAGCACCGTCAGGTAGTACGGAATCGTCCACAGCTCGAGATCGAGCGCGTCCTGGAAGTGCGCCTGCAATGCCGGCAGGGTCCACTCGCGCGGCAACTCCAATTTTTCTCTTTTCACGGTTTTCTCCTGGAACAACCAAGGTCCTTCTGATGGCCGGCGCGGCCCGCCGCTGCCGGCTTGCACGGGGTTGCCGCGAGCGAGGTCGCCGCCCGCGCGTCGGCCTCGCTGAACAGGAAGCTGTAGTCGCTCGCGTAGTTCGTCGGCCTGGTGCCCCAGTCGGGCGGCAGGCCGCGTTTCGGCAGCGTCGCGACCGTGTGGCAGGCGAGACAGTTCGGTTGGGTCAGCAGCTGATTCGGCGACGGCGAGGTCAGGGTCTGGAAGAAGGTTTCGAGCACCGCGTTCGCGAGCCCGCCCACGCCGTTCGGCGGCTGCGGCGCGCCGGCGGTCAGCGGCGTCAGCCCCGCGCCGGTGAGCGTCGTCGACGCGGACGGCCACATCACGCTGATCAGCTGGTAGTACTGCATCACCGACTGCGGATTCGCGTCACGAATCACGCCTTGCACGTACGCGTTCAGCGCCGCGACGTCGTCGGGGATCGGCTGCACGCGCGCGACCTGGGTCGGCTTTGCGTAGTCGCACGCGTTGTCGGCGCACATCGGAATGGTGTTGACGCGGCACTGATAGGGATCCGAGGCCGGATCGCAATGCGGGTTGTAGTAGGTGTACGGCCCCGCGCCGACCTGGCCTTGCACCGGCACGTTGTCGACCTGCTCGAACGTCGCCCACGCGAATTGCTGCGCCTTGCGCGTCTTGTGGATGATGTGCAGCCCGACGAGGCCGACCACCGCGTTCGTGCGCCGGCCGGTCGCCGGGTCGATCAGCGTGGCCGGCCGCGTCAGGTAGCGCGCGTACAGGGACGGATCGGTGAGCGGCAGCCATGCGGCCTTGAGCTCGATCGCGCCGACGGTGCCCGACGCCGAGCCGTCCGGCAGCTGGATGCCTGTATTGCTCGCGATCCGTTGCCACTGCGCGTTCGCGTCGTAGAGCCGGTTGTCAACGATGTAGTCGTACTCCTCGACGTTCATGCGCTTTTCGTAGAACGTCGGCATGCCGTTCTGCGCGGTGATCCATCCCTTGGTGAACGCCTGTTGGATGTCGACGAGCGCGTCCTCGGCCGCTGCGCCGCGCACGAACGGGGCCCGGCCGGGCTTGGCGCGCGCGGCAGCCTTGCGGCTCGCGCCGTTGAACGGCAGCGGCGTGGCCGCGTTCGGGCGGAACACGTTGGAACTCAGTGCGTAAGTTTCCCAGACAGTCGGCGCGGCAGCCGACGGCATGCCGAACGACTGGGCCGTGACGCTCGTGTCGGGCTGGCCGTTCTGCGTGGCCGACGCCTGCCAGTTCAGCGCGATGAACTGCTGCCACGCGAAGCAATTCATGTCGGCCTGATCGGACAGGGCCGCATCGGCAGGCAGCACGAAGGACACGGTCGGTGCGGCAAAGCAGGCGCTGTAGGTCGATGTCGCGGCGCGCGACGTCGTCGCGTAGCCGTTCGCGTCGGCGGGGGCCGGCGCGGGCGACTCCTTTGCCTGCGCGATGCCCGCCGCGAACGCCGCGCACGCGCCGAGCGTCACGGCGATGCGCGCAGCCGGACCGAATGGCCGTCTGGCACGCCGCATCATTCGACCCAGAGGAAGCTCGGAGCGGCCTGACCGGCCGCTTCCCCGGGGTTGCCGATGCGCACGCCCCGCAGGCCGGGCGCCGCGCCGGCATCGACCGTCACCTCGAGCGACAGCACCTGGTTGCTCGACGGATACGAATCCCCCGGCACCGTATAGGCGACGTCGTCGGTCAGTCCAGCGACGACCGCGGTCACGCCGTCATCCGGCCCGTCGAAGCCGACCGTCGGCAGCTCGCCGTGCTTGCCGAGGTTCGCGCCGCGACATACGAGGGTCATCGGCACCCGCGCCTGTCCGCGCGCGAGCGTCGGCGGCAGGATCACCGTGTTGCTCGCGAGCACCATCGGCTGCGCGACCGGATTCGCCGGCGCGGCGGTGCCGTAGTAGGCGTTCCACAGCGACGTGTGCCACATCTGCAGCGGCTGCGGCGTCGGATTCTGCGGGTCGCCCGCACAGCCCTCCTGGTTCGGCTGCCCGCTGATCGAGATCGGCGTCGCGTTGATCTGCATGAGGAAGGTCGCCGCGACCTGCGCCGCATACTCGATCGGCGTGCCGCCGATCGTGATGTCGCCGACGGTGAAGCCGAGCCCGGACGGCACCTCGAACACCGCGTGCAGGATAAGGTTGCCCGGTAGCGGGTGGCCGTTCATGTCGTTCAGCGACACCGCCCCGCGCACGACCCGCCAGTAGTCCTGCGCCGTCGCGCCGGCGGGCGCGCTGGACGGCAGCTTGTACTGGCTGAAGTTGGGCATCTGCATGTAGAGGCCGGGCGGATCGGCGATCGTGACCTTGTTGCCCAAGCCAACCACCTGGTTGACGACGAGCCCGATATGCGGATCGCTGTTGCGATGCGGCTGGCCGTACTGCGCGCAGCAGAGGAGCACTTCCGGATCGGTCGCACCGCAGGTCCGCTGGATGGTGGCCGCGCCGGCGAGCCCGGCAATCTCCGTCTGCAGCGTGTTCGGCGTGCTCGTCAGATGCATCGCGCCGCCCGATGTCGCGGTGCGCTCCGGCCCGCGATTCCAGATGTTCAGCGGGTCGTATGCGGGTGCGCCCGTCGACGGATCGATCACGGCATGGCCGGCGGCATCCTTGAGCCACAGGTCCGACGGCTGGATCGCCGGATTGTCGAGCGTCGCACGGTACAGATCGACCACGACGTCAGGCGCGACCCGCCACAGCGTGTACCAGTACTCCGGGTTCTCGCAGGTGAAGTCGATGCGTACGATCTTGTTGGTGGTCGGGTCGCGCAGCACGCTCCATTCGCAGTATTCGTCCTGCCAGCCGCGCGGGCCATAGGGGCCGTACGCCTTGCTGTCCTGTTCGCCGGAGCACGGATCCGTGGTCAGGTTCGGAAAGGTCTGGCGGTTGGCTGCGGCGGACGACGGCGTCCAGCCGTAGTCCGCGAGCTGGTTGATCTGCGTGGGCGACAGCGTGCTGCCCCATTGCGCTTCGTCGTAGTACGAGATGCGGCCGGGCATCGCCGACCACTGGACCCCCGTGGTCACCGCGTCGCCCGGCATCGCCGTGGTCAGCGGATTGAAGTAGTACGGCGTGTTCGACGAATTGCTGGCCTGCCACGGATTGCCGACGATCGCCTGCTGCGTGATCCCGTCGAGATACGTGTTCCATAGTGCGGAGAACGCCGAGAGCGCGGCCGGATAGTCCGCGAGATCCTTGGCGGCCTGATTGGCGGGTGAGCGGAAAGCGGAGAGCGGAGTTGCCATGTCGACCTCGTCGCGGAAGCGAAGCACGGGCGCGGCGTCGGCGAACCCGACGCACGGCGTACCTCTTCAGCGAATCTCGTGCCAGTCGCCCGCTGCCCCGCCCGGCGGCGGTCCTCGACGGGCCGGGCGAGAACGGCCCGCAGGCGTCGGACGCCGGCGTCCGGCGAATCAACGTCGAGTGGACGAATTCGTCCGCTCCGCCGCATGGATGCAGCGGGATGTCGCCGTCGTTCGCGTCGCGGCCAAACGCGCGCCTGCGTCCGGCACGCTTGCTCTGGAATTGGGGCGAACGCCTCGGAACGATCAGGGGCGTGCCGGACGCGCGTCGAAGCCGGATTCGTGGCGCATCGGCGCGAAGGGCAACGGCGCGTGCGCGCGGCGCAGCTCGGCAAGCAGCGATGCCGCGCGCTGCGTGACGGGCGCCGCCTGCAGCGGCGGCGTGCCGCGCAATGCGCGTTCGAGCGTCTGGGTCGCATCGGCGTGCCGGCCGATTTCGGCCAGCAGATCCGCCAGGTGTGTCGCGGCGGCGACGCGCGCCGGCACCGATCCGAGTGCCTGAGCCGTCGAGATCGCGCTGCGCAGCGCCTGTTCGGCCAGCGCGAGATCGCCGCTCGCGCGTACCGCGCGCGCGCGGACGATCAGCAATTCGCTCAGATACACGCGTTCCTGCCGCTCGAGCACGACGTCGAGCGCGGCGCCCAGCACCCGCTCGCAGTCGCGGGGCCGGCCCGCGCGCAGCAGCAGCTCGCCGTGTTGCCAAGCCGTCAACGAATAGAACAGTGCGCCGCCATGCCCGATCATCCGCTCATAGCCATCCAGCAGCAGTTGCTCGGCCTCGTCGAACCTGCCGTGCCTGCCGAGCCAGCAGGCCCGGAACACCTCGCCCACGCCCTGATGGAACGCGAGCCCGGCGAATTCCGACACGCCGACGAGCTCGGCCGCGAGATCGCCGAGCCGCTCGACGTCGTCGAACAGGCAGGCGAGCCACGCGGCGCCCTGCAGGTTCAACACGTGCGCGAGGGCATGCGCGTTCGGACGGGCCGCTCGGGCCATCAACACCGTCATCGCGTGCCGCGCGCGATCGTCGGCGCCCGTCTGGTAACAGGCGAGCCCCTCGAAGGTCAGTGCAAGCCCGGCCAGGTCGAAGCCTTGCGCGCCGGCACGATGATCGTCGAGACCGATGCCGAGCAGGTTGCCGCGCGCCAGGCAGGCGAGCGCCTCGCTGCTGTCGCCGAGCCAGAACAACGTGTTGGTCATCGCGACGTGCGCTTCGTCGAGCGTCGCCGGCGTGCCGATCCGTTGCGCACACTGCAGCAGGTCCTGCGCGGTCGCGCGCGCGTCGCTCAGTTGCAGCGTCGTGAGCTGCGTGGTCCAGATGCCGAACCGCACCGACGCGAGTTCGGCGGCGTCGCACACGCCTTCGCCCGCCGCGAGCGCGGCGGCGTACGCGGCGGTTGCCTCCGGATACAGCCAGCCGTGCACGCTGCGCAGGCTGATGGCCAGCGCGAGATTGGCCTCGAAACACAGGCGCCGCGTGTCCGCCTCGTCGCCGCTCTTCCGCAGGGCGTCGAGGCTGCGGCGCAGCAGCGGCACGGCCTCGTGGAACTGCGCGTCGCGGATGTGCGCCTGCGCGCGGCTCAGATGCCGGCGCGCTTCGCCGTCGCGATCGGCGCGCGCCTTCAGCCGGCGCTCGACGACCTTGCGGCTGACGCCCAGCAGCGCGGCCGCCGCGCTCTTGTTGTTGGCGGTGCGCTGGAGTGCGCGATTGATCAGCAGATACTCGGCGGCCGCGAGCTTGTCGTCGCCGTCGAGCAGTAGCAGGCGGTCGGCGAGCCGCTCGCATCCCTCCGCGCCGTCCGTCTCGGCCGCGAGGAACGTTTCCAGCACGTCGACGTCGACCTGCGTATCGGGGGCAAGCACGCTGAGCCGGCTGACGAGATTGCGCAACTGCCGCACGTGCCCCGGCCATGTGTGCCGGCGCAGCCGCTGCATCGCGGCCGGCGTGAAATCGATCACGCGGCGCTGCTGCGCGGCGAAGTGCGTGACAAGCGCGGGAATGTCATCGGCGCGCTGGTCGAGACCGGGCACCGCGAGCACGAATACCGCGAGCCGGTAGTAGAGATCCTCGCGAAAGCGGCCGGCGCGGGCCGCCTCGTGCAGATCGCGGTGGGTGGCCGCGACCACGCGCCCGTCGAAGCGCAGCGGGGCCGACGCGCCGATCGGACGGAAGCTGCCGGTCTCGAGCACGCGGAGCAGTTTCGGTTGCAGTGCGAGCGGCAGTTCGCCGATCTCGTCGAGAAACAGCGTACCGCGCCCGACCTGCTGGAATACGCCGGCCCGGCTTCCCGACGCGCCGGTGAATGCGCCTCGCACATGACCGAACAGCTCGGCCTCGACCAGGCTTTCGGGAATCGCGCCGCAGTTCACGTCGACGAACGGCTCGTCGGGCATTTCACCGTGCGCATGGATACGCCGCGCGACGATTTCCTTGCCGGAGCCGGTGGGCCCAGTCACCAGCAACGCATGGCGGGTCGGCGCGACGCGGTCGACCATCTGGATCAGTTGCTGGAGCGCCGGCGACTCGCCGACGAGTATGAATTCGGCGAGCGGGCCCGGCGCCGATCCGGCACGTTGCGCGCCACACTGCACTGCCCCGCGCGGCGCGTTCATCGTTGCGCTCCGGCGTGCCGCGACGGGATACCCGACTTCAGCGTCGCCCGCCGGCGACGGAATGCACATTGCCACGCCATGAGCTTTACCCCCGGAGACTGTATTTTTTTCCGCGACTTTATACCGGCGCCCTTCGTTCATCCAGGGGCGCATCGATTGCCGATGCTTTCCGCATTATCGGCGCGCCGCGCATTTGATTTATTTAGTTAATCGTGCAAATTTTCGAGCGGCGCGAAAGATTCGCGGAACGCCATGACAAAGCGTAGCACGCCGTGCCTGCCGCAAACATGCGTCTGCTATCCCGCTGAGGTCATTTTTATGTGATGGGTAACGCGCGTTCCCGGACAGGCGTATCGGGTCGATGGATTATTCTGGATTTTGTGTTTTATCGACGCGATTGCTTCGGAGTTTTGCTTACATATCGATGACGATTTGCCCGCCCGTCGACCTTCACGACGCCGCCGCAGTGATTGACGATGATCTTCGTTTCGGGGTTCGCCTTCGCCAGATCGAACAGTTCGAGCACCTGCGAGTAATTTTGCTGGTCACGATTCGCTCGACACCACATCGATCTACGCGACTGCGGAGCTAGGCCGTCAATACCGGGACGCCTGAGTCGGGCAACCACGAAGTAAACGGAAGCAGGCATTCCGCAAGCAGCATCACTCCGCCGAAGGAAATTCCCGAACATCGATCGCATTCAGCGAACGATCGTCCGGCACCAGCAGGTCGATCCGTCGCATGCGCGGATGCGCGAACATGCACGCGCACAGCAGCACGCTTATCGCGCCCACGGCGACAAACAACAGCGAGACGCCGCCACCCTTGCCGATCCCGAGCCATGCGTTCGCCGCCTGCGCGAACGTCCCGCCCGCCGACAGCGCGGGCTCCAGCACCCGGTCGACGACGAACCCGCCCACCGCGACGACGACCGTCATCGTCGCGATCATCAGCATGCTGACGAACGACAGCACGCTGGCCTTGTTGCGCGCCGGGATCTTGCGCAGCCACAGCGCGCTGGCGCACCCTTCGGCGACGCTGCCCGCCGCCAGCGCGACGAACGCGATCGCGCAGTACGACGACGTGGCCGACACGAGGCCGATCGACAGCATGCAGAGCGACAGCACCGCATCCGCGCACACGACGATCAGCATCAGGCGCCGCGGATTCGTCGTCGCGACGAGGAGCGACATGCCGGCGAGCCCGCCGATTGCAGCCGACGTGTAGACGAGCCCGAGCTGCGCGCTCGAATGATTCGCGAGCACGAGCGGTGCGATCATCATCGTCGCAAGCGAGATCAGCGCGCTCTGGATCATCACGTAGCCGAGCAGTCCGAGCATCAGCGGCTCCGCTTCGAAGAAGCGCAACGTGCTCGCGATACCCGCCAGTACATCGCGCCGCAGCGGCCGGTCCGCGCGCATCGGCTCGACGGGCACCGTGCCGGGCTGCCCCAGCGCCTTGAGCACGCACAGCATCGCCGCGACGCTCGCGACGAAATGGATCGTGAAAACCGCATTCAGGCCGGCGCCGCCCATGATGATCCCGCCGAGCAGCGGCGCGACGAGCGTCGACACGTTCTTGCCGATACCCATCAGGCCGTTCGCACGCGTCAGCGCGTCGTTCGACACGATCGAATTGATCGACGCCTGATTGGCAGGTGTCCGAAATGCGCCGACCGCCGACGCGCATGCGTTGAACGCATACAGGTGCACCGGCTGCAGTCGGTCCGCGAACAACAGCGCGAGTAGCGGCAGTGTGAGCAGCGCGAGCGCCGCGTTGGCCGACACGATGATGAGCTTGCGGTCGATCCGGTCGGCCAGGCCGCCCGCGAACGGCAGGATCAGCACCGACGGCAGCGTCGCGGCGATCACCGTGTTCGAGAAAGCCGTCACCGAACCGGAATGCTGATAGACCCACACGCCGAGTGCGAACGACATCAGCGCGGTGGCGCATTGCATCGACGATTCGCCCAGCCAGAAGAAAAAGAAACGACGACCCGTCGACATGCATTCCTTCCCGGTTTGAGCGCGATCAAGCTCGCGCGACGCGAACGCGTCGGATTCGGCGTTCGCGCATCTGGCGCGCGAACCGGCCTGCCGGATTAGAACACCGGCGGCGCCCGATGTCTGTCATGGGAATGCATGACGGGCGCCGCGCGCATTGTCCGGCGTTGGGGGGACAGACGCTCGGCCGGCGCGGTGTTTTAATGCCCGTCACTTGCGAATGGCCGCATCCGCTGCGCGGGTGTCCGGCGCAATCGAACGTCGCAATGTATCGGCATCCGAATAATTTTCGATAGCGAACCATCTACGGCGGGCAGCGAGATGAAATACCCCCTCCGGGCGGCACAGCGCAATATTCTGTCGGCGCAAAACATCCACGAAGACCACCGGCTCGCGCATATCGGCGCGTTGGCACACATCGTCGGGGTGCTCGACGCCGATCTCTTCTGGCGCGCGGCCGACTTCGTCGCCCAGCACAGCGCGGCGGTACGCTCGTCGCTACACGACGGCGACGATGGCCAGCACCAGATCGTGCACGACGACACCCGCTTCTCGCTCGAGATGCTCGATCTGCGCGCGCATGCCGATCCGCAGGCCGCCGCGCAGCGCTTCGTCGACGACGATTTCGCGAATCGCCCGTTCGCCACCGACGGACGCGAGATCGCCTGCGGGATGGTGCTGATACAAGTTGGCGACAACGACCACGTCGCCTATGCGAAATTCCATCACGCGCTGTTCGACGGATGGGGCACGTCGCTCTTTTACGCGCGCCTCTGCGACGCGTACAACCGGATGCGTGCGGGCGAAGCGCCGCAGCCTTGGGACGAGACGAGCGTCGACGCGACGCTCGCCGACGAGCGCGCATATCTTGCTTCCGACAAGTGCGACGCGTCGCGCCGCTACTGGGCCGAGCGCCTCGCGTCATACGACAGCGAGTATTTTCCGCGCGCGACGTCGCAGTCGAACCGCCGCACGGTGCTCGAGCTGAGCGCGGCCGACACCGCCGCGCTGCACGCGTGGTCGGACGCGCAGCGCGCGAGCCCGTTTCATTTCTTCGCGGCGGTCCTGCAGGCGACGCTGTTTCGCGTCGTCGGCGCGCGCGATCTCTCGATCGGCCTGCCGATCCTGAACCGTCGCACCGTGATGGACAAGCAGACGATCGGGCTCTTTCTCGGCTTTTGCGTATTGCGCACGTCGGCCGCGCCCGCCGACACGTTCGCGGCGCTCGTCGCGCGAATCGGCACGCAACTGAAAGCCGATTTCCGCCATCAGCGCTATCCGCTCGACGCGGTGTCGGGCGACCAGGGCCGGCTGCCGTTCGAAGTGAGCCTGTCGTACGAGCGGCACGACTACGATGCGACGTTCGACGGCACGCAGACGACGGTGACGCCGCTGCGCACGCCCGCGCAAAGCTATCCGTTGCGCGTCTATGTGCGCGACTTCAGCGCGCGACGGCCGATCTACGTCGACTTCGACACGAACGATTCATGCTTCGGCGAGCTTGCACCGCAGACGCTCGTCGATGCGTTCCGGGACGTGCTTCGTGAAGCGCTCGACGACGCGAATGCGCGGCTCGTTCCGGCGAAGCCGGCGAGTCGCGATGCGCCGGCGACGTTTTCGACCGCCCTGCCCGTACCGTCGCATACGAACCTGTGCGATGCGTTCGAGCAAATCGCCGCGCAGTATCCGGATGCGATTGCCGTATCGGGCGACGCCGGTTCGCTGACCTATGCCGAACTCGACGCACGCGCCAATGCGCTCGCTTGGACGCTGCGCGATCTCGGCGCAGGCCCCGAACTGCGCATCGGTCTTGCATCCGCGCGCGACATTCATTTCGCGATCGGCATGCTCGCGATTCTCAAGACCGGCGCCGCTTATGTGCCGCTCGATTCCGCCTATCCCGACGAGCGCCTGCGTTTCCTCATCGACGACAGCGCCATGATCGCCATCGTCGGCACTCCCGGTGAGCTCGAACGCCTGCCGCGTGACACTCGTCTACCGCGCTGTGTGATCAGCCTCGACGATGACGACGGCAATCGCCGTGCTCCGCCCCGCTCTGTCTGCGCCGCGCAAGCCGCCTACGTAATCTATACGTCCGGCTCCACCGGCACGCCCAAGGGCTGCATCGTCACTCACGCGAACGTGCTGCGTCTGTTCGACGTCACGCGCGAATCGTTTTCGCTTGCCGAACACGACGTGTGGAGCGTCTTTCATTCCACCGCCTTCGACTTCTCCGTGTGGGAACTCTGGGGCGCGCTGCTGCACGGCGCGCAGGCCGTCTTCGTCCCGTTCGAGACGAGCCGCGATCCGCTTGCGTTCGCCGATTTCCTGCGCGCGCATCGCGTGTCCGTCCTCAGCCAGACGCCTTCGGCCTTCCGCCTGCTCGACCGGCAGCCCGGCACCCTGCCCGCGCTGCGCCTGGTCGTGTTCGGCGGCGAAGCGCTCGATCCTGCCGCGCTGCGCGACTGGTTTGACCGCTACGGCGACACACGCCCACGTCTCGTCAACATGTACGGCATCACCGAGACGACCGTCCACGTGACCGCGCGCACGCTGCGGCGCGCCGACGCCGACACGCCGCTCAGCCCGATCGGCGCGCCGCTGGCCGATCTGTCGCTGCAGCTGCTCGATCGTCACGGCGAGCCGGTGCTCGATGGAGTCGCCGGCGAGATTCACGTCGGCGGCGCCGGCGTCGCGCGCGGCTATCTGAACCGGCCGGGGCTCACCGCCGCGCGCTTCGTCCCCGATCCGGACGGCGCGCCAGGCGCGCGGCGCTATCGTGCGGGCGACCTCGCGCGACGCCGCGCCGACGATGAGATCGTCTATCTCGGCCGCGCCGACCAGCAGATCAAGATTCGCGGTTTCCGCATCGAGCCCGGCGAAATCGAGGCCGCGCTGCGCGATTACCCGGGCGTACGCGATGCCGCCGTGGTGGCCGACGACGATGCGCACGGCCATGCGCGGCTCGTCGCTTACGCAACTCCGTCGAACGACGCGCTCGACCCCGTCGCGCTGCGCGCTCATCTGGCCGAGCGCCTGCCGGCTCACATGATTCCCGCGCACGTCGTCGTCCTCGACGCGTTGCCGCTGACCGTCAACGGCAAGCTCGACCGCCGCGCGCTGCCCAAGCCCGAAGCCGTCGCCGACGACACCCACCGCGAGCCGCCCGCGACACCCACCGAACGCCTGCTCGCCGACATCTGGGCCCGCGTCCTCGGCCGCGAACCTGCTCGTCACGACAGCTTCTTCGCGCTCGGCGGCGACAGCATCAATTCGCTCGAAGTCGTCACCGAGGCCCGCGCGCGCGGCGTGTACGTGTCGCCCCTTCAGTTGCGCGAATGCCCGACGCTCGCCGCGCTCGCCGAAGCGGTCGATCGCGACCCGCTGCCGCCGGTGGCGGCGTCCGCCGCGCCCGCGCCGTTCGCGCTGCTGTCGGACGCCGACCGCGCGCGGCTGCCCGACGGCCTCGAAGACACGCTGCCGATGTCCCGCCTGCAGCTCGGCATGCTGTTTCATCGCGAGCGCGACGGTGGCGCGGTGTTTCACGACGTGTTCCGCTATCGGCTGCGGATTCCCGCGTGGGACGAGGCCGCCTGGCGCCGCGCGCTCGCAGCCGTGACACGCGCGCACGCGACGCTGCGCACCGGGTTCGCGCTCGACGGCTTTTCGACGCCGCTGCAGTTGATCCGCCGCGAAGCCGCTGCCGCGCTGCAGGTGTTCGACTGCCGCACGCTGGCCGACGCAGCGCAGCGAGTCGCGCTCGACGCGTTCGTCGACGCCGAGCAGCGGCGCAATTTCGACATCGCACATGGCCCGATGCTGCGGCTGTTCATCCATCGCGTCGCCGACGACGCGATCCACGTCACGCTGAGCTTTCATCACGCGATCGTCGATGGCTGGAGCGTCGCGACGCTGATGACGGAGCTGATCGGCCACGCGTGCGGCGGCCCACGCATCGAGGCCGCCAGCGATGCGCCGGTGCTGGCGCTGCACGCGGCCGCCGAGCGCGACGCGCTCGCGGACGATGCGCTGCGCCGCGCGTGGCGCGAACGGCTGGCCCGGCATCCCGCGACGCTGCTCGCCGGCGATGGCGACGTGGGCGGCGACCCGCGCGATCCGCACGATCGGAGCCGGACCGCCGGCCGCCGCACGGTCGAGCGAGTCGTCCGGCGCGTGTCGCAGCCGTTGTCGACGTCGCTCGCCGCGCAGGCCCGCGCGCTCGGCGTCGAACTGCGCTCGTTGCTGCTCGCCGCGCATCTGCGCGCGCTGTCGATGCTGACGGGATCGGACTGCCCGGTGACGGGCTACGTTGTCCACAACCGGCCCGATCACGCGCTCAGCGCACGGGCGACTGGCCTGTTTCTGAACAGCGTGCCGCTCGGTGCACGCCTCGCGCCCGGCTCGTGGGCCGGGTTGATCCGGCAGGTCGCCGCCGCCGAGCGCGAGATCGACGCGCTCAAGCGCCTGCCGCTCGCCGCCATCGCCGACGAAGCCGGCGCGGGCCGCCTGTTCGACGTCGCGTTCAACTACATCCACTTCCACGTCTATCGCGACGCGCTCGATCTGCCCGGCGTCGCGGTCGTCGACTTCGACGCGCACGAGGAAACCGACTTCCCGCTGCTCGTTCAGTTCGCGCGCGACCCGGCCGGCGACGGCTTCGACGTGTCGCTGCATTACGACGTCGCCCGGTTCGGCGCGGCGCAGATCGAACGGCACGTCGCGGTGCTCGACGCAGCGCTGCGCGACATCGCGGCCGACGTCGATGCGCCGTGGCTGTCGATGGCGGTCGTCGGCGTGCGCGACTGGCCGGTGACATCGCGTACGCCGGTCGCGTCGACGCTGCGGCATGCGAACCTGTGCGATGCGTTCGAGCAAATCGCCGTGCAGTATCCGGATGCGATTGCCGTATCCGGCGACGCCGGTTCGCTGACCTATGCCGAACTCGACGCACGCGCCAATGCGCTCGCTTGGACGCTGCGCGATCTCGGCGCAGGCCCCGAACTGCGCATCGGTCTTGCGTCCGGACGCGACATTCATTTCGCGATTGGCATGCTTGCCATTCTCAAGACCGGCGCCGCTTATGTGCCGCTCGATTCCGCCTATCCCGACGAGCGCCTGCGTTTCCTCATCGACGACAGCGCGATGATCGCCATCGTCGGCACTCCCGGTGAGCTCGAACGCCTGCCGCGTGACACTCGTCTGCCGCGCTGTGTGATCAGCCTTAACGATAACGGCGGCAATCGCCCCGCTCCGCCCCGCGCCGTCTGCGCCGCGCAAGCCGCCTACGTAATCTATACGTCTGGCTCCACCGGCACGCCCAAGGGTTGCATCGTCACTCACGCGAACGTGCTGCGCTTGTTCGACGTCACGCGCGAATCGTTCTCGCTTGCTGAACACGACGTGTGGAGCGTCTTTCATTCCACCGCTTTCGACTTCTCGGTGTGGGAACTCTGGGGTGCGCTGCTGCACGGCGCGCAGGCCGTCTTCGTCCCGTTCGAGACGAGCCGCGACCCGCTCGCGTTCGCCGATTTCCTGCGCGCGCATCGCGTGTCCGTCCTCAGCCAGACGCCTTCGGCCTTCCGCCTGCTCGACCGGCAGCCCGGCACCCTGCCCGCGCTGCGCCTGGTCGTGTTCGGCGGCGAAGCGCTCGAGCCCGCGGCACTGCGCGACTGGTTTGACCGCTACGGCGACACGCGCCCACGTCTGGTCAACATGTACGGCATCACCGAGACCACCGTCCACGTGACCGCGCGCACGCTGCGCCGTGCCGACGCCGACGCGCCGCTCAGCCCGATCGGCGAGCCGCTGGCCGATCTGTCGCTGCAGCTGCTCGATCGTCACGGCGAGCCGGTGCTCGACGGAGTCGCCGGCGAGATTCACGTCGGCGGGGCCGGCGTTGCGCGCGGCTATCTGAACCGGCCCGGGCTCACCGCCGCGCGCTTCGTCCCCGATCCGGACGGCGCGCCAGGCGCGCGGCGCTATCGCGCGGGCGACCTCGCGCGACGCCGCGCCGACGGTGAGATCGTCTATCTCGGCCGCGCCGACCAGCAGATCAAGATTCGCGGTTTCCGCATCGAGCCCGGTGAAATCGAAGCCGCGCTGCGCGATTACCCGGGCGTACGCGATGCGGCCGTCGTGGCCGACGACGATGCGCACGGCAACACGCGGCTCGTTGCCTATGCCACGCCGGCGACCGACGCGCTCGACCCGGTCGCGCTGCGTGCTCACCTCGGCGCGCGCCTGCCGGCTCACATGATTCCCGCGCACGTGGTCGTCCTCGATGCGCTGCCGCTGACCGTCAACGGCAAGCTCGACCGCCGCGCGCTGCCGCGGCCCGAAGCCGTCGTCGGCGACGCCCACCGCGAGCCGCCCGCGACACCCACCGAGCGCCTGCTCGCCGATATCTGGGCCCGCGTCCTTGGCCGCGAACCCGCTCGTCACGACAGCTTCTTCGCGCTCGGCGGCGACAGCATCGCGTCGCTGAAGGCGCTGAACGCGGCGCGTGTCGCGACGGGTCTCGATCTGCCGCTGCAAGGGATGTTCATGCAGCCGACGCTGCACGCGCTCGCCGCGTGGATCGATGCGCTCGCGGCCGACGCGCGCGAAGCGGGCGCTTCGACACCCACGCCGGTACGCCGCGCCGCGCGCGTACGGGCACGAATTTCCGCCGGGCCGGACGGCTCGCACCTCACGACCCTCGACAAAGCCCTTTGAGATGACGCAAACGAACCGCGATCCGCTCGACACGCACGACGTCTTCGTCTTTCCGCAATCGCGCGCGCAACGGCGCCTGTGGATGCTCGCGCAGCTCGACCCGGACTCGACCGCCTACGCGATCCCGCTCGCGCTGCGTATCGTCGGTGCGCTCGACGCCGACGCGCTCGCGCGCAGCCTCGACGCGCTCGTGCGCCGCCACGAAATCCTGCGCACCAGCTACGGCGCGGTCGACGGCCAGCCGATGCAGTTCGTGCATCCGCACGCCCCGTTCGAGCTGGCGCGCGAACCGCTCGCGCGCGACGCGCTGCACGCGCGCCTTGCGGCCGACGCGGCGACGCCGTTCGACCTGCACCGCCCGCAGATGCTGCGCGCGACGCTGTTCGCGCTCGCACCGGACGAGCACGTGCTGTCGCTGGTGATCCATCACATCGCGTGCGACGGCTGGTCGCTCGACCGGATCGTCGGCGAGCTGGATGCGCAATACGCGTTCGAAACCGGCGTCGCGGCGGGCGCGCCCGACGAGCCCGAGCTCCAGTACGGCGATTACGCGACCTGGGAAGAAGAAGCCGGCGACGCGTTGACGGCCGACGTCGATTTCTGGGCAAGCCGGCTCGCACCGCTCGCGCCGTTGCCGTTGCCGCGCGCGGCCGCACCGGCCGCACGGCGCGCGGTGCCCGGACGGACGACGCAGCGCCCGCTCGCCACGCTGCACGCCGGGCGGGTCGAGCAATGTGCGCGCGAAGCGGACACGACGCCGTTCGTCGTGCTGCTCGCCGCGTTCGCCGCGTTGCTGCATCGCGCGAGCGGCGCGTCGCGGCTTGCGATCGGCACGCCGGTCGCGAACCGGCTGCGCCCGGAATTCGAGCCGATGATCGGCTTCTTCGCGAATACGCTCGTGCTCGACGTCGACCTGTCGGGCGAACCCGATTTCGCGACGCTGGTTGCGCGCTGCCGCGGCGTCGTGCTGGAAGCGTTCGCGCATTCGCGCGCGCCGTTCGACGAGGTCGCGCGACGGCATGCGCGCGACGCGGTCGACACGCCGCTGTTCCACGCGCTGTTCGCGCTGCAGAGCGCCCCGCTGCGCGCGCCGACGCTCGGCACGCTGTCGCTCGAGGTCGTGCCCGTGTATCCCGCCGCCGCGAAATTCGACCTGACGATGATCCTGGAGCCGCGTGCGAATGGGCTGCATGCGGCGCTCGAGCATCGCTGCGACGTGCTCGATGCGCCGACCGCCGACGCGTGGCTCGCCAGCTTCGCCGACCTGCTCGACGCGGCGTTGCGCGCCCCGCTCGCGCCGATCGCGCGGCTGCCGCTGCCGGGGCTCGCGGCCCCGCAGCCTGCGTCCGCCGCGCCGGCCTCCGACGCAGCGGCGCCCGACGCAACGGCAGACAGCCACGCCGACGCGTCCCCCACGCCACCCGCTACCGCGACCGAGCAGGCGCTCGCCGAGGTCTGGGCCCGCATCCTGGGCCGCGAGCCCGGCCGCGACGACAGCTTCTTCTCGCTCGGCGGAGACAGCCTGAGTGCGCTGCGCGCGATCGTCGAGGCGCGCGGAAAGGGGTTGCACCTGACGCCTGGCCAGATGCTCGGCGGCGCCACCCTGCGCGCGCTCGCCGACGAACTCGATCGCGCGCCGCGCGACCACGCGCCGCTGGCCGCATCGCACGCGGCCGGCGAGCCGCACGCGGATGCCCCGCTGCCGCCGACGCCGATCGTCGCGTGGTTCGCGCAGTTCGGCCTGGCCGAGCCGAATCACTGGGCGCAGACGATCGTCGTCGAGACGACCCACGCGATCGCGCCCGAGCCGCTGCGCGACGCGTTGCGGCAGCTGGCCGCGCGGCACGCGGCGCTGCGCCAGCGCGTGACGCTCGACGCAGGCCGCGCGAGCGTCACCTTCGCGCCGGACGATGGCGACGGCGGCCGGCCGACCGAAACCGAACACTTTCCGCTCGACGTGTGCACGGCCGCGAACGACGACGACGCGCGCGCGACCGTCGCGTCGCTCGCCGCGCGGCTCGACCTGCGCAACGGCCCGCTCGCGTGCGCCGCGCTGATCCACCGCGACGGCGCGCCGGCGCTGCTCGCGCTCGCCGTGCATCACGTCGCCGTCGACGCGTTCTCGTGGTCGGTGCTGCTGCATCAGCTCGCCGCATCGCTCGCGGGCGACGTGCCGCCGCCGGCTCCGGCCGCGTCGCTCGCGGACTGGCATCGCGCGGCGAGCGTCGCCGCGCTGGCGGCCGACCCTGCGCCGTGGCTCGCGCTCGCCGCAGGCGGCTTCGCGGCGCTGCCGACGCGCGCGCCGGCCCCGGGCCTCGAAGCCGATACGCGGGTCGACACGTGGCGGCTGTCGCCGCAGCAGACCGCGCGCCTGCTCGACGCCGGCCCAGGCGGCCAGCGTTCGCGCACCCAGGCGATCCTGATCGCGTCGCTGTGCGCGGCGCTCGCGCCCGCACTCGACAGCGAGCGCGTCGCGCTGACGCTCGAACATCACGGCCGGGACGGCGAATACGGCGTCGACGCATCGTCGCTCGTCGGCTGGTTCACCGCGCTCAGCCCGCTCGTGCTCGACGGCTGCCTGCGGGACGACGCGCCGCTCGACCTGCTCGCGCGCGCCGCCCACGCTCTCGCCGCGCTCGCACCGCGCCGCCACGAATACGGCCTCGCGCGCTGGCTCGGCGCCTCGACCGACGCACGGCAACGCCTCGACGCCGCCGGCCTGCCCGAGATCAGCTTCAACTTCCTCGGCGTGATCGGCCGCCCGGCGAACGGCACGTTCGCGTTGCGTCCGGACCTGATCGCCGGCGAGCGCGGCGCGATGAACCGCCGCAGCTTCACGCTCGACGTGGTCGCGAGCGTGATCGACGGCGAACTGCGGATGGACTGGCGCTATGCGCCGCAAGTGCTCGATCCGCAGCGCGTGCACGACGCGGCGCAGCGCTGGATCGCGCGGCTCGACGCGCTGCTCGATACGATCGCCGCCGCGCCACGGCTCGCGGCCGACCATCCACTCGCACGCGTCGCGCAGCGCGAGATGGACGAACTTGCGCCCGAGGTCGCCCACGCGGCGATGCTGGCCAGCCTCACACCGCTGCAGGAAGGCATGCTGTTCGAGACGAGCATTCATCGCGACTCGCGCGCATTCCACGAGCAGATCACGGCCGTCGTCGACGGCCCGCTCGACCTGCCGCGCTTCGCGGCCGCCTGGCAGGCGATGCTCGCGCGGCACGACGCATTGCGCGCGGGCTTCGTCGCGCGTGCGGGCGGCCGGCCGATCCAGTTCGTCGACGCACACCTGACGCTGCCGGTCGCATGGCTCGACTGGTCCGACGCCGCCACGCCCGCCGCGCAGGACGCACGGCTCGCGCAATGGCTGCGCGACGACGCCGCGCAGCCGTTCGACCTCGCGCGCCCGCCGCTGATGCGGCTGACGATCGCGACGCTCGGCCCGCAACGGCATCGCTGGCTGTGGAGCTTCCATCACATCCTGCTCGACGGCTGGTCGATCCCGGTGTTCTTCCGCGAGCTGATCGCGATCTATACGGGGCGCGACGCGGCGCTGCCCGCGCCCCGCCGGTTCGCCGACCATCTCGCGTGGCTGGCGTTGCGCGCACCGGGTGCGACGCACGAAGCGTGGCGCGCCCGCCTCGCGGGGCTCGCGCCCGCCCGCCTCGCCGCGCCCGCGCGCGGGCCGGCGCGCCAGGCGCGCCACGACGTCGCGCTGACGCACGAAGCGAGCGACGCGATCGAGCGGCTCGCGCGTGACGCGGGCGTGACGCCGAGCACCGTGTTCGACGCCGCGTGGGCGCTGCTGCTCGCGCGCAGCGGCGTCGGCGCCGACGTTGCGTTCGGCGTCACGTTGTCGGGCCGCTCGAGCGGTGCGCCGGGCGCCGACGCGATGATCGGCCTGTTCATCAACACGCTGCCGCTGCGCGTGACGCTCGCGCCGGCGCAGACCGTGCGCGCGCTGCTCGCGCGTGTGCAGCAGGCGCTCGCCGAACTGCATGCGAGCGAGCACGAGCGCCTGTCCGACATCCTGCGCGCGGCCGGCGCGGACACGAACGAGCTGTTCGATACGCTCGTCGTGTTCGAGAACTATCCGGTCGAAGGCGACTTCGCCGCGCCCGACGGCCTCGTGTTCGCGCGACCCGACTATCACGAGCACACGAATTACCCGGTCACGCTCGCGATCATTCCCGGCGAGCGCTTCGCGCTGCGGCTCGAATACGACGCGAACCGCTATCCGGACGCGCAGGCGACGGCGCTCGTCGAACGGCTCGCGCGGCTCGTCGAGCGGTTCGCCGCGACGCCCGACGCGACGCTGGCCGAAGTCGGCGACGAGCCGGCCGCGCGGCCCGACGCCGCGTGGGCCGCGCTCGCCCGGCACGATGACGCGACGCCCGACGCGCCGCTCGCGCACGCGCTGTTCGAGCGCACTGCCGCGCGCCAGCCGGACGCACCCGCGCTGATCACGCCGGCGGCCACGCTGACCTACGCGGCGCTCGCGCAGCGCGCCAGCACCGTCGCCGCGCACCTGCGCCGGCTCGGCGCCGGGCCGGAGACGGTCGTCGGGATGATGCTGCCGCGCGGCGCGAACGCGATCGCCGCGCTGCTCGGCATCCTGAAGGCGGGCGCCGCGTATCTGCCGCTCGATCCGCACTATCCGCCGGCGCGCCTGAGCTACATGCTGCGCGACGCCGGCGCGCGCTTCGTGATCGTCCCGGACGACGCAACGCCGCCCGACGCGGACGGTGTCGTCGCGCTGCGCGTCGCGGGCCTGCTCGAAGCCGCCGGCGACCTGTCGGAACGGGAAGCGGACGCACCGCCGCCGCCGTCGTCGAGCCTCGCGTACGTGATCTACACGTCCGGCTCGACCGGCGAGCCGAAAGGCGTCGGCGTCACGCACGCGGGGATCGCGAACATGTGCCGCGCGATGCACGCGGGGTTCGCGGTCGACGCGGGGAGCCGCATCTTCCTGTTCCCGCCGCTCACGTTCGACGCGTCGGTCGCGGAGATCTTCACCGCACTGTCGAGCGGCGCCGCACTCGTGCTGCCGCCCGAAGGCGCGAAGCAGAGCGGCACGTCGGACGCGCTGCTCGACGCCGCCCGCAAGGGCAGCGTCACGCACGTCACCTTGCCGCCGTCGCTCCTCGCGGCGCTCGACGACGCCGCGCTCGCCGGCGTCGAAACGATCGTCGCCGCCGGCGAGGCCGCGCCCGCCGGGCTGCTCGCGCGCTGGGCGCGCGGCCGGCGCGTCGTCAATGCGTACGGGCCGAGCGAAGCGACCGTCTGCGCGAGCCTGCACGTCTGCGACGCGCACGAGCCGCTGCCGCCGATCGGTGCGGGCATCGACGGCGTGCGGACCGTCGTGCTCGACGAATGGCTCGGGGTGGCGCCGATCGGCGTTGCCGGCGAGATCTGCGTCGGCGGGCCCGCGCTTGCGCGCGGTTATCTCGGCCGCGCCGGGCTCACCGCCGCGAGCTTCGTGCCGGACCCGACGTCGGGCGAGCCCGGCGCTCGCCTGTACCGGACCGGCGACCGCGGCGTCACGCTCGCGGACGGTTCGATCCGCTATCTCGGCCGCGCGGGCGGCCATGTGAAGTTGCGCGGCTACCGGATCGACCCGGACGGCATCGCCGGCGTGTTGCTGCGCGATCCGGCGGTGCGCGAGGCGCTGGTCGACGTGACCGAAACCGGGCGTCGCCCGGAACTGACCGCGTTCGTGATTCCGCGCGACGCCGCCGGGTTCGACGCCGACGCGCTGCGCACGCTGGCCGCGCATTCGCTCGCGCCGCACGAAGTGCCGGCGCGCTTCGTCGCCGTGACGGCATGGCCGCTCACGGCGTCGGGCAAGATCGATCGCGCGGCGCTGCGCGAGGCGCACGCGCCCGCGCCGCGCACGGCCGATGACGCAGCCGTCGACGCGCCGCGCGACGATGTCGAGCGCTGGGTGCGCGACGCGTTCCGCCAGGTGCTCGGCGTACCCGATGCGCGCGTCGACGACGACTATTTCGTGCTCGGCGGCGACTCGATTCTCGCGTTGCAGGTCGGCGCGACGCTGCTGCGGCACGGTATCCGGGTCGGCGCGGGCGAAGTGCTGGAGCTGCGCACGCCGCGCGCGATCGCCGACCTCTGTCGCGCACGCGACGCGGCGCAGGCGCCGGTGCGCGCGGCCGAGCCGGAACCCGACGCGGCCGACGTGCCGCTCGCGCCGATCCAGCGCTGGTTCCTCGAACGCGGCGCGGCCGGCATCGACGCGCCGCGACGCTTCACGATCGACGTGCGGCTCGCGCTCGCGGCGCCGCTCGATCCCCCCACGCTCGCCCGCACGCTGGCCGCGCTCGCGCTGCGTCACGACGCGCTGCGGCTGCGCGTCGAACGGGATGCCCACGGCTGGCGGCAGCGCTATGCGCCGCGCGACGGCGCCGCGCTGCTGCCGCTTTCGATCGCGCCCGCGGCGCTCGCCGACGACGCAGCGCTCGGCGCGTACGCGGCCGCGTTGCAGGCGACGCTCGATCCGGTGCGCGGCCCCGTCGCGCATGCCGCGTACGTGCCGCAGGGCCCGAGCGGCGCGCCGGAGCTGGTCGTCGTCGCCCACCATCTGGTGATGGACGTCGCGTCGTGGCGCATCCTGCTCGCCGATCTCGACGCCTGCCATGGCGCCATCCGGCGCGGCGAACCGCTGCCACCCGCGCCGCGCGCGACGAGCTACCGCCGCTGGAACGACGCGCTCGCCGCGACCGCCACCGCCCGCGAGAGCGAGCGCGGCTTCTGGGAAGCGATGCTGGCCGCGCCGTCACGCGACGCCACCGACACGCTCGGCGCACCGGGCCGCGTCGGCGCGCTCGACATCGTGCGGCTCGGGTTCGACGCCGAATTCACCGCCCGGCTGAACGGCCCGCTCAACCGCGTGCGCGACACCCGCACGCACGAACTGCTGCTGGCCGCGCTCGCACACGCATGGCAGCGCTGGACCGGCGCCGCCGCGTGGCAGGTCGACGTCGAAGGCCACGGCCGGCAGGCGCCCGCGGGCATCGACGCCGACGTGTCGCAGACGGTCGGCTGGTTCACCTGCGTCTACCCGCTGCGCATCGAAGCCGACGACGACTGGGACGCCGCGATCGTTCGCGCGAAGGCGCTGCTGCGCGCGGTGCCGGACGGCGGCGTCGGCTTCGGCGTGCTGACGCAGCACGGCACGCTCGCCGATGCGCATCCGCGCGCGGTCAGCTGGAACTATCTCGGCACCGCCGCCGACGGCGACGCCGGCGCGCTGCCCGAACTCGGCGCGCGCGTCGTGGCGGAGGGCCTGCCGGACGGCCGCGCGCCCGACGACCCGGTGCTGCATCCGCTCGCAATCGACGCGGCGATCACGACCGGCGCGCTGTCGATTCGCTTCGCGTACAGCGGCGTGCCGACCGACGGTACAGACGGTGCGGCGACCGCCACGCCGCCCGACATCGAACGCCTCGCCGCGCTGACCGACGACGCGCTGCGCGCCCTGTGCGCGCATCTCGCGGCGCAAGCCGCGACGGCCCCCGACGCATCGCCTGCTGCGTCGCCGCTTCCGGGCGGCGAGCAGTTGCAGCCTGCCGAACTCGATGCCCTGCTTCTCGACCTCACGGATACCGAATGAGCCAAGCTCAGAACCGCCCCGCCGTTTCCGACCCGCGATCCGTTCCCGCCGTGGAACGCATCACCGGGCTGTCGCCGCTGCAGCGCGGCATGCTGTTTCACGCACTCGCGGCGCCCGACAGCCCCGCGTATCTCGAGCAGATCGTCTGCCGGCTCGACGGCGACGTCGATCCCGAGCGCTTCCGCGCCGCGCTCGCGGCGCTCGTGCGCCGTCACGAGACGCTGCGCAGCGCGTTCGTCACGCGCGGCCAGTCGGAGCCCCGGCAAGTCGTGTTCACCGATGCGACGGTGCCGCTGACCGTCGAGGACTGGCGCGAGCGCTCCGCCGCCGCCCGCGCCGACGCGCTCGCCCGCTTCGCCGACGAACAGCGCCGGCAGGGCTTCCGGCTGAACCGTCCGCCGCTGATGCGGGTCGCGCTGATCCGCGACGAGGACATGCGCTGGACGCTGGTCTGGACCCACCATCACGTGATCATCGACGGCTGGTCGCTGCCGCTCGTGCTGAAGGATTTCTTTGCGCTCTACGCGCATCCGGCGCACACGGCGCCGCCCGTCACCGCCCGCTTCGCCGATTACGTCGACTGGCTCGGCGCGCAGGATCGCGCACGGGACGTCGACGCGTGGCGCACGCTGCTCGACGGCGCGAGCCTGCCGATGCCGCTCGGCGTCGATCGCCCGGCGCGGCCCGGCGAGGACGGCCGGCGCATGCGCGCGCTGCGCGCCGCGCTGCCCGCGGCCGACGTCGCGCGGCTCGCGGCAGCGGCGCGCGTGACCGCCGGCACCGTGCTGATCGGTGCGTGCGCGTTCGTGCTGAGCCGCCTCGCGCGCGCCGGCGAAGCCGTGTTCGGGCTCGTGCTGTCGGGCCGCACCGCGCCCGTCGACGGCATCCAGCAGATGGTGGGGCTGCTCGCGAACACCGTGCCGTTCCGGGTCGCGGTGCCGGACGCACCGAGCGTCGCCGAGTGGCTCGGCGACGTGCAGCGCGGCCAGCACGGCCTGCTGCGGCTCGCGCATTGCGCGCTGCCCGACGTGCGCGACGCGGCCGGCGTCGCGCCGGACCGGCCGCTGTTCGAATGCCTGGTCGCGGTCGACAACTTCCCGCTGCAGGACGCGCTCGAATCGGCCGACGTCGGCTTCCGGATCTCGGAGGTCCAGCAGGAAGAGCACACGCACCTGCCGCTGACGCTGAGCTTCGCGCCGGGGCCGGATAGCATCGGCGTGAAGCTCGGCTTCGACGAGGCGCGCATCGACGCGCACGCGGCGCAAGGCGTGCTCGACGCGGTGCTGCATGTCGTGCATGCGTTCGTCGAGCACGCGGCGGCGCCGCTGCGCGACATCGGCCTGCGGCCGCAACGGCCGGCAGCGCCGCCGGTGCCGGCGGCCGCCGAACGCCCGACGCCCGCCCTTGGCCTCGCGCAACAGTTTCTCGCGGTCGCCGCCGACGCGGGCGAGCGCATCGCCGTCACGCATCCGGGCGGCCACGCATCCTACGCGCAGCTTGCCGCGCACGCCCGCGCGATCGCCGCGCGGCTGCGCGCGGCCGGCCTCGCGCGCGGCGATCGCGTGGCGCTGCTGCTCGAGCGCGACGCATCGGCCGTCGCGGCGATGCTCGGCGTGCTGCTCGCGGGCGGCTGCTACGTGCCGCTCGACAGCACGCATCCGGACGAACGGCTCGCGTACCTCGTCGCCGACAGCGGCGCGCGCCAGTTGCTCGCGGTGCGCTCGACCGCCGCGCGCGCGCCGCAAGGCTGCGACCTGCTGCTGATCGACGACGTCGACAGTTGGCCGGCGCCGGCCGCCGACACCGCGTTCGAGCCGGTCGGGCGCGACCAGCCGGCCTATGTGATCTACACGTCGGGCTCGACCGGCCAGCCGAAAGGCGTGCTCGTCAGCCACGACAACGTGAGCCGCCTGTTCGCCGTGACGCGCGCGCACTTCGGCTTCGGCCCGCACGATACGTGGAGCTGCACGCATTCGTTCGCGTTCGACTTCTCCGTCTGGGAGCTGTGGGGCGCGCTGCTGCACGGCGGACGCGCCGTGATCGCCTCGCGGGAGACCGCGCGCGATCCGCGTGCGCTGCTCGCGCTGCTGGACGCCGAGCGCGTGACGATGCTGAGCCAGACGCCGTCGTCGTTCCGGATGCTCGACGCGGCCGATGCCGAGCGGCGGCCCGCGCTCGCGCTGCGCCACGTCGTGTTCGGCGGCGAGGCGCTGCATCCGCGCGACCTCGCCGGCTGGATCGCGCGGCGCGGCGACGCGACGCCGCACCTGAACAACCTGTACGGGATCACCGAGATCACCGTGCACGCGACGCTGCGCACGATGCGCGCGCAGGACGTGGACGCCGATGCGTCGCCGATCGGCGAGCCGCTCGCGGACCTGACGATCCGCGTCGTCGACGCGTGCGGCCACGACGTGCCCGACGGCGCGACGGGCGAGATCCTGGTCGGCGGCGCGGGCGTCGCGCTCGGCTACCTGAACCGGCCGGCACTCACCGCGCAGCGCTTCACGGGCGTCGGCGCGGCGCGCGTCTACCATTCCGGCGATCTCGCGCGGCGCGACGCGCACGGCGAGCTCGTGTACGTCGGCCGCGGCGACGATGCGCTCAAGATCCGCGGCCACCGGATCGAGCCGAACGAAGTCCGCGCGGCGCTGCTCGCGTATCCGGACGTCGCCGACGCGTTCGTCGCGGCCGAGCGCAGCGATGCGGCGGCCCGGGACGCGCGCCTGTGCGCGTGGTTCGTCGCGCGCCCCGGCGTCACGGTCGACGTCGACGCGCTGCGCCGCCATCTCGACGCGCGGCTGCCCGCGCACGAAGTGCCGTCGTTCCTGATCGCGACGCCCGCGTTCGCGCTGACGTCGAACGGCAAGCTCGACCGGCGCGCGCTGCCCGCGCCGGCCCGCGCGGCGGATGCGCACGTCGCGCCGCGCAACGCCGACGAGGAAGCGCTCGCGGCCGTCTGGCGCGAAGCGCTCGGCGTCGACACGGTCGGCGTGCGCGACGACTATTTCGCGCTCGGCGGCGATTCGATCCGCAGTATCCGCGTCGCCGGCCTCGCGCGCGAGCGCGGCTTCGACATCGACATCGCCGACCTGTTCCGGCACCGGACGATCGAGGCGCTGCTGGTCGCGAAGCCGCGCGACGGGCAACACGCGCCCGCGCCGCGCGAAAGCGCGCCGCAGGCCGCGCCGTTCTCGCTGATCGGTGACGACGAGCGCCGCCGCCTGCCGCCGGACATCGAGGATGCGTACCCGCTCGCGCGCCTGCAGGCCGGCATGCTGCACCACGCCGAATCGGGCGACGAACGGGACCTGTACTACGACGCGATGTGCTTCCACGTGCGGGCCCGCATCGACGTCGAGCGCGTTCCCGCGGCGCTCGCCGCGCTCGCCGCCGCGCATCCGGTGCTGCGCACGCGCTTCCTGCTCGACGGCGTCGAGCGGCCGCTGCAGCTCGTCCATGCGCGCGCGACGCCGCGCTGGGATCTCGAGGACCTGAGCGCGCTCGACCCGCTCGAACGCGAACGCCGCTTCACCGGCCTGCTCGAGCGGCTGCGCGCCGAGCGCTGCGACCCGCGGCAGCCGTCGCCGCTGCGCATCGTGCTGCAGGCGCTCGGCGGCGACGATTGGCAGATCGGCATCGCGTTCCATCACGCGATCCTCGACGGCTGGAGCGTCGCGCGGTTGCTCGCCGATTTCGCGACGCTGGTCGGCGGCGGCGAGCTCGTCGCGCCGGCCACGCCGTACCGCGAATTCGTGCGGCTGGAGCAAGCCGCGCTCGACGACGCCGAGACGCGCCGCTTCTGGACCGAACGGCTGGCCGGCGCGCCGTCCGCCGCGCTGCCGCGCTGGCCGCATCCGGCGCGCGATCCGCATTCGCCGCGCGCCGGCCGGCACGATCGCGCGCTGCCGGACGCGACCGTCGCCGCGCTGCGCGCGCATGCGGCGCGCCACGGGCTGCCGCTCAAGGCGCTGCTGCTTGCGATCCACCTGCAGGTGCTGTCGCTCGCGAGCGGTGCGCGCGACGTCGTGACGGGCCTCGTGTCGAACGGCCGCCCGGAGCAGGCCGACGGCGCGGCGATGGTCGGCCTGTTCCTGAACACGCTGCCGTTCCGGCTCGCCGTCGACGCGCGCGACTGGACGGCGCTCGCGCGCGCGGTCGCCGCCGCCGAAGCCGACGCGTTCGCGCATCGCCGCTATCCGATGGCCGCGATCGCGGGCCTGCGCGCGCCGCTGCGCACGCCGCTGTTCGACACGTCGTTCAATTTCGTCGATTTCCATGCGTACGACGCGTTGCGGCGCGACGGCGCGCTGACCGTGCTCGAGGCGCGCAGCCACGAGGCGGTCGAGATTCCGTGCGCGACGACGTTTGCGGTCACGCGCACGAACGACGGCGCACGCGGGCTGACGGTGTCGCTGTCCTACGACCGCGATGCGTTCTCCGACGCGCAGGCGGCATGGCTTGCGGATTCCTACGTGCAGGCGGCCGCGCATTTCGCGGCGCGGCCGGACGATGCCGGCACGCGCTTCGCCGCGGCCGACGACGCCGTGCTGCGCGCGTCGCGGGGCGAGCCGGCCGACGTGCCGGCGGGCGACCTGCTCGCGCGCGTGCGCGCCGCCGCACACGCGCATCCGCGGCGCTGCGCGGTGCGCGGCGTCGACGCTGCACTCGACTTCGCCACGCTCGACGCCGCGTCGGACGCGCTCGCCGCGCGCCTGATCGCGCGCGGCATCGGCGCGGACGCGGTCGTCGCGATCGCGCTCGCGCCGGGCGACGTGCGGCTCGCCGTCGCGCTCGTCGGCGTACTGAAGGCGGGCGGCGCGTATTGCCTGCTCGACGTCGGCCGCCTGCCGGCCGCGCGGCTGCAGATGACGCTCGACGATGCGCGGCCCGTGCTCGTCGTCGCAACCGAAGCAACGGCCGCGCAGTTGCCGGCGCCGCGCGCCGACCTGCTGTTGCTCGACGACTTCCGCGCCGATTCCGCGCAGGCCGGCGCCGCGCCGATCGCGCGCGACGTGCCGGATACCGCGCTCGCGTATCTCGTCTTCACGTCAGGCTCGACCGGACGGCCGAAGCCAATCGCCGTGTCGCGCGGCGCGCTCGCGAACCACATGCAGTGGATGGCGCGCCGCTTCCCGCTCGACGCCACGGACGTCGTGCTGCAGAAAACGCCAGTGAGCTTCGACGCGTCGGTGTGGGAATTCTGGGCGCCGCTCGCGAGCGGCGCGACGCTCGCGCTCGCGCCCGCCGACGCGTCGCGCGACGTGAACGCGCTGGCCGACGCGGCCGAGCGCAGCGGCGCGACGGTCGTGCAGCTCGTGCCGAGCCTGCTCGACGTGATCCTCGACGATCCGGCCGCGCTCGCCCGGCTGCGGCGCGTGACGCGCGTGTTCGTCGGCGGCGAGGCGCTGCGCGGCGCGACGGCCGAACGCTTCCGGCAGGCATGGCGCGCGCAGTTGGTCAACCTGTACGGCCCGGCCGAGACGACCATCGACGCGACGAGCTGTGTCGTCGTCGAGCGGGACGACGCAACGGACGCAGGCGAACTCGCGTCGCCGTCGCTCGGCACGCCGATCGACAACGTCGACGTATTCCTGCTCGACGCACAGATGGAGCCCGTGCCGGCGGGCGTCGCGGGCGAAATCTGGATCGGCGGCGCGGGGCTCGCGCGCGGCTATCACGGCCGCCCCGGCGAAACCGCACGGCGGTTCCGCCCCGACCCGCTGCCGGGCGCGACCGGCGGCCGCCTGTACCGTACCGGCGACCTCGCACGCCGCCTGCCCGACGGCCAGCTCGACTATCTCGGCCGCGGCGATCACCAGCTGAAGCTGCGCGGCTGGCGTGTCGAGCCAGGCGAGATCGAAAGCCTGCTCGCGACGCACCCGGCCGTGCGGCGCTGCGCGGTGCTGCCGCGCGCGATGCCGGACGGCAGCGTGCGGCTCGTCGCGTGGATCGAGCGGCACGCCGCCGCCGGTACTGCCGGCGATATCGCGCCGGCCGACTACCGGCGCTTCCTCGGCGAGCGGCTGCCCGCGTCGCTCGTGCCGGGCGCGTTCGTCGAGACGACCGACTGGCCGCTGCTGCCGAACGGCAAGACCGACCGCAACGGTTTTCCGTCCGTCGATCCGGCGGACGATCCCGCCGGCCGCGCCGCGCCGTCGCGCGCGCCCGCCACGCCGGTCGAGCGGATGCTCGCGGACATCTGGCGCGAGCTGCTGCCCGGCGGCGGCGCGATCGGCGTCGACGACGACTTCCTCGCGCTCGGCGGCGACTCGATCGTCAGCCTGCAGGTGAGCGCACGCGCCCGCCAGCGCGGCTGGCAAGTCTCGCCGCGCGACGTGTTCGAGCACCCGACGATCGCCGCGCTCGCGCGCATCGCGGTGCGGGCCGGCGCCGAGACCGAGGCCGCCACGCAACCGGGCCCGGTGCCGCTCACGCCCGCGCAGGCGCGCTTCTTCGCGCTGCGCCAGCCTGCGCCCGCGCACTGGAACCAGGCGCTGATGCTCGATGTGCCGGGCGAACTCGCCGACGACACGGTGCGCGACGCGCTCGCCGCGGTCGTCGCCGCACACGACGTGTTTCGCGTGCGCTTCACGATCGGCGACGCGGGCGTCACGCAGGAACTGCTGGCCGACACGGCGGCGCCGGATGCCTGGTTTCGCACCGCGCGCGTGACGGCCGACGGCGCGCCTGCCGAGCTCGCCGCGCTGGCCCGCGACGCCCAGCGCAGCCTCGACCTCGCCGCGCCGCCGCTGTTCCGCGCGCTCCACGTGCGCGGCTTCGCGGACGGCTCCGCGCGCCTCTTGCTCGTGATGCACCACCTGATCGTCGATGGCGTGTCGTGGCGCGTGCTGACGAGCGACCTGCACGACGCGCTGCACGCGCGGCCGGTCGCCGTGCCGCCGTCCGGCTTCGTCGCCTGGGCGCGCGCGCAGGCGACGATCGCGCTCGACGACGCCGAACGGCGCTACTGGCACGAGGCCGCGCCGCGCATCGCGCGCGCGGGCCGGCTCGCACCGGCGGGCGCGGCGCGCTACGCGGACCTGCGCACCGTCGAGCACGCGCTCGACGCCGACGCGACGACGCGCCTGCTGCAACACGCCGCGACGCGGCTGCACGCGAGCGCGCAGGAACTCCTGCTCGCCGCGCTCGCGACGGCGCTCGCCGACGCGGCCCGCGCGAACAGCATCGGCGTGACGGTCGAGCACCACGGCCGCGGCGACGGCTCGGACGCGGCGCTCGTGCGCGCGCTCGGCTGGTTCACGACGCTCTACCCGCTCGCGATCGAGCGGCTCGACGCGCCGTCGCCGCTCGCTCGCCTGCGCGCGGCGAAGGACGCGCTGCGCGCGGTGCCCGCGCATGGCCGCGGCTACGGACGGCTGCACGACGCGGCCGGGCCGGACGATCCGCTCGGGACGTGCGCGTTGCCCGACGTCTGCTTCAACTATCTCGGCCAGACCGACGGCGCGCTGCCGAGCGCGTCGCGCATCCGGCTCGCCGACGAAGACGGCGGCCCGATCGCCGCTGACGACAACGATCGCGGCTTCGCGCTCGACGTGGTGTCGTTCGTCGCGAGCGGCCGGCTCGTCGTGCGCTGGAACTACGACGCGCGGCGCTTCGACGACGACGCGGCGCGCGCCATGGCCGATCGTGCGCAGGCCGAGCTGCACGCGCTGCTCGCCGCCAGCGACGCGCGGCCCGCGGCGGCGCCGAGCGATTTCCCGCTCGCGAGCGTGCCGGCGGATGCGCTGCCGGCGCTGCTCGACGCCGAGCCGCCTGTCGTCGACATCTGGAGCCTGACGTCGACCCAGCAGGGGATGCTGTATCACGCGCGCGCCGCCGACGCGGCCGCGGGTGTCTACCTGGAGCAGATCGTCGCGGCGGTCGACGGCGAGTGCGACCCGGCGCGCCTCGCCCGCGCGTGGTCGCACGTCTATGCGCGGCACGACGCGCTACGCGTGAGCTTCGCGTGGCGCGATCTCGACGAGCCGCTGCAGCGCGTGCACGCGCCGCAGCCGCTCGCGCTCGACATCCGCGAGATCGACGCGCATGACGACGCCGAGCAGGCGCTCGCCGCGTTCCTCGCCGAGGATCGCGCCCGCGGCGTCGATCTCGCGCGGCCGCCGCTGATGCGCGTCACGCTGCTGCGCCGCGACGGTGCGCCGTGGCGTCTCGTGTGGACCCATCATCACGCACTGCTCGACGGCTGGTCGATGGCGATCCTGCTCGGCGAAGTCGCGCACTGCTATGCGGCGGACGCGGCCGGCCGCGCGCCGTCGCTGTCCGCCGCGCCGTCGTACGGGCGTTTCGTCGCCGCGCGGCGGCGCGCGCAGCAGGACCTGCGCGACGCCGAGGCATTCTGGCGCGCGACGCTCGGCCCGCGCCATGCCCCGCTCGATCTCGGCCTCGCGCCCGCCGCCACCGGCGCGGCCGCGCACGCCACGCCGCCGGGCGCGGTGCGCCGCCGGCTGTCGCCCGCGCTGACGGCCGCGCTGAACGCCGTCGCCGCGCGCGAGCGCGTGACGCTCAATACCGTGATCGAGGGCGCGTATGCGCTGCTGCTGTCGCGGCTTGCGCGCACCCGCGACGTGACGTTCGGCGTCACGTTCGCCGGGCGCGGCGCCGACGTGCCCGACGTCGAGCGCATGGTCGGCGCGCTGATCTCGACGCTGCCGGTGCGCGTCGACTGCCGCCCCGCGCTGCCCGTCGGCACGTTCCTGCGTCGGCTGTTCGCCGCTCAGTCGGCGGTGGCGCGGCACGAGCACTGCAGCCTCGTCGACGTCCAGCGATGGAGCGGCGCGAGCGCGCAGCAGCCGTTATTCGACAGCGTGTTCGTCTACGAGAACTATCCGCTCGACCGCGATGCGGGCGCACACGCACACGCGGGCGGGCTGCGCATCGGCGCGATCGAAGCGAACGAGGCGTCGAACTATCCGCTGATGCTGTACGTGAAGCCGAACGCGGACGGCCTCGTCATCGACGCCGTGCACGACACGGTGCGGCTGCCCGCCGCGCGCGCGAACGCACTGGTCGACGCGCTCGTCGAGCTGGCCGCCGGCATCGCGGATGGGCGCGGCGATACGATCGGCGCGCTCGCCGCTCACGTATCCGAAGTCGCGCCGGTCGCGGCTGCACCGCACGCCGACGCCCACGCCAATGCCCACGCCGACACGCTGATCGACCTGTTCGCCGACGCACTCGACGCCGCGCCGGCCAGCGAGGTTCGCGGCCCGGACCGCACGGTTACTCGCGCCGCGCTGTTCGCCGAGGCGGGCGCGCTCGCCGAACGGCTCGCCGAACGGCTCGCGGCGGCTGGCGCCGGTCCCGGCGCGACGGTTGCCGTGTGTCTGCCGCGCGGGGTCGATCTGCTCGCCGCACTGGTCGGCACGCTGCTCGCCGGCGCCGCCTATGTGCCGATCGATCCGCTGCTGCCCGCCGAGCGGCGCGCGATGATGCTCGCCGATGCGAAACCGGTCGCGATCGTCGCGCATCCGGACGCCGGCTTCGATGAAACAGGCGTGCCGGTCATCGCGCCGTCGGGCGCCGGCGCGCCGTTGACGCACGGCGTCGCGACTGCCGCCCACGCCGCACTCACCCGTGCGCCGCGCCTGCATCCGGACGCGCTCGCGTACACGATCTTCACGTCGGGCAGCACGGGCCGCCCGAAAGGCGTCGACGTGCGGCGCGGCGGCCTCGCGAACCTGCTGCGCAGCTTCGCCGCGCGCTTCCCGCTCGGCGCGGACGACGTGCTGACGAGCGTGACGACCGTGTCGTTCGACATCGCGGCGCTGGAACTCTTCCTGCCGCTCGTGACCCGCGCGCACCTCGCGATCGCGTCCGCCGAGACGGCCGCGAACGGCGTGGCGCTCGCGCGCGCGCTCGCCGAGCAGCGCACCACCGTGCTGCAGGCGACGCCGCTCACGTGGCGCCTGCTGCTATCCGCCGACTGGCGTCCGCAGCCGGGCTTTCACGCGTGGTGCGGCGGCGAGGCGCTGCCGGCCGATCTGGCCGGCGCGTTGCTCGCGCGCGGCGTCGCGCTGTTGAACGTGTACGGGCCGACCGAGACGACGATCTGGTCGGCGGCGCAATCGGTCGCCGACGCGGCCACGGCCGCCCGCATCGGCGGCGCGCTCGACGCGACGCGGCTGCGCGTCGTCGATGCGGACGGCCACGAAACGCCGCCGGGCGTGGTCGGCGAGCTGACGATCGCGGGCGCGGGCCTCGCGCAGGGCTATACGCGCGCACCGGGCCGCACCGCGCGCAGCTTCCGCCCCGATCCGCTGTCGCCCGAACCCGGCGCCCGCCTGTACGCGACGGGCGACCTCGCGGTGCGCGGCGAGGACGGCACGCTGCTGCTGCTCGGCCGCGCGGACGATCAGGTGAAGATCAACGGCTACCGGATCGAGCTCGGCGACGTCGAAGCCCATCTGCGCGCGCTCGACAACGTCGCCGATGCGGCCGCGACGGTGCGGCGCGGGCTCGACGGCCGCGCGTGGGGGCTCGAGGCGCATCTGGTGCTGCGCGACCGGGCGCTGCCGTTCGACGACGCGCCGCTGCGCGACGCGCTGGCCCGCCAGTTGCCGGCGTACATGGTTCCGCAGGTGTTCGCGCTGCACGACGCGCTGCCGCGCACCGCGAACGGCAAGCTCGACCGCCGCGCGCTGGCGGCCGCCGCCGCCCCCGCGCGGCCGCCAGCCGCCGCCCCGGCGCGCCAGGCCGTCAACGCGCTCGAGGACATGGTGTGCGCGCTGTGGCGGCGGGTGTTCGACGACGCATCGATCGCGCCCGACAGCGACTTCTTCGAACTCGGCGGCAATTCGCTGCTGCTCACCCGCATCCACGCGCGCGTGATCCAGCTGTTCGGTGTCGAGCCGCCGCTCGGCGACATGCTCGCGAGCCGCACGCCGGCCGACATGGCCGCGCTGATCGAGCGCCACGAAACGTCGCCGGGCGCGGCGGCGAAAGTCGCGGCCGCGTGGCTGCGGCTGCGCGACATGACGCCCGCCGAACGCGACGCGCTGCGCCGCCAGCAGGCGTCCCGCGCGGCGGCACAACCCGCAACCGACGTCATCAACGAGGAAATCAGCGATGCGAATTGAAGGAACCACGGCGCTCGTCACGGGCGCGGCCAGCGGCATCGGCAAGCGCTTCTGCGAGGCGCTGCTCGCGGCGGGCGCGGCGCGCGTGATCGCGCTCGACCACCACGCGCCCGGCCTGCGTGCGCTCGCCGACGCGCTCGCCGCGCCGACGCGGCTGCGCACGATGGCGGTCGACGTCAGCCAGGAACGCGCGGTCGCGGCCGCGATGGCCGAACTCGTCGACGCCGACGCGGTGCCCGACCTGCTCGTCAACAACGCGGGCGTGCTGCGCGACGGCCGGCTCGCGACGCTCGACGCGCAGCGGTACGCGCGCAAGCTGCCGACCGCGCAGTGGGGAAGCGTGCTCGGCATCAACCTGACCGGGCCGTTCCTGCTCGCGCGGGAGTTCGTCGCGGCGCGGCTCGAAGCCGGCGCGACGACCGACGGCCTGATCGTCAACATCTCGTCGGTCAGCAGCGCCGGCAACGCGGGGCAGTCGAACTACGCGGCCGCGAAGGCGGGCCTCGACGCGCTGACCCGCACCTGGGCGCTCGAGCTTGCCGAGCACCGCGTGCGCGTCGCGGGCCTCGCACCCGGCCTCACCGACACGCCGATGGCGGCCACGCTCGACGCCGCGACCCGCGCGCGGCTGATCGACGAGATGCCGCTCAAGCGGATGGTGTCGACCGACGAAATCTGGCTCGGGCTGCGCTTCATCATCGAATGCGACGCGTACGTCGGCCGCACGCTCGCGATCGACGGCGGCGCCGCGTTCGGCTGAGCGCCGGCTCGTCTTTCGCTTCGGATAACGGATTTGTTTGATTCAACCAGGAGAACGCAAATGGCAGACCTCGACAATCACGACACCGTCTACACGGTCGTCATCAACGACGAAGAACAGTATTCGATCTGGCCGACCTACCGGCCCGTGCCCGCCGGCTGGCGCGAAGCCGGCAAGACCGGCACCGAGGACGAATGCGTCGCCTACGTCGACGAAGTGTGGACCGACATGCGCCCGCTGAGCCTGCGGCGCTTTCTCGAACAAGCGCAGTCGCAGTCGTAAGCGCCGCCCTGCCGATACCCAGCCAAACTGACAGAGCGACGGAGCATCCTTGACGTCCTCCTCCGCCTGCCTAAAGGCGGAGGATTCCCACACCTGGCGATGCACGTCCGCATCGGAGAATGTTCAACGCAGCGTTGGTATCTCGATCATGCTCGACACCACAGTCACTGCAGGTCCACTCTCTTACTCGCAGTCCCGCGATACCTTTCGGCCGCGTCGTGCTGTCTTTCGATCCGCACGACGAACAGGACTGGGTAGAACCGCTTTCGTCGACTTCCTCGAACGTGACTCCGTGCGCCATCGCTTTGTAGCGGAGCGTGTTTCGGAAGGACGACCAGGATGTGTCGTAGACGCTCTTCGCCATTCTGGTTCTGGCGAGTTTTGCGGCCGACACGTTGCCAACCGCGATGTAATCGAAACGCCGCACCAGATCGAGCGCGAGCTTATGCTGGAAATCGGCACGGGCGTTCGCCACCTTGGCGTGCAGCTTCGCGATATGCCGTTTGTGCTTTCGCGCCCGTTGCGCTTTCGCCAGCTTTTCCGCCGCGCATCGACCGAACCGGTCGTTAGGCAGTTTTTCTCCGGTCGAAAGTGTGGCGAAGTCTTTCAGGCCGAGATCGATACCGACGCCGGAACGGATCGGGCGGGCCTGCACATCGGGCATCTCGATCACGATGTTGAGAAACCAGTTGCCGCGTGCATCTTGCGCAAAGTTGGTTCCGTCCTTGATCTTGCCTTCGGGAAGCGGTCGGCTGTTGAACACGCGAAACGTGTTGCCGGCGAAACGGAACGCGTCGCCCTCGCGCTTCAGGTCGCGCCCCTTCAGCGGCACCCAGCCGAGCGACTTCCTGCCGCGATAGCGCAGGTAGGGCCGACGGTGCTGACTGCGCGACTTCGCGTATTGCTCGCACGTTGCGTTGACCGTGCCGGAGTGAATACCGAGTTCCTTGCTGCTGCCGGTCGTGAGCACGTTCAGGTCGAAACCCGTCGGCCACTTCTTGCTCCACTTGAGCGCGTGCTTCTGCGTGTCGTTGCAGAAGTTCCAGACGTAGTTCACCGCGCGGCTCTGCTTGTTAAGCAGTCCGTTGAGCGATTTCACCCGGTAGCGATAGACAAGGATCATGCCGGTGATCCTAACCCGTGGAAGAAGCTGCCTGTCAACAGCACTCCTTTCCTTCCCGCCATCAATGGCGGGGTTTCTCGGAGCAAATTCTGATGAACCACGAAACCGATCTTGATCTCGACTTCGATCTCGATCTAGCGCTGCTGAAATCCCTCGCGGGCGACGACGTCGCCGCGCTCGCCCCCGACCGCGCGATCCCGCGCAGGCCGCCCGGCGCGGCCGCGCCGCTGTCGTTCGCGCAGCAGCGCCTGTGGTTCCTGCACGCACTGAACGAAAGCGGCGGCGGCTACACGATCGGCAGCGCGTTCCGGCTGCGCGGCACGCTCGACGAGGCGCTGTTCGTCGACTGCGTGAACGAACTGGTGCGCCGCCACGACGCGTTGCGCACCGCGATCCGCGTGCGCGACGGCGTGCCCGAGCAGCACGTGTGCGCGCCCGGCAGCGCCGACGTCGCGGTCGAGGACTGGACCAGCCGCGCCGACGCCGCGCGGCACGCGACGCTCGTCGAAGCGGCGCGCGCGCTGTTCGCGACGCCGTTCGATCTCGCGGCCGGACGCCCGTTCCGGCTGCGCATCGTGCGGCTGTCATCGCACGAGCATGCGGTGCTGATGCATCTCGATCACCTGTTCGGCGACGCGACGTCGATGAGCATCCTGCTGCGCGAGCTGATCGGGCTGTACGATGCGCGGCGCGCGGGCCGCCCGCACGCGCTGCCGCCGCTCGCCATCACCTATGGCGACTTCGCCGCGTGGCAGCGCGCGGGCGGCGAGGACTGGGCCCGCGAGCGCGCGTACTGGCGCACCCAACTCGCGGGCGCAACACCGCTGGAGCTGCCGCTCGACGGCACGCGCGGCGTCCGCCCCACCAAACGGCGCCACGCGGCGCCGGCCGAGCGGCTGCTGTCGGCCGCGATTCCCGCCGATACCGTGGCGGCGCTCGAGCGCATCGCGCGCGACGAGCGCACGACGCTGTTCGCCGTGCTCGTCGCGGGCCTGATGGCGCTGCTCGCGCGCCATGCGAGACAGGACGACGTCGTGATCGGCACGTCGGTGTCCGGGCGCGATCGCATCGAGACGCAGGCGCTGGTCGGCTTCTTCGCGAACATGGTCGTGCTGCGCGGCGACCTGTCCGGCGATCCGGGCCTGCGCGAGCTGACGCGCCGGCAGACGGCCGTGATCCGCGACGCGCTGAGCCACGCGGCGCTGCCGTACGACAAGCTCGTCGATGAGCTGCGCGTGCCGCGCGAAGCGGGCCGCAATCCGCTGTTCCAGGTCGCCGTCACCATGCTCGACCAGGCGCCCGACGCGACCTTCGCGCTCGGCGGCCTGACGGTCGAGCCGATCGTCGCGCAGGAAGCGTCGCGCTTCGATCTCGAACTGTTCTTCGCACGCGACGGCGACGGGCTCGCGCTCGCGTTGTCGTTCGACGCGGACCTGTTCGAGCGCGCGTCGGTCGAGCGGCTGGCCGCGCAGTTCGGCACGCTGCTCGAACACGCGGCGCGCATGCCCGATCTGCCGGTGTCGAGGCTCGCGCTGTCGAGCGAGCCGGCGGCCGACGACGTGCCGCGCGCCGCCTACGCCGACGCACGCTTCGAGCCCGTCTGCGAACGCGTGCGCGCCCACGCGCTCGCCCGGCCCGACGCGGTTGCGCTGCGCTTCGGCGACGCGACGCTCGATTACGGCATGCTCGACGCCCGCGCCGATGTACTCGCGCACCGGCTCGTCGACGCCGGCTTCGGCCCCGGCGCGCGCGTGGGCCTGTGGTTCCGGCCCGGCTTCGACACGATCGTCGCGATGCTCGCCGTGCTGCGCGCGGGCGCCGCGTACGTGCCGCTCGATCCCGGCTATCCTGAAGCGCGCGTGCTGACGCTGCTGGAAGACGCTCGGCCCGCTGTCGTGCTCACCGAGCGCTCGCTCGCGGCGACCCTGCCCGCCGCCGCGCACGTGAACCCGGCGGTGTGGTCGATCGACGACGACGACGTCGTCGCGAGCGCGCCGCCCGTCGCGCCGGGCCCGCTTCCCGCGCCCGACCCCGACGCGCTTGCGTACGTGATCTTCACGTCGGGCTCGACGGGCCGCCCGAAGGGCGTGTGCGTGACGGCCGGCAACCTCGCGCGGCTCTTCACGTCCACGGCGCCGCTGTTCGGTTTCGACGAGACCGACGTGTGGACGCTGTTCCATTCGAGCGCGTTCGACTTCTCGGTGTGGGAAATCTGGGGCGCGCTCGTGCACGGCGGCGAGCTCGTGATCGTGCCCGAGGCGGTGCGCCGCACGGCCGACGCGTTCTACGACCTGCTGTGCGACACGCGCGTGACCGTGCTGAACCAGACGCCGTCGGCGTTCCGTCAGCTGATCGCCGAGGAGGAGCGCAACGGCCGCGAGGCCGAGCTCGCGCTGCGCCACGTGATCTTCGGCGGCGAGGCGCTGGAGCTGTCGAGCCTGCGCGGCTGGATCGACCGCCACGGCGACGACGCGCCGGTGCTCGTCAACATGTACGGCATCACCGAGACGACCGTGCACGTCACCTACCGGCGCATCACGCTCGCCGACGTGCGCGGCCGCAACGGCAGCCTGATCGGCGAGCCGCTGCCGGACATGACGATCCGGCTCGTCGACCCGCACCTGCAGCCGGTGCCGCCCGGCATGGTCGGCGAGATCCTGGTCGGCGGCGCGGGCGTCGCGCGCGGCTATCTCGGCCGCGACGCGCTGACGGCCGAGCGCTTCATCGTCGACCCCGCGGGCAACCGGCTCTACCGCAGCGGCGACCTCGGCCGCCTCGACGCGCACGGCCGGCTCGAATACCGCGGCCGCGCGGACCAGCAGGTCAAGTTGCGCGGCTTCCGGATCGAGCTCGGCGACATCGACGCGGCGCTGCGCGAGCATCCGGCCGTGGCCGATTGCGCGATCGTCGTGACGGGCGCGGGCGACGCCGCCCAGCTCGCCGCGTACGCGGTGCCGCGCGACAGCGGCGACAGCGGCGGCAGCGGCGGCGCGCGGGACGCAGCGCCCGACACCGCGCCCGGCTGGCGCGACAGCTTCGACATGATCTACAGCGCCGACGCGGCTGACGACGAGCTGCTCGACATCGTCGGCTGGACCGACAGCTACGACGGCGAACCGATCCCGCGCGACGAGATGCGGATGTGGCGCGACGAAATGCTCGCGCGCATCCGCGAGCGGCCGCCGCGCCGCGTGCTCGAGATCGGCAGCGGCAGCGGCATGCTGTTGCTGCCGCTCGCCGCGTCGTGCGAGCGCTTCGTCGGACTCGACTTCTCCGCGCAGGCGATCGCGCGGCTCGGCCGCGTCGTCGAGCGGCGCGGGCTGCGCACGGTGACGCTGATCGAGCGGGAAGCCGCCGCGCTCGACGGTCTCGATGCCGATTTCGACACGATCGTCATCAACTCGGTCGCGCAGTACTTTCCCGACGCCGCGTATGCGCTGCGCGTGATCGAACGCGCGCTCGACCATCTCGCGCCGGGCGGCCGGCTGATCGTCGGCGACCTGCGCAGCCTGCCCCTGCTGCGGCAGTTCCACGCGACGAAGCTGCTGCGCCGGACAGACGGCGCGCGCGACCGTGCCACGCTGCGCGCGCAATTGAACCGGCTCGTCGAGCAGGAGCCCGAGCTGCTGTTCGATCCGGTGCTGTTCGATGCGCTCGCCAGCCGGCGCGACGACGTGGCCGACGTCGACGTGCGGCTGAAGCACTTCGCGAGCAGTAACGAACTCGCGTCGTACCGCTACGACGCGATCATCACGAAGACGGGCGGCGAGACGGGTGTTGAAACGGGCAGCGAAGCGCGCGCCGGCGCCACGCCGCGCGACGTCGGGGCGGCGGCTGCCGCCGATCTCCGCGCGCTGTGCGACGACGCGCGGCGCGCCGAAGCGGGCGTCGTCGCCCGGCGCATTCCGAATGCCCGCGTCGCGCAGGCGAATGCGTTCGTCGCATGGCTCGACGCCGACGAAGATGGCGCGCCGCTGCCCGAGCACGTCGCGGCGAACGCGCGCGACGAAGCGGTCGATCCGGCGGCCGTCGACGCAGCGGCGGCGGCCACGGGTGTGGCGTGCCGGCTGCGCTGGTCGGCGAACGACGCGCACGGCGCATTCGACGCGTTCGTCGGATCGCTCACGGCCGCACCCCGCGCATCGGCGGCGCCCGGCACGCGCGCCGCGTCGCTGTCCGACGACGACGATCTGCTGCGCTTCTTCAACGTGCCGTTCCGCCAGGCCAGCGACCTGCCGCGCACGTTGCGCGCGCATCTGCAAAAGCGCCTGCCTGCGCACATGGTGCCGTCCGCCGTGGTGCTGCTCGAGCGCCTGCCGCTCACGACGAACGGCAAGCTCGACCGCGCCGCGCTGCCGTCCGTGCAGCAGGCGGCGGCCGTCGCGGCCCCGAGCGCCGACGACACGCGCGACCCGGCGACTGCGACCGAGCAGGTGGTCGCATCGGTTTATGCGGACGTGCTCGGCATCGCGCGCGTCGGCCGCGCCGGCCACTTCTTCGAGCTCGGCGGCCATTCGCTGCTCGCCACGCAGGTGGCCGCGCGGCTGCGCGACGAACATGGGATCGACCTGCGGCTGCGGACGATCTTCGACCATCCGACCGTGCAGGGCCTCGCGGCGGCCATCGATGCGGCCGCGGATGCGGCCGCGGATGCGCCCACGGATGCGGTCGAGCCGGATGCCGCGCACCGGCTGGCCGCCCCGGGCGGCGAGCCGCCGGCCGACCAGCCGAGCACGCTGCCGGCAAGCGGATGCGACGACGCGCTCGCCGCCTCGCCCTCGCCCTCGCCCTCGCCTGCGCATGCGCATGCGCCTGCGCAGGCGGCAACGCCAGCCGCCGGTCCCGCCGCACCGCTGTCGTTCGCGCAGCAACGCTTCTGGTTCCTCGACCGCCTCGCGGGCGGCGACAGCGCGCTTTATCACATCGCGTCCGCGCTGCGCCTGCGCGGGCCGCTCGACGTCGCCGCCGCGCGGCGCGCGATCGACGCGATCGTCGCGCGGCACGACAGCCTGCGCACGACGTTCGCGCTCGAAGGCGACGCACCGCGCCAGCGCGTGCATGCCGACTGGCGCCCCGAACTGCGCATCGTCGATCTCGCCGGCGCGGACGACGCGGCGGTGCGCGACGCCGCCCGCCGCTTCGCCCGCGAGCCGTTCGATCTCGCCGCCGCGCCGCCGCTGCGCGTCGGCCTGCTGACGCTCGGCGCGCACGACGCGCTGCTCGTCGTCGCGATGCATCACATCGTCTGCGACGGCTGGTCGCTTGGACTGTTCGCGCGCGAGTTCGCGCACGGCTATGCGCACGACGCGCCGCTCGACCCGCTGCCGTTCGGCTATGCCGACTACGCGTCGCGTCAGCGCGCGGCGGCGTCCGGCGCGCGCCTCGACGAGGCGCTCGCGCGCTGGCGGCAGCGGCTCGCGGGCGCGCCCGAAGCGCTCGCGCTCGCGACCGACCGGCCCCGCCGCGCGCAACGCAGCCACGCGGGCGGCAAGGTGTCGTTCACGCTGGACGCCGCGGAAACGGCCGCGCTGCGCGCGCTCGCGCGGCAGGCCGACACGACGCTGTTCGTCGTGCTGCTCGCCGGCTACGCGTGGCTCCTCGCGCGCGACGGGGGCCAGGACGAAGTCGTGATCGGCAGCCCGATCGCGCAGCGGCCGTCGCGCGACGCCGAGCGCATGATCGGCTGCTTCCTGAACACGCTGCCGCTGCGCTGCGACTTCCACGGCGAGCCGAGCGCGCGCGACGCGTTGGCCCGCCTGCGCGACGTCGTGCTCGACGCGTTCGAATGGCAGGACGTGCCGTTCGAGACGATCGTTGCCGCATCGGGCCAGGCGCGCACGCTCGACCGCACGCCGCTGTTCCAGGCGATGCTGGTGCTGCAGAGCGCGCCGCAGCATGCGATGCGGCTGCCGGGGCTCGCGATCGACGCGTTCGACGACGACGAGACGGCCGCGCAGTTCGAGCTGACGCTGTTCGCGCACGAGGACACGGCGTCCGGGCAACTACGGCTCGACTGGCAATACGATGCGGACCTGTTCGACCGCGACACGATCGACGCGCTGGGCGCGCGCCTGCGCCGGCTGTACGCCGATATCGCACGCGTGCCGGACGCGCCGCTCGCGCGGCTCGACGGCCTCGACGACGCGGCGCGCACGCAACTGCTCGCGCTCGGCGACCGGCGCGCGGCGCGGCTCGACGCGCCGCTCGTGCATGATGCGATCGCGCGCCACGCGCGCGCCACGCCCGACCATCCGGCGCTCGTCGCCGCCGATCGCACGCTCGGCTATGCCGAACTCGACGCCGCCGCGAACCGGCTCGCGCGCGCGTTGCGTACGCGGGGCGTCGGCGCGGAAACCGTCGTCGCCGTCGCGCTCGAACGCTCGATCGACGCCATCGTCGCGCTCGTCGCGATCCTGCGCGCGGGCGGCGTGTACGTGCCGGTCGATCCGGAGCAGCCGCCCGCGCGCGCGGCGACGATCCTCGGCGAGGCGCGGCCCGCGCTCGTGATCACGCGCGCCGCGCTCGCGCCGCGCTTTGCCGATGCGGCCCGCGCGGTGCTGCTCGTCGATCGCGACGCAGCCGACATCGCCGCACACGACGCGTCGCCGCTCGATTCGCCCGTGCATCCGGACGCGCTCGCCTACGCCCTCTTCACCTCCGGCTCGACCGGCGTGCCGAAGGGCGTCGCGATCAGCCATCGCAGCCTCGCCGCGTCGACGGCGGCACGGCTCGCCGCGTACCCGCGCGTGGCGAGCATGCTGCTCGTGCCGTCGCTCGCCTTCGACAGCTCGATCGCCACGCTGTTCTGGATGCTCGCGAGCGGCGGCACGCTGCATCTTCCCGATGCCGACGGCGCGCGCGACCCGCGTGCGCTCGCGGCCACGGTCGAGCGCGGCCGCGTCGCGGGCTGGCTCGGCGTGCCGTCGCTGTACAAGCTCGCGGTGGACCTGTGCCCGGCGGCGCTCGCGCCGCTCGAAGTCGTCGTGCTCGCGGGCGAGACGCTGACCGCGAACGTGGTCGACGCCCACTACCGGCACGGCCCCGCGTGCCTGCTCGCGAACGAATACGGCCCGACCGAGGCGACCGTCTGGGCCAGCGTGCAGTTCGTGAGCCGCGTGCCGGCCGGCGCCGCGCCGATCGGCGCGCCGATCGCGGGCAGCCGGCTCGTCGTGCTCGATGCGCGCGGCGAACTCGCGCCCGTCGGTGTCGAAGGTGAGCTCTACATCGGCGGCGCCGGCGTCGCGCGCGGCTACCTCGGCCGCCCCGGGCTCACCGCCGCGCGCTTCGTGCCGGACCCGTTCGCGCAAGGTGAACGGCTGTACCGCACCGGCGACCGGGTCCGCTGGCGCCGCGACGGCACGCTCGACTTCATCGGCCGGCGCGATGCGCAGATCAAGCTGCGCGGCATCCGCATCGAGCTGACCGAGATCGACGCCTGCCTCGCGTCGCATCCGTGGGTCCGGCAGGCGGCCGCGCGCGTCGTCACGCACGACGACGACCGCCAGGAACTGATCGCCTACGCGGTGCTGACGGGCGACACCGGCACGCACGACGCAACCGAAACACTGCGCGCGCATCTCGCCGCGCACTTGCCTGCCGCCGTCGTGCCGGCGCGGGTGCTCGCGATCGACGCGCTGCCCGTCAACGCGAACGGCAAGCTCGACCGCGACCGCCTGCCCGCGCCCGCCCGCGCCGCCGCCCGTGACGAAGCCGGCAGCCCGACCGAGGCCGCGCTGCGCGCGCTGTGGGAGGACACGCTCGGCCACCCGGTCGACTCGCTGCATGCGGATTTCTTCGCGCTCGGCGGCGATTCGCTGCTCGCCGTCAAGCTGGTCGCGCAGATCGAGCGCCGCTTCGGCGTCGCGCTGCCGCTCGCCACGCTGTTTTCGCACGCGGGCGTCGCGGCGCTCGCCGCGGCCGTCGATCGTGCCGCGAATGCGTCGAACGCGTCGATCGTGACGCCCGTGCGCGCGGACGTCGCGTCCGGCGCCGCGGTGATCCCGCTCGGCGGCGACGCGCATGCGCACCGCGCGACGATCGCGCTGCTGCCCGACATTTCCGGGCTCGTCGTGTCGCTCGTGCCGCTCGCGACCGCGCTCGGCGCGCGCTATCGCGTGCTCGGGCTGCAGGCGGCCGGGCTCGACGAACACGCGACGCCGCTCGCCGACGTCGAAGCCATCGCCGCCGCGCATGCGCGCACGCTCGTCGATGCAGGCGCGGCGGGTGCTGCACATGCGCCGCTCGTGCTCGTCGGGTATTCGTGGGGCGCGAGCGTCGCCGCGTGGGTCGCGCGTGCGCTCGAACGCGACGGCGCGCCCCCGTGCCTCGTCATCGCGCTCGACGCACCGCCCGCGAGCGATGCCGCCTTCGCCGCGCAGTTGCCCGCCGACGAGCCGGGCCTGCTCGAATACATGACGACCGCGCTCGCCGAATCGCTCGGCCGCGACCTGCGGATCGACGCGGCCGCGCTCGCGCCGCTCACGCACGCCGAGCGGATCGACGCATTCGCCGCGCGGCTCAAGGCGAGCGGCGTCGTGCCGCCCGACGTGCCCGCGAGCCGGATCGCGCGGATGGTCGACGTGTACCGCGCGAACCTCGCCGCCGACAAGGCGCTGGCGAGCCGCCCGGCGCCCGCGCCGCTCTGCGTGCCGGTCGCCGTCTGGGTCAGCGACGGCGGCACGCACCCGGCCGGCGCCGGCGCGGATCTCGGCTGGGCGGCGCACACGGCGGCGGGCGTCTCGCTCCATCGCGCGGCGGGCGACCACCTGAGCATGGTGCGCGGCGCGCACCTGGCCCCGCTCGCCGCCGCGCTCGCCACGCGCATCGACGCGGCGCTCGACGCCGCTCGCCTGAGCCCGGCTCCGCACAACGAAGCAAGCTGATCCTTTCACACATTTTTTAACGCCGAGGAGCGACACCCATGTTCTTTCCGCCCGAGCAGTTCCCTGCGCTTCAAGCTGTCGCGCAGGGCTGGGAAACCATCCTGCACGAGCTCGACGGGCTCGCGCAGGCCGCCTTCATGAAGTGGCCCGAGACGAACATCTACGATGGCAACTGGACGGTCTTTCCGCTGTTCAAGCTCGAGCAGCGCGTCGAGCAGAACTGCCTGCTGTGCCCGGAGACGGCGCGCCTGCTCGAAACCGTGCCCGGCCTGGTGAACGCCGGGTTCTCGTCGCTCGCGCCGGGCACCTACATCGGCCCGCACTACGGCTACACGAACGAGGTGCTGCGCTGCCATATCGGCCTGAAGCCGTCCGAGAACTGCGCGATCCGCGTCGGCCCGGAGGTACGCGGCTGGAGCGCCGGATCGTGTCTCGTGTTCGACGACACCACCGAGCACGAGGCATGGAATCGCGGCACGAAGACGCGGGTCGTGCTGCTGTTCGATTTCAAGCGCGATCCGTCGCGCACCGTCACGTTCCCGGCCGAGGTCCACACCTACTGAGCGAATCGGCGGCGGCGTGCCGCCGGCCGCGTTCGCGCGGTCAGCGTAGCGCGCCGCGCACCTTCGCCTGCGCGGCGAACAGCGCGCGCGTCAGCCGTGACAGCAGTCGCACGTGCGGCGGCTGCCAGTTCAGATCCATGTCGTGACGGGTGTACGCGCCCGCGTCGGCCGCCGCCTGCGCGGACGGGGCGTCCGGCTCGAACACGTCGCCGGGGCAGCACAGCGTCGTCGGCCACGCGGCCACGCCGCTGCGTTCGATGCACATCGTGAAGAAGCGCGGCCCCGTCGTCGCCGCAATCTGCACCGCCGCGCTCGCGCGCAGGCGCGCCGGCAGGTTGTCGAGCGGCGCGCTCGCGCCGTCGCGCAGCGCGTCGTGCACGGTGCGCCACAGCGGATGGCCGGGCGCGCTGCCGATCAGCGCGTTGTTGAAGCCGCGCGTGGCCGACAGCACGAGTGCGCGGCCGTCGAGCAGCGCGTCGACCGGCCGCAGGCTTTCGATATCCATGTCGGCATACACGCCGCCGAGCGTGTCGAGCACGCAATAGCGCGCGCTGTCGATGCGCTGGATGTCGTGCGCGAACGCATCGTAGCGCGGCAGGAACCAGCGCTGGTGCGTGGCGACGTGTTCGCGCAGCGTGTGCGCATCCCACACGCGCAGCGTCCAGTCGGGATGATGGCGTTGCCACGATTCGCGGTAGCGCCGGTACTTGTCCGGCAGCAGATGCTCGCCTTGATACCAGATCTGATGAAGCGTTTTCGGGATGGGCCGGTTCACGATGTCCTCAAGGTTCGATCCGCGTCGGTGCGCCGGCCGGCACACGCCGGCCGACGCATCCATCGTAGAGCGCGGGTCGGCGTGCGTCTGCCACCGAATGACGGGACATCGGCGACACCGGCCGCGACCGTGCCTAGATCCCCATATCGGCCACGTAATTTGCGATGCTGAAGAAGCGATAGTCGCTCAGCAGGTCCAGCCCCGGGAACCCTTCCGGATGAATCCGCCCATAGATCGGGCTGTCGGGGCGCAGGCCGGCCAGCGTCAGCGCAAGCATGAATTCGTTGAACGGCGCCATGAACTGGCGCGACACGAAGTGCATGCCCCAGTTGAACACCGACGGCAGCTGCTCGGTGCGCAACCACGCGTCCGGTCCGCCCGGCGCGTTCACGCAGAGGTTTTCCGCCCACGGGCTATGGCCTTCGACGATGAGGAAGCCATGCTTCGCATGGCGCTTCCAGCGGGTCAGGAAATCGATCAGGTCCGCCGCCGCCACGTAGCCGGGCACGAGCCCTTGCGCATCGCTGTACGCGACCTTGAACGCACGCTTGATCGCGTCGAGCGCAATCGGGTAGTCGGCCTGGTCCGACACCGTCAGGCGGCCCGGATAGTACTGGTCGACGACCCTGCGCAGGCGGGCCCGGTCGACGGTGCGCAGATGGCGCTCGAGTATCGCGTCGGCCGCGTCCTCGCGCCGGATGCTCAGCCGGCGGTTGTGGACCAGGAACATGAAGGTGTGCAACAGGTCGCTCAGCCGCACCGGGCGCACGCTGCCGTCCGGCTGCCGCACGGTCAGCCCGCTTTCGGCCACCGCTTCGTCGTAGCGGTCGGGCTGGGAGATGTCGGCGGCGATCACGCGCACCTGCACGCCCGGGATGTCCTTCAGCGCGGACAGGGTGGCGGCGGCCCGGCCTCGCGCGGATTCGTTGTAGTCCGCGCCGATCACGAGCAGCGGATAGTCGGCGAGGTGCCGGCCGCGCCGCGTCGAGCGGATCACGTATTCGGCCAGGCGCCTGACCGCGCTGCCGTCGCCGCAGCCCATGTCGGCGATGCCGGCCGGCTGGCGATCCAGCGGCGTCTCGTCGAACAGCTTGCGCAGGATCTTCGTCGTGATTTCCTGCGACGCCGGCCCCGACCCGGCGCCGCTCGACGCATACACGTTCATCACGCGATCGATGTGGCCGTCGCTGTCGATGTCGAGCGGGTCGGGATTGCCGAACAGGAGCTCGTCGAGCAGCGCGTACGAACGCAGGTAGGACGCGGGCAACCCCGCGTAAGGGGCGGCGATCGGCCGGTGAATCCGGCCCGCCTCGGTGAGGCGCACCTTTTCCCGATCGATTTCCGCCATGCCGAACTTGCACATCAGCGACCACGCCGCGTGCAGGACGACCGGATCCGCATGCGACCACGCGCCGACCGCGACCCCGCCGGGCTGCTCGTCGAGTTTCTCGAAGATGCCGGGCGCCGTCTGCGAATACTGGCCATCCGCCTGCTTGTCGAACACCGGCATGTCGAGCGCGACCCAGGTCGGACCGAGCAGCAGGCCGTCCATCGCCGTGCGCAGTTGCCCGTTCACCTGGCGCTCCAGATCGCTCGCCGGCGCCGGCAGCGCCGGCCAACCCGCCACGCAGATTCGCGCGAGCTGCGCATACAGCACGCTGTCGTCGGCCGCCGTGCGTTTTCGATGACACAGCGCGTGCAGATGCTGCAGCACCGACGTGGCGTTCGCCAGCTGCTCGAACAGCGGCCGGCTGCGCTCGACGCACGCGACGACGTATTCGCCGGCCGGCGTGAGTGCATATTCGGCGTCTTCGTCGCCGCGATCGAGGGTCAGCCAGCCGGCCAGGCTCAACAGGTTGAGGGCGCCCCACAACACCCCCAGGTTGCGGGTCGGGTCGGACCGGCGGTCCATCGCGAACGCGCGCATCGCACGCGGCGTCCCGGCGCGCAGGCCGTGGAATGCGCCGGCGAACACCAGGCGCGCCAGCGTCGGCACCAGCACGATGCCGTTCGCCCAGTTGCAGCTGCGCGTATAGGCCATCACGCGCTGCGCGTCGCGGCGGCCGATGCGCAGCGTGGCCGCGTGCGTGTGCTGCTCGAGCTTGACCGGCAACGCGTCGTCGAGCACCTCGACGCGGATCGCGGTGCCGGCCGGCAGGCCGAGCAACGTGCGCGTTTCGTCGGGATACGCGTCGAGATAATGCTCGAGCTGGCGGGCCAGCGTGGTCGGGGATTCACCCAGGTCGAAACGGGTAGGCATGTTGGACGGTCTCACAAGGTCAAAGGTTGAGCTGCAATGGGGGTATCCGAAGCGGCGTGCGCAACGGCCGCCGCCGGCGCGGCGCCGCGCATCCGCGGCGCGAGATGGGCGGCCAGCGTGCGGATGGACGGGTAATCCCAGACCGCCGCCGGATCGACGGTCACGCAGAAGGTTTCACTGGCGACCATCGTCATTTCGACGGCGAGGATCGAGTCGAGGCCGATCTCGGCGAACGTCGTCTCGCGCGTCAACCGCAGCTTGCGCTGCTTGAGGCGCTCGCCCAGCCACGCGATCAGCCATTGTTCGACGGACTCGCCCCGCTCGCGATCGGTCCGGCTCGCCGGCTCGGTCACGATCGGGTCCGCCGCTGAACGGGCGTGCGCGCCAGCGGGCGCGTCAGGCGCGTCGAGGTCCGACGACGCGCCGGGCTCGGCGCCCAGCAGCGGATCGACGGGTTGGCTGGCACCCGGGACCGTCTGGTCGATCGGGCCGATCTCGAACCCGTTGCGCTCGGCCCAGTCGTTCAATTCCGCCGACGTGGACAGCGCGGAGCGCAACCCGACCTGCCGCTGGGCCGCCTCGATCGCGCGTTCGTACTGGTTCTGCACCCAGCGCAGCGCGCCGTCGTCGATGCGCTGCTGCGCGGCCGCGCGTTCGATCACCGCCAGCAGCAAGCCCCATTGCGCGACCGAGCCGAGCCAGTAATTGACCCAGACGGCGGCGTGTGCGGCGCCGTCGAGTTTCGCCGCGTTGGCGAGCCCGTCTTGCGACAGCTGCTCGCCCAGCGCGCGCAGTTCCCTGGCCAGCACGCCGGCGCCGAGCGCGCTTTCCAGGTAGCGCAGCAAGTCGTCGCTGCCGTTGAGCAGACGGCTGCCGAGGTGAACCAGCAGCGTTTCGGTCGGCCCCTCGAAGATGCGGGTCAGGCGCGCGTCCCGGAAGATCTGCGGCGCCAGGTTGGTTTCGATATAGCCGCGGCCGCCGAGGAACTGCATCATCTCGTCGGCCGATTGCGACAGCAGCTCGGAGCCGAGGATCTTCGAGATCAGTAGACAGTCCTCGGGCAGCGCGACCCCGAGGTCCAGCTCGGCGGCCAGGTGCTCGACCAGCGCATCGAGCCCGTCGATACGGTGCCGCAGCTCGCCCAGGCGCAGGCGGCTCAGCGGATTGTCCAGCAGCAGGCTGCTGCCGATCCGGCGCCGCGCGCCGTAGCGATGCATCAGCTGCGCACAGCGCTTCATGCCACCCAGGCAGACGGCCGCGATGCCCAGGCGCGCAATGTTCATCGCCTGCTGCGCGACGGACATCCCCTGCCCGATGGCGCCGAGCCGGCAAGCATCGCTGATCCGCGCCCGGTCCAGGTGCAGCGAATTCTGGATCATGCCGCGCACGCCCATCGTCAGCTCCTCGGCGCCGATCCGCACGCCCGGCGTGCCGGGACGCACCGCCAGGCCGACCATTCCGGTGCCGTCGGCCTGCCTCGCGAACACGTTGATGATCCCCGCCCACGCGGACGAGCCGCTCCAGCGCTTGTTTCCGGAGACCAGCCAGTCGCCGGTGTCGAGGCGCTGCGCGCGGGAGGTGATCGCGCGCGGATGGGAGCCCGCGGCCGATTCGCTCATCGCGAACGCGGCGAGCATCCGGCCGCTCGCGAGGCTCGGCAGCAATTCGTCGCGCAACGGCGTCTGCGCATGCTGCATGATCGGCAGGATCCCGAGCGTGTTGTTCAGGCCGACGAAGAAAGCCAGCGTCGAATCGATCGCGCCCAGTTGCGCGATCACGCGCAACGTATCGCGATGCGTGAGGCCAAGGCCGCCATACGAGCGGTCGATCGGCATGCCGAGCAGGCCCTGGTTCCCGAAATCGAGCACGACGTGCGGCGGAATGGTGCGACGCTCGTCGATCGTGCGCGAATCGATCCGCGTGCGTGCGTAGTGCCTGAGCCAGTCGTTCAGTGCGTCGACGGTGGCGTCGTCATGCCGCCGGTGCGCGCCGGCCGGCGGCTCGTGGGCGGCGGCGACGGCGGCGGCCGGGCGCGCGGGTGGCGGGCCATCCGGCAGCCCGCGCGCCGGCTCCGGCGCGTGCGCGCCGGCATCGACGTCCCACTGCGCGAGGATCGTCAGCTCGCCGTCGTGCAACTGTGTGCGGCACGTGCTGCGGCGCACCTTGCCGCTCGACGTTTTCGGCACGCTGCCGGGCGACACCAGCACGATCGCGCTCGGGCCGATGTCGAGGCGATTCCAGATCGCCTTGCGAATCGCGTCGATGAAGCCGTCGAGATTGCCCTTGCGCTGCGTGCGCTCGACCTCCGCCACGACGATCAGGCGCTCCGTATCGACCTGGTCGTCCATGAAGGCCGCGCAGCCGTTCGGCACCAGTTCCGGCACGCCGACGATCAGCGCGTATTCGATGTCTTCCGAGTAGTAGTTGCGGCCGGCGAGGATGACCATGTCCTTGAGCCGGCCGGTGACGTAGAGCTCGCCGCCCAGCATGAAGCCGAGATCGCCGGTCCGCATGAACGCCTGGTCCGGATCGCCCGCCAGCGTGTGCCGGAAAGTCGATTGCGTCTGCTCGTCCAGTTGCCAGTATCCGGCGGCGACGCTCGGCCCGGCCACGCAGATTTCGCCGATGGCTCCGTCGACACAGCCGTCGTTCGTCTGCAGGTCGCGCACGATCACGCGCTGGTCGCCGGCAGGACGGCCCACGCTGACCAGCACCCGTTCGCCCGGGCGATCGAGCGAAGCCGGCGAGACACCCGAAAACTCGCCGCGGATCACCACGGACTGCCGCTGGAGCGCGGCCTGGTCGACGCACACCGTCCGGATCGGCTGCTGCGCCGTGCGACCGGCGACGAACAAGGTCCCCTCCGCCAGCCCGTAGCACGGCCGAAAACTGCCGGCGGCGAAGCCCGCGGTGGCGAAGCGTTTGGCAAAGTCCGACAACGTGCTGGCGCGCACGGATTCGGCGCCGTTATAGGCGGTCCGGACACACGACAGGTCGAGCGTCGCCAGTTGTTCGTCGGAGACGCGCCGGCAGGCCATCCGGTAGGCAAAGTCCGGCGCTCCCGTCAGATCCGCGCGATATTGGCTGATCGCGCGCAACCACAGGTACGGATGCTGGATGAAGCGTTCCGGGGCCATCAGCACGCACCGGAAGCCGCCGTAGAGCGACGTCAGGATCACGCCGATCAGGCCCATGTCGTGATACGGCGGCAGCCAGCTGACCATCGTGCTCCGCTCGTCGTAGCCGAACCATTCGCGCAGCATTCCGAGGTTGTGCATCAGGTTGCCGTGCGACACCATCACGCCCTTGGGCGTGCCGGTGGTCCCCGACGTGTATTGCAGAAAGGCGGTGTGCGACGGCGGCACGCTGGCCGGCGCGGGCAGGAACGCGATCGCTTCGGCGGCCCCGACGTCGAGCAGCGTGCTGCCGGATGCTTCGGTATCGGCGATCCAGGTCGTGCAACGTTCGAGGTCGTCGGGCGAGCACAGAATCGTGTTCGCCCCTGCATTCCTGACGATGCCGGCGATCCGCACCATATGCTGCCTGTTGCGCGGCGGGTACGCGGGCACCGCGACGGCGCCCGCGTACAGGCACCCCATGAAGGCGCTGACGTAGTCGAGCCCCGGCCGGCACAGCAGCAGGACGCGGTCGCCGATGTCGACCGCATTCTGCTGCAGCAGCGCGGCGACCCGGCGGGCGCGTTGGTCGAGCTCCGCGAAGGTCATCGACAAGGCCTGTTCCTGTTCGGGCGGGCCGCTCAGGAACACGTAGGCGGTTTGGTCGCCGAGCGTGGCGGCCCGGTTCTGGAGCAATTCGCTCAGCGTGGTCGGCAAGGTCGCAGTGGTCATGATGTCGTCGGAAGAGGAATGAAAACAGCGAGCAGCGGCCCGGCGCCGGCCGGCGCCCATGCGTTGCTGCGGCGGGAATCCCGATGTGGCTATTCGGCGCGATGGAACAGATCGATCATGCGCACCATGCTGTTGAGATGCAGCGCGCGCGGCACCACTCTTTCGCTCCTTGCCGCGTAACGCGCCGTCCATGCGTGGGCCAGCTCGTGCGCGGCGGCGGCATGGCCGCGCACGGCGCGCGCATCGCCCTGGCGCGCGTCGAGGCAGGCGCGCGCATGCCGCACGGCCGATCGGGCGAGCTCGCCCGTGAGGATGCCGTGGTGCCCCAGCGCGAGCCGCGATGCCTCTAGCTGCTCGATGACGTCCAGCGAGTGCCGGTACGCGAACAGGTCCTGAAAGACCAGCGGCAACCAGGTGGTGGCGCCGTGAAACTCGCCGAGGGCATCCGACACGAAACCGATGTCCAGTTGCGGGCAGTAGTAGCCGAACTGGCAGCGGCTGTGGCCCGGGAGCGCGATCGCCTCGATCTCCATGCCGCCGCCGATGTCGAGCCGCTTGCCCGGATTGACGGGATAGAACGGCAGCTCGGGCAACGCGGTGAAATCGATATCGTCGGGGGGCTCCCAGGACTGCGATGCGTGCGCGTCGAGCTGCCGGATGGTTCGGCAGGCCGACGGGCTCTGGAACGCATCGAAGGTGTCGGGCGAACCGGATACGTGGACCCACGGCATGCGCGACTTGAGCGTCGTCAGCAGGCTGCAATGGTCGTAGTGCGAGTGGGTGACGAACCAGTAGCGCAGATGCCGGATGCCGCCGAAGTCCCGCAGCACATCATGAAGCTGCCGCCACACGAGCGCCGTCATGCCGCTCAGGCCGCCCTCGATCAGCGTCGCGGCCTCGTCGTTGACGATCACGTACAGCGGCACGTCCGCCGTGCCGACGAGCGCCAGCCGCGCATCGATCCACCCGGGGGAATCGTTCAGCATGTCGTTCAGCTCCGATAGAGGGCGCAGGCCCACGTCGCGCCCGCGCCGTAGGTCACCAGCAGGTTGAGCTGCCCGGCCGGCATGCGGCCTTGCTCGCGCGCGAGCGACAGCGCGACCGGAAACGCCGCGCTCGCCATGTTGCCCAGCTGGTCGACGGAAATCATGCAGCGCTCGCGGGGCAGCCCGAGTTGCCCGATGACCGCGTCGAGGATGCGCAGGTTCGGCTGGTGCGGCACGACCAGGCCGATATCCGCGATCGTCAGCCGATGCTTGTCGAGCATCTGCCGGCACGCGTCAACGATCCGCCGCGTCGCGTCTTCGAACATCGGCCCGCCCTTCATCCGGAAATGGTGCCGGCCGGCCGCGATGTCGTCGCCGTCGATGAAGCGCGGGCGGCGCGCACCCGGCGCCTCGGTGATCAGCAGGTCGAACTGGGTGCCGTCGGCGCCGAGCGACAGGTCGACCAGCCCGCGCGCCGGGTCGTCCGTCGCCTGCAGCAGCAGCGCGGCGGCGCCGTCGCTCAGCAGGATCGACAGGTTGCGGCCGGCGTTGCTGGTGTCGATCCGCCGCGACAGGGCCTCGGCACAAATCAGCAGCACGTTGCGATACAGGCCGCTCGCGAGGAAATGGCGCGCGATCTCGATCCCGTAGAGCCCGCCGCTGCATTGCGCGCGGATGTCGAAGCACGGCACCTCCCGCAAGCCGAGCCGGGGCTGGATGTAGCACGCTTGCGACGGATCGTGATGATCCGGCGACAGCGTGTTGACGATCAGCAGGTCGACGTCGTGCGGCGTCACGCCGGCATCGGCCATCGCCCGTTGCGCGGCCGGGCACGCGAGATCCGCCAGGTGCTGACCGGGGGCGAGATAGCGTCGCGCCACGACGCCGGTGCGCTCGCGAATGAACGCGTCGCTGGTGTCGATCATGCCGGCGACTTCGTCGTTGCCGACGATCCGGTCCGGCAGCGCGTGGCCCATGCCGGCGATCACGAGTCGGGTGCTCATGCCCGCACCTCCTGTTCGGTCAGGGCGGCGACGGCGTCTTGCGCATCTGTCACGACGGTTTCGCCCCAGCGCCACAATTGCGCGCCGAAGCCCCAGCCGGCGCCCGCGCCAGCCAGCACCACCGTCGATCCCGGCCGAATCACGCCCTGCCGGATCGACTCGTAGAGCGCAAACGGCACGGCGGCCGACACGAGGCACGCGCAATCGGCCACGCGTATCACGTACTGGTCCGGCTTGAGCCCGAGCCGCTGCGCCCATGAGCGCACCAGCAGCGCCGACGGCTGGTGGAACACCATCGCATCGACGTCGGCGACGCCGATCCCGCTCCGGTGCAACAGCCGCTCGACGATATCGGGAATGGCGACGGGCATGAAACGCGAGATCGCCTCCTGCGCCTCGGGCTTGAGCGTGAAATACGCACCGAACGGGTTGTCGGGGTCGCTCGCCGCGGCGTCGTCCGCCGTGGCCCGGGCGTTGCGCCACTGGATCGTCGCGAGGTCGTAGCGCGTTCCATCGCTGTGATACGCGGCATCCAGCCAATCGGCGCCGTCGGGATCGGCCGGCTCGGCGACGAGCACGGCCGCGGCCGCACCGTCGCCGAAGTTCGTCGACGACTTGGTGGCGTAGTCGACCACCGCCGACATGCGCTCCGACGAGCACACCAGCGCGCGCTTCACCCGCCCCTGCTTGATGAGGTTGGCGGCGAGCTGCAGTTGCAGCACGAAGCTCGCGCATTCCATCTCGACGTCGGCGTCGAGCGCCCGCGTGGCGCCGAGCCGGTCGCGCAGCGCACGCGCCAGCCGTGGCGCGAAACGGCGCCGGCCGTCGGCGTGCGTGACGAACGGCGACGTCATGTTGAACAGCACCAGGTCGAGTTCGGCGGGCGCCACGCCGGCGCGGGCGAGCGCGTCGCGCGCCGTGCGCTCGGCCAGCGCAAGCTCGGATTCGCCGGCATCGGCATCGATCATGTAGCGCGATTCGATGCCCCAGAATTGCCACCATTGCGCCGGAATGGGCTCGACGCCCGCGAACACGGGATCGTCGTTGCGGACCTGGCGTGCCGGCAGGCGGCAGGCGAGACTTGCGATTCGGACATTGTGTGCCATCAGACCTCCATCGTGCTGCACGCGATGCGCGGCCTGAACGGATCCAGCGTCATGGCGACCACCGTCCGTTCATCGTCACGCAACGACATTGAATCCGCGACGCGTGACGCGAGCCACGCGGGCAGCTGGAACGAATTCGGGATGTCCGCGGTGTCCGCCTTGTCCGTCGGACCGGCGCCGACCTCGATGCGGAAATCGCCCGCCGCGCCGGCGGCGATCGACGGCCATCCGCTCATCCACGATTCGCAAAACAGCCTGGCGGCGGGCCGGTCGATGCGGCTTCGCACCTCGTCGACCATCGCGCGCACCGCGGCGGCCGCATCGACCGGTTCGACGTCGAATCGACCGGTGACGGGATCGAACCGGCTCTCGAACCGGGCCAGCGACAGCGCGCCGTTCACGCGCCGCGCGGGCAGCGCGTCGAGCGTCGCGAACGGGGGCGAGTCGAGGTCCGCGTAACGGCTGAAATAGCCGCGGTCGTGGCCGGAAGGCGTCAGGACGATCGCCCCCGCGCCGTCGGCGAAGCCGCTCGCGGCGACCTGCTCGACATCCGCGAGCGCTTCCGCGCGAACGACGAGCGCGCGTCGATAGCCGAGCTGCCGGCAATGGCTCTGCGCAAGATCGAGGGCGAGTGTCCAGTCCGCGTCGAGCAGGTCGAACACGGCCGCATGGCGCGCACGCAGGTCGCGTTGCACCGGATGCGCCAGCCGCGGCCCGGCGATCTCCGGCGCGTCCGCCATCCGGCTGGGCGAAATCGACAGGCTGACGATCAGATCCAGTTCCGACGGCAGGCAACCGGCTTGCAGCAGCGCCTGCCGGGCGGCCTTGACCGCGTAATCGTTGGCAAAGGGTTGTGCTGCGGTCGCTGCGCCCGGCAGCGCCACCGCGGCTCCAAGAATTTTCATAAGGCGATGAGCTCGTTTCGGTCGGTGTGATTCGGCGCACGCAGCGCGCCATTGGGCTCGTGCCTGAGTGCGGCGCGCTGCAACTTGCCCGATCCGTTGCGCGGCAGGCCGCCGGCGTGGTACGCGACGCGATGCGGGCATTTGTACGACGCGATCACGCCCTTGACGTGCTGCTGCAACTGCGTCGTCAACGCGTCCGAGCCCTCGATGCCCGGTTGCAGCACGACGTGCGCGCAGATGAGCGTGCCGCCCCATTCGTCGATCTGCCCGACGACCGCGCATTCGGCGACATCGGGATGGCGCAGCAGCGCTTGCTCCACTTCGCCGGGCGACACCGTGTAGCCGGAGGTGATGATCATGTCGTCCGCGCGGGCCTGATAGAACAGATAGCCCTCCTCGTCCAGGTAGGCGGCGTCCCCCGTCAGGTTCCAGCCGTGCTTGACGTAGTCGCGTTGCCGCGCGTCGTTCAGGTAGCGGCACCCGGTCGGCCCCTGCACGGCCAGCAAGCCGATCTGGTTGGGCGGCAGGCATCGGCCCTGCTCGTCCAGGATCGCCAGGCGGTAGCCGGGCACCGCCTGGCCGAGCGTGCCGGCCTTCGACGCGGTGTCGCCGGTCGACGCGAAGATATGCAGCATCTCGGTCGCCCCGATCCCGTCGATCAGGTGCATGCCGGTCCGCGCGTGCCATGCGTCGCGCGTCCAGAGCGGCAGCGCTTCGCCGGCCGCCACGCATTTGCGCAGCGACGACACGTCGTGATCGTCGAGATGGTCGAGCATGACCCGATAGGCCGCCGGCGCCGTAAACAGGATGCTGACCCGGTGCCGGGCGACGGCCGCGAGCAGGCGTTCCGGGTTCGCCTTCGGCAACAGCACGACGCTCGCGCCGACGCTGACCGGAAACAGCAGCAGCGCGCCGAGGCCGAACGTGAACGCGAGCGGCGGCGACCCGCAGAAGACGTCGTCGGCGGTGGGCTTCAGCACGTGCTGCGGAAAGCAGTGGCAGGCCGCCATCACGTCGCGATGGAAATGGACGGTTGCCTTCGGCTCCCCGGTCGTTCCCGACGTGAACGCGATGAGGCACGGGTCGTCCGCGCGTGTCTCGGCGGCCGTGAATGCGGCGGGATAGGCGTCGAGCCAGCGGTCACCCGGATCAGCGTCCTGAGTGTCGTAGCGCCGCACATCCCCACGCCATTGCATGCGCGCCATCGCGGCGTCGAGTTCGGCCGCCAGCGCAGCTTCGCAGATCGCGTGCGTGACCTTGGCCCGGTCGATGACGGTCGACAGTTCGCCCGCGCGCAGCTTCGGCATCGTCGTGACGACCACGCCGCCCGCCTTGACCACGCCGAACCACGCCGCGGCGAGGAACGGGTGGTTGGTGCCGTGCAGCAGCACCCGGTTGCCGGCCACCAGGCCGGCATCGTGGACCAGCATGTTGGCGATCCGGTTGCTCGTATCGCGCAATTCGCGATACGACCACGTCACGCCCGATTCGGTCCTGATCGCGACGCGATCCGCCCAGCCCCGTTCCTCGACTGCGGCATCCAGCAGCGCGGCGGCACAATTGAGAAATGGCGGAAACTGCAGCCCCGGCAAATCAACGAGGAATGTCGGCCAATCCTCGATCGGGGGCAAGTTCGCGCGGCAAAAGTCGTCCATTGTCAGCGCTCGCAAAAGTGTGAATTCAAAGTCCGCGATTACGGCATGGCACCGGCCGGGCACGATGCCCGCACCCGTCCCGTGCAGCCTGAATCGCGATGGCAAAAGGGTGTTGTCGAAGCAGCAGGCGTGTGTCATCGCCGAGCGACGCAGTGCGCGCCCGGTCGATCACATGACGGCCCGTTGATTCAACTGCAGGTATTCCGGCGCACTTTTCTCGAAAGGCAAACAGGCACGAGGAAAGCAATTCAATCAATTCACCCAAACGCAACAAACCAAGTATTCCGAATTATTTATTAAACAATTTAGAAATCGAAGTAATCGTGTCGAAAGCTTGGCGGCATTCTAAATGCGCGCCGCGTACGAAGCTAGATGGAACGTTAAAATCTTTGCGTGAAACCAATACCATTTAAATCAAAACATTTACGAATCGCATTACTGAATTAAATTATTTACCAAAGCTGAAACAAAGATCGATCGATCGGCCGTTTCGCAAGATTCTTCTCATCTACTGCACACGGTCTCGTGACACGGCAAGGCCGGGCGCGCGCTCGCCGTGAGCGTCGCGCTCGTCCGGATGGTCCGCGCCTTCACGCCCCCCTCCATGCGCCGCGTCGCCCGCACGCGACGCGAGCCGCCGCGCGAGCCGCGCCTGCAGCGCATCGAGCAGCACGAACGCGACGGGCACGAGCAGCAGGCTCAGCGCGGTCGACGTGACGAGGCCGCCGATCACGGTGATCGCCATCGTCGAGCGGAACACGTCGCCCTGTGCGTCGAACGCAAGCGGCAACAGCCCGCCCATCATCGCGAACGTCGTCATCACGATCGGCCGCGCGCGCTTGCGGCAGGCGTCGACGATCGCGTCGATGCGCGACAGCCGCTGCCGCTCGCGCGCGACGAGCACGTACTGCACGAGCAGGATCGAGTTCTTCGTGCACAGGCCCATCAGCATCAGCAGGCCGACGAGCGACGCCAGCGACAGGCTGAGCCCGCTCAGCGCGAGCGTCGCCGCTGCGCCGCCGAGCGACAGCGGCAGCGCGACGAGCACCGTCGCCGGCAGCACGAAGCCCCCGAACAGCAGCACGAGGATGCCGTACACGCACGCGAGGCCGAACAGCATCGCGTAATAGAAGCCGCCGAACAGCTCGTCGAGCGATTCCGCGTCGCCGCTGGCGCTGCGGCGCACGCCGACCGGCAGGTCGCGCAGCGCCGGCAGCCGGTCGACCTGCGCGATCACGTCGCCGAGCGGTCGGTCGGCGAGCCCGACGTCGAGCGTCACGTAGCGCTCGCCGTCGCGACGGTCGATCTGCGCGGGCTCGCTGTCATCGACCAGGCGCGCGACGCTCGCGAGCGGCACGCTGCCGTCGCGCGCCGGCACCGGCAGCCGCGACAGCCAGTCGCCCGCGCCGTCCGCCGCATGCACGCGCACCGGCACCTGCCTGCCGCCGACGTCGAGCCGCGGCAGGCGCTCGGGCGTGTCGCCCGCGGTCGCCACCCGCAGCGCGTCGGCCGCCGCGTCGCGCGTGACGCCGAGCGCGGCGGCGCGCGGCCCGTCGAGCACGACGGCGAGCGCCGGCCGGCGCGAAGCCGCCGTCGAGGCGACCGCGCCGAGCCCGGGCGCCGCGCGCAGCGCGCGCTCGACACGGCGCGCGGTGTCGTCGAGCAGGCCGCCGTCGCGGCTCGACAGCACGATCGACACCACCTTGTCCGTCTGCTTGTCGCCGACCGTGAAGCGCACGCCCGGCACCGCGGCGAAGCGGCGCGCGAGCTCGGCCTCGACCTGCGCCTGCGAGCGCGCACGCGACGCGGGCGGCGTCAGCGCGAACGTCAGCACGGCCGCATCGGTTGCGTCGCCCGCCGCGCCGCGCTCGCCGATCGTCGTGTACACCGACGCGATCTCGGCCATGCCCACGGCTGCGCGCCGCGCGGCCTCGGCGGCGGCTCGCGTCGCGTCGAGATCGCTGCCGGGCGGCGCCTGCACGCCGACGACGATCTCCGCGCGATCCTGCGCCGGCAGGAACGCCTTCGGCAGCGCCGCGAGCGCCACCAGCGACGCGCAGACGAATGCCGCGCCGACCAGCAGGCAGCGCCACGGCCGCGCGACGCACCACCGCACGCACGCGAGATAGCCGCGCATCGCGCGGCCGTCGTCGTGCGGCGGCGGCGCGCGGCGCAGCCCGTACGCGGCCATCATCGGCGTGAGCATCCGCGCGACCGCCAGCGACGCGAGCACGGCCGCCGCCGCGGTCCAGCCGAACTGCTTGAAGTAGCGGCCGATCGCGCCGCTCATGAACGCGGTCGGCAGGAACACCGCGACGAGCGTGAGCGACGTCGCGATCACCGCGACGCCGATTTCGCGTGCGCCGTCGAGCGCGGCGACGCGCGGCGGCTTGCCGTCGCCGAGGTGGCGCGCGATGTTCTCGACTTCGACGATCGCGTCGTCGACGAGCACGCCGATCACGAGAATCAGCGCGAGCATCGTGAGCTGGTTGAGCGAGAAACCGAGCCACGCCATCGCGAGAAACGCGGGCAGAATCGACAGCGGCAGCGCCGACGCCGACACGAGCGTCGCGCGCCAGTCGCGCAGGAACAGCCACACGATCACGACGGCCAGCACGCAGCCCTCGTACAACGCGGACATCGCGCCGTCGAACACGCGCTGGATCGGCTCGACGTAGTCCGCCACGGCGCGCACCTCGACGCCCGGGTGCGCGCGCCGCAGCCGCTCGATCGCGTCGCGCACGCCCTGCGCGACGCGCACTTCGTCCGCGCCCGGCGCCTGCATCACCTGCACGCCGATCACCGGCCGGCCGTCGAGCAGCGCTGCCTGCGTCGGGCTCGCGGTCGCGTCGCGGATCGTCGCGAGATCGGCGAGCGTCGCGCGCCGGCCGTCGCCCAGCGCCAGGTCGAACGCACCGAGCGCCGCAACGCCCGAGGCCGCCTGCGCCATCCGCACCGACTGCGCGCGGCCGTCGATATCGACGCGCGCGGCGGGCGCATCCGCGAGGCGCGCGCGCACCTGCTTCGCGACGTCGCCCGCATCGATGCGCAACCCCTGCAGCGCGACGGGATTCAACGCGACGTCGATCTGCCGGTCCACGCCGCCTTGCCGCACGACCCGCGCGACACCCGGCACCGCGCGCAGCGCCTTGCTCAGCGTCGAATCGACGAACCACGACAGATCCACCGGATCGAGCCGCGCCGACGACACCGCATAGACGAGCAGCACGCGCTCCATCCGCTCTTGCGCGACGACCGGTTCCGGCAGGTCCGGCGGCAGCTGGCCGCGCACGCGGCCGACGGCGGCGCGCACGCGCTCGAGCGCGTCGCGCGGATCGGCCTCGAGCGCGAACTGGACCGTCGTGTGCGAGCGGCCGTCCGTCACGCGCGACAGCACGCGCTTGACCGCGCCGAGCCCGGCCACGCCCTGCTCGATCGGCCGCGTCACGTCGCGCTCGAGCTGCGACGGCGTCGCGCCGGGCAGGCTCGCGTCGATCGCGATGACGGGCGCATCGACGCTCGGCAACTCGGCGACCGGCAACGCGCGAAAGCCCAGCGCGCCGCCGATGCACAGCAGCGCGAACAGCAGGATCGTCGGCAGCGGCCGGCGCACCGACCATTCGAGAAAGTTCATCGCGCGCCCTCGTTTCCTGCGACGCGCACGGGTGCAGATGCCGATGCAGATGCGGGTGCGGGCCGCTTTGCGGCGGCCGGCTCACCGTGCTCACCGTGCTGGCCGGCGTCGCCGCCCGCGACGATCGTCACCGCGTCGCCTTCGTCGAGCAATCCCGCGCCCGACGCGACGACGCGCGCGTCCGGCCGCAAGCCCGCGAGCACCTCGACGCGCCCATCCTGCGCACGGCCGCGCACGAGCTTGACCGGGTGGACGCGCTGGCGCGCGTCGACCGTCCACGCGTAATGAAAGCCGTCGCGCGCGACCACCGCCGCGTCGGGCAGCGTGAGCGCGCGCGTGCGCCCCGTCACGATCGCACCGGACGCGAAGCCGCCCGCCTGCAAGCCGGCGTCCGCCGGCAGGTCGACGTAGACGATGCCCGCGAGCGTCGCCTTGTCGAGCACGGGCGCCACCTGGCGCACGACGCCGCGCGCGGTGCCGCCGTCTGCGCGCGCGAGTTCGACGGGCTGCCCCGGGCGAACCGCGGCAAGCGCGCTCGCGCCCAGTTGCGCACGCCACTCGAGCCGGCCGCCGCGGATCAGCGTGAACAGCGTCGCGCCGGCGGCGGGCACCGCGCCCTCGATCGCCTTGCTGGCCGCGATCACGCCGTCGTCGGGCGCGCGCACGACCGCGCGGCGCAGTTGCAGCTCGACGCCCGCGAGACGCGCACGCGCGCCGGCCAGTTGGGCGACGCTCACCTTCTGCTGCGTTTGGGCCTTGATCAGCTCCTGCCGGCTGATCGAGCCGGTTTCGTCGAGGGTCCTGGCGCCGTCGAGCTGCGCGCTCGCCTGCGCGAGCCGCGCATTCGCCTCGGCGACGGCCGCGTCGGCGTCGGCACGCTTCACCGCGAGGCCGGCCGTGTCGAACCGCGCCAGCACCTGTCCCTTGCGGACCCGGTCGCCGACGCGCGCATCGACGACCGCGAGCGGCAGCTCGCCCGGCGCCGTCAGCTCGATCTCGTCATAGGCGGCAATGGCGCCGCTCGCCTCTTCGCGCGCCTCCCAGTCCCGCACGTCGGGCGCGACGAGGCGCACGCCGAGCGCGGCGTGACCGGCGCTGGCGGCATCGGACGAATCGCCGGTTCGGGGCGCGGCCGCGCTTGTGCCCGCATCTGTGCCCGCGTTCTTGCCCGGGTGAGCGGCCGAATCGGCCGACGGCGCGCTCGGCTGCGACGGTCCGCATCCGCCCGCGAGCATCGCGACAACGATCGCCAGCGCCGCCGCGCGCGTGGTATGCCGGCCGTTCATCGCGCCGCCTCGCTCGCGACCCGCGTGCCGCTCGCTGTGTGCCCATCGCTCGCAGCGGGCGCCTCGCCCGTCGCCTGCCCCTCCGTCGCCGCCGGCGCAGCGTGCGCCGCATCCGCCCGGGCGTGCCCGTCGTCCGCTGCGCCGCCCGCCTGCCAACCGCCGCCGACCGCGCGGTACAGCGCGACCCACGCCTGCGCGCGCTCGAGCCGCGCGGACGCGACCGACTGCCGGCTCGTCACGTACTGCCGGCGCGCGGTCTCGACTTCGAGCACGTCGCTCGAGCCCACGCGAAACCGCCGCTCGACGGTCTGCGCGTAGCGCTTGTAGTTCTCCTGCGCGACGAGCGCGGCCCGTTCACGCCCGACCGATGCCTCGACCCGCACCAACGCGTTTTCGACTTCCATCACCGCCTGCCTGACCTTTCGTTTGTAGTTTGCGAGCGCCTCGTCGTAGCGCCCGCGCGCACCTTCGACGCGCGCCGCGCCGGTGCCGCCGTCGAACAGCGGCAGCGTGAGCGTCGGGCCGAACATCCACGGCCGCAGCGTCAACGACTGGCCGCCGCCGGCCTGATAGCGGTCGATCTCGATCGAGCCGGACAGCGACACCGACGGCAGGCGCGCCGCGATCGCCGCGCCGATCTCCGCATTGGCCGCCGCCAGCGTGCGCTCCGACGCACGCACGTCGGGCCGCTGCTCGATCGTGCGCGCCGGCAGCGCGTCGAGCGCCCCGCCGCGCGGCTCGGGCACCTTCGCGTAGCCCGCCGCGAGCCGCGTGTCGAGCGCATCGCGCGACAGGCCGGTCAACGCGACGAGCTCGTTGCGGTCCGCCTCGCACTCGGCGCGCTGGCGCGCCAGCACGTCTTCGCCTTCCGCGAGCGACGCCTGCGGCAGCGTCGCATCCGCCGGCGACAGGAAGCCGGCCGTGACGCGCTGCCGCGTCACCGCGTCCGTCGCGGCGCGCGAGCGCTGCTCGTCCTCGTGCGCGGTGACGAGCGATTCGCACGCGCGCGTGCGGAAATACGCGTCGGCCACGTCGGCCGCGACGCTCACGCGCGCGTCATGCCATTCGCCGACGCGCGAGGCGACGCGCGCATCGTCGGCCTGCAGCCCGCGCCGCGCCTTGCCGAACAGATCGAGTTCCCACGATGCTTGCAGGCCCGCGCGCGACGTGTCGAGCTCGCCGCTCTGCACCGACGTCGACTGGCTGACGTCGTTCGACGTGACCGCCTGCGTATTCGCGTTCGACCGGTTGAACGACGCGATGCCGTCGAGTTTCGGCAGCAGGCCGGCCACGCTGGTCGCGCGGCTCGCCCGCGCCTGCCGTATCCGCGCGAGCGCCGCGTCGATCGTCGGGCTGTCCGCCTGCGCCGCGTCGATCAGCGCCGTCAGCGCCGGATCGTCGAACTGCCGCCACCAGTGCGCGAGCGCGACGACGCTGCCGTCATGCGGCAGCGTCGCGTGCCACGCGGCAGGGATCTTCAGCGACGCCGCGTCGGGCGGCCGGTACGTCGGCCCGAGCATGCAGCCGGGCAGGATGACGAGCAGCGCAACGAGCGACGCACACGACGTGACGCGCATCAGGAAGCCTGAACCGGCGCATCGTCGCGACGCGACCGGATGAAGCCCGCGAGCGCCGCGGCCGTCGCGCCGCGCTGGAGCGCGCCGAGCTCGAACTCGACGCCATAACGCGATTTCAGTTCGACGAACGAGCGAATCAGCGCGAGCGACGTGCCGCCGAACCCGAAGAAATCGTCGTCCGGCCCGATGCCCTTGAGCCCGATCCGCTCGCGCCACACCTGCAGCACGGCGGCCAGCTCGTCGGTGCGCGGCGCGTCCGCGTCCGGTTGCGCGGCCGGCCCCCACGCCGCCGTTTCGGGCGCGGGCAGCGCGCGCTTGTCGATCTTGCCGTGCGCGGTCAGCGGCAGCGCGGCCAGCACGACGTAGGCCGACGGCCGCATGTGATCCGGCAGATGCGCGGCCGCGCGCGCCTTCAGGCCGGCGATCGTCGCGTCGGTCGTGCGCTGCGCATCGTGCGCCGGCACGACGTACGCGACGAGCCGGCAATCGCCGTCGCCGTAGTCGTGGCCGCCCACGTGGCACGCGTCCAGCCCCCCGCCCTGCATCAGCGTCGCCTCGATCTCGCCGGGTTCGATCCGGAAGCCGCGAATCTTCAGTTGCTCGTCGGCGCGGCCGACGTACACGTATTCGCCGTCCTCGCCGCGCCGTGCGAGGTCGCCCGTCCGGTACGCACGCAGCGGCTCGCCCGTCTGCGGGCAGCGCAGTTGCACGAAGCGCGCCGCGGTCAGTTCGGGCCGGTTCAGGTAGCCGCGCGCGACGCCCTCGCCCTCGACGTAGAGCTCGCCTGTCGCGCCGTCGGCGACGGGCCGCCCGTGCGCGTCGAGCAGGTGCAGCCGCAGATGCGGCAGCGGCAGGCCGATCGGGCTTGCCGCCGCCTGCGTGTCGCGTGGCGTGATCCGCTTGAACGACACGTGCACGGTCGTCTCGGTGATGCCGTACATGTTGATGAGCTGCGCATGCGCGTCGCCGTGGCGCGCGAGCCACGGCGCGACCAGCGACGGCGGCAGCGCTTCGCCGCCGAAGATCACGTAGCGCAGCGCGAGCGGGACGGCCGCGCCGCGATCGACCGCATCGAGTTGCCGGAACGCCGACGGCGTCTGGTTGAGGATCGTCACGCGGTGGTGCGCGAGCCAGCGGTGGAATGCGGCCGGCTCCCGCGACACCGGGTACGGCACGACGGCGACCTGCGCGCCGGTCAACCACGCGCCCCACACTTCCCACACCGAGAAGTCGAAGCCGATCGAGTGGAACAGCGACCACACGTCGGACGCGTCGAATTCGAACCATGCGCGGGCCTGCTCGACCAGATGCAGCACGTTGCGATGCTCGACCATCACGCCCTTCGGCTTGCCGGTCGAGCCCGACGTGTAGATCACGTAGGCGAGATCGTCCGGGCTCGATTCAGGATCGACGTAGCCGTCCCCGGGCGCGCTCGCCGCGAGCGCGGGCAGCATCGCGTCGAGGGCGATCGCGCGCACGTTCGCGAGGTTCTCGCCGGATACCCGCTCGAGCGTGTCGGACGTGCAGACGACGACTTCGACGCCGCTGTCCGCGACGACATGCGCGATGCGTTCGCGCGGATAGGCCGGATCGATCGGCAGATAGGCGCCGCCCGCCTTCAGGATGCCGAGCAGCGCGACGAGCATGTCGACGCCGCGCGTCATGTAGAGGCCGACGAGCGCGCCGCGCGCGACGCCCCGTTCGCGCAGCTCGCGCGCGAACGCCGACGCCAGGTGGTCGAGTTCCGCATAGGTCAGCCGCCGCGTCTCGTCGGACGCCGCGATGCGCGCGGGGAATTCGCGCGCACGCTGGCCGAACGCGTGATGCAGCGAGCGGCCGTCCGGACGACGGCGCTCCGTCACGCGAGGGTCGCCTCGGGTCGATTCGGAAACGTGCACAGCAATCCCCCTTTTCAACGAACGGCGGAGCGCCCGGACGGGCGACCGCATCAGGCACCGGATACGCCGATTGAAACATCGGCGCATCGCGCTGTCTGTCGCAGAAAAGTGGGACAGTTGCCCGCGCGGCGGCGCCGCGGCCATGCAGCGCTTGTCCCGGCTATCCGTTACAGACGCCGCTGCGGCCGGGTGTTTAAATCACGTCGGCATCCGCGGGCCCGTTCGCGCTCGTCACGCACGTTCACCCGGCGTTCGCTTCATCCATCGCGGAGCGGGCCACCGCCAGGACAGCGTGCGGTGACATGCTCGTTGCGAACAGGCCCCGGCGCGCAAGCGCCGGTTCAACGTCACCAGGAATGTTTCATGGAGTTCAGCAGACTGTTCACCCACATCGGCGAAGCGATCTCGAGCAGCGGCAGCCGACGCTTTCCCCGGATGATGTACAGCCTGATCTTCGCGGCGGTCCCCGTCGACGGGATCCGCCTGTCGACGCTCGCGGTCGACGGCGATCTCAAGGTGCGCAGCATCGGCGCCGTCGGCGAGACGCTCGCGCACACCGCGCCGTCGAGCGCCGGCTCAGGCAGGCCGTCGACGGCACGGACGGCTTCAGGCGGCAGCCATCTGCATGTCGACGACACGTTTGCCTGCCCCGCCCAGACCCACGCGCTGCTCGAGCGCTTCTTCGATACGCACGACGCGATCGCGCCGCCGCCCGGCCCGCAATTCCATCTCGCGAGCGGCCAGCACGACCACTGCTACCTGATCTCGCTGTATCGCGCGAATGCGTTCGACGATTTCTCGCCGCAGGAGCGGACCTTCCTCAAGGACTTCTCGCGCGTGCTGTTCCCGATCGTCGCGAGCCACGTCGCGGCGCTCGATGCCGACACACCGGCCGCCCGTTCCGCCGCCGACGCGGCCGCGGCGACGCAAACCGGCCGCGAGCGCCTCGCGCGACGGTTCGCCGAGCGGCTGCGGCAAGCGGGCGTCAAGTTGTCGACGCGGGAGATCGAGGCATGCACCGCGCTGCTCTCCGGCGACACGGTGTCCGCCATCGCCCGGCGCTTCGCGCTGCGCGAAAGCACCGTCGAGACCTACCTGAAGCGCGCGGCGGTCAAGCTCGGCTTCGGCGGGCGTCACGGGCTCACCCGCTGGATGCTCGACGAGGCAGGCGACGGCGGCCCGCCCCGGCTCGAACGCGCGTCGCCACTGGTCGGCGTCTGAGAGGACGTTTCAGCAGGCACCACGGCGCTGTTGGCCGCGCGTCGTGCCTGTCGACTTCGACCGATGTGACTTGCGCGACGGGTTGGTCAAGCTCGCCGACGGTCCGGCGTGCCGGCGGCCCCTTTCACGTTCGGATTCCGAAGTTCGCGCCGAACCACCGGCACGTGCGCGCGCCGTGGCGCTTCGCGCATCACGCGTGACCCGCGAAAAACTGCAGCGCGCGCGACGCCGACGGCGCCGCCGCGCGGAACAGCTTCGGATGACTGCCGCCGACCTCGACCTCGAGTCGCGCGCCCGGGATCCTGCCGGCGACGAACACCGATCCGCCGCAATGCGCGACCTCGTCGTCGTCTCCCGCGACGACGAAGGTCGGCACGCCGACACGCGGCAGCAGCGCAAGCGTGTCGACCTTGTTGAGCGCATCGCTCAGCTTCGCGTACCGGTACATCAGTTCCGCATTCGCATACGGATAGAGCGCCGCGTGCGCGATCTCGGCCGGCACGGTCACGAGCGTCGACGGATCGGCGAACATGCGCTGCAGATCCTGCGCGACGTCGCGCCCTTGCGCGGCGGCTTCCATCAGCCATGCGTAGTTGCGCTGATGTTTCGTGCGCAGCGCGTCGTCCGACAGGTTGTAGTCGCCATACCACAGGCTCAGCGACGCCGTCCGCGCCGGCTGCGCGAGCGCCGCCTGCAACGCGACGACGGCGCCGCCGCAGATGCCCATCAGGTGCGCCCGGCCGACGTCGAAACGATCCATCACCGCGAACAGGTCGTCGACCTGCGCGTCGACGTCAGTGCGCGCCGCATCGAACGCGTCGCATGCGCCGAACAGCGTGCGCGTCTCCCAGGTCAGCACGAAGTGGTGCTCGGCGAGCGCATCGAACCAGCGCTGGCACAGGTCGACCGGCATCCCGCACGGCAACGCGAGCACGACCGCGGACTGATCGCGCCGCGCACCCGCATACGCGGACAGCGCGACGCCCGGCTCGCGTGCAATCCGCACGCGCTCGACACCGGCGCCCAGCGCATCGAAATCGAAGTCGTCCACGGCGCGCTGCGCGTCGGCCAGCCGTTCCGGCGTGTCGAAGTGGTCGTACCGGTAGTCGAACGCGGCGCTGATGCGCCGGCTCATCAGCAGTTCGAACGACGAAAGACGCGTGGCGCCGTCGGGATCGAACCGAACGTCGCGCGCGCCGATGCGGGCGAACGCGTGCGCGACGATGCGCTGCGCGTCGTGTGCGCCCGACGCCGGGCGATCCGACGGATCGTCGAACAGACACAGGCGAACGGGCCCCGGCAGGCTCGCGGCGAGATGCCGGAACGCGCGGATCGTGCCGGGTACGCGCAAGTCGAGGGTCGAGTCGTCCAGTACGGCGGCGGTCGAGTGTTGCATGAAGGGATTCCAGGCGATGGATGACGGAAGAGACGTGCCGGCGCTCAGCCCGGCACGTCGATTGAAGCACCGCTGCGCGGCGATGTCTGCAACGGAAAGCCGGGACAACCGCGCGCATTCGGAGCGGCGGCTGCCGCGTCGGCGCGCCCGGCCGGCGCGCGTGCGCCGCCGTCCGTCAGGCTGCCGACGCGTACGGCACGCAATCGTCGATCATCCATTTCGTGAGCCCGTGCCGTCCGCTGATGCCGAGCTTGACCGCCGCGCGCTTGATGTAGGTTTCGATCGTGCTTTCCTTCACGCCGAGCGCGTCGGCCATCTCGCGCAGCATCTTGCCCGCCAGCAGCCCGAGGCACACTTCGCTTTCGCGCGCCGACAGCACGACCGACGCGCGCGCGAGCCGCGCCTCGAACTCGCGGCGCAGCGTCTCGCTCCCCTTTGCACCGGTCGCCGGATCACGCGGCGCCCTGCACGCCGGCGCGCCATGCCGCCGCGTCGACGCATGCCACTCGACGAGCGGCAGCAGCGTATCGGCGAAGTTTTTCAGGAACGACATCTCCTGCAGCGAAAAATCGCGATGCGACAACGTGCGATGCAGCGAGATCACGTAGCGGCGATTGTCCTTGCGCGACACGAGATGGCACTGGAATCCCGCGCCCGTCCCTCGCGGCGGCATCGCGTCGCCGCGCCGCGCGAGCGGGTCGATGTGAATCAACTGCCGATCGCTGGCGGACACGATCCAGCTCACCAGCGGATGCCCGGCCGGGTCGCGCTCGACCTGCTCCGCGGGCGGCACCATCCGCAGGCCGTCGCGGGGCGTACCGGACGCGCCGAGCGATTGCACGTCGACGACCTTGCCCGCCGGTTCGTTGAGCGTCCATTCGGTGATCCCGGTGATCGCGAGCGGAACCGACCCGGCCAGCAGCGCGTGCATGTCGGATGCGAACCGCTCGCTGCCCGCGCTCGAAATCACCTTGCCGAGCTTCGCGAAGACTTCGACCATCTGACTCTCCTTGTAATGCGTGCTTGAAGGCGGCGACGCGACGCCGGCGAGGTTCACGCCGCACCCGTTGCATCGCCGCGCTTGGGGTTCCCGTCAGTTCGACGCCAGGTCGTGCGCGGGCCCGGCGGCGGCCTCGGCCTCGGCTATTTCGCCGCGCACCGTCTGTTGCCACCACTGCGCGAAGTGCTCGACAGACGGCGGCCGGATCATCGTGTAGTGATTGCCGGGACAGCGCCACAGGGCCATCCGCGGCGCGAAGCGCCGCCAGCCGGACAGCACGTCGTCAGGCGCGAGACTGCGCGCCGGGTCGTCGCAGTCGGCGGCGAGCACCAGCGTCGCGCGCCCGGCATAGACGTCGGCCGGACGGTACGCGGTGCGCAGCGCCGTCCCGTAGGTGCGCACGATGCCTTGCACGTCGCGCGGCCCGGAGCCGCCGCGGATGATGCGGGCGTCGACCATCCCGCGATGGAGCATCGCCCACTGCCCGCGCCGGTCCGCGCGAAACAACGCGTCGCGCTCGATGCCGAGCGGGCGGCCGGTCGCCTGCTCGAGCGCATGCACGAGATTCCACACGACGCTCGCGAACGTGTACTGGCGACCCAGCCGGCCGGCCGACGCCGGCGCCTCGGTGTCGACGATCGTCAGCGACGCGGGCGAGCGGCCGAGCGCCTGCAGCCGGCACGCGATTTCCAGCGCGACCCAGCCGCCGAACGAATGGCCGATCAGGTGCACCGGCTCGCGCGCGTCGGCCGCCAGTCGTTCGACGACCGGCAGGTAAGCCGCCGCCGTCGCGGCGACGTTCACGTGCGGCGCAAGCACGCCGTCGAGGCCGCGCGGCTGAAGGCCGTGCATCGGCCAGCCCCGCTCCACCGCGATCGTGAACGGCAGGAACGTCGCGACGTTGTCGCCCGCCCCCGGAATCAGCACGACGGGCGCGTAACCGGGCGTCCCGCGCTGGATCGGCAGGTGCGGGAGATGGCTCGTCTGCGGCGCATGTGAGGTGCGTTCGCCGCCGCCTTCGGCCGCCGCGGCACGCGCGTCCTGCAACGCATGCGCGATCGCACGGCCGAGCGCCGGCGCGACGCCGCCCGCCGCCGGGTACCGCGCCGGCACGTCGACGACGCGGCACACGCCGGGCTCGAGCCGTGCCGCCCAGCCGTCGGCGCGAGCCGGCAACGTCGCGGCATCCGCGCCGGCGCTGCGCAGCTCGAACCAGTGAACGGGCAGCGGCAGCGAAAACGGCTCGTAATGCGCGAATGCGTGATCGAGCGCGGCCCAGCGGTCGAGCCAGCGCTGCAGCTGCACATCGTTCAGGCCGCGCAACGCGGACGGCAGCAGCCCCGCGTCACGACACCGGGACGCGATCGCCGCTAAATCCAGCGTCGCGGCGCCTTCGAACAGGTCACGCGGATCGACTGCGCGCGCACCGCCGCCCGCTTCGCCGTCGAACAGCTGCAGCCATTCGACCCGGCGCAAGTCGCGCGCACCCGTGGCCACCCCGCCGCTTGCGACCAGTTCGACGAGACGCACGCCAGGCGGCACATCGGCGGCCTGCCCGGGTCGGGCTGCGTGCGCCGCCAGCGACGCATCGGCGATGCCGAGAAACTCGACGGTCTCGTCCCGCCCGGCCAGCTGGGTCGCCACTTCGTAGGCGAGCAGGCCGCCGGACGCCCATCCCGCGAGCCGGTACGGCCCGCGCGGCTGCAGCGCGACGATGCGTTCGAGCAGGCGCGTGGCGAGCCATTCGACCGTCGGCGCCGTCTCTTCCGCAGGATCGGCATCGAGCTCGCATAGGCGCCAGCCCGCGCCGAGATGCTCGGAGACATGCCGCGCGCCATCGCTCAAGCGTGCATATCCGGCGATCAGGAAGACGCCGTGCGCGGACGATCGATCCTCGGGCGCGGCGGCGGCGGCCGCGGCCCCGTCATCGGCGATCGACCCGCCCGATGACCAGCATGAAGCAGACACGATGTTTTCTCCGTGTTCGGCGACGCCATGGAGATGGCGTCGTATTGATCGACGATCGTTACTGGCAAATACCGCGAAAATCCAGCGAGATGGCTTCCGTCACCGGGTTTTGCAAATCGGCCGCCTGCCTGGAAGGCCAGGAAAAATCGCTCCCACAAAACGAAACAATTATTCTCATTGAGTTTTGATTACACACTTCGGTTGATCACGGTAACAAAAATTGTGATTTTTTGTATCCAACGAAACGTCCGACTTGTATGACCAAACCACCAGGCAGGCGAATTCCCGGAATTCCGAACCCGTGTGCGCACCCTGGCTTCAGTCGAGCCAGATAATCTTCAGCTTTTTTCAGATTAATTCAGAAAAAACCGCCAGCGCATATGATCGACCGCCTGCGCGGCAATGCATGATCCGACGAGACAATCACCGACCGCCGTCATTACCGGGCACGCTCCGAAAACCTTGTAAATCAGGAATTTCGGCCGATTGCTTCACGTCATTCAACGATGGCTTCAATCCACCGTTCCGCCTGACGTGGCCGCCAGACGGTCGCCAGCCGTGGATTTGCTCATTCGCTCCCGCGCGAATGGACGACACGAACAGCATTTCCGATGAATATGACATCGTCATTGCATGGAGTACGCCGGAAACAGTCTCCTTGAATATTATCCTAACTGCAATAATCATGATGAGGGGGTTGAGTTTACCACCAACCCGAAACTTTATTCCAGCGCCAAATCAATTGCCGCAACCAAGACAAGTTGCTAACCTTTGCTCGCCGCAATCACGGCATCATTTACCGATTTGAAATCATCTCAAAATTTATTCAACCAATCCAAAAACATGAAAACGACACTCTAAAACACGTCATTACCCGGTGCGCGCCTGAAATAACGTCAGCACACCCGCGCCGGCCGAGTTTCTCCGTAGCCATCCCGTTATGAATGCGTCACCACGGTGACACGCCGCGGGATATTCGCGATGCATCGCTTCAAATTCCGGTCAATCAACGCGCGATTCGTCATGCGCATCCCTTCCGCTGAAACGGCGCCATCCGTAATCGCCACGCGTTGACTTCGATCCTCAAAACAATTCCAAGCGTTGGAGCAGAGCATGAATCACGATTTCCGAGACGAACCCACGCCGCGTCGCGCGTTCCTCGCCGACATGGCCAAGCTCGCGGCAGCCGGCGTCGTTGCCGGCTGGACGCCGATCTATCAGGTCGCGGCACACGCGGCGTCGGCCGGCGCGACGCCGCCCGGCTTCCCGGCCGACATCCCGCTCTACAAGCAGGCGTTCCAGAACTGGAGCGGCGAGATCGTCGTGCAGGACGTGTGGACCGCCGCGCCGCGCTCCGCCAACGACGTCGTCGCGACGGTCAACTGGGCGCGCGCCAACAGCTACCGGGTGCGCCCGCGCGGCCACATGCACAACTGGTCGCCGCTGACGCTCGATCCAGGCGCCGCCCCCGCCAACGTCGTGCTGGTCGATACGACGCAGTCGCTGACCGCGGTGTCCGTCGATACGTCGACGCGCCCGGCGCGCGTCACCGCGCAAACGGGCATCTCGCTGGAGACGCTGCTCGCGAAGCTCGAGGATTACGGGCTCGGCTTCGTCGCCGTGCCGGCGCCGGGCGACATCACGCTCGGCGGCGCGCTCGCGATCGACGCGCACGGCACCGCCGCGCCCGCGGTCGGCGAAACCCTGCAGCCCGGCCACACCTATGGTTCGCTCAGCAACCTGGTGCTCACGCTGACCGCGGTCGTGTTCGATCCCGCGAGCCGGCAATACGTGCTGCGCACGTTCCAGCGCAGCGATCCCGACATGGGCGCGTTCCTCACGCACATCGGCCGGGCGTTCGTCGTCGAGGTCACGCTGATGGCCGGCCCGAACCAGCGGCTGCGCTGCCAGAGCCGTATCGACATTCCGGCATCCGAACTGTTTTCGGCGAACGCCGGACAGGGTCGCACTATCGCGTCGTTCCTCGATCAGGCGGGCCGGCTCGAGGCGATCTGGTTTCCGTTTACGACGTGCCCGTGGCTCAAGGTCTGGACCCCGACGCCCAGCAAGCCGCTGCTGTCACGCCCCGTCACGCAGCCGTACAACTACCCGTTCTCCGATTCGATTCCGCAATCGCTGTCGGATCTCGTCAAGCGGATCATCATCGGAGGTGAAGGCGCGCTGACGCCGCTGTTCGGCCAGACGCAATATGCGATCACGACCGCCGGCCTCGCGCTCACGCTCAGTGCGGACATCTGGGGCTGGTCGCGCACCGTGCTGCAGTACATTCGTCCGTCGACGCTGCGCGTCACCGCGAACGGCTATGCGGTGCTCGCGCGGCGCGCCGACGTGCAGCGCGTGGTCAGCGAATTCGTCCAGTTCTATCAGAACCGGATCGACGCGTACAAAACGCGCGGCGAATATCCGATAAACGGTCCCGTCGAGATCCGCATCACGGGGCTCGACAAGGCTGCCGATGCGGGCACCGGCGCGGCGGTCCCCACGCTGTCCGCGCTCAAGCCGCGGCCCGATCACCCCGAATGGGACGTCGCGGTCTGGCTGGATATCCTGACGCTGCCGGGCACGCCGGCTGCCGACCGCTTCTACCGCGAGATCGAGCAGTGGATGCTGTCGAACTACAGCGGCGCGTATGCGACGGTACGTCCCGAATGGTCGAAGGGCTGGGCCTACACCGACACCGCCGCATGGCAGGACGACACGATGCTCGCGACCACGATCCCGAATCTGCAAAGCGCGGGGCAGCCTGCCGCGAGCAACTGGGAGGCGGCGCGCGCGACGCTCGGGCGCTACGACCCGCAGCGGGTCTTCAGCTCGCCGCTGCTGGATCGGTTGATGCCGTAGCGGGAACGGCGGAAGGAAGGTGCTGCGCGGCCTGATTCGGCCGGGGCGCGGCGCCTGTGGCGTAGCGGCGGGCGGCGGCGTAATGGAGTCGATCGCCATTCCCTGATCGGCAGGCCGCCGATGCAGGTCGGAATCCGTTTCAGGTCGTCGCCGAGCAACACGACGTCGGCCGACGCGATCGCGATGTCGACGCCACGTTCGCCCATCGCGATGCGGGTCGAGCCGGCCTTGATCGCCAGCACGTCGTTCAGCCCGTCGCCGACGACGAGCGGCTGCCGGCCGGCGCCGATCCCGCGCATCACGTAAGCGAGCTTGTCGTGCGGCAGCGCCTGCGCGACCACCGTGTCGATGCCGGTCTCGGCCGCGACCTTGCGCGCGACCGCCTCGCGGTCGCCCGTCAGCAGCGTCTGCCGCGCGCGCGCTAGCCTCCGCTACTCGACGAGCATGGCGGCGTCATCGTCCCTTCGTCCATCTGTTCGATCTTCGATTCGAGGTCGTAGTCGGTGAAGTTGTCGGCCTCGACACGAGAAATGGATTTTTCTCCAGCACGCCAATGATGATGGCTTCCGCGCATCGAATGCGCCACGGCCTGACGGAATAGCAACAATCAAAACCAATATTTAATAAAGAAAATTTCAGCGATCTTTTTAATTCAGGTTCGCGTCGCTCCCCTGGCCGTTTTTTTGCCTCGCGCCACGTCCTGCTTGGCGCGAATATCGCAAACCTCCGCCGCCACACGCCGCCGATGCGCCGCCCGTTGCATCCAGCGCAGCCGACACGATCATTTCACATTCCTCACCAAATCCAGACCTGATTAACGACAACGACATGAAAAATTAATATCATATAAAATATCTTGTAATTATAAAAACGACCTCCTAGCATCCCCCTGCTGTTCGCGACATGTCTTGTTTAAAAGTCATCACTTGATGCATTCCTCGAACAAACCCATTCATAACCTGGGGAATTACATGAAGAAACTGTCTCGACTGCTGCCCATCGCCGCGATTACCATCGCGAGTCTCAGTGCTTTTGCCCAGGCCGGCGACCAGCCGGCTGCGGTCGACAAGGCGCTGCAACTGATCCAGCAGAACCCGGCCGCCTTCAGCGTGGCTGTCAGCGGCACGGCACGTACGTTGAAGTTCGCGGGGCCGCAAGCAACCGCACCGACCGATGGCGATCAGTTCCAGGTACGCGACGTGATCGTCGATCCCGACGGCACCGAGCACGTGCGCTTCGACCGGTTCCATGCGGGCCTGCCCGTGATAGGCGGCGACGTGGTCGTCCATTCGAGCAAGGGGCAACTGAAGCAGGCCAGCGTGACCCAGCTCGCGCCGATCAACCTCGCCGGCACGATCGGCAAGGTCGGGAACCGCGCCGTGGTACGCAACGCACCCGACGTGGGCGCGACGCGGGCCAGACAGATCGCGGCCGCGCGCTTCGACTCGGACGTGCGCCGCATCGACGACGCGGAACTCGTCGTGTTCGCACGCGACGTCACGCCGACGCTGGCCTATGCGGTGCGCGTTTACGGCAAGGCGACCGACACGCACGGCGACGCCGTGCTGTACTACGTCGATGCACGCACCGGCACCGTGCTCGACGCCCAGGACCTGATCAAGACCGCCGCCGCGACCGGCACCGGCCGCTCGCTGTACTACGGCAACCTGACGCTCACGACGGACCAGACCGGCACGAACGCGTACCGGATGCTCGATCCGGGTCGCGGCGGCGGCTCGGTCTACGATGGTCGCGGTCTCAGCTCGGACGAAGTCGAGCAAGCGACCGACCTGCCGATCTTCACGAGCAGCACGAACGTGTGGGGCAACAACGCGACCACCGACCGGCAGACCGTCGCGGCAGACATCGACTACGGGCTCGCGTTGACTTGGGACTACTACAAGACCACGCACAACCGCAACGGCATCTTCAACGACGGCCGCGGCGTGAAGAGCTACGCTCACGTGGTGTTCAATACCGGCAGCGGCACGACGGGCGCGAACGCGGCATGGCTGTCGTCGCGCGTGATGGCGTACGGCGACGGCGAGCCGGGCACTCGCCTGCCGAAACCCGTGGTATCGGTCGACGTCGCCGGGCACGAGATGAGTCACGGCGTGACCGAGGCCACCGCCAACCTGAACTATTCGGGCGACGCGGGCGGCCTGAACGAATCGACGTCCGACATTTTCGGCACGCTCGTGAAGTTCTACGCGAACAACCCGAACGATCCCGGCAACTACGTGATCGGTGCGCGCGTGGTGAGCGGCGGCCTGCGCAAGATGTACAAGCAGGATCTCGACGGCCGGTCGTTCAGCTGCTACCCGTCCGGCGGCTTCTCGTGGTCGAATCCGCGTCACGATCCGCATTTCACGTCGGGGGTCGGCAACCGCTTCTTCTACCTGCTGTCGGAAGGCCCGTCGGTGCCGTCGACCGACACCGGCCTGTCGAGAGCGCAACTGGTCTGCAACGGCGACACGACCTTCAGCGGGCTGGGGCGCGACAAGGCCGGCAAGATCTGGTACCGGACGCTGACCGTGTACCTGAACGCCAACTCGAGCTACCCGAACGCGCGGCGTGCGTCGATCCAGGCGGCGAACGACCTGTACGGCGCGAACTCGGCCGAAAGCGCGACGGTCGCGCGCGCGTGGAGTGCGGTGGGGGTGAATTGACGGTGCGTGTGTAGGTGTTGAACGCCGGGCGTCGCGTGGCGGTACGTCGCTTTGGAGGAAAGCGATTCGGTCGTGGTCACGCGACGCTCGGTGAATGACGGGAGAGTGCCGGCCTCGCATGGGCAAAGTATTCGCGAACCGCTCAACCGGACGCTCCGCGTGAACACCGCTCCATCGTATTGACGTCGCCGCTCGGGAAGCCGGCTTCCTGAACGGACCGACAACGCGTTATATTCTGGTCCCAGGCAGGACGACGCGCGCCGCATCCGCGGCATGCTCCCGCCATCGCCGCCCTTCCCGACGCGCTTCTTCACCCCGAGAGAACGATAAAAATGGACCACGCGCAGTATTTCAGCCAAAGCTCGATCCAGGCCGCGAATCTTCGCCTGCACTATCTGTCGCAGTTACTGCGCGAGCAGACGGGCTCGATCGTCCAGTACGGCATCCTGCGCGGGTTTCCGATCGGCTTCAGTCATTGGGCGGAAGTCGCGGTCGGCGGCTACCTGCTCGGCACCTACGAGATCGCCGTGTGCGCGATCCTCGAAGCGCTCGGATCGCCCGACAAGGTGCTGGTCGACCTCGGGGCCGCCGACGGGATTTTCGGCATCGGCCTGGTCAGGAACAACGTCTTCGCGCGCAGCCTGTGTTTCGAGATGGACGAGCAGCGCCGCCACGCGATCCAGCATCGCGCCGCGGAAATGGGGCTGGCGGACCGCGTCGCGGTCTACGGCAAGGCCGATCGCAACCTGCCCGCGATTCTGTCGGAGCACGGTGGGGAGCCGGCCGGGCGGGTCATCCTGTGCGATATCGAAGGCGCAGAGTTCGACCTGTTCGACGACGCGCTGCTGGAACAGCTCTCCGGCAGCCACGTGATCATCGAGATCCACGATTTTCTGCTTTCCGACCCGGAGCAAGCCGCGCGCGCATTCGACGAATTGAGTCAGCGCGCGAGCAAGTACTTCAACGTCTACGAGATCCGCGACGGGCTGCGCGACATTCGCAACATCCCGTTGTTGCGACACTGGTCGGACTGGGACGCATGGCTGATGTGCGTCGAGGCGCGCTACCGGATGATGCGGTGGCTCTGGCTCGAGCCGAAAAGCCAGCCGCGGCGCGCCGATCAGGACATCGACCGCCTGATCCTCGACTACCAGCGCCGGATTTTCGCCGTTTGACGAACGCGCGCGGCGCGAATCGGCACGGCGGCCGCGACGTCACGGCTAGCGTATTCGCGTGGCTCGCGGCCAAGCCGAACGAATCACCGTTCACTCGAACGAAGTGCTCGCTGACGATGTATGTGGACGACAGCGGCTACCCTATTGCATCATCGCCGGACAACATCTCCACCATCTCCGATATCGGCCTGCTCCAGTCACCTAATGTTGCCTGCCGATACAACTGCATTGACCTGTACCACGGTGTATCGCGATGACTGTTGGACCAGCGCTCATCGCATGCTGCCGACAGCAACACCCATACTGGCCGTCCGAGCGCGCCGGCGAGGTGGGCGGGCCCGGTATCCACTGTAATCAATAAATCGAGTGCATCGAGGACGACGGCCGTGTCACCGAGATCGCTCAGTTCGTCGCTGATGACGCCAATGCCGTGTTTATCGAGCACCGCATATTCATCCTCGGTGATCTTGCCGAACTGCAGCGCATGGAAGCGACTCCCGGGCGCGCCGAACAATGGCGCAAGTTGCTCCAGCGAGATGGATCGATAGGGCTCGTGGCGTACCGCGGTACCGCTACGCCAAATCAGGCCTATCTCGCGCACTCCGTGGCGTCGATTTTTGAAAATGTCGGCAACCCGCGTCGTCATTTCTCGTCCAGCCGGCGCCTGCAAGTATGAATCGGTGTAGCTGGGAAAGTATGGCGTCGCCTGATAGCGCACAAAGAGATCAAAGGTACAGAGGACGCAATCACTTTGGTCGATTGCGCTGCGGGCATCGTCTACCACGGTGATCCAATCCAATGCGGAAAATACCGGCGCCAGCGTGTTCCGCGCCTGCAATACGACGGCCTGTGCACCTTCGTCCCGCAAGAGATGCAAATACCGGGAGAACATGATCACGTCACCCAGCCCGCCCTCCTGAATGATGAGGACACGCTTCCCCGCGGCCGATTCGTCGAATCGCAGAAGCTTGCCGACGATTTTCTCGTACTCGAGGGTACTGCTCTGATAGATATTGGAAACTATAGCGGCTCGACTCCATGCGTCGCGTAGTCGTCGACTCAGGGCGTGGGCCTCCCGAAAACGACCTTGAGCGTATTGCGAGATCGCGAGTTCAACCTTCAGGATTCTGAGATCAGGCTCATGATCAAGTTCGGTGATGGCTTGAGTCAATAGCGTTTCAGCCTGCGAAAACAGGCCGAGATAATTCATATCAATGCCGATCTGCGCGCGAAAGAATGGCTCTTTGACGCGATCCGCGAGCTCCTTCACCACTCGAATCGCTTCCTCCGCGTGGCCCGACAACCTGAGCGCGCGGCCCAGCGCGAGTCCGGCGCTCGCGGATTTCTCACGAAGGTAGGCGTCGTATGCACTATCGAGCCCGAATTGATCGCTGGTCAATGTATCCCCGCATGGAATTCTGGTGATTCGGTTTCTATCTCTGATCGCGTTTTATTTTGGGCGCGGTCGCGCACGACAACGTATCGCGATCACCCGTTTCCGGTATCGGCCACCAACCAGGCGATTCACCCGTTCTTTCGCTTCCAGCCCAGGCTGCGGGAAATATGCCGCTGGCTCGTCACCACCCCAATCCACGAACGCAACAGGAATACAACCGCCCTCGAGGCACGCCGATGCAACGTTGTGGTCACTTGCCGAACGTTACACGTTGACCGGGCGACATAAAAGCCCTCCGCCCGGGAACATTTGTCAAATAACTTGAATGACCGTCAACCGGCCGACAATTTGCCTTAACATCCGGCCGTCAGATCAGCTCATGTCGAACACGGTCGACCGACCGTCGAGTATCGGCTATTGATTGTTCTATCGGAAGCCCCACGCGGCCACCGATTTCACCCGCCCCCAGGACCGATCATGTTCCAGACTCCGGGAGATTCCTTCGTCAACGGTTCGTTGCTGGGCCTGTGCGTCGAGGTGCCGCTTGCCGCGCTGGTTTCGCTGGCCATGCACGGCGTCGACTGGAACGGCCCGCGCGTCGCGATGCTCGTCGCCACGCCCGTGCTGATCGCGTGCGTTGCGCTGCTGACGCGTCCGGTCGCATTCAGCACGGTATGGAAGCACAAGCGCTCGCCTTTCGAGCTCGACGACAACGTTCGCGCATCGATCTACGGCCGGCTCTGCGGGATCGCGCTCGGCGTGGTATTCGGCATCATGGTCGCGACGACGTTCTCCTGATCCGGCCGCCCGAATCTTCCGGCGCAACCCGCATCACCGCTGACCCGCACGCGCTTCCCGTTTCCTCGCGTCACCCCGCCGCAACCACCGGATTGAACGACGTATCCCACAACGGCGCGACATGGGCCGGCCCGTCCAGCACGCCGATGCGGGCAAACACGTCCGCGACCTGCTGGTGCTGCGCGATCACGTCGGGCGTCACCGGCAGCAGCGCGTAGTCTTCGCTGCGCTGGTCGAACATCGTGACGAGATCGGCAACCGGCACGCGCGTCTCGCGATTCTGCGCGAGCGCATAGTCGCGGAAATGCCCGTTCGCCCACGCATACGCCCGTCGGAACCGCAGCAGCAGATCGCCCGTCGCCGCACGGCGACGCGCATCGTCGAGCGTGCGCGGATTCGCGTACACCGGAAAATTGCCCGACAGATAGCCCTTCCCCGTCTTCAGCACGCGGGCGCCGTAGCGATTGCGCGCGAGCTGGCCGTTGTAGCCATAGATCGCCCACGCGTCGATGTCGCCGCGATCGTACGCGGACAACCCGTCGGTCGGCGACAGGTTGATCGGCTGGATGTCGTCGAAGGTCAAGCCGGCTTCCGCCAGCTGTCGATACAGGAAATAGTGCGAGGTCGTCGCGCGCACATAGCCGACACGCTTGCCCTTCAGGTCGGCGATGCTGCGGATCGGCGTGTCCTTGCGCGCGAGCGTGACCTGGTTGTTCAGGTCTTCGCGCACGCGCAAGATGAATCTCACATTGGCTTTCTGGCGCGCGGCGAACACGGCCGGAATTTCGCTACCCGAACCGATATCGAGCGCATCCGCGTTGAGCGCCTCGATATGCAGCACGCCGTTGTTCAGCTCGCGCCAGTCGATCCGGTACGGCGTATCGCCGAGCCCGGCCGCCTGCAACAACGCGCGCCAGCCGCCCTTGTAGGTCGCGACGCGCAACGTCGTGCCGGCCAGATCGGCGTCGGCGGCCGGCGCGGCGAACGCGGCCAATGGGTGCGCCGCGACTGCGGCGCCGGCAAGCAGCAGGCGGCGACGTGCCGCCGACATTGACGACATCGGATGCTCCTGTCGATCGGATAAGAAGTGGAACCCGCCGCGTCAATGCAGCGCCGGAAAGCCGTGGCGCTCGGCCAGCAGTTCGAGGATGCGGCGCGCGTCGGTGACGAAGCGCACGTCGCCGAGCGTCTGCGCGTCGTCCGGCGCGGGCCGGTCGCGGCCCAGCACGAGCACCGGCAGGCCCTGGTGTGCGTCGTCGAGCGCGTCGATCACCGCAGGCCGCGGCCGCTCGAAACCAACGCGCTTCACGTCGAGACGCGCGGCGAGATCGGGCGCGCTCGCCAGCAGCCCTTCGATCGGCAGTCCATGCGGACAGACGAAGCGCTGGCCCGGATGCTTCGGATCGGCAAAGCCCGGTTCCAGCAGAAACAGCACATCGCGACTCATGTCAAACGGCTCCTTTCTCGTAGATCGACCCAGTCGGGAAGCGCGCGCACCTGTGCGCGCCACCGTTCCCGACGCCTGCCGGCCAGCGGCCGGATGCCAGACTCTACCGTCGCGCCTCGCCCGGCCCTACCAACGTTTTGCGGAATCGATATGCGAACGCACATAGCGCATCGGCCGGTCGCCGCCTAGCGGGTCGTTGCGTAAATGCATCGTCATGCGAACGACGCGTATTGTGCATATCGAACGATTTCATCGATCGATATGACCGCACAGGTGCATTTCCGGCGAGCGACGTTCGCGGTCCGCGCAATGCGTTCGCCGCAGCAGGCGCGCCGGACGCGATCGCAGCGCACATGCCGGGCCGGCGGCAACGCACATTGCAAATCGGCCGCGCAGCGATTTACAAACCACGGATCGGCCGTTCATCGGCGCGCCCGTCGTCAATAGCATCGTGATCCTCACAAACGTACTGATAAAAACAGAGGATGGTCATGATCAAAAATACGGTGGTACTGGGTTTGGTTTCGATCGGTTCGGTCGGCGCGCATGCGCAGAGTTCGGTGACGTTGTACGGCGTGGTCGACGCCGGCCTCGCGTATACGAACAACCAGGGCGGCGCGAGCAACATCCAGCAGACGAGCGGCAAGCTGAGCGGCAGCCGCTGGGGCCTGAAAGGCGCGGAGGATCTCGGCGGCGGCCTGCAGGCGGTCTTCACGCTGGAAAGCGGGTTCCGGCCGAGCGACGGCGGGCTCGGCCAGGGCGGCCGCCTGTTCGGCCGGTCCGCGTACGTGGGCCTCGGCAAGAAAGGCCTCGGCACGCTGACGTTCGGCCGTCAGTACGAGCCGATCACCGACCTCGTCGCGCAGTACTCGGGGTCGGGTTTCTGGTCGCCGGCCACGCACGTGGGCGACAACGACAACATGAACCAGAGCTTCCGGCTGAACAACGCGGTGAAGTTCCGCAGCGACACGATCGCCGGCTTCACGGCCGACCTGCTCTATGCATTCAGCAACCAGGCCAATGGCGGCGCGGGCACCGGCTTCTCGAACAACAACGCGTGGGGCGCATCGGCGAACTACGTGAACGGCCCGCTGTCGTTCGGCGGCGGCTATGTGCGGTTCAACCATCCGAACGCGACGTCGAATACGAGCGGCGCGGTGGGCGGCGCGACCTCGACCACCGGCAACGACTACAGCGGCGCGTTCTTCTACGGGCTGAACGGCGGCGTACTGAAGCAGCAGATCGGCGCGGTGGGTGCGAACTATGCGCTCGGCCGCGCGACGCTCGGCTTCGCATGGAGCCACACGCAGCTCGACTATCTCGACGGCTCGTCGCGCAAGTTCAACAACTACGACGTGAACGCGCGCTACCAGATTACGCCGGCGGCCACGCTGATCGGTGTCTATACGTTTACCGACGGGCGCGCGAGCGGCCTGCCGGGCACGAGCGGCCAGACGCTGAAGCCGCGCTGGCACCAGTTCACGCTCGGGTTCGACTATGCGCTGTCGAAGCGCACCGATATCTATGTGTCGGGCATCTACCAGCTCGCGGCCGGCGACGCGAGCACCGCCACGTCGGGCGGCTATCGCAAGGTCGCGGCGATCTCGAACATCGGCAGCGCGTCGTCGACGAATCGCCAGCTCGCGTTCGTCAGCGGGCTGCGCGTGAAGTTCTGACGGCACCCGCATCGGGCGCGGCGCAATAGGCACGATAAGCAAAGCGGGAATCGTTGTTTGCCGCGCCGCGCCCGGTTGCCGAGAATGATCGTTTCCCTGCGCGCGGCGCCCGCGTGCAACACGCGTTCGACCATGACCGATTCCCGTTTTCCTCCCCGTGCTTCGCGCCCCGGCCGGCGCGCGGCGCTGCGCCAGCTCGCCGGCGGCTGGGCGGCGGCGCTGCTGCCTGCCGGCGGTGCGCTCGCGAGCCAGCCGCTCGATGTGCCGCCGTGGACACGCGCGCCCGGTGCGCCGCTGCTGTCGCCCCCGTACGGCATGCCGGGGCAGCACGAGCGCGACGTGATTCGCCGCAGCGCCCGCACGCCGGCGCTGCCCGGTTCGGGCTCGTCGATGACGCCGCTCGCCGACCTGTTCGGCGACATCACGCCGAACGGGCTCGTCTACGAGCGTCATCACGCGGGCGTGCCGGACATCGATGCGCAACGCCATCGCGTCGTCGTGCACGGCCTCGTGCGCGAGCCGCGCGTCTTCACGCTCGACGATCTGCTGCGTTTTCCGTCCGAATCGCGGATCCACTTCCTCGAATGCTCGGGCAACACGGGCAGCGAATGGAACGGCCCGAGCGGGCTGCCGGTTCAGTTCACGCACGGGTTGCTGTCGTGCTGCGAATGGACCGGCGTCCGGCTGTCGACGCTGCTCGACGAAGCGGGCATCGATCCCGCCGCACGCTGGCTGCTCGCCGAAGGCGCGGACGGCGCGGCGATGACGCGCAGCCTGCCGCTCGACCGGATCCTCGAGCGCGCGCTGGTCGTCTATGCGCAGAACGGCGAACGGCTGCGCCCGGAGAACGGCTACCCGGTGCGGCTGATCGTGCCGGGTTTCGAAGGCAACACGAACATCAAGTGGCTGCGACGGCTGAAGCTGGTGCGCGCGCCGGAGATGACGCGCGAGGAAACGTCGAAATACACGAATCTGCTGCCCGACGGCTGCGCGCGCCAGTTCGTGTTCGAGATGGACGCGAAGTCGGTCATCACGCGGCCGTCGGCCGGCCATCGGCTCGCCGCGCACGGCTATTACCCGATCAGCGGCTACGCGTGGTCGGGCCGCGGCCGGATTCGCGCCGTCGACGTCTCGACCGACGGCGGTCGCACGTGGCGACCCGCACGGCTCGCCGGCGACGTACGCGACCGCGCGTTGACGCGCTTCGAGGCCGACTGGGCGTGGCGCGGCGAGCCGGCCGATCTGCAAAGCCGCGCGACCGACGAGACCGGCTACGTGCAGCCGACCCGCGACGCGCTCGTCGCCGCGCGCGGCCTGAACTCGCAGTATCACTACAACGGCATCCAGAACTGGCGCGTCGGCACGGACGGCGAGGTGCGCAATGCGTAAGCCGCTCGCTTGCCTGCTTGCGTCCTGCGCGATGACGTCGGGCACATTCGGCGCCGGCTTCGGCCTCGGACAGCCGGTCGACCGCGCGGCGCTCGCGGCGTGGGACATCGACGTCGCGCCGGACGGCAGCGACCTGCCGCCCGGCGCGGGCACGGTCGCCCGCGGCGGCCACGTGTTCGCCGACAAATGCGCGATGTGTCACGGCGCCGGCGGCGAAGGCGGCGTCGGCGATCCGCTCGTCGGCGGCATCGGCTCGCTCGCGAGCGCGAAACCCAAAAAAACGGTCGGCAGCTACTGGCCGTACGCGACGACGCTGTTCGACTACATTCGCCGTGCGATGCCGTACAACGCGCCGCAATCGCTGAGCGCGGACGACGTCTATGCGGTCACCGCGTACGTCCTCCACCTGAACGGCATCGTGCCCGACGACGCCCGGCTCGACGCGCGCACGCTGCCGCGCGTGCAGATGCCGAACCGCGACGGCTTCGTACCGGACCCGAGGCCAGGCAAGCTATGACGCGCCCCACTCCGCTTGCCGCCGCATCGGCCGCATCAGGCAGCCCATCCGCGCGCATCGCGTCGCACCTGTCAGCAAGGACCCCGTGATGAGCGATCCCTCCCTCGCCGCCCCGCTCGCGCCGTCGCCGTTCGTCGGCGTTCGTTCGCCGGCGGAGTTCCCCGACAGCCCCGTCTCGCGCACCCTCGCGCAGCCGCTGATGCTCGGGCTGTTCCTGCCGATCCAGGCCGGCGGATGGAGCGCGTCGACGCTGCCGCGCTCGACCGACTGGACGTTCGACTACAACGCCGATCTGGTGGCGCGCGCCGAAGCGCTCGGCTTCGATCTCGTGTTCGCGCTGTCGCAGTGGTTGCCGAAAGGCGGCTACGGCGGCGTGTTCGACGGCCAGGCGCTCGACTCGTTCATGACGCTGGCCGCGCTGACCGCGCGCACCGAACGGATCATCCTCGTCGCGACGAGCCACGTGCTCTACGGGCCGTGGCATCCGCTGCATTTCGCGAAGTTCACCGCGACGCTCGACCACATCTCGCGCGGGCGCTGGGGCATCAACGTGGTGACCGGCCACCGCGCGATCGAGCACGAGATGTTCGGCTGGAACCGGATCGAACACGACCGGCGCTACGAGATGGCCGCGGAATTCCTCGATGCGGTCCAGCAGTTGTGGGCGCAACCGGACAATTTCAGCTACACGCCCGAACTGTCGAGCTGGCGGCTGGGCGGCGCATTCGTGACGCCGAAGCCGCGCTACGGCCGCCCGCTGCTGATCAACGCGACGGGTTCCGACGCGGGCATCGCGTTCGCCGCGCGCTATTCGGACATCGTGTTCGTCACGAGTCCGGCCGGCCCCGACGCCGAACGCGCGATCGACGCGCTGCCCGCGCATACCGCACGCGTGAAGGCGGCGGCCGCCGCGCGCGGCCGCACGATCCGCACGCTGCTGAATCCGCTCGTGATCTGCCGCGAGACGGCGGCCGAAGCGCGCGCGTACCGCGACGCGATCGTCGCGCATGCCGACGAAGGCAGCTTCCATCGCTTCGACAGCGACGCCCATGCGTGGCGCGGCGGGTTCGAGCAGCGTGCGCAGGCCGCCGCGCGCGCGATCGGCGGCAACATCTCGATCACCGGCTCGCCCGACGAAGTCGCCGATACCATCGTGCGGCTGCACCGCGCGGGCATCGACGGCATCCAGTTGAGTTTCTACGACTTCAAGCCCGATCTCGACTTCTTCGGCGCGCGCGTGCTGCCGCTGCTGCGCGAAGCCGGCTTGCGGCGTTGACGTCGAAGCTGAAACCCGGCGCGACGGCGCAACGGCCGTCGGCGGCCGTCGTCAGAACACGCGCCCTTCGGTCAGGTGCGTCGTCACGCCGTTCAATTCGTAATCGCCGACCACCCGCGCCTTGTGCAGCAGCGGGTTGTGGCTGAAGATCGTGCGCAGGTTACGCCAGTGGCGGTCGAAGTTGTGCTCGCGCGCCGTCGCCGACGCGCCGCCCACTTCGAACAGCCGCTCGGCCGCATGCAGCGCGAGCTTGCTGACGATCAGTTGCGTGCGCGCGGTCGCGAGCGCGCTGTCGAGCACGAGCGCATCGGCATCGGCAGCGCCCGCTTCGATCGCGTCGGCGGAACGGTCGAGCGCGCGCGCGTTTTCTCGCACGAGCGCGTCGATCGCATGGCTATGCGCGGACAGCTCGCCGACGATCTGCTGGATGAAATGATCGTCGCGCGCGGTGGGCGCCGGGCTGTGCAGCGCGGGACGGCCGTGCGCGAGCACGTAGCGGCGCGCGTCGGCCACCACGTTGCGCACGATACCCGCGCCCGTCGCGACGAGATGAAGCTGCCGCAGCGCACCGCAATGACGGCCGACGAGCGTCGATCCGTCGCGTGGGGCCACTTCGTCCGCGAACACCGGCACGTCGTTCAGCAACAGGCTGCCGCTCGCGGTCATGCGCTGGCCCATGCCGTCCCAGTCGTCGAGCACCTGCAGGCCGTCGCGCGCCACGGGGATGATCACGGCGAGCGCGTCGCCCTGCTCGTTCTCCACGTTGATGCGCGCGAAATCGGCAAACGCGGTGCCCGTCGAATAGTATTTGCGGCCCGTCACGCGATGGTGCGCGCCGTCGCGGCGCAGCACGGTCGTGTTCTCGCCCGGGCGCGACGTGCCGCGCTCTGTCGACGCGCCGCCGAAGATCGCGCCGGCCAGCACGCGCTCGAGCTGCACGTCGTTGAACGCCGTGCGCGGCGACAGCCGCAGCGTCTCGGTCTGGTCGTAGTGGATGCGCAGCGCGTGCGCGAGATTCGAATCGGCGGCCGCCAGCGTCGCGATCGTATCGAACAGGTCGACCAGCGTGCCGCCGAGGCCGCCGCGTGCGACCGGAATCCGCAGCGCGCCCAGCGCCGAGCGCCGGAAGATCGCGAAGCCTTCGAACGGCAGTTCGCGACGCGCCTCGCGTGGTGCGGCATCCTGCCCGATCGCGGTCGCGAGATCGGGCAGTGCGGCGAGCGCGTCGCGCAATGCGTCGCGCGGATCGACGGCATCACGGGCAGTCATTCGGCAGGTCCTTGTTCGGGCAGATCGGGGAGCGTCGCGGCAGGGCGCGACGCGGCATCCGTTACACGGCGTCCGCTGAGTATAGGGACGCACCCGCCGCGCGTGAAAAACCGATTTCAGCTTACGTTATGCATGCGCCGGGATTGATCGCAGATTGATCGCGCCCGAACGCGTCAGTGCTGAATACCCCAGCGCCGCACGGTCACGCGTTCGAGCGTATCGAACACGAGGTTCTCGACCAGCAGCCCGATCACGATGACGGCCGCGAGGCCCGCGAACACGCGGTCCGTATACAGCTCGTTGCGGTTCTGGAAGATGTACCAGCCGAGCCCGCCCTGCCCCGCGCTCGCGCCGAACACGAGCTCGGCCGCGATCAGCGTGCGCCATGCAAACGCCCAGCCCACGCGCAGGCCCGACAGGATCGACGGCAGCGCGGCCGGCACGAGGATCAGCGCGATCTGGCGCAGGCCCGTGAGCCCGTAGTTGCGCCCGGCCATTTTCAGCGTGGCGGGCACACCGGCGAAGCCGGTATACATGCTGAGCGCGAGCGGCCACAGCACCGCATGCACGAGCACGAACAGCAGGCTGCCGGTGCCGAGCCCGAACCACAGCAGCGCGATCGGCAGCAACGCGATCGACGGCAGCGGATTGAACATCGACGTGAGCATCGTCAGCAGATCGCGGCCGATGCGCGTCGATACCGCCAGCGACGTCAGCGCGAACGCCAGCAGCACGCCCAGCGCATAGCCGCGCAGCAGCACCGACATCGAGATGCCGGTCTTGACCAGCAGTTCGCCCGACTCGATGCCCTGCACGAACGCGGCCAGCGTCGCGCCGAAGGTCGGGACGAGCAGATCGTTCGCGACGATGCGCGCGACGATCTCCCACACGGCGATCAGCACGAGCGCAATGACGCTGCGGCGAAACCACGCGGCACCAGCGATGCGGCGCAGCAGCGGCGCCGGCGCCGCGCGCTCGGCGTCGGGCAGCGCGTCGAGCGTGCGCGTGTATTCGGCGCGCACGGGCGGCAGCGGCGGCAGGACCGGATCGATCGTACTCATGATGCGGCGTCCTCCGTCGTCGGTACGTGGGGTACGTCGGTGTCGAACAGCAGGCGGTGGATCCGCGCGACGTTGTCGCGGAAGTCGCCGGTGTCGACGTTGTCGAGCGAATGCTCGTGACTGTTGAGCTCCGCGCGCACGCGGCCCGGATGCGGCGACAGCAGCAGAATCCGGTTGCCGACCACCAGCGCCTCCTCGATCGAGTGCGTGACGAACAGCAGCGTGAAGCGGAATTCGTCCCACAGCCTAAGCAGTTCCTCCTGCATCTTGCGGCGCGTGAGCGCGTCGAGCGCGGCGAACGGTTCGTCCATCAGCAGCACGCGCGGCTGCATCGCCAGCGCCCGCGCAATCGCGACACGCTGCTTCATGCCGCCCGACAGCGTATGCGGATAGGCGTCGGCAAACGTGCCGAGGCCGACCTTGTCGAGATAGTGCAGCGCGCGCTCGCGTGCTTCGGCGCGCGACAGCTTCGCGGCGGCGCGCAACGGAAACGCGACGTTCTCGACGACCGTCTTCCACGGCGGCAACTGGTCGAATTCCTGGAACACGACGATGCGGTCGGGCCCCGGCCCGCGTACCGGCCGGCCGTCGAGCGCGATCGAACCCGACACGGGCTCGATGAAGCCGGCGATCGCCTTCAGCAGCGTCGACTTCCCGCACCCCGACGGACCGAGCAGCACGAAGCGGTCGCTGCCGTACACGTCGAAGCTCACCTGATGCGTCGCGCGAACGATCCGCTCGCCGCTGCGGTATTCGAGGCTGACCTGGTCGATCGCCAGCAGGCGTTCGCTGGGCGTGCCGACCGGTGCGGCGTGCGCCGCGGGCTGGGCGGCGGCACGCGTATCGGGCACGGCGGACGCAGCCGGCGCCGCGCCGCCACGCGCCGCATACGGCGGCAACCAGGTTCGGGGAGAAGTGGCGTTCACGATCGAATCTCTTGCGGGAAAAGCATCAACATACGGCCGGCCGTCGTGCGGACCAACCATCGATTGCGCATATCGAAACCGTGCCGACGCATAAGCGTCGATCGCGGCGTCGCAGCATCGGCGCCGCTCAACTGCCGCCGGCCGTCGCCGGATCGTCGAAGAAGTAGTCGCGCCACGACTTCGGTTCGTTGCGGATCGCGCCGGTGCGATGCATGAACTGCGCGAGCGGCAGCGTGTTCTGCGGCGCGGTCTTGAACTGCACCTGCGGATTGCGCAGGATCTTCAGCAGCAGCGCGCGATCGATCTTCGATGCGTTCACGCGAATATAGGTATCGGCCGCGCGCTCCGGATCGGCCGCGATCTGGCGCGCGGCGTCGGCCAGCGCGGCGACGAACGCGCGGTAGGTCTTCGGGTTGTCGTCGCGGAATTTCTCGGTCGCGTACAGCACCGTTGCCGAACTCGGGCCGCCGAGCACGTCATACGAATTCAGCACGATGTGCGCGTTCGGGTTGCCGGCGAGCTCCTGTTCCTGGAACGGCGGATTGCCGAAGTGACCGGTGATCACGTTGCTGTTCGCGAGAATCGCGGCCGTCGCGTCCGGATGCGGAATCGCCTGCGTGAGCGCGTCGAGCTTGTCGAACTGCTTGTCGCCCCACTGCTTCGCCGCGGCGTACTGCAGCACGCGCGACTGCACCGACACGCCGACCGCCGGCACCGCGATGCGGTCCTTCGCGCTCAGGTCGGCGATCGTCTTCACGTTCGGGTTGCTGCTCACGAGGTAGTACGGAAAATTGCCGAGCGACGCGACGCCCTTCACGTTCTGCCGGCCGCGCGTGCGGTCCCACACGGTCAACAGCGGCCCGACGCCCGCGCCCGCGACGTCCACCGCGCCGGACAGCAGCGCGTCGTTCACGGCCGCGCCGCCCGACAGCCGCACCCAGTCGACCTTGATGTCGAGGCCAGCCTTGCGCCCTTCCTTCTCGATCAGTTGCTGGTCGCGCGCGACGTTCAGCATCAGGTAGACGACGCCGAACTGCTCGGCGATGCGGATGCGGCCCTCCGCGTGCGCGGCTTGCGGGATCGCCGCACCCGCGAAGGCGAGCGCGGCGGTGAGCGTGGCCGCCAGCGCGCGACGCGCCGGCAAGAACGAAAACGACATCGGAACTCCGGTCAGGAAGGGGCAGAAATGAATGACGCGGCGCGCGGCTCAGAAAGGCGCGTCGCCTTCGATCGTCGTGCGGTACAGCTTGCGGCGCAGATGGTCGGGCGTGCCGGCGGCGAGATGCATCAGCGAACGGTTGTCCCAGAACACCAGGTCGTGGTCGCACCATGCGTGCCGATACAGGTGCTCGGCGCGCACGCTGTGCGCGAACAATTCGTCGAGCAGCGCGCGGCTTTCGTCGTCGGGCAGCCCGACGATGCGCGTCGTGAAATGCTCGCTGACGAACAGCGCCTTGCGGCCGGTTTCCGGATGCGTGCGCACGACCGGATGAACGACCGCCGCGACCTGCGCGATCTGCTCGGGCGACAGGTTGGGCCGCCACGGGCTGCGCGCCTGCAGTTCCGCATAGCGCGCGAGATACGTATGCTCGGCGCGCCGCCCTTCGATCGCGCGGCGCAGATGGGCCGGCAGCGTGTCCCACGCGAGATGCATGTTCGCGAACAGCGTGTCGCCGCCCTCCGCCGGCAGTTCCTGTGCGTGCAGCAGCGAGCCGAGGCTCGGTTTTTCCTTGTACGACAGGTCGGAATGCCAGAAATGGCCGGCGTCGCCGAGCCCGACCGGTTTGCCGTTCTCGACGATGTTCGACACGATCAGCACTTCCGGGTGGCTGGCCAGCGCGAACTGGTGCAACACGTGAATCTGCAGCGGGCCGAAGCGGCGGCTGAATGCGATGTGCTCGTCCGGCGTGATGCGCTGGTCGCGAAACACCAGCACGTGGTGATCGAGATGCGCGCGATGGATGCGCGCGAAATCGTCGGCGTCGAGCGGTTGCGACAGGTTCAGGCCGATCACTTCGGCGCCGAGCGGCGCGTCGAACGGCACGATGTCGAAGTGCTGCGCCGCGCCGTCGGGCCGCAAGGCGGGATGCCCGGCGGAAAGCGTTGCGGCGTCGCGGATGGCGGTAGTCGTCACGGCACGGCCCCTGATTCGGTCAAAACGCGAATCTACGAGGGCGTGCCGGCGTGCGTCAACGAAGCGATTCGGATACGTTTATCTGCTGCGGTGATAAAGATCGCTGCTCGCGCATACGGCGCAGATCGGGGGGCGGAATCGTTCAACCGGTGCCGATGACGGGAGGTTCCTGCCGCAATCGCCCTGTCGACTGCCCTGTTCACCCGCGCAACGTTGTCCTTGTCGATCAGTGGCTCCATGTCGCTGTCCGGGTCGGACGCAGGCCCAACGCGCACTGCAGCGAGACGCGGCGCAGCATCGGCATCGATACCCGGCTAGCGATACAAATCGGCGCGTACGGGATCCTTCCAGTATTCCTGACAAAATTCGAGGTAGGCTCGCACGACCGATGAGGGATGGCGGTGAGACGGATATAGCAGATTGATCTCCTGCTCCTGCAACGGATACGCGTCGAGCAATGCGACGAGCCGTTGCGCACGGAGATCCTCATCGACGAGAAACGGCGGCAACTCGGTCGCGACGTGCCCGGCGAGCGCGCGGCGGCGAAGGTGCGCGTAATCGTTCGTGGAGAACAACGGACGCGGATGGAATGGCGTGTCACCCAGGTGCCAGACCGGCTGCATATAGGCAGCCAGGCCCCACGTCGCACACGGCAGCAAATGCAGGTCCTCCGGCGTTGACGGATAACCGTACTGCTCGAGCAGCGCGGGACTGGCAACCAGCCGATGTCGGTAGCGCAGGATTTTCCGCGCCACCATCGACTCGTGCTCGATCGTACCGACCCGCAATGCCACGTCGATGCCGTCGACGATCAGGTCGACACGCCGCTCCGTCGTGTAGACAAACAGCCTGATGCCCGGAAAGCGCATCTGGAACGCTGCCAGCAAATCCCACCAGATATCGAACGTCGGCGGCAACGAGATGCGCAGGAAGCCCTTGAGCTGATGCTGCGCGCTGACCACCGCCTCCTTCGCTTCCGCCAGTGCTTCGATACCGCGGCTCGCATGTTCGTAGAGCCGGACACCGGCATCCGTCAATTTGGTGCCCCTCACCGACCGTTCGAGCAACTGGACATTCAGTTGCTTCTCGAGCTCCCGCATCCGTCGGCTCAAGGTCGGCAACGGCACGCCGGTGCGTGACGCGGCGGCGGACAGACTGCCGGCTTGCACCACGGTCACAAACATCTCGACGGCATTCAGGTCCATATCATCCTCTCAAATTTGACAGGAAGTGTATCGGTTTTGGTGGTTCCAGACAGATAGTCGAACCCGCATAGTGGCCTCCTTGCTCCCTCACCCGATCAAAGGAGATCGTGATGCCCAGCATTGAAACACTTTTGAAATCAAGGATTTCCACCAACAAGTACGACTCCGCCCGCTCGTTGACCGACCAGCAGATCGACGAACTGATCCAACTCGCAACGACTGCGCCGTCCGCCTTCAATCTCCAGAACTGGAAGTTTGTCGCCGTACGCAGCGCGGCTGGCAAGGCAAAGCTGCTGCCGCTCGCTTACGGCCAGCAGAAGGTGGTCGATGCGGCAGTGACCTTCATCGTGTGCGGCACGCTCGAGCCGCACATCACGCTGCCCGCCGCGCTGAAGCCGTCCGTCGAACGCGGCATTCTCGACCAGGGCATCTACGAGGGCTGGGTCGGCGCCGCCAACAGCATGTATGGCGACAACCCCGCGTTCCAGCGCGACGAGGCCGTGCGCTCGGCATCGCTTGCCGCGATGACGCTGATGCTCGCCGCGCAGGATCGCGGGCTCGCGTCGGGGCCGATGATCGGTTTTGATCCGGTGGCCGTTGCTGCTGCGTTCGACCTGAAATCGACCGACGTGCCGGTGATGCTCGTGACCGTGGGCTACGCAGCCCCGGGCAACTGGCCGCAGAAACCCCGCAAGTCCACATCCGACGTGCTGACGTTCGCGTAATGCAATGACGCCGGTCGGCGCTGTTTCCCCACGCGTCGACTGGCCGGCTACTCCATCCTGAAACGAGAAGACATCATGAGAGCTTATGTAATTGAACGGGCCGGCGGCCCCGACGTCCTGCAAATTCGCGACATTCCGTCGGTCGCGCCGAATGCCGATGAAGTTCGTATCCATGTGCGCGCCTTTGGTCTCAACCGCGCCGAAACGTACCTGCGCGCCGGCAAGATGGGCCCGATCGATGGGCCGCGGGTGCCTGGCATCGAGGCAGTCGGCGAAATCGTCGAAGATGCGTCCGGCAAGTTCCGGATCGGTCAGCGCGTCGCAACTGCAATGGGTGGCTTGCAGTTTACGCGGCACGGCAGCTATGCCGAAGAAGTGACCGTATTGCGTAGCAACGTGATCGATCTGGACGGCACCACGTTGTCGTGGGAAGAGCTCGCAGCGCTGCCGCAGGCTTACCTGACGATCTGGGGCGCGCTGCACCGAAGCCTCGGCATCGAGGCGGGCCAGACGCTGCTGGTACGCGGCGCGACGTCGACGGTCGGCCTCGCCGCCGTAACGTATGCGAAGGTGTCTGGCCTTCACGTGGTGGCGACGACGCGCTCCGCCAGGAATGAAGAGCGTCTGTTCCGGGCCGGCGCGGACAAGGTCGTCGTCGATTCCGGCACGATCGCCGACGACGTGCAGCGCCTTTTTCCCGAAGGTATCGACGCGGCGCTCGAAATCGTCGGCGCATCGACCGTGCGCGACACGGCGAAGACGTTGCGCCCGTTCGGCGCCGTCACGGTTATCGGGCTGCTCGGCGGGCCGCCCGTGCTCGAGCAGTTCAATCTGATGGCGGACCTGCCGCCCGCGGTGCGGTTGAGTTTTTTCCCGAGCCAACTGTTCGGCACACCGGCGCTGCCGCTCGACAACACGCCACTGCGGATGATTGCAGACGACATCGCTGACAAGCGCCTGCCTTCGTCACTCGAGCGAACCTTCGCGTTCGACGAGGTCCGGAAGGCCCATGAGCTGATCGAAAGCAACCGCGCGCTCGGCAAGCTTGTCGTTCGCGTGTGATGACCTGGACGGGACGCATGTTGCGATCCGTCCCGTCAGGCTCCTTTACGCATCATTTCATCCAGAGGTTGCCATGTACAAGAAACTGAACACATCGGTCGTTTCTGCGGTCCTGGCGCTTGCCTTCCTGCCGGTCGCCGCATCGGCGGCGCAACCCGAAAGCAATCGCGCGACAACCGAAGCGATTACCAGCCAGCTTCATCGATACGAGAAGGCGCTGAATACGTCGAATACCGACGAGGTGATGAAGCTGTATGCCGACGATGCGGTTTTCATGCCGCAGAGCTTTCCGACGGTGATCGGCAAGGACAACGTCCGGAAGGCCTATGACACCATCTTCAAGACGATCAAGCTGAACGTGACGTTCAAGATCGACGAAGTCAAGCGGCTTTCGAACGACTGGGCGTTTGCCAGAACCCATTCCAGCGGCACGCAAACTGTGCTGAGCACCAGCAAGCAAAGCGCTGAAGGCAACCAGGAGATCTTCATCTTCCATCGCTCGAAGGACGGCACATGGCAATTTGCCCGCTATATCTTCTCGACGACCAATCCGCCGAAGTCTGCCGAATAACTGGAAGAGATCATCAGGAAAACATCATGAAAAAATTCGTTATTCCCGTTCTGTCCGCGTTGAGCCTTACCATGGCCGCGAGCGTTCACGCATCCGAAACCTATCAGCTCGATCCCAACCATACCTACCCCAGTTTCGAGGCGGATCACTTTGGCGGCGTATCGATCTGGCGCGGCAAATTCACGAAAAGCAGCGGAACCGTCGTACTGGACCGTGCAGCCAAAACCGGCACGGTAGACGTAACAATCCAGACTTCGTCGGTCGATACGGGGAGTACGCAGCTCGACGGCGATCTGAAATCGGACAAGTTCTTCGATGTCGAAAAATTCCCGACGGCCGTCTACAAGGGAACCCGAATCGTGTTTCGCGGCTCGCAACCGAGCGAAGTTGTCGGAACGCTGACGATGCATGGCGTGACGCGGCCGTTGAACCTCAAGCTCCAGTCGTTCAAGTGCTTCCAGAACCCGATGTTGAAAAAGGAAGTATGTGGCACGGAAGCCACCGCAACATTCGACCGAGGCGATTTCGGGATGAGCGACGGCAAGGACTACGGGTTCAGCCTCAAGACGACACTGCACATCCAGGCGGAAGGAATCAGGCAGTAACCGTCGTCAGGCGGCGCACGCAGTATCGAGCAACCCGTGCGCGCCTGCGTGGCCGCCGTTCATGATTTTTTATCGACGCGCGAATCCTTTTCGCCCGCCGGCACCTCTGTCTCATACCGGGATCGATCAGTTCCGGCATTCCCGCGATGGCAACAGCATACAAGCCGGCGATGATGAAAGGCATGCAGAAATGCTACGGCATCGTGCGCGCGGCACCCGACCGTTTCGTCGCGTCGTTGACTGCAATCGGTGTCGGCATACTGCTTGCGCGTCTGCTACGTTCTCCGATCATCCCCGCCATGCGCGCCGTCACATACAGGCAGCGCGCCGACGTTCAGGTCGCTCATCCGCCTGGCCGCGTCGCGCAGGCTCGGCGTCGGGCCGATGGTCGCGGCGTCGCGTGTCATCCCTTCCGATACACGTGTCATGTTTCGCTCCTTGGCAAGCCGCCCACGGCGGCCAGCAGCCCGAGCATCGCGCGTTCCGGCCGCCGCGCGGGTCAGTTCTCCGTCGAGCAGCGGACCGACGTCAGGCCGGCCGACTCGACGATCCGCATCAGCTGCTTCAGCATCGCGTCGGCGCCGCTCGCTTCGCGCCACTGCACGAACAGTTCTTCCTCGCGCACCGCGCGTGCGGCCGCTTCGCAAAAGCTTTTCGTCCGGCACGTGAAGCCCGCGTCGCGCAGCTTCGCGGCCAGTTGTTCGCGCACCGCCGAGCCCGGCGGATATTCGATCGTGACCAGCGCGGTCCTGACACCCCGCAAGCGCCGCTCGACGAACCGCAGCGGCCAGACGACCAGCAGCGCGAGCACCAGCCCGAGCGCGCCGAGCGACAACTGGCCGCCGCCGATGCACAGCCCGATGACCGTCACGAACCACAGCGTCGCGGCCGTGGTGACGCCGGACACCAGGCCGTCGCGATGCAGGATCGCGCCGCCGCCGATGAAGCCCATCCCGGTCAGGATGCCGAGCGGCAGCCGCATCGGGTCGAGCACCGAAAACGCACCCTCCGGCTTGCCCGCCTGCAGCAGCAGCGCATTGACCTGCAGCATCGACAGGCACGCGGCGAGACAGACGAGGATCGTCGTGCGCAGGCCGGCCGTCTTGCCGGATTCGCTGCGATCGACGCCGATCAGTCCGCCCGCGACGAGCGCCAGCGCGATCCTGACGAGAACGTCGTGCCACTGCAGTACGACCGGCATCGGCTCCATACGCGCCTCCCGTGCAAATCGTCATGTGTCGGGGCGTGAACGCCGCCGCCGACGCTTGCCGGTCGCAAGGATCGGGCCTGCTTTCAGGGGGTGCCGGCGCGTGTAGCGTGGAGGATGGAATTGTAGAAAGTGACGTTCGGCGAGCACCGGGCCACAGTAGGAAGGACCACCGTCGTCTTGGCCCGCGGTTTGCGCTGACCGGACGATGTGCGTTCGAGCGAGCGTGCCGCACGGACTCGAATCGTGCACCGCTTTCACGGCCATGCAGCGGCAAGGGCCCCGACGGCCGCCCCTCCTTCTTCGTATCCGATCAGATACGGACACGCTCTCTGCGGCAAATTCCCGACACTCGGTTCCCGCTCGGGTACGAAACGACGCCCGGCTCGGCAATTCTGCAATGCTGTTCCCGATCAGATAGGAAGCACGGAGAACGTCATGTCGGAGCCTCAGTCCGTCGACACGATCGGTGCGCTCGCCCACCTCGTTCGCGCGGCGCGGATCCAGCAGGGGTTCACGCGGGACGAACTCGCGAACGCGACCGGGCTGTCCCCGAAATTCATCAGCCAGGTGGAAGGCGGCAAGCCGACCGCGCAAATCGGCAAGGTCATGCTGCTGCTGGGCGAGCTCGGCGTGCGCCTGTACGCCGAGTCGGCGGTCGAGATTTCGGAAGCCACCGCGCTGAAGGCCGCGCAACGCCGCAGGAGCAGCCATGGCGGCTAGCACGCTGATTGCGCGAACCCCTCGATCGTCACGTCGAACAGACGCTCGATGACGTGCGGCACATCGCGCATCCGGACGCCGGGGAAATGCGGTTGCTGAATTCGATCGTCGCGATGCCGATCGCGGAAATGGGGCGCGCGCTACGGCAGACGCGCGGATAGGCGGCCGCGCGCGGGTGTCGTGCCGCGGCCGATACCCGCGCGGCGTGCGTCGAATGCTTGGGCGTCAGCCCCGCGCCGCAAAGGCATCGACGCCCGTCGCTGCCGCGGACCACGCCCACAGCCGCGCTGCCTCCTCCGGATCGATCGCATGCGGCCGCACGCCCGATTCCTCGTTGCCGCGCGTCACCACCGCAACGTCGCAATCCTCGCAATAGACGCCGCCGAGCTCGGCGATGCGCGGCGACGTCGCCGCCCATACCTGGGTTGCCGCCCCCTGCGCAGGCGTCTTGAACGTCGGATCGACCGGCACGCCGTGCTCGTCGACCCAGCCCTGCGCCATCATTTCCTCTCGCGTCAGATGACGCTGCAGCGGCGTCGCAATCTTGCCGGGATGCAGCGAATACGCGCGGACGCCGAACGGCGCGCCGAGCACGTCGAGCTGCACCGCGAACAATGCGTTGGCGGTTTTCGACTGCGCGTACGCCAGCCATTTGTCGTAACCGCGCGCGAACTCGATATCGTCCCAGCGGATCGGCGACAGCCGGTGCCCGAGCGACGACACCGCGACCACGCGCGCGCCGTCGCCGTGCGCGAGCGCAGGCCACAGCCGGTTGGCCGTCGCCGTGCGCGAGCGCAGGCCACAGCCGGTTGACGAGCGCGTAGTGACCGAGGTGATTGACGGCCATCTGCGCTTCCCGCCCGTCGCCGACGCGGGTCTCCGGGCACGCCATGATGCCCGCGCTGTTGATGACGATATGCACGTTGCGCCGCGCGTCGACGAACCGCGCGGCGAATGCATCCACGCTAGCGGGATCCGCGAGATCGAGCGTCGCGATCTCCACGCTGGCGATGCCGTGCGTCGCTTCGCGCGCGGCCGCGGCGCTCCGTGCGCCGACGACGACGCGCGCGCCGGCCTGCGCCAATGCACGCGTGGTTTCGAGCCCGAGACCCGAATGGCCGCCCGTGACGATGGCGGTCTTGCCGCGCAGGTCGAAGCCGGCCAGGACGTCGCTCGCCGTCGAGGCCGCGCCGAATCCGGAATGAAGGGGGTGCTGCCTGCTCGTCATTGAAGGCTCCAGGAATGGTGCGCGAAGCACGCGGCCGCCCATCGGCCGCGTCACTGCACGAGATCATTCTCCGGCGGCACACCCGGACTGTGAATGCAATAGAATCCGGTTTTTCGTCGAGATCGTCCGGGGATTGTGCGTGGACCCGCTATCGGAAGTGCTGTCGCTGCTGGAAACGCGCGACTCGTTTTTCACCGGCCTGCGGGCCGGCGGCCCGTGGGCGGTCGACCTTCCCCCGCCCGACGGGATCAAGTTCAACGCGGTGGTCGAAGGCAGTTGCTGGCTGACCGTCGACGGTGCGGGACCGCCCGTCCGGTTACACGCGGGAGACTGCTTCCTGCTCGCCGCGCCGCGGGCATTTTCGCTGGCGAGCGATCCGTCTGTCGCGCCGGTGCCTGTCGCCGACGTGTACCGGCATGTCGAACACGGTATCGCGCACTATGGCGAACCGGCCGACTGCTTTCTGATCGGCGGCCGCTTCGCCTACGAGGAAGGCATGCCGCTGCTGCTCGGCAACCTGCCGCCCGTGGTGATCGTGAGCGGCGATTCCGAACCGGCGGCGGTGTTGCGCTGGTCGCTGCAGCAGCTCGCACGGGAATTCGGCGCGTCGTCGCCGGGCGGGTCGCTGATGGTTCGGCATCTCGGACACATGATGCTCGTGCAGATCCTGCGGCGCTATGTGGACGCCGGCGCGAACGGCGATGTCGGGTGGCTGGCCGGGTTCGCGGATTCGCGAGTCAGCGCGGCGCTGGCCGCGATTCACGCCGCGCCCGAACGACGCTGGACCGTCGACGCACTGGCGGCCTGCTGCCACGTGTCGCGTTCGACGTTCGCGCTGCATTTCAAGCGGCGGCTCGGGTTCGGGCCGCTCGAATACGTGCTGCGGTGGCGGATACAGCTGGCGATGCGCGAACTACGCAGAACGAACGCGTCGATCTCGGCGATCGCGCAGCGGCTCGGCTACGACTCGGATAGCGCGTTCGGCCATGCGTTCAAACGCATCGTCGGTTGCTCGCCGCGCGCCTATCGTCATGACGTGACGAACGAGTCGGCCAGCTAGCGTCGTGACCGCGTCTCTCGGACACGCGATGGTGCGATTCCGTCGATGCCACGCATTCGCATCACCACCATCGGGATAAGTATTCTTATCACAATAGCTCTATTGTGAACACAAACCTGCGTTCGCGAAAACGCCCCGCATGCCGCGAGGCGTCCGGCGGGTTCACCGCCCGATCGGCAACCCGGTCGGTTCGATCCAGCCGAGCTTGTACGCGATCAGCAGCGACAGAAACAGCGTGACCGACAACCCGACGCGCGCGGCGAGCGACCACGCCATCCGCTTGGACTTGCCGCGATCGTGATTCATGAAGTACAGCGCGAAGATCAGGCTCGCGATGATCATCGCGAATGCCACAGAAACCAACAGGGTTTTCATTGCCGTTGCCTTTGAAGATCCGAATCGGCCTGAATCAGTTCGGCCAGTTTTTGCCGCTCGTCGGCGACGCCGCCGACGCCCGACGCCGGCCAGTCCAGCGCGACGCCATTGCCCAGCGAATCGCGCACGAGTGACTGGTAGCGCCGGTCGTTGATCGTGCCGTCCGCCATCGTGTCCGAGATCTCGCGCCGGAACGGCAGCGGGAAACTCGCGTACGCGCGCGACAGCGCCGCATATTGTCTCGCATCGATCTCTTTCGACGATGGTATGACAGTCCAGATCACCACGGCGACGATGGCCGTGAACGGGATCGCCGTGTAGCGAAGGATGAACTTGATCGGGGTCATGAAGCGGTGAGCAGAAGGGAATCGCAAGCGTGCGCCGCGCGGCAGCGAAACAGCCAGCCGGCGGCGCCTCGCATCATTGTACTGAAAGCACCATCCGGTCAACAGAGTATGATAATGACATTATCATGTTCATCACATGATCCGACAGCCCGGCATCCGGTGCAAGCGGCGTGCCCGTCACGCCGCCCGCACCGGTTTTCCATCTGTACCCGCGACTCCGCGACGATCAAGCGAAACCCTTATGCCAGCGCAGTACTTCCGAAACCTGACGGGAAAACACCGCAGCGCGACCGCGAACCGCCAGCTCGGGTTTTCGCTCGCGTTCGTCGCCGGCGCGGCCAATGCCGGCGGCTTTCTCGCGGTCAAGCAGTACACGTCGCACATGAGCGGCATCGTGTCGGCGATCGCCGACCAGACGGCGCTCGGCGACGTGCGGCTCGCGCTCGCCGGCATCAGCTCGCTGGGGTCGTTCCTGATCGGCGCCAGTTGCTCGGCGATCCTCGTCAACTGGGGGCGCCGCCGCGGGCTGCACAGCCAGTTCATGCTGCCGCTGCTGGTCGAAGCCGCGCTGCTGTTGCTGTTCGGGCTGCTCGGCAGCCACCTCGCGCTGTGGGAAACGTTCTTCGTGCCGGTAACCGTGACGCTGCTGTGCTTCATCATGGGGTTGCAGAACGCGACGATCACGAAGCTGTCCGGCGCGGAAATCCGCACGACGCACATAACGGGCATCGTGACCGACCTCGGCATCGAGCTCGGCAAGCTGTTCTACTGGAACCGCTCGGCCATCGACGTCGACGCGCACGCGGTGATCGCCAACCGTTCGAAACTGCGGATTCACGCGACGATGCTCGCGTCGTTCTTCGTCGGCGGCCTGGCCGGCGCCATCGGTTTCAAGCACGTGGGCTACGTGTCGACCGTGCCGCTCGCCGCGGTGCTCGTCACGCTCGCCATCGTGCCGGTGATCGACGACCTGCTCGCGCTGCTGCGCGGCAAACGCTGATCGTGCGCCATGGGCGGCGCTTGTGCGCGGCAATGCCGAAAGCGGATCGATTATAATTTGATTAACATACCGACCACCCTCGCCCCGTCATGGAAACGAAAACCGCCCGCCTGACCGTCCTGATCGATCCCGCGAAGAAGGAAGCCTTCGAGATGCTCTGCGCGGAGCAGGATCTTACGCCGTCGCAAGTCGTGCGGCAGTTGATCCGCGAATATCTCGACCGGCACGGCGTCACGTACAAGACCCGGAGCGCGATCGGCAAGCGCGTGAAGTAAGCGCGGCCGCAAAGGCGCGCGCGGCGCCGGCGCGGTACCCCGGTACCCCGGTACCGTTACGCGCCGATCTCCCAGCGTTCGTGCGACTGCGCGCGCCAGACCAGCCGCCGCGGATCGATGCCCTCGCCGTGCTTCATGCGCCTCGCGGTGGCAGCGAGCTTCAGTTCGCCGGCCTGCGGGCAGGCGAGCGCCCGCTCCAGCAGGATACGCAACGACGGCAGCCGGCTGCCGTCCTTCCATGCGAATGCAACGAAGTTGTTGTCGTCGCCGCACGGCACCAGCGCATACGACGAACCGAATACCGATCGCAGTTGCTCGAGGTGCTGCGGCAATGCCGGATCATCGTCCATGAAGTTGATCGCGAGCACGCCGGATTCGCTCAGGCGCGCGCGGCACGCATCGAGGAACGTGCCGCCCGTACAGCGGCCGCGCATACCGTCGGCGACGAACGCATCGTGCAGGATCACGTCCGTGCGGACGTCCGCCCGTTCCAGATGATCCGCGCCGTCCGCGCATACCACGCGAAAGCGCGCATCATCGGCAGGAATCCTGAACACGTCGCGCAGCGCGATCACGTCCGGATTGATCTCGACCGCATCGATCGTCGTGCCGGGCAGGTGGCGGTAGCAATATTTCGCGAGCGAACCGCCGCCGAGCCCGAGCATGCAGATGTGCGCGGGCTCGGCCTGCAACAGCAGGAAACCCATCATCACGCGCGTATAACCGAGCGTAAGCCGCACCGGATCGCGCAGCGACATGAAGCTCTGGGTGCCGAAATGATCGAAGTGCAGCGAGACCGCGTGCTGCGTCTCCAGCACGAACGGCCGGCCGTCGGTCAGCGGCGTCGCCAGGAACCTGACGAACGCGTCGTAGGAAATTCGATCCTCGGCCATGTGCGGGTACTCGGCTGAAAACGCGGTGGATGAAAACGCGGATGCAACGGTCGCCTGAACCGTGAGCTCAGACCTTCTTCAGGTAGCACGCCTTCAGCATGAAGCCGCCCATGTCGGTCTTGCAGTCGACTTCGTGATCGCCGCCGACGAGCCGGATGCTCTTGACCTTGGTGCCCATCTTCAGCGTGATCGACGAGCCCTTCACGCGCAGGTCCTTGATCAGCACGACCGAATCGCCGTCCGACAGCACGTTGCCGTTCGCGTCCTTGACGACGTCGCCTGCCGGCTCGTCGCCGGCCTCGGCGCCGGCGTCGGCCGACCATTCATGGCCGCAGTCCGCGCACACGGTCAGCGCGCCGTCCGGGTAAGTGTTTTCCATCGCGCATTGCGGGCAGGCGGGGGCGTTCATTGCGGTTTCCATTCGGGGAGGAGTTCGGGTCGATCGACGATGCCGGGCGAGCAGGTTGCGCGCCCGGATGCGCCGCTACGCGCCCGCCGGCAGTGCCGCGGGCCGGCATCGGCGCACACGGCATTATAATGCAATTCACATGTTCAGACCGATGCATTATAATCATCCACTTTCGACAATCCGCGAATTTGAATACGCCTTCGCAGCGGATGTCGGCATGTTCGCGCCGAATGGCGCGTGCAATCCGCCCGGCCGGCGCCCCGCGACCCTGCGGGAAATCGTGACATGCCGGCCGCCCGATGTCCGCAACACGTGCGCAACCGTGCCTGTCGCGCGCCGCCCCGCCCACCTGTCCGGAGGCTTTCCAGCATCGTGGCAACCGTTGTGTACGTTGAAATCGGCCCCGCATGGAACCGCAATCGGGGTCGCGCCGCGCGCGACGCGGCCGTCGACGCGGCACGCCGCTTCGACAGCGACATCCAGCTGATCGCGAACGGGCAAAGCAGCAACGCAAAAGACAGCGGCGCGATCGCATCGCTGCAGGTTCACGGCGGCACGTCGGCCCAGGTGCTCGCCACCGGCTCCGACGAGGAAGCGGCGCTGCACGCGCTGCTGCCGTTGCTCCAGGCAAGCTGACGCTTGGCACCGCCAATCTCGCGGCCGCGCGCCGCCCACCCCGAAACGCCATTTCCCGAGGAAGCGATGAACGACACTCTCACGTCCAACACCCCCAACCTGTCGGCCTCCGCGATCTGGGCGCTCGAACGCCTCGCCGACGTTCGCTACGGCCGCGATGCGCCGGCGCTCGGCTGGTCGATCGCGCGGGAGCTCGTCAACGCCGGGTTCGTCAGTCATCCCGCGCACGGCCGCTCCGGCGCGGCGATCACGGCCGAAGGGCGCTCCTTCCTGAAAAGCCGCAAGTAACGCGCGGGCGGGCCGCCGGGCTCAGAACCGGTGCCGGATGCCGACGATCGCGAGCAACTGCGAATTCGTACCGGCATCGACGTTGTACGACCCGATCACGGCCTGGGCCGGCCCGTTGCCGTTGAAGCCGTTCGCGTGCTGGTAGCCGACGGTCGTATAGAGGTCGGTGCGCTTGCTCAGCAGGTAGTCGACGCCGACGTTGACCTGGTGATAGCGCGCGGACGAATCGCCGCCCGACCACGTGAAGTGGTAGCCGACGATGGCCAGCAGCGACGGCAGCGCCTGCCATTGCGCGAACGCGGCACCGTTCCGGTAGCGCTCCGCATGCGCGAACGTCGACGACGCGTCGGGCCGGTATGCGGTGAAGCTGAACGCCGCACCGACCGTCACGTTGCCGATCGCATACTGCGCAGCGGCGCGCGCGACGTCGATCGACCGCGCCGACGCATACGCGCGGTTCACCGCGCTGTTGAAGAACGAATCGGCGGACGATACGCCGCGCGTCGAACGAATCGCATTGCCGTTGTCGACGTGCACGTAGCCGGCCGCCACGCTCAGCGGACCGTCCGCATAGCCGAGCGCGCCGGCATACGCGAGCCCCGACCCCGATGCGCCCGCCACGCCGCCGGGCGACACCATCGCGGCAGCCGTCACGCCGTGCCACGCCGCGCTCGTCCATTTGACCGCGTTGCTGAACGTCACGCTGCTGTCGTAGTTGTCGACGTCGCCGGGCGGCGCAAAGAGCCCGCTGAACGCGTCGGCCGTGATCGGCTGCACGAGATCCGTCACCGGGTCGTTCTGCCGGCCGAGCGTCAGCGTGCCCCACGTACCGGACGCGATGCCGACGAACGCTTTCGAGCCGAACAGCCGGCCGCCGTCGAGCTGGCCGCTCGCGACGTCGAAATTGTTCTCGAGCGTGAAGATCGCGTTCATGCCGCCGCCGAGCTCCTCGCTGCCGGTCAACCCCCATTCGTTCGCCGACAACTCGCCCGACGACATCGATACGCGCGACTTCCCGCCTTCCGCGTGGCTCAGATACGCGACGCCCGTATCGATCGTGCCGTACAGCGTGACCGAACCCTCCGCGCGCGCGGCGACGGAAAGCGCGGCCGCCACGGCAGCGCCTGCAATCAGCATGCAATTTTTCATCGTGTTTTTGGATAAGTACTGCGAATCGATTTGAACGGACGTCGGCGCGACATCGCGATGCGCGCGGCGCGCACGCCTGGACACGTGGCGTGCGCGCGCGAACATCGGTCACACGGGTTCGCCCGTTACGACGGGCGCGGCTCGATCAGGAGCCGTCGCAGCTGAACCGGTAGCTGTCGTCGAGCTGCTTCGCCAGCACGAGCGTGCGCATGTTGAGCGCGCGCGCCGCATTGCACAGCGTGCGCTGCCCGCTCGGCGTCCGGTACTTGCCCGCATACTCGGCGTTCAGCACCGGCTTGTTCTTCGACGTGAACACCGTGTAGCCGCCGCATTCCTTCTGCTCGTTGCATTCCTCGTTCACCGCGAAGTCGAACGACGGCTCGAGCGCCACGAGCTGATCGACGTCGTTCTTCAGCCCGACCGCCAGATTGCGCTTGTGCGCCTCGTTCGCGATGAATACGTTGAACGCGTACTGATCGGTGTCCTGCAACGGGAAACCGGTGTCGTTCGCATAACCGTCGACGTTGTCGGGCTCGACGCCGTCGCACCCCTTCGCCACCGCGCGATCGAGACGGGCCGTCATGATGTCGCGCACGTTGCTCGATCGGATGTCGAGCCAGCGCTCGCCTTCCCAGTCGTCGAGCTTGTTGCCCTGGTCGGATGCCTTGAACTTCGAGAAATCGGGCCGCCAGTTCTCCGAGCTGCCCGCCGAGAAATAACAGACGACCTTGCGCCCGGCCTGCTTGAGCGCCGCGATCGTCGCCGGATCGGTATCGAACAGGTCGATGTCGTAGATCGCCACGTTGTACGACGTATTGAGCTTGCCCTTGAGCTGCCATTGCCACGTATCGGCAACCACGGGCGTCCAGTGCGACGCGGCGCGCGCGGGCGACGCGGCCGTCGGAGGCGGCGCGGCGAAGGCCTTGGCCGACAGCGGGTCGGACGACCCGTCGCCGCAGGCCTGCAGGATCGACGCGCACAGCGCGAGCGCCGCGACACCGGAAAGGTTGCGTACGGTCTTCTTGTTCATCGAAGCATCTCCTGTGGAGGGATCGGAATGACGAATGGAACTGCGCGTTGCGGAACTGCCGGTTGCCCGGTGAGGCGCGACGAGATGCGGTCCGGGCGGTGATGCGTGGTGCTGCGGGGCGACACTCACGCGTCGAGCGGCTCGGCGCGCAGCAGCGCCGCATGCTCGAAGCGCAATGCGATCGCGTCGTGCCCCGGCGCGATGCGGCCGACCTCGCGATGGCCGTTCGCGTAGTCGACGATCCGGTACGACCGGCCGGGCTGCAGGCCGCGCAGCGCGACCGGCCCGCTCCAGCGGTCGGCGTAGAACGCGTAATGCAGCACGCCGTCCTTTTCCACGACGTGCGCCTCGGGCTTGTCGAATGCGATGTCGTACAGCTCGCCGCGATAGCGGCCCTCGGCGAGCCGGTGCGCGTTGTAGACCTCCACCCAGTGCCGCCACGCCTGCTCGTGCTCGGGCGTCAGCAGGAACGAATCCTTCGGCTTCGGATCGACGGGCCACGTGAACTTCGTCGAGATCACCGCGCCGACGCCCACCGCCGACGCGAAATCGCGGCCGCCGTCGCTCAGTTCGACGTGGTCGCCCGCATACGCGGACGACGCGCCCATCAGCGCCTTCAGCGTCTTGCCCTTGTGGCGCACCTGCCAGCTCGACAGCGGATCGGACGCGGGCGCCTGGTCGATGTAGCGCATGTTGTGGAACGCGTACGCGGTGCCGCACGGGCACACTTCGACCACCGCGTCCGGCTTGACCGCATGCGCGGCGGCGTGGAACACGCGGTAGAAATCGGCGAGATGCTCGACCGAATCCTCCGGCCGCGCATGCCGGTGCGCGGGGTTGTAGCACGGCGCGACGCCGTTCAGGTGCTGGCCGTCGATCTTCACGCCGTCGAAGCCCCACTCGCCGATCACCTGCTTCATGAGCGCGGCGATGTGCGCCTGCGTCTTCTCGTAGGCCGGGCACAGATAGAAGCTGTTCCACCACGTGATCGCCTGCGGCGCGCCGTCCGCATCGAGCAGCAGCATGTCGGTGTGGTCGTGCAATTCATCGCTGCCCGGCGCGACCGCGAGCGGCGCGATCCACAGCCGCGCCTTCTGCCCGCGGGCATGGATGTCGTCGACGAGCGCCTTCATGTCCGCTTCGCCGGCCGGGAATTTCGCGCGGTCGGGCACCCAGTCGCCGGTGCGCCGTTGCCAGCCGTCGTCGAGCACCGCCCACTTGAAGCCGAGTTCCTGCACCTTCGGCAGCGTCGCGCGCACGTAGTCGAGACTGAACTGGCGCTCGTAGCCCCACGCGCACCAGATCGGCTCGTACGCGCTCGCCGGCGGCTGCGGCGAATGGAAGCCCTGCGCGGCCATCATCTGCCGGTACGTGTCGAGCGCGACGAAATAATCGCCGTCGTGCAGCATCACGAACGCGGTCGGCGTATCGAGCGCCGCGCCCGGCGCGAGCGTGACCGTCTTCTCGCCGCGCAGGCCGAGCGCAACTTCGTCGCGCACGGCCTTCACGGGCAGCGATACGAGGCGCGGCACGGTGTCGAGATGGCCGAGCGCGATGCCCTGGTCGCGCCGCCACACGTCGACGACCGGCGTGCCACCGCCATAGTCCGATGCGTTCATGCCCATGAAATTGCGCTGGTCGAAGCCGGCCTTCACCGGCTGCACCCAGTCGCGCCGATCCGCGTGGCTCGCGCCCGAATAGGTCCAGTAGCCGCCCGCGCCGGCCGCGGCCGGCAGCAGCCGGTGCGCGGCGACGTTCCAGGCGCGGACGTCGGTCGCCTGCGCGCCGACGTTGCGGAACTGCGTGTCGATCAGCGCGACGCCCGGCCGCGCGTCGAGCAACGTGACGCGCACCGTCTTCTCGAAGCCGTTCCCCGACCGGCCCACCAGCCGCAGTTGCCGCCCCGCGCCGAATGCGGTCGAGACGTCGGCATGCGCGGCGTCGACGAGCGCGAAGCGGTCGATCGCGCGTACCGGCCGCGTGTCGGGCGCGGGGCCGTCCGAGGTCGGCGCCGGCGCCGGGCCGATCAGTTGTTCGAGCGTCTCGCTCGCGTCGAAGCGGGTCAGCGCACGCGTGCCGCCGCCGCGACGCACGGCCAGCCGGCTGCGCATCGCCGGATCGAACTCGATCACGAGCCGGTCGTCACGCAGTGCGACGCGCTGCGGCTCGCCGCCGTGGGCATCGCGCATGCCGACGCCGACCAGGATCGGGCTCGCCGCGCCGGCGGCCAGCCACTGCACGAACGCCCGCCGGGTGGTCATGGGCGCACCTCGCGACGCAGCGGCACGCGGTGTGCCGGCCTGCCGGCAAGCCGGACAGGCAGTGGAAATCGAAAGGAAAAGCAAGCGTTCATACGGAATTCCTCGTGAAGAAGGGTCGTGCGCCGACGCATCCGCCTCGCGCAGATCGGCAATCTAGTCGATCTTTCGTTTTCTTTCGTTTGTGGTTTACACTAATAACGAAAGAAATCGAAAGTCCGTAGATTGGCGGCTCCCGACGAACGATTCTGCTGTTTTTGAATGACACGTCGCTGGAACGGCCCGACGAACGCCTACGATTTCGCCTTGCATGGCATCAAACGAAAGCATTCGACGGATTGGAACCCACTTCGAAAGACGCGACCGATGCAAAACAACTGGCTCGTTCACGCGCTCGTCACCACCCTGCTCTGGGGCGTGTGGGGCGCATTCACCGGCTTGCCCGCCGAGCATGGCTTCCCCGATACGCTGATCTACGTGGTCTGGGCGTTCACGATGATTCCGCCGGCGCTGGTCGCGCTCGGACGCGCCGGCTGGCGCGTGCGGCACGACGGCCGTTCGCTGGCGCTCGGGCTCGCCATCGGGCTGCTCGGCGCGGGCGGGCAGATGCTGCTGTTCCGCGCGGTCGAATCGGGGCCGCCGTATCTCGTGTTCCCGATCGTGTCGCTGTCGCCGGCGCTGACGATCGCGCTGTCGTTCCTGCTGCTGCGCGAACGCACCGGCAAGCTCGGCGTGGCCGGCATCGTGCTCGCGCTGTGCTCGCTGCCGCTGTTCGATTTCCAGTCGGGCCAGGGGCCCGCGCGGTTCGGGCTGTGGTTCGCGCTCGCGCTGCTGGTGCTCGTCGCATGGGGGCTGCAGGCGTATTTCATCAAGATCGCGAACGCGACGATGGACGCGGAATCGATCTTCGTCTACATGGCGCTCACGAGCCTGCTCTGCGTGCCGTTCGCGCTGTGGATGACCGACTTCGGCCGCACGATCAACTACGGGCTCGGCGGCCCGGGCCTCGCCGCCGTGATCCAGGTGCTGAACGCGATCGGCGCGCTGACGCTCGTGTATGCATTCCGCTTCGGCAAGGCGATCGTCGTGTCGCCGCTCGTCAACGCGGGCGCGCCGCTGCTGACGTCGGTGATCTCGATGATCGTCACCGGTACGACACCGACCGGCAGCAAGCTGACGGGCATCGCGCTGGCGCTGCTGGCCGCGCTGCTGCTCGCGCTGCAGCCGGAAGGCGCCGGGGCGACCGATGCGGCGGGGGAATCGGCATGAATACGCTGCTCGATCTCGTCCGCCGTCACAAGCAGTCGTCGCGTCACGCGCCGCCCGGCACACCCGCGATCGGCATCCCGTCCGTGTGCTCCGCGCATCCGGTCGCGATCGCCGCCGCGCTGCGCGAATGCGCGGCGCGCGAACGCCCCGCGCTGATCGAGGCGACCTGCAACCAGGTCAACCAGGACGGCGGCTATACGGGCATGACGCCGCACGACTTCCGCCGCTACGTCTTCGACATCGCCGCGCGCGAACGCGTGAGCCCCGATGCGATCCTGCTCGGCGGCGACCACCTCGGCCCGAACGCATGGCGCCGGCTGCCGGCCGCGCACGCGATGGACAAGGCCGAGACGATGGTCGCGCAGTACGTGGCGGCCGGCTTCCGCAAGCTGCACCTCGATTGCTCGATGTCGTGCGCGGACGATCCGCAGCCGTTGCCCGAAACCGAGATCGCCGCGCGCGCGGTGCGCCTGTGCCGCGCCGCCGAGGCCGCGTGGGCGGCCGCCTCGCCGCGCGGAGAGGCGCCCGTCTACGTGATCGGCACCGAGGTGCCGGTGCCCGGCGGCGCGCACGAGACGCTCGACGCGCTCGCGGTCACCGCGCCCGAAGCAGCCGGCTCGACGCTCGCGCTGCACCGCAACGCGTTCGCGCGCGCCGGCCTCGACGATGCATGGTCGCGAGTGATCGCGATGGTCGTGCAGCCCGGCGTCGAGTTCGATCATCACAAGGTGATCGACTACGACGCCGGCAACGCGCGCGAACTGAGCGCATTCATCGAAACGGAACCCGCGCTCGTGTTCGAAGCGCATTCGACCGACTACCAGACGCCCGGCAATCTCGCGCAACTCGTCCGTGATCACTTCGCGATCCTGAAGGTCGGCCCCGGCGTGACCTTCGCGATGCGCGAAACGCTGTGGGCGCTCGCCGCGATCGAGCGCGAATGGCTCGGCGGCGACGACGGCTTCATCGCGACCGTGCTCGGCGTGATGCGCAGCGAACCGGCGCACTGGCGCGACTACTACCCGGCCGGCGCGCGGCTCGAACTCGATCTCGCATACAGCCTGAGCGACCGCATCCGCTACTACTGGGCCCATCCGGCCGTGCAGCGCGCATGCGCCGACCTGCTCGCGCGCCTCGATGCGTCGCCGCCGCCGCTCACGCTGGTCAGCCAGCATCTGCCGCGCCAGTACGAGGCCGTCCGCGAAGGACGGCTCGAGCTGCGCGCCGGCGCCCTGTTGCAAGACGGCACGGCCGCGGCCGTCCGTCCGTATCTCCACGCGTGTGCCGCGTGACCGACTCTCCTCAGATCCGCTCATGGAATTTCTCGACCTCGATCCCGCCGACCTCACCCGCCGCCACGCCGCCCACACGGCACGCGAAATCGCCCAGCAACCCAACGTCTGGCCCGACGTGCATGCCGTCGTCGATGCACAGCGCGCGGCGCTCGACGCGTTTCTCGCGCCGCTGCTGGCCGAACCCCGCCTGCGCATCGTCCTGACGGGCGCCGGCAGCTCGGCCTTCATCGGACAGTGCCTCGTGCCCGCGCTGCGGCACCGCTTCGGCGGCCGCGTCGAAGCAGTGGCCACCACCGACATCGTCGCGAACCCCGGCGACACGCTGCAGCCGGGCGTGCCGACGCTGCTGGTGTCGTTCGCGCGCTCCGGCAACAGCCCCGAAAGCGTCGCCGCCGTCGAGCTGGCGGATCGCCTCGTCGACGGCTGCCGCCACCTCGCGTTCACGTGCGCGGCCGACGGCATGCTGAACCGCCGCCTCGGCACGCATCCGCGCGCGCACGTCGTGCTGCTGCCGGAGGCCACGCACGACCGGGCGTTCGCGATGACGTCCAGTTTCAGCGGCATGCTGCTCGGCGCGGCCTGGGCGTTCGGCGTGGCCGGCATGCCGGTCGGGCCGCTGGCCGACGCCGCGCGCACGCTGCTGCGCGACCAGGCGGCGCGGATCGCCGCGCACGTGCGGCAGTTGCCCGAGCGCGTCGTGTATCTCGGCAGCGGCACGCTGCTCGGGCTTGCGCGCGAAGCCGCGCTGAAGCTGCTGGAACTGACCGACGGGCGGATCGTCGCGATGGCCGAATCGCCGCTCGGTTTCCGGCATGGCCCGAAAACGTTCCTCGACGAACGCACGCTCGTCGTCGTGCTGCTGTCCGGCGATCCGCATACGCGCCGCTACGATCTCGACCTGCTGCGCGAACTGCGGCGCGAAAACCGCGCGGCCGGCATACTGTCGGTCGGCGTCGCGCCGGCCGATGGCGCGGGCGCCACCGGCACGCCGGCGCCGTCCGACGACGACCTGACGGTGCCGCTGCCGCCCGGCCTGCCCGATCTCGCGCTCGCGCCCGTCGCGCTGATCCTCGCGCAGTGCTTCGCGCTGCTCGCGTCGCTGCGGCTCGGGCTCACGCCCGACAACCCGAGCGCGTCCGGCACCGTCAACCGCGTCGTGGCCGGCGTCACCATTCATCCGTACGCGGGGCAGCCCACATGACTCCACTTTTTCTCGGCATCGACGGCGGCGGCACGAAAACCGCGTTCATGGTGATCGACCGGCAAGGCCGTGTGCAGGCGCGCCATGAAACGACCACCAGCTACTACCTCGAGATCGGCATGGACGCGTTGCGCACGCTGCTCGCCGACGGCGTGCACGCGGTGCTGGCCACGGCGAACGTCGCGCGCGACGACGTCGCATATACGTTCGCCGGCCTGCCTGCGTACGGCGAGGACAGCCGCCTGCTGCCCGAACTCGACGGCCTGCTCGCGCCGCTGTTCGCGCGCGAGCGCTACCGGATCGGCAACGACATGGTGTGCAGCTGGGCCGGCACGCTGGCCGGCGGCGACGGCATCAGCATCGTCGCCGGCACCGGGTCGATCGCGTACGGGCAGCGCGAAGGCCGCGCCGCACGCTGCGGCGGCTGGGGCGAGATCTTCGGCGACGAGGGCTCGGCCTACTGGCTCGCGCGCGAAGGGCTCGCGGCGTTTTCGCGGATGGCGGACGGCCGCGCCGCGCGCGGGCCGCTATTCGACATCGTGCGCGCGCACTTCGCGCTGGAACACGATCTCGACCTGTGCGCGGCCGTGAACTCGGGCGCGGTGCGCAGCCGCTTCGCGCAGTTGTCGCGGCTCGTGATCGATGCGGCGCGCGCGGGCGACACTGACGCGCACGCGCTGATCGATCGCGCGACGGACGAACTCGCGCAGCTCGCGGCAGGCGTTGCGCGCGCGCTCGGCTGGCCACCCGGCGAGCCGCTGCCGGTGTCGTATTCGGGCGGCGTATTCAACGCGGGCGCGCTCGTGCTCGATCCGCTGCGCGACGCGCTCGCGCGCTGCGTGCCGCACGCGGTGCTCACCGCGCCGCGGCTCGGGCCCCACGTCGGCGCGGCCGTCCACGCGGCCCGGCTCGCGGACATGCCGCTCGACGCGCCGGCCTTGCATGCGCTCCAGCCCGGGCAGGGGTTTTGATATCATTTCGGCTCCCTGTCTTGCCGAAATGGACATGCCCGCTCACCGAGTGCCTCCGTCGCCCGCCGTCGATCACGCGCCGCTGCTTGTCGAGGAACGTCGCCGCCTGATCTGCGAGCTGGTGCGCGAACGGGAGAAGGTCACCGTCGAGGAGCTGGCCGAGCGGTTCGGCATTTCGCTCGTCACGGTGCGCAGCGACCTGAATGCGCTCGCGGCGGCCGGCGCGGTGCTGCGCACGCACGGCGGCGCGCTCGTGCTGCGCGAAAGCGACGAGGTGCCGATCGCGGTCAAGCAGAAGCTCCGTCACGCGGAGAAGGTGCGGATCGCGGCGGCGGCCGCCGCGCTGATCGGCGACGGCGAAACGATCCTGCTCGACTCCGGCAGCACGACCGAGGAAATCGCGAAGCAGATCCTCGCGATGAAGCTGCAGTCGCTGAATGTGATCACGAATGCGCTGAACGTGGCCGTGCTGCTCGCGGCCGCGCCGCACATCAACCTGATCATGCCGGGCGGGCAGCTTCGGCCGAATTCCTATTCGCTGTCGGGGCCGCAGGCCGTCGTCGCGCTGCAAGGGCTGTATGCGGACCGGTTGTTCCTCGGCGTCGACAGCCTCGATCCGGAGATCGGCCTGATGACGCCGCACCTGCTCGAAGCGCAGCTCAACGCGCAGATGCTGAAGATCTCGCGCCAGGTGATCGCGGTCGCCGATTCGTCGAAGCTGATGAAGCGCAACCTGTCCGTGATCGCGAGCGTCGAGCAGCTCGACATGCTGATCACCGACACGGGCGCCGACGCGGCCGTGGTCGACGACCTGCGCCAGCGCGGCATCGACGTGCTGACGGTCTAGCCGCCCGACATTCCCCTCTTTCCGGATACCCTCGATGCCACCCGTCTCGTCCCCGCCCGTTCTCGATACACCGCGCCTGATCCTCGAAGGCCATCCGCTCGGCGACTTCGACGCACTCGCCGCGATGTGGGCGGAACCCGGCGTCGTCGCACACATCTTCAACGGCGAACCCTCCACGCCGCGCGACTCGTGGATGCGCATGCTCGCGTATCGCGGGCTGTGGCCGCTGCTCGGCTATGGCTACTGGGCGATTCGCGAAAAGGCGTCGGGCCGCTATGTCGGCGATCTCGGCTTCGCGGATTTCCACCGGAACATCGAGCCACCGGTTCGCGGCGTGCCGGAAGCCGGCTGGGCGCTGGCGACGTGGGCGCAAGGCAACGGCTATGCGACCGAGGCGCTCGCGGCCGCGCTTGCATGGCTCGACGCGCAGCAGCGGTTCGAGCGCAGCGTGTGCCTGATCGCGCCAACCAATGTCGCATCGATCCGGGTCGCGGAGAAAGCCGGTTACGGCGAGCCGCAGCGCATCCGCTTCAACGACGCCGATTCGCTGATGTTTTCGCGCAAGAGCCGATAGGCGCGGCGAGCCGGCGGCCGAGTCAGTCGGCCACCGGTTCGTAGCAATGCATGAAGAGGCCGTCGTCCATCGGCCAGCAGTTGCCGCATTCATCGCGCAGGATCCAGTCGCCCGGCTTCACCGGCCGCCAGCCTTCCGGCGTCGCGACCGCCCACCTGCCGTGACGGCGCTCTACCCGTTCATGGTCGCCGTCGGCGAACCACCGTGTTGCATCGACGCGACCGGTGCGTTTCTTGAATTGCATCAGTTGCTCCGAGAAACCCCGTCCTTCAGGACGGGGAGGAAAGGCGTGCTGTTGACAGGCTGCTTCTTCCACGGGTTAGGATCACCGGCATGATTCTTGTCTACCGCTACCGGGTGAAGTCGCTCAACGGACTGCTCAACAAGCAGAGCCGTGCGGTGAACTACGTCTGGAACTTCTGCAATGACACGCAGAAGCACGCGCTCAAGTGGAGCAAGAAGTGGCCGACCGGATTCGACCTGAACGTGCTGACGACCGGCAGCAGCAAGGAACTCGGTATTCACTCCGGCACGGTCAACGCGACGTGCGAGCAATACGCGAAGTCGCGCAGTCAGCACCGTCGGCCCTACCTGCGCTATCGCGGCAGGAAATCGCTGGGCTGGGTGCCGCTGAAGGGGCGTGACCTGAAGCGCGAGGGTGACGCGTTCCGTTTCGCCGGCAACACCTTTCGCGTGTTCAACAGTCGACCGCTTCCCGAAGGCAAGATCAAGGACGGAACCAACTTTGCGCAGGATGCGCGCGGCAACTGGTTTCTCAACATCGTGATCGGGATGCCGGATGTTCAGGCTCGCCCAGTCCGTTCCGGTGTCGGCATCGATCTCGGCCTGAAAGACTTCGCCACACTTTCGACCGGCGAGAAGCTGCCCAATGACCAGTTCGGTCGACGAGCGGCGGAAAAGCTGGCGAACGCGCAACGGGCGCGAAAGCACAAGCGACATATCGCGAAGCTGCACGCGAAGGTCGCGAATGCCCGTGCCGATTTCCAGCATAAGCTCGCGCTCGATCTGGTGCGGCGTTTCGATTACATCGCGGTCGGCAACGTGTCGGCCGCGAAACTCGCCAGAACCAGGATGGCGAAGAGCGTCTACGACGCATCCTGGTCGTCCTTCCGAAACAAGCTCCGTTACAAGGCGATCGCGCACGGGGCCACGTTCGAGGAAGTCGACGAAAGCGGTTCGACCCAGTCCTGTTCGTCGTGCGGGGCGCAAGACAGCACGACGCGGCCGAAAGGTATCGCGGGACTGCGAGTAAGAGAATGGGCCTGCAGTGACTGTGGTGTCGAGCATGATCGTGATATCAACGCTGCGCTGAACATTCTCCGATGCGGACGTGCATCGCCAGGTGTGGGAATCCTCTCCCTTTAGGGAGAGGAGGACGTCAAGCCAGCACCGAAGGAAACAAATCTTAGTGTCGCGTGGCCGCGGCGCCGGCGTCGAGCGACCGCTGCTGCGCCCTCAGCGCGTTCGCTGCCGCGCGGGTCGCGTGCAACGCCGTCCAGCCCTCCGCGATGAGCGCCTCCAGCGTGTCGCGCGCGACGGTGGAGATCCGGACATCGATCTCCTGCACTTTCATCAGCGCCGACACGACCTCGTCCGGCTGATCGGGTGCAAGCGCAACGATGAACGCCGAACGCCTCTCGGCGGCCCGGACGGCCTCGCTCCAGTCGGCACGCGCCACCGCGGCTTCGATCGCATGCGTGAGTGACTCGAGACTCAGGACGACTTGCAACGGCGTCATTTCGCTTCCCCGTGAATCCCCGCGTGTCATTCGTACTGTCCGCTTGCCGGCCCGTCGGGAGCCGGCGCGGCGTCGATCCGACCCGCGCGCATCCGGTTCCGCACACGAGCAGCACAACTCGACGTGTCGTCGAAGCAGGCAGTCGATGCGACCGGGAAGCAGACGCCGCCGCAGTATGCGATGCGCGTAAGTCAGGTTCGGGAATTGTAGGGAGCGGGACGCGCCAACGTCGGTAATATTTTGTAATGATATGTCGAGTAACCTTGCCTGGCCTGGGTTCGGCCGGGGGCGAGCGAGGTTCGCGACGCCGGATTGGCGCAAACGTTTTCGTCTGAAGGATGGCCGGTCGCGCATCGTCGCGAGCGCCGCGCCGGATCTCGCATCGACCCGTCTCAACCTCACACGCGGCCCGGCATCGCTCATTCCGCGCTTTCCGCCCGGCAGCATCGATTTACTCATAGATAAGTTCACCGAACGATCCAGATTTCGTCACATTCCATCGGAATGTTGCGCAGTATCATCCACGTCGCTTCGGCTACGACGCGTTCGGACTGGGCCTGACCGCTCGCCACCTTCCCGTTTTGCCCCTTCGTTTACCGATGCCCATCCGAATCCTGCTCGTCGAAGACGACGTCCCGCTGTCCGCGTTGATCGCCGACTATCTGCGCAAGCATCATTACCAGGTGGACACGCTGTTCGACGGCGCCGGCGCGGTGCCGTCGATCGTCGCGAGCCGCCCCGACCTGGTGCTGCTCGACGTCAACCTGCCGGGCAAGGACGGCTTCGAGATCTGCCGCGAGGCGCGCATGCACTACGACGGCATCGTGATCATGATGACGGGCCGTGACGAACCGTTCGACGAATTGCTCGGCCTCGAACTCGGTGCGGACGACTTTCTCCGCAAGCCGGTCGAGCCGCGCCTGCTGCTCGCGCGGATCAAGGCGCAGTTGCGGCGCATGCGCGTGCCGGCGGGCGACCCCGTGCCGGATGCGCCGCAGCGATACGTGTTCGGCAAGTTCTCGATCGACCGGGCCGATCGCCGCGTGCATCTTCCCGACGGCAGCATGCCGCGTTTGACGTCGACCGAATTCGACTTGTTGTGGGCGCTCGTGTGCCGCGCGGGCGAGGTGGTCAGCCGGGAAGACCTGACGCTGCTGCTGCGCGGCATCGCGTTCGACGGCCTCGATCGTTCGATCGACGGCCGCATCTCGAAGCTGCGCCGCAAGCTGCGCGACGATGCGAACGAGCCGAAACGGATCAAGACGATCCGCTCCAGGGGCTATCAGTTCAGCAAGCACGCATGGGATTGAGGCCGCGCGTGGACCGACGGACGGTATTGCTCGAATGCGGCCCACGATGTCCGGCGCGCGCTCGCGGCTATTGCGCGCGAGCCATACCGGTATCCGCATTCGTATTCGTGCCCGCGCCGGCCTGCCATCCGCCGCCGAGCGCCTTGTACAGCGCGACGAGATCGGTGGTCGTCTGCAACTCGCCCTGCTCGGCCTGCTGTCGGCCCTCCGACCATTGCCGCTCGGCGTCCAGCACGTCGAGGAACGGCGACAACCCTTTCCGGTAGCGATCGCGCGCGAGGTCCAGCGCGCCCTGTTCAGCCTTCACCGCATCGTCGAGCGCGGCCGCGCGCGCCTGGTCGGTGCGGTACACGGCCAGCGCATTGTCGACGTCGCGCAGCGCGACGAGCACGGCTTGCCGGTAGGCGAGCGCCGCTTCGGCCTGGCGCGCCTGCGACAGCCGCAGGTTCGACACGAGCGCGCCGCCGGAGAAGATCGGCAGCGACACGGCCGGCCCGAACGCATAGAACAGATGCGACCAGTGCGCGAGTTCGCGCACATGCGACGCACGCAGGCCGACCTGCCCCGTCAGCGAAATGTCCGGATAGAACTGCGCGACCGCGACGCCGACGTCGGCGGTGGCCGCATGCAGCTCGGCCTCCGCGCGGCGGATGTCGGGGCGCCGGCGCGCGAGCGTCGACGGCAGGCCGACGGGTACGGTCGGCGGCACGTCCGGCAGCGCGCGCGGCGCGTCGAGCCAATCGTCGAGCGCGCCCGGCGCGCCGCCGACCAGATACGCGAGACCGTTGCGCAGCAGCACGATCTGCTGGTCGAACTGCGGCAGTTGCGCGCGAATCTGCGCGAGCCGCGCGTCGGCGCTGCGCACGTCGAGATCGCTCGCGAGACCGTGCGCGGCCTGCTCGCGCGTCAGGTCGAGCAGTTCGCGCTGCGCGCGTTGCAGGTCGTCGGCCAGCGCGCGCTGCGCTTGCGCGCCGCGCAGTTGCAGATAGGTCTGCGCGACTTCGGCCTCGAGCGACAGCAGCGCGTCGTCGCGGCTCGCGACCGCCGCGCTCGTCTGGGCGCCGGCCGCTTCGACCGAGCGGCGCACGCGTCCGAACAGGTCCAGCTCCCACGATGCGTCGAACCCGGCCTGCCACAGGTTGACCGGCGCTTCGAGCGCATCGAGCGCGCCGCGCGCGCCTTGCTGCACGCGTGCGCCGGTGCCCGGCCCGAACCGGTCGAGCGGCGAGCCCGGCGCGCCGAGACGATCGACGCGCTGGTCGATGCCCTGCTCCTCGACGATACCTTTCAGGCCGAGCTGTTCGCGCTGGTAGCTCGCGGTCGCACGCACGTCCGGCAAACCCTGCGCGGCGGCGGCGCGAACCTGCGCGCGCGCCTGGGCGATGCGCAGCACGGCGGCCTGCACGTCGAGGTTGTCGTGCGCGGCGCGCTCGACGAGCCGGTCGAGCAGCGGATCGCCGAACGCGCGCCACCAGCGCGGATCGGGATCGGCGTCGATGGTCGGCGACGATCGTGCGGCCACGCCGGATGCGGGGGTCGCCGCCTGCCCGTTCGCCCGCATCGCATGCCAGGTTTCAGGAACGTCCGCGTGCGGCGGCTGGTAGTCGGGTCCGACGGTGCAGCTTGCGACGATGGCGCATCCCGTGAATATCGTCACCGCGCGGCACGCGATCGTGTGAATCAGGGGGCGGTTGCGGTTGTCCCGATGCATGCGCATGTCAATGTCCTCCCGCGCCGCCCGCGGCCTTCGCCGGCGAGAACAGGAACGTCAGCGGAATGCTGAACGCGCAGAACACCGCGAGAATCGCGAACACGTCGATATACGCGAGGATCGTCGCCTGCGCGATGAAAGTCTCGTAGAGCCGCCCGCTCGCCGTCTGCAGCGCGGCCGACGGCTGCGCGCCCGTCAGCGCGCCGATCGTGCGCGCATTCTCCTGCAGCGCGTCCTGGAAGTTCTGCGACAGCGTCGACATGTGGGTGGACAGATGGGCCATGCGCGCCTGCGTGCGCTCGCGGATCAGGGCCGTCGACACCGAGATGCCGATCGAGCCCGCGACGTTGCGGAACATCGTGAACAGCGCGGACGCGTCGTCGTTGAGCCGCTGTGGCACGGTCAGGTACGCGAGCGTCGTGATCGGCACGAACATGAAGCCGATCGCGAGCGACTGCGCACACCGGATCAGCATGAGGTGCTGGTAGTCGATGTCGGGCACCAGCGTGCGCGAATAGATCAGCGAGCCGCACAACAGCACGAAGCCGAACCCGACGAGATAGCGCGTCTGCACGTGCGGCATCAGCCGGCTCACGAGCGGAATCTCGAGCGTGATCAGCAGCGCGCCGGGCGACAGCACGAGCCCGGCGAGCGTCGCCGTGTAGCCGAGACGCTGCTGCGCGAGCTGCGGCACGATCACCGCACTGCCGTACAGCACGGCCGCGAACGTCGCGATCGTCACGCAGCCGAGCGCGAAGTTGCGGTCGCGCAGGCACGACAGGTCGACCACCGGTTTCTTCGTGCGCAGCAGCCACAGCGTCGCGCCGGCCAGCCCGAGCGCGGACAGCACGGCGAAGACGCGGATGAAGTTCGAGCCGAACCAGTCCTCGTCCTCGCCGCGATCGAGCATCACCTGCAGGCAGCCGAGCCCGATCGCGATCAGCCCGATGCCGATGTAGTCGATGGATATCCCGCGTTCGGCGCCGCGCCGCCACGGCGGATCCTCGACGAGCTGCATCACCGCGAGCACGGTCAGCGCGCCGATCGGCACGTTGAGCAGGAACACCCAGCGCCACGAGAAATGGTCGGTGATCCAGCCGCCGAGCGTCGGCCCGAGCACCGGCGCCACGACGATCGCGATCGCCGAGATCGAGAACGCGCGGTTGCGCTGCTCGGGCGGGAACGTATCGAGGATGATCGACTGCTGGTTCGGCTGCAGGCCGCCGCCGAACAGCCCCTGCAGCACGCGGAACACGATCAGTTCGCCGAGGTTGGTCGCGACGCCGCACAGGAACGAGCACACGGTAAACGCGGCGATGCACAGCAGGAAGTAGCGCTTGCGGCCGAGCAGGCGCCCGAGGAATCCCGAGATCGGCAGCACGATGCCGTTCGCGACGAGGTACGACGTGAGCGTCCAGGTCGCCTCGTCGTAGCTCGCCGACATCGTGCCGGCGATATGCGGCAGCGCGACGTTGACGATCGTCGTGTCGAGCACTTCCATGAACGCGGCGAGCGTGACGACGATCGCGACGAGCCACGGGTTCGCGGCGGGACGCCATGCGCCGTTGGACGCGCCGCTGCGGTCGGGCGGCCGGTTCATCGGCGGGCCTCGCGAAGCGGGAACGGCATGCGGGTATCGGGCATCGGATCGCTCCGGTCGAAACCGGCCGCGGCACGGCGGCCGGTCATTTCAGGTGAACGGTCGGCTCGACCGACAGGCCGAGACCGAGCGGCGGACGGGTCGGCAGCGGGCCGTCGAGCACGATCTTCACCGGCACACGCTGCACGATCTTCACGAAGTTGCCGGTCGCGTTCTCGGTCGGGAACGCGGAGAAGCGCGAGCCGCTGCCGAGCTGGATGCTGTCGACGTGGCCGTGCAGGTCGAGATCGGGATACGCGTCGACCGACACGTCGACGCGATCGCCGATGCGCATGCGCTCGAGCTGCGACTCCTTGAAATTCGCGGTGATCCACACGCGCGGCGTGACGATCGAGAAGATCGACGTGCCCGGTTGCAGGAACGTGCCCAGTTGCACGTTGCGCCGCGTGACCCAGCCGTCGGACGGCGCGCGCATCTCGCAGTACGACAGGTTCAGGTTGGCCGTCTCGAGCTGCGCGCGCGCCTGCAGTACCTGCTGGCGGCGTTCCTCGACGGCCGTCTCGGCCTGCCGGATCTGCTGCGGCACGAGGCTCGCGGTGCGCGCCTGCGCCTGGGCCATCGCGACGTTCGCGTCGGCGGTCGCGCGCTGCGCGTCGGCCGCGTCGATCGCCTGCTGCGAGGTTGCGCGCGCATCGACCGCACGCTGCCGCCCCTGCGCGGCGAGCGCCTGCCGGTACGCGGCTTCCGCCGATTCGATCTGCGCGCGCGCCTGCCGGTACTGGGCCGGATACTGCACGCGCGCGATGTCGAGCTGCACGCGCGCCGCGTCGAGCTGCGCCTGCGCGAGACCGAGCTGCGCCTGCGCCGCGTCGACCTGCGCGCGGTAGTCGCGCGGATCGATCTCGACGAGCACGTCGCCGCGCCGCACGAAGGTGTTGTCGTCGACCGCGAGCCGCGTCACGTAGCCGGACACGTGCGGCGCGACCGTGACCGCGTTGCCGTCGGTGTACGCATCGTCGGTGCTTTCCTGGTTGCGCGTCGCAAACCACCAGACGAGCCCGCCGACGAGCAGCACGAACACCACCGCGCCGAGGATGATCAGCGGCTTTTTGCCGGGTCGCTTGCGTTCGCCGTCGCCGTTGCTGCCGTCTCCGTCGCCGCCGGTGCGGCCGCCGCGATCGTCGTGCGGATGGTGGTCGCCGCCACCGCCGCCCTGCGCGTCGGTCGAGCGCTCGCCGTTGCGGCTTGGGGCGGCGCCCGCGCCGCCGGACTGGCTGTCGCCCGCACGGGCGACCGCGGTCGGCCGACGCTCGGGCGCCGGCGCGAACACCGGCCAGGGCGCGTGTAGCGGCGTCGACACGGCGACACCGGCCATCGCCGGCGCGAACGGGTCCGGCGCGCCGGCGCCGCGCCGGCCGGGTGTCAACGCGCGCCGGAGCGCGACGCCAAATCGCTCACGAACGGATAACGGGCACAAGATCGCATCGGGCATGAAACGGGGCTCCAGGCGGCGGCCGCGGGCGTCATTGCCCGCGCCGACCTCAAGCGCGCGATCCAGCAAACAGCGGGCCCGCCGCCAGGGTTCGTCGGGCCGCGGCACGCCCACGCCGCCACCTCGCAGCGCACACGCCCCCGCCGAAGGCAAGCCAGCCGAGGCGGAAGGCGGGACGCCGCCACCTCGCGCGCCATCCGGCGAACACGGCGGGCTCGCAATAGCCGCTCATCGCACGAAATCACCGCCCGAACGGCCCCGACAGGTGGCTGCAGAAATGACAAGCCGTTGAAAAATCGCGGACGCAGTGGCCGGCGAGCGCGCCGCCGCAGCGCATCATCCGCCAGTTCGCGGGCCTGGGCGCCGCGTGCGGCCTGCAACCGGCGCCGGTCACGCGTCTTTCGTCGTCTCGTCGAGCCCGGCGACCGGCGACCGCGGCTCGCGTGCGAGCCCTTGCGCGAACACCTTCAGTCCTTCCAGCAGCGGCGTCAGCGCATCCCACAGCGCCTCGTCGTGCAGCAGCCGGTAGATGCCGCGCACGCCGGGTGCGACATGCTCGTGCTGCGCCGGCTGCCAGGCGCCTACGTGATGCAGCGCGTCGGCCGCCGCGAACGCGGCGCGGCCGAACTGTTCGGGCGGAATGCGCGATAGCGCGGTCACGAGCATCGCGAGATTCTGCATGCCGCTCTGCATGCCGGGCTTGTCGAGCGCGTCGACGAACGTGTCGGCCAGTCGCGCGTTCGCGCTGACCACCTCGTTCGCGAAGCGCAGGAAGCCGTGCCGATGCAGGCTGCCGAGCAGGTGTTCGAGTGCGTCGTGCGCGCCGGGCTCCGGATGCGGAGGCGTCGTGTCGGGGGGCTGGCGTTCGGTCATGGGCTTGCTCCGGTTGGGGCGCCAAACTGCCGTCGTGCCGGCAGCCGTGCGTGCGCCGAATGCGTGTCGTACTCGTTCACCGCCCCCCCGCCGGTGCGGGCAGCCGCGGCCGCGTCAGTGCGAATGACCGCCGGGCGGCGCCTTGTATTCGCTGCGCGCGCCCAGCGCGTCCTCGACGTGATGCACACCATGCAGTGCGGCGACGCCGTCGATCAATGCCTGCCGTTCAGCCTCCTCGACCTGTCCGGTCAGGCACACGTTGCCGTGCTCGACGCTCACGTCGATGTCGCGCGGGCGAGCGACGAGCCGGCCGAGCGCCGCACGCACGCGCTCGGCGACCTGCACGTCGCTCGCATCGCCCGCGAGCCAGTCCGCCCGCAGGCCGGCGATCGCGCCGCGCGCACGGTCGGCCGCCCGCTTCGCCTGCGTATTCGCATAATCGGCCACGCCGTGCCGGCCCGCAACCGCCTTGTCGCGCAGATAGGCGCGGCGGCGCCGGCCGGACGACGGATCGAGGAAGTACATCGCGGCCGCCCCGCAGGCGACGGCCACCGCAAGACTCAACAACGGATTCGAAGGGGTTCTGGCGTTCATGGAAGCACCGTAGGCAATACCCGGAACAGCCGGGCTTCGTTTCGGGGTGCAGCACGTGCCGTTCCCCGGCGCGAGCGTCGCGTGCGATCCGTCGCGCCGCGATGCGGCGCCAGAAACGACAAGCGTTTGAAAAATCCTCGGGCCGCGCATCGCTCGATCGGAAGACCAGAGGATCGGAAGATCAGGATTCGGGCGGCGTGTCGGCCGTTTCCGCGCGCTTCCCGCCCGGCTCGTCCTCGCCACGCTCGGCCGCGCGCTGCGCCATCTCGAGGTAGGTCTGCGCCAACGCGCGCAATTCCTCCTCCGACGCATCCTCGATCCCGATCAGCCGGTCGCTCGCCGCGCGCGTGACCGCAAGCAGTTCGTCGAGCTTCAGGTGCAACGCCACGCTGTCGCGATTCTGGTTGCGCTGCAGCAGGAACACCATCAGGAACGTAATGATCGTGGTGCCGGTATTGATGACGAGCTGCCACGCGTCGGAGTAATGAAACAGCGGCCCGCTCACGAGCCACAGCACGGTGATGGCGACCGCGCTGCCGAACGCCACCGGCGAGCCGGCCCAGGTGGTCACGCTCGACGCGAAACGTTCGAACGCGCGGGTGACGGGGTGCCCAGCCGGCCGGGAACCGGCACCGGGCTCGCACGTCATGTCGCGACGGCCGCTCGGTGGTTCGTGGGGTTCGCGCATGAAAGCCTCCCGGATTCGATGGTCTGTTTGAATGCGCGCATGAACCGCCTCACCGGCCGCCGCAAACCGGACGCAAGCGGGGCCGCTCGGGGTGCGGTCCCGTGTGCGCGCCGTCGAGACAAGCGACAAGCATCGCGCGTGCCCGGCCCGCACGCCCATGCGGCCGCGGCTTTACCGCGGTGCGTGCGGGTCCTCGTCGTCCGGGAAATAGCGCGTGTCGGTCAGCTGTGCGATGCCGTCGTGATCCGGAAAGATCGTCGCGATGCTCACGCCGACGCCGGCAAGCTCCTGCCGGATCGTCGCGAACCGGGTGCCCGGCACGGCGATGCGCATGAGGCGGGCCACGAAGTCCGCGTGCTCGTCGAGCGGCACGAAGCGCTCGGCGCCAGCGTCATGACAGTGAATCTTGAACCAGCCGTCCTGCGCGGCGATCCTCGGCATCACGTGGCGCGGCCGGAACACCTTGGTGCGCGCGCCCGCCAGCGGCGCGCGCCGCCTCGCATCGCGGTTCACGGCGTCTTGCCGTGCTCCTTCTGCCTGCGCTCCATCAACGCGATCTCGTCGCGCTGCGCGGCGACGATCCGGCTCGCGAGCTGCCGCAGCGTCGGGTCTTTTCCGTATTTGAGCTCGACCTGCGCCATGTCGATCGCGCCCTGGTGATGCGGCGCCATGTGCGCGACGAAATCGCGGTCGGCGTCGCCCGTGTACGGCGCGCTGTCCATCGCTTCCATCATTTTTCGGTCGGCGCGCTTGAACGCCTGCGTGGACGAGTCGGGCACGCTGACCGGATTGGAAGGGCGTAACTGTCCGGCCGCGGACAGCGCCGACGCGCACGCCGCCAGCAATGCGCAGGTGGCGCAATGGCGCAGGGATGAACGGTTGAACGCAGGCATGAGACGGTTCCTCGATAACAAAGTGGCTTGCTTCTCCTTGCGGATGCCGCGTGCAACCGCCGTGCCCGACGCACGCGGCGCGGCACGTGCCTTGCGTGGCAGCCTCGCATCGGCTCATCCCGAACCAAGGAGAAACGGCATGGCGACAGTGGCGGATTTCATCGTCGAGCGGCTGTACGAGTGGGGCGTGCGCCGCATCTACGGCTACCCGGGCGACGGCATCAACGGCTTTTTCGGCGCGCTGAACCGCGCGGGCGGCAAGATCGAATTCGTCCAGGCGCGCCACGAGGAGATGGCGGCCTTCATGGCGTCCGCGCATGCAAAATTTACAGGCGAGCTGGGCGTGTGCGTCGCGACCTCGGGCCCCGGCGCCGCGCACCTCGTGACGGGCCTCTACGACGCGCGGCTCGACCACATGCCGGTGCTCGCGATCGTCGGCCAGCAGGCGCGCGCGGCGCTCGGCGGCCACTATCAGCAGGAAGTGGATCTTCCGGCGCTCTACAAGGACGTTGCGGGCGCATTCGTTCAACTGGCGACGGTGCCCGGCCAGGTGCGCCACCTGGTCGACCGCACGGTGCGCACCGCGCTCGGCGCGCGCACGGTCACCGCGCTCGTGCTGCCGAACGACCTGCAGGAACTCGACTATGCACCGCCGAAACGCGCGCACGGCACCGTGCATTCGGGGGTCGGCTATACGGCGCCGAAAGTCGTGCCGTATGAGGACGACCTGCGGCGCGCGGCCGACGTGCTCAACGCGGGGTCGAAAGTCGCGCTGCTGGTCGGCGCCGGCGCGCTGCGCGCGACCGACGAGGTCATCGCGGTGGCCGACCGGCTCGGCGCGGGCGCCGCGAAGGCCCTGCTCGGCAAGGCCGCGCTGCCCGACGACCTGCCGTGGGTCACCGGCTCGATCGGGCTGCTCGGCACCAAGCCGAGCTACGAGCTGATGACCGAATGCGACACGCTGCTGGTCGTCGGCTCCGGTTTTCCGTATTCGGAATTCCTGCCGAAGGAAGGCCAGGCGCGCGGCGTGCAGATCGACCTGAAGGCGGACATGCTGAGCCTGCGCTACCCGATGGAAGTCAACCTCGTCGGCGACAGCGCCGAGACGCTGCGCGCGCTGCTGCCGCTGCTGAACGAGCGTCGCGACACCGCGTGGCGCGACCGGATAGCGAAATGGAACCGCGACTGGCGCGACACGCTTGCGGCCCGCGCGGCCGCGAAGGCCAGCCCGGGGCGCGGCGTGAATCCGCAGCGCGCGTTTACCGAGCTGTCGCCGCGCCTGCCCGACGACGTGATCCTGACGAGCGATTCGGGCTCCTGCGCAAACTGGTATGCGCGCGACCTGATGATGCGGCGCGGGATGATGGGCTCGCTGTCCGGCGGGCTCGCGTCGATGGGCGCCGCGGTGCCCTATGCGATCGCCGCGAAATTCGCGTATCCGGTGCGCCCGGTGATCGCGATGGTCGGCGACGGCGCGATGCAGATGAACAACATGGCCGAGCTGATCACCGTCGCGAAATATTGGCGCCAGTGGCCCGACCCGCGCTGGATCTGCATGGTGCTGAACAACGAGGACCTGAACCAGGTCACGTGGGAGCAGCGCGTGATGGAAGGCGACCCGAAGTTCGACGCGTCGCAGCAGATTCCGAACGTGCCGTACTACCGCTTCGCGACGCTGCTCGGCCTCAACGGCATCTACGTCGACGATCCGGAACAGCTCGGCGCCGCGTGGGACGAAGCGCTCGCGTCCGACCGGCCGATCGTGCTCGAAGTGAAGAGCGACCCCGAGGTGCCGCCGCTGCCGCCGCACGTGACGCTGCAGCAGGCGAAGCATTTCGCCGAAACGCTGGTGAAAGGCAACGCGCGCGAAGCCAACGTGATCGTGGAGACCGCGCGGCAGGTGCTGTCGTCCGTGCTGCCCGGCAACGCCGAACACGGCGACAAGAGCGGCAAGGGCAGCAAGGGAGGGAAAGGCGAATCGTAAGCAAGGCAAGCGCGCGGGACGGCGCGGCGGCACTGGCGCACTAGTCGATGTCCGTCGTCCCGCCCGTCGCCCGGCAGCGCGAGCGCCGCATTCACGAGCCCGACCTGCTCGAGCGTGAACGAAAAATTCCCCGGCGCGTGCCGTGAACGGTCGCTCAATTTACAAGCCGGCTGTAACGCACCGGCCGTAGCGCGCGCCATCCCGCCCCCCCACGGCCGCATGCGTGCGCACCGCGTGAGCACGAAACTTGCTCCGCCGCGAACGGCTTTCGTCATGCCGCCGAGTTCGGCAAGGAGTCGCGTTGCTCGTTCCGCTGCCCAGGAAAACGCGTCATATCGCACGCATCGCGCCATTCGCGTGGGCGGCCGCGCCGATGGTCGCGCGCGCAGCCGCCGAACTTGCGGAGCCCGGCAATCCCGCCGCGCCGCTGCCGCTCGCGTACGTCGTGCACGCGGCCGGCCCCGCCGCGCAGCCGGTTTTCGTGCTCGGCTGGGCGCTGCTCGCGCTGTGCATGTTCGTCTGCGTCGCGATCGCCGTGCTGCTGCTGATCGCGCTGTTTCGTCGGCGCACGCAGGCGGGCGGCGGCCACGGCAGCGGGCTGACGATCGTGACCGTGGGCTCCGCGATCTCGATCCTGCTGCTGTTCGGCGCACTGGTATACATGCTGCGCGTGCTGGGCACGGTCGCGGTGCCGCCGCGCCCGCCGGCGCTCATGATCGTCGTGACCGCGCAAGACTGGTGGTGGGCCGTCCGTTATCCGGACGATGCGGGCGGCCCGGGCTTCGTCACGGCGAACGAGATCCACATTCCGGTGGGCGAGCCGATCGCGATCGAACTGAAGAGCGCCGACGTGATCCACGCGTTCTGGGTGCCGCAACTCGCCGGCAAGACTCAGACGATTCCCGGCCAGACCAACCGTCAATGGTTGCAGGCCGACCGGCCGGGCATCTACCGCGGGCAATGCTCGCAATACTGCGGCGCGCAGCATGCGCACATGGCGTTCGAAGTCGTGGCCGAGCCGCCGGCCGCGTTTCGTGCGTGGCTCGCCGCGCAGCGCCAACCGGCCCAGCCGCCTGCGGCCGGCGCCGGCGCCGAACGGCGCGGCCAGCGCGTGTTCGCCGCGCGCTGCGCGGGCTGCCACGCGGTGCGCGGCACCGATGCGGCGGGCGGCGCCGGCCCCGATCTCACGCACGTCGGCACGCGCCGGCTGCTCGCGGCCGGCACGCTCGACAACACGCCGGACAACCTGCGCCGCTGGATCGCGCATGCGCAGCAGATCAAGCCGCAGTCGCTGATGCCGTCGATCGCGCTCGCGCCGCGCGACGCCGACGATCTCGCCGCGTATCTCGCGACGCTGCACTGAACCGAGGATGCCGATGGCCATTGCCCGCGACACGCCCGCCCCGCTCAGCCGCGTACCCGATCTCGGCGAAGCGCCGCCCGGCTCCGCGCACGAGCGCGCGCTGGCCGAGCTGTGGGAATCGGAGCCCGGCTGGCGCGGCTGGCTCGGCACCGTCGATCACAAGCGCATCGGGCTGCGCTACATCGTCACGGCATTCGCGTTCCTGCTGCTCGGCGGCATCGAGGCGCTCGTGATGCGCATCCAGCTCGCGCGACCGAACGCGACCGTGCTCACGCCCGCGCAATACGATTCGCTGTTCACGATGCACGGCGTCACGATGATCTTCCTGTACGCGCTTCCGGTTCTATCGGGCTTCGCGAACTACCTGTGGCCGCTGATGCTCGGCTCGCGCGACATGGCGTTCCCGCGGCTGAACGCGTTCTCGTACTGGGCGTTCCTGTTCGCCGGGCTGTTCCTGTACGCGAGCTTCCCGCTCGGCGCGGTGCCGGACGGCGGCTGGTTCAACTACGTGCCGCTCACGTCGCTCGACTACAGCGCCGGCGCGAACATCGACATCTATGCGCTCGGGATGATCCTGCTCGGCATCTCGACGACGGGCGGCGCCGCGAACTTCGTCGTCACGCTGCTGCGGATGCGCGCGCACGGCATGTCGATCGACCGGCTGCCGATCATCGTATGGGGCACGCTGACCGCGTCGGTCGCGAACCTGGTCGCGGTGCCGTCGGTGAGCCTCGCGTTCCTGCTGCTGTGGCTCGACCGCAATGCCGGCACGCACTTCTTCGACGTCGCGCATGGCGGCCGGCCGCTGTTGTGGCAGCACCTGTTCTGGATGTTCGCGCATCCGTGGGTCTACGTGGTCGTGCTGCCGGCGATGGGGATCGTGTCCGACGCGCTGCCGACTTTCTGCCGGCGGCCGCTCGTCGCGTACGAGGCCGTCGCGGTATCGACGGTGGCGACGATGCTGATCGGCTTCGAGGTGTGGGTCCACCACATGTTCGCGACGGGCATCGCGCCGCTCGCGCTCGCGTTCTTCGGCGCCGCGAGCATGCTGATTTCGATTCCGAGCGCGGTCGCGGTGTTCGCATGGATCGCGACGATCTGGACCGGCCGCCCTGTATTCCGCACGCCGTTCCTGTATTTCGCGGGCTTCGTGCTGATGTTCGTGATCGGCGGCGTGTCGGGCGTGATGACCGCGGCCGTGCCGCTCGACTGGCAGCTCACCGACACGTACTTCGTCGTCGCGCACCTGCATTACGTGCTGCTCGGCATCAACGTGTTCCCGGTGCTCGGTGGCGTCGCGTACTGGTTCCCGAAGTTCACCGGGCGGATGATGAACGAGCGGTTCGGACGCCTGACCTTCTGGGTCGTTCTGATCGGCTTCAATCTCGGCTTCTTCCCGATGCACGTCGCCGGGCTGCTCGGGATGCCGCGCCGCATCTATACCTATCCGGCCGGGATGGGCTGGGACACGTCGAACCTGCTGACGACGATCGGCTCGTTCGTGTTCGGGATCGGCATCGTGATGTTCGTCGTCAATGCGCTGGTGAGCGCGCGGCGCGGCGTGCGCGCCGGCGACAACCCGTGGGGCGCGGCCGGCCTCGAATGGTCGGTCGCGTCGCCGACGCCCGTGTACAACTTCGCGGTGCTGCCGCTCGTCGCGTCGCGGCATCCGCTGTGGGAAACGCGCGACGATCCGACCCGCACCAGCCTGCGGGTCGGCTACCGGCTCGCGGCGGGGCGCGAGGCGCTCGCGGTCACGCCGCTCGGCGCGACGCCAAGCGCGATCCTGAAGATGCCCGAAGACAGTTGCGTGCCGTTCGTGCTCGCGCTGCTGGCGACCGCCGTGTTCGCGGCGATGCTCGCGCGCTCGCCGACCCTCGTCTGCGTGGCCGTCGCCGGTTGCGCGATCGCCACCGCCGTCTGGCTGTGGCCGCGCCGCGAACTCGGACAACGCGCGCGCCTGCCGGCCCGCGCCGACACGCAAGCGCCCGCCGCGGCCGCCCGGCCGCATCCGGACGAGCCGCCGTCGGCGACGGCGCCGGCCGGCGCGCCGGCCGCATGCATCGAGCCGCTGCCGGTCGGCAGTTGCGGCGAGCGCGCGGGCGGCTGGTGGGGCGTGCTCACGCTGATCGTGACCGAGGCCGGGCTGTTCGGCTACCTGCTGTTCTGCTACTTCTACCTGCAGTCGCAGGGGGCCGCGCCGTGGCCGCCCGAAGGAATGCCGAAGATCGGGCTCGCGGCCGTCAACACGGTCGTGCTGCTGTCGAGCAGCGTGTTCGTGTGGCTCGCCGAGCGCGCGGTGCGCGCCGACCGGCAGGCGCGCGCGGTCGCGATGCTCGTCGTCGCGCTGGTGCTCGGCACCGCGTTCGCGCTGGTCCAGCTGCACGAATGGCGCGACCATCCGTACGGCCCGACCGCGCACCTGTACGGCAGCCTCTACTTCACGATCACCGGGTTCCACCTCGCGCACGTCGTGGCCGGCCTCGCGATCCTCGCGCTGCTCGCCGGGTGGACGGCCGCCGGTTTCTTCGGCCGCGAGCGACGCGTCGCGCTGACGGTCGGCGGGCTCTACTGGCACTTCGTCGACATCGTGTGGCTGTTCATCTTCACCGCGCTGTACGTATCGCCATTCTGGCTGAGGAGCACCGGATGAACGACGCCCGCCGCGCGTGGACACCGCTGCTCGCGATCGCGGCCGGCCTCGTCGGCGCGCCCGCGCTGTGGTTCGCGCAGATGCTCGTGTCGGAGACGCTCGCGTCCACCGCGTGCTATCCGCTCGGTGTCGCGCAGGCCGCGCCGCGCTGGGCGCACATCGGCGTGTGGCTCGCGCTGATCGCCGTGGGCGCGTTCGCGCTGGCCGCGGCCTGCGCGACGTGGCTCGCGCGTGCGTGGCGGCACCGGCACGAAGCCGACGCGCCTGCCGTCGCGCGCGACGACAGTACGCGCTTTCTCGCGCGTTGCGGGATGCTCGCCGCGCTCGGCTTCGTGATCGGTCTCGTGTTCACGGGGATCGTCACGGCTTTCGTGGGGCCTTGCAGCCCATGGCGCTGATCTCGTTCGCTGCGTGCATCGTGCCGGGCCGCCGCGCGGGTGTCACGCTCGCGGTGTGCGTCGCGCTCGGCGCATGCGACATGCAGCCCGACGACCACGCGGCCACGGCCGGCGACACGGCCGGCGCCGCGTCGGCGACGGAAGCGCCAGAGCCTGCGTCGGGCTGGCGGTTCGTGCGGATTCTCGCGTCGGCGGCGTCGGCAGTCGATGCCGGCGCGTCGATGTCCGCTCGCGCGCGAGACGATCCGCGGCTTTCTCGGTCGCGGGAGGCGGCAGCGCCGGGTTCGGCAGCGTCCGGGGCTTCCGCCCCGCCGCCGGACACCGCTTCCGCTTCGACCGCCCGCCGCCCGGTGATCGCCGCGGCGGCCGCGAGCGCCGACGCCGCGACGATCGCGCGCGGCCGCTATCTCGCGCTCGCCGGCGATTGCGCCGCGTGCCACGACGCGGCCGACCATACGCCGTACGCGGGCGGCCAGCCGGTGAATTCGCCGTTCGGGCCGATCTATGCGCCGAACATCACGCCGGACCCGACGCACGGGATCGGCCACTACACGCTGCGCCAGTTCGACGATGCGTTGCGGCGCGGCGTGCGCGCGGACGGCAGCCGGCTGTATCCGGCGATGCCGTACCCGTCGCTTGCGCACCTGAGCGACGACGACGTGCGTGCGCTGTATGCGTATTTCATGCGCGGCGTCGCGCCGTCCCCGAACGCGGCGAAGCTCACGCAGCTGCCGTTTCCGTTCAACCAGCGCTGGGCGCTCGGGCTGTGGAGCCTCGCGTTCGCGAACCGCGACCCGTTCGCGCCGCAGCCGTCGCAATCGGCGGAATGGAATCGCGGCGCATATCTCGTGCAGGGGCTCGGCCATTGCGGCGCGTGCCATACGCCGCGCGGGCCGGCCTACAACGAACGCGGCTACGACGAGCGCAGCCCCGCGTTCCTGACCGGCGGCATCAACGATCACTGGTTCGCGCCGAACCTGACCGGCGCGGACCCGGACGGCCTCGGCCGCTGGTCGGCCGACGACATCGCCGCGTTCCTGCGCAGCGGCCATGCGGCGCGCGGCGCGGTGTTCGGCGCGATGGCGCCGGTCGTCGGCGAAAGCACCGCGTTGCTGACGGATACCGACCGCCACGCGATCGCCGTGTACCTGAAGTCGTTGCCGGCGCAACCGACTGCCGCGACGAATCCGCTGGGGGTCGGCGTCCCGCGGCTGACGGCCGCCGGCCCGCGTCCGGAAAGCGGCCAGCAAGCGCCCGGGGCCGGTGTGTATGCGGGGTTCTGTGCGCGTTGCCACGGTGCGGACGGCACGGGCGTGCGCGATCACGGGCCGGCGCTCGCGGGTAGTTCGATCGTCGTGGCGGCCGATCCGACGAGCGCGATCCGGATCGTCGTGGAAGGCGCACGGCCCGCGCCCGGCAAGCCTGGGCCGGTGCAACGGATGCCCGCGATGCGCGGTGCGCTGACGAGCGGCGAGATCGCGGCAGTGGTCAGCTACGTGCGCGGTGCGTGGGGGAATCGGGCCGCGCCGGTGTCGGAGCAGGAGGTGAGGCGGTTGCGGGGGGCGATACATCGGTAGCGGCGTGCTGCGCGCCGGGCTTCCCGCGCAATGCCGACCGGATCAGTACGGGCGGGCCGGCGCGAAGTTTGCAGCCCCGCCCCTGACGACGTCATCCGTGGGCCGCCGCACGTGCGTGCGAGCGCGTGCGCGAGGTCGATTCAGGCGCGGGTGCCGCTTCGGCGGTCTGCGTGGTCGGCGCAACGGTCAGATGCAATCCCAACGCGGCGACAACCTTCATGATCGTTGCAAACTCCGCGTTACCGCCTTCCGACAGCGCACGGTAGAGCGCTTCACGCTTCACACCGGACTCGCGCGCCAGCGCCGTCATGCCACGCGCCTTCGCGACGTTCCCGAGCGCGGCCTGGATCAGTCGAGGATCCCCCTCTTCGAACGCCTGCGCCAGGTAGTGACGAATCGCTTCCTCGTCCTTCAGGTACTTCGAGCCATCGAATTCGGCCAGTTCGCTGATTTTCATATTCAATCCTCCAGTTCGGCGGCGATTTGCTTCGCCGTCTTGATGTCCTTCTTCTGCGTCGACTTGTCCCCGCCACACAACACCACGACGATTATCTTTCCGCGCCGCACGAAGTAGGCCCGATACCCTGGCCCTACATCGATCTTCATTTCGTTGACGCCGTCGCCGATCGCACGCCACTGGCCCAGATTGCCAAGCTTCGCCCGCTCGAGGCGCAGGCTGATCGCGGCACTGCCCACAGGGTCGCGAAGGCCGTCGAGCCATTTGTCGAAGTGGGGGTGGTGAGGACTTTGAACATGAAACGATTGTAACCCATGGGGGACACCGCGACTACTGCTTCGCGTTGCTCGTCAGATCCGTAGGCACCGTGAACGCGCCCAGCTCACGGCCCCACGAACCACGATCATTCGGCGCTTGCCCGCCCGACCCGATCAGGTTTCGAAGATACCGCTACCGGCTCGCAACCGCCTGCGCCTCCGACGCTTGCCATCCCCCGCCGAGCGCCTTGAATGCCGCAACCGCCGCGCGCGCCGATTCGGTTTGCGCCTGCACGCGTTCGTCCGATGCGCGCAGCAGGCTTTCGTCGGCCTGCAACACCTCGATCAGGCTGACCACCCCTTTCTGGTAGGCCGCAAACGACGCGGTCCGCGCGCGGCCGAGCGAATTCACGCCGTCGCCAAGAATGGCCGCCTGCTCGTCGCGCTTGACGAGCGCCGAGAACGCATTCTCGACGTCCTCGGTGGCGTGCAGCGCCGCGAGCCGATACGCGGCCAGCATTTCGGCATCCTGCCCTTTGGCCTGCGCGATCTGCGCATTGATCCGGCCGAAGTCGAACAGGCGCCAGCGCAGGCCGAGCACGCCCGCAGCCTGGTTCGCGCCGCCGGCAAACAGGTTGCCCGCGCCCATCGTCGTCGCGCTGCCGATCAGCCCGCTCAGCGAGAACTTCGGGTAATACTCGGCGATGGCCACGCCGATGCGCGCGTTCGACGCCGCCACGCGCCGCTCGGCGACGATCAGGTCGGGCCGGCGCCGGAGCAGTTCGCCGGGCGTACCCGTCGCCGCGATCCGCGGCGCGACCGGAACGTCGCCGCCGGCGAGCAATTCCGCGCGATGCGTGCCGGGCTGCGCGCCGAGCATCACGTCGAGCGCATTCATCGCCGCGTCCAGCGCCGCCTCGAGCACCGGCACCGTGGCGCGCACCTGCGCGAGTGCGCCTTCGGCCTGCCTCACCTGAAGCTCCGCCGCGAGACCCTTTCCATAGAGCAGATTGAGGGTCGACAGCAGATCCTGCTCGGTCCGCACCTGGCGCCGCGCAACGTCGAGCCGGCCCTGCAACCCGCGAATCGTGATGTAGGTATCCGCGGTTTGCGCGGCGACGGCGAGCCGCGTCGCGACCGCCGCCGCTTCGGATGCCTGATAATCGGCGAGCGCCGCTTCGCGGCCGCGGCGCAATCCGCCGAATACGTCCAGTTCCCAGCTCGCGTTGAAATCGACCTCGTAGTCGTTGCCATGACGATCGAAACCGGGCGTCGCATTCAACACGCGCCCCAGCGGCGTTTCGACCGACTGGTAGACGCGCGCCGCCTGGCCGGTCACGTTGCCGGACGGCAACAGCGCCGCATTCGCCGCACCAAGGCCCGCGCGCGCTTGCGCGACGCGCGCCGCGGCCTGCGCAAGATCGAGGTTCTGTGCGAGCGCCAGCGTGATGTATCGCGTCAGTTGCGGATCGCCGAAGCCCGTCCACCACGTCGCGAGGTCGGCGTCGGCCGCCGCGTGGCGCTGGTCCACGGCGCGCTGGCCCTGGAACTGCTGCGGCATCGCCACGTCCGGCCGCACATAGTCGGGACCGACGGCACACCCCGCCGACAAGGTGGCGGCCAGCGCCGCGGCAACGATGGGTTTGGGTAGCATGAGGGCTTTAGCAAGAATCCGGTAGTGACTATAATACCAAATAGTCACTCGTTGTTCATTCCCGTCAGCTGCAGCCCATGAAAAAACCTCTCCCTTCCGCGGCGCCCGCGCGCGGCCCGGCCGACCACGACGTCCGCGATCAGATCGTGGCCGCCGCCACCGAGCACTTCAGCCGGTACGGCTATGAAAAGACGACCGTGTCGGACCTCGCGAAGGCGATCGGCTTCTCGAAGGCCTATATCTACAAGTTCTTCGAGTCGAAACAGGCGATCGGCGAAATGATCTGCGCGAACTGCCTGCACGAGATCGAGACGGACGTGCGCACGGCCGTCGCCGAAGCCGACCTGCCCACCGAAAAGCTGCGGCGGATGTTCAAGGTCTTTACCGAAGCGAGCCTGCGGCTCTTCTTCCGCGACCGCAAGCTGTACGACATCGCGGCGTCGGCCGCCACCGAAAACTGGCAGTCGGTGCAGGCCTACGAGGCGCGCGTGCAGAAGCTGCTGCAGGACGTGCTGCAGGAAGGCCGGCAAAACGGCGAGTTCGAGCGCAAGACGCCGCTGGACGAAACCGCGACGGCCATCTACCTCGTGATGCGGCCCTACCTGAACCCGCTGCTGCTGCAGTACAACCTCGACACGACCGACGCCGCCCCCGCCCAACTGTCCAGCCTCGTCCTCCGAAGCCTCGCACCGTGATGCGTCACCGTTTGTGACCATTGACTATATTGGTCACTAGATACACAATGAAAGCCCCGATCACTTCGTCACTGGGTCTTTCATGGTTCGGCGTCGCCTCGCTTTCTTCGCAGTCGCTTCCGCGCTGCCCCTCGCGCTAGCCGCCTGCAACGGAAAAGCGCCTTCGGATCCGCGCACGGAGGCGCCGCTCGTGCGTACCGCCGTCGTGCAGGCGGCCGTTCCCGCGTCCCGCTCGTTCACCGGAACCGTCGCCGCACGCGTGCAGAGCGATCTCGGGTTCCGGGTATCCGGCAAGGTGCTGGAGCGGCTCGTCGATACCGGGCAAACCGTGCGGCGCGGCCAGCCGCTGATGCGGCTCGACCCGGTCGACCTGAAGCTCGCGGCGCGCGCCCGCGACGAGGCGGTGGCCGCCGCACGGGCCCGCGCGCGGCAGACCGCCGAGGACGAAGCCCGCTACCGCGACCTGCGCGGCACCGGCGCGATATCGGCGTCGGCCTATGACCAGATCAAGGCGGCGGCCGATGCCGCGAAAGCACAACTGAGCGCCGCCGAGGCCGACGCCGACGTCGCGCGCAATGCGACCGGCTATGCGCAACTCGTCGCGGACGGCGACGGCGTGGTGATGGAAACGCTCGCGGAGCCCGGCCAGGTCGTCAGCGCGGGCCAGCCGGTGGTGCGGCTCGCGCACGCCGGCAGCCGCGAGGCCGTGATCCAGCTGCCGGAAACGCTGCGCCCGGCCGTCGGATCGGTCGCGCAGGCCGGGCTGTTCGGCAAGCCGGACGTCGGCGTCCCCGCGACGCTGCGCCAGCTTTCCGATACCGCGGATGCGAGAACGCGTACTTTCGAAGCGCGCTACGTGCTGCAAGGCGCGCTGGCCGATGCGCCGCTGGGCGCGACCGTCACGATCCGCATCCCGGACGACGCGCACGCGGCGTCGCAACGCGGCATGCAGGTGCCGATCGGCGCGCTGCTGGACGCGGGCAACGGGCCCGGCGTATGGGTCGTCGCCGGCGAACCGGCCAAGGTGGCGTGGCGGCCGGTCAAGGTCGAGCATCTCGACGACGACAACGCGCGCGTGTCCGGCGACGGCGCACTCAAGCAAGGCGACCGCGTCGTCGCGCTCGGCGCCCAGCTGTTACGCGAAGGCGAAGCGGTCCGCGTGTCCGCGCAGGCCGTCGCGGTCGCGAGCGAAGGAGCACGACCGTGAGCGAAGGCCGATTCAACCTGTCGGCGCTCGCCGTGCGCGAGCGCGCGATCACGCTGTTCCTGATCTGCCTGATCTCGCTCGCGGGGCTCGTGTCGTTCTTCAAGCTGGGCCGCGCGGAAGACCCCGCATTCACGGTCAAGGTGATGACCATCGTCACTGCCTGGCCGGGCGCCACCGCGCAGGAAATGCACGATCAGGTCACCGAAAAGATCGAAAAGCGCCTGCAGGAGCTGCGCTGGTACGACCGGAGCGAAACCTATACGCGGCCCGGGCTCGCGTTCACGACGCTGACGCTGCTCGACGGCACGCCGCCGTCGGAAGTGCAGGAGCAGTTCTACCAGGCACGGAAAAAGATCGGCGACGAGGCGAACAATCTTCCGTCGGGCGTGATCGGGCCGATGGTCAACGACGAATACGCGGACGTCACATTCGCGCTGTTCGCGCTGAAGGCCAAGGGCGAACCGCAGCGCCTGCTGGTTCGCGATGCCGAAACGCTGCGCCAGCGGCTGCTGCATGTGCCGGGCGTGAAGAAGATCAACATCATCGGCGAGCAGGCCGAGCGCATCTACGTGCAGCTGTCGCACGACCGGCTCGCGACGCTCGGCGTCAGCCCGCAGGAGGTGTTCGCCGCGCTCAACGGCCAGAACGCGCTGACGCCGGCCGGCTCCGTCGAGACCCGCGGGCCGGAGATCTTCATTCGCCTGGACGGCGCGTTCGACAAGCTGCAGAAGATTCGCGACACGCCGATCGTCGTGCAGGGCCGCACGCTGAAGCTGTCCGACATCGCCACCGTCGAGCGCGGCTATGAAGATCCGGCGACCTTCATGATCCGCAACAACGGCGAACCGGCGCTGCTGCTCGGCGTCGTGATGCGCGACGGCTGGAACGGGCTCGACCTCGGCCGGGCCCTGGACGGCGAAGTCGGCGCGATCAACCGCGAGTTGCCGCTCGGCATGAGTCTGACCAAGGTCACCGACCAGGCGGTCAACATCAGCTCCGCGGTCGACGAGTTCATGATCAAGTTCTTCGCCGCGCTGCTGGTGGTGATGCTGGTGAGCTTCGTCAGCATGGGCTGGCGCGTGGGCCTCGTCGTCGCCGCGGCCGTACCGTTGACGCTGGCCATCGTGTTCGTGGTCATGGCCGCAACGGGCAAGAACTTCGACCGCATCACGCTCGGCTCGCTGATCCTCGCGCTCGGGCTGCTCGTCGACGACGCGATCATCGCGATCGAAATGATGGTCGTGAAGATGGAGGAAGGCTACGGCCGCATCGCCGCGTCGGCCTATGCGTGGAGCCATACGGCCGCGCCGATGCTGGCCGGCACGCTGGTGACCGCGGTCGGCTTCATGCCGAACGGTTTCGCGCGATCCAGTGCGGGCGAATACACCAGCAACATGTTCTGGATCGTCGGGATCGCGCTGATCGCATCGTGGGTCGTCGCGGTGGTATTCACGCCCTATCTCGGCGTAAAGATGCTGCCCGACTTCAGGAAGATCGAAGGCGGCCACGACGCGATCTACGACACGCCGCGCTACAACCGCTTCCGTCAGTTGCTCACGCGCGTGATCGCGCGCAAATGGCTGGTCGCCGGGTCGGTCGTCGGCCTGTTCGTGCTCGCCATTCTCGGCATGGCGGTCGTCAAGAAACAGTTCTTCCCGATCTCCGATCGCCCCGAAGTGCTCGTCGAGGTGCAGATGCCGTATGGCACATCCATCTCGCAAACGAGCGCCGCGACGGCAAAGGTGGAAGCGTGGCTCGCCAAACAGAAGGAGGCCGAGATCGTCACCGCGTACGTCGGGCAAGGCGCGCCGCGTTTCTATCTGGCGATGGGGCCCGAGCTGCCCGATCCGTCGTTCGCGAAGATCGTGATTCGGACGGACAGCCAGGACGCCCGCGATGCGCTGAAGGCGCGACTGCGGCGCGCGATCGCGGACGGCCTTGCGCCCGAAGCGCGCGTGCGCGTGACGCAGCTCGTGTTCGGCCCGTATTCGCCGTTCCCGGTGGCCTATCGGATCACGGGACCCGATCCGGACAAGCTGCGCGGCATCGCGGCCGACGTCGAACGCGTGATGCACCGCAGCCCGATGATGCGCACGGTCAACGCCGACTGGGGCACGCGCGCGCCGACGCTGCACTTCACGTTGCAGCAGGACCGCTTGCAGGCGGTGGGGCTGACATCGAGCGCGGTCGCGCAACAACTGCAGTTCCTGCTCACCGGCGTACCCGTCACCGAGGTGCGCGAAGATATCCGCACCGTGCAGGTGATCGCGCGTTCGGGCGGTGAGGCGCGGCTCGATCCGGCGCGGCTCGGCGACTTCACGCTGGCCGGCGCGAACGGCCAACGCGTTCCGCTATCGCAGGTCGGCAAGGTCGACGTGCGGATGGAGGAGCCGATCATGCGCTGGCGCGACCGCGTGCCGACGATCACGGTACAGGGCGACATCGCCGACGGCTTGCAGCCGCCGGACGTCTCGACGGCAATCACCCGGCAGCTTCAGCCCATCATGGACAAACTGCCGGGCGGCTACCGCATCGAACAGGCGGGCTCGACCGAGGAATCGGCCAAGGCGACGACGGCCATGGCGCCGCTGTTCCCGATCATGCTGGCGGTGACGCTGATCATCATCATCTTCCAGGTGCGCTCGACTTCCGCGATGGTGATGGTGTTCCTGACGAGCCCATTGGGATTGATCGGCGTGGTGCCGACGCTGATCCTGTTCCGGCAACCGTTCGGCATCAACGCGTTGGTCGGGCTCGTTGCACTGTCGGGCATCCTGATGCGCAACACGCTGATCCTGATCGGGCAGATTCACCAGAACGAACAGGCGGGACTGGATCCGTTCCATGCGGTCGTCGAAGCGACCGTGCAGCGTGCGCGTCCGGTGATCCTGACCGCGATGGCGGCCGTGCTCGCGTTCATTCCGCTCACGCATTCGGTGTTCTGGGGCACGCTCGCGTACACGCTGATCGGCGGCACGTTCGCCGGCACGGTGCTGACGCTGGTGTTCCTGCCGGCGATGTATGCGATCTGGTTCAGGATCCGGCCCGGCCATGCCGCCGGCTCGCATCACGGCCGGCATGAACCGGCGTCGCCGGGCGAGCCTGCGCTTCAGCCCGCGCTCGACGCGCGCGATTGACACGCACCCTCCATTCACCGTATCGAAGGAAGCCGCCATGTCGAATTCCACCGTTGTCGTCGTGACCGGCGTGTCGTCGGGTATCGGGCGCGCGGCCGCAGAGCAGTTCGCCAAACGCGGGTGCCGCGTGTTCGGCACCGTGCGCAGCATCGCCGGCACTGCGCCCGTCGCCGGCGTCGAGTTGATCGAGATGGACGTGCGCGACGATGCGTCCGTTCGATCCGGAATCCAGACGATCATCGAGCGCGCCGCGCGGATCGACGTGCTCGTCAACAACGCGGGAACGAGCCTGATCGGCGCGGTGGAGGAAACGTCGGTGGCCGAAGCGACGGCCTTGTTCGACACCAACGTGTTCAGCATCCTGCGCACGGTGCAGGCGGTGCTACCGCACATGCGCGCACGACGCGGCGGACGCATCATCAACGTCAGCTCGGTGCTCGGGTTCCTGCCGGCGCCGTACATGGGCCTCTATGCGGCGTCCAAGCATGCGGTCGAGGGATTGACCGAAACGCTGGATCACGAGGTGCGCCAGTTCGGCATTCGCGCGACGCTGGTCGAACCGTCGTTTACGCGGACCAACCTCGACGTCAATGCGCCGCAGACCGGCGCACGAATCGACGATTACGGCCGTGAACGCGCGCTCGCCGCACGCGCCGTCGTCGACAGCGTCAAAGCTGCGCCGGCGCCCGACGGCGTGGCCGCCACCATCGTCGACGCCGCGCTCGGCGCGTGGCGCATGCGGCGCACGCCGAGCGGCGAGGCATCGCTTTTGCGCACGCTACGGCGCTTCATGCCGGCCGGCCCCGTCGATTCGAGCCTGCGGAAGAAATTCCGGCTCGGATGACGGAATGATCGACGCAATCGCCCTATCGGTGGGAAGCGCGGATCCGGCGCAACGATACCCGTCGGTCACCGCTGCAGCACCGCCACCGCCTTGATCTCGACGATATAGCCGGGCGAACCGCCGAGCATGTGCGCGCCGGTCGCGGTCCACGCCGGCCGCGGATGCGCATGGAAATAGCGGTCGCGCACCTGCATGAACAACGGCAGGTCGCGCATGTCGGTATGGAAGGTCGTGAGGTCGACCACGTCGTCGAGCGATGCGCCGGCCGCGTCCAGCACGCGCTTCAGGTTCTCGAACGCCTGCACGATCTGCGCTTCGCGGCCGTCGACCAGCTGCATCGCCGCGTCGCGGCCGATCTGACCGGACACGTAAACGGTATCGCCGACCTTGATCGCCGGCGCATAGCCGATTTTTTCGTACACGGCCTCCATGCCGGCCGGGATGATCGCTTCGCGTTTGCTCATGAGTGTCTCCGCGGCCGGGCTTGTTGCACCGGCCGGTTATGTGATGGTCGTCATCGCGTGCACGCGCGGCTGCCACACGTGCACGTGTGATGCGAGCGAATCGCCACGCGTGCCGCTCAACCCGTATCCCCGCCCGCGACCGGCAGCACCGTACCGGTGATATAGCTCGCTTCGTCCGACGCGAGGAACAGGATCGGCGCGATCTGTTCGTCGAGGCTGCCGTAGCGCTTGAAGTACGTCGATTCGGTCACCTGCCGCACGGCCTCGCCCATCCACGCCTGTTCCTGCTCGGTGTCGCCGGCCGCATTGCGCGGCACGCGGCGCGGCGGCGCGCTGGTCCCCCCGGGCGCGGTCGCGACGACGCGGATGTTGTGTTCCGCGTACTCCATCGCAAGCGCCGACGTCAACGCATTCACGCCGCCTTTCGCCGCCGAGTACGGCACGCGGCGAATGCCGCGCGTTGCGTTCGACGAGACGTTGACGATCGTACCGCCGCCGCGCGCGATCAGGTGCGGCAGCACGGCGTGACACGCATAGAGCGTCGGCATCAGCGAGCGGCGGATTTCCGCGTCGATCTGTGCCGGCTCGAACGCCGCGAACGGTCGCATGCGAATCGCGCCGCCGACGCCGTTGATCAGGATGTCGATGCCGCCGAACGTCTGCACCGCGTGCGCAATCGCCGCATGTGCGCCTTCGTACGTTTCGAGATCGGCGACGAAGCCGGCCGTGCCGCCGCCCTGCGCTTCGGCCGCGACGTCGGCGACGAAATCCGCGCGATCGACGAACAGCACCTTGCCACCCTCGGCCGCCGCGCGCAGTGCGACACCGCGGCCGATGCCCTGCGCCGCGCCGGTGACGACGACGACCTTGCCGGAGAATCGTTGCATGGTCATGCCGCCTTTGCCGTGACGTTGGGGGTGAACTTCTCGTAGTGGAAGCTGTGCGGCTTCACGCCTGCGTCGTCGAAGTACTGGCGCACTGCATCGACCATCGGCGGCGGCCCGCACAGATAGACGTCCACGTCACCATTGTTCAGCGCGTCGGCCGGGATGTGCTGCGTAACCCAGCCCTTGCGTTCGTGGCTCGATGCCGCATCGGCAACGACCGTCGCGAAGCTGAAGTTCGGCAGTTTCGCCGCATAGGCTTCGATCGCGTCGACCAGCACGAGATCGAGATCGCGCGTGACGCCGTAGATCAGGTGCACCTTCTGCTGCGAGCCACTGCGCGCGAGCACCTCGAGCATCGACAGGAACGGCGCGAGGCCCGTGCCGCCGGCGAGGAATAGCAGCGGCCGCGCGACGTCGCGCAGGTAGAAGCTGCCGAGCGGCCCGTGCAGTTCGAGCGTGTCGCCGGGTGTCGCGGATGCGAGCCACGTGCTCATCACGCCGCCGGGAATCTTCTTGATCAGGAAACCGACCTTCGTGTCGCCCGGTGCCGACGAGAACGAATACGAGCGGTGCTGGCCGCTGCCCGGCACGCCGATGTTCACGTACTGACCCGGCAGGAACACCGGCGCACTCGCGCCGACGTCGAGTTCGAGCACGACGGCCGCATCGTTGTGCTGCTCGACCTTCGTGACCGTCGCGGCAAAGCTGCTCTGCCCGGTCTTGCAGGCGACCGACGACGTCGGCACCACGATCACGCAATCGCTTTGCGGCACCATCTGGCACGTCAGCACGAGGCCGCCGTCCTTTTCGTCCTCGGTGAGCGCGTCGTCGATGTAATCGTCGCCGAGGTCGTAGCGGCCGCTTTCGGCGCGGCACTTGCAGGTGCCGCACACGCCGTCGGAGCAATCCATCGGCAGGTTGATCTTCGCGCGAAAGGCCGCGTCGAGCACTTTCTCGCCGGCCTTGCAGTCGATGAAGCGGGTGACCCCGTCCTCGAAGTTCAGTGCAATCTTGTAGGTGGACATGACGTCGCCTCCCTTTCCTTCCTGTCGAAACAATCGGCGTCAGACGTGGTACACGTCGAGCACCTGCCGGATGTAGTCGTTCTTCAGCACGATCTTCTTGTTCGAGATCAGCAGCGCGTCGCCCGAGCGCCGCAACGTGACGAACATCGTGCCGAAGAAGTGATCGGTCACGCGGTAGCGGTGGTTCAGCGTGTGGAAGTTGTAGCGCACGTCCACCTCGCCATCGCGTTCGGCCAGCACCTCGACGTTCGTCACGTTGTGGCTGGTGCGCGGCTCGGGCGTCGACGCGCCGCTGCGCTCGGTCTTGATCCGGAACACACGATCCTCGAGGCCGCCGCGATCCGCGTAGTACATCAGCGAGATCTGGCTCTGCGGATCGTCGGTCGGATGGTCATCGTCGTCCCACGCGGGCATCCAGTACGTGACGTCGTCGGTGTAGCAGGTCAGCCACTCGTCCCACTCGCGATCGTCGAGCAGGCGCGCTTCGCGATACAGCGCCGCGCAAATCGTCCGGTAATCGAAGCTCATGCCGCCACCTCCCCGCGTTCCTTCTTCAGTGCATCGCGCATCACGTTCACCCAGTGTTCGTGCTGACACACGAACAGCCCTTCGTCCTCGCTGCGCTCGCCGGAAATGCGTGGGTTCAGCCCCATCTTTCGCGCGTTTTCGTCCGGCCCTTGGACCCACAGCGGCGCGCCGCGCGACAGGTCGTTCCACACCGCCGCGATGCCCGCATAGCCGGCCTGGCACGCGCGGAACTCCTCGAGATCGTCGGCCGTGCCCATCCCGGTCACGTTGAAGAAATCCTCGTACTGACGAATCCGCGTCGTGCGATCCGCTTCGCTTTCGCCCTTCGGCGCAAAGCAGAAGATCGTGACTTCGGTCCTGTCGACACCGAGCGGCCGCACCACGCGAATCTGCGTGCTGAACTGGTCCATCAGGAACACGTTCGGGTACACGCACAGGTTGCGCGTCTGGTTCACGATGAAATCGGCCTGCACGTCGCCCACGCGTGCCTTGATCTCGTCACGATGCTGGTACACGGGCCGCACTTCCGGGTTCATCGTCTTGGTCCACAGCAGGATGTGGCCGTGTTCGAACCCGTACACGCCCGCGACCGACTTGCTCCAGCCGTTCGCGTCGACCGCCTTGGTGCCGTCCTCCTTGCGGCGGCCCATCGTCGCCGCATAGTTCCAGTGCACGGTGCTGACGTGATAGCCGTCGCAGCCGTTCTCCATCTGCATCTTCCAGTTGCCTTCGTAGATGTAGGACGAGTTGCCGCGCAGCACTTCGAGCCCGTTCGGCGCCTGGTCGACGATCTGGTCGATGATCACGCGCGCTTCGCCGAGGTAGTCCTCGAGCGGCAGCACGTCGGCGTTGAGGCTGCCGAACAGGAAGCCGCGATAGTTCGCGAAGCGCGCGACCTTTTTCAGGTCGTGCGAGCCGTGCGTGTTGAACTGCACCGGGTACTCGGTCGTCTTCTCGTCCTTCACCTTCAGCAGCTTGCCGGTGTTCGAGAAGGTCCAGCCGTGGAACGGGCACGTGAAGCTGCCCTTGTTGCCGTGCTTGCGGCGGCACAGCATCGCGCCCTTGTGCGCACAGGCATTGATGACCGCATGCAGCTCGCCGGTCTTGTCGCGCGTGATGACGACCGGCTGACGGCCGATCCACGTCGTGTAGTAATCGTTGTTGTCGGGAATCTGGCTTTCGTGCGCCAGGTACACCCAGTTGCCCTCGAAGATGTGCTTCATCTCGAGCTCGTACAGCTCCGCGTTCGTGAAGATGTCGCGGCGGCAGCGGAAGATGCCGGCCTCCTTGTCATCCTGCACAGCGGTTTCGAGCAGATGATCCAGTGTGTTGGTGGGGTCGATCGTGGCGGACATGATGGCTCCTCCGATGCGCGTGCCGCGTCCTGCAAGCACGCTCGCATCGGTATCGGTTGAATCTCGGGGGACCGGCCGGCAGCGGCGGCGCACGTGCGCGGCCGCCGTGCCGCCGGCCGGGTTATGCCGTGGCCGAAGCGCGCGGGCGTTCGACGATCTGGTTGTCCTGGCCCTGTACCAGCGGCGTCAGCACGAAGTTGAACTCGATGTCCTGGTACGCGTCGGCCTTCATGCCGAGCGCGAGACCGCCGGTCTTGGCGACCACGGGCGGAATCAGCTCCTCGCGCGTCGCATACGCGAAGTCATCCCAGATCAGCGGATCGCCGTCGATGTTGAATTGCGTCGTCAGCTTGCGGTGGCCGCCGCTCGTCACGAAGAAGTGCACGTGCGCGGGACGATTGCCGTGGCGGCCGAGGCGGTTCAGCAGTTGCTGAGTCGCGCCCTGCGGCGGGCAGCCGTAGCCGACCGGCATCAGCGTGCGGAATTCGTATTTGCCGTCCGCGCCCGTCTTCACCGCGCCGCGCAGGTTGAAATCGCTCTGCGCGCCGGTCGGGTCGAAGTGCGAGTAGAAGCCGTGCGAGTTCGCGTGCCAGCACTCGACCAGCGCGCCGGCCACCGGCTTGCCGTCGAGCCCCGTGACCGTGCCGTGGATCACGAGCGGGCCCGCGCCTTCGTCCGCGTCGAGGTCGATCTTCGCGACGCCGTCGCGCACCGGTGCGCCGGCCACGTACAGCGGCCCTTCGATCGTGCGCGGCGTGCCGCCATTCAGGCCGATCGCTTCATCCTCGGCGTCCATCCGGATGTCGAGATACTTCTCGAGACCGAGGCCGGCCGCGAGCAGCGCTGCTTCGCCATCCTGACCAAGCTTGTTCAGGTAGTTCACGCCGGCCCATACTTCGTCGGGCGTGATGTCGAGATCGTCGATCGCCTTGAACAGGTCGCCGAGCAGGCGCAGCACGATCTGCTGCGTACGTGCGTCGCCCCTCGTGCCATTCGTGCCGTTCGCACCTGCGTTCGATGCGGCCTTCAGCAGGTCCTGCACTTCCCGGGTATCGAAAACTTTGATGCTCATGATGGTGTCTCCATGTGTATTTGGGGGATGACGGTCTTTGCCTGACCCGATTACCGCACGACTTTCGTCAGCCCGTCGCGGGTGAAGCGCCTGACCTTGTCCTCGTCGAGCGCGATGCCGAGACCGGGGCCGTCCGGCACGGTCAGTTCGAAGTCGCTGTAATCCAGCGGCTGCGTCAGGATTTCTTCGGTGATCAGTAGTGGTCCGAACAGTTCGGTTCCCCACTGCAGGTTCGCAACACTCGCGAACAGGTGCGCGGACGCGACCGTGCTGAACGCGCCTTCGAGCATCGTGCCGCCGTACAGCTCGATGCCGGCCGCATCCGCGATCGCGGCCACGCGCTGCGCGGCGAAGAGGCCACCGCTCTGTTCGATCTTGATCGCGAACACGTCCGCGCCGTGCTGCTTCGCGATCTCGAACGCGCTGTCGGGGCCTTGCAGGATTTCATCGGCCATCAGCGCGACGGGGAAGCGGCGCATCAGGCGTGCCAGCGCCGCGGCGGAAGCCACCGGCTGCTCGACCAGTTCGCAGCCGGCATCGGCCAGCGCCGGAATCGCACGCGCGGCCTGCGTTTCGCTCCACGCCATGTTCACGTCGACGCGCACCGATGCGCGCTCGCCGAGCGCCTTCTTGATCTCGGCCACGTGGCGGATATCCGTTTCCGGCGCTTTCGCGCCGATCTTCAGCTTGAATACGTTGTGGCGGCGCAGGTCGAGCATGCGTTCGGCTTCGGCGATGTCGGTGGCCGTGTCGCCCGACGCGAGCGTCCATGCAACCGGCAGGCGATCGCGGCGGCGGCCGCCAAGCAGTTCGCTGACCGGCACGCCGAGCCGCTTGCCGTGCGCGTCGAGCAGCGCGGTTTCGAGCGCGCTCTTCGCGAAGTGGTTGACCTTCGCGAGCTTGCCGACGAACGCCATCAGCGTCTGGACGCGCGTCGCATCCTTGCCGACGATCGCCGGCGCAAGGTACGCGTCGATCGCGAGCTTCATCGCTTCCGGGCTTTCCGGGCCGTAGGCCATCCCGGCGATCGTCGTGCCTTCGCCGATACCCGTCATGCCGTCGCTGCAGAACACCTTCACGAGCATCAGCGTCTGGCCGTGCATCGTGGCCACCGACAGCTTGTGCGGGCGGATCGTCGGCAAGTCGACGAGGCGGGTTTCGATGCGTTCGATGGTGGCGGAGGACATGGGGCGCGCTGCGTGGGGGGAGTTCATGGGACGGATTTATACGCGGCGGGGAAATGGGGCGTCCAATACTTTTAGGCGGGATTTTTGATACCTGACAGGTATGGAAATCAGGCTTAAGACGCGAAATATTGCGATGCACCATACCTGTTTTGGCTAGATATGCGGGCCGAAAGGCTTGCTGGAGCGCGGTCGCGCGGGTTCGGCATATCGCTTGGGCGGGGGTGCGGCGCGGCTGGTTTCGGCAGGGGGAAAACCGGTTGAAACCGGCGGCGTGCCGAGTCGATCAGGGTTTTCCTGAGGGGAAAAACGGCGGGCTGGCCGTCCGGCCTTCGGCTTCGGCGTCGGTTTCTACGAACGACCGCAAGGAATTGGATAGGCGGATATCGACGTTCGTCGCCGATGCTCGTCGTCCATCAGAAGCTGGCGGCTACTCTCGGCAGGAAACCGACGATGCCCCATGACGCTCGACGCGTCGCGCTTCAAGCTATTCCGAGCAGGAATGACAGCTATCACCCGGTGCTGTCTTCTGCAGATTCGCGCTTGCCCTGAAGATCCAGAGGCCCTCTCCCCTCCTTTACTTTTTTCAGGTAACGCGCAATGAACACGCTCTTCACCCCGACTCAGGTCGGCCCCTATCCGCTCGCCCACCGCGTCGTCATGGCGCCGCTCACACGGATGCGCACCGACGCGCACAACGTTCCCGGCGATCTGATGGTCGATTACTACGCGCAGCGCGCCTCGTCGGGTGGTTTGCTGATTTCCGACGCGACCTCCGTGTCTCCGCTCGGCTTCGCTTATGTGGGTGCGCCTGGGATCTACACCGAAGCACATGCGCACGGATGGCGACGTGTTGTCGACGCTGTCCACGCGAAAGGGGGACGCATCTTCGTGCAACTCTGGCATGCGGGACGACAGGCGCATCCCGCCAACATCGGCGCAGCATTGCCGGTCGCCCCTTCTGCCGTGCGCGCCCGTGAACACTCGGCAATCCACGACGAAAATGGCCAGGTTATCGAAGTCGAACAGGTGCTCCCGCGTGCACTCGCACTCGACGAAATTCCCGGCGTGATCGAAGAATTCCGTCACGCGGCGGCGCTGGCGAAACAGGCGGGCTTCGATGGTGTCGAACTGCATGCCGCCAATGGTTATCTGCCCGACCAGTTTCTGCGGGACGGCTCGAATCACCGTACGGACGCATACGGCGGCTCGCTCGAGAACCGCGCACGCTTTCTGTTCGAGGTGCTCGATGCAATCGGTTCGGTGTGGGAGGCCGGCCGCATCGCGGTCCGTCTTTCGCCCGGAAGCTCGTACGGCACGATGTGCGACAGCGATCCGCATGCCACGTTCGGCTATGTCGCGCGTCGTCTGGATGGCTATGGGCTCGCGTATCTGCATGTGGTCGAGCCGCGTGTGCGCGGTAACGATGACGTCGCCGCCGCAGCGTCGGCGGTCTCGGCGAAAGACTTGCGGCGCGTGTTCAAAGGCACGCTCATCGCGGCGGGCGGCTTCACCGCGGATAGCGCGCATCGCATGATCGAAGCAGGCGACGCCGATCTCGTCGCATTCGGGCGCCTGTTCATCTCCAATCCGGATCTGCCCGAGCGACTGCGCGTCGGGGCGCCGCTCAACCGCTACGACCGCTCGACGTTCTATGGCGGCGATGCACGCGGCTACACCGATTATTCCTTCCATGGCGAGGCGCCGGTCATCTGAACCAGCCTGCACGCGAGCCCGGTTTGCTTTTACGATTCGTTTCCGTGATCGTGCGTGCGGTTTCAGCCGGCAAAGACCGATCGCCCGCAGTTTCATCCGCCACATGTTCCGACGCGCTAGACTTCTGCCTTGGCCCCTTGGCACATCTCGGCCACGACACGGACTTCATGGTCCTTCAAGGAGAAGGAGAAGCAGCGGCATGGACCGGATGGCAGCAATGGAAACGTACGTCAGCGTCGTGGAGGCGGGCTCGTTCTCGGCCGCCGCCAAGCGACTCAAACTCGGGCAGCCGGCCGTCTCGAAGTCGATCGCGCAACTCGAAGCGCGACTCGGCGTGCGACTCCTGTTGCGCTCGACTCGCGGACTGACGCCCACCGATGCCGGTCAACGCTTCTACGAGCACGCGCGGCGCGCCATTGAAGAAGTCGATCTTGCCGAGCATGTCGCGCGCGACGCGTCTACCGGATTGGCCGGCGTGCTGCGCATCAGCGCCGCCGTGACCTTCGCGCGGCTGCATATCCTCCCTTCGCTCAAGACGTTTCTCGATCGGCACCCTGATTTGCAGATCGATATCGTGCTGGACGACCGCAGCATCGATCTGCTCGAAAAAGGGGTGGACGTTGCCCTGCGCATGGGATCGCTCGACGATTCGACGATGACCGCGCGCCGCATCGCGCAAAGCCGCCGGCTGGTTGTCGGCACGCCTGCCTACCTCGCCGAGGCGGGCGTGCCGACAATGCCGGCGGACCTCAGTCAGCATCAGGTGATCGTGTATTCGTTGCGAGGCGGCGGCGAGTCCTGGTCGTTCAGCCAGCACGGCAAGGAAGTGGCGGTGGTCGTATCCGGACGCGTCAGCGTCAGCGCCGCCGAAGGCATGCGTACGACGGTGCTCGGCGGACTGGGCCTTGCGATCGCGTCGGAATGGATGTTCTCGCCGGAACTCGCCGACGGCACGGTTCAGGCGGTACTGACCGACTGGGAATTGCCCCCGATCGACCTGTGGGCAGTCTTTCCGGCCGGACGCCTGGTCAGTGCGAAGGCGAGAGCGTTCATCGCCTTCGTCGAAGAAGTGCTCGGTGCCGCCGGCAGCCGTCCCGCCGGCCCGTCCTCAGAAAGCAAGCTTGCCGATTGATGCTCCGCCGTCGACGTAAAGCGTCTGACCGGTCATGAAAGCCGCCGCATCGGACAGCAGAAACGCGATCGTCGCGGCGATTTCATGAGGCTGGCCGAAACGGCCCATCGGCACGGCGGCGAGATAGCGCTTCTCGCCCTCGCTGCCCGGCGGATTGTTCGCGCGAAACAGCGCGGTCTCGGTCGGACCCGGCGCGACGGCATTCACCGTGATGCCGGTGCCGGCCAGTTCCAGCGCCCACGAACGCGCAAAACTCACCAGCGCTGCCTTGGCCGCTGCATACGCTGTGCGCTGCGTCATCCCGAGAATCGTCAGGCTCGAGATGTTCACGACGCGCCCCCAGCCGCGGGCCCGCATGCCGGGAAGCAGCGCCTGCACCGTCTGCACGGCAGGATGAAGATTCAGCGCGAGAACGTCGTCGAGATCGTTCAGCGCGACCTCACCCAGACGCTGCGGCCTGACCAGCGCGACATTGTTCACGACGCCGTCGAACGTATGACGACGCACGAGATCATCGAGCACTGCGGCCGTCGCGGCACGGTCGGCCAGATCGACGCGGACCAGTTCGCCCGGAAAATCGCTCGCGTCGCGCGCGAGACCCACCACATGGTGACCGTCGGCAATCAGCCGTTCCGTCAACGCGAGGCCAATGCCCTTGGTCGCGCCAGTGACGAGAAATGTACGCTGTGTCATCGAATGTCCTTTACGAAACCGGAAGGAATGGAAATGCCGCGACCGGTTCCCCGGTGCGGCGTGGCGATCCGTGAGCGTTGAACGGCAGCGCTCAGGCGTTGGCCGTCGCTTTTTCCAGAACCGGGAACATGTCCGACGGATCCGGACGACGCGTGTAATCGGGGTTGACCTCCGAATACAGCACGATGCCATTCTGACCGATCACATAGCGAGCAGGCATCGGCAACGTCCAGCTCGGGTCGTTATTGAACGCCGGCAGATCGTTTTTCAGGTTTTTGTACAGTTCGACCAGATAGTCGGGCAACGCGAAACGCAGTCCGAAGTCGGCACCCGTCTGACCGTTCACGTCGCTCAGCACCGGAAAACCCAGTTCGTTGGTACGCACGGACTTGCGGCTATTGACCGGCGTCTGCGGCGAGATCGCCACGACGTTCGCGCCATAGGCCCGGATCTCCGGCAGCACGTCGTTGATCGCCTGCAATTCGATATTGCAGTATGGGCACCAGACGCCGCGATAGAACGTCACCACCAGCGGGCCCTTCACCAGCAACGCACCGGAAGACACATCGTTGCCGTCCTGATCTTTCAGTTTGAAATGCGGCGCGCGGTCGCCGGCCTTGATCGCGCGACCCGCCTGCCCGCTCGCAATCAGTTCTGCCGTGGCGCGTTCCATCACCGGATGAATCTCCGGCGGTGCGTTGAACGGCGGCTTGCCTGCCTTGAAGTCGGCCCGGAATGCGTCGAGTTTGTCTTGCAGTGACATGCGTATTCTCCGTCGAGAGGAAGAGAGGAATGAGGAACGAACGAATCAGTGGGTTCAGGCTGCGTTTTGCGCTGATGCAATGCGTGCCGCTTCGGCCGCAGCGATACCTCGTCGATCACGCGACGCAGGCGCCGCTCAGGCAGCGACAGCGACCGGTTTGGTCCACTCGTTACCGGCCATGAAGCCGTCGAGTTCGGTGTGGACGATGTGGTTCGTGTAGTTGCTCATCACCTTGGTTGCCACGCCCAGAATCACTTCAAGGACGTTCTGACGGGTGTAGCCCGCGGCGAGGAACGCGTCGACATCGGCGTCCGGGACGAAGCCACGCTCACGCACCACGAGCGTCGTGAAGCGATGCAGCGCTTCGAGCTTTGCATCGGGCAACGGCGTGCCCGCGCGCAGCGCGGCGATCACGCCGGCGTCCATCTTGATCATCTTTGCCAGCGTGCTGTGACCGGCCATGCAGTAGTGGCAGTCGTTCTCGAAGTTCGAGGTCAGGTAGACGACCTGCTGCTCGTGCGGCGTCAGCGTGCTTGTCGAGAACAGATCCCACAGCGCCGAGTATCCGGCCAGCAGCGCGGGCGATTCCGCCATATGCGCCTGAAGGTTGGGGACGAAGCCGAAGGCGCGCTTCGTGTCTTCGAGGCTGGCCTTCGACGCGGCCGGCGCGTTATCGATCGTGTAGGTCGGGAAGTGGCTCACCGTTTTGCTCCTGTTGGTTGGCGGTGAGCAAATGATGAAGGTCGGCGCCCGCTCGAAGAAGGCACGCGCCGTCGATAACAGTCATTCCTCGCAGGCATAAAGCGATGGCGGTGCGGTTGGCATGCACACGCCTGAGGAGAAAAATGGTCGCGGCGGGAGGGAGTGTTTCGAAGCTACCCGACGCGTTTCGATCAATTGGCTTTGGGGCGGGACCGACCGCTCGCTGCAATTCGTTCAGGCCGCGGTTAGCGGACCTATCCGTCATTTTGTGGGCGGGGCATATCATGAGAGGCAAAAGTCATGGATATGTCGATGAAGAAGAAGAGGCAAACCGTAGCGCGTCAGGCAGCGGCCCGCGGGCCGC
>NZ_CADFDL010000011.1:0-228621 GCF_902832865.1 Burkholderia sp. BCC0397 | reverse complement strand
TGAACCAGTTTGCTATCCTGTTCGGCGAGCGATTTATGCAGGCGCGTGGATAACGTGCTGTTCAACCGCCTCGCCCACAAAAATGCGGACAGGTTCCGATGCGCCCGTGGACCGCGAATGCCGATTCACACGTATCAACTATCATTCACGAAGCGACTCATTTCCACGACACTATGTCGTCAACCGATGACCAATACACGATTACCCCGTTGCTCCCTGGGTGGGGACGATCACATCCCGAGTTGTCAATCAACAACGCCGACAGCATCGCGGGGTACGTCGTTGACATTGACTAAATTCCTAACAGCGCTCGCGCTCGCGTTGAGCTGCACACAATCAGTATTGGCATGTGAAGGTCCGTCGAACTTGCCGGGTTGGGATTTTGATGTTCGATTCAGCAAGGATTCGAGCGACCTGTCCATCGCCGAACTGGCGAAGCTGTCAGTATGGTCGACCGACATGCGCAGCCGCTTTTCCATTATCGATGCGGTGTCGATTGTCGGACTGGCGGAACCGACGGAGAAAGATCCGAAGGCTCTTGCTCAACAACGTGCCGCGAACGTCAAGGCTGCATTGGATCAATTTTCGATTCGAGGAGAACGAAATTCCATCATCGCGCGAATCTATAAGTTGCCGTTTCCCGCGAGCGAGTTCGACGATACGGGGCGTCGCGTCGAGATCACGTTCGGCCCAGGGTGCCCTGACCACTGTTGCCCGAACCTGAACCCGATACCCAAGACGCACTGACACGACACGGTCCATTTACCGGCCCGCGCAACGCGGGCCGTCTTCCCTCTGCCTTTCACAGCTTCCGGCTAGCGCTTACGATCCCCACACCTGCATTTCATCGAGCGAATACCCCCACTGCGTCGCTCGCTTCGTGCCGACCATCCGCACGTAGCGGCCCTGGGCGTTGAGGTTCGGCAGCGTGACGTGGCCGTACGACACGCCGTTGCTCGTCGAGTAGACCGTCGTCCAGTTCGCGTTGTCGTTCGACGTCTGGATCTGATAAACGAGCGCGCCGGCGTCCCAGTACAGATCGACGCTGCTGATCTTCTTCACCACGCCGAGATCGACGGAGATCCACTGCGGATCGACGCCCGCGCCTTCCGGCGAATCCCAGCGCGTGCTCGTCGTGTTGCCGTCGAACGCCTTGTCGGCCGTCAGCGACGTGTTGTAGCTGGCCGATGCAGCGGCCGGACGCCCCTGTGACAGCAGCGTCGGCTGCGCGGCCGCCGGGCCGCCGTAGTAGTTCGCGCCGAGCTTCGCCTTCGTCGCGTCGGCATTCACGCCGAACTGCGACAAGCTCCAGCGCTGGCCGGTCGTCACGTCGCCGACGTAGAGCTGATAGCCGCCCGCCGTCGTCGACGAGAAAAACAGGTAGTTCGTACCACTCACCGGTGCCGGGTCCGAATTGTTGCTCATGCAGTCGTTGAGCGCCAGCGCACTCGGCGTCGAGGCCGGGTCGGCCGTCTTCGCATAGATCTGGTCGGCCCCGCCGCTGTCCTTCCAACGTGCGTAGTACACCATGCCATCCGCACGCACGGTCGGATAGTACGTCTGCAGCCCGGCCGGACGATCGAACACGGCGGTCGCGCCGGTCGCGATCGTGCGCTTCATCAGCCCCATGTTCGAGCCGGTGCCGGTCGCGTAGTACACGGCGCTCGCGTCCGGCGCGAGGAACGGCATCGAGTATTCGGCGCCGGCCGGCGCGTTCGTCAGACTCACGACCGACGTGAACGCCGGGCCCGCGCTCGTGTACGACAGCGTCGCCTGCTTGACGTCGCCGTTCTGCTTGAACACGAGCGTCTTGCCGTCCCTGCTGAACTTCGGGTCTTCGTTGCGGGTGGCGCCCGTGCTGTTCGTCATGTTGACGGGCGGCGTGCCGGCGCCGAGCTGCAGCATGAACACGTTCCATGCGCCGTTGCTGATGCCCATGAACGCGAGCCACTTGCCGTCGGGGCTGAACACGCCGTTCATCGGATCGGTGATGCCCCACGCGCCCTTGCTGAGTTGCGTCAGCGTATGGGCCGAGAAATCGTAGAGGAACAACTGGCTCGTGCCGTCGCCGTACTTGACGTAGCTGTGATAGACGAGCTTGCCGGTCAGCGCGGCGGGGAACGTCGCGTTCGACTGGGCGGCGGGATTGTTGACGCAGGCTGCGACTGCCGCGCCGCTGAACAGGTTGAGGGCGATGCCGGCCACGAGGCCCGCGACCAGGGTCTTCAGTTTCACGCTGGATGCTTCCGGGTAAGGTAAGGACGCCACAGAAAAGGACTCGCGCGACACGCGCGGGCGTCACGGATTCGCGGTCGAGCAGCGTGAATTCCGTATCGGTCGGACAGCGGGAACAAAGCTTGCGAGAGGATGCCCGTTCGTCAGACGAAAGAACAGGATCAGAGCGCTCAAAAAACATGCGGATCAGCGATTTGGGGCGCGCTTGCACGTGACGGCTGCCGTACTACTCTTTGTCATCTAGGTCCAACGGCCGGAGGGTACGCATGAAGCGTTATGCGGCGCTGGCACAGACGATTGCCGACGCCATTCGACGCGGCGACCTGGCGCCCGGCGCGCGCATTCCCACGGTGCGTGCGGCATGCCGCGCGTATCGCGTGAGCCCGTCCACGGTGTTTCGTGCGTACTACGCGCTCGAAAGCGAGGGCCTGATCGTCGCGCGGGCGCGCTCCGGTTATTTCGTTGCGAACCTCGCGGACAAGCACGTGCGCTTCGGCCACGATCCGCCGCGCAAGCCGGGCGCCGCGCAAACCGGCGACGACGATGCGCTGTTGCGTCTGCTCGACTCGCTCAAACGCGACGACATCGTGCCGCTCGGCTCGGCATTCGCGAGCTATTCGCTGTTCCCGATGAGCAGCCTGTGGCGCTACGTGGCATCGGCCGCCCGCAACATGGACCGCACGAAACTGCTGGACGGCTTGCCGCCCGGTAACGAAGCGCTGCGCCGCCAGATCGCGTTGCGCTACCTGAACGCGGGCGCGTCGCTGCCTCTTGAGGAAATCGTCATCACGACGGGGGCGACCGAAGCGCTGACGCTCAGCCTGCGGGTGCTGACGCGCCCGGGCGACATCGTCGCGATCGAACGGCCGGCATTCCACGCGGTGCTGCAGGCCGTCCAGTGCCTGCACCTGAAGGCCGTCGAGATTCCGGTCGACCCGCGCACGGGCCTCGACCTCGACGCGCTCGCCGAGGCGCTCGACACGCATCCGGTGCGCGCGTGCTGGTTCATGACGTCATTCCACAACCCGACCGGCGCGACGCTGACCGACGAACGCAAGCGCGCGCTGATCGACCTGCTCGCGTCGCGCGGCGTGCCGCTGATCGAGAACGACGTGTATGGTGAACTGCAGTTCGGCACGGCCCCCACGCGCCCCGCGAAACTGTATGACGACAGCGGGCTCGTCCTGCATTGCGGATCGTTCTCGAAATGTCTCGCGCCCGGGTTCCGGATCGGCTGGGTCGCGGCCGGCCGCTTCGTGCAGCAGATCCGCGAGGCCAAAGGTGCGAGCGCACCGGCCGCCGACGTACCCGCGCAGATGGCGATTTCGAGCTACCTGCGCGACGGCGCATACGATCGTTTCCTGCGCAAGCTGCGACGCAATCTCGCCGCGCACCAGGCGCAGATGCTCTCGGCCGTACGTGCGTACTTTCCGGCCGACACCGAAGTGTTCGCGCCGCGCGGCGGGTATTTCCTGTGGATCGAACTGCCGCCGCACATGGATGCGATGCACCTGTTCGGCGATGCGATGGAACACGGCGTCAGCATCGCGCCCGGGCCGATCTTCTCCGCGACCGGCGGCTTCCGCCGCTATTTGCGACTCAACTACGGGCGGCCATGGACACCGGCCGTCGAGCGTGCGCTGGAGACGCTCGGCACGCTCGCGGCCCGACAGCGGCACGGCGGCTAGCGCGAAACATGCGGAACGCGACGCGCGACATGTACTTGCGTTTCGCGCGCGAACGACCAAAAATTAAGCGGCAGGCAGTTGCGGACGAACGGGTTCCACGCGTCCGATGTTATGGAGAATGGCATGAACACCGCATGCGAACGACCGCCGATGTGTAGCCCGACGATAGCGTCCACCGGTCGCTGACATGCGCGTCCTGCCCAACCGAAGTGTCCGCGCGCGCGATGCCTGGCGTGCCGTGCTGAATGCACGCGCCGAATCGCGGCACGCGACGTGCTGCCGCTGCCGCGAATGTGGTTTCGTGGCGTTCCGCGCGCTCGAGCACTGCCCCGTCTGCGGTCGATGGAACTGGCCGTTCGAGCCGATCGACCGCACACCGGCCGACGCGCACGCCGCCCATGCGCCGCGGTCGTTCCATACGTGGTCGTCGCGCGTCGCCCGCGCGCTGCGCAACGCGGCTTTCCAGCGGCCGCGCGCGTCGAGCGCGCCGATCCTGAGCATCCTCACGCTCGTGCTGATGGTCGGCGGCTACGTGACGGTCGACCAGACCTGCAAGGCCGATCCCGTTTGTCGCGGGTCCGGTGCGCCGACCGCCGTCGCGACCGAAACCAGGCTGCCCGCGTCGAACGATCCGCTCCTGCCGGTCGTGCCCGCCCCTGTCTACCCGTTTCATTCGCCTGATCAAACGCAAGTGGCGGCCAATCCGCCACCGGACGCCCCGCTCGCCGTCAAACCCGCTCGCAGGATGGCGGTTGCACAAGCCGCGCCGTCGTTGCGCGCGCCTGACCGGACACGCGCCAGCGCAGTCCGCGCGGCCGACTGGAAAGGCAGCCGCAACACCGCCCATCGCACGCGCGCGGTCCGCCGCGTCAGCCTGCACACCGGGCACCCACGTCGCGCCGCACCCAGCAACACTCAAATCGCGCAACTCTATCGCGGCCACTGAGCGCGTGATCCAGGCCCGCGCGCCCGTCGATTCAATTTTCTAAACCGCCCGTCACAAAACCTCGTTTGCGTCGCGACGGACGCATGACGTTCAATGGGTCATTCGCCCGCGCCGGCGCGTATCGCACGCCGGTCGCCCGATCCACCGAACGGAGCCTGTCGATGAATGCACTGCAGCTCGTGACCCTGGCTGCCATCTGGGGCGCGTCCTTCCTGTTCATGCGCATGGGCGCGCCGGAATTCGGCGTCGTCCCGCTGATCGCGCTGCGCGTCGCGATCGCGGCCGTGCTGTTGTCGCCGGTGCTGCGCCACGCGCAGGCGCGACGGGAATTCCGCTCGCACGTCGTGCCGCTGTTCGTCGTCGGCATCGCGAATTCGGCGCTGCCGTTCTGCCTGCTGACCTACGCGGCCCTGTTCGTGACGGCCGGCACCGATTCGATCCTGAATGCGACGACCCCGCTATGGACCGCGATCGTCGCGTACGTGTGGCTGCGCACACCGCTAACGAAACCGCAGGCAGTCGGCCTCGCGCTCGGCTTCGCCGGCGTCGTCGTGCTCGCCGGCTCGGCGCTCGGCGCCGGCACGCCCGGCGCGCCACTCGCGATCGCCGCCGCGATGCTCGCGACGCTGTCGTACGGATTTGCCGCGCACTACTCGAAGCGCAAGCTCGCTAACGTGCGGCCGTTCGTGTCCGCGTTCGGCAGCCAGTTATTTGCGGCCGTCGCACTCGTGCCGCTCGCGCTGCCGATGTGGCCGCAGGGCCCCGTGCACGCGTCCGCGTGGATCGCGGTCGTGCTGCTCGGTGTGATCTGCACGGCGCTGGCCTACCTGCTGTATTTCGGACTGCTCCGCAACGCGGGCGCGCAATACGCGGCGTCGGTCACGTTCCTGATTCCGGTGTTCGGCGTGGTGTGGGGCGCGATCTTCCTGCACGAGACGATCACCGTGCAGACGGTCGCCGGCTGCGCGATCATCCTGCTCGGCACCGCGCTCGCGACCGGCAAGCTCAAGGGCTTCGCCACGGCCGCCGTGCGCGGGTCACGCCAGTAGGTCGGGCGGGCCACGATCGTCGTCGCCGATCTCCCCGGCCAGCCAGTCGCGAAACGCGGCGATCTTCCACTCGTGCCGGCGCGCTTCGCTGCACACGACGTAATAGGAGAACTCGGTCGGCCAGGGCCGCGCGAGCACGCGAACCAGCCGCCCGGCCGCCACTTCGTCGCGCGCATAGATGTCGCGCACCAGCGCGATGCCCTGCCCCGCGACCGCGGCCTTGATCAGCAACGCATCCTCGCTGAAGCTCGCGCCGCGCGGCGCACGCGCATCCTCGATGCCCTGCGCGCGCAGCCACAGCACCCAGTCGGCGCGGTCGGCGTCCTGCAGCAGCGGGTACGACAGGCAGTCGGCGGGCGCGCCGATCGGGCGCGCGGGATCGAGTAGTCGCGGGCTGCACACGGGCCATAGCTCCGGCGTCCAGATGCGAAACGACGCGTGCCCGGGATAGCGGCCCAGCCCGTGCCGGATCGCGACGTCGACGTAGTCGCGACGCAGATCGACCAGTTGCGCGCGCGTCTCGACGGTGATTTCGATTTCGGGGTACGCGGCGTTGAACGAGCCGAGCCGCTGCACGAGCCACGTGTTCGCGAACGACGCGGTGGTCGTCACCGCGAGGCGGACGATGCGCCGATTCGCGCCATGCACGTTCGCCCACGCGGCCTCGATCTCGTTGAAGCCGCCGGCGAGCTGGTCGAACAGCGCGCGACCGGTGCCGGTCAGCTCGAGCTCGCGGCCGGTGCGCTCGAACAGGCGCACGGCGAGGCGATCCTCGAGATTGCGGACGTGCTGGCTGACGGCGCCCGGCGAAATGCAGAGCAGGTCGGCCGCCTGTTTCATGCTGCCGCAACGCGCCACTTCGACGAACGTGTGCAACGCGGCGAGGGGAAGTGACTTGGCCATCCGGGGATCGCCGCCGCGCGGCGGTGGAGGGTTCGGGAACGGGCGATGATTATCGCAGCAATTCCGCGCGGCCGGGATCGGGGTGCGCCGCGTTGCGCTGCACTCGCCGTCGCTCCCGCAACGAAAACGGGCGGCCCGTTTCCGGAACCGCCCGTTCTCACGTCACGCATCGTGCGTGTCGAACGCTAGCGCATCACGCCGCCAGCAACCCGTGCGGGTCGATGACGAATTTGCGCGGCGCGCCGCCGTCGAACTTCTTGTAGCCTTCCGGCGCCTGGTCGAGCGAGATCACCTCGACGTTGACGATCTTCGCGATCGGCAGCCGGTCGAACAGGATCGCCTGCATCAGGTTGCGGTTGTACTTCAGCACCGGCGTCTGGCCCGTGAAGAACGAATGCGACTTCGCCCAGCCGAGGCCGAAGCGGATGCTCAGGCTGCCGTGCTGCGCGGCCTTGTCCTTCGCGCCCGGATCGTCCGTCACGTACAGGCCCGGGATGCCGATCGCGCCGGCCGGGCGCGTGATTTCCATCAGCGAGTTCAGCACCGTCGCGGGCGCTTCCTCCGAATGGCCCGACGAGCCGTGGCCGTGCGCCTCGAAGCCGACGCAGTCGACCGCGCAGTCGATCTCCGGCACGCCGAGGATCTGTTCGATCTGCTCGCCGAGCGACGCGTCCTTCGACAGGTCGACCGTCTCGAACCCCATCGCCCGCGCGTGCGCGAGGCGTTCCGCGTTCATGTCGCCGACGATCGTCACCGCCGCGCCGAGCAGGCGCGCCGATGCGGCCGCCGCCATCCCGACCGGGCCCGCGCCCGCGATATAGACCGTCGAGCCGGGCTTCACACCCGCGCTCACCGCGCCGTGATAACCGGTCGGCAGAATGTCGGACAGGCAGGTCAAGTCGCGGATCTTCGCCATCGCCTGGTCGCGATCCGGGAATTTCAGCAGGTTGAAATCGGCATACGGCACGAGCACGTACTCGGCCTGGCCGCCGATCCAGCCGCCCATGTCGACGTAGCCGTACGCGCCGCCGGCACGCGACGGGTTCACGTTCAGGCACACGCCCGTATGCGTGTCCTTGCACATCGCGCAGCGGCCGCACGCGACGTTGAACGGCACCGACACGAGATCGCCGAGCTTCAGCGTCTCGACGTCGCGGCCCACTTCGACCACTTCGCCGGTGATTTCGTGACCGAGCACGAGGCCGACCGGCGCGGTCGTGCGACCGCGCACCATGTGCTGGTCGGAGCCGCAGATGTTCGTGCTGACCACTTTCAGGATCACGCCGTGGCCAATCGCGCGGCCAGTCGGATCGACCATCTTCGGATAATCGATCTTCTGGACTTCGACCTGGCCCGGCCCAAGATAGACGACACCTCGATTGCTGCTCATCGTATTGTCTCCATGTCTCGTTGGATGGCGCCGCGGCGCGCCGGCGCCATGCGGCGCACGCGCAACGTGCTGTTCGAGAGTAGTCCGGGAGGCAGGGGCGCCGATGTCTCAAACGCGACATGCGTTTGATCGGCGCCGACATCGATGGCGGAAATACGAAAGTCGGGCGGGAAACGACGGGAAAGCTTCGGGCGCGAGATGCACCGGGGATCGGACCGGCGCTTGCGGCCGGCCCTGCCTTGACCGGCCGGCGCTACCCGCCCTGATTCTCGCGGATGATCGCGGCGGCGGCCGCTTCCGCGTCGCTCGCGACGCCGTCGTGCACGCGCGTGCTGACGGCCGGCGTCGGCGGCTCGCTGTCGAGCGCGTGGCCGTTGCGGTCGTGCGTGTCGACCGTCGCGCGCATCGACAGCCCGACGCGCAGCGGATGCGCGACGAGATCGCGCGGATCGAGCGCGATCACCACCGGCACGCGCTGCACGACCTTGATCCAGTTGCCCGCCGCGTTCTGCGACGGCAGCATCGAGAACGCGCTCCCCGTGCCCGCCGAGAAACCCTGCACGCGGCCGCGATAAGCGATGCGCGAGCCGTAGAGATCCGACACGACCTCGACCGGCTGCCCGACGCGCATGTGGCGAATCTGCCCTTCCTTGAAATTCGCCTCGACCCACAGCCGGTTGAGCTGCACGATCGACATCAGCGGCACGCCGGGCCCGACCTGCTGGCCGACCTGCACCGAGCGCTGCCCGATCGTGCCGTCGACGGGCGCGACGATCGTCGTGCGCTTCAGGTTCCGGTACGCGAGCTTGAACTGCGCGGCCGCCTGCACGACGGCCGGGCTTTCGTCGACGGGCAACTTGCTGCCGAGCGCGCGCGCCGCGTCGAGCTGCGCCTGTGCGGCCGCGAGGTTCGCCTGTGCGCCGGCCACAGTCGCGTGCGCCCGCGCCAGTTCTTCCGGCGCGACGATCTCGACCGATGCGCCCGAACGCGCGGCGAGCGCGCGCTGCGCCAGCGACAGGTCGGCGCGCCGCGCATTCACGGCCTCGACGTACATCGTGTTCGAGATCTTCGCGTTCGCGACCTGGCGCACGGCCTGCGCGAGCTGCGCCTTCGCCTGCGCGAACGCGACCGACGCCTCGGTATCGTCGAGCTTCACGAGCGTCTGCCCTGCGCGCACGGCCTGCGTATCGGCGACCACCACGTCGGTCACGGCGCCCGGGATCTGCGCGGCGACCTGCACGATGCTGCCCGCGACGTACGCGTCGTCGGTGTCTTCGTAGTAGCGGTCGCTCAGCACCCAGTATGCGATCCACGCGATCGCGGCCAGCAGCACGATCGCGAAGAACACGGTGAAGCGCTTGCGGCGCGTCGCGCGGCGCGCGTCGAGAGCCGGGTCGTTCAGCGCGGCCGGCGGCGCGGCGGAATGAAGGTTGTCGTGGTGCATCAGTCGCTTTGCGTAACGATCAGACGATCGTGCTGGAAGACAGGGATCGCGGGCATCGGCGACGCGCCCCGCGTCGCGCTCGCCGAGGCCGTGCGCGCAAGAACGGGCGTGCCGCGCGGCGTCGCGTCGGGGTGGGTCGCGCCGATCGTGGACGGGCGCGCCGTGTCGTCGCGTCGTGCGGATTCAGGCGCGGGTGCGGTCGTCGTCGGGGCCGTGGCCGTGCTCCCCGCGGGCGCGTCGTTCGAAGGACTCGCCACCGGCACCCGGTTCGCGGCCACGGCAGCCGCTGCCCCGCGCCTAGTCGCCCCGCTGCGCGCCCGATGCACGGCCGGCGTCTGCGCCTGCGCGACCGTTGCGCCCGCATCGAACCCGCCGCCCAGCGCGCCGATCAGCCCGACCCGCAGCGTCCGCTGCTTGCCGAGCAACGCGATCATCTGCGCGCGCTCGTCGATCAGCGTGAGATCCGCGACATCGACATCCTTCTGCATCAGCACGCCGCGCCGATGCCGATCCGCCGCGATCTGCACGATCTTCTGCGCGGCCGCGACCGCGTCCTGCTGCTGCGCGACGAGCGTCTGCGACGTCTGCAGCGACGTGACGAGTTGCGCGACCTGCCCGAGCGCGTCGTCGACGGTCTTGTTGTACAGCCCGATCGCGACGTCGGCCTGCGCGACGTCCGCGCCGAGTTTCGCCTTCAGCCGGCCGCGATCGAAGATCGGCAGCGAGATCGCGGGGCCGACGGAGCCCGCGAGCGAATCGCGCGAGAACAGCGACGCGGGCGTCAACGCGAACACGCCGCCGAGCGCGACGAGGTTCACGTCCGGATAGAACTGCGCGCGCGTCGAGTCGGCGTTCGCGAACGCGGCCTCGACCCGCAGCCGCGCGGCGACGATATCGGGCCGGCGGCCGAGCAGATCGGCCGGCAGCCACGCCGGCACCGCGCCGCCCGCGAACGCGCCGACACGCGGCCGCTGCAGCGCGAGCCCGCGCTCCGGGCCACGGCCCGACAGCACGCCGAGTTGCAGTTGCGCGAGCTTGATCTGCTCGTCGTTCAGCGCGATCTGTTCGAGCAGGCGGCTGCGCTTGATCGATGCATCGCTCGCGTCGTACGCGTTGTCGAGGCCGCGCGCGGTGCGCTCGCGCAGCACGGCCGTCACGCGCTGGCTGATCTTCAGCTTCTGCTGCAACAGGTCGCGCACCGCGTACGCCTGGTCGAGCTGGCAATACACGGTGACGATCGCGACGGCGAGCGTGAGCCGCACCTGTTCGGCCTCGACGCCGGCCGCGTCGCGCAGCGACATCAGGCTCTTGGTCGCCGCACGGTTCTTGCCCCACAGGTCGAGTTGGTAGTTCAGCCCGACGAAGATCGACGACGGCGACACGTTCGGATCGCCGAAAATCTGCACCGGCACGCGATAGCCGCCGGCCGTGACGTCGGCGATGTCGCCGGGCTTCGGCATCCGCGCGCGGCTGACCGTCGCGCCGGCCGTGCCGGTCAGCCCAGTCAGCGAATCGAACTGCTGAAGCTGCGCCTGCACGATCCGCAGCCGCGCCTGCGCGACCTGCAGATCGGGGCTGTTTTGCGACGCCTCGGCGACCAGGTCGTCGAGCTGCGGATCCTGCAACTGCTTCACCCAGTCGGGTGCCGGCCACGCGCCGTTCGCGCCGGGGCCTGCGGTATGCGCGAGCGCATCGTCGGCCGGCGCGCGCAGCGACAGCGACGGCAGGAAGCCCGACGGCACGCAACCGCCCAATGCGAGCAATGCCGCGGCCGCCGCGATCATCGAGCCGCCCTTCACACCACGCGCCGAATCGGCCGCTTTCGTCAAACGCCGCATCGTCACCCCTGCCGAACGCGCTGCGCCCGCGCGGCCAGACGCGGCCGCGTGCGCTCGAGCGGGCCGAGCCGGCCGAACAGGCCGTCCGCGACGCCGAGGATGATGGCGGCCAGCTTCGCGCGCTTGTCGCGCTCGACGAGCGCGATCTGCACGACCTGCCACACGGTCAGCAGGTTCGGCACGAACGCCACCGGAAAGCGCAGCCCGTATTGCATCCCGAGCTGCACCGCATTGCGCGCGCTGTAGTAGCGCCGTTGCCACGAGTGATTCATCGACGTCATTTCAAAAGGGCCGATCGCATGCCGCTGTTTCGCGCCGATCCGGTGCGGCAGCACCAGCGACGGAACGACATAGAGCGGCACGTTGCGCGACAGCGCGCGGAAACTGTATTCGGTATCGACGTGATCGATGAACAACGTCTCGTCGAAACGGCCGAGCACGTCGAACGCGTCGCGCGACACGACGCAGCCCGACGAGATCAGGAACGCGCAGCGCTGCATCGGCGTGCCCGGCTCGATGCGCAGGCGACGCAAGCTGATCCCGTTGGTCGCGAGTTCGGGCAGGAAGCTGCGCGCGTTCTCGTCGAAGATGCGCGGGCCCGCCAGGAACGCACGCCCGGCGAGCCCCGCGCAGACATCGCGCATCGTCGGGAAATACGCGGCCGGCACCGACGAATCCTGGTCGAACAGCGCGACCGCGTCGACGCGGTCGCGAAACAGCGCCGCGAGCCCCGCGTTGTACGCGCCCGCGATGCCGCCGCGATTGCCGTGGTGCAGCAGTGCGATGCCTTCGCGCGCGCACAGCGTGCGGGCCCGCGCATCGGGCTGCGGCGTGTTGTCGACGACGAGCAGCGCGTCGCACGCGTGCCGCCATGCGCACAGCGCGTCGAGCTGCGGGTCGCTCGGGTGATACAGGATCACGAGTGCGCCGAGTGTCGTCATGGTCTGCTCCTCAATGCCCGAACGACGCGGCCGCGCCGCGCTTGGGCCGCGTCAGCCACATCATCGCCGCGAGCGCGAGACACGTCATGCTCGCCATCCAGAACATGTCGTTGGTCGCCATCATGTAGGCCTGCTGCATCACGACCTGATGCAGCGTCGTCAGCTCGCGCACGCCGTCCACGCCCATCGCGTTCAACGCATGCACGAAGCGTTGCGTGTTCGCCGATGCATGGGTAACCGATTGCGACACGACGTCGTAGTGATAGGTCGCGCGGTTGTCCCACAGCGTCACGCTCATCGCGGTGCCGAACGCGGCCGACAGCGTGCGCAGGAAATTCGACAGGCTCGACGCGGCGGCGAGCCGGTCGTCCGGAATGCGCGACAGCGTCGCGGCGGTCAGCGGGATGAAGAAGCACGGCAGCCCGATCCCCTGGATCAGCCCCGGCGCGGCGATCTGCGCGAACGTCATCCTCAGCGTGAAATGCGCGTCCCACGCGAGCACGGCCGCAAACACGAGGAAGCCGAACGTCGCTAGCACGCGCGCGTCGAAGCGGTGCGCATGCAGCCCGACGAGGATCGAGAACACGAGCGCGAGCACGCCGAGCGACGCGGTCGCGAGCCCCGCATGAAACGCGTTGTAGCCCATCACGGCCTGCATCCACAGCGGAAACACGACGCCGACCACGGAGAAGCTCATCATCCCGAGCGAGATGATCAGCACGCAGAACGAGAACGTGCGGTCGCGAAACAGGCTCAGGTCGACCACCGGATGCGCCTCGCCCGCTTCCCAGATCAGCAGCGACACGATCGCGAGCGCCGCGACCACCGCGAGCGTGACGATCAGCGGCGAATCGAACCAGCCGCGGTCGTGGCCGAGATCGAGCATCGCCTGCAGCGAGCCGACGCCGATCACGAGCAGCACGATGCCCGGCACGTCGATCGGGCCGGCCGCGCCGCGCTGCGCGTCGGGGCGCAGCATCGCGGTGCACACCGCGAACGAGAACAGCCCGATCGGCAAATTGATCAGGAAGATCCACGGCCACGAGAAGTTGTCGACGATCCAGCCGCCGACCACCGGCCCGAAGATCGGCGCGAGCAGCACCGTCATCGCCCACAGCGCGAGCGCGATCGTGCGTTTGTCCGGTGGAAAGGTGCGCAGCAGGATCGTCTGCGACAGCGGCACCATCGGCCCCGAACACAGCCCCTGCAGCGCACGGCAGATCACGAGCACGTGCAGGTCGCGCGCGAGCCCGCACAGCAGCGACGTCAGCGTAAACAGCAGCACCGCGCCGACGAACAGCCGTAGCTCGCCGACGCGCCGGGCGAGCCAGCCGGTGAGCGGCACCGCGATCGCGGCCGCGACCGAATACGAGCTGATCACCCACGTGCCCTGGCTATTCGACACGCCGAGACTGCCGGAGATCGCCGGCACCGCGACGTTCGTCACGGTCGAGTCGAGCACTTCGATGAAGGTCGCGAGCGACAGCGCGAACGTCAGCAGCGCGAGCCGGATGCCGCGCACCGGCTGCGCGGCCGGCATGGGCGCCGGCACGTCGAACGCGGACGGCGCGACGGGCCCGTCGTGAAGCGGCGACGCGGTGCTCATGCGCCGGCCACCGCGACATCGGCCCGCGCGGCCGATCGCCCGCGCCTGGGCACGAACCGTTCGATGAAATCGGCGGCCGCGCCGCAGCCGTCCGGCGCGGCCGCGAGCAGCGCGCGCGTCCGCTCCGCATGCACCGCGAACGCGGGCTCGTCGAGCACGCGTGCGAGCGCCGCGCCGAGCCGCGCGCCGTCGAGCGGGCCGTCGACCCGCACGCCGCAGCCGTTCGCGACGACGCGTTGCGCGTTGTCGAACTGATCGTGCGCGAACGGCGTGACGACCTGCACGATGCCGGCTTCGCACGCGAGCGCCGCCGTGCCGATCCCGCCGTGATGCACGAGCGCGCGGCAACGCGGCAGCAGCGTGCGCATCGGCACGAAGCGGCGCACGAGCAGCCGGTCGCCGTCCGGCGCGATGTCATGCGGCGTCAACAGGATCCCGCGCGCGCCGGTCGCGCGCAGCGCGTCCGCCACCGTGCGCGCATACGCCGCGTGATCGACGAGCGTCGAACCGGCCGTGAACACGACCGGCGGCTCGCCGGCCGCGAGAAACGCATCGAGTGCCGCATCATCGTCGGAGGTCGCAATATCGTTGAACAGCGGAAAACCGCTTTGCAGATGGTTCGACGGCCAGTCGGGCTGCGGCGGCGCGAACCAGCGGGGAAACAGGCACAGCACGCCGTCGGTCGAATGCAGCCAGCGGCCGAGCACGCGCCGCGCGGGCGCGAGCCCGAGCGCGCGGCGCACCGCGTCGAGCGCCGGGCCGCACACGCGGTCGAGCACCTGCCGCTCGATCAGCGTCATCAGCGCCGACTTCACCGGCAACGGCCAGCGCGCGGGAATCGTCAGGCGCGGGTGGGTCGGCGGCGCATGTGCGGACAGCAGCGTCGACGGCGACACCTGCACCGACACGTACGGCGTGCCGTGCAGTTCCTGCATGAAGCGCGCGGAGAATGCCCACAGCGTGCCGACCAGCACCGTGTCGGCATCGGTCAGCGCGCGCAGCGCGTCGTAATGCGGGCGCAGCGTCGGCGCAATCACCTGCCACAGCGTGCGGAACGACGTGCGCGGATCCCACAGCGCGGGGTTCGCCATCGCCGCGTCGTAGTCGGCCGCGGTACCGACCGGCACGAACGCGAACCCGCAGCGGCGCACGGCCGTCTCGAACGGCGCATGCGTGCAGAACACGACCTCGTGACCGCGCGCCGCGAGCGTGCGCGCGATGCCGAGCAGCGGATGCACGTCGCCCGCCGAACCGATCGCGGTCACGATCATCTTCGCCATCGCGCGCCTCGCGGGGGTCAGTAGAAGCCGGGGATCAGCGCCGCCACTTCGCGGCGATACTGCGCATAGGCCGGCCCGAAATACCCGGTCAGCCAGTTCTCCTCGACGCGCACCTTGTACGCGAGCGACGCGAACACGAGCAGCACGCCGATCGCGCCGCGCCATTCGCCGCCGATCAGCGCGGCGCCGACCAGCGCGATCAGGCAGCCGGTGTAGATCGGATGACGCACGAGCGCATACGGCCCCGTGCGCACGAGTTCGTGGTCTTCCTTCAGCGTGACCGATACGCTCCAGTTCGTGCCGAGGTGCAGCCGCGCCCATACCGAGAACAGCAGGCCGGCCACCAGCACCGCGAGCCCGCACTGCGCCTGCAGGCCGAAGCGCTGCCAGTCGGGCGCGAGCGCCTGCCACGACGGATCGGGCAGGATGATCAGCGCGCCGCCGACGATCAGCGGAATCGACTGCAGCGTGCGCGAGCGCGACGCCTCCTTGCGCACGGTCGTCTTGACGCCCTGCGACGTGGCGATCCAGTAAGCGAGCCACGCGGCCCACGGAACGACGATGGCGATGGTCTGAACGATATTCACGGCTGGCCTGCCTCGTTGGGATGGGAATTCGGATGCGCGGGACGCGCCCGCTGCACGACGGATGACGTCACGACGACAGCGCATGCATCGGCGCGGGCACGCACGCATGCGCGGCAGCGCGGGCGACCCCGTTCGCGACGGACGCCTCGCCGCAGAAAAAATCGAGCAACGCGGCACGGGTGTATTCGCGCTGCGCACGGCCTTCGATGTCGAGGAAATGGCCGGCGTCCGGCACCGTCGCGAACCGCGCGCGCGCCACGTGCGCGCCGAGCTGCCGCACGTCGGCCGGCGTCGTGTATTCGTCGCGCTCGCCGTTCAGGAACAGCAGCTCGCAGCCGATGTTCGAGAACTCGCTGAAGTAGCGCTCGGGCTGCAACGACAGGATCTGGTCGACGTGAAACGCGACCTGGTCCTGTTCGTCGCGCGGCAGGCGCGTGAGATACCGGTAGTTGTACAGCTTCATGATGCGCGGCAGATAGCGGCCGACGGTGTCGTTCAGCAACTGCGCGGCCTTGAGGTTCTCGCCGGCCGCGATGTGGTCGCGGGCGCGCGTCACGTAGTCGACCATCGCATCATTCAGGAACGGCGAGAACGAACAGATCGCCGCACGCCGCACGCTCGGGCAGCCGCGCGCGAGCGCGAACAGCGACGCGACGCCGCCCCACGACACCGACACGAGGAACGCCGGCGCGAAGCGCTCGACCAGGTACTGGAGGATCGCGGCTTCGTCGTCCTTGGTCAGGATGAAGCAGCCGGGGTTGTGCTGGCGCGACTGCCCCGCATACGGCAGGTCGAAGCAGATCGTGTTCATCCGCTCGCCGAGATACTGGACAGTCTGGCCGAACGACGCGGTCGTCGCGAGCGCGCCGTTGACGAGCATCGCCGTGTCGAAGGCCGGGTCGAACACGTTCCGTTCGACGTAGACCTTCAGACCATTCGGCAGCGGGACCACGTGTTTTTCGGTCGGCATCGTCGTTCTCCGGTGGATGCGGCGTCTCGACGTCGCGGCATGCTGCAGGTGCGCAATGGCTGGCGCCGACCCCGTGCGCGGTCGATCGACGCGCCGATTGCCGACGCACCGCGGCAATTGCCGGCGGCGCCATTCATTCCTTGTGGTGCGGCGCCATACTAATACGGTCGATATTACTTACTCAAGTCATTCCAAAAATCCCTCTACTCGGACCGGAAATACGCCAGATTCAAATTTATTTATCGATTTCTATGGTATGCAGAATCGCCAAAAGGGCGAACGCAATCGTTTGCGAACAGTCCTCATCAACGCTCACAAATTTCATATTCTCTATTTTTTTCAATGAGTTGCATTATTTAAATCGCCTGATTGAAACGGTTTTTAGAAAACTGCACACCTTCACAATCCGGTTTAACAATTTCACATTGTGAATAATATTGCATATTTCGACATTCTTTCGCTTTGTAATAGAAACGAGTGCAGAAACGGTTCTCCGCATTGCGTCATTTCTTCATGAGCCGTTTTAAACAGATTCAAACTTAATTAACCTTCTTTCAATTCGTTTTTCCGCACCTGCACATGGGCTGCGGGCGTGACGAATCCTCCCGTTTGGAACGCGACACGCCGTTCAGCCCCGATTTTTTGTTGATTGAACGATCAATAAAAAACCGCTAAGCTCTCGACTTCCATGGACGGCCCGTCCGGGCGAAGGGAGTCGCGATGCCGAAAGTCGGAATGCGGGAGATACGCCGCGCACAGTTGATCGATGCCACGCTGCGCTCGATCGACGAAGCGGGCCTGCCCGGCACGACGCTCGCATCGGTCGCGCAACGCGCGAACATCTCGACGGGCATCGTCAGCCATTACTTCGGCGACAAGGACGGCCTGCTCGAAGCGACGATGCGGCACGTGCTGCGCGACCTGTGGTCGGCCACCACGCGCCGCCGCGTCGCCGCACGCAAGGATCCGCGTTCGCGGCTGCGCGCGGTCGTCGCCGCGAACTTCGACGACACGCAGGTCAGCGCGCCCGTGATGAAGACGTGGCTCGCGTTCTGGTCGCAGAGCATGCACGACCCGATGCTCAAGCGCCTGCAACACGTCAACACGCGGCGCCTCCATTCGAACCTGTGCGCCGAATTCGCGAAGGCCTTGCCGCTCGCGAAGGCGCGCGAAGCCGCCAGCGGCCTCGCCGCGCTGATCGACGGCCTGTGGCTGCGCGGCGCGCTCGCCGGCGGCCCGATCGACACCCGAGCCGCTTTGAAGCTCGCCCACGATTACATCGACCTGCTGCTCGCGTCCGCCTGACGCGCGACGCAGTCGCCCTCAAGGAGATCCTCATGTCCGTATACGGTTTGCAGCGCCTCTACATCGGCGGCGGTTACGTCGACGCCACGAGCGGCAAGACTTTCGACACCTTCGATCCGGCCACCGGCGAACTGCTCGCGCAAGTGCAGCAGGCGAGCGCGGCCGACGTCGATCGGGCGGTTGCATCGGCGCAGGCAGGCCAGCGCGAATGGGCGGCGATGACCGCGATGCAGCGCTCGCGCATCCTGCGCCGCGCGGTCGACCTGCTGCGCGAGCGCAACGACGAACTCGCGGCGATCGAGACGCGCGACACCGGCAAGCCGATCGGCGAGACGCTCGCGGTCGACATCGTCACCGGCGCGGATGTGATCGAGTACTACGCGGGCCTCGCGACCGCGATCGAAGGGCTGCAGGTGCCGCTGCGCGCCGAGTCGTTCGTCTACACGCGCCGCGAACCGCTCGGCGTGTGCGCGGGCATCGGCGCGTGGAACTACCCGATCCAGATCGCGTGCTGGAAGACCGCGCCTGCACTCGCGGCCGGCAACGCGATGGTGTTCAAGCCGAGCGAAGTCACGCCGCTGACCGCGCTGAAACTCGCGGAAATCTATACGGAAGCCGGCGTGCCGGCCGGCGTGTTCAACGTCGTGCAGGGCGACGGCTCGGTCGGCGCGCTGCTCACCGGCCACCCGGACATCGCGAAGGTGTCGTTCACCGGCGGCGTCGAGACCGGCAAGAAGGTGATGTCGCTGGCCGGCGCATCGTCGCTGAAGGAAGTGACGATGGAGCTCGGCGGCAAGTCGCCGCTGATCGTGTTCGACGATGCGGACCTCGACCGCGCGGCCGACATCGCGGTGACCGCCAACTTCTTCAGCTCGGGCCAGGTCTGCACGAACGGCACGCGCGTGTTCGTGCACCGCTCGATCAAGGACGCATTCACGCAGAAGGTGCTCGAACGCGTGAAGCGCATTCGCGTCGGCAAGCCGACCGATGCCGACACCAACTTCGGCCCGCTCGTGTCGGCCGCGCAGCTCGACAAGGTGCTCGGCTTCATCGACAGCGGCAAGGCCGAAGGCGCGAAGCTGCTCGCGGGCGGCACGCGCCTGACCGACGGCCACTTCGGCAGCGGCCAGTACGTCGCGCCGACCGTGTTCGGCGACTGCCGCGACGACATGAAGATCGTGCGCGAGGAAATCTTCGGCCCGGTGATGAGCATCCTCGATTTCGAATCGGAGGACGAAGTGATCGCCCGCGCGAACGACACGCACTACGGGCTCGCGGCCGGCGTCGTGACCGAGAACCTGTCGCGCGCGCACCGCACGATCCATCGCCTCGAAGCCGGCATCTGCTGGATCAACACGTGGGGCGAATCGCCGGCCGAAATGCCGGTTGGCGGATACAAGCAATCCGGTGTCGGGCGCGAGAACGGCATCACGACGCTCGAGCACTACACTCGAATCAAGTCGGTGCAGGTCGAGCTCGGCCGCTACAACCCGGTGTTCTAAGACAAGGAGAGCCGTCATGACGACACGCGAATACGACTACATCATCTGCGGCGCAGGGTCCGCGGGCAACGTGCTCGCAACGCGCCTGACGGAAGATCCGGACGTCACGGTGCTGCTGCTCGAAGCGGGCGGCCCCGACTACCGCTTCGACTTCCGCACGCAGATGCCGGCCGCCCTCGCCTATCCGCTGCAGGGCCGCCGCTACAACTGGGCGTACGAGACCGACCCCGAGCCGCACATGGACAACCGCCGGATGGAATGCGGGCGCGGCAAGGGGCTCGGCGGCTCGTCGCTGATCAACGGGATGTGCTACATCCGCGGCAACGCGCTCGACTACGACAACTGGTCGACGCACAAGGGCCTCGAGAACTGGACGTATCTCGACTGCCTGCCGTACTTCAAGAAAGCCGAGACGCGCGACGTCGGCCCGAACGACTATCACGGCGGCAGCGGCCCCGTGTCGGTCACCACCAGCAAGCCGGGCGTGAACCCGCTGTTCGAGGCGATGGTCGATGCGGGCGTGCAGGCCGGCTATCCGCGCACCGACGACCTGAACGGTTATCAGCAGGAAGGCTTCGGCCCGATGGATCGCACCGTCACGCCGAAGGGCCGGCGCGCGAGCACCGCGCGCGGCTACCTCGACCAGGCGAAGGTGCGACCGAACCTCGAGATCGTCACGCACGCGCTCGCCGACCGCATCCTGTTCGACGGCAAGCGCGCGTCGGGCGTCACCTACCTGCGCGGCAGCGAGCGCGCGACCGCGCGGGCGCGCCGCGAAGTGCTCGTGTGCAGCGGCGCGATCGCGTCGCCGCAACTGCTGCAGCGCTCGGGCGTCGGCCCCGGCGCATGGCTGAAGGCACTCGACATTCCCGTCGTGCTCGACCTGCCCGGCGTCGGCCAGAATCTTCAGGACCACCTGGAGATGTACATCCAGTACGAGTGCAAGGAGCCGGTCTCGCTGTACCCGGCGCTCAAGTGGTGGAACCAGCCGAAGATCGGCCTCGAATGGATGCTGAACGGCACGGGCCTCGGCGCGAGCAATCACTTCGAGGCGGGCGGCTTCATCCGCACGCGCGACGACGACCTGTGGCCGAACATCCAGTATCACTTCCTGCCGGTGGCGATCAACTACAACGGCTCGAACGCGATCGAGATGCACGGCTTCCAGGCGCACGTCGGCTCAATGCGCTCGCCGAGCCGCGGCCGCGTGAAGCTGCGCTCGCGCGACCCGAACGACCATCCGAGCATCCTGTTCAACTACATGGCCGAAGCGCTCGACTGGCGCGAGTTCCGCGATGCGATCCGCGCGACGCGCGAGATCATGCGGCAGCCCGCGCTCGACCGCTATCGCGGCCGCGAGCTGAACCCGGGCGCCGACTGCAAGTCGGACAAGGAACTCGACGCATTCGTGCGCGCCCGCGCGGAAACCGCGTTCCATCCGTCATGCTCGTGCAAGATGGGTTACGACGACATGGCGGTGGTCGATGAAGAAGGCCGCGTGCACGGGCTCGACGGGCTGCGCGTCGTCGATGCGTCGATCATGCCGATCATCACGACCGGCAACCTGAACGCGCCGACGATCATGATCGCCGAGAAGATCGCCGACAAGATCCGCGGCCGCACGCCGCTCGCGCGTGTCGACGTGCCGTACTTCGTCGCGAACGGCGCGCTGGCGCGCAATGTCGCGAAGGCCGTGCGGCAACCCGAGACGGTCTGACGCAGACGGGCGCCCGGCCCGACCTCCGATGGTGTCCTGATGAAACGCCGCCGACAGCGATGTCGGCGGCGTTTTACTTTCCTGCGTCAGCCGCTGTTCACTTCCTGCCGCAAACGCTCGACGTCGACCTGCTTCAGGTAATTCGTGATGTTCCGCCAGACCGGATGAAATCCGTAGCCGCCGTGCTGCAGTTCATCGAGCGCCTGCTCGCGCGTCCAGCCCTGGTACACCATCCGGTACAGCGCGGACACGAGGCCCGTGCGATCGGCGCCGTGCTGGCAGTGGATCAGCACCGGGCCGTCCTGGTCGGCCGTGCGCAGCGCCTTCAGCGCGGTGACCATGTCCTGGTCGCGGATGTCCCACGTGTTGATGCGGATGCGCTGCATCCGGATCTGCGTGCCGGCCAGGATGGCGTCGTCCGCGTGAAACGACCGGAAGCTGATGACCTTGCGGATGCCGAGCTTCTGCAGTTCCGGTACGTCGGCGCGCGACAGCTGCGCGCTGCGGTACAGCGTCGGCGTGATGCGATGCAGGTTGTTCACGCGCGCATCGACGACGCTCTGCGCCCACTTGATCGGCCGGGCCGACACCTCGGAGGCCGGGTCCGCATGGGCCGGCTGCACGAGCGCGGCAAGCACGACGGCGAGCGAGGCAATGAAGGCGATTTTCATGTTGGTTCAATAGAATGCGCGCTTGCGCTCGCGGGACAGGACGAACAGCGCGATCGCGGCGGCGCTCATGGTCCAGTAGTCGGTCGGCGCCACGCCCAGCCAGTGGATATGCCACGGCACGTTGGCCGGGTTGAAGCGGGCAAGGCCATACGCCGGATTCAGCACGAACCACAGGAAGTCCTCGGTCAGCCAGAACACCATGATGCACGCGATGATCCGAGCCTCGATGCGCCACGACCAGCGCGCATTGAAGATGGGCGGCAGGTGGAAGAACAGCGCGACGAACGGAAACACCCACGCGTGGTAGCCGGTCATCGGCCGCCCGCCCCAGAAGAGGTCGAGCAGCCAGTGATGCTCGATGCGCCAGGTCGGCAGGTTCGCGGCCCAGCCCGCGCTGCCCTCGATCTGGATCTCGACGTTCGCGAAGAAATACGCGAGCAGCATGACCCATGCGACGACGAACAGCGTATGGCGCGTCGGCACGAAACGCGCGCCGCTCATGCGGCCGGCTCCAGGCCCAGCACGCGGTCGAGCACGAAGCGGCCGGCGAGCGGCCGCCCGAGCGGCGCCAGGCGGCGGCGCATGTCGGCCAGGCGTTCCGGCGTCTGCAGCAACGCACGGATCCGGTAGACGAGCGCATCGTCGTCGATGGCCTTCAGCGCGACGCCCTGTTCGAGCAGGAAATCCGCGTTGCGTTCCTCCTGGCCCGGAATCGGCGAGTTGACGATCATCGGCAACTGCATCGCGAGGCATTCGGAGGTCGTCAGGCCGCCCGGCTTCGTGATGACGAGGTCGGCACAGGCCATCAGGCGTTCGACTTGCTGCGTGAAACCCTGCGGAAAGAGCCGGCCCGGATGCTGCGCGGCGAGCGCCTGCAGCGACGCGAGCATCGCCTGGTTCTTGCCGGCTAGCGCGATCAGCTGGAAATCGTCGTCCATCCCGAGCAGGCGCGCGGCCAGCACGTCGAGCCCGCCGAGGCCCGCGCCGCCGGACATCATCAGGAAGGTCCGGCGCGCGGGATCGAGGCCGAACTCGGCCGCGCAGGCCGTGCGATCGAGCGGCTGGCCGAACGCCGGCATGATCGGAATGCCGCTCACGTGCACCGTTTCCGGTGCCATGCCGCGTGCGTGCATGCGCCATGCGATCTCGTCGTTGGCCGCGAAGTAGCCGCGCATGTGCGGCACGACCCACATGCTGTGCAGGTCGAAATCGGTGACCTGCACCCACACCGGTGTGTCGACGCGTCCCTTGCGGATCTCGCGCGACAGCAGTTCGGCCGGCAGGAAGTGCGTGCAGATGATCGCGTCCGGGCGCTGCCGCTCGATCTCGGCGAGCAGTTGCCGGCAATTGAGCCGCTCGATCGCGCGCCGGATCTTCTGCGAAGCGGCCGCAGGATCGACCTCGTCGGTCTTCTGGTACAGGTAGCCCCACAGCGCCGGCTGGCTGCTGACGAGCTTGATGTAGAGATCGGTGTAGAGCTTGCGGAAGCCGGTGGACACGAAGTCCATCACGTCCAGGTGCGTAGCGTCGATGCCGGCCGGATGGTGGTCGGCGAACGCGCGAATCGCTTCGGCCGCGCGGGTATGCCCGGCGCCGGCGCTGACGCTCAGGAGCAGGATTTTCTTGTTTTGCTTTGACATCTGACTGACCGTTTCGATGAGGGTGGCCCGGATGCGGATCGGCAGCGGCGCGATCGCGCAGCGGCAGCTTGCGTCCGGCTTTCTACAAGCCTGCCGGATCTTCAGCGATGCGGGCGGCCGGCTGGCCCGGTTCGGCCGATCGCCCGCATCGTCTGCGGAATCATACTGCGTCCGGTCGATGGGGCCCGGAACTGATGATGCCGCGCGGGCGGGCAGGTTGGGAGGGTGTGCGGTCGCGCGTCGATGCCGGCGGCACGACGCCCCCCTCGCGCATGCGAACGGGGCTCGGTATTTCTTCAGCGTGAGCTGGGTACTCGCGCGACGCGTTTCCGGTCGTCTCGATTCGGCGAAGGCTTCGTGTCAGCCCGCCTTGCCCTTGCCCTCGTCTTCGCCGAACCGGGGTATCGCGACGGTGCGCGTCCGCATCCGCTTGGCGCGAACGATCGGGTTCCACCGCGACGTCAGGCTCATCGCGTCGCGCAGGCGGTCGAACGCGACATCCTCCCGCGCCCCGAAGCGGCTGACCGCCGGCCACGCGAGCACGTGGTCGAGCCACGTCTGCCAGGTGTCGCCTTGAAAGCGGCGGCCGATTTCCCGCACCGTGTCCGGCGCGGCGATCGCGATGCCCGCCAACAGGTAGTAGGCCCAGAAGCTGCCCGCGCCGACGAGTTGATCGAGCCGGCACACGGCGAGCGCGGCAATCAGCCCGTCCACCGACGCGAGATCGGCGCGATGCGTGCGGATCGCCCGCGCGACGAGGTTGTGCTGCCCGCCGTATGCCTGAACGGAAACGCCGTTGCCGGCCGCGAGTTCGGCCGAGAACATCGCGAGCGCGGCCATCTCGTCGACGCGCGCTGCATCGTCGCGCGGGCCGCACGCGCGCAGCACGATCGCATCGATGACGGTGCCGGGACGGGCCGGCGTTTCCGCACTCGCTGCCACGACAGCGGTCAGCCTTTCTCTCAGGTTCTTCGCAGGCGGCGTCTCGCGCGGCCCGTCATGTTCGTTCGCGATGCTTGCGCGCGCGTCGTCGCCACTGCGCTCGACTTCGCCGGCAATCCGTTCGAGCGCGGCCCAGCCGACGTCGGGATCGTCGAATGCGCATGCATCGATCACGCCGTGCGCGGTGTCGAATACGGCACGCGAGCCGGGGCAGCAGCGTTCGGCTTCCGCGAGCTGCTGCGCGGAAGGCACATGTGAGCATGCGCCGAGCGGATCGGCCGGCTCGCATGCACAGCCGCCGCCGTCCGTCGCGATCCACGGGACCAGCCGTTGGAGAACCGCAGTCGCTTCGCGGGACAGGCTCGCACCCGTCCCCGCACGTATCGCGTGCGACGCAACGAAGGCCGCGTCGCCACCGTCTCCCGCCGCCGCGTCGAGATGTTCGATCAGGTACTGCAACCACGCGGCCGTGCGCAGCCGGTCGGGCGTCGCGCCGCGGGCGTCGCCATACTTTGCTGGATCGGTCAGCATGGGTCGTCCGGGATGGTTCTGGCCAATTCAATTGGCTTGGTTTTGTTCAATCGAATCGGGCGGCGCAGTACGCCACGCCGGCCCTGCCACTCCGCCCGTGTCGGATCGCGACACGGGGGGTCAAGCGGCCGCCGCGCCGATACGCGCGACGGCACGAGCCCATCAAAACCGTGGAAACCCGCCGCGCATACCGCACGGCCCTCGCGCGCGGCGGGGTTCCGCTTCGGTTCGCGACGCTTACTGCACGTGGAACTTCGGCGACGTCAGGACCGTGCCGCCCACCGTACAGTCCGGCGTCAGCGCGGCGTTGTTGAACGTCAGCGACGAGTTCGCATCGCTCCACGCCGTCACGACCTTGCTCGGCCCGCAAGTGCCGAGCAGCGTGACGTTCACCTTCACGTTGTTGATCGACAGTTGCGTCGTGCTGTCGGCCTGGCCGGTCCACGGCGACGTGCTGCTCGCGCTGCCGCTGATCAGGCCGCACGTCGCGCCGCCCGAGAACGTCGCCGACGTGATGTTGAGGATGCCGGTCGACGTGATCGTGCCGTTGAACGTCGCGTTGCAATTTGCGTTGATCGCCCCCTTGGCAAGGGCCGTCAGCCCCGTCGCCGAGAACGGCTCGCCGTTCGGATTCATCGGTTGGCCATCGGCACGCGAAACGGTGACGGCAAAAGCAGGCGCGGCCGAAACCGCGGTGAAAGCCACTGCAGCAACAAGCGATACGATTTTGCGAATGCTCATTTGAACTGCCCCCTCTCTTCACAAATGGCGGCACGCCGCCAGGAACGCGACCTTCCGGCCGGAACGATCCGGCCAGCCGGTCGCAGGAAGCCGCCGGCACGCGTCATGCGCGCCGGTCGGCTCAGAACTTGTAGGAAATCCCGACGAACGTGATCAGCGGGTCGGCCTTCAGCTTCGTGCGCGTGGTCGCGAGCGTCGAACCGTCCGCCGCCTTGATCACGAGCGACGAGTAGGTCTTCAGCGGCATGTACGTCAGCGTCGCCGTGAGCCCCCAGTGCTTGTCGATCGCGTAGCTCGCGCCGATGTTGTAGACCGGCGTGAACGACGACGACGCCTTGCCCTCCACCGACGTCGCCCCCGGCTTGCCGGCGCCGGCGGCGAGCACGCTGCCGAGGTTCTCGTTGATGTCCTTCGCGAAGTTGCCGTTCAGTTCGATGTTGCTGAACCAGCTGTAGGCCACGCCGATCCCGACGAACGGGCGGAACCTCGCCGTCGACGAATTGAAGTAGTACTGCAGAATGATCGTCGGGCTCCACTGCCGTGCGTTCTTCACGGCCGGCTGGTTCGCCGACTTGTCCATGTCGACGTTGCCGAGCGCGCCGGCCGGCCCCGGCGGCTTGATCACGCCATGGCCGGTCAGCGTGAACTCGGGCGGCACGCCGAGCACCGACGTCACCGCGATGTGATCGGTGAAGAAGTGCGTGAGCGTGAGGCCGACCGTGTCGGCGTTGTTGACCGTCAGGCTCGTGCCCGGCGACGTGAACGAACCGGGCAGGCGCAGCGGGCCGTTGATCGGCATGCTCGCGAGATTCGTCGTGAGCCCGTTGGTCGAATCCTGCGGCATGATGTGCAGCCAGCCCAGCGTCGCGACGTTGTCGCCCGCCTGCTGGGCCGATGCGAGCGTCGATACGCCTGCGACGACACCCGCGACAATCAGCTTCTTCATGAAGTCTCCCCCTCATTCTGTCCGGGCGCCGCGCACCTGCGCGCGGCGCCGCCGTGTCTCCATCCCTGCGGTCACTGCACGAACGCGCCGACCGTGAAGTACGGGTTGCTCGGATCGGCCATGTCGAGGAACCCGAACACGCCGCCGGTGAACGCGAACTTGCCGGTCGCCGGCCCCGATGCCGCATCCGCGTGCACGGTCGTCACGACGCCCGGCACCTTCTGCGTGTAGTCGAGGTTCAGCGCGCGCGTGAGCGCGGCCTGCGACGCGTTGAACGGATCGAGCAGCGTGGCCTGCGCGCCGACGAGCGCGGTCGCGCGGTAGTTGAACGCGCTGTCGACGCCCGTGTACTCGCCGTCCTGCGAGCCCTGCGCGATCGCCGTCTGCGGGCTCAGGAACGAGATGCCCGATTCGTCGTCCGCGCTCGGCGGCCCTTGCGTGAGGTCCGCGTTCGCGGCGCCGGTGCGGATGAAGACCGGCACGAGCTGGTTGCGCAGCTTGCCGACGATCAGGATCCCCTTGCCGGCCTTCGCCGGATCGAGCGCGGCGAGCGTCGGCGGAATCTGCGGCTGGTAGTTCAGCGACTGGAATGCCGGCGCATCCGGGCGCAGCGTGAACGGCTGGTTCACGGTCGCGCTCGATGCCAGCGGCTGCCCGCCGTTCTTCTTGCCGAAGTTGTCGGTTTCCGTATAGCTGCCGTCCGCGTTGATCGTCACCTTCTGGTCGAGCGCCACCGGCTGGAAGCTCTGCGACGGCACCTGGTGATAGCCGAGCTGGTTGTACGTGCCGGCGATCTTCGTCAGGTCGGTTTCCAGCGACGAGAAGCTGATGAACGGGTAGTACGGGAACGTCGTCTTCGGGATCTTGCCGACGCCGATCACGCCGTCGAACTGGATCGCCGCGCCGGGGATCGCGCCGCCCAGCACGCCTTCGCCGAGGAACAGCCGCGCGGGCCGACTCGGGTCGAGGCTCGCGTTCTGCATCCGGAACGTGCACTGGTTCAGCTTCACCGTCGGCAGCCCCGTTTCGTCGGCCAGCGTGCCGTCGACCACGTTCGCGGGCGCGGTGTCGCGGGTCGGCTGCACGGTGCCCGTGGTGGTCGGCACCGGCGACGCGAGGTAGGTCATCCGGTACGTCATCTTCGTCGTGTCGAGCTGCACCTTCACGAGCTCGCCCGACCCGGAGCCGCCGATGAACACCGTGTTGTAGTCGATCGTCTGCGGGCACAACCGGACTGCCGGCGCGGGCGGCGGGTCGCCGTCTCCGCCGCATGCGGCCAGCACGGGCGCGAGCGACGCCGCGGCCATCCATTGCTTCAAATTCATAGGAATCCTCTTGAAATTCGATTCGCCGGCGGCAGCGCATGCGCCGCCGGTGTGACGTGTTCAGTGCAGGGTTACTGGACGAATGCGCCGACCGTGAAGAACGGGTTGACCTTGTTGTTGTCGACGACCATCGCGTAGACGTTGCCGGCCGTGACGAGCCAGCCGGTGTCGCCCTTGCTGAAGATCGCCACGTTGCCGTTCGCGCCCTTCGCGTTGAAGTCCTGCGTGGCCGTGACCTTGATCTTGCCGGGCGTGGCCTGCGTATAGTCGAGCGCGAACTGCGAGGTGACCGACGACGTCTGTGGATCGATGAACGCCGCGGTATTGCCCTGGAACAGCGTGGACGTATAGTTCGCGGCCAGCGTCGACACGGCGGTGCCGTCGTTGCAGGTGCCCGCTTCAGGCAGGAAGTTGCTGCCGTTGAAGGTACCGGGCAAGTCCGGATGCGGGATATTGACGTTGAAACTCGGGCCGCCTGTCGCGAAGGCCCCTGTCACACCCGCCGACGTCACGATGCCGCACGCCGACGCGCTGGTCGCACCGATGTACCCGCCCTTCAGCGAATTCGCCGTGATCGCCTTGCTCGACGAGAGCATCGAGATGCCGACTTCGGCATCGGCAACCGACGCAAGGGCGTTGCTCTCGTCGACATGCGTGTAACCGACACGAATCACCACCGGCACGAGCACGCCATTCAGCTTGCCGACGATCATGATGCCCTTCGCCTGGCTAGGAGACAGAATCACGATGGCCGACCCCTGTCCGGCAAACGGATAGACGACCGGGCCGAACCCGCTGGCTTTCGCATTGCTCACGAAGACATTATCGGCCGATCCGTCCGCGTTCTTGCGCAACGTCCAGGGCGTTCCGGTGGTCTGACACGAGTAGTCGCTGCTCGGCGTGATCGTGCATGATCCATCCGCGTTGAGCGTCTGGTTCCAGTTGACCACGTCGGGCTGCCAGCCGACGGGCCCCAGAAAATCCTGATAGCTGGAGCCGACCGGCGACAGGTGAATGCCGACCTCGTTGTAGTTGCCCGCGACCTTCGTGAAGTCGGTTTCCGTTTCGATGAAGCCGATGAACGGATAGAAATCGAACGTGCGCGACGGCACCACGCCGAGTACCAGACCCGGAATCGGCTCGAGGCCCTTGAACGCGATCGTCGCCCCCGGAATCCCGCCGCCCACCACGCCATTGCCGACGAACAGCATCGGCGGATCGGTACGCTTGATCGTCACCGCATACGCGCCGTCGCTCGTCGCACCGCTGTCGAGCACGAACGCGCAGCGGTTCTGCTCGGCCGTCGGAAGATTGGTCGGATGGTGGAACGCGCCGCTGATCGTCAGGCCCGCGCGCGTGTTGTTGACCTGCCCCGCCGACGTCGGCACCGACGATTCGATGAACTGCATCTGATAGGTGAGCTTCGTCGTGTCGAATTTCACCTTCACGTACTCGCCGCTGCCGGCCCCCCCCGTATACGTCGTCGTGTAATCGAGCGCGTCCGGACACAGCTTCGTCACGACCGGTGGCGTCGTTTCGGCGCCGCTCGGCCCGCAGGCGCTGCCCGAGCACTGCGGCACGGTGATCGGCCCCGGATCGTCGCCGCCGCCGCAACCGGCGACGAACGGCAGCGCCAGCATCGCGCACGACAGGATCGCCTTCCGCCATTCAGGAATGCAAATCATCAACCCCTCCTTTTCAGGTACGACAAGTCTCGTCCGGCTGGGCTGCATGGCCCGCCGGTTGGTATCGCGCCGCCGCACGAAGGCGCGGCGCATGACGATGCACGCAAGGCGGCCGCGATGCCGGTCGGGCACATGCGGCACACGCCGCGGCGGCAGACAAGCGCGCTCCCGCAGCGCCGTCATGCGGCACGGCGCCGTCGGAACGATCGAAACGGAAAGTGGCTTGCCGCTACGGCTTGCCGCTATGGTTCGCCGCTACACGGCGAGGTGACGATGCAGCCACGCAACCTGCGTCGTGCCTGCATTCGGCGAAAAATCGGAAAACGGCAGTCCCGCTGGCCCCGCGGATAGGCGTCTCATGGTGTGGTCTCCATACGTACGCTTGATTCGTTATCGTGATGCGTCGTGTGTCGAGACTATGATCGGACCATTCACACAAGTAAATGGATGCAGAGTTCCAAACGAATGAAACCGCGCGATCCTAGCGTTCATACGGTATTTAACAGATTTTCAAACAGCCTTCATTTTATTTGCTCAGACAAATACCCAGGCTGTAGAACACGCGTTTGAACGGCGACCGCCAATCCGCGCCGAGCCAAGCCGGCCGGCCCTCAGCGGCCCGCACGCATGCTGCGCCGCAACCTTAGACGTCGATGATCGCGAGCGTGCCGTGGCTGCCGGGCAGCACCGCGTGCAACGTGCCGGCGCGCGCGAGATACATCTGCCCGGCCCCGACCACGATCGTTTCCGCGTCGACCTCGAGCATCAGCGTGCCGTCGAGCACCAGCAGCCCCTCGTTGTAGTCGTGCACTTCCGCTTCGTAAGGCTGCGCATCCATGCGCAGCACCTTGATCCGGGCCGGCCCGACTTCGCCGACGATCATGGATTTCCATGCGGTAGCCTGCGCGTCCGCCACGGATTTGAAATCGATCAAGGACATGCGCCGCGCTCCGTATCATCGTGAAAGGAATGCATTATCGCGAGCGCCACGCGTGCCGTCCCGGTACGGCGCGCGGGCCGGCGGGCAGCACAGTCGGCCGGCCTGCCGGGCGGCCACGCGGTCGTGGCCCGATTCGCGGAAAACAATCCGGATTGTTCGCGCCACTCAAATAAATCACCGAATCATCGAGCGATATCGCCGAAATTCACGCAAATCCGGCACCGGCACGGCCCGGCCTTTCCATCAGAATGCATTTCGATCTGCCGATTGCTAATATGGCGGTCCCGCGATCCCGCACCACAATACCGTTCGACATGACGCCCGTTCGCCATGCCGTCCCCGGTCCCGGCCGCTTCGCAGCGGCGGCGGCGCCGGGCACGCGCGGCGCCCGCCGTCGCGCCGGGCGCCCGTGCCATCCGTGAGCATGCAACCGATCCTTTCCGTCTCCGATCTCTCCAAGACTTACGCGTCCGGCTTCCAGGCGCTGAAGCACGTGACCCTCGACATCCGCCCCGGCGAGATCTTCGCGCTGCTCGGGCCGAACGGCGCCGGCAAGACGACGCTGATCGGCTCGATCTGCGGCATCGTCACGCCGACCGAAGGCCGCGTGACGGTCGGCGGCCACGACATCCGCGATCAATACCGCGCGGCCCGCGAAATGATCGGCCTCGTGCCCCAGGAGCTGACCACCGACGCGTTCGAAACCGTCTGGGCCACCGTGTCGTTCAGCCGCGGCCTGTTCGGCAAGGCGCCCGATCCCGCGTACATCGAGAAGACGCTGAAGGCGCTGTCGCTGTGGGACAAGCGCGACAACAAGCTGATGACGCTGTCGGGCGGCATGAAGCGCCGCGTGATGATCGCGAAGGCGCTGTCGCACGAGCCGCGCATCCTGTTCCTCGACGAACCGACGGCCGGCGTCGACGTCGAGCTGCGCCGCGACATGTGGAAGCTCGTCGATTCGCTGCGCGAAAGCGGCGTGACGATCCTGCTGACCACGCACTACATCGAGGAAGCCGAAGAGATGGCCGACCGGATCGGCATCATCCTCGGCGGCGAGCTCGTGCTCGTCGAGGAAAAGCGCGAACTGATGCGCAAGCTCGGCAAGAAACAGCTCACCGTGCAGCTCGAGCAGCCGCTCGCGGACGTGCCGCCCGCGCTCGCGCCGTTCGGGCTCGAACGCGCGGAAGACGGCGCCGCGCTCGTCTATACGTACGACTCGCAGCGCGACGACGCGAGCATCGCGAAGCTGATCAATGCGCTCGGCTCGGCCGGCATCGGCTTTCGCGACCTGCACACGACGCAAAGCTCGCTGGAGGACATTTTCGTCAGCCTGATCGACAACCGCCGCAACGGCGTGCAAGGAGCCTGACGTATGAACTGGCATGGAATCCGCGCGATCTACCGCGCAGAAATGGCCCGCACGCGCCGCACGCTGATGCAGAGCATCATCGCGCCGGTGATCTCGACGTCGCTGTATTTCGTCGTGTTCGGTTCCGCGATCGGCTCGCGCATCAGCGACGTGAACGGCATCGGCTACGGGTCGTTCATCGTGCCGGGCCTCGTGATGCTGTCGCTGCTGTCGCAGAGCATCTCGAACGCGTCGTTCGGCATCTACTTCCCGCGCTTCACCGGCACGATCTACGAGATCCTGTCCGCGCCCGTGTCGTACTGGGAGATCGTGATCGCGTACGTCGGCGCGGCCGCGTCGAAGTCGATCCTGCTCGGCGTGATCATCCTCGCCACGGCCGGCCTGTTCGTGCCGCTGCACATCCTGCATCCGTTCTGGATGGTGCTGTTCCTGGTGCTGACGGCCATCACGTTCAGCCTGTTCGGCTTCGTGATCGGCATCTGGGCCGACAGCTTCGAGAAGCTGCAGCTCGTGCCGCTGTTGATCATCACGCCGCTCACGTTCCTCGGCGGCAGCTTCTACTCGGTCGACATGCTGCCGCCCGCGTGGCGCGTGATCACGCTGTTCAACCCGATCGTCTACCTGATCAGCGGCTTCCGCTGGTCGTTCTACGGGATCGCCGACGTGCACGTGTGGATCAGCCTCGCCGCGACCGCGCTGTTCCTCGTGATCCTGCTCGCGATCGTCGCGTGGATGTTCCGCACCGGCTACAAACTGAAGAATTGACGCCGGCCGGCGTCACGCGCGCCGCCCCGCCTATGACGCATTTGGGCAAGCAGGCGGCGCTTTTCCTCTGATGCGGCAGTTTGTGGTCGCGTCTACTGAATACGAAGCATCGGGGCCCTGGAGCATGCGCTGCACGGCCCCTTTTCATTTCAGAGGACGCCATGCCCGCCGCCACCGCTCCCGCCTCCGCCGCCGCCCGGCTCGAACGCCTGCCGTTCTCCGGCTATCACAAGCGCATCTTCTTCATCATCGCGATCGCGTTCTTCTTCGACTCGGTCGATCTCGGCACGATGACGTTCGTGCTCGGTTCGATCCGCAAGGAGTTCGGACTGTCGACCGCGGCCGCCGGCCTCGTCGCGAGCGCGAGCTTCTTCGGGATGGTGCTCGGCGCGGCCGTCGCCGGCCTGCTCGCCGACCGTTTCGGCCGCCGGCCCGTGTTCCAGTGGAGCATGGTGCTGTGGGGCGCCGCGTCGTACCTGTGCTCGACCGCGCAGAGCGTCGACGCGCTGATCGTCTACCGCGTGCTGCTCGGCATCGGGATGGGGATGGAGTTCCCGGTCGCGCAGACGCTGCTGTCCGAATTCGTGCCGGCCGCAAAGCGCGGCCGCCTGATCGCACTGATGGACGGCTTCTGGCCGCTCGGCTTCATCACGGCCGGCATCGTCGCGTATTTCGTGCTGCCGCAATTCGGCTGGCGCACCGTGTTCGCGCTGCTCGCGATTCCGGCCGTGTTCGTGCTCGTCGTGCGCCGCATCGTGCCGGAATCGCCGCGCTGGCTCGAACATGCGGGCCGGCATGCGGAAGCCGACACGGTGATGCATACGATCGAGGCGAAGGTGATGCGCTCGGCCGGCGTCACGACGCTGCCGCCGCCGTCGCGGCTCGCCGAACCGGCCGCAGCGCGTGGCCGCGGCGCATTGCGCGAGATCTGGAGCGGCGTGTACCGCCGCCGCACGGTGATGGTATGGCTGCTGTGGTTCTTCGCGCTGCTCGGCTTCTACGGCCTCACGTCGTGGCTCGGCGCGCTGCTGCAGCAGGCCGGCTTCGAAGTCACGAAATCGGTGTTCTACACGGTGCTGATCTCGCTCGGCGGCGTGCCGGGCTTCCTGTGCGCCGCGTGGCTCGTCGAACGCTGGGGCCGCAAGCCGACCTGCATCGCGTCGCTGATCGGCGGCGGCGTGATGGCGTACGCGTACGGCCAGAGCGCGCTGTACGGCGGCAGCACGACGCTGCTGATCGTCACGGGCCTCGCGATGCAGTTCTTCCTGTTCGGGATGTGGGCGGCGCTGTACACGTACACGCCCGAGCTGTACGGCACCGGCGCACGCGCGACGGGCTCGGGCTTCGCGTCGGCGATCGGTCGCGTCGGCTCGCTGATCGGGCCTTACGTGGTCGGCGTCGTGTTGCCGGTGTTCGGCCAGGGCGGCGTGTTCACGCTCGGCGCGCTGTCGTTCATCGCGGCGGCAATCGCCGTGTGGACGCTCGGGATCGAGACGAAGGGGCTCGCGCTGGAGCAACTGGCGGCAGGCGACGAAGCGGGCGGCAGCGGCCGGTATCCGGCGGCGGCAGCGGACGAGGCGTCCTGATCGCGGGGTTGGCTTTGAGCCCGATTCAGGCCGGGCGGGCGTTCACCGCCGTGCCCGGCCTGCTGCGCGAATCGACCGGCTTCGCATCCGGCGCGCACGACATTCCACGCGTGCTCGCCGGCGCGATCGCTCACTGCGAAGCCGCCGCCGCGTAGGCCGCGGCAGCGGTCATCCGGCAGGGGTGCAGCGGAGCCCGTCAGGCGTCGGCGACGACGAACTCTTCGGCCGCCTTGCGCTGGACCGCGGCCAGCACGGCCAGTTCGCGCTTGCTGCGCGTGTCGCCGGACACGACGCCCGTCGCATGCTTCGCCTTCGCTCCCAGCGGGAAAAAGACGAACGACGCGCCGGCCGGGGCCGCCGGCTCCGCGCGCAGGCGTTTGTTCAGGATTTTCAGGTACTTCTTCTTCGACACTTCCTTAGCAGCCATGGCGTCCTCCGCGTACACGTGATGCGGATCAGCATACCAGTTTTGCCGATGCACTCCGTGACAACGGAACGGCCGCGCGGTGCTCCCACCGTTCCGACCGCGCGTGAAAATTTTTCGTCCGCGATGTCGATTCGCGTCGCCGTCGCGCGTCGTATTGTCGTAACCGATCGTTTTGCCATCGCACCGCCGGCAAACGCCCTCTTCCCGTTCAAGGAGATACGACAATGCGCGTCATGGTCATCGTCAAAGCCACCGCCGATTCCGAATCCGGCCGGATGCCCGACACCGAACTCATGGCCGAAATGGGCCGCTTCAATGAAGCACTCGTGAAAGCCGGCATCCTGCTCGCCGCCGACGGATTGCACCCGAGCAGCCGCGGCAAGCGCGTGCACTTTTCCGGCAAGAACCGCGCCGTCATCGACGGCCCGTTCGCCGAAACGAAGGAGCTCGTCGCCGGCTACTGGCTGTGGCAGGTGAAATCGATGGAAGAAGCCGTCGAATGGGTGAAGCGCTGCCCGAACCCGATGCCCGGCGACTCCGACATCGAGATCCGCCCGCTGTTCGAGGCTGAAGATTTCGGCGACGCATTCACGCCCGAGCTGAAGGAGCAGGAAGCGCGGATGCGTGCGGAAGTCGACGCCCGACAGAAGCCCTGAAACGGCCGGCGGGCGGCGGGCGGCGAGAGCCGCCTCGCACGCACTCGGAGGAACCGGTTGACGGAGCCCTGCCAAGTAACGTATCGTTTTGACACGTTATTCGGCAGGGCTTCGTCATGCATTCCCGTTTCGACCGTTTCCGCTTGACCGCGCTCGGCGCCCAGCTCGAAGCGCTGATCGAACAGCCCGAGCGCTATCTCGAGTTCGCGGCGCTGTCGCGCGTCGGCGTCGCCGCGATCGGCGCGATCCAGGACGAGATCGCGCGCACCTTCCCCGAAGTCGAAGCCGACACGACGGCCCGCCAGTTCTGCGGCGCGATGGTCGCCGACGTCATGCGCCGCCACGGCCATGAGGTCGTGCAGGCGCGCGGGCGGCTCGGCGGTGCGCTGTTCAGCTATGGCGCGGTATTCAGCGCGTACCCGCACCGGCTGCCGTTCGCCGACGTCGTCGCCGCGCTGGCTCGCATGCCCGCCCGGCTCGCTGCCTGTGCGGCGCACGTGCCGGCGGGGCTGGCCACGCGCCGCCCGGCCGGCACCGGCTTCTCGCTCGTCGAACATGCGTGCCACCTGCGCGATCTCGATGCGGTGTTCGCCGCGCGCATCGACGCCGTGCGCACGGCCGAGCTGCCCGTGATCGAGTCCGTCGACGGCACCGTGCTCGCCGCGCAACGCGACTATCTCGCGCAGCCGCTCGATCTCGCCGTCGCGGCGTTCGGCCGCGGCCGCGCCGCGCTGTGCGCCACCGCGGCCGCGCTGGAACCGTCGCAACTCGCACGCTGCGGGCTGCGCGACGGCATCCGCCGCATGTCGCTCGACGAACTGGTGCGCGAGCTGCTCGACCACGACCGCACGCACGTGCTCGAACTCGACGAACTGCTCGCCGAACTCGAATTGCCGCCCCTGCCTTCAGCGGCGGCCGCATGATCCCGCCCACGCCCGTCGTCTTCATTCACGGTTTCATCGGCACGTTCGACGTGCGCGGATGGAACGGCCCGCATCTCTGCCCCGACCTGCTCGGCTACGGCGCGCATCGCGCCACGCCGCCCGACGCGATCTCGCTTGCCGCGCAGGTCGAGCACGTGCAGCACACCGTCGATACGCACTTCGGCATGCAGCCGGTCGACGTCGTCGGCCATTCGGTCGGCGGCGCGATCGCGATGCTGTTCGCGCACGCGCACCCCGAACGCGTGCGGCGCATCGTCAACGTCGAAGGCAACTTCACGCTCGACGATGCGTTCTGGTCCGCATCGGTCGGCCGCATGACGCCCGACGAAGCCGATGCGATGCTCGACGGCCTGCGCGCGGCCCCGCTCGCCTGGCTGCGCGGCGCGATCGACGCACCGTCGCCGGGCCAGCTCGACGACGCGCGCCGCTGGCTCGTGCATCAGCCGGCCTCGACGCTGCGTGCGATGGGCCGCTCGGTGATCGAGACGACCGGCGCTGCGGGTTACCTGCCGGCGCTCGCGCAGGTGTTCGAGCGTCACCCCGTCTGGTTGATCGCCGGCGAACGCTCGCGCGCGGGCTGGCACGTGCCCGGGCACGCGCTCGCCCGCTGCGCCGGCTTCGACACGATCGCCGGCTGCGGGCACCTGATCGCGGCCGAGCGGCCCGACGCGTTGCGCGCCGCCATCGAACGCATCGTATGCAAGCCGTCTGCCTGACAACCCGTAGGATTCGCCGAAATATGGTTGAAAGGCGCGGTTGCTAGAGTCGTCGGAACAGGGTTTTCCCGGCCTCCGGCCGGACTGGGTCGACACATGCAAGGATCGATGCGCCTGGCACGTACCTTCTGGCTGCTTCTGCTGCTCGCCGTCACGAGCCCTGCGTTCGCGTTCCACGCGCGGGTCGTCGCGATTCCGAGCGCCGCGATGAGCGAAACGCTGAAGGCCACCATCGTGCTGCCCGACGACTACGCACGCGACAACCACGGCGAACGCTATCCGGTCGTCTATCTGCTGCACGGCTCGGGCGGCGACCATACCGACTGGACGTCGAACACGCACATCGCCGCGCTGGCCGACCGCTATCGCGTGATCCTCGTGATGCCCGACGGCGGACATGAAAGCTGGTACATCGACAGCCCGTTCGATTCGGGCAGCCGCTACGAGACCTTCATCGGCGATGAAGTCGTGTCCTATGTCGACCTGCATTTCCGCACGATCGCGGCCCAGCACGCGCGCGCGATCACCGGGCTCAGCATGGGCGGCTTCGGCGCACTGCGCATCGCGCTCGACCGGCCCGACACGTTCGGCGCGGTCGGCAGCATCAGCGGCGCGGTCGATCCGCGCTGCTGCACGGACGAGCCGGGGATCGCCCACGTGTTCGGCGATCCCGACCGCCATCCGTCGTTCTGGAACCGCAACGTGATCGCCGAAAGCGCGCGGGCGTTCGTGCGCGCGCATCTCGACCTGACGATCGATTGCGGCCGCGACGATGCATTCGTCGACTCGAACCGCACGCTGCACGAACGGCTCGTCGCGCTCGGCGTGCCGCACGACTATGCGGAGCGGCCGGGCGGCCATACGTGGGATTACTGGGCGAATGCGATCCGCTACCAGATGCGGTTTTTCGCGACGTCGTTCCAGCATCGCGGCTACGCGTCTCGTGCCGCGCCGTCCGCGCCGGGCATGACACGCGCGGGCTGACGCACGGCTCCCCCCTTACGGCGGCGATCCGGCCGAAGGCTGCAAGGCCTGACGTCGAAAGTCGAAACGGGATGACGAACCGGCATGCCGGGCATGCGCGCCCGGCAAGAAGATGAACGCGCGTCGCCCGACGCGCGAAAAAGAGAAACGACGAAGCCGTCAGTTGTCGTGCGCGGTGTCCGCGCCGACGATGCGATCGAAGAATTCCTGTGCACGCGCCAACTCGTCGAGCGCGCGATCGAGACGCGACATCGCGCGTGCGTATTCGACCGACGAGCCGTCGTCGTCGCTTTCGCCGCGCACCGCGCGAAACGCCTGATCGACGTTGCGCGTCGCTTCGACGAAGCGTTGTGCGGCCCGGGCTTCCCGCGAACAGATGTGGGTCGACATCGACACTCCTCCCTCAGGATTGCAGTGTGAAGCACGCCGACGCTCAGTGTGCGTGGTACGCATGTCGGCGGCGTGAACCACGACCCGTCGCGTGTCGACGCATCGGCCGCCGCGCCGCGCGCTTCGTGCCGATTGTCCCTCCGCGCTCGCCGATCCGCTACGGCGAGATTGCAACAAATTCTTGCGCGAACGACTTCGCGCGTGGGGTCACGCGCGCCCGACGGGCGGATGCGCGAGCCCCGCGAACGCGGCTGCCTCGCCCGGCGACAGGTCGAACAGATCGCCGGTGAGATCGCGCGGATGCTCGGCCGCCGGCCGGTTGCGCATGCGCGCGGCATGCGTGGGCGCCACGTACGCGGCGGCCGTTTCGAGCGGCGGCACGTCGAACAGATCACGCGTGACGCCGCGCACGGCGTCCGTCGGTGAACGGCCGCGCAGGCGCGCGACCAGCTCGACGAAGCGATCGAAATCGCCCGCGCGCGTGGCCTTGTTCACTTCCGCGAGATCGCGCGCCTTCAGCACGCATGGCTGCGCGAGCCGCACGAAATACGGTGCCTCGAGCTCGACCGACAGCGCGAGCGGATAGCTCTTGCCCGTCTGTTCCTTCGCACGCCCGAGGCAGTCGACCACGGCCGCGCCCTGCGCGGCGCCCAGCGGCCTGCCGGTGCTCACGCTGCGCAGATGGTCGGGAAACACGCGCAACTGCGTGCCGACCGTCAGCGCGGTGGATGACGCACACACGAGCGCGTAGTGCTGCTCGCGGCGCCGGCCCGACGGTAACGTCGAGCGGCTGGCGATGAACGTATGCGGCGGCAACGGCCGCACCTGCCCGCTCGCGTCGACCCACGCATTCCACAGCAGCGCGTCCTTGCGCTCACCCGCGCGCGGGCGCGACGCGACCGGCGAAAACAGCGCGAGCAGCGAGCCCGTGCGATGCGCGGCGACTTGCGCGCTGCTGCCGAGCGGCTGGTTGATGCCCCACAGAAAACGCCCGCCCCCGAGCCGGCGCTCCCATTCCTTGCGGAGCACGACGGTCGGCAGTTCCTCGCCGGACTCGGTACCGATCTTGGTCCAGCAGAACGTGGGTGGGAGGTGTTTCAGTGTCATCAACTTTCTCGGGATACAGCCTCGCTGCTGACAGCAAGCCCATTCAACAGCCGTAACTGTATAGGTATAATGCATCGCATGGAAGCCCCGGACCAAGATTTTCCCGTTCAAGACCTGTTGCGCCGCCTGATGGCAGATACACGCTCGTCCAGCGAAATCGCGCGACTTTCCGGGGTCAGCCAGCCAACCGTGTCGCGCCTTCGGCTGTCGAACGGACGCCGGCTGCGTCGCAGCGCACCATTCAACAAGCTATGCAGTTTCTATGGTGTCGATGCGGAGCCGTCGCGCCGCCGGTACAACGACCTGCTGCGCGACGCGATCGTCGACGCGTGGGACGGCTCGGACGAGCACGGGCGCGCGCTGCTGGTCGTGATTCGGGGGCTGAAGGATTTGCAGGCGAAGGCGGATGACGGGTGATGTCGCGCAAGTGCGCGGTCCTTCATCGAGATTGAACGTGATCGGCACGCGCGCCCGCATCGGCGACGGCGCGCCGCTCTCTGCATGCGTCGCGCAGCGGCTCGCCAGCACCGCGTCGCCGTATCGAGACGCGGATAGCCGCTGCCGGTCACGACACGCGCGGCGACCACCCGCCCTGCCGCATCGGCATCCAGTTCGACGAGCGCGGTGCCGTGCGCAACGACAGCCAACGCGATGCGCATGCCACGCGAGCCGGCGCGATCGTCGACGACACTGCGTACCCCGCTCGTCTGTCGCATACCGAAAGCAGCGGTCCGCATCACGCGCTCCGTCCAGCGTCCGGCCGTTCTTGCATACGCAAATCGCTCTGGGGATATGAAGAGGACTGCATATCGATCTTCCCGATATCCATCGCGTCGCGCTGTCTCACTCGCCCGGCTTTCGTCCTGGCCGTGCCCCCTCAGCCGTCGCACGCCGCGCCGCATTGCGCGAGCGAATTCTCCTTGCTGCGGAAAACCAGCGGCTGTTCGTCGCTCGGCGCGCGACGTCGCGCGAACTGCACGGCCTGTTCGACCTGCCCGTGATGGGCGGACTTCGCGCACACCGGATCGGCCTCCTTCGGATCGCCGGCCAGCAGGTAGGCCTGACACCGGCACCCGCCGTGATCCGCATACCGCTCGTCGCACGTGCGGCACGGCTCGCGCATCCAGTCGTCGCCGCGAAACGCGTTGAACGCATCGCTGTCGTACCAGATTTCCCGCAGCGGCCGGTCGCGCACGTTCGGCAGCGCGAGCCCCGGCAGCGACCGCGCGGCATGACACGGCAGCGCAGTGCCGTCCGGCGCGACGCCGAGGAACACCGAGCCCCAGCCGTTCATGCACGCCTTCGGGCGGCGCTCGAAATAGTCGGGCACGACGAACAGGATCTTGCAGCGCTCGCCGATCAGCTTGCGATAGCGGTTGACCGTTTCCTCGGCCTCGCGCACCTGCTCGACGGTCGGCATCAACTGGTCGCGATTGAGCATCGCCCAGCCGTAGTACTGCGTGTTCGCGAGTTCCAGGTAATCGGCGCCGAGATCGAGCGCCATCTCGATGATCTGCCCCACGTGCGGCAGGTTGTAGCGATGCAGCACGCAGTTCAGCACCATCGGGTAGCCATGCGCCTTGATCAGCCGCGCCACGTCGCGCTTCAGTCCGAACGTGCGCGTGCTGGTCAGGAAATCGTTCAGCTCGCGCGTCGAATCCTGCAGCGACAACTGGATATGATCGAGCCCGGCGGCCTTGAGCCGCTCGATGCGCGCGACGTTCAGCCCGATGCCCGACGTGATCAGGTTCGTATAGAAGCCGAGCCCGCGCGCATGCGCGACGAGCGTCTCGAGGTCGCCGCGCTGCAGCGGCTCGCCGCCCGAGAAGCCGATTTGCGCGGCGCCGAGCGCGCGCGCATCGCTGATGACCGTGCGCCATGCGTCGGTGTCGAGTTCCGCGCCGTGCGTCGCGAAGTCGACCGGGTTGTAGCAGAACGCGCAGTGCAGCGGGCAGCGGTACGTGAGTTCCGCGAGCAGCCACAGCGGCGCGGACGGACGGGAAGTGTCGGGCGTCATGTCAGTCCAGCCAGCCGCGCAGTCGCGCATGATCGAGGAAACGGTAGACGTCGGTCGCGAGATCCGATTGCATGAACAGGCGCTCGAGTTCGCCGATGATGTCGTCCAGTTCGCGCGTGCCGTCGCAGCGCGCGAGTATCTCGCCTGCACTCGGGTTGAGCTTGACCATGCCCTCCGGATAGAGGAGCACGTACGCATCCTGGGCCGCCTCCCATTGCAGGCGGTACATGCCCCTGAGGCAGGGGCGCAGCGGCACGCCGCTGGCGGCTTCGATCGCGTTCATACGGGGTAGGCCTTTTCGACGGCGTCGAGCATCGACCACAGGATGTCGAGCTTGAATTGCAGAATGCCGAGCGCGCGCTGCTGCGCGTCCGGTGTCGTGAAATGCGCGAGCGTCACCGCGAGCCCATGCTCGACGTCGCGCTGCGCGAGCGGCACGCGGCTGCGGAAGTAATGCAGCCCGGCCGGCTCGATCCACGGGTAATGCGACGGCCAGCCCGCGAGCCGGTCGAGATGGATCTGCGGCGCGAACATCTCGGTCAGCGACGAGCACACGGCTTCCTGCCAGGGCGCGCGCCGCGCGAAGTTCACGTACGCATCCACCGCGAAACGCACGCCGGGCAGCACGTGTTCGAGCGACCACAGTTCGGCACGCGTGAGGCCGCATGCCTCGCCGAGCCGCACCCACGCCTCGATGCCGCCTTCGTTGTCGCCCTGCCCGTCGTGGTCGATCAGCCGCTGGATCCAGCGGCGCCGCGTCTCGCGGTCGGGGCAGTTCGACAGGATCGCCGCATCCTTGAGCGGGATGCAGATCTGATAGTAGAAGCGGTTCGCGACCCAGCCGCGGATCTGCGCGGGCGAACAGGCGCCGCTGTTGAGCCGCCGGTTGAACGGATGATGGATGTGATAGCGCGATTCGAGCGCACGCAGGCGCGCCTCGAATTCGGTCGCGGTCCAGGGCGTCGCGTGCAACGCCGTAGCGGGGATCGGTGCGTTCATCGTCAGACCTGGAATTGCATGCCGTCGTGTGCGACGTCGATGCCATGCGCGCGCAGCTGCGCGTGCTCGACGGAATGCGGATCGAGAATCGGGTTCGTGTTGTTGATGTGCGTGAGCACCTTGCGCGTTCGCGCGGGCAGCCTGTCGAGCCAGTCGATCATGCCGGGCCGCCCGGCTTCCGCGCACTGCGCGAGATGCCCCATGTCGGCCGCGTGCTTGCCCGACAGGCCGAGATCGATCATCTCGGTCCCGGTCCAGAACGTGCCGTCCACCAGCACGAGATCGGCGCCGTCCATTGCCGCGCGCACGTCGTCGCTGACCGACGCGAGCCCCGGCGCATAGAACGCGCGCCGCCCGCTCGCGACGTCCTCGATCGACAGCGCGATGTTGTCGCCGGGCGCGGCCGACGCGCGTCGCGGCGAATAAGGCGGCGGCTTGCTGTCGACGGCGATCGCGGTGAAACGGATCCCGCTCGCCGCCGGCACCGCGAACGGCTCGCCGGGCACGATCGTGTGCGCGGCGACGCCGCAGTAATGGCCGAGCAGCGGCACGAGCGGCAAGCCGGTCGACAGGTCGTCGAGCACCGGCGCGCTCGCGTAGAGCGGCAGCGGCGTCGAGCGCTCGCGCAGCATCAGCAGGCCCGTCACGTGATCGATCTGCGCGTCGCACAGCAGGACGGCGGCGATGCCGCTGTCGCGGATCGCGCGCGCCGGTTGCAGGTCCGGATCCGCGCGCAACTGGGAAAGAATGTCGGGCGACGCGTTGACGAGCACCCAGTCGATGCCGTCGTCGCTGACCGCGATCGACGACTGCGTGCGCGGCAGCACGTGGCCGCTTCCGCTGCGCGCACGGCGACAGTTCGCGCAATTGCAGTTCCATTGCGGCAGCCCGCCGCCGGCTCCCGAGCCGAGTATCTTGATCTTCATGGCGTCAGCTCCCGAGGCCGCCCGCGCCGACCACGGCGAAACGGGCGGCACGCACGGCGATCAGCGGTTGGCGATGTACATCGTGATTTCGAAGCCGAAGCGCAGGTCGGTGTAAGACGGTGTCGTCCACTGCATGGTGTGTCTCCTGTCGAGTTGATGATGGATGCGTTGCTGGGTGAGTCGAACGACCGCGGCAATCGAGCGGTCGATTCATCTTCAGCAAGGAGCGTGCCGAAGCCGTATTTCGGCGGTGCAGCGGCGGTAGACCGCCGTCATCCGGGCAGCGGGGCGGAATCCTTACGAATCGCCGACACGATTCGCGCGAATGCGTGCCACCACCCCGGCGGCACGATGTCCGCGAGTGGTGACAGGTGTTGAATCGTTGAACACCGGTGTTGCAACTTGACACACCGGCTGTGACAGGTCGCGCACCGCACGACGGCGGCGCGTCAGCTTTCGTCGGACGGATGGCGCCCCGCGTCGGCGCCCGGCATCTTCCGGTAGATCGTGTTGCGCGAGACGCCGAGCGCACGCGCCGCGGCGGATACGTTGCCGCCGTGACGGGCCAACGCGGCGGCGATCGCGGACGCGGCGACGTCCTGCAGGCGCGCATCGGCGGGCGGCAACACGTCCGCGACGCCGGGCCCGGCGCCGGCGCTCGCCGCGGCGGGCGAATCGGGCGTGGCCGGCACGGCCTGTACATCGCCGCGCCGCAGGTCGTCGAAGAAGTCGTCCGGCAGGTGCTCGCGCCGGATTTCGCCGTCGTCGTCGACCATGGCGGCCGCCGTGCGCAGCAGGTTGCCGAGCTGGCGGAAATTGCCCGGCCACGTGCAGCGCACGAACAACTCCATCACGTCCGGCGCGACCGACAGCGGCGGCCGGCCCGGGCCCGCGAACGCCTCGCGTTGCAGCATCTTCTGCACGACGACCGCGAGATCCGTGCGGTCGCGCAACGGCGGCAGGCGCACCACGAGGCCGTTCAGCCGGTAGTAGAGATCCTCGCGAAAACGGTTCTGCGCGATCATCTCGCGCAAATCGCGGTGCGTCGCGCAGATGATCGCGATGTCCACCGCGATCGTCTTCGTCGACCCGAGCGGGTTCACGAGGCGCTCCTGCAACACACGCAGCAGCCGCACCTGCAGCGGATACGGCATGTCGCCGATCTCGTCGAGAAACAGCGTGCCGCCGTTCGCCTGCAGCAGCTTGCCGATCGCCCCCTTGCGGCGCGCGCCGGTGAACGCGCCCTCCTCGTAGCCGAACAGCTCGGACTCGATCAGCGTCTCCGGAATCGACGCGCAGTTGACCGCGACGAACGGCGCGTCGCGCCGCGGCGAGTCGTTGTGGATCGCCTGCGCGAGCAACTCCTTGCCGGTGCCGGTCTCGCCGGTGATCAGGATCGGGATGTCCTTGCCGATCACCTTGCGCACCTTCGCGATCACGCACGCGACGTGCGCATCGCCGGTGTCGAGATAGTTGAGCCGCGACAGGCCGGCCGACGTGCCCGCCGCCGGCGCGGGCACCGCGTTCGCGCGCGCGGCCGGCGCCCCCGCGTCGCGGACGTCCGTCGGCCGGCTGCCTTCGGCGAGCGTCGCGCGGCGAAAGTGCACGCGCGCGCAGACCACCGCGCCGTTGCCGAGATTCAGCATCAGGTGCCGGTCGGTGCTCGCGCGCATGCGGTCGATCAGTTGCGCACTGGTGATGTCGAACAGCGACGACAGCGTGTGCGCGCGCAGCGCGGCGAGCGGCATGCCGAGCTGGAACTGCGCGCTGCGATTGGCCGACAGGAAGCGGCCGTCGGCGGTGAACGCGACGATCCCTTCCATCAGCGTACCGAGGAACTCGGGGCGGCCATGGAACGACACCTGCAGCGTTTCCTGGAAGGTCGTCGTAAACAGGTGATTCTCGATCATCTGCACCGACATCTTCGCGAGCGCCATCGTGTGCTGGTGATAGCTGCGGTGGTCGCCCGTCACGTCGAGCACGCCGATCGCGTCGCCGTACGGATCGAGGATCGGCACGCTCGAACAGGTCAGGAAGCGGTTCGCGGCCAGGAAGTGCTGGTCGCCGTGGACGACCATCGGGCACAGCTCGGCCAGCGCCGTGCCGATCGCGTTGGTGCCCTGCCGGTTCTCCGCCCAGTTCGCGCCCGGGCGCAGCGCGACCTTCTCCGCGCGGCGCAGGAAATCGTCGTCGCCGATCGAATGCAGGATCAGCCCTTCCGCATCGGTCAGCACGATCATGCTCTGCGTGTTGACGATCTGCTCGTGCAGCGTCTCCATCACCGGCATCGCGTGCACGCACAGCACCCGGCTCTGCTCGCGCTTGAGCACCAGCGCCGCGTTCGACAGCACGTCGTAGTCGGGCCGTGCCGATACCTGCAGGCCGAACGTCTCCGAGCGCTCGTGGGCCTTCTGGATCGACGGCGCGGGCCAGCCAGCGGGATGCGCGGCCCGTGACCCGGCCGCCTGCTCTACGTCGTCGCGCATTGTCTCCTCCGGGGGATCCTTCCGGTCAACTGCCGGACTCTTTGCCGTCATTGCAAGCAAGCATCGGGCCACGCCGGCGCCCGGGCACGAATTGAAAGCACGATGTAATGAATCGGCCGGGCGCGGCGGCGGCGTGTCGCGTCACGCGACGGCCAGGCCTTCGTGATACCGCGATTTCCCGACGCGTGACTACCCGTGCGAATCCGGATCTGCGCGGCTGGCGCGTTTCTGGCTTTATCGCAGAACCGATCCGGCCACTGGCCGGCCGAGTGACGGTTGCCCTCCCGATTCCGCCCGAGCCCTATCGACATGACGCGTCGCCCGATTCGATCCACGCCGTCGCCCGCGCCTCGGGCCTTGCCCGACACGCCGGCGTCGCCGGCCACGCCAGCGCGCCGGCGCCTGCACCGCGACGCGCAATCGATCGCATTCGCCGTGGCCGGCGCTCCGCAGGGCCATCCGGTCGTCGTGCTGCACGGCGGGCCCGGCAGCGGCAGCCAGGCCGGCATCCTGCGGCTGTTCGACCTCACCCGCGTGCGCGTCGTGCTCGTCGACCAGCGCGGCGCGGGCGCGTCGACACCGCGCGGCGGCACGCGTCACAACAACACCGCGCGGCTGATCGCGGATCTGGAGGCGGTGCGCGAGCAGCTCGGCATTGCACGCTGGGGCGTCGTCGGCGGATCGTGGGGCGCCGCGCTTGCGCTCGCGTATGCGGGCACGCATCCAGAGCGGGTGACGGGCGTCGTATTGCGCGGCCTGTTCCTGACGTCGCCACGCGAAGTTCGCGGACTCTTCATGACCTCCCGCACGCGTGCGCCGCGCGAATGGCGACGCCTGCATGCAGCGGCCGGCGGCGGCCGGCCGGATCGCCTGCTGTCGCGCTGCGCGCAGCGACTGCGCCACGGCGCGAGCGCGGCCCGACAGCGCGCGGTGGCGCTCGCGTGGCACGCGTACGAAAACGCCATCCTCGCATCGGCGCGAACGCGCCGCTCGCCCGTGCGCGCGGTCCGGTCGAACAAGACCGTCGGCCGGCTGATCGACAAATACCGGATCCAGGCGCACTACCTGCAACACGATTGCTGGCTCGGCGAGCGCCGCGTACTCGCGCTCGCGCGACGGGCCGCACAGGCCCGCGTGCCGCTATTCGCCGCGCACGGGATGCACGATCCCGTTTGCCCGGTCGGCAATGTCGAGCGACTCGCGCGAGCCGCCCCCGAAGCGGAAATCGAACGCGTGAAGGCCGGGCATCTGGCAAGCGAGCCCGCGTTGGCGCGCAGCGTCGCACGGGCGGTGAATGCGATGTTCGCGACGGTGCCGTTCACGTGACGACCCGGCGCTCGTTCGCGTCACGGCGCGACCACACACGCGGCCGCACCACGCTCAGTCCCACGCATAGCGCACGCCGACCCACTCGCCACGCGGCGCGCCCGGCCCGACGAACTGTTCGTTCACCGGATGGGCGCCGTCGAACGTATGGTTCGGCCCGTTGAAGAAATTCTGGCCGAGCGCGCCGAAGCTTACATAGCGCTTGTCGAACAGGTTCGTCACGCTCGCGAACACCTCGAACCGCTTCGTGACCCGGTAACGCATGTCGAGATCGACCAGCACATAGCCCGCGATCCGGCCGTTCACGTCCGCGTTGTTCTCGTCGCCGCGCGCGTACACGCCGCTGCGCCACGCGACGTTCGCGCCGATGTCCCACGCGGGCGTCGCCTCGTAGTCGAGCCGCAGCTTCACCGTATGCGCGGGAATGCCGGGGATGCGGTCGCCCGGCTTGACCGTCACGTTGCCGTTCGCGTCGGCCGCCGAATTCGCCGGGCTGTGTTCGGTCCATGACGAACGGTAGGTCGCATCGACATAGCTATACGACAGCCCGACACCGAGCGGGCCGAGCCGCGTGCGGCCGGCGAGCTCGATACCCTGCCGCCGCGTATCGCCGACGTTGCGGAAATAGCCCTGCGCGCTGGCCGGACTGCTAATGAACTGGATGTCGTCCGTCAGCGTCGTGCGGTAGGCCGCAGCGCTCCAGGTCGTCGCCGCGCCGAAGCGGCCGCGCACGCCGGCTTCGAACGTCTTCGAGATCACGGGTTTGAGCGCCGGGTCGGCGATGAAGTCGTTCGGCAGCGAACACGGCGCGGCCGGGTCCGCGCATGCGAGCTCGATCGCGGTCGGCGAACGCATGCCTTCGTTGTAGGCCGCATACGCGGTGAAGCCCGCGACCGGGTTCCAGTTGAGTCCGACCGCCGGGTTGAAGCGCGAGAACACATGGTTGCCGTCGAGCAGCGGCTGCACGCCGCTCTCGTCGCCGATCTGCGCTTTTGACCAGTCGTAGCGGCCCGACAGCGTCAGCGTCCAGTGCGGCGTCAGCGACAGTGCATCGCTCAAGTACACGCCGACGTTCGCGTTGCGCGTCTTCGCGCTGGTCTGCCGGACGAATTCGCCGATGCCGATCGCCGCGCGCGCATCGGTGAAAGACGCGTCCTGCGACGACGCGACGTAGCTCGAGTTCGCGACGTCGGCCGACACGCCCGCGACCAGCCGGTTCGCCATCCCGCCGAGCTTGCCGAGCAGCGTGAGCTGCACGCTGCCGCCGTAGCTGTCGGTGACGATCGTCGATTGCGCGTTGCTGCCCTGCACCGTGTCGACCGTGCCGTCCTCGTCCACCGATCCGTAATCCGTATTGTTGTTGCTGCTCGTGTTCGCGTTGCGCAGGTGCCGGTAGTACGCGTTGCCGCTCAGCTCAACGTGCTCGCCGAAAAAGAGGTCGCCGGACAGCGTCAGGTAGCCGGCGCTGTTGCGGTTCCGGTCCGGATACGTATACGCCTGCTTCGGGTTGCCGAGGAACGAGCGCGGGATCGTCTGGGTGCCGGACAGCGTGTTGTCCGCTCCGCCTGCGGCGATCGACAGCGTCGTGTCCGCATCGATGTAGCGCAGCTTGCCGAACGCCTGCCGCACGCGGCTCGCGTTATGGTCGGCCCAGCCGCCGTCGTTCGCGACGTTCGCGGTCGCGTAGTAGTCGAGGTTCGGGCCGATCGTGCCGCCCTGCTCGACGCTGGCGGTCTTGCGGCCCCATGCGCCGCCCGATACCTCCGCTTCGCCGCCCGGGCTCGACTTGCCGTTCTTCGTCGTGATCGCGAGCGCACCGCCGAGCGTGTTGAGCCCGTACACCGGGTTGGAGCCCGGGATCAGCTGCACGCGGTCGATCGCCTGCGTGGGCAGGATGTCCCAGTTCACGACGTCGCCGAACGGCTCGTTCACGCGCACGCCGTCGACGAACACCGACAACCCCTGCGGCGTGCCGAGCAGCGGCGACGCGGTGAAGCCGCGATAGTTGACGTCCGTCTGATACGGGTTGCCCTGCGCGTCCGAGATCGTCACGCTCGGCAGGTTCGCGGCGAAGAAATCGGTGAGCGTCGCGCGGTGCTGCACGTCGAGTTCCGCCGCACGCACCGTCTGCACGTTCGCCGGCACCTTCGACAGCGGCGTGCCGATCCCGAGCAGCGGCGTCGTGCCGACGACCACCACCGCGGGCAGCACGACGGTCGATGCGGGCAGCGCGATCGCGGCGCCGTCCGCCTGCTGCTGCGCGCGCACGCTGCCGGGCGGCAGGCCGAACAGCGCCAGCGCGCCGAGGGTCGTGCCGACGCATCGCGCACGCCGGCCGCGCCGCGTCGCGCCGTCGCGCCCGGCTGCCTTTGGTCTCCTGATCATTTCCGTTGTCTCCGCACCTGTATTCCGCCGGCCCGTGCGATGCACCGCGCGGCGACGGGTTGTCGCGAAGCCGGCGTGCGAGAACCGTGCCAGCGCCGCGAGCGCAAGCGGTGCGCGCTGCGCCGCACATCGATTTGGACCGGCATGCGTGCGACCGACGGCCCGCTGTTCTGCGGACTGCACCACCTGTCATGTTTGGCAACACTTCGCGCGCGACGGTGTACCTGAATGCAACACCTTCGTTGACGCCATGGCGCGCGTCGTCGATCGACGCATCAGCGGCGATGCGCCGGTGTGCCGCGCCACACCGGCTTCCAGCCGCGATGGCATGCGACTTGCGTGACGGGCAGTGCACTCGGCCCGGAACCCCAACCGTGCCGGCGCGACGAATCGTTCGCGGCGGTGCGACCACAATGACCCAGGAGACAACCATGAAGAAACTCTCGGCTTCAGCGAGCCGGCTGGCGACGATCGGCATCGCGGTGGCGGCCGCCGTCGCGCTGAACCCCGGCCTCGTCGAAGCGGCCGCGGACTACCCGGCCGTGACCTACCAGCGCCTGACCGATGCTCACGGCGATCCGGGCTGGCTGACCTACTACCGCACCTACGACGGCCGCTCGCATTCGCCGCTCAAGCAGATCGACACGTCGAACGCGAAGGATCTCAAGCAGGTGTGGGCGTACAAGTTCCCCGCCGACCTGAAGCAGGGTTTCGAGGCCACGCCGATCGTGAACGGCAACTATCTGTTCGTGACGACGCCGAAGGACAACGTCTACGCGTTCGACGCCAAGACCGGCAAGCAGCTGTGGAAATACGAGCCGAAGCTCGGCGCGGCGTCGTTCAAGACCGCGTGCTGCGACGTCGTCAACCGCGGCGTCGCGCTGTACGGCAAGAACGTCTATATCGCGATGCTGAACGGCGAAATCGCGGCGCTCGACGCGCAGACCGGCAATCTCGTGTGGAAGAAGCAGATGTTCGAGCCGGGCCTCGGCTACGCGTTCTCGCTCGCGCCGCTCGCGATCGACGGCGCGATCGTCGTCGGCACGTCCGGCGGCGAATACGGCATTCGCGGCTACATCGCCGCGCTGAATCCGGAGGACGGCTCGCAGGTCTGGAAACGCTATACGATCCCCGCCGCCGGTGAAAAGGGCGCGGAAACCTGGCCCGACGGCATGCAGAGCCATGGTGGCGGCGCCGCGTGGCTCACCGGCACGTACGACGCCGCGTCGCGCACGCTGTACTGGGGGGTCGGCAACCCCGGCCCGTGGCTCGCCGCGCTGCGCCCCGGCGACAACCTGTATTCCGACTCGCTGCTCGCGCTCGATGCGAAGAGCGGCAACCTGAAGTGGCACTACCAGTACACGAACAACGACACGTGGGACTACGACGGCGTGAACGCGGCCGTCCTCGCGGACATCAAGTACAAGGGCAAGGACTACGACGCGATCATCCACGCCGACCGCAACGGCTTCTTCCACGCGATCGACCGCACGACCGGCAAGCTGATCTACGCGACGCCGTTCGTGAAGGCGTTGTCGGTCACCGGCTACACGGCCGACGGCAAGCCGATCCAGGACGCATCGAAGTTCCCGAAGGCCGGCACGACGATCGAAACGTGCCCGAGCTTCCTCGGCGGCAAGAACTGGTGGTCGATCTCGTACGACCAGGAACGCAACATCGCGGTCGTGCCCGCGCTGCATGCGTGCATGAGCCTGACCGGCAAGTCGGTCAGCTACATGGAAGGCCTGCCGTATCTCGGCGAAGGCTTCGAGATCAAGCCCGAACCGGGTAGCGAAGGCTACGGCGAGCTGACGGCCATCGACGTGAACACCGGCAAGAAGCTGTGGAGCCACTGGTCGAAGAAGCCGTGGAACGGCGGCGTCGCGACCACGGCGAGCGGCCTCGCGTTCAGCGGCTCGCTCGACGGCCACCTGTACGCGTTCGATACGGCGACCGGCAAGGTGCTGTGGGAAAGCCCGCAACTGGCGAGCGGCATCATTTCGCAGCCGTCGGTGTACGAGGTCGACGGCAAGGAATATGTCGCCGTGCTCGCCGGCTACGGCGGCGCGAACCCGATCTGGGGCGGCCCGATGGCCGACATCGCGAAGGACGTTCCGCGCGGCGGCACGCTCTACGTGTTCGCGCTCGACTGAACCGGCGCCACGCCCCAGTCGCGCCCGCATGCGCCCGATGCGGGCGCGACGCCCCACCCGCTTGAACCGGACACACGATCATGAATACTCGTCTCACTTCCGTCACCGTCGCCAGTCTGCTCGCCGTGGGCGTGGCGCTGACACCCGCAGCCGCATCGGCCGGCGTGCGCGTCTGCACGCTGCCCGGCAGCCCGACCACCGCGCTCGACCGCTCCGTGGCGCGCGAAGTGTTCCGCACCGCGGGCATCGCCGCGACCTTCAACCAACGCGGCGTCGACGACAACGGCGACGACGACGGCATCTCCGCCAGCGAGCTGACGAAATCGCTCGAACGCGACTGCGACGTGATCGCCGGCTTCCCGCGTTCGGCGATCGCCGATGCGTCGGGATCGAAAATGACGTTCTCGCAGGGCTATCTGCGCTCCGGCTACGTCAGCGTGTCGCTGCGCGATGCGCAAGCGCCGACCGGCGCGAAGGAAACGATCGCGGCCACGTACGGCAGCCCGTCGCAACTGATCGCCGCGCAGCAGGCGAACGCCCGCTTCGACCTCGAGAACACGAGCGAGAAAACGATCGGCGCGCTCGCCGCGGGTCGCGCGCAGCGCGCGATCGTCTGGTATCCGAGCGTCGTCGCCTACGAGCGTGCACATCCGAAACAACGGTTCAAGGTGGCGGCGACTGCATCGCCGTACTCCGACTGGCAACTGTCGTTCGCCTTCGGGCCGGGCAAGGACGCGCTGCAAAAGCGCATCGACGCCACGCTGTCGCAGATGAGCGGCAACGGCCGTCTCGCGTCGCTCACGCGCGGCTGGACGCTTCCCGACGACATCGCGCAAGCCGCCGCCACGCCCGTGCCCGGCCGGTTTCTAGACGGCGCGATCGCGTCCGCGCAGCGGCCGGCAAAGAGCGGCTTCATCAAGGTTTCGACGAGCGAAGGCAGCGGCGTCCCGTCGTTCGACCAGGCGCAGGTGCAACACGGCAAGAAGCTCTATACCGATGCGTGCGCGAAATGCCACGGAGACCAGCTCGAAGGCAATACCGCGCCCGCGCTGAGCGGTGAATCGTTCGCGCCCGAAGGCAAGTCCCACATCACGGTCGGCGGAATCTTCCTGTACATGTCGAGCAACATGCCGGCCGATCGCCCCGGCAAGATGACCGCGCAGGAATACGAGGACCTGATGGCGTTCCTGCTTTACTCGAACGGCTACGACGCGTCGCAGAGCAAGCTGACCGCCGATCTCGCCAACGCGTCGAAGGCGCCGCTCATCGCCGGGCCGCGCAAGTAACTTTCCCGCCCGCTTTCGTTTCGGTCGACCGCCGCGCCGGGCAGCATGCCCGGCGCGCGGGCCGGATTTTTTCTTGTCATTTCATCCAGGACGACACCATGATCTCCCGCCATCGCAGAACCTTCTTCGTGCAGGCCGCCGGCCTGTGCGCCGCGCTCGCGACCAGCCCGCGCGCATTCGCCGCCGCACCGCCCGTCGACGAAAACGACGCGGCAGCGAAAACGCTCGGCTACCGCGCAAAGGCGACGGCCGTCGACGCAGGCAAGTTCCCGAAGTATCAGGCCGGCCAGACGTGTTCGAACTGCCGCTTCTACAAGGCCGCCGCGGGCGAATCCGTCGGTACGTGCCCGATGTTCGCGGGCAAGACGGTTGCCGCCGAAGGCTGGTGCAACGTCTATGCGAAGCTCGCTTGATGCCGGACCCGCCCGCGAGCGCGACGACGCGTCGCGTCGCGGTGCGGACGCCGAACGCGCGGACCATCTGCATGCGCTGATCGCGCTGGGCATCGACCGCGGATACGTGACGCACGGCGAAATCGCCGATGCGTTGCCCGATGCGTTGCCGGATGACGCGGCCGAACGCGCGGCTGTCGACGCGGCCGCGTCGATGCTGCGCGAGTTCGGCATCGACGTACGCGAGCATGCCGGCGCGCGTACTGCGTGGACGCTCGACCGCCATTTTTCTCCGGTGTCGGAAGTCGCGTCGTCGCTCGCCGACGCATCGACGCCGCTCGCGGCCGACGACCTGCTCGCGGGCCGGACCAACGATCCGGTCCGGCTCTATCTGCGGGAAATGAGCGCGACGCCGCTGCTCGAACGCGACGAAGAGATCGCGCTCGCGCTTCGTCTGGAAAGCGGCCGTGCCGCATGCATCGACGCATTGAGCCGCGATCCGGCGGCGCTCGCCGCCGTCGCAGCGATCGCGGACGACATCCGTGCCGGCAAGGTGGCGGCGTCGGTTTACGTGACGGGATTCGCCGGCGATATCGCTCCGCCCGCGAGTGCGCCGACGATGTTGCCCAACGATTCAACCGCGGAATCGCCGGCGCCGGACGACGACGCCAGTCCTTCCCTCGACACCCCGGCGTGGCGCGATACGGTCGTCGAAGCACTCGAGCGCGCCGGTGTGCTGGCATCGGCGATGCAGCATGCGTTGCACGCCGACGGTTTCGCGTCGGCCGCTTACCGGGTGCTGCTGCGCGAGGCTGCCGTATCGACCGGCAGAATCCGCTTCACCTCGCGCGCGATCGAACGCATCGGGCAAGCGAACCGCGAGCGCGCGAGCCGAGCGCGCGAGCCGAGCGCGCACGTTCGAAAAGCGGCTCGTCGACACGCTGGCCGCCTCGGGCATCCGTACGGAATCCGCACGCCACGACCGCTTCACGCCGTGCGACGACGTATACGCATGGCTGCACGCATGCAGCGCCGCGCACCCCGACTGCGCCGCCGCCCTCTCCCGCCATGCGCCGGCGCTGATCGACGCACGCAGCGCACTCGCTCGCCTCGCCGACCAGTCGCTCTTGCCGCTCGACATCGCGATCGCGCTCGACACGCGGTTCTCGCGTATCGAGCGGGCGATGCAACCCGCGAGAACGAAGCTGTTCCAGAGCAACCTGCGTCTCGTCGTCTCGGTCGCCAAACGCTATGCCGATCGCGGCCTGCCGTTCGCCGATCTGATCCAGGAAGGCAATATCGGCCTGATGAAGGCCGTCGATCGCTACGACCACCGGCGCGGCTTCAAATTCTCGACCTATGCGACCTGGTGGATCCGGCAGGCGATCACGCATGCGCTCGCCGATCTGGGGCGCACGATACGTGTGCCCGCGCATACGGTCGATACGCTCAACAAGCTGTCGCGGCTCGCGCGCATCCATCGGCAACGAACCGGCGACGTCGCCGACGCGCGGGCGCTTTCCGCGCAGATGCGGCTGCCGGTCGACAAGGTGCGCGAGCTGATGGGCATCGTGCGCGAACCGATCTCGGCCGACCTGCCGGTTTCGCCCGATCACGACCTCACGCTGTGCGACGTCACGATCGACCCCGACGCGCCGACGCCGGAAGAAGCCGCGAGCGCCGGCCAGTTGCGCACGGCGGTCGCGGCGCTGATCGATTGCCTCCCCGCCCGCGAAGCGTGGATTCTTCGCCTGCGCTACGGGATCGATGTCGACAACGAGTATTCGCTGCGTGAGATCGGCCGGCAACTGAACCTGTCGGCCGAACGCGTTCGTCAGCTCGAGGTGGCGGCACTCGAACGCATCCGGCAATTCAGGCACGCACCGGCGCTGCGCTCGCTGCTCGCGTGACGCGGCCGTGCCGGGCGAGCGCCAGCCGGATCGCACACCGAACTGCTCAGGACTGCAACACGCCTGCTGCATTTGTGAACGCCTCGCCGCATCGCGATACCGTCCGCAAACCCGACGGCCTGGCTGGATCGGGCATCACGCGCCCGGCTGTCGCGGGTTTTGCGGCAGCCGCGCACCGGTCGCGCAACTGGCATGCATGTTGCGTTTTCCCGAGCACCGTCAGGAATCACACGAACGCAGGGAGACACGCTTGTCCAAGATCGAATCGGTTCTTCACGAAACCCGTCAGTTCGCGCCGCCCGCGGCGCTCGAGAAGACGGCGACCATTTCCGGCATGCCGGCCTATCGCGCGCTCGTCGCCGAGGCCGAGCAGGATTACGAAGGCTTCTGGGCGCGTCTCGCGCGCGAGGGCCTCGCGTGGCACAAGCCGTTCACGACGGTGCTCGACGAGCGCAACGCGCCGTTCTACAAGTGGTTCGACGACGGCGAGCTGAACGCGTCGTACAACTGTCTCGACCGTCACGTCGAAGCCGGCAACGGCGGGCGCGTCGCGGTGATCTTCGAGGCCGACGACGGCACCGTCACCCGCGTCACCTATGCGGACCTCCTCGCACGCGTGTCGCGCTTCGCGAATGCGCTGAAGAAACGCGGTATCGGCAAGGGCGATCGCGTCGTGATCTATATCCCGATGTCGATCGAAGGCATCGTCGCGATGCAGGCCTGCGCGCGCATCGGCGCGACGCACTCGGTCGTGTTCGGCGGCTTCTCCGCGAAATCGCTGAACGAGCGGCTGGTCGACGTCGGCGCGGTGGCCCTCATCACGGCCGACGAGCAGGCCCGCGGCGGCAAGACGCTGCCGCTCAAGAGCATCGCCGACGAGGCGATCGCGATGGGCGGCTGCCAGGCGGTCAAGAGCGTGATCGTCTATCGCCGCACCGGCGGCAATATCGACTGGCATGCAGGCCGCGACCTGTGGATGCACGAACTCGCCGACGGCGAATCCGACCGCTGCGAGCCGACCTGGGTCGGCGCCGAGCATCCGCTGTTCATCCTGTATACGTCGGGCTCGACCGGCAAGCCGAAGGGCGTGCAGCACAGCACGGGCGGCTACCTGCTGTGGGCCGCGCAGACGATGAAGTGGACCTTCGACTGGAAACCCGACGACGTGTTCTGGTGCACGGCCGACATCGGCTGGGTCACGGGCCACACGTACATCACCTACGGGCCGCTCGCGTGCGGCGGCACGCAGGTCGTGTTCGAGGGCGTGCCGACTTATCCGGACGCCGGCCGCTTCTGGAAGATGATCGACGATCACAAGGTGACGGTGTTCTACACCGCGCCGACCGCGATCCGTTCGCTGATCAAGGCGGCCGAAGCCGACGACAAGGTGCATCCGAAGAGCTATGACCTGTCGAGCCTGCGCATCATCGGCACCGTCGGCGAGCCGATCAATCCGGAAGCGTGGATGTGGTACCACAAGCATGTCGGCGGCGAACGCTGCCCGATCGTCGACACGTGGTGGCAGACCGAAACCGGCGGCCACATGATCACGCCGCTGCCGGGCGCGACACCGACCGTGCCGGGTTCATGCACGCTGCCGCTGCCGGGCATCATGGCCGCGGTGGTCGACGAGACCGGCCAGGACGTGCCGAACGGGCAAGGCGGCATCCTCGTCGTCAAGCGTCCGTGGCCGGCGATGATCCGCACGATCTGGGGCGACCCGGAGCGTTTCAAGAAGAGCTATTACCCAGAGGAACTCGGCGGCACGCTCTATCTGGCCGGTGACGGCACCGTACGTGACAAGGACACCGGCTACTTCACGATCATGGGCCGAATCGACGACGTGCTGAACGTGTCGGGCCACCGGCTCGGCACGATGGAGATCGAATCGGCGCTGGTGTCGCACGAACTCGTGGCGGAGGCGGCGGTGGTCGGCCGTCCGGACGACACGACGGGCGAGGCGGTCGTGGCGTTCGTGGTGCTGAAGCGTTCGCGCCCGGAAGGCGACGAAGCGGCGGCGCTCGCGAAGACGCTGCGCGACTGGGTCGGCAAGCAGATCGGGCCGATCGCGAAGCCGAAGGACATCCGCTTCGGCGACAACCTGCCGAAGACGCGCTCGGGCAAGATCATGCGGCGCCTGCTGCGCTCGCTCGCGAAGGGCGAGGCGATCACGCAGGACACGTCCACGCTCGAGAATCCGGCCATCCTCGAGCAGTTGAACCGCTCGATGTGACATTGCCCGCCACGGCGGGCGCATCGCTTCACCGCGGCACCGCAGCACGGCCGCCGGCCCGGCTCTGACACCGGGCTCGCGGGCCGTGTTGCGGCGCCGGCGAGAAGCATCGCCGTGCGTTCCCCGACGGCACGGCATGCAGGCGGCTCGCCTCGCATCCGCCATCGAAGTTTTAATTAGTCGTACGTATTATAACACTCAAAAAACGGAGACAGACGATGAAGAGCAGGACATGGACGATTTGCGCGGCGCTGCTCGGCGCGGCGGCAAGCACGAGCAGTTTCGCGCAGAGCAGCGTCACGCTGTACGGCGATCTCGATGCCGCATTGCTCTATACGAGCCGATCGCTCGATTCGGCAACCGGCGGCAACGCCGGACGCCAGTTCGCGCTGACCGACACGGGCATGACGCCGACCAACTTCGGCATCACGGGCACCGAGGATCTCGGCGGCGGGCTGCACGCGCGATTCAAGCTGGAGAGCGGCTTCAACATCACGGACGGCGCGTTCGGCCATTCGAACGGCAACTTCTTCGGCCGCCAGGCGTGGGTCGGGATCGACGGCGGCTTCGGCGAAACGAAGGTCGGCCTGCAGTTCTCGCCATTCGTGCTCGCGATACTCGGATCGGATCCGCGCAACGTCTCGCACTTCGGTGCCGCGCTGGTTCCGTACGTCGACAACGTGCTCGTCACGGGCCTCTTCAACCCGAATGCGATTTCGTACACGAGCCCGACGATCGCCGGGCTGACGGCCAGCGCGATGTTCGGCTTCGGCGGAAAGGCCGGCGACTTCCAGGCGGGACGCCAGTATTCCGGCAGCCTCACCTACGCGAACGGCGGCTTCATGCTCAACGCGGCGCTCTACGACGGCAACGGCGGCACGTCGCCGACGCCGGTGCCGAGCACGGTCGCGTTCGTCGGCCGCACGATCGGCACCGCCTATACGTTCGGGCCGGTGACCGGCAAGGCGTCGTTCACGAGCTACAAGGTCGCCGGCTCGTTCAGCAACAACGTGTATAGCGCCGGCCTCGACTATCGCGTCACGCCGGCCCTCGACCTGAACACCGGCGCGTGGTACACGACCGACCGCAACGATTCGCACAATCATTCGCTGCTTGCCGCGATCGGCGCCGACTACAGCCTGTCGAAGCGAACGGGCCTGTATGCGCAGGTCGGCGTGGTCAACAACCACGGCGCGATGAATACCGGCCTCGGCATCACGGGCGGCGCGTTGTACGGGTTGCCGGGCACGACGGTCGGTGTCAACGCCGGCATCCACCACGTGTTCTGACGCAGCGCCTGCGCACGGGCGGCCGCTGCGCGCCGCCCGTCCCACTCCACACCGCGGCGCCGCCGCCACGGAAACGTGGCGCGAACGCGCCCCGCCCGGCGCCGGTCCGGCCATCCGGCATGCCGATCTCGATGTTTACCCGACCTCAAGTCCGCGGCCGTGCGGCCGTCAAGTCAGGAACGCACGCCCAACATCCGCCGGGAACCCGGCGCGCATGCCCTCAAGGAGACCCACCAACGTGAACTTCTTCGGAATCGGCCGCGGCCGCCGTTCGTCGCGCGCGCTCGTCGGCGACATCGCCGAACAGGCCGGCAGGCTCGGCATCGAGATCTGCGACGTGTCGGGCCACGTCGAGGAAGTCGCGGCCCGCGTCGCCCGGCAGGCGGAGGTCTGCCATACGCTGCGCGAATCGGCCGCGCTCACGCTGCGCGGCAACCACCGGATCGCCGAGGCCGCGCAGCAGGTACGCGACGTCAGCGCCAATGCGTCGAATGCGGTCCGGCAGTCGCAGCAGACGATCGAGGCGTCGCTCGCCGACATTCACGGCCTCGTCGAGGGCGTCACCACGATCAGCGACCAGATGGGTGCGCTGCGCGACGCGCTCGATCACGTGCGGGCCGTGTCCGAGGAAATCTCCGTCATCGCGCGACAGACCCACCTGCTCGCGCTGAACGCCGCGATCGAGGCCGCGCGCGCCGGCGAGTCGGGCCGCAGCTTCGCGGTGGTCGCGGCCGAGGTCAAGAACCTGTCCGCGAAGACCGGGCAGGCGACGGCCCAGATCGAGACGACCCTCGCGCGGCTCGCCGAGCAGACCGAACACCTGCTCGCGGAAGGCACCGACAACGCCGCCCGCGCGCATCGCGTACGCGAGGGCACGCGCACGATCGGCGAGGTCGTGCACGCGACCGGCCACGCGATCACCGAGCTGGCCGGCGAGGCCGAACAGATCGCATCGCTGACGGACGAGATCGAGGCGCAGTGCCACCGTCTCGACGAGCAGGTGGGCGAGATGGCGTCCGGCGTCGAGAACTCGGCCGACAACTTCTCGCAGGCCAAGGACCGGCTCGGCAATCTGCTCTCCGTTTCCGAGACGCTGATCGAGCTCACCGCCGCGACCGGCGTCGACTCGCCCGACACGCGCCTGATCGACACCGCGCGGAGCACGGCCGCCGCGATCAGCAAACTCTTCGAGGAGGCGGTCGGCCGCGGCGATATCGCGCTCGACGCGCTCTTTGACGCGCACTACGAACCGATTCCCGGCACCGACCCGCAGCAGTTCATGACGCGCTTCACGGCGTTCACCGATCGCGTGCTGCCCGCCGTCCAGGAGCTGGTGCTCGACCTCGACGACCGCGTCGTCTATTGCGCAAGCTTCGACCGGCAGTGCTACCTGCCGACCCACAACCGGAAGTTTTCGCTGCCGCAGCGCGCGGACGCCGCCTGGAACGCGGCGAATTGCCGGAACCGCCGCATCTACACGGACCGGACCGCGCGCATGTCGGTATCGCATAACAAACCGTTCCTGTTGCAGACCTATCGGCGCGACATGGGCAACGGCCAGTTCGTGCTGATGAAGGACGTGTCCGCGCCGATCGTCGTCGGCGGACGGCCATGGGGTGTGCTGCGGATCGGCTACAGCGTCTGAACCGGCGCGGGCGGGCCGCGCCTACTGCTCCAGCCCCACTCCCAGCGGCCGCTGGTCGCTGCGCCCGTGATCGTCGACCACCCGCACGGTATAGCTGCCGGCCGTGCGCGGCTGCCAGAACAGCGCGTCGCCCGGCGCGCTGCGGCCGACATACGCGTCGTTGACGAACCAGTAAAGCGCATGCGCGCTCGCATCGGCGGTCGCGTTGAACGCGATGCGGGTTTCGTCGGTGCTTTTCACGCGCATCGCATACGTACTGCCGCGCAGCGGCGACGTGATGCGCGGCGGATCGCCTTCGAGCTGCCCCGCATCGCGACAATCCGCATTCTGCGGCGGCCGCCGGCGCGGAATGCCGGCCTGCGCGAATACCTGCTGCAAGTCCGACGGCCAGAACTCGAAGACCTCCGTATGCGTGCGCTTGCCGTCGTACGGCGGGCACGCGGCCTTCCCCGTCGCGTCGTCGATCACGACGGGCCGGTGCACGGTGCTCACGCGGATCGGCGACGTGCCCGGAATGAACCACGTCCAGCCCTGCTGCGGACACCACTCGTTCGGCAGGTCGCCGCTCGCGAGGCAGACCCGCACGCGCTTCAGGCGCGGCGGCACCGCGCGCGGCGGCTCGACGAGCGTGCGCTCGGCGTTCATCGCATCGACGACCTGAAAGAACAGCGGCGCGGCCGCATCGACACCGACGAACGCGGTATTGGTCGAATTGTCGAAATTGCCGACCCACACGACCAGCACGTACGGGCCGAACACGCCGGCCGTCCACGCATCGCGGAACGACCATGACGTGCCGGTCTTCCAGTACACGGGCACGCTCGACGGCTGCGCGCCGCTCGTCTCGTCGGGGCGCAGGTGCTGGCGCAGCATGTCCATCGTCATGTAGCTCGCTTCGGCGCTCAGCAGGCGCCGGCCGGGCAGCGCCGGCTCGTCCGCGCGCAGCCGCAGCGGCCGGAACTCGCCGCGGTTCGCGAGCATCGCATACAGCGCCGCGAGATCCTGCATCGTCACTTCGCCGCCGCCGAGCACGAGCGCGAGCCCGTAGTGCTGCGCGCTCGCGAGCCGGCGCACGCCCGCGTCCTGCAGGAACCGGTACAGCTCCGGCGACTTGAGCTGCGACGCGACCCACACGGCCGGCACGTTGCGGCTGCGGTTCAGCGCGTCGGTCGCCGTGATCGGCCCGAGGAAATGGCCGTCGAAATTTTCCGGCGCATACGGGCCGAACGACGTCGGCACATCGCGCAGCACGGTCTGCGGATGCAGCACGCCCTGGTCGAAGCCGAGCGCATAGATGAACGGCTTGAGCGTCGAGCCCGGTGAGCGCCGCGCAAGCGTGCCGTTCACCTGCCCGTCGATCGTGCGATCGAAGAAATTCGCGGAGCCGACCAGCGCCTTCACGCCCATGTCGCGCGTATCGACGAGGATGGCCGCCGCGTTGCGCACGCCCCGCGTATCGTTGCGCGCGACATAGCGTGAAATCTGCCGTTCGAGCGTGCGTTGCAGGTTGAGATCGACGGTCGTCGCGAGCCGCGCGCCGCCATCGCTGTCGCTGTCGCGGTTGCCATCGGCCACCGAGCCGCCCTGCGTCGTACGCCACGCGCTGTGCGCAGCAAGCGCCTGGTCGACCGCATGCGGCGCATCAAACGGCAGCGCGGACAGCGGCCGCATCGCCAGCGGCAATGCGAACAACGGCTTGAGCGACGCATCGCCCGGATGCTTCGTCAGCCAGCGCGCATACAGCCGGTTGCGCGACGCGGCCAGCGCCCGGTTGATCTCGTCCTGCCCGCCGCGCACGCGCCGCGCCGGGTCCTGCGGAATCACCGCGAGCGCAAGCGCTTCGGGCAGCGTCAGCGCGTCGGGCATCCGGTCGAAATAGACGACGCTCGCGGTGCCCGCGCCTTCGACGTTGCGGCCGTACGGCGCGTCGTTCAGATACGCTTCGAGAATCTGCCGCTTCGAATAGAACAGTTCGAGCTGCACCGCGCGCGCGACCTGCTCGAGCTTGCCGGCCGGCGTGCGCGTGTTCAGCTTCCACAGCGAGCGCGCGAGCTGCATCGTCAGCGTCGAGCCGCCCTGCGGATTGCCGCCGCGCACATACGTGATCCACGCGCCGCGCGCGAGCCCGTACGGATTGAAACCCGGATGCCACCGGAACCAGCGGTCCTCGTGCAGCATCACGGCTTCGACGAGCTGCGGCGACATCCGGTCGAGCGGCACCCACAGCCGGTAGCGGTCGTCCTTCGCGAGCGTCAGGCGCAGCAACCGGCCCTGCGCGTCCGTCACCGCGACCGACGACGGTTTCCAGTCGCGCAGCGGCGGATGCGACCACAGCCGGCACGCAGCCAGCGCGCCGAACACGAGCAACGCGCCCGCGAGCCAGTTCTGCCAGCGATGCAGCCAGCGGCCGGCGCCGTGCAGCACGCGTCGGCGCATGGATGCGTCAGCCACGCCCGGTCGCTCCTTGCTTTCGACGCGGCCTGCAACGCTGGTGCAGCCGCCTCGTCATCGAACGCGCTCCACCGTCAGCGCCGTGCCGCCCGGCGCCTGCGCCTGCACGCGGCGGTCGTACATCGATTCGCCGTAGGCCGGCGGCGCAATGAAGCGGCCCGCGTTGCTCGCCTTGATCCGGTAGACGAACTCGCGCACGTCGGTCGTCGCGGTGCCATAGATCACCACGCGATCCTCGCGGATATCCGCGAACTGCGGCTGCCACGTCGAGCCCTTCACGCCGATCGGCGAATGCCACGGCGCATCGGCCGCAGGCGCCGACGCACTGCCGTCGCCGTCCCCCTCCTGCGGATCGGCCACGGGCGGCGGCGCGATGACCGGATCGAAGCCGCCCGGCAGCAGGTCGACGATCGCGACGTTGCCGACGTTCGCCGAACCGGTCGCGCGAATCTTCAGGTGCACGTCGATCTCCTGGCCGAGCGTGATCCTGGCGAGCGGCTTGCCGTCCGTATCGGTGTAGTCGCGCACGATCTCCAGCCCGTTCCTGATCGCCTTCGTCGACGCGCCGCGGTCGTAGCCCGACTGGCTCGCGACCCACCACGCCGGCAACGCGCTGCCGTTCACGAAGTCGACGCGCGACGCGCCGGCCGCCCACGTGCCCGAGCGCACGAGGTTCGCCTGGATCGACGACACGTCCTTCGGCGCGGCGCCCGCCCGCACTTCATTGATCGCGAGCTGGTCGAGCTGGCCCGCGTTCGATGCCGCATACGCGTCGAGCGCGAGAATCGTCATCGCCGACGACAGCGTGTTGTAACGGTTGTCGACGAGCGGCGCGGCGAGGTTGTCCATCGCGCGCGGCGACAGCTTGCGCACGCGCTCCGGGAAGTGCTTCGCGAGCAGGTACAGCACGCTCGCGTCGCGCGTCAGCGGGTCGATGTAGTAGCCCGTCACGTAATCGCCGTCGGACGCGCGCTTGCGTTCGAGCAACGCCTGCGGGCCGGCGATCAGCGCGGCAGCCTCCTTGTCCTGCTTCAGCAACTGGTACGACGCGGCGAGCCACGCGGCCGCGAGATCGCTGTTCCAGTCCTTCGGGTACGCATCCTGCAGCCGCTTCTGCACGGCCGCGAGGCTGTTGGTCGTCACGTTGCCCTGGCGCGTCAGCAGGTACACCGCGTACGCGCGCTGCCGCAGCAGGTCGAGCGAGCCGAGCGAATCGTTCGCGGCGAGCCGCTGCAGGTACGCGTTGCCCGCGTCGAGCATGTCCTTCGGCACCGCGACGCCACGGTCGCGCGCATCGAGCAGCACGTGCATCGCATACGCGGACACGAACGGATCGGCATCGGGCGTCGCGCTCCACAGGCCGAAGCCGCCCTGCGCGTTCTGGCGGCTGCGCAGCACGCCGAGGAACTGCGCGATCGTGCTCGCGTTCGCCGCATCGGCGCCGGCTTCGGGCGCATGCATCGCGCTCGTCAGCGCGCGCACCGACAGCCACTTCGCCGCGAACATACGCGGCACGGCCGCGCTCACCATCTGCTCGCTGCAAGCGTGCTCGAAGTTGACGAGATACGACGACAGCCCTTCGGACAGCACCAGCGGCGCGGTCGAGATGCTCGCGTCGCGCGACGCGTACGCGTCGTACATCGAGCGCAGGCTCGGCACGCCGGCCTTCTTGCCCGGATCGAGCCGCGCGATGTCGAGCTGCGTGCGGAACGCGGCGGCCGGCCGCACGGACACGTCGACGCGCTGCTGCGCGCCCTTCGCGCCGTAGCGCGCGCCGAACGACAGCGCGCCCGAGCCGAGCGTATCGGTCGCCTTCACGCGGAACAGCGCGACGCCTTCGTGCTGCGGCGCGAGCGCGACGTTCTGCGTCGCCGGCCCGATCACCTGCAACTGCGGGCCCGTCTTCAGCGTGACCGCGACCGGCACCGGCTGGTTGCCGACGCCCGTCAGGTTGTTCGCGACGCCGACGCTGACGTCGGCCTCGTCGCCCGGCGCAAGCGTCGTCGGCACGTTCGGCGACAGCACGAAATCGCCGCGCACCGTCGTCGCGCTCTCGAACGTGCCGACCAGGTCCGGCGACACCGACACGGCCATCACGCGCAGCTTCCCGTTGAAGTAGTCGGGCACCGTGTAGCTCAGGCGCGTGTCGCCGTTCACGTCGACGATCCCCGACCAGTAGACGACCGGCTTGTCGCGCTTGCGCTTGAACGGGTTCAGCTGGCGGCCGATCGCGTCGTCGGCGTCGCCGCCGGGCGCGGCCATCGCCATCAGCTTCTCGAAGTCCGGCAGGATCAGGTCGAGGATCTGCGACGTGCCGACTTCGAGCATCCGCTTGCGGAAGAAGAACTTCAGCGGATCGCCGAGCTTGTAGCGCGCGACCTGCAGGATGCCCTCGTCGACCGCGAACACGACGACCTTCGCCGGCTTTCCCGAATGCACGGTGAAGTTGACCGTGTCGCCCGGCTTCACCAGCGCCGGCGCATCGACGCTCACCGCGTTGCGGCGTGCATCGAGGTTCACCGAGAACGGCACGACGCCGTAGCTCAGCGGGCTCATGAAGATCTCGTCCGACGACGGATCGCGAATGTATTGCACGTTGATGTAGCCGTTGCCTTCGAAACCGGCCGGCACCGTGATGTGCTGGATCGAGCTCGTCGTGTCCGCATGGAACCACGCGTGCGCATACACCTTGTCGCGCTCGATCGTGATCAGGCCGCTGCCCGCGTAAGGCGCGCGGATCGCAATTTCCACCTGCTCGCCCGGCTTGAAGTCGTGCTTCGCGAGGCTTACCTGCAGCTCCGCGTTGCGGTCGAGCGAACGCGTGACGTTCGCGGCGCCCGTGACCGAATACTCGATCCGGTTCACCGCGGCGCCATCGGCGCGGCGGATCACGAGCGCATAGCTGCCCGGCTTGTCGGTGCGCAGCGCGTAGTCGAGCCCGGCCGCCGGAATCGACAACGGCTTCTCGTCGACCGGTACCTCCTTCAGCCGCGAATCGTATTTGTACGCGCCGGAATCCTGCTTGGTCAGCACCGACACGTAACGCTGCTCGACGAGCTGCGCGCGCAGGTCCTTCACGTCGATCGCCTTCGCGCCGGGGTCGATCGCGACGAGCCGCACCGTGCGCGGGCTGCCGCGCTTCACGTAGCCGAGATCGTCGACCGACTTGTAGCCGACGAGCCAGTCGTTGTTCGACACGAGCGTCTGCGCGTTCGCGGCGACGTTACGCCCGCCTTCCGCTTCGTACGCCTTCGCCTGGAAGTAGAGCTGGTAGGTCGCGTCCGCGTACTTGTCGAGATCGAGATCGAATTCGGCATGGCCCTTGTCGTCGGTCGTGCCGTCCTGCAGCGTGGTCGTATAGCCCTCCTTCGCGCGGCGTGCGTCGAAGAAGTGATACCCCTGCCAACTGCGGAACGACGGCCACACGGGGCGCAGCGTCAGCGTCGCCGCGACGCGGCGTTTCTCGGCCGGCGTGCCGAACAGGTTCTGCGCATCGACGATGCCCTTCAGCCCCTTCGGCTTCACCCACCCTTCGACGACCTGCTGCGACAGCTTCGCGTCGACCTTCATCCGGTCGGGCAGGAACTCCTTCACCTGCACCGTCGTGCTGCCGATCGGCTCGGCGCCCGGCTGGCCGTCCTTGACGATATACAGGTTGACGGTCCACGTACCGGTCGGCGCCGTTTCGGCGGTCGTGTAGCCGAGCTCGGTGAAACCCGTCGCGTCGACGGTCACCGGCTTGCGCTCGACGGTCATCCCGCGCGGGTCGACGATCTCCGCCTGCAGCGGCACGCCGGCCGGGCTGCGCGCCCAGCTGGCCGCGCGCACGATCAGGCCGATGTGGAACGGATCGCCGGGCCGGTACAGGCCGCGATCCGAGAACAGGTGCGCGGACAGTTGCCCCTGGCCCGTCGCGTTGCGTTCGCCGTCGACGTCGAAGCGCGAGAAGTCCAGCTGGCGATCGCGGCCGGCCACCGGCAGGAACGACAGGTCGGTGTCCTTCTTCACGACGTACAGTTGCGGACGCTTCTCGCGGTCGAGCCCCTTGAACGCGGGGAAATGCACGACGCCGTCGGCGCCGGTCGTCTGCGTGAACAGCGCCTGCCCGTTCACCGCGAGCACCGACACGGTTGCGCCCGCAACCGGCTTGCCCGACCGGATCGACTGGATGAACACGTCCTGGCTGCCGTCCAGCGCACGCTTGACCAGCATCCCGAGATCGGTCACGACGATCAGGCGCGTGTCGCCGAGCGCGTTGTCGCCGTCGTCGCCGTTGCCGCTGCTGTCGCCCGAATCGGCGCTGTCGGACTGATCCTGGCTGCCGTCGCCGGACGCCGCATCGCTGTCCTTCGCATCGTCGGCTTTCTTCTTTTCGGCTGCCGGATCGTACTTCGACAGATGCAGCAGGAACACGCCGCGCTTGCCGTCCTTCAGGTACTGGCCGAGGTCGATGCCTTCGTAATGCGCCTTGCCGGGGTCGCCGGCCGGGAACGCGCGGGTCTGCACGAAGCGCTCGACGATGTGATCCTCGCTGAACGAATACGACAGCTCGGGCCGCGCGTACGTGCCGTTGTTGAAGCTCACGAGATGCTGGATCTGGTCGGGCAGCACGCGGCCGATCTCGACCTTCATGCCCGGCAGGTTGCGCGACACGACCGACAGCCGCTTGCTGCCGCTCATCGACAGCAGCGAGCCGTCGGCCATGAAACGCAGCAGCTTCGGATAATCGGGCACCGTGAAGGCGTTCGTCACCGGCTCGCCGAGCCGGTAGCCGCCCGCCGATTTCAGGTCGCCCTCGAATCGCACGACGACGCGCTCGCCCGGCGTCGCGTGGTACTTGAAGCTCTGCAGCGTCGCGAAGTCGTTCTCGGTCGGCACGACTTCGAGCGGCAGCGGCTTCGACTGCTTCAGCACCGCGTCGCTGATGTCGGCCACGTTCCATTCGTACGGCGGATCGTCGTCCGCCTGCTCGACGCCCGGCTTGCGCTTCGGCAGCACCCACGCCTTCGCGCGCGCGGCCAGCTCGGCGCCGCGCACGCCGTCGGAGGTTTCGGCGACGAGCACCTGTTCGGGCTCGTAGCGCTCGTTGTCGACGAGGGTCGGCGCGATATTGCCGATCGACAGGCTGTACAGCCCCGGCACGCCGACCGACGCATGCAGCACATCCGGCGTGCCGTTGCCGCCGCGCGCGCTCTTCACGCCCTTGTCGACGTCGAGCCGCACCGCGAGCGGATCGCGCGGAATCTCGAGCGGCGGCGAGTAGACCCACGCGCTCGTCTTCGTCTTGTCGTAGTTGACCGTGTAACGCAGCGGCGACACTGTCTTGCCGTCGCGGCCGACCAGCACGAGGCCGATGCGCTTCTCGAACTCGGCCGGATCGACCGGGTAATTGAAGCGCAACTGCAGCAGCGCCTGCTTCTCCGCCGGATTGTCGGGGTTCTGGTAGAACTGGTTGTCGCCGAACGTCGCGGCGAATGCCGGCACGTCGAACGCGAAACGGTCGTCGTGCATCGTCACCTGCGGCGCGAATACCCGATGCACGGCGAAGCGCACCTCGACGTGCGCGCCGACCGGCCAGTCGGCCGCCGGCGTGAAGCGCAACGTCTTGTCGTCGGCCCACTCCCACGCGCCCTTCAGCGCGGGCGTCATCTCGATGCCGTCACCGGCCGGCTTGCCGACCCGTTCGATCGGCGCGGCCGATTGCGAGAACGCCACTTCCAGCGGATGCACGGTGATCTTCGGCTTGTCGGTGTCGTCGACCTCGTAGGTCGTGATCGCCGGCGCCTTCACGGTGAAGCCGACGGTTTCGGGCTCCGGCGGCTTCGGGCGATGCTTGAACCAGTAGCCGCCGTAACCGAGCGCGGCCGCGAGCAGCACGATGCCGCCGGCGTGCCACGGGCGGCGGCGCACGGCCGCAGCGGTGACGCCCATCCACGCGGGCGCCGTCCACGACAGGTTGCCGACCAGCGGCCGCAGCGCGCAGCCGAGCAGCCACCAGACGAAGCCCGCCACGCGAATCGGCAGGAGCAGCAGGAAACGCAGCAAATCCATTTTGTTATTTCCTTGTCAAGGACATGCTGCCCAAGCGGCAACCTTCCCCGAATCGTTATGGGTCTGTGACGGCGCGGCCCGGTTGCGCCGTGAATACTTGGTATGTTCGACCGGATGCTGGGCGCCATTATCGACCAGACCCGAAACGATGGAAATATCGGCGTGCCGGCGCGCAACGCCGGCCGACGACCGGCCGGTCGGGCGGATTTCCGCGAGTTTCGGGGCTGCGGCGCGACCTCTGCACACGGCCGCGCCGCGTTCGCTAGAATGCGCGGCTCGGCAGGATTGAATCGAAATGAAAGGAACCCGCTTGAAACTCCCGTTCGAATGGCAGATCGGGCTGCGCTACGCGCGCGGCGGCCGGCGCTCGGCTGGCGACGGCTTCGTGTCGTTCATCGCCGGCGCCGCGATGGCCGGCATCGCGCTCGGCGTGGCCGCGCTGATCGTCGTGCTGTCGGTGATGAACGGCTTTCGCACCGAGGTGCGCGACCGGATGCTGTCGGTGCTCGCGCACGTGGAAATCTTCTCGCCGTCCGGCGCGATGCCCGACTGGCGGCTGACCGCGCACGAATCGTTACAGAATGCTGCGGTGCGTGCCGTCGCGCCCTATGTCGACGCGCAGGCGCTGCTGACGAACGCGGGCAACGTGACGGGCGTCGCGCTGCGCGGCATCGATCCGGTGCTCGAGCCGCGCGTGTCCGAAATCGCGCGCAAGCTGAAGACCGGCCGCCTCGACGCGCTCGTGCCGGGCGAGATGGGCATCGTGCTCGGCGCGGCGCTCGCCGACGCGCTGCACGTGAAGATCGGCGACCGCGTCACGTTCTTCGCGCCCGGCAACACCACACGCGTCGGCGACGCGCTGCCGCGGTTCCGTCAGTTCAACGTGGTCGGCACGTTCGAATCGGGCCACTACCAGTACGACAGCGCGCTCGCGTACATCCACATCCGCGACGCGCAGCAACTGTCCAACGTGCCCGCGCCGACCGGTATCCGGCTGCGCCTCGACGATCTGCAGCGCGCGCCGGAGATCGCGCTCGCGCTGTCGCGCACGCTGTCGGGCAACCTGTACATCCGCGACTGGACGCGGCAGAACCGCACGTGGTTCGAAGCCGAGCGGCTGCAGAAACGGATGCTGTCGCTGATCCTGATGCTGATCGTCGCGGTCGCCGCGTTCAACCTCGTGTCGTCGCTCGTGATGACGGTCACGCAGAAGCAGGGCGACATCGCGATCCTGCGCACGCTCGGCGCGCCGCCCCGCTCGATCATGAAGATCTTCGCGATCCAGGGGATGACGATCGGCCTCGCCGGCACGCTGGCGGGCGTCGCGCTCGGCTGCGCGATCGCGGTGAGCATCCCGGTGGTGCTGCCGGCGATCGAGCAGGTGCTCGGCATCCGCTTCCTGACGCCGTCCGTGTATTTCCTCAGCGCGCTGCCGTCGAAGCTCTCGGCGCTCGACGTGATCGAGATCGCGTCGGCCGCGTTCCTGATGTCGTGCGTCGCGACGCTGTACCCGAGCTGGCGCGCCGCGCGGGTGCGGCCGGCCGAAGCGCTGCGCGACGAGTAGGCGCGATCGGCGCGGCGTTACGCGGTCTCGTGAAAGCCGATGCTGGTGCCGCCATCCTGGGCATAGCCGGCGAGCACGTCGAAGCCGACGTTGACGAGTTCCATGCGCATGCCGTAGGACTTCCCGGGAAGTTGAGACCGCCCGCCGCCCGCATACCGAAACTTTGTTTGACCCAAACTAAAAAAGTTTGACACGGACATTTCACTGAGATAACTTTTGCGCAAGCTTCCGGAAAGCAATCCGGCCAGCGTGCCGACTCGCGTCGCGCTTTCCTGTCGTTGCAGCACCGCCGTTCGCAACATTCCCGCCTCATCGCATCGCGCCGTTCCGTTTCATCCGAAACCTGAAGGAAGCCCGGGCATGCCCGCATTTGATTCGCACTCCTGCATTCGCAGCAAACCGCCGCACTGACGATTTCCGTTCGGGGCGATGCGCTCGCCTCGACGCCGACCGGATGCGCGCCGCCTGACGCGCGCCGGCACCGGGCGAGATTCTCATCCGTCTCGCCCGCCGTTTTTTGATGGTGCAGTTCCGCTTCATCCGACGCAGCACCCGGCCAGGCCGCAGGGGGCGTATCGCGAGCCGGCCGGTTCCAGACAAACACAAGAGACGAGGTCGACTCAATGAACATTCATCGAACCGGAGTGCGGCGCGCATGGCTGCCCGCGCTCGTGGCGGCCGCGACGCTCGCCGCGTGCGGCGGCGACGACGGCGGCAGCGTGGCGGGCGTGTCAGCGCTCGCACAGGGCCAACAGGAGGGAGCCGCCGCCGCGGCCGATACCTCCAATACGCAATCGCTCGGGTCGCACTTTTCGCCGTCCGGCGTCCCGTACGCGAATCCGGCGAGCAGCGGACGCTACAAGCCGGTGATCAGCAACGGCCAGGTGCAGCCGTCACTGTCGGGCGGCACGATCGAGGAGAACGCGTGGGTCGACACGCCGGTCGATTCCGACGGCGACGGCACGCGCGACCGCATCCACGTGCGCATCGTGCGGCCGTCCGAAACCGCGAACGGCGCGCGCACGCCCGTCATCGTGCTCGCGAGCCCGTATTACGCGGGGCTCGCCGACAGCCCCGACCACGACGTCGACGTCGAACTCGACGGCACGCCGCATCCGTCCGCGACGGCCGGCGCCGCGGCATCGGCGTCCACCCGCATCCTGGCCGCCGCACCGCAGTCGCGGATGCTGCAGCAGGTCGAGGCCGCCGCCGCCGGCCGCTCGTGGATCGAAGGCTACTTCGTGCCGCGCGGCTTCACGATCGTCTATGCGGATTCGCTCGGCACCGCCGGCTCGGACGGCTGCCCGACGATCCTGACGCGCGACGAATCGGTCGCGATGGCGTCGGTGATCCGCTGGCTCGGCCGCGATGCGACCGCGAAGGACGCGAACGGCAAGACGGTCGTCGCGAACTGGTCGACCGGCCACGTCGGCATGTACGGCGTGTCGTACGACGGCACGCTGCCGAAGATGGTCGCGAGCCTGCGCACGCGCGGGCTCGACGCGATCGTGCCGATCGCCGGGCTGTCGAACATGTACGGCTACTACCGCTCGGGCGGCCTCGTGCGCGCGCCGGAAGGCTATCAGGGCGAGGATGTCGACGTGTACATCAAGGCGCTGCTGACCAACGCGCATCCGGAACGCTGCACGCACCTGATCGACGAAGCGCTGCAGCAGGAAGACCGCAAGACCGGCGACTATTCGCCGTTCTGGGCCGCGCGCGACATTCCGACCGGGTTCGCGGTCGCGCCGGCGCTCGTCGCGCAGGGGCTCACCGACGACAACGTGCGCGTCGACCAGTCGACGTCGTGGTATCTGGCGATGCGACGCCAGGGCGTGCCGACCCAGCTGTGGCTGCATCGCCTGAAGCACACCGATCCGACCCGTGTGCCGGCGATGGCCGACGCATGGACCGCGGAGGTGAACCGGTGGTTCACGCGCTTCCTGATCGGCTATGACAACGGCGTCGAGCACGATCCGCGCGCGGTGATCGCGCAGGCGGACGGCACGCTGCTGAAGGAAGCCGACTGGGCTGCGCGGCACGCCACGCCGGTCACGTACTTCGCAGGCGGCGACGGCGCGAGCACCGGCACGCTGCTGCGGCTGCCGAACGGCGGCCCGCTCGCGCGCTTCACCGACGATGCGCGCATTCCCGCGCTCACGCTGGCGAACACGCCGACCGGCGAAAACCGCAGCCGCTTCGAGACGGCCCCGCTGACGGCCGCCGCGCGCCTCTCCGGCGCCGCAACCGCACGCGTCAGGCTGACCTTCACGGGCGTCGCGAACGTGACGGCGCTGCTGGTCGACCGCGCGCCGGACGGCACGGCGACGATCGTCACGCGCGCGTGGACCGACCCGCGCAACCGGCTGTCCGAGTGGGTGTCGCAGCCCGTGCTGCCCGGCATGCCGTACGACCTGAAGCTGACGTTCATGCCGCGCGACTACAAACTGGAAGCCGGCCACCGGCTGGGGCTCGTCGTCCTCTCCAGCGACTACGAAGCGACGTTGCGGCCGACGCCCGGCGCCGGGCTGACGCTCGATCCGGCCGGCACGTCGGTGACGGTGCCGCTGGCTTCGCCGTCGACGGGCGCGTAGCCGTGCGCCGGCTGCCGGCGTAACGGCGCCGCCTCCCCCGCCTGCATGCGCGTCGATGCGGGCGGGGGAATCGCTGCACGAAGGGAACACCTGCGATAGGCTGCGGAAATCGACTGCCTGCGGTGAAGCCCACATGATTCCCATCAGCGCCAAAGCCATCGTCCGTGACGGACGCTCGGTCCTGTTCCTGCGCAATCCCCGCGACGAGTGGGAGCTACCGGGCGGCTGGCCCGAAGCCGGCGAATCGCTCGAAGCCACCGTCACACGCGAAGTGCAGGAAGAATGCGGAATCGTCGCATCCGCGATTCGCTACGTGGGCAGCCGTTCGTGCGAGGTCGTGCCGGGCAAGCGCGTACTCATCGTGTGCTTCCAGTGCGAGGTCGATCGTCGCGAAATCGTGCTGAGCGACGAGCACGACCAGTTCGGCTGGATCGATCTCGATGCCGGCAAGCCGGCGAACCTGCCGGATTTCTACTGGACATTCTGCAAGCAGGCGGACTGATTCGACGCCGCCGCCCGGCGCTCACACCGGCGTCAACACCGGCTGCCCCGCGAAATGCCGCGCCGCGTTGTCGAGAAACTGGCGCACCGAACGATCGAGCGCCTCGGGCGACCAGCCGCCCATGTGCGGTGTCAGCACGACGCTGTCGAGATCCGTCAGCGCACGCGGCGGCTCCGGTTCGCCTTCGTACACGTCGAGCCCCGCGCCCGCGATGCGCCGTTCGCGCAGCGCGTCTGTCAAAGCAGCGGTATCGACAACGCTGCCGCGCGACACGTTGACGAGAAAGCCGCCGGGGCCAAGTGCGTCGAGCACGGTGCGATCGATCAGGTGCCGCGTGCCCGCGCCGCCCGGCGTCGCGACGATCAGGAAATCGGCCCACTGCGCGAGCGCATCGACCCGGTCGAAATAGCGGTACGGCACCGGCTTCTCCGATCGGTTGTGGTAACCGATCCCGATGTCGAAGCCGGCCGCGCGGCGCGCGCACTTCTCGCCGATCTTGCCGAGCCCGACGATGCCGAGCTTCCTGCCCGACACGTTCGGCGGCATCGGCAGCCCTTCGCGCCACACGCCCGCGCGGGTTTTCGCATCGAGCTGCACGACGTTGCGCACCGCCGCGAGCAGCAGCGCGAACGCGTGATCGGCGACGCAATCGTCGTTGGTGCCGGCGCCCGTGACCACGGTGATGCCGCGCGCCTTCGCGTGCGCGACATCGATGTGCTCGTAGCCTGCACCGAGCGCGCTGACGAACGTGAGCTGCGGCAGCCGGTCGATCTCGGCGGCGGTCAGCCCCGTGCTGCCGTTGGTCAGCACCGCGCGAATCGTGCCGCCGTGTTCGGCGATCGCGCGTTCGCGCGCGTCGGGCGTCGGGGCATAACGCACGTCGAACGACGCGGCGATTTCGCGATGCGCGTCGCCGCGCAGTGCGATGAGGACCAGCAGCTCGGGCTTCATGTCAGCAAATGTCCGCAGGCGGGAACGAATTTCAGTGTAACAAGCCCGCATGACGGATGCGGGTTATCCCCACACCGGCTGTGGAAACGCCGCCGCACGCGGTTTGCCAAAGCCGGCTCAGTCAAGTAACTTTCGGCGTACGCCCCCGTCCTGGAGATTGGCCCCGATGAAGCTCGCCCTGCCCGCCCGGATCCTGGGCCTCGCGTTCGCCGCCGCCATCGCGGCGCCCGGCGCGCACGCCGACACGCCCGTCGTGGTGTCGTCGAAGATCGACACCGAAGGCAACCTGCTCGGCAACCTCATTTCACAGGTGCTGAAAGCCCACGGCATTCCCGTCACCGAGAAGATCGCGCTCGGCACGACGCCGATCGTGCGCAAGGCGCTCACGAGCGGCGAGATCGACATCTACCCCGAATACACGGGCAACGCCGCGTTCTTCTTCAACAAGGCCGACGACCCGGTGTGGAAGAACGCGAGCCAAGGCTACGACACCGCGAAGAAACTCGACTACGCGGCGAACCATCTCGTATGGCTTGCTCCGGCGCCCGCGAACAACACGTGGGGCGTCGCGCTGCTCGCGCCCGTCGCGCAGTCGCAGCACCTGAAGACCTTCTCCGACTTCGGCAAGTGGGTCGCCGGCGGCGGCAAGGTGAAGCTCGCGGCCTCGGCCGAATTCGTGAACAGCGCGTCCGCGCTGCCGTCGTTCGAGAAAGCGTACGGCTTCAAGCTGAAGCCCGAGCAGCTCGTCGTGCTGTCCGGCGGCGACACGGCCGCGACGATCAAGGCCGCCGCGAACCAGACCGACGGCGTGAACGCCGCGATGGTCTACGGCACCGACGGCGGCATCGCATCGAGCGGCCTCGCGGTGCTCGACGACGACAAGCACGTGCAGCCCGTCTACGCGCCGGCGCCGGTGATCCGCGAAGCGGTGCTGAAAGCGCATCCGCAAATCGCCGACTTGCTGAAGCCCGTGTTCGCGAGCCTCGACCTGAAGACGCTGCAATCGCTGAACGCCCGCATCCAGCTCAACGGCGAGCCGGCTACCGGCGTCGCGAAAAGCTACCTGAAAGCGAAGGGTTTCGTGAAATGACGGAGCGCGCGGCAGCGTCCGCGCGGCGCGTCACGCTCGACAAGGTCGGCATCCTGATCGGCGGACTGACGATCGTCGCCGTGTTCGGCCTGTCGTTCGCGGTGCTGCGGCCGAACCGGATCGCGGCCGGCACCGGGCTGTCGGTGTTCGCCGCGCTGCCGGCGATGCAGGGCGCCGCGCTCGCCGCGCTATGGACCGTCGGCGCGCTGTGGGCGATGACGGCGAGCCGTCCCGCGTGGCGGCTCGCGGCCGGCTGCGCGGGGCTCGCAACGCTCGCGTATGCGGTCGGCGCGGCCGCGGCGCACGTCGTCGCGCCCGACGACATGCTGGCCCGCGTGTCGCCCGACGCCGGCGTCTGGCTGCTGCTGTTCGCGTGGGCCGTGCTCATCGCCGACGCGCTCGCGCGCCTCGCGTTCGGCCCGTGGCGGCGCCTCGCCGCGCTCGCCGTCGCGATTGCAGCGGTTTCCGTGCCGCTCGCAAGCGGCTGGTGGGACGGCCTCTCCGTGATGCGCGAATACGCGGTGCGCAGCGACGATTTCTGGCGCGAAGCGATCCGTCACGTGTCGCTCGCGGGCGGCTCGGTCGCCGCCGCGCTCGTCGCGGGCGTGCCGCTCGGCATCGCCTGCGCACGCATCGCGACGGTGCGCACCGTCGCGATGCCCGTGCTCAATATCGTGCAGACGATCCCCAGCATCGCGATGTACGGGCTGATGATGGCGCCGCTCGGCCTGCTCGCCGCGCACGTGCCGCTCGCGGCCGCGCTCGGCATCCGCGGCATCGGCGTCGCGCCGGCCGTGCTCGCGCTGTTCCTGTATTCACTGCTGCCGATCGCATCGAGCGTCGTGGTCGGGCTCGGCCAGGTGCCGCCGCACGTGACCGAAGCGGCGCGCGCGATGGGCATGACACGCGCGCAGCGGCTGCTGCGCGTCGATCTCGTGCTCGCGCTGCCGGTGATCCTGAGCGGCGTGCGCATCGTGCTCGTGCAGAACATCGGCCTGACCGCGGTGGCCGCGCTGATCGGCGGCGGCGGGTTCGGCACCTTCATCTTCCAGGGGATCGGGCAATCGGCCGCCGATCTCGTGCTGCTCGGCGCGATCCCGACGATCGCGCTCGCACTGGCGGCCGCCGTCGTGTTCGAAGCCGCGACGTCGCTCGCGAAAGGGCGTGCAGGATGATCGAGATCGAACGAGTCGGCAAACGCTTCGGCGACGTGGTCGCCGTCGACGACGTATCGCTGACGATGCAGCGCGGCACGATCACCGCGCTCGTCGGCGCATCGGGCAGCGGCAAGTCGACGCTCTTGCGCATGATCAACCGGCTGATCGCGCCGACCAGCGGCACGATCCGCATCGACGGCGTCGATACGGCGACCGTCGCGCCCGAACAGCTGCGGCGCGGCATCGGCTACGCGATCCAGGGGCACGGGCTGTTTCCGCACTGGAGCGTCGCGCGCAACATCGCGACCGTGCCGCGCCTGCTCGGCTGGCCGGCCGCCCGCATCGACGCGCGCGTGAACGAACTGCTCGACCTGTTCCATCTCGCGCCGGCCGAATTCGCAGGCAAGCTGCCGCACGAACTGTCGGGCGGCCAGCAGCAGCGCGTCGGCGTGGCGCGCGCCCTGGCGGCCGAGCCCGCGATGCTGCTGATGGACGAACCGTTCGGCGCGCTCGATCCGATCATCCGCAACAAGGCGCAAGACGACCTGTTCGCGCTGCAGCGCCGCCTCGGCATCACGGTCGTGATCGTCACGCACGATATCGAGGAAGCGCTGAAGCTCGGCGACACGATCGCGGTGATGGACGGCGGCCGATTGCTGCAGGTCGCGTCGCCTGCCGAAATTCTTGGCAGACCGGCAGCCGGTGTGGTCGAACAGCTCGTCGCGGGCGTCGACCGGCCGCTGCGCCTGCTCGCGCTCACACCGATCGACGCCGTGGCCGAAGCCGGCCACGCCGACGGCGAACCGATCGCGGCGACGCGCACGCTGCGCGATGCGGTGTCCGAATTGTTGTGGCGCGGTGTCGATGCGCTGCCCGTGCACGATACGGTCGACGGCAACCGCAACGCACACCGCCCTCGTCGGATCACGCTCGACGCGATCCGCTCGCACGCGAGGAAGCCCGCATGACGACGCTCGGCAGCGTGCGGCCCAAGCGGTCTTCGCTTCCCGCGTACGTCGCCCGCGCGGCCGCGCTCGCGCTGCTGCTCGTGCTGCTGTTGCGCCCCGCGTGGCTGCAGGGTCTGTTCGCGCCGTTCGCGGACAACGGCGCGCCGGTGATCTACGATCGCGCGAGCCTGCTCGATCTCACGCTCGCGCATCTCGGCACGGTCGCGCTGTCGAGCCTGATCGGCACGATCGTCGCGGTCGCGGCCGGCATCGCGGTCACGCGGCCGTTCGGCGCGGATTTCCTGCCGGTCGCGCGCAGCGTCGTCGATATCGGCCAGACCTTTCCGCCGGTCGCCGTGCTCGCGCTTGCCGTGCCGGCAGTCGGCTTCGGCTTGAAACCCGTGCTGATCGCGCTCGTGCTGTACGGGCTCCTGCCGATTTTCGAAAGCACGATCGCGGGGCTCGAGGACGTACCGCGCGACGTCGTCGACGCCGCGCGCGGGATAGGGATGAGCGGCTGGCAGCAGTTGGTGTCCGTCGAGTTGCCGCTCGCGTTCCCGGTGATCGTCAACGGCATCCGCCTCGCGGTCGTGATCAATCTCGGCACCGCGACGATCGGCTCGACGGTCGCCGCGCGCGGGCTCGGCGACGTGATCATCGCGGGCCTGCAGACGTCGAACACCGCGTTCGTGCTGCAAGGCGGCGTGATCGTCGGCTTGCTCGCGGTGCTCGTCAGCGATGCGATCGGCGCGATTGCTCGGGTGGCGAGCGCGCGGCGCGCCTAGAATCCGTCACGGAATTTTTCGAAGGAGCAACCATGTCTGTCCTGGATGCCGGCCCGTTCTTTCATGGCACGAAAGCGAATTTGCGGATCGGCGACTTGCTGACAGCGGGCTTCAGATCGAATTATCGGAACGACGTCGTAATGAATCACATTTACTTCACGGCCCTGCCCAAAGGCGCCGGCCTGGCTGCGGAAATGGTCAAAGGCGACGGCCGGCCGCGAGTCTATATCGTCGAGCCCACCGGCGAATTCGAAAACGACCCAAACGTCACGGACAAGAAATTCCCGGGCAATCCGACGCGATCGTATCGAAGCACGCTGCCTTTGAAGATCGTTGGCGAACTCGATAGCTGGGAACCCTACGATCCGGAGTTCATCGAGCAACTCAGAAGCCGCATCGAAACCGGCATCGGCGAGATCATCAACTAGCGTTCATCCGGACTCCGATGCGTGTCCGTGCAACGATCTGTCCTCGGTCATCGCGAATGTGACAAGCCTACACATCGCTTTCATTCGAGCCAGCACTCGACCGCCTGCCGCGATTGGTCGATATACTATGCGCCTCCCATTTCCCCGCACTCGACCATGCGACGACGGTTTTTCTGGCTGATCGTGCTCTCGCTCGGCATCGCGCAACAGGCATCGGCGCAGCAGGCGTCCGCATTGCCTGCCTCTGCGCCCGACGTGCTGGCATCGGCGCCGACTGTCGCCTCCGAGCCGCTCGCGAACGCCAACGATCAGCCTAACGAAGCAAACCGCCGCATCACGTCCTACCTGACGAAGAAATTCGGCGTTGCAAGAGAAAGGGCCGCGAAGCTCGCGGATATCGTGAGCGTAACTGCGACGAAATATTCGCTGCCGCCGGCACTCGTTTACGCAATTATTTCGATCGAATCGCGCTTCCAGGAAAAGGCGCGCGGTCAGCATGGCGCAACGGGGTTGATGCAGGTCGTGCCGGCGGCGCACCGCGGCATGCTGCGCAACGTGAAGGACCTCACCGAGCCGAACGCAAACGTCGAAGTCGGCTCGCGCATTCTGTCGGGCTACGTGAAAGCAGCCGGCGGCAACGTGCAGGCCGGGCTGAGGAGCTACAGCGGCGGATCCAGTGCGTATGCGGCGAAAGTGATGCAGCGCGTCGATTCGTTCCGGTTCGTGCTCGAACCTGAGGACGATGCGAAAAGCGCGAATACCGGGAACGATGCGAACAACGCGAAGGCGCACATGGTGCCGGTTAGCGATCCGTCAGCGGCGCCGGCCGCGAACCGCAACGCGAAGTAAGTGCATGCAGGCCGATACCGGCAAAGTTCAACGTTGATCTCGGGCGACATCACGCGCCCCATGCGGCTCCAGGGCAGCGGCGCGCGCCGTGGCGTGATCGCGCAATGCGTTACGCGCGACCGGTACTTCGCGTTTCGGTACGACGAGCAGATTGAGGCCGAAGCCGTCCAGTATCTTGAACAGTTTGTCGAGACCCACCGCACGGCCGTTCTCGAGCCGAGACAATACATCTTTGGAAACACCAAGCATGTCGGCTGCGTCGTCGATCCGCATATGGTTCTGCGCTCGGCGATTGCGCACGAGCGCCCCCAGTGTCGCAAGATCGAGGGCGAGCGGGTCGGGTGTTGCAACAGGTCGTGGTAGCGTGCGGGCCATAATTCCGATATTTCAGGAACAAAGCGAACGGCGACCAAGGATCACCGATTGTTCGCATATTGCAGGAATTATAAGCGCGTCTCGGCGAGGCTCTCACGCCGACGCCCCCTCGACTTACAACTGCCCCGCCGCCCCCGTCCACCGCAAGTAATCCCCGCGCGTCCAGTCGAGCGACACACCCACGCGCTTCGTCCCCGGCCGGATCTTCGGCTTGTACACCGACAGCGTCAGCGACTCCAGCGCCGGCCATTCGCGGAACGACATCACAGCGACATCCGCAACGAGCGTTTCGAGCAACCGCGTATGCGGTTTGTGCAACGGCGCGCAGCGCGACACGTTCTTCGGCGGCGATGCGCGCGGGTATGTCGACTATCCGGCACTGGATGGGGCGGCTGCGGCTTGACGCGATCGCACGGGGCGATAGCTGCGACACGCCTGAACTGTTTCACAGCTATCGCCGGTGAACCGCGCGATATCCGTCAAAGACCGAACGTCTCATTGCTCGCCACCCGTCACGTTGAACGGAGCGGAAGCAGCCGATCAATCGGCATTTCGCATGGCGTCCGGAATACGGTAGGTGCCATCGCGATAGTCGAGCGTAACGTTACGGCGTTGTGCGGGTGACGTGTGATCCGAGCATGTATCGACTTCGAGCCGGCTCTCGCGCTCGACGTACTTTTCGCCGACCCGCAAAACGGCATAGCCTTGCGCATCTATCGGGCCGAGTGCGAGTGTGCGTGATGTTTCAGACGTGCTTGTACAAGGACCATCACGGTCGCCCGTCCAATCGCTCACAACCAGGCGATCCAGCACCGGACGCAAATGCTGCCCATCGATCAGATAGAGACTCAGCGTCGCGATGCCTGACATATCCGCGGGCGGGCCGCCCGACGACTTCAGGCGTACGCCGAAGGCACGTTGAGTGGAGGTCAGCTGATAGCGCGCCGTGTCGAGCTCGACGCCGTCGAAATAGTGATCCTCTCCGTAGTGAATCGCCGATCGCTGAAACCGATGCGCGATGATCGCGCCCGTAGCCGTATCGGCAACCAGTACCTCGATGTCGACCACGTTCTGCCCGTCGCTGCTGCTTTTCCGCTCCAGAGGTAACACCCCGATCGTCAGCGCCTCATTCGCGGGCCAGACCTTGCAAACCGCGTGAGCAGCATCCAGCGCTTGGCCTGGGTGAAGTTGTGCGAACCAGTTCTGGAGCTTCTCACTGCACCCCGCATGGGCGATGAGCGGCGCCAAAGCGGCAACCACGCAAGTCACAGCGCGTTTTATCATCGCCTTCGATCGTCTTCGTGAATTTTCCCGATAGCGAATAGTACGTGGGAAACATCGAAAACTGGACAGAAGAAGCTCGACGGGAATTGAAACAGGCGGTGTCAGGATTACGCAGAACGATCCTGAAAAGACTGCTGCGGGCATGGCTCGTAGCGGGCGGCATCGCGATGCATAGACCGGGAAGGCCAGCGCAAGCTGCTGGAGCGGGTCCGCAGTGCGTTGCCCAAGCGCGCTCGCGTTACAAGTGACGGGGGGTGAACGCCGCATTGTTCCGATATTTCAGGAATAAAGACGAGCGGCAACCACCAACGGGCCATTGTTCCGATATTCCAGGAACAATGAGCAATCGCGTGAGCGGATCGCCTCCCCCCTCGACTTACAACTGCCCCGCCGCCCCCGTCCACCGCAGGTAATCCCCACGCGTCCAGTCGAGCGACACGCCGACGCGTTTCGTCCCCGGCCGGATCTTCGGCTTGTACATCGACAGCGTCAGCGATTCCAGCGCCGGCCATTCGCGGAACGACAGCACCGCGAGATCGGCGACGAGCGTCTCCAGCAGCCGCGTATGCGGCTTGTGCGACAGGAACGACGCGACACGCGCGCAATAACCGTCGTAGTCGATCCACTCGCCCTGCTCGCTCGGCTCGCAGCGATACCCGAGCCGCGCATCGATCACGACCGGCTGCGGCGCTTCATGTTCGTGCGCATGAATGCCGATTCGCGCGGGCACCTTCAGTTCGTCGACGAACACGCTCCAGCCGCGCCCGCGCAGGCGCGGCGCGTCGATCGCCACGAACGGTTCGTCGAACGGCTTCATGATGCGAGCGGCGCCGCGGCGTCGAGCATGATGCGCACGAAATAGTCGGCGAAGCTGCGACGCAGGACGATCTCGAACGACTCGTCGCCGGTCGGGATCAGCGTGATCGGCGACTTGAAATAGTGCGACTGCGCGCACTGGCCCGGCTTGAACACGCGCGGATGCAGATCGAGCGGGCAGCCGCGCGCGATCACGTCGCGCACGCGTTCGCCGCTGATCTCGACCACCGTGTAGCCGCTGCCGACGTCGACGGCCGCCGCGTACAAGCCCTGCACGGCCTCCGCCAGCTTCGCTTCGAGCACGCCGGCCTGAACCGGCCCGTTCGAGCGCACGAGCCATTCGTCGGGGCCGAGCCACAGCACGTCGTACTCGGCGCCGCGCGCAACCGTGTTCGGCTCCGCGGGCGGCCGGCAGCCGACCACGCGCTCGAACGCGGCGACGAAGGCCGGATCGCTCAACTCGCCGCGCACGTTGACGAGATCGAGGAACGGCCGCTCGCGCAGCGTGAACTTCTTCGATGCGCGCGCCTGGTGCGACTTCAGCACGTCGGCCGCGCCGACGAACGGCGATTCAAGCGTCACGCCGCCCGCACCCGCCACCTGCGTCTGGTTTCTCGTTTCATTCCACATGCTGACGCACCCCTTCGGTATCGTAGAAAACCGGGCTCGAGATCTTCGCGGTGATGCGCTTGCCGTTGGCCAGCGGAATCACGACGCTCTCGCCCATCTTGTTCAGGCCGCCCTTCACCACCGCGAGCGCGATCGAGCGCTTCAGGATCGGGCTGTAGTAGCTCGACGTCACGTGGCCGATCATCGGCGTCGGATCGACCGCCGACACCTGCGTGTCCTTCGCGATGATCTGCGCGCCTTCCGGCAGCACGAACTGTTCGTCTTCGGTCAGCAGGCCGACGAACTGCTTGCGGCCTTCCTTCGCGGTATCCGAGCGCGTCAGCGAGCGCTTGCCGAGGAAGTCCTTCGACTTCGCGACGACCCCGCCCATCCCGAGGTCGTACGGCGTGATCGAGCCGTCGGTATCCTGGCCGACGATGATGTAGCCCTTCTCCGCGCGCAGCACGTGCATCGTCTCGGTGCCGTACGGCGTGATGTCGAACTCGGCGCCGGCCGCCATCAGCGCTTCCCACACCGCGCGGCCCGCATTGGCCGGCACGTTCACTTCATACGCGAGTTCGCCCGAGAAACTGATCCGCATCACGCGCGCCTTCGCGCCGGCGACGGTGCCGTTGCGATAGCTCATGAACGGGAACGCTTCATTGCCGAAGTCGATGTCCTGGCACACCTTCTGCACGACCTTGCGGCTCTTCGGGCCGACCACCGCGAACGTCGCCCAGTGATCGGTGACGGACGCGAGCCGCACCTTCATGTCGGGCCATTCGGTCTGCAGCCAGCGCTCGAGCCACGTCAGCACGCGCGCCGCGCCGCCGGTGGTGGTGGTCATCATGAAATGCTGGTCGGCGAGGCGCACGGTCACGCCGTCGTCGAACACCATGCCGTTTTCGTCGAGCATCAGCCCGTAGCGGCACTTGCCGATTTCGAGCTTGTTCCACGGGTTCGTGTACATCCAGTTCAGCAGCTTCACCGCGTCCGGGCCCTGGATGTCGATCTTGCCGAGCGTCGACGCGTCGAGAATGCCGACACTGTTGCGCACCGCGAGGCATTCGCGCTTCACGGCCGCATGGAGATCCTCGCCGTTCTTCGGGAAATACCACGGCCGCTTCCAGTTGCCGACGTCCTCGAACATCGCGCCGTGCTCGACGTGCCATTCATGCACGGCCGTCTTGCGGATCGGGTCGAGGAAATCGCCCGTCTCGCGGCCCGCGAACGTGCCGAACGACACGGGCGTGTAGTTCGGACGGAACGTCGTCGTGCCCGTTTCGGGAATCGTCTTGCCGAGCGCGCCCGCGAGGATCGCCATCCCGTTGATGTTGCCGAGCTTGCCTTGATCGGTGCCGAAGCCCATCGCCGTGTAGCGCTTCACGTGCTCGACCGACTCGAAGCCTTCGCGCGCGGCAAGCAGGATGTCGGCCGCCGCGACGTCGTTCTGGAAGTCGACGAACTGCTTCGGCCCGCGTGCCGCGGCCTCACGGCTGCCGACGAGCCACAACGGCTGCAGTGCGCCTTCGACGGTTTCGGCGACCTGCGGTGCGGCCGGACGCTGCGCGGCCGTGAAGCCCGCCGCCTTCGCCGCTTCCGCGCCCGCGTCGACCGCGAGCCGCAGCGCACGGGCCAGCCCGAATTCGCCGGCCGCCGCACCGATGCTCGCTTCCGCCTGCACGGGCTTGCCCGGCAGGAAACACGCCTTGTCGTCGTTCCAGCACGCCTTGCCGCCCGATTGCGCGAACAGGTGCAGCACCGGGCTGAAGCCGCCCGACATCGCGACGAGGTCGCACGGCAGCGTCTGCAGCTTGCCGCCGGTCTGGCCGTTCGAGTAGGACGCGACGTCGACCGACGATACGCGCCACTTGCCCGAAGCGGCCGTGACGACCGCACCGCTCATCACCGTCACGCCCTGCCGCTTGGCCGCCGCCGGCAACGCGCCGTTCGACGACGCACGCGAGTCGACGACCGTCACCTTCGCGCCACACGCCTTCAGGTCGAGCGCGGTCTGGTATGCGCGGTCGTTGTTCGTGAACACGACCACGTTGCGGCCCGGCAGCACGCCGAAGCGATGCACGTAGGTGGACACCGCGCCCGCCAGCATCACGCCGGGCAGGTCGTTGTTGCCGAACACGATCGGACGCTCGTGCGCGCCGGTCGCGAGGATCACGCGCTTCGCGCGGACCTTCCACAGCAGCTCGCGCGTGCCCTTGCGCATCGACACCGGCAGGTGATCGGTCAGGCGCTGCGTGACCGTCACGAGGTTGTGGTCCTGATAGCCGAACGCGGTGCTGCGCGACAGGATCGTCACGTCGGGCAGCTTGCGCAGCTCGGCCTCGATCTTCTCGACCCATTGCAGCGCGGGTTTCGCGTCGATCTCCGCGCGGCACGACAGCAGGCTGCCGCCGAGTTCGCGCTGGTCGTCGACGAGGATCACGCGCGCACCGGCCGTGGCGGCCGCATGCGCGGCGGCGAGGCCCGACGGGCCACCGCCGACCACGAGCACGTCGCAGTGCGCGTAGCATTTGTCGTAGCGATCGGCGTCGAGCACCTCGGGTGCCTTGCCGAGGCCGGCCGCTTCACGGATCTTCTCTTCGTACTTCGGCCACATGTTGCGCGGCCACATGAAGGTCTTGTAGTAGAACCCGGCCGGCATGAAGCGCGAGAACTTCTGGTTGATCGCGTACTTGTCGTTCTCGAGCGTCGGCTCCGCGTTCACGCTCGTCGCGACGAGCCCCTGGTACAGCTCGATCTCGGTCGCGCGTGCGTTCGGCACCGTGTACGGGCCGGACTCGAGCTGCACGACGGCATTCGGTTCCGCCACATCCGCCGTCACGATCCCGCGTGGACGGTGGTACTTGAAACTGCGCGCGACGAAATGCACGCCGTTCGCGAGCAGCGCGGACGCGAGCGTGTCGCCCTGGAAGCCCTGGTACGTGCGGCCGTTGAACGTGAACGTCAACGGAATCGCGCGATTGATGCGGCCACCGGTGCCGAGGCGGTCTTTCTGGCTCATTTGCTCGTGCCCTCTTCGTGTGCGTTGCCGGCAGCCGCGCCATTGATGGCAGCCCCGCCGAACTTTTCGTAGCCCTTGATATCGTAGGTCACCGTGTCACGCGTGACCTTGAACCAGCGGCGGCAACCCTGCGTGTGCAGCCATTGCTCCTTGTGCAGCCCGCGCTTGTTCTCGCGCATGAACACGTATTCGCCCCATTCACGGTCGGTCATGGTCTCGTTCGCCACCGGGCGCACGATGTCGGCTTCACCGCCGCACGTGAACTCGGATTCGGCGCGCGGCCCGCACCACGGACATTCGATCAGCAACATGTTTCTTTCTCCTCAGTGCGGTTAGTGCGCGACGGCGGCTGCGCCGTGCTCGTCGATCAGGTGGCCCGTGTAGAAGCGGTCGAGTGCGAACGGCGCGTTCAGCGGATGCGGTTCGTCGCGGGCGATCGTGTGCGCGAACACCCAGCCCGAGCCGGGCGTCGCCTTGAAGCCGCCGGTGCCCCAGCCGCAGTTGAAATAGAGGCCCTTCACGTCGGTCTTGGTGATGATCGGGCACGCGTCCGGCGACACGTCGACGATGCCGCCCCACTGGCGGTTCATCCGCACGCGCGAGAACACCGGGAACATCTCGACGATCGCCTGCAGCGTGCTTTCGATGATGTGGAAGCTGCCGCGCTGGCCGAAGCCCGTGTACTGGTCGATACCGGCGCCGATCACGAGATCGCCCTTGTCGGACTGGCTGATGTACGCGTGCACCGCGTTCGACATGATCACCGAGTTCACCACCGGCTTGATCGGCTCGGACACCAGCGCCTGCAGCGGGTGGCTTTCGATCGGCAGACGCACGCCGGCCATGTCGGCGAGCGTCGTCGTGTTGCCGGCCGCGACCACCGCGACCTTCTTCGCCTTGATGAAACCCTTCACCGTGTCGACGCCGACCACCGCGCCGCCTTCACGGCGAATGCCGGTCACCTGGCAGTTCTGGATGATGTCGACGCCGGCGCGATCGGCGCCGCGCGCGAAGCCCCAGGCCACCGCGTCGTGGCGTGCGACGCCCGCACGGCGCTGGATCGATGCGCCGAGCACCGGATAGCGGCTGTTCAGGTTGATCGTCGGCTCGATTTCCTTGATCTGCGCGGGCGTCAGGAATTCGGCGTCGACGCCGTTCAGCCGGTTCGCGTTCACGCGGCGTTCGGTGTCGCGCACGTCCTGCAGCGTGTGCGCGAGGTTCATCACGCCGCGCTGGCTGAACATCACGTTGTAGTTCAGGTCCTGCGACAACCCTTCCCACAGCTTCATCGCCTTCTCGTACAGCGCGGCCGATTCGTCCCACAGGTAGTTCGAGCGGACGATCGTCGTGTTGCGCGCGGTGTTGCCGCCGCCGATCCAGCCCTTCTCGAGGATCGCGACGTTCGTGATGCCGTGCTCCTTCGCGAGGTAGTACGCGGTCGCGAGGCCGTGGCCGCCGCCGCCGACGATCACGACGTCGTATTCCTTCTTCGGCTCCGGGCTCTTCCACTGCTTTTCCCAGTTCTCGTGATACGAGAGGCCGTTGCGGAACAGGCTGAATATCGAGTAGCGGCTCATTTTTGGATCCTTCGTTAGCATTCGATGACGTTCACGGCGAGACCGCCGCGCGACGTTTCCTTGTATTTCGTCTTCATGTCGGCGCCGGTTTCGCGCATCGTCTTGATCACGGAATCGAGCGATACGTAGTGCTGGCCATTGCCCTTGAGCGCCATGCGCGACGCGTTCAGCGCCTTGATCGCGCCCATCGCGTTGCGCTCGATGCACGGGATCTGCACGAGCCCGCCGACGGGATCGCAGGTCATCCCGAGGTTGTGCTCCATGCCGATCTCGGCCGCATTCTCGACCTGGTCGGGCGTCCCGCCCATCACCGCGGCGAGCGCGGCGGCGGCCATCGAGCACGCGACGCCCACTTCGCCCTGGCAGCCGACTTCCGCGCCGGAGATCGACGCGGTTTCCTTGTAGATGATCCCGATCGCCGCGGCCGTCAGCAGGAATTCGACGATGCCGGCTTCGTTCGAGCCCGGCACGAACTTCACGTAGTAGTGCAGCACCGCGGGGATCACGCCGGCCGCGCCGTTGGTCGGCGCGGTGACCACCCGGCCGCCGGCCGCGTTCTCTTCGTTCACGGCCATCGCATACAGGTTGACCCAGTCGAGCATCGACAGCGGGTCGCGCAGCGACTCTTCCGAACGCGCGCGCAGGCTGCTGTTCATCTCGGCCGCGCGGCGCTTCACGCGCATCGGGCCCGGCAGGTCGCCCTCGACCTTGCAGCCGCGCTCGACGCACGCGGCCATCGTGCGCCAGATCGCCATCAGCCCGGCGCGCACTTCGTCGGCGGGACGCAGCGCGGATTCGTTGCGCAGCATCAGCTCGGCGATCGACAAACCGTGTTCGCGGCACTGGCGCATCAGGTCGTCGCCGGTGCGGAACGGATAGGGCACGTCGACCGCCGCACGCACGCCGTTCACGCGATCGCCGTCGCGGTTCACGACGAAACCGCCGCCGACCGAGTAATACTCTTTCTCGACGAGCAACTGGCCGTGTTCGTCGAATGCCTGGAAGCGCATCCCGTTCGGATGCACGATGCCCGTGCCGCTCATCAGCTTGCGATAGAAGCCGATGTGTTCCTTCTCGTCGAAGCGGACCGTCTGCTTGCCGAGCAGCGTCAGCGACTTCTCCGCGCGGATCGCGGCAAGCCGCGGCTCGATCAGGTCCGGATCGATCGTGTCGGGCAGGTGGCCCTCGAGGCCGAGCAGCACGGCCTTGTCGGTGCCGTGGCCCTTGCCGGTCGCGCCGAGCGAGCCGTACAGCTCGACCCGCACGCGGCGCACGAAGCCGAGCAGGTTCGCGTCCTCCACGTGCGACGCGAAGCGGCACGCGGCGATCATCGGGCCGACCGTATGCGAACTGGACGGGCCGATACCGATCTTGAACAGGTCGAACGCGCTGACGTTCATCTGGCTTCCTTTGGGTTGCATGCGTGAAATGTCGTTGGGCACCAGTACATCAAAGCGTAAAATCGGCCGATAGAACAAAAACGGCATCGGCGTGGGATAGCGCCGCCAAGCGCGGCGCCGGCGGGCCCGAAAGTGCGTTTTGGCGATGGTTCGCGACGAAAAACCACAAGTCCGGCCGCGGCCGATCGGCGACGCTGGCTGCATCCGCGCCGCCTCCGGCAGCCGTAACCCGCAAACCGAGTGAAACGAGTGAGACCGCCTGCCCGGCGTGACGAGATTGGCCGCGATGACCCCCGACGTACCCGCTTCCCCCCTCGCAGAACCCGCGCCGCGGCGCATCCGCTTCGGCATCGTGCTGCTGCCGAACTTCACGCTGACGGCCTTCTCGGGCTTCGTCGACATGCTGCGGCTGTCGGCCGACGACGGCGACTACAGCAAGCCCGTGCGCTGCGCGTGGAGCGTGATCGGCGAGACGCTCGCGCCGGTGCGCGCGAGTTGCGGGATCCAGATCACGCCATGGGAAACGTTCGACGCGGCCGAGCCGTTCGACTATGTGGTGGTGGTCGGCGGGCTGCTGCATTCGGGGCCGCAAGCCGGCCCTGAAACGCTCGAGGTCATCCGCCGCGCGGCGGCGGGCGGCGCGACGGTCGTCGGCATCTGCACCGGCGTGTTCACGCTGATGCGCGCCGGCGTGCTCGACGGCTACCGCACCTGCGTGAGCTGGTTCCATTACTGGGATTTCATCGAGCGCTTTCCGTCCGCCGATCCCGACCTGCTGATCGCCGACCGCCTGTTCGTGATCGACCGGCGCCGGATCACGTGTTCGGGCGGCCGCGCGTCGATCGACGTCGCCGCCGCGATCCTGCTGCGTCACTTCGATCACGCGACCGTGCAGAAGGCGCTGCGCATCCTGCTCGTCGGCGAGATGCAGAAAGGCAACGCGCCGCAGCCGCATCCGCCGGGGCTCGAGCCGGCGACGCATCCGAAGGTCAAGCGCGCGATTCTTCTGATGGAACAGCACGTAGGGCGTGCGCTGCCGCTCGAAGAACTGGCGTGCAAGCTCGACCTGTCGACGCGGCAGCTCGAACGGCTGTTCAAGGCCGAGACCGGCAAGAGCCCGCAGGCATTCGCGAAACAGGTGCGGCTGCGCACCGCCGCCTGGCTGCTGACGAGCTCGGACCGCACGGTCGCCGACATCGCGTCGAGCTGCGGATTCGCCGATGCGTCGCACCTCGGGCGCGAATTCCGCAAGCAGTTCGGCGTGCCGCCGGCGACCTATCGCGAGCGCGGCGGCGACGTGGCCGAAGTCGAGGCGACGCCCGATGCGTCGGCCGACGCCGTCGAAGACATCGCCGACTGACGGCCCGCGGCCCCTTCTGACCGATTGCAGAACAACACACGTTCGCGTCGATTTAGGCGCTTTTGGAACCGGTTCCAATCAAATTAGCCGACGTTGCCCGCCGTAAAACGAGGGTTATCCCGGATGCTGATGCACGCTCAAATTTGTATGATGACCACATCACCTTACAAACCTGAGCATCATGTTCGAGAAAATTCCAGCCCGCGCGATGAGCGACCATGTCGCGCAGCAACTGCTCAAGCAGATCGAAGTGGGCAGTTTCTCGGCCACCGGCAAGCTGCCGACCGAAGCCGTGCTCGCGCAGGAATTCGGCGTGAGCCGCACCGTGATCCGCGAGGCGATCTCGCGGCTGAAGAACGAAGGCGTGGTCGAGCCGCGCCAGGGCAGCGGCGTGTTCGTGAACCAGCACGGCGCGATCCGGCCGCTGCGGATCGACTACGCGGAAGCCGTCGAGGCGAGCTCGCTGCCGCACCTGCTCGCGGTGCGCCGCGCGATCGAGGCGGAAGTCGCGGCCGAAGCCGCGCTGCACCACACCGCCGACGACATGGCCGACATCGACGACGCGCTGCGCAAGATCGACGAAGCGGTGGCCGAAGGGCGCGACGGCGTCGCGGAAGACGTCGCGTTCCACCGCACGATCGCGGCCGTCACCGGGAACCCGTATTTCCTGAAGACGCTGCAGTTCCTGAACCAGTACCTCGAAGCCGGCGTGAAGGTCACGCGCAGCAACGAAGCGACGCGCGAGGATTTCTCGCGGCAGGTGCGCGAGGAGCACGCGGCGATCGCCGACGCGATCCGCGCACGCGACCCGATGGCCGCCCGCAACGCGGCGCGCACGCACATGTACAACGCCGCCCGCCGTCTCGCGGAAGCCGGCATCTGCTGAAGCCGGCGGCACCCGCCGCCGTTGTCCAGAACCTCTCCTGAATCGATCAAGGTTGACCATGTCACGAAATGTTGGAGTCATCGGCCTCGGCGCGATGGGCCTCGGCGTCGCACGCTCGCTGCTGCGCGCCGGCCTGCGCGTCCACGCATGCGACGTGCGCGACACCGTGCTGCAGGCGTTCGCCGCCGAAGGCGGCATCGCGTGCGCGACGCCGGCCGAACTCGGTGCACAGTGCGACGTCGTCGTCACGCTCGTCGTCAATGCCGCGCAAACGGAAACCGTGCTGTTCGGCGAACACGGTGCGGTCGCGGCGATGCAGCCGGGCGGCGTCGTGATCGCGAGCGCGACCGTCGCGCCCGAATTCGCGGTCGCGCTCGGCGCACGCATCGAAGCGGCCGGTCTGCAGATGCTCGACGCGCCCGTGTCGGGCGGCGCCGCGCGCGCGGCCTCCGGCGAGATGACGATGATGACGTCGGGCCCGGCCGCCGCCTATGCGGGCTGCGAGGACGTGCTCGCCGCGATCGCCGGCAAGGTCTATCGCCTCGGCGACGCGCACGGCATCGGCTCGAAAGTGAAGATCATCAACCAGTTGCTGGCCGGCGTGCATATCGCGGCGGCCGCCGAAGCGATGGCGCTGGGCCTGCGCGAAGGCGTCGATGCCGACGCGCTGTACGACGTGATCACGCACAGCGCGGGCAATTCGTGGATGTTCGAGAACCGCGTGCCGCACATCCTGAACGGCGACTACACGCCGCTGTCGGCCGTCGACATCTTCGTGAAGGATCTCGGCCTCGTGCTCGATACCGCGCGCCGCAGCAAATTCCCGCTGCCGCTGTCGGCCACCGCGCACCAGATGTTCATGAGCGCGTCGAGCGCTGGCCACGGCGGCGAGGACGATTCCGCCGTGATCAAGACTTTCCCCGGCATCACGCTGCCGCCCGCCCGCTGATTCGAACGACGCTTCCGCCATGACCGCCTCCGCTTCCCGTCCCCTGCTCGGCTGCATCGCCGACGATTTCACCGGCGCGACCGATCTCGCGAACATGCTCGTCAAGAGCGGCATGCGCACCGTGCAGACGATCGGCGTGCCCGCCGACGGCGCCGCTGCCGACACGACCGTCGACGCCGACGCGATCGTCGTCGCGCTGAAGTCGCGCACGATTCCCGCCGCCGACGCCGTCGCGCAATCGCTGGCCGCGTATGAATGGTTGCGCGCGCAAGGGTGCCGCCAGTTCTTCTTCAAGTATTGCTCGACGTTCGACTCGACCGACGCCGGCAACATCGGGCCGGTGGCCGACGCGCTGCTCGATGCGGCCGGCGGCGACTTCACGATTGCATGCCCGGCATTCCCCGAGAACGGCCGCACGATCTATCGCGGCCACCTGTTCGTCGGCGACGTGCTGCTGAACGAATCCGGGATGGAAAATCATCCGCTCACGCCGATGAAGGACGCGAACCTCATACGCGTGCTGCAGCAGCAGACGAAGTCGCCGGTCGGCCTGATCCGCTACGACACGATCGCGCTCGGCGCGGCCGCCGTGCGTGCGCGGATCGACCAGCTGCGCGCGGAAGGCACGCGCTTCGCGATCGCCGACGCGCTGTCGGACCGTGACCTCTACGTCCTCGGCGAAGCGTGCGCGGGCCTGCCGCTCGTCACCGGCGGCTCGGGCATCGCGCTCGGCCTGCCGGCGAATTTCCGCCGCGCGGAGCAGTTGCCCGAGCGCGACAACGCGGCGTCGCTGCCGCGCATCGAAGGCCTGTCGGCCGTGCTCGCCGGCAGTGCATCGAAGGCGACCAACGCGCAGGTCGCCGCGTGGCGCGCGACGCGGCCGAGCTTCCGCATCGACCCGCTCGCGGCATCGCGCGGCAAGCCCGTCGTCGAGCAGGCGCTCACCTTTGCGCGCACGCACCTGCCGCAGCCCGTGCTGATCTATGCAACGGCCACGCCCGACGAAGTGAAGGCCGTGCAGCAGGCGCTCGGCGTCGACGCGGCCGGCCATCTCGTCGAAAGCACGCTCGCGGCGATCGCCCGCGGGCTGCGCGAACTCGGCGTGCGCAAATTCGCCGTCGCGGGCGGCGAGACGTCCGGCGCGGTCGTGCAGGCGCTCGACGTGAAATCGCTGCAGATCGGCGCGCAGATCGATCCGGGCGTGCCGGCCACGGCCACCATCGACGCGCAGCCGCTCGGCCTCGCGCTGAAATCCGGCAACTTCGGCACCACGGACTTTTTCGACAAGGCGCTGCGCGCGCTGGACGGAGCCGCACGATGAGCGACGAAGCAAAACTGCGCGAAGAGATCTGCGTGGTCGGCGCGAGCCTGTATGCGCGCGGCCATGCGGTCGGCAGCGCCGGCAACATCAGCGCGCGCCTGAATGACGGCTGGCTGATCACGCCGACCGACGCGTGCCTCGGCCGGCTCGACCCGAACGACATCGCGAAGGTCGGCACCGACGGCCAGCCCGTATCGGGCGGCAAGCCGTCGAAGACGCTCGCGCTGCATCGCGGCATCTATGCGCGCAACGCGGAGGTGAACGGCGTCGTCCACACGCATTCGACGCATCTCGTCGCATTGACGCTCGCCGGCGTGTGGCGCGACACCGACGTGCTGCCGCCGATCACGCCGTACTACGTGATGAAGGTCGGCCACATTCCGCTGATCCGTTACCGCCGCCCCGGCGACCCGGCCGTCGCGGCCGAAGTCGCGGCGCTGGCCGACCAGGTGCGCGGCGTGCTGCTCGATCGCCTCGGCCCCGTGATGTGGGGGCCGTCGGTATCGCACGCGTCGTATGCGCTCGAGGAGCTCGAGGAAACCGCGCGGCTGTGGCTGATCACGCAGCCGAAGCCCGAACCGCTGTCCGACGCGGCGCTCGACGAACTGCGCCATGCCTTCGGCGCGCGCTGGTAACGCGTCGCGGCCTGATCACGCAGTAGTACGTACCGATTTCCATGCCCGCCGTGTGCACGGGCCTTTCAGCACACACAACACGATCCGGCGGCGTACGCGCCGCCGGCACACGATAGTCCAGGAGACGACGATGACTGCTCTCGATGCGGCCGCAAGCCGCTCGCCCGCCGCGGCCGCCCAATCGGGCGAACTCGACCGCACCTACAAGAAAGTGTTCTGGCGCATCGTGCCGTTCCTGATGCTCTGCTACGTGGTCGCATATCTCGACCGCGTGAACGTCGGCTTTGCCAAGCTGCAGATGTCGCAGGATCTCGCGTTCAGCGAAACCGTGTTCGGGCTCGGCGCGGGAATTTTCTTCCTCGGCTACTTCCTGTTCGAACTGCCGAGCAACCTGCTGATGCACCGCCTCGGCGCGCGCATCTGGATCGCGCGGATCATGATCACGTGGGGCTTGTTGTCGGCGCTGTTCGCGTTCGTGCAGACGCCGACGCAGTTCTACGTGCTGCGCTTCCTGCTCGGCCTCGCGGAAGCCGGCTTCTATCCGGGCGTGATCCTGTACCTCACGTACTGGTTCCCGTCGCACCGCCGCGCGAAGATCATCGCGGTGTTCATGTCCGCGATTCCGGTGTCCGGCATCTTCGGCAACCCGCTGTCGGGCTGGATCATGGAGCGTTTCCACGGCGGCTCGGGCTTCCACGGCTGGCAATGGATGTTCATGATCGAAGCCGTGCCGGCCGTGCTCGTCGGCATCGCGACGATCCTGTATCTCGACAACAGCATCCGCGGCGCGAAGTGGCTCGACGAGCGCGAGAAGCAGCTGCTCGAAGATGAAATCGCCGCGCAGCCGCAGGAACAGCAGCAGCACGGCCATTCGCTGAAGGCCGTGTTCTCGGACCCGCGCATGTGGTGGATGTCGCTGATCTACTTCGCGTTCGTCACCGGCCAGTACGGGCTCACGTTCTGGATGCCCACGCTCGTGAAATCGACCGGCATCACCGATACGCTGCAGATCGGCCTGCTGTCGGCGATTCCGTTCGTCGTCGCGATCGTCGTGATGAACCTGTTCGGCCACAGTGCGGACAAGCGCCGCGAACGCCGCTGGCACCTGATCGTGCCGGCGCTGATGGGCGCGCTCGGGTTTGCGGTCGCCGCGTCGTACTCGCACAATACGGCGGTGTCGATCGTGTTCCTGTCGCTCGCGGCAGGTGGCGTGCTGACCTGCGCGCCGCTGTTCTGGTCGCTGCCGACCGCGTTCCTCGCGGGCTCCGCGGCCGCGGCCGGGATCGCGATCATCAACTCGGTCGGCAACCTTGCCGGTTTTGCGAGCCCGTACGTGATCGGCTACCTGAAGGACGTCACGCACAGCACGTCGTCCGGCATGTACGTGCTGGCCGCGATGCTCGTGATCGGCGCGATCGCCGTGTGGCTCACGCCCGCGAAACTCGTGAACCGCTGATCCGCCGCAGGCCGATTCATCATTCGACGCGGGGCGCACGGCGCCCCGCCCCATTCATTCACAGGACCCGCTGCCATGCCACGCTTCGCCGCCAACCTCTCGATGATGTACACCGAGCATGCGTTTCTCGAACGCTTCGCCGCTGCCGCCCACGACGGCTTCAAGGCCGTCGAGTACCTGTTCCCGTACGACTTCGCCGCCGAGGACATCCGCGCGCGCCTCGACGCGCACGGCCTCGAACAGGCGCTGTTCAACGCGCCGCCGGGCGACTGGGCCGCGGGCGAACGCGGCATTGCATCGCTGCCGGGCCGCGAGGATGAATTCCGCCGCGGCATCGACCAGGCGCTCGACTATGTGCGCGTGATCGGCAACCAGAAACTGCACGTGATGGCCGGCATGGTGCCGCCGGGCGCCGATCGCGCGCGTCATCGCGACACCTATCTGTCGAATCTGCGGCATGCGGCGCAGGCGGGCGCCGCGCACGGCATCACGATCCTGATCGAGCCGATCAACCAGCGTGACATGCCCGGCTATTTTCTGAGCCGCCAGGACGATGCGCAGGCGATCTGCGCGGAAGTCGGCGCACCGAACCTGAAGGTGCAGTTCGACTGCTACCACTGCCAGATCGTCGAAGGCGATCTCGCGATGAAACTCAAGCGCGATTTCGCGGGCATCGGCCATATCCAGATCGCGGGCGTGCCGGAGCGCCACGAGCCGGATGTCGGCGAACTCAACTACCCGTACCTGTTCGCGCTGATCGACGCGCTTGGCTACGACGGCTGGATCGGCTGCGAATATCGACCGAAGGCCGGCACGTCGGAAGGCCTCGGCTGGATCAAGCCGTACCTGTGATTCCCGTATTCCCAAGAGGATGAAGAACATGAAAGTACTGATCACCGGCGGCGCCGGCTTTCTCGGCCAGCGTCTCGCGCGCAAGCTGCTCGAGCGCGGCGAGCTGACCGGCCCCGACGGCCGTGTCGAGAAGATCGACGAACTGGTGCTGCTCGACGTCGTCAAGGGTAGCGATTTCGGCGATGCGCGCGTGACGTCGATCGTCGGCGACATCGCCGATCGCGCGGTGCTCGACAGCGCGATCGACACGCAGACGGGCGCGATCTTCCACCTCGCGGCGATCGTCAGCGGGCAGGCCGAAGCCGATTTCGATCTCGGCATGCGGATCAACCTCGACGCATCGCGCACGCTGCTCGAAGTGTGCCGCGCACGCGGCCACCAGCCGCGCGTCGTGTTCACGAGCTCCGTCGCGGTGTACGGCGGCGCGCTGCCCGACGTCGTGCAGGACGACACCGCGCTGAACCCGCAATCGTCGTATGGCGCCGAGAAGGCGATCGCCGAACTGCTGCTGTGCGACTACGCGCGGCGCGGCTTCGTCGACGGCCGCGTGCTGCGGCTGCCGACCATCAGCGTGCGGCCCGGCCGCCCGAACGCGGCCGCGTCGTCGTTCGCGAGCGGCATCATCCGCGAGCCGCTGAACGGCGAGGAAAGCGTGTGCCCGGTGCCCGGCTCGACGCGGCTGTGGCTGCTGTCGCCGCGCGGCGCGATCGACGCGCTCGTCGCCGGTTGCGAGATCGACAGCGCGAAGCTCGGCAACAAGCGCGTGATCAACCTGCCGGGGCTGTCGGTGTCGGTCGACGAGATGATCGCGGCGCTGCGCGAAGTCGCGGGCGACGAGGTCGTGAAGCTGATCCGTCATGCGCCCGACGAACGCGTCGAGAAGATCGTCGGCAGCTGGCCGGGCCGCTGGGATACGTCGCGTGCGGAAGCGCTCGGGCTGAAGGGCGACACGTCGTTCGCGGACGTGATCCGCAGCCATATCGCGGACGAACGGCGCTGATGATCGCGCCGCCCGACGGGCAAGCAGCCGCATCGGCGGCGCCACTGCCCGCCCGGCAGGCCGGCGACGTCGGGCGCGTCAGCGCGGCCCGACGGACTCCCCGACGGGCGACGATGCGCGCTTCGCACCGGACGGCGGCCGCGCCGCGCCGGCCGCTTGCTGCCACGCCAGCAAGCCCGGCAGATAGAACAGCAGGTCGCGCACGCGGCGCGCGCCGGCCAGCGCGAGACAGGTCGGCGGATCGAACCCGAGCAGCCCGCCGATCAGCACGAACCCGCCCTCCTGCACACCCAAGCCGCCCGGCATCATGAATGCGATGCTGCTCACGAGCTGGATCAGCGCCTCGATCGCCAGCGCCTGCGCGAAAGTCGGATCCGCGCCGAGAAAGTGCAGCGCCAGCCAGATTTCCAGCGCGTAGCCCACGAACTGCAGCACCTGCCAGATCCCCAGATAGCGCACGACGACGCCCGTCTTTCTCCAGATCATCCGGAGCGACTGATCGGTGCGCGCCGATTCGCCGACCAGTGCCACCACCTTGCCGCTCGTGACGCGGTTGAGCACGCGCATCGCGCGTTCGAACGGCCGCGCATGCTGCACCAGCGCGAACAGCAGCAGCACCGGCACCAGCGCGGCCATGCCGATCGCGAGGTTCGCGGCCACCCGCGCGGCATCGGACGACACGTGTGCGAGCACATAGCCGATCGCAGCCAGCGCGAAAATCAACTGGCTGATCAGCGTCAGCTGCATGTCGGCGACGAGGCTGGCCACGGCCGTCGCCGGGCGCACGCCCGCCTGCCGCAGCAACCCGAACGACACGATCTCGCCGCCGATGCGCGCGACCGGCAGCAAGCCGTTGATCGATTCGCGGATCCACACGAGCTTCAGCATCGTCGCGAACGACGGCCGGCGCGGGCCGCGAATCAGCATCCGCCAGTCCCACGCATTCGCGAGCATCGGCAGGATGTGCGCGAGCGCGGCGACCAGCAGCCCGGCGCCGGCGATCTGCAGGCGATGCAGGATGTCGAGCGGATGCTCGCGCCAGAGCAACCACACCGCGAGCGCCAGCCCGCCGAGCGCGGCCGCGCGCCCCACGTGACGAAGCCGTGCATCGCCTCGCGAAGCGCCCGGGTCTGCACGGGCGGCGCCGGTGTTCGTCTCCGTCGTCATGAGTCCCCCGCCGGCGACAGCAGGCCTTCCCGGTCGACGCGAAAGCGCGTGCCGCGCCACACGATATGCGACGAGAAGAAACTCGATACGAAGATCACGAATTGCAGGAGATCGACGAACGGCAGCCAAAGCGCGCCGCGCAGCCCGGCACCGGTCGCGCGGCTCGTTGTCAGCATCAGCAGTGCGCGCGCGGCGAACGCCGCGACCGTCAACCCGAACGCAGCGGCCGTGCCACCGGAGAGCAGCAGCGCCAGCAGCGCGAGCGGTACCGGGTGCATCAGCACCGACCCCGCATGACCGAGCCGGTCCGCCGCGCGGATCGTGCGGCTCCAGCGCAATTCATGGGCGTACAACCGGGCGAACGTCTCTTCGCCGCTGGCATGCCCGACGACGAACGGCGGAATGACGACCTGCGCGCCCGCCCGCCGCACCGCTTCGCCGAGCGCGTGATCTTCCGCCAGGTGATGCGCGAAGCGCGCCAGCCCGCCGATGCGTTCCAGCGTCGCGCGCGTGATCGCAATCGTCTGCCCGAAGCATGGCCGCGCGCGCCCGATGAAGAGCCCGGTAATGACGCCCGGCAGGAAATGGTAGTTCGTCATCGCTGCGGCAACCCCGGGCCAGAAGCCCGGCGATGCGACGCCGCGATACACGCTCGTCACGATGCCGACATCCGGCTGCTGTAGTGCGCCGACGACGGCGCGCAGATAATCGCGCTCGACCACCACGTCGCTGTCGGCGAGACAGAGCACCGAATGCTCCGCGTATTCGAGCATGTTCACGAGATTGGCGATCTTGCGGTTCGGCCCGTACAGCCGCGCATCGGCCACGACCTTGATGTTCGCGTCCGGGTAGCGTGCGCGCAACGTCTCGACGGCCGCCAGTGCGGCGTCGCCCGCATCGTGCACGCCGAACAGGTGCTGGACCGGCCCCGGATAATTCTGCGCGAAGAAGCTTTCGAGATGCTGTACGAGATCCCATTCGTCGCCGTGCAGCGGCTTCGCGATGGTGACACCCGGAAACGCGCGCGGCTCCGCCGCCGCCCGCGAAAAGAACCGACCGACCAGCACGCTGGCCGTGATCGTGTACGCAATGCCCAGCACCACGCCCAGCCCGCAGACGATCGACATTGCCTCGGCCAGCGCGCGCAGCACATGCAGCAAAACCATGCTTCTCCCCAGTGGTGACCCGCACGACCGCGACGCCCGGGAACGGCGGCGCGCACGCGAGCTCACCCGTGCACGCCGCCGTATCGGTTCCCGTTGAGCCGGATATGAAGGACGACCAACTGACGATACGCGCAATCAGATGACACAACTACCGTGCGGCGATCGATTCCGGTCACGCGCACGTCGCCGCAGTCCAATGCGCCCTTGAACGCGGCGGCGGCAAGCTTGCGGGCCGAAAGGATCGCGGCGGCAACCGCCACGACGATCCAGATGCGAAACGTCATCGTCGTGAAAAATGCTTCGGGTACGCGCCACGCAAGCAGCGAAACCAGCATGAAACACTGGATGAACATGCCGGCCAGTGCGGCGATCAGCAGGTAGGCGCGCCATCGCTCGATCGTCGAGGGTGCCATCAGGAATGAACCTCTCGTACGGGCGACACGCGTCGACCGTATGTCGATCGAAAGGGTCGCGGATTGGCGGACAGGTGCGCGCGGCTCGCGCCGGACGCGCCCGACCGGTTCGGGATCGGGGGAAGCGGAGAACCACCCGAGACATGTTGAGGCCGATGGTAGCGGGATTGCCGGCGCCGAACCTTAAGCGTTCTTCAGAATCGGCCGGCATTTGAGGCAGCGCAATTACAATCCGTTTCACGGCGCGCACAGTCACTCGTACAATCGCAGACGCTTGCACACGAATCGACCATGCGACTCCTCCTTGTTGAAGACGACGACCTGATCGGCAGCGGCCTCGAGATCAGCCTTGGTCAGGCCGGCTATCACGTCGACTGGTTGCGCGACGGTCATGCGGCCGCCGCAGCGCTCGCGACGACGCGCTTCGCGCTCGTCGTGCTCGATCTCGGCCTGCCCGGCAAATCGGGCACGGAACTGCTGCGTGCGCTGCGCGACGCGGGCGATACGGTCCCCGTGCTGGTGCTGACCGCACGCGGCACCGTGGCCGACCGTGTCCGCGGCCTCGACGATGGCGCCGACGACTATCTCGCGAAACCGTTCGAGCTGTCCGAAGTGCTCGCCCGCTGCCGCGCGCTCGTGCGGCGCTCGCAGGGCCGTGCCGGCGACGAGATCGTATGGCGCGACATCACGATCGACCTGACCACGCATACCGTGACGCGCGATGCGGCGCGCATCGCGCTGACGTCGCGCGAGTGGGCGATCCTCGTTCAGCTCGTCAGCCACCCGGGCATGCCGCAGTCGCGCGCGCGTCTCGAGGACGGCCTGTACGGCTGGCAGGAGGGCATCGAAAGCAATGCGATCGAGGTCCATGTTTCGAACCTGCGCAAGAAGCTCGGCGCGGAGCTGATTCGTACCGTCCGCGGTATCGGCTACGTCATCGAACTCCGATGATCGCCGGCTCGATACGACGCCGCGTGTCGCTGATGGCGATCGGCTGCGTGACCGCCGTCTGGCTCGTCGCGGTGTTCGGCAGCATCCACTACGCGACGCGTGAGATCGGCGAATGGGAGGATGCCCGTCTCGCCGAATACGCGTCGCTGCTGGTCAATCTCGCACCGGCCGACCTCGACCGCCTCGCCCGCGTACCACCCGACGCGCGGGTCGAACTCGCGTTCGGCGCATCGGACCCAGGGCCCTACAACGACGGCGACCGCTTGCCGCGCGACGTGCTGTTCGACGTGCGGGACGCGCAAGGCAACGTCGTGGCGTCGAGCCTTCCCGCTGCCGCGGCAGGGTTGCCCGATGCGCGTGACCCGCGCGGCGCCCCGCAGACGATCGTCATCGGCGACACGCAGTGGCGCACGTACACGCTGCGCGACAACACGTCGGGGCGCCGCGTGCGTGTGATGGAGACCGTCAATACACGCAGCGATCTGGCGACCGGCATCGCACGCGGCATCGTCCTGCCGCTGATCGTCGCGCTGCCGGTGCTCGCGCTGCTGCTCTGGGTCACGATCGGCCGCAGTCTCGCGCCGTTGAAGACGCTGTCCGCGCTGATCGGCGCGCGCGATGCGCGATCGCTCGAACCGCTCGGCATCGCGGCCGTACCGGACGAAGTGCGCACGCTGGTCGACGCGATCGACCGCCTGCTGGCGAGGCTGCGGCAATCGATCGTGCGCGAGCGCGCGTTCACGTCCGACGCCGCGCACGAACTCAAGACGCCGCTCGCCGCGATCAAGGTGCAGGCCCAGGTGGCGATCGCGACCGACGATCCGGCGCGCAAGGCGTTGGCGATGCAGCGCGTCGTGCAAGGCGTCGACCGCAGCGCGCGGCTCGCCGAACAGTTGCTGCTGCTCGCGCGGCTCGACGAATACGAACGCATTCCGGCACGCGCGGTGGTCGTGCGCGAACTCGTCGACGCCGCGATCGAGCGCCATCTCGCGAAAGCGGCGGACAAGGCCATCGATATCGTGGCCCGCGGCCTCTCCGCACGAGCGATCGACGCCGATCCGATCCTGATCGGCATCCTGCTCGACAATCTCGTCGACAACGCCGTAAAGTACGGCCGCCGCGACGGGCGCATCGAGCTCACCGTGCACGACGAAGGCACCCTGCAGCGCATCGTCGTGCGCGACGACGGGCCCGGTGTCGCACCCGACGAGCACGAACGGCTCGGCGATCGCTTCTATCGCGGCAGCGGCACGCAATCGCCCGGCAGCGGGCTCGGGCTGTCGATCGTGATCCGCATCGCGCAATATTTCGGCGGCACCGTGCAATTCGAATCCGGCATCGGCGGCCAGGGCCTCGGCGTGACCATCGCGCTGCCGTCGGCGAACGCGTCCGGATCGACGCCGCGTCCCGAGCCGTCCGGCGAGCACGACGATCGGTCGCCGCACGCAATGCCGCCTGCTTAACGTTTCGTTAAGGATTCGGCCATACAATCCGCCCGAACCACGCCACCACCGTTGCCCGCCAGGAGTCTACATGCCCACACCCGCCCGCTATGACGCCGTTGCCCGCTTCCTCCACTGGTTGATCGTGGCGCTGGTCGTCGCGCAATACGCGATCGGCTGGACGATGCCCGACGTGCATCGCGACACGCAGCCGATCGGCCTGATCGCCGCACACCTGATCGTCGGCACGGCGCTGCTCGCGGCGATGGCGTGCCGCGTGCTGTGGCGTGCGACGCACCGCCCGCCTGCCAGCGACCTGTCGCCCGCGATGCGCGCGCTGTCGGGCATCACGCACGGCGCGCTCTACGCGCTGCTGATCGTGGTGCCGCTGCTCGGCTGGATCAACGCGTCGTCGCGCGCGTGGGCCGTGACGCTGGTCGGCGTCATTCCGTTGCCGGCGCTGTCGGCGGCCGGCTCCGGATTCGGTCACGCGATGGGCGACGTGCACGGCATCCTCGCGTGGGTGCTCTTCGCCGGTATCTGCCTGCACGTGGCGGCCGCGCTGATGCACCGCTTCGTGCTGCGCGATCGGGTCGTGCAGCGCATGATGCCGTGGTGATCGGCCCGCATGCTCATCGTGACCGGTTGACGAGCTGATTGCGACGCCGCACGAGGCGGCGCACAACGAGCGGCATCGCGGCCGGCGCCCTTCGGGCACGTCGCATGGCGCGAAGGACATGCGGTTTGCCGTCCCGCGAACACGACGGCCAGACTTCACACACGATCATGTCGGCACCTAGTTGCCGACCTGCGCCGGCATGCCGGGTTCGGCCGCCCGCGCAGCCGACGCCGCCATGCGCGCCTGGTCCTGCTCGGCGAGCTTCGCTTCCGCGGCCTGGATGTCGGCCGGATACTCACCTTCGTCGCCCTTCGCCGGGTCGTACCCGGCCGCTTCGAGACGCATCAGTTCGTCGCGAACCTGCGCACGCGTCAGCGGCGCGGCCGGTTGCGCGAAAGCCGACTGACCGGCGATCGCACCGATCATCGTCAGTACTACGATATATGTTTTCATCATGAACTCCTTCAATGTGACGTAACCATCAACCACGGGGCATGCGTGACCTGCGGATGCGGGCGGGTGGATCAGCTTCCGAAATAGATCGTGCAGAAGCTCGCGGGGCCGACGCATGCGGCGGCGCGTTGACGCGGCGGCATCGCCGCCGGCTTGCCCGCTTCGGACGACATGGCTGGATCGCTGCCGACCGCCGTGCTGGCCTGCCGCTGCGGCATCTGATCGGCCTGCTGCTGGAACAGCGGGCTCACGTCCGGATACGACGTATCGGTCACGAAGCGCAGCCCGTTGTTTTCTGCATCGATCAGTTCCTGCCGGACCTGCTCGCGCGTGAGCGCCTGTGCCGACGCTTGCGTCGCGACACCTGCGAGAGACATCGCCGCCACCGTGGCGGCCACCAGCCAGTGCATATTCATGTTCCCTCCTTCATCAGTCAACGAGACGACGTGCTACACCCGTATGACGACGGAGGGACCATGTTTATTCCCGGCTTATCCATTCGCGCCTGCCGAACCTTCAACGAACTGTCATTCATTCGTCAGCCGGCGTAACCTGACGTAACGCAGTGCCCGTCGTGCTTCGGGCAGACTGACCACCACTTCATCCGGACCGCCCATCGATCGACCATGTCCGCCGCCTACGACCATGCAGCCGCCCTGCTGCGCACGCTGTACGACCGCCATATCGACAGCGGTGCGGTGCTCGACGCGGCCGCATTCCCGGATGCCGAGCGTTTCGTGCGCGCATGGCCCGCGATCCGCGCGGAGGCGCTGGAGGTAGCACGCGACATGCCGCGCATCCCGCGCTTTCACGAAATCATGCGCGAGCAGTACGACATCTCGGCCAACGACGCACGCGACTGGCGGATGTTCATCATGCAGGCGTACGGCCAGCCGTTTGCGCGCAACCTGTCGCGCTGCCCGAGCGTCGCGTCGCTCGTCGCGGCGTCGCCGGACGTGCTGTCCGCGTCGCTGTCGTTCCTCGCGCCCGGCAAGCACATCCCGCCGCATCGCGGGCCGTTTCGCGGCATCCTGCGCGGTTATCTCGTGTTGTCGATGCCGAAACGCGAGGACGGCACGCCGGCCGCCGTGCTGAAGGTCGACGGCCACGAATACCGGCTCGACGAAGGCCGCTTCCTGCTGTGGGACGACACGTTCACGCACGAGGTGTGGAACGACAGCGACGAAGTAAGGATCGTGCTGCTGCTCGATATCCGCCGGCGCGGAATGCCGCGCTGGCTCACGTGGCTGTCGAGTGCGGTGATCGGCGTCGTGCGACTCGGGATCCGGATCAGGGGGCGGTCGATTCCGGTTTAGCAGCCGCCCGTCACGTATACGCGCCGCGCACGGCCGCTCCGTTCCGCCTTTCGACACCCGCCGGATCGCCTAAACTACAAGCCATCCCTTCGTGCGGCTCCTGCCAGCTACCGCCATGGCGCACCTCTTCTTCGCCGCATCGATCCAGCGGCATGTCGAAACGCCCGAGCGCGACATCGACGCGCACACGGTCGGCGAAGCATTCGACACCATTTTCAGCGAGCAGCCGCGGCTGCGCGGCTACATCGTCGACGACCAGGGCGCGCTGCGAAAACACCTGTCGGTGTTCATCGACGGCCAGCCGATCCGCGACCGGCAGCGCCTGTCCGATGCGCTCGGCGATGCCAGCCGCGTGTATGTCGTGCAGGCGCTGACCGGCGGATAAAGGGGCCGATGCACAGGCTAATCCCCCCAATACCAAGCACCGTCGCGCCAAGGCGGACCATCCGGAGACATCCACATGAACGATCGACTGCTCGTCGCCACCCGCAAGGGCCTGTTCGTCCTGCAACCCGACGGTCATGGCGGCTGGACGCTCGGCGAACCGCATTTCATCGGCGAGCCCGTCAGCATGGCGCTCGCCGACCCGCGCGACGGCACGCTGTATGCGGCGCTCAATCTCGGCCATTTTGGCGTGAAGTTGCATCGGCTGCCCGCAGGCGCCACCGACTGGGAGGAATGTGCAGCCCCGGTTTATCCGCCGCAGCCCGCCGACGCGCCGCCCGCCCGTGCCGATACGCACGCAGGCAGCGGCGACACCGACGACGAGCCTGCCGGGTCGCCGCAGCCGCCGTGGACGCTTCAGCAAATCTGGTCGCTCGAAGCCGGCGGCGCGGATGAGCCCGGCGTCCTGTGGGCCGGCACGATTCCGGGCGGCCTGTTCCGCTCCGACGACCACGGCGATTCGTGGGGACTCAACCGCCCGCTGTGGGATCGCCCCGAACGCGCCGAATGGGGCGGCGGCGGGTACGACGCGCCGGGCATCCATTCGGTGATGGTCGATCCGCGCGACAGCCGGCACGTCACCGTCGGCATCTCGTGCGGCGGCGTCTGGCAGACCGTCGACGGCGGCGCGACGTGGCGCGTGACCGCGGAAGGCATGGAAGCCGACTACATGCCGCCCGAGCGACGCGGCGAGCCGAACATGCAGGATCCGCACCGCGTCGTGCAGTGCGCGGCCAACCCCGACGTGCTGTGGACGCAGCATCACTGCGCGATCTTCCGCTCGACCGACGGCGGCGAACACTGGCGGCGGATCGAAGCGCAACCGTCGAGCTTCGGTTTCGCGGTGGCCGTGCATCCGCACGAACCGGATACCGCGTGGTTCGTGCCGGCCGTGAAGGACGCGTGCCGGATTCCGGTGAACGGCCGGTTCGTCGTCACGCGCACGCGCGACGGCGGCCGCAGTTTCGAGAGTTTGTCGAACGGGTTGCCGGTCGCGCCCGCGTACGACCTCGTGTACCGGCACGGGCTCGCGGTGGACGATTCCGGCACGCGCCTCGCGATGGCGTCGACGACCGGCGGGTTATGGACGTCCGCCGATGGCGGCGACAATTGGCGACAGGTATCGGCGCATTTGCCGCCGGTGTATTGCGTCAGGTTCGGGTAGCGGCGCGAGCATCATCGGGCGCCATCCGCGCGACCGCATCGCGCGTCCGTGCGATTTCCGCTTCGAGCCAGTCGAGAAACCGCCTGACCTGCGGCTCGCGCTCGCGCCCCGGCCGGCACAGCGCGACGAAGCGCGCACCGTCGAGCCGCACCACGGGTTCGATCGACGTCAACGCACCGCGCTCGACATGCTCGGCGGCCAGCACGGAACTGAGCAGCGCGATACCCTGCCCGTGCAGCACGGCCTGCAACGCGTAATGCTCGTCGTCGTAATGGCGAAACACCGCGCGTTCGAGCCACGCTTCCCGGCCCGCCGCACGACACCACGACGCCCAGTCGATCGACACGGGCAGCGGCGTATCCCACACGGTCTCGATCAGGTCGAGCGGCTCGTCGGTGCGATGCGCGTCGAACCCGGCGGCCGCATACGCGCCGAAATACTCGTCGATCAACGCAATCTCGTGCAGCGCGGGAAACGTGCGCGACGTCGCGCGAATCGCGAGATCGATCCGTGCATCGCGTTCGAGATCGACGAGCGCGTTTCCCGTTTCGACCTTGATGTGCAGATGCGGATCGACGCGGCGAAACGCACCGAGACGCGGAATCAGCCACATCGCCGCAAAGGCGGGCGTGGTGGTCAGCACGAGCGGGCGCTCGCCGGCCGCATCCGGACGCACGGCGTCGAGCCCGCGGCTCAATGCCAGCAACGCATCGTGACTCGCGCGAAACAACCGCTCGCCGTCTTCCGTCAGCCGCACGCCGCCCGCGCCGCGCTCGAACAGCAGCACGCCGACGCGGCTCTCCAGCGACTTGATCTGGTGCGACACGGCAGCCGGCGTCACGGACAGCTCGTCCGCGGCGGCCTTGAACGTGCCAAGCCGTGCCGACGCTTCGAATACACGCAATGCGGTCAGGGGAATTTTCGAGAACACGGAGCCTCGCGGGCCGGATGCGGCCGGGTTGAATTCGATTCAATCGGGGTGAGATTAGGTGAATTGAAGCGGGTGCGCAACGCGGCTAGCCTTGCGGAACGTTGCGGCATGGCGCCGCGATGGTTGCCGTCCAACCGGAGGAACCCCGTGCAAGGCCTACCGCGCAGGATCACGCAGGCGGTGCTCTACGAAGCGATCGCCATTTCCTGCATCTCGCCCGTGATCGCGGCGCTCTTCAAGCAGGACCTCGTCTATTCGGGCGCGCTGTCGGCGACGATGTCGGCGATCGCGATGCTGTGGAACATGATCTTCAACGCGCTGTTCGAGCGCTGGGAAGCGTCGCGCCGGCAACCGGCGCGTACGCTCGGGCGGCGGATCCTGCACGCCACCGGATTCGAGGGCGGGCTGATCTTCATCCTCGTGCCGGTCGTGTCGTGGTGGCTCGACATCTCGTGGTTCGACGCGTTCGTCGTCGATATCGGGCTGTTCGCGTTCTTCTTCTGCTACGCGTTCGTGTTCCAGTGGGCGTTCGATCGCGTGTTCGACGTGCCGGCGGCGACGAAGGGGTCGTGAGTCGCGCGCTTACGTCCCCTCGGCAATTTTCGGCAACTGCCAGCCGAAGCGCACCGCCGCCATCCGCAGCGCAAAGCACGCGACGCCGCCGAGCACGGCCGCGACGACCGGCGGGCAACCGAGTCGCCGGCACGACACGACGACGACCGCGCCGAACAGCGCCGCACTCGCATAGATGTCCGTGACCAGCACGACCGGTATCCGCGCGAGCAGCAGATCGCGCACGACGCCGCCCCCGCAGCCGGTCACGGCGCCCATCAGCGTTGCGATGAACGGGTGGACGCGGAATTCGAGCGCCTTCACCGCGCCCGCGACCGCGAACAACGCGAGGCCGGCCGCATCGAGCGTCGTCAGCAGCGACGGCGAGAACGACGCGACCCGCGCATGGAACACGAATGCGAACAACCCAGCGGCGAACGCGAGCGCCGGGTAACGCCAGTCGCTCACGGCGCTCGGCGGGCGGGCGCCGATCAGCAGGTCGCGAATCACGCCGCCGCCAAGCGCGACGACGAGCGACAGCACCATCACTCCAAACAGGTCGAGTCCGGCGCCGATCGCCGCATTGGCGCCCTCGATCGCGAACACCGCCGTGCCCGCGAGATCGGCGGCGAGCACGACTTGCTCGATGCGCTTCATGCGAATGAATGGCCGAAGTACCGGATCGTCCGGTTGCTGCCTGCGTCGACCGAAGCGGTCGCGTTATTCGGCCGCGTGCCGACTGCGTGTTGCCGTCCGGATGCATCAAGCGGGTTGCGGGTCATTGCCGTCTCCTCGATCGGGGATCGAGCAGTCTAGCGCATCGTCCAGCGACCGTCGGACGGCGCGCGAAGCACGCAGCAAAAAGCCGGCGCAAGCAGGTCACCCCGCTTGCGCCGGCTCAACATTCACGTCAGCCTTCGGGCCGCAGCCGCAAAGCCCGACACGCCACGCTCAATGCACGCCGAGGTACGCCTTCACTGCCGGCAGGCCCGGCTTGCCGTCGAGCGTCGTCACGCCGGCCAGCCACTTGTCGAGCGCCTGCGGGTTCGCCTTCAGCCAGTCGGCGGCGGCCTTGTTCGGATCCTGCTTGTTCATGATCGGCGCCATCACGTGGTTCTCGATCGACGTCGTGAACTGCAGGTTCGACACGAACTTCGCGACGTTCGGGCAGCGCTGCGCGTAGTCGGGCGGCGTCGCCGTCAGCACCTTCGCTTCGCCGTAGTTCGGGCCGAACACGTCGTCGCCGCCGGTCAGGTAGTCGATCTTCATCTGCACGTTCATCGGATGCGGTTCCCAGCCGAGAAACACGATCCACTGCTTGTCGCGGGCCGCGCGGTTCACTTCGACCAGCATCCCGGCTTCGCTCGATTCGACCAGCTTGAACTTGCCGAGGCCGAACTGGTTGCCGTCGATCATCTTCTTGATCAGCGCATTGCCGTCGTTGCCCGGCTCGATCCCGTAGATCTTGCCGTTCAGCTTGTCCGCGAACTTCTGGATGTCCGCGAACGACTTCAGGCCGCCCTGGTACACGTAGTCGGGCACCGCGAGCGTGTATTTCGCGCCGGTCAGGTTCGGCGTCGCGAGCACCTTGATCGTGCCGGCCTTCGTGAACGGCTGGATGATCGGGTCCATCGTCGGCGACCAGTAGCCGAGGAACACGTCGATCTGCTTGCTCTTGATCCCCGCGAACGTGATCGGCACCGAGGCGATCGTCTTCGTCGGGTTGTAGCCGAGCCCCTGCAGCATCGTCGATGCGAGGCCCGTGGTCGCCGCGATGTCGGACCAGCCGACATCCGCGAAGCGCACGTTCTTGCAAACGGGCGGATCGGCCGCATAGACGGCCGACATCGGCGCGGTTATCCCGGCCCCGCACACCGCTGCGATCAATAGGCGCTTCATCTTTCTTCTCCTCAAAGTGATGTCGTTTGCATGAATGCGGGATCGTTTATTGAAGCCGCGCGCCGCGATCCCGGCGACGTCGCGGACCGATTGATTGGCCCCGTTCAGCGCCCCGGCAGCCGACGCTCGTAGCTCGGCGCATGGCCGAACTGCGCGCGGTATGCCTTGCTGAAATGACACGGCGAATGAAAGCCGCAGACCGTCGTCACGCGCGCGATCGATGCGTCGGTCGTACGCAGCAGGTCGCGTGCGCGTTTCAGGCGCAGCGTCAGGTAATAGTGGGTCGGCGATACGTTCAGGTACACCTTGAACATGCGCTGCAGATGCCGCTGCGACAGTCGCACGAGCCGCGCGAGCTCCTCGAGCGACAGCGGCTCCTCGATGTTCGCCTCCATCAGCCGCACGACCTCGATCAGCTCCGCGCGCGAGAAGCCGACCCGCGCGTCGACCGGAATCGGCTGCGTATCGGTCGAACTGCGGATGCGCTCCAGGATGAACTGCTCGGAGACCTGCGCGGCCAGTTGCTGGCCGAACCGCATGCCGACGAGGTTCAGCATCAGGTCGAGCGGCGCGGTGCCGCCGGTGCAGGTCAGCCGGTCGCGATCGACGACGAACAGCTCGTCGGCGAAGCCGACCTGCGGAAACTCGGAATGCAGCGCGGACAGGTTCTCCCAGTGCACGGTGCAGCGATAGCCGTCGAGCAGCCCGCTCGACATCAGCGCATAGGCGCCCGTGCAGATGCCGCCGAGCGGCAGCCCGCGTTCGGCGAGCGCCGCGAGCGTATCGCGCGCGCCGTCGTCGACCACGTCGCGGATGCGGATGCCGCCGCACACGATCATCACGTCGGGCAGGTTCTCGTAGTCGAGCGCCTGCGTGGGCCGCACCGCGATGCCGTTGCTGGCATGCGCCGGCGCGCCGTCGAGCGAGTAGATCGACCACTTGTAGTGATCCGCCCGCCCGACGTAGTTCGCCATCCGAAGCACTTCGACCGCGCTCGAGAACGCGATCATCGAGAAGTTCGGCAGCGTCAGGAAGCCGAAATGGGCGAGGGACGAAACCGGTGAAACGCAGGCGGCGGGCGCGACAGCGACGGCGGACGTCACATCGGTCTCCTGGCGAGGAGGTTGCAAGGGGCCAGCCCTGCGGCCGAAGCCGCGGGAGCCGTTATCTATTCAGGGTGAGCGGCCAGGGTGTTCCTGGCCGCCACAGATCAGGCCTGCGCGGGCGAAGCCTTCACGCGAAAGAGCTGCTTGAGGCCCGAGAACAGCGGCGCCTTCACGGTGCCCGGCGCGCGGCCGAAGCTCTCGGTGATGCGGTCCAGAATGATCGCGAGCAGCACGACCGACAGACCGCTTTCGAAGCCGAGGCCGATGTCGAGACGCTGGATACTCGCGAGCACGTCGTTGCCGAGGCCGCCCGCGCCGACCATCGACGCGATGATCACCATCGACAGCGCCATCATGATCGTCTGGTTCACGCCCTGCATGATCGACGGCAGCGCGTTCGGGAACTGCACCTTGTACAGCAGTTGCCACGGCGTGCAGCCGAACGCCTGGCCGGCTTCGACGATCTCGCGGTTCACGTGGCGGATGCCGAGGCTCGTGAGACGCACCGCGGGCGGCATCGCGAAGATCACCGTCGACAGGATCCCCGGCACGCGGCCGAGACCGAACAGCATCGCGGCCGGAATCAGGTAGACGAAGGCCGGCATCGTCTGCATCAGGTCGAGGATCGGGCGCACGATCGCGGCGACCCACTTGCTCTTCGCGGCCCAGACGCCGAGCGGAATGCCGAGCACGAGGCTGATGATCGTCGACGACAGCGTGAGGCCGAGCGTGATGACCGTCTGGTCCCAGAAGCCGGTCGCGAAGATCAGCAGCAGCGACAGCGTCGTGAACAGCGCGAAGCGCCAGCCCACCCGCCACAGCCCGACGCCGATGAAGATCGCCATCATCAGCCACATCGGGATCGCCTGCAGGCCATGCTCGACGAATGCCGCGAGCCCCTCGATCGCTTGACCAATCGCGTCGAACGTCTTCGCGTCGTGGTCGAGCAGGTAGTGAACGGACTGGTCGACCCAGGTACCGAGTGGAATCATTTCAGACATGGGAGCCTCGCGAACGCGTGATGGCCTTCAGGATGAGCGCACGATCGACCGAGCCGCAGTAGCAGCCGTCATCGTCGACGACGGGCAGCGCATTCGGGCTCGCGACCACGCGCGCGACGACGTGTTCGAGCGACGCATCGCGCCGGATGCTTTCGATCGGCCGCACGGACGGCGTCTCCTGACCGAGCGCCTCGCGCGTGACGAAACCGCGAATCTTGCGTGCGGCATCGAGCACGAACGCATACTCGGCGCTGCCGTTCAACGAGGCCGCGACGTTCGCGGCATCGCACTTCGACACGAGCGGCACGGCGCCCGTCTGCATCAGGTCGCCGGCGGTGAGGTAGCGGCTGGTGTCGATGCCGTCGAAGAACGCGCGCACGTAATCGTCGGCCGGGTTCGCGATGATGTCCTGCGGCGTGCCGACCTGCACGAGGCGGCCGCCTTCCATGATCGCGATGCGGTTGCCGATGCGCAGCGCTTCCTCGAGATCGTGCGACACGAACATGATCGTGCGGCGCTGCTCCTTCTGCAGTTGCAGCAGCACGTCCTGCATTTCGCGGCGCTTGAGCGGATCGAGCGCGGAGAACGCCTCGTCCATGATCATCAGCGACGGGTTCACGGCCAGCGCGCGGGCGAGGCCGACACGCTGCTGCATGCCGCCCGACAGCTCGGACGGCAGCTTGTGCGAAAACGGCGCGAGGCCGACCTGCTCGAGCACTTCCATCGCACGGCGCTCGCGCTCCTTCTTGCCCATGCCCCCGACTTCGAGCCCGAATGCGGCATTCGACACGACGGTGCGATGCGGCATCAGCGCGAACGACTGGAACACCATGCTCATGTCCTTGCGGCGCAGCGCGGTCAGCGCCGAGCGGCGCGCCGACGCGACGTCGAGCCCGTCGATCAGCACCTTGCCGGCGCTCGGATCGACCAGCCGGTTCACGAGGCGGATCAGCGTGGACTTGCCGGAGCCGGACAGGCCCATCAGCACGAAAATTTCGCCTTCCTGCACATCGAAGGAGACGTTGTGCACGCCGACGACCTGGCCGGTGCGCTTGAGCACATCGTCCTTCGTCGCGCCGGCGGCGAGCATGTCGAGCGCCTGCTGCGGATTACTTCCAAACACCTTGCACAGACCTTCGACCACAACCTTGGGGGCATCCATCGAAACCTTCTCCTCGTGTAGCGGGGACTCGCGCTTGTCATACATAGCGTGCCTACATAGTTGCCAGAAAAAACCCCGACCTGCCGACGAATTACGACAAACGCTTGCGCAAATACGACACGGCCGCCAGCCCCGCCCGGCGGGCCGCGCCGCCGATTGCGGCGGCGCAATACGCGCACGGCCAGCAACGACGGGCATCGCACGCCGGCCTTGTGCGCAGCAACGCGGCAAACGGCACATGAGGTTTTGCGCCAGGCCGTATCGGGCACGCGTCGTTTTGCGACAAGTTCACGTCCGTTCCGGCGCCGATCCACTCGGACGAAAGCGCGCGCCGCATTCGTCAGTAAAAAGCATGACCGTGCAAAAAGCGCCGTACGGCGACACCGGACGGCGCACGCCGCGATACCGCGCCAACCCCGGAAATCGAAGCATGCACGCTGTGATACATTCCCCGCAAACACGCCGATCGCGACGTTGCCGCGGGCCTTTCGCACGAGGGCCAAGCCGCACGGCGCGCGCATGCCGGTTCGCCTGCCGGCCGTGCTGAAACCGCCTCGATCCGGTGCGATCCCGATCGAAGGACGATAACGATAGTGAGAGGGAGCAAGGCGTTGAACTGGGCATTCGCCGTAATCGGTTTCGTCGTGGGCGGCATCGCCGCCTTGATCGGGGATTTCTCGGCCGCGAGCGGCTCGCTGCTCGGGGCCTCCGTCGGGTTCTGGGTCGGGCACGCGCTGCGGCAACGCAAGCGGCAGAACCAGCGCACCACGCCCGACGCATTTGCCCTCTCCGCACCGCCGCCTCCCACCCCGTTACCGCTCGCCGATCGCGTCGCGCGCCTCGAAGCCACCGTCGACACGCTCACGCGCGAACTCGACGCGCTGCGCGCTCAACTGGCGGGCGCGAAAGCCGGTGCGACGACCTCCGGCAGCATCGCGCCAACGGCTTCGGCCAGCGCCGCCTCCGCGCCGCTGCCGGCGCACTTCCCGACACCGCCCGCGCCACCACCGGCCGCCGCCCGCGCGGACACGCCGGCATCCCCTTCGACGCCGGCGCCCGCCACACCGCCCGCACCGGCAACCGCGGCGCGCACCGCCGCTGCGTCCGCGAACGCCAATACCACCACCACTGCCGCACCCACTACCCCGATCCGCCCTGCCCCGCCCGAACCGCCTGCGCCGCGCGAACCCGGCATCGCCGAACGCGCCTTCGGCGCCGCGCGCGACTGGCTGCTCGGCGGCAACACGGTCGTGCGCGTCGGGATCATCGTGCTGTTCTTCGGCGTCGCGTTCCTGCTCAAGTACGCGGCCGACAACGACATGCTGCCGATCGAATTCCGCCTCGCGGGCACGGCGCTCGCCGCGGCCGCGCTGCTCGCGATCGGCTGGCGCGTGCGGGCGCGTCGCGCCACGTACGGCCTCGTGCTGCAAGGCGGCGGCGTCGGCATCCTGTACCTGACGATCTTCGCCGCGACCAAGCTTTACGCGTTGCTGCCCGTCGGCGCCGCGTTCCCGCTGATGGTCGCGGTCTGCGCGCTGAGCGCGTTCCTCGCGGTGCGGCAGAACGCGCTGCCGCTCGCGTTCATGGGCAGCGCGGGCGGCTTCCTCGCACCGATCCTGCTGTCCACCGGCCAGGGCAACCACGTCGCGCTGTTCAGCTACTACGCACTGCTGAACGCGGGGATCTTCGCGATCGCGTGGTTCAAGGCCTGGCGCCCGCTGAACCTGCTCGGCTTCGTGTTCACGTTCACGATCGGCTCCGCGTGGGGCGTGACGGCCTATCGCCCCGCGCTGTTCGCGAGCACCGAGCCGTTCCTCGTCCTGTTCTTCCTGATGTATGTCGGCATCGCGCTGCTGTATGCGGTGAAACGCGAACTCGCGCTGCGGCACTATGTGGACGGCACGCTCGTGTTCGGCACGCCGATCGTCGCGACCGCGCTGCAGGCGTCGCTCGTGAAAGGCATGCCGTTCGGGCTCGCATGGAGCGCGGTCGCGCTGTCGGCGTTCTACGTCGCGGTGGCCGCATGGCTCGCGCGGCGCCGCGACCGCCTCGGGCTGCTGTTCGAATCGATGCTCGCGCTCGCGGTCATCTTCGCGACGCTCGCGGTGCCGCTCGCGTTCTCGGGGCCGACGACCAGCGCCGCATGGGCCATCGAAGGCGCGGCCGTCGTGTGGCTCGGCGTGCGCCAGAGACGCCTGCTGCCGTTCGGCTTCGGGCTGCTGATGCAGGTCGCCGCGGCCGGCGCGTTCTTCACGAGCCTGCTCGGGCCGGCCGACGCGACCGCGCTGCCGGTGCTCAACAGCCCATACATCGCGATGCTGCTGATCGCGCTCGCCGGCCTGTTCACCGGCTGGTGGCTGCACGGGCGCGGCGAAGCGCGCGCATGGCACGCATGGATGCCCGAGATCGGTGTCGCGGCCGCCGCGTGGGGGCTGCTGTGGTGGGTCAGCGGCGGGCTGCACGAGATCCTCGTCTATGCGAGCCGTCACGTCGACCTGCATGCCGACCGCTTCGTCGTCGATACGACCGCGCTGTTCGCGGCCGGTACCGCGTGGCTCGCGCACGTCGCGCGCCGCCGGCTCGCGTGGCCGCTCGCGGAATGGCCCGCGCTCGCGCTCACGCCGGTGCTGGCGCTACTCGCGCTGCGCGCGTTCGATGCGCACGAAGCACCGCTGTCGGGCATGGGCGCGTTCGCGTGGCCCGTGGCCGTCGGCGCGGGGCTCGCGCTGCTGTGGCGCCAGTCGCGCGGCACGACTGGTGCCGCTACCGCGAACGGAACCGCGCCCGCCGTTGCAGCAGGCATCCTCGCGCCGCTGCATACGCTGACGTTCTGGACCCTGTGCGGGCTGCTGTCGCTCGAAGGTTTCTGGCGCCTGCGCGCGTTCGTCCCGGAAGGCGCATGGAGCTGGAGCGCATGGGCGTATGGCTTCGGCGCGCTGCTCCTGCTCGTGTCGGGCCCCGGCTCGCGCCTGCGCTGGCCCGTCGCGGCGTTCCCGCGCGCGTACCAGGTGTGGGGTGCCGCGCCGCTCGCCGCGCTGCTGTGGCTGTGGAGCATCGCCAGCACGGTGAGCGACGGCGACGCAGCGCCGCTCTTCTGGCTGCCGCTGCTCAATCCGCTCGACATCGCGCAGGGTCTCGTCTTCGTCGCCTTCGCCGCGTGGCTGCGTCGCCTCAAAACGCTCGGCGTCACGTGGCATCCGCGCATCGTCGACTATGTGGCGATCGCGACCGTGTTCCTGTGGTTCAACGCGCTGATGCTGCGCACGCTGCATCACCGCTTCCACCTGGGCTACGACATCGACACCGTGCTGTCGTCGTTCGGCATCCAGCAGGTGTTCATGGTCGGCTGGAGCCTGTTCGCGTTCGCCGGGATGTGGCTGACGCGCCGCGACGGCATCGCCCGCGTCTGCGCGTTCGCGTCGTTGCCGCTGATCGTCGTGATGTGGGCGTGGACCTTCTACGCGAACTTCACGCAGGACGGCGGAAGCTGGGCGCGCGTGCCGTTGTTCAACCCGCTCGATCTCGTGCTCGCGGTCGTCTATGCGCTCGCCGCGTCGTGGTTCGTGCGCGCGCGCAAGCTCGGCTGGTCGTTCGACACGTATCGCGTCGAGCTGCTGGGTGCGGCCGGAGCGACCGGGTTCCTGTGGCTGAACGCGATCCTGCTGCGCACGCTGCATCACTGGGCCGGCGTGCCATACGCATTCGGCGCGATGGCCGAATCGACGCTCGTGCAGGCGTCGGTGTCCGTGTACTGGACGGTCTGCGCGCTCGCGATCACGATCTGGGCCACGCGCCGCGGGCTGCGACCGCTGTGGTTCGTCGGCGCCGCGCTGCTCGCGCTCACGGTCGTCAAGCTGTTCCTGTTCGACCTGTCGCACGTCACCGGCATCGAACGCATCGTGTCGTTCATCGGCATCGGCGTGCTGCTGCTGTTGATCGGCTATTTCTCGCCGCTGCCGCCGAAGGCCGCCGCGCAACAGGACGGCCAGCCATGAAACGACTCGCCGCCCTGCTCGGGCTGAGCCTGCTCGCATCGTTCGCGGCAGCCGACGGCGCATCGAACGCCGGGCGCGTCACGCAGCGCTTCGCGCTCGACCTCGACGGCAGCGCCGCGTATTACCAGCTCACCGTGCCGCAACCGGTGTATGCGGCGAGCCGGCGCGACGATCTCGGCGACGTGCGCATCTTCAACGGCGCGGGCGAGCCGGTGCCGTATTCGCTCGACGCGCCGGCCGCGGCCGCGCCCGCCGTGCCGCCATCCCGCACGCCGGTGCACTGGTTCCCGCTGCCGCCCGCGCGCGCCGAGAACGGCAACGCGCCGCTCGGCGTGACGGTCGGCCCGGACGGGGCGCTGCGCGCGGCCGTCGCGACGCCTTCGCGCACCCGGCACGGCGCGGACCTCGTCGACCTGTCGCATACCGACGGCGGCATCGATGCGCTGCTCGTGCACGTGGATGACGACAGCTACCAGGGGCGCGTGTCCGTCGAAGCCAGCGACGACCTGCGCAGTTGGCGGCCGCTCGGCAGCACGCAGTTGCTGAAGGTCAGCCGCGGTAACGACATGCTGGTGCAGGAACGCATCGCGCTCGACGGCGCGGCGCCGCGCTACCTGCGGCTGGACTGGCTCGACGGCGCGCCGGCGATCGCGTCGGTCGACGTCGAGACGCATCCGCGCGATGCACGCGGCACCGATACGGCGTCCGTCCCGCGCCAGTGGCGCGACGCCGCGCGAGTACGCGCCGGCGCTGCACCGGGCGAGTATCTGTTCGACACCGACGGCACGTATCCGGTCGACCGCGTGCGCATCGACCTGCCGCAGCCGAACACCGTCGCGCGCGCGACGCTGCAAAGCCGCGCCGATGCGCAGGCGCCGTGGCGCGACGTCGCGGCCGCCGTGCTGTTCCGGCTGCAGGGCAAGGGCGGCGAGCAGTGCAATCCGCCGCTCGAGTTCATCGCGAATACGGATCGCGCGTGGCGAATCGTCGTCGACATGCGCAACGGTGGGCTCGGCGGCGGCCAGCCGGCCGTCGCGATCGGCTGGCATCCGGCCGCGCTGACCTTCGTCGCGCGCGGCACGCCGCCGTTTACGCTCGGCGTGGGCGACGCGTCGCTCGTGTCGTCGGCCGTGAGCCGCGACGCACTGCTGGTCGGCATGGCGCCCGAAGTGCGGCCCGCCCGCGTCGGCGCGGCGCTGCCGGTATCGGCGGTCACGCCGGCGGCAGCCGCCGATGCGGATGCCGGGCGCCGCTATGTGCTGTGGGGCGCGCTGATCGTTGCGGTCGGCGTGCTCGGCGCGATCGCATGGCGCCTCGCGAAAGGCGGCGGCGAGACGCGCAGCCGCGACGAGTGACGTCGACACGCACGCGCGTACCGCTTGACGCGCCGTTCATCGAGCAGGTTCGTTCTTCGTGCCATCGCAACGCGCGATCGCACCGATTCATCGAGCGGTCCGCGTCCCGTCTTCGCGTGAAGGCCGCACGACGCGCCAGCGGCGCGAGCCGAAACCCGCCCGCCGCTATCGCGCCACGAAGCGGCCGTGCTGACGCGGCCGCCACGGCGACGACCGGTAACTGGCCGCACCGGCCGCGCGACGCGCCGCGAATCGTCCGCCGCGACGCAGGCCCGACTCGCGCCGGGCCATCGCGACGATGCGCGGCGCCCACGCATGCATGACACGCCGCACGGCTGCCACGCGCGCCACCAACCGCGACGCCGGCGACACGCGGCGCGCAGCGTGTGCAACGGGCCGCTTGCAGAGGATCGCGCTGTCGTAGCGCTTGCCGGCGAAGCGCATCACATCGACCACCTCGAAGCCCTGCGCGCCGTAAAACGCCAGCAGGTGCGATGCCGGATGCGGCGTATCCAGCGCGAGCAGCGCATAGCCGCGCAACGCGGCCCACTGCTCGGCGAACGACAGCAGCAACGCGCCGATCCCGCGGCTCTGGCAAGCCGGGTCCACCGCCACCTGGCGCACGCTCGCGACGCCTTCGCACCGGTACAGCGGGCAGGCGGACGACGGATCGGTCGCATACAGCGTGGCCGTGCCGACGACACGCCCGCCGCACACGGCGACATAACACTCGCCTGCTTCCGCGCGGCGGCGCGTGACGTCTTCGTCCTGATCGACGCACGTGCAGTTGAGCCCCATCGCACCGAGCCGCGCGAACGCACGATGCAGCATCGGCGTGAGGTGTGCATAGCTGTCGATTGCCGGATCGAAACGCCGGACGATCACCCGATCGGCGCACACGGAAGGCGGCGCGGCAGCGGTGCGTTCGGCGATCGCGTTCCAGGGTATCGACATGGCCATGCTCCGTGGTGAAGATGCACGAAGTCTAGGAGCGCGCCGCGCACCGTCGCAAGAAAAAATGTCGTAAAAATCCTGGGGTAACGCGGCGGATGGAGGTAGCGAGTACGGTGCGGTTCAATGCTGCATGTCAGTCGTGGCGAACGCATCGGCGCACCGATCGTTGCTCGCGCAAGCAACGCGTCAAGCCATGAAATCGACGCCCGGCGCGCACGCCGTTGACACGTGCCGCCCCGCGCTCCAGACTCGCTGCTCCGTCACCGCATCGCGAGCGCCCATGATCACCTGCTTCCTTCGCTACGTCGTCGATCCGTACAAACTCGTCGAATTCGAAACCTACGGCAAGATGTGGATTCCGCTCGTCGAGCAGTTCGGCGGCACGCATCACGGCTACTTCCTGCCGTCCGAAGGCGCGAACAACATCGCGCTCGCGATGTTCTCGTTCCCGAGCCTCGCCGAATACGAGCGCTACCGCGAACGCTCGAAGGACGATCCGGCCTGCCAGGCCGCGTTCCGCTACGCGGAGGAAACGCGGTGCATCGTCAGCTACGAACGCAGCTTCTTCCGGCCGGTGTTCGAGTAACGGGCAGGGTCGTCGCACATCGCGCCCCGTTTTCCGGCCGAGGACGAAAAAAAGCCCCGCCAGCATCCGCGCGGCGGGGCCAACCCATGTCAGTAGAGACATCATGGAGGAGACGAGCCCATCTTATCGACCGCGGCGCACCGTCCCAACCAAGCATTTCTGCTATCGATTTGCGGGGCCGCGCACACGATTGCCCGCGCCGCACGGCATATCGATAGAACGAAAAGTCGTTTTCAGAGTGGCGATGGGGTCGTTACCATCTGGTTTTAAGCCTGTGCTTAGCCGGGCAAGCCATTCCCGAGGAGCGCCCCTTGACTGCATTCGATCAACACCGCCGCCCGTTCGTCGTCGGCATCGGCGGGACCACCCGAGCCGCGTCGTCCACCGAACGCGCGCTGTCGTTCGCCCTGCGCGGCGCGCAAGCCGCCGGCGCGCGCACGCGCCTGTTCGACGGCCCGTTCCTGCATACGCTGCCGCACTACGCCCCCGAACACAAGACGCTGACCGACGCGCAGCGCGAGCTGATCGACGCCGTGCGCCAGGCCGACGCGATCATCATCGCCACGCCCGGCTATCACGGCGGCGTATCCGGTCTCGTGAAGAACGCACTCGACACGCTCGAGGAACTGCGTGCGGACGACCGCCCGTATCTCGACGGCCGCGCGGTCGGCCTGATCGTCACCGCGTACGGCTGGCAGGCGGCCGGCACCGTGCTGACGTCGCTGCGCTCGATCGTCCATGCGCTGCGCGGTTGGCCGACGCCGTTCGGCGCTACCGTCAACACGCTGGAAACGCGCTTCGAAAGCGCCGACAGCTGCTCGGATCCGAAGGTCGTCGCGCAACTCGAGACGGTCGGTGCGCAAGCCGCCGAATTCGCGCTCGCGTTCGCATCGCATCGTGCGGCCTCGCATGCGGCATCGGTCGATGCGCTCGCACCCGTGCTGAAGGTCGCCAACCAGTAACCTCCGCATTTCCGCCGCGCGCCCTCGGTCGACACGCTTCGACGGGGCGCGCGCGGTGCGTCTTCCGACGCGTGGCGATGTGCCGGGCGCGTCGTCCTCCGCCTCCCGAAAACACCGTTCCCGCGCACCACTCCGATAACGATTCAGGCCGCCGCGTAATTTGCATTGACCGAAAGATTGGTTCACGCAGCCGGCGCGTTTTCGTACGCTGAAAGTCCGAACTTTTTCCGCGCACGCCATGAACCGTACGATCCGCTACAAGGGCTACGAAGTCGCTCCCGCTGCCGCCCGGTTGCCGAACGGGCTGTTCGCCGCCAACCTGACGATCGAACGCGCGAGCGGCGGGCCGTCGCCGCGCTCCGTGTCGTTCGACGCAATCGATTTCTTCTTCGAGGAAGAGCACGCCCTCGCCTACGCGTCGCGCTGGGGCCGCCTCTGGGTCGACACGAACGCGTGACACCCGCGGGGCCGGCGTGCACATGGCCGCTCGAAAATACGCGATGACGGAAGCTGTGCAAGAATCTTTCGATCCGTAATCGCATAACAATAGCCATGACCGACACGCTGCAGGAAGAGCATGCAGCCGCAGATCACGCGATGCGCAACTGGACCTTCGAGAGGCAAGGTCCGGTCCGGATCGGTTCCGATGCGCACAAGCAGATGTTCTGTCGGATGCTGCTCGACACACACAATCCGTACAAGCCGGCGGTGATCGACTGGCCGGCGCTCCAGCCGGCCGAACTCAGGCGGCTCACGTCGCTGCCGATCTGGGACATCGCGGTGCAAACCGAAGGACGCGCGTCGATTCGCGTGGCGACCTACGCCGCGACGGTCGACGATCCGCTGCTGCGCCGCGCGCTCGAGATGGACGGCGGCGAGGAAGCCCGCCACAAGGTCGTGCTGTCGAAGCTCGTCGAGGCGTACGGCATCCGGCTCGCGCCCGAGCCGGCCTACCCTGCGCCGACCGATCCCGAATGGTCGTGGATGATGACGGGCTTCAGCGAATGCATCGACAGCTTTTTCGCGTTCGGCCTGTTCCGCTCCGCGCAGCGCTCCGGCTATTTCCCGCCCGAACTCGTCGAGACCTTCGAGCCCGTGATCCAGGAAGAAGGCCGCCACATCCTGTTCTTCGTGAACTGGTACGCGTGGTACTGGCGCACGATGCCGTGGTGGCGCCGGCCGTGGTTCTTCGCACGCGTCGCGGCCGTGTGGGTGCAACTGATCCGCGACCGCATGAGCATCGCGCGCGGCATCGATGCCGACGGCGCCGCGCGTGACATGAATTTCCCGGCCACCAGCACCGCGGACATCGGCGATGCGCTGAATCCGCGCGAGTTGATCGAGCTGTGTCTCGCGGAGAACGACCGGCGGATGGCCGGTTACGACAAGCGCCTGCTGCGCCCGATGTTCGTGCCGCGGATGGCGCGGTTCGCGCTGCGGTTTCTGAAGAAGTAAAGTCGGGGGCTTGCCGCGGGCCATGCGGCAAGCCCCCGGGTTCGGCCCACGCCCGTGGACCGAATGTGGCGTGCCCGACACATTCAATCCTTCCCTCTTTTTCTTCGACACGTCGAGCCGTTGGCGGCGTGGCGGACAAATTGCCGCACCCCGGAGCTGACATTTCGGGCCCCTCCGACCCGACGCCGCCCGCGGTCTTTGACGTCCTGTCGACACCACGCGAAACACCCGCCGCGAGCGGCCCCGCTCGACTTCCGGCATGCGCGCCGATTCCGCCTTAACGCCGATGTCAACGCCATCGTCAATAGGACAAATCCGATAAATTGACGCGGATCGTTTCATCTGGCGCTCTGTAGCACTTTTTTACAACTTCCACGGGCTGGGCGGCCCGGAACGCCCGTCACACGGGCCGCCGCGCTGGGCGAGATGCGCAAATCAGCACAATCCAATGCGTTCAAAATCAGATAAATATAATTATTAGATAATCGCAAGATACAAATGCAAATTCAATTAAAGCAAAACAATTAACAAGTTAATAAAAAACAAAATACATTATATCCAGGCATACCCATTAACATTACAAACATGAAAGAATTGGGCGTCGCGCAAACGTTTGCTATTTCATTTGTCTTACTTTTTGACCGATCCGGTGTGTTACCTACCGCACACATCTCACCTAATACATTGATTCTTATATGAAATTCACGGGATCACCAGAATATTTCGAACCCTACAAGACACATTCTTGCATCTTTCAAATTCATTCTTCTACGGCGCATCAAAACACGCTGCATTAACCATTCTTTAACTTTAAAAACACTTCATTTATCACTGTTTGTCAATCTTAAAAATCCACCTCCAATAAACTCCGCCCATCAATTTTGAGATTCGCGCGAGCGCACGGAGTAATCCTCTAACAAAAGAGACCGGTGTGTGGCGTGCACATTTGGAGGTAGCAGGACATGAACCGCACATACCGCTCGATCTGGAACGAAGCGCTTGGCGCCTGGGTCGCGGCATCGGAAATCGATTCGGCACGGGGCAAGCCGAACAAGTCGGCCGTCGTGGTGGCAGCAGTCGCGGCTCTGGCGATCAGCCTGCCCGGGTTGGCCGAAGCCAATACGCTCAACACACAGCAAACCTGCTTCACGGGAAGCAACGGCGCGGTCGGCCGCGTCAACCCGGGCGGTACGCAAAACCAGGCCGGCGACGGCTCCGGGACGTATTCGGTCGTAGCCGGGTGTAACTCCAACGGCAACGGCTGGACCGGTGTCACGGTATACGGCTCGTTCGCGCAGGCGAACGGCAACGGCGCCGTCGCCACCGGCATGCAATCGTCGGCCGGCCTGTGGGGTGTCGCAGCCGGCCTCGAAACCACCGCCAGCGGCGCCGCTGCAACCGCCCTCGGCTTCGGCTCGACGGCGAGCGCGCTGAACTCGGTCGCGATCGGCGGCGCGGGCGGCGACGGCACGACGCCGCTGTCGCAGGCGAACTCGACGCTCGCATCGGGCGCGGGCTCGATCGCAATCGGCAGCAACGCAACGAAGGGCGCGCAGTCGGCCGCGTCGGACGGTATCGCGATCGGCGGCCAGTCGTCCGTCGCATCGACCGCCACGTCGGGCATCGCAGTCGGCCGCGGTGCGACCGTCAATGGTGCGTACGGCATCGCGCAAGGCGACGGCGTCGTCTCGGGCGCAACGGGCCGGAACGTGGCCATCGGCTCGTCGGGTACCACCGCGAACGGCGGCACGGCTGCCGGCGGCGCAGTCGCGATCGGCCGAGGCCAGGTCGCGACCGGCGACGGCGCGGTTGCGATCGGCGATCCGAACAGCGCCACCGGCACGGGTGCGCTGGCAATCGGCGCGAACGACACGTCGAACGGTTCCGGCGCCATCGCGCTCGGCAACAACAACTCGGCGAGCGGTACGGGTTCCGTGGCGCTCGGCAACAGCAGCACGGCGACCAGCAGCTCCGTCGCAATCGGCAGCTCGGCATCGGCGACGGGCACCAACGGCGCGGTTGCCATCGGCAACGCCGCGACCGCGAACGGCACCGGCGCGATCGCACTCGGCAACGTCGGCAGCTTCTCCGCCAAGTCGCTGGCTTCCGGCACCGACGCACTCGCGCTCGGTAACGGCTCGACGGCCAGCGGCAACGCCGGCGCGGTCGCCGTCGGTGCGGCAGCCGTGGCGTCGAACTCCTATGCAACGGCCTTCGGTTCGAACGCGACTGCGTCGGGCGCAGGTTCGGTCGCGTTCGCACAAAATGCCAATGCTTCGGTGTCGAACGCCATCGCGATCGGCGTCGGGTCGACCGCAAACGTCGCGAACTCGATCGCACTCGGCAGCAGTTCCGTGACGAACAGTGCACTGACGACGACGTCCGGCGGCACCACCGCCGTCAATAGCACCACGATCGGTGGCCAGTCGTTCGGCAACTATCAGGCCGGGACGCCGACGGGCGGCATCGTCAGCGTCGGTCAGCCGAACGCGGAACGCCGCATCCAGAACGTCGCGGCGGGCCTCGTCAGCGCGACCAGCACCGACGCGATCAACGGCAGCCAGCTCTTCGCCGTGGCAAGCACGACGACGTCGAGCATCGCGAGCCTGTCGACGTCGACTTCGACGGGTCTCTCGTCGGCTAACAGCTCGATCACTTCGCTGTCGACCTCGACGTCGACCGGCATCAACTCGCTGTCGACCGGCCTCAGCTCGGCTAACAGCTCGGTTACGTCGCTTTCGTCCTCCACGTCGACGGGCCTCTCGTCGGCTAACAGCTCGATCACTTCGCTGTCGACCTCGACGTCGACCGGCATCAATTCGCTGTCCACCGGCCTCAGCTCGGCAAACAGCTCGGTTACGTCGCTTTCGTCCTCCACGTCGACGGGCCTCTCGTCGGCTAACAGCTCGATCACTTCGCTGTCGACCTCGACGTCGACCGGCATCAACTCGCTGTCGACCGGCCTCAGCTCGGCTAACAGCTCGGTTACGTCGCTTTCGTCCTCCACGTCGACGGGTCTGTCGTCGGCCAACAGCTCGATCGGCTCGCTGTCGACCTCGACCTCGACCGGCATCAATTCGCTGTCCACCGGCCTCAGCTCGGCAAACAGCTCGGTTACGTCGCTTTCGTCCTCCACGTCGACGGGCTTGTCGTCGGCTAACAGCTCGATCACTTCGCTGTCGACCTCGACGTCGACCGGCATCAACTCGCTGTCGACCGGCCTCAGCTCGGCTAACAGCTCGGTTACGTCGCTTTCGACCTCCACGTCGACGGGTCTGTCGTCGGCTAACAGCTCGATCACCTCGCTGTCGACGTCGACTTCGACCGGCATCAATTCGCTGTCCACCGGCCTCAGCTCGGCAAACAGCTCGGTCACGTCGCTTTCGTCTTCCACGTCGACGGGCCTCTCGTCGGCCAATAGCTCGATCACCTCGCTGTCGACGTCGACTTCGACCGGCATCAATTCGCTGTCCACCGGCCTCAGCTCGGTCTCGACGAAGACAGACAACCTCGGTAGCAGCACCGCGTCGGCACTTGGCGGTGGTTCGACGTACGACCCGACGACGGGCAAGGTCTCGGCTCCGGCGTACACCACGTACAACGCGAACGGCACGACATCGACGGCCAACAGCGTGGGCTCGGCGATCAACAACATCAACAGCCAGGGCATCAAGTACTTCCACGCGAACTCGACCGGCGCCGACAGCACCGCGACGGGCACCGACGCCGTCGCCATCGGTACCGGCGCTGTCGCCGGCACGAACAACTCCGTTGCGCTCGGCGCGAACTCGGTGACCGCCCCGGCCAATCCCACGAGCAGCGCGACCGTCAACGGCGTGACGTTCGGCGGATTCGCTGGCGCCACGCCGGTCGGCACCGTTAGCGTCGGCGACCTCAACAAGGAACGGCAGATCACCAACGTCGCTGCCGGCCAAGTGACCCAGACCAGTACCGACGCAATCAACGGCAGCCAGCTTTATTCCGTCGCCCAACAAGTCGGTACCGCGACCAGCGCCATTTCGTCGCTGTCGACTTCCACTTCGACGGGTCTTTCGTCGGCCAACAGCTCAATCACGTCGCTGTCGACTTCGACTTCGACCGGCCTGTCGTCGGCTAACAGCTCGATCACCTCGCTGTCGACCTCGACTTCGACAGGTCTGTCGTCGGCCAACAGCTCGATCACCTCGTTGTCGACCTCGACCTCGACCGGCCTGTCGTCGGCTAACAGCTCAATCACGTCGCTGTCGACTTCGACTTCGACCGGCCTGTCGTCGGCTAACAGCTCGATCACCTCGCTGTCGACCTCGACTTCGACAGGTCTGTCGTCGGCCAACAGCTCGATCACCTCGTTGTCGACCTCGACCTCGACCGGCCTGTCGTCGGCTAACAGCTCGATCACCTCGCTCTCGACTTCGACTTCGACCGGTCTCTCGTCGGCCAACAGCTCGATCACGTCGCTCTCGACCTCGACTTCGACCGGCCTCTCCTCGGCCAACAGCTCGATCACCTCGCTCTCGACTTCGACTTCGACCGGTCTCTCGTCGGCCAACAGCTCGATCACGTCGCTCTCGACCTCGACTTCGACCGGCCTCTCGTCGACCAACAGCTCGATCACCTCGCTCTCGACTTCGACTTCGACCGGCCTGTCGTCGGCCAACAGCTCGATCACCTCGTTGTCGACCTCGACCTCGACCGGCCTGTCATCGGCTAACAGCTCGATCACCTCGCTCTCGACTTCGACTTCGACCGGCCTCTCGTCGGCTAACAGCTCCATCACGTCGCTGTCGACCTCGACTTCGACCGGCTTGTCCTCGGCCAACAGCTCGATCACCTCGCTCTCGACTTCGACTTCGACGGGTCTCTCGTCGGCCAACAGCTCGATCACGTCGTTGTCGACCTCGACCTCGACCGGCCTCTCCACGGCTAACAGCTCGATCACCTCGCTCTCGACTTCGACTTCGACCGGCCTCTCCTCGGCTAACAGCTCCATCACGTCGCTGTCGACCTCGACGTCGACCGGCTTGTCGTCCGCGACCAGTTCGATCAGCTCGCTGTCCACGTCGACTTCGTCGGGTATCGGTTCGCTGTCAACCGGCCTCAGCTCGACCAACAGCTCGGTCACGTCGCTGTCCACGTCGACCTCGACCGCAATCAACAATGCGAAGACGCACTACTACAGCGTCAACGACAACGGCACGACGCAGGGCAACTACAACAACGACGGCGCGACTGGCTTCAACTCGCTTGCGGCAGGCACGAATGCGACCGCAGCGGGCGCCAAGAGCGTTGCCATCGGCGACGGCGCCCAAGCCGCGACGGACTCATCCGTCAGCATCGGTTCGGCAGCCGGTCAGGGCAGCAGCGGGTCGTACAACGTCGCGATCGGCGCGGCCACCGGCCAGAACACGGCCGGCGTCGGCAACACGGCCGTCGGCAACACGGCGGGCACTTCGGTAACCGGCAACTACAACGCAGGATTGGGCGTCGGCGCAGGCACCTACACCAATGGTTCCTACAACACCGCAGCGGGTTACTACGCCGGAACCTCGACGACCGGCAGTGGCAACTCGGCGTTCGGTTCCTATGCAGGTGCAGGCACCACCGGCAACAACAACGTCGCGATGGGCAACCAGGCCGGCGCACAGATCGCGGTCAACGATACGGTCAGCATCGGCAGCAATGCCAAGGCCGGCGCGCAAAGCGGTGACGTGGCGCTGGGCAGCAACTCGGCCACTCAAACCGTGGTAGCCACGACCGGGACGACCATCAACGGCAAGAACTACAGCTTTGCGGGTACTTCGCCGACCAGCACGGTCAGCGTCGGTGACGCGGGCGCCGAACGGACGATCACCAACGTCGCGGCAGGCCGCATCAGCGCAAGCAGCACGGACGCCATCAACGGCTCGCAGCTTTACCAGACCAATCAGGCGCTCGAGGCAACCGGGTCGGGACTCGCGAGCCTGTCCACGTCTGCATCGACGGGGCTCTCGTCCGCGAATAGCTCGATTTCGTCGCTGTCCACTTCGACTTCGACCGGCATCAACTCGTTGTCGACCGGCCTCAGCTCGACCGATAGCTCGGTGACCTCACTGTCGACTTCCACGTCCACTGGCCTCTCGTCGGCTAATAGTTCAATCTCGTCGCTGTCGACTTCGACCTCGACGGGTATCAATTCGCTGTCGACGGGCCTCAGCTCGACCAATAGCTCAGTGACGTCGCTGTCGACCTCGACCTCGACCGGCCTCTCATCGGCTAACAGCTCGATCACCTCGCTGTCCACCTCGACCTCGACCGGTCTCTCGTCGGCCAACAGCTCGATCACCTCGCTGTCGACCTCCACGTCGACGGGTCTGTCCTCGGCTAACAGCTCGATCACCTCGCTGTCGACCTCCACGTCGACGGGTCTGTCGTCGGCAAACAGCTCGATCACGTCCCTGTCGACCTCGACCTCGACTGGCCTGTCGTCGGCTAACAGCTCGATCACGTCGCTGTCGACTTCGACTTCGACGGGTCTGTCGTCGGCCAATAGCTCGATCACGTCCCTGTCGACTTCGACTTCGACCGGCCTCTCGTCGGCTAACAGCTCCATCACGTCGCTGTCGACCTCGACTTCGACCGGCTTGTCCTCGGCCAACAGCTCGATCACCTCGCTGTCGACCTCCACGTCGACGGGGCTGTCGTCGGCAAACAGCTCGATCACGTCCCTGTCGACCTCGACTTCGACCGGCCTCTCGTCGGCTAACAGCTCCATCACGTCGCTGTCGACCTCGACTTCGACCGGCTTGTCCTCGGCCAACAGCTCGATCACGTCGTTGTCGACCTCGACTTCGACTGGCCTGTCGTCGGCCAACAGCTCGATCACGTCGTTGTCGACCTCGACCTCGACCGGCCTCTCCACGGCTAATAGCTCGATCACCTCGCTGTCGACTTCGACTTCGACGGGCTTGTCGTCGGCCAACAGTTCGATCACGTCGTTGTCGACCTCGACTTCGACGGGCTTGTCGTCGGCCAACAGCTCCATCACGTCGTTGTCGACCTCGACCTCGACCGGCCTGTCCACGGCTAATAGCTCGATCACCTCGCTGTCGACCTCGACTTCGACGGGCCTCTCGTCGGCGAACAGCTCGATCACCTCGCTGTCGACCTCGACTTCGACGGGCCTCTCGTCGGCGAACAGCTCGATCACCTCGCTGTCGACCTCGACTTCGACCGGCTTGTCCTCGGCCAACAGCTCCATCACGTCGCTGTCCACCTCGACTTCGACTGGATTGTCGTCGGCTAACAGCTCGATCACCTCGCTGTCCACTTCAACTTCGACTGGATTGTCGTCGGCCAACAGCTCGATCACCTCGCTGTCCACCTCGACTTCGACTGGCCTGTCGTCGGCCAACAGCTCGATCACCTCGCTGTCCACTTCGACGTCGACCGGCCTGTCCTCGGCAAACAGCTCGATTACGTCGTTGTCGACCTCGACCTCGACCGGTCTGTCGTCGGCCAACAGCTCGATCGATTCGCTGTCGACTTCGACCTCGACGGGCCTGTCATCCGCCAACAGCTCGATCACCTCGCTGTCGACCTCGACTTCGACGGGTATCGGCTCGCTGTCCACCGGTCTGAGCTCGACCAACAGCTCGGTATCGTCGCTGTCGACCTCGACTTCGACCGGTCTGTCATCGGCCAACAGTTCGATCACGTCCCTGTCGACGTCCACGTCGACCGGCCTGTCCTCGGCTAACAGCTCGATCACGTCCCTGTCGACGTCGACCTCGACCGGTATCAGTTCGTTGTCCACCGGCCTGAGCTCGACCAACAGCTCGGTGTCGTCGCTGTCGACGTCCACGTCGACGGGTCTGTCGTCCGCGAACAGCTCGATCAGCTCCCTGTCCACCTCGACCTCGACCGGCCTGTCGTCCGCGAACAGCTCGATCACGTCCCTGTCGACGTCGACCTCGACCGGCATCAACTCGCTGTCCACCGGCCTGAGCAGCACGAACAGCACGATCGTGTCGCTGTCCACGTCGACGTCGACCGGCATCGGCTCGCTGTCCACTGGCCTGAGCAGCACGAACAGCTCGGTGTCGTCGCTGTCCACGTCCACCTCGACCGCGATCAACGCCGCGAAGACGCACTACTACAGCGTCAACGACAACGGCGTGCAGCAAGCCAACTACGCCAACGACGGCGCCACGGGCACCAACGCCCTCGCCGCCGGCGTGAACGCCAGCGCGGCGGGCGCCAGCAGCGTGGCAGTCGGCGACGGTTCGAACGCGCAGACGGCAGGCGCGGTCGCGATCGGCCAGAACGCGTCGGCAACGGGCGGCAAGGCGGTATCGATCGGCTCCGGCAACACCGCGTCCGGCGACGGCGCGGTCGCGATCGGCGATCCGAACGTTGCGACGGGTACCGGCGCAGTGGCGATGGGTGCGAACAACACGGCGACCGGCGACGGCGCGGTGTCCCTCGGTAACCAGAACACGGCAACCGGCGCCAGCGCGCTCGCCCTCGGCAGCGCGAACCAGGCCACCGCGGACAACACGATCGCGCTGGGCAACCAGGCCACGGCCAGCGCCACCGGCGCACAGGCCTACGGCTCCGCCGCCAAGGCCACGGCCGCCGACGCGCTCGCCTTCGGCACGAACGCGCAAGCGAACGTCGCCAACTCGATCGCACTCGGCGCGAACTCGGTCACGGCCGCGGCGGTCGGCACCTCGAGCGCCACGATCGGCGGCGTCACGTACCCCTTCGCGGGCAGCTCGCCGGTCGGCGTGGTGAGCGTCGGCGCACCGGGCCAGGAACGCCAGATCACGAACGTCGCCGCGGGCCGGATCTCGGACACCAGCACGGACGCGATCAACGGCAGCCAGCTGAACGCGACGAACAACGCGATCAACACGCTGTCGACGTCCACCGCGTCGAACGTCGCGTCGCTGTCGACCGGCATCAACTCGCTGTCGACCGGCCTGAGCACGACGAACAGCAACGTGGCGTCGCTGTCCACGTCGACCTCGACCGCGGTCAACTCGCTGTCGACGGGCCTCAGCACGACGAACAGCAACGTCAACTCGCTGTCGACGTCGACCTCGACGGGCATCGGTTCGCTGTCCACCGGCCTGAGCACGACGAACAGCAACGTGGCGTCGCTGTCGACCGGCGTGACGAACATCAACAACCAGTTGAACCAGCTGTCGACGACGCTCAACAACAACACGACGCGTGCGGCGAACAACAACGGCGTGGCGGCCGACATGAACGGCACCGGCAACGATCACCCGGTCGTCACCGCCGGCTCGAACTCGGTGGCGATCGGCGCGAATTCGAACGACGGCGGTCGCTCGAACGTGGTGTCGGTCGGCAGCGACACGCAGCAGCGCCAGATCACGAACGTCGCGCCGGGTACGCAAGGCACCGACGCGGTGAACGTGAACCAGCTGACGCAGGTGCAGACGACGCTGTCGACGGCACTGTCGGGCCAGCAGGCGCAGATCAACTCGCTGGGTTCGCAACTGCAGCAGACCGACCAGATGGCGAAGCAGGGTATCGCGGCCGTCGGCGCGATGGCGTCGATCCCGCAGCTCGATCGCGACGCCAACTTCGGGATGGGCGTGGGCACGTCGACCTTCCTCGGCCAGAAGGCGATGGCGGTCAGCATGCAGGCGCGTATCACGGAGAACCTGAAGGCGTCGGTCAACGGCGGCTTCAGCGGCGGTCAGAAGGTGATCGGCGCCGGCATGCTGTATCAGTGGAAGTAACGCGTCGCGCCGCCCGGCCGTTCGGCTCGCCGCCGGACGGCCCGCGGCTCCGACGGCAGGACGAGCCCGCTGCGCGCCGCGCGGCGGGCCTCGGTCAACCCAAGCTTTAAGGACGTCACCGTGAACAAACTCGCTCTTGCGCTCGCGCTTTCCGCAACGGCCCTCGCCGCGTGCTCGACCGCATCCGGCCCGACCTTCAGCGCCTCCGAACTGCAGCCGCGCGACGGCGTGCGCACGTTCCAGGTGGACTGCCACGGCCTGCTGTCGGGCCCGCAGACCTGCATGAAGGCTGCTCGCAAGATCTGCGGCGACGAGCCCGTGCGCGCCGTCGACTCGGCCCGCGCGCTGCGCGACAAATCCGATCCGGCCACGCTGGTCTTCCAGTGCGGCGCCGCACCGGCCGAAGCGGCCTCGGCCGCCGAACCGGCTGCCGCCGTGATCGAACGCGTGAACCTGTCGGGCGACGCGCTGTTCGCCACCGACCATGCGACGCTCGCACCGACCGCGCGCGAATCGCTGGACCGGCTGCTGAGCGAGCGCAAGGACCGCACGTACTCGCAAGTGTCGGTCACCGGCTTCACCGATTCGGTGGGCAGCGACGACTACAACCTCGCGCTGTCGAAGCGCCGCGCCGAATCGGTCGCGGTCTATCTGAAGGCGCATGGGCTGAAGACCGACTCGATGACGGTCTCGGGCCGCGGCAAGGCCGATCCGGTCGCGTCCAACGCGACGCCGGAGGGCCGCGCCAGCAACCGCCGCGTCGAAATCCGGCTGCAGCACTGAGCCGCCTGCGGCCGCCGATGCGGCCGCGCGATCCGGCAGGCCGCCCGCGCCGCGCCGGAATTCCGCCGGACGACCGGGCGCCGCTTCGCCGGCGCCCGCTCCCGTTGGCCGGCGGCTATGTCAAAGTTCGTCACGCCCTGCCAAAACCGGCGATTTCCATGCCACAATCGCCGCAGACAGTCGCCGGGGCAGCCTGCCCGACGCGCGCCGCACCAGGCGTGCCCGGCGACACGCCGGAATCCGGCTGCCGCCCGCGCGAATCCCGTCGCCCGATTCGCGCACCGCGGCGCACCGGCGCGAATCCAATCATGACAATCCACGGCGTACCGCTGCCGGCCAGACGCTCGACGCGATGCCCGGACGCACGACGCCGCAGAGGAAACAACCGGTGACGGACATCAATGAAGCCGCCGCGGGCGGCACCCGCAAGCAACGGCCGGCGGTCGGCATCTCGCTGTTTGCGCGCGACGGCCAGGCGATCTGGGAAAACGGCATTCACCAGAACATCGCGTTCCTCGCGATGATGCTCAAGCGCTCGGATCGCGTCGGCCCCGTCTATTTCCTGAACGGCGGCGACGCCAACGCGCTGCCGGCCGGCCTCGAACTCGACGGCCTCGACATCCCGCTCGTGAAACCCGCCGACGTCACGCACGAACTCGACGTCGTGATCGAAATGGGCGCGCAGTTGCCGGTCGAATGGCTCAGGCACATGAACGCGCTCGGCAAGAAGATCGCCGCGTTCTTCTGCGGGCACGTGTATGCGGGCCTGTGCGAAACGCCGATCTTCGGGAAGCCGTCGGGGCACGTGTTCAACGGCGCACCGTTCGACGAAGTGTGGCTGCTGCCGCAATACGACAAGACCGCCGCGCCGATGCTGCAGACGATCCTGCGCGCGCCCGTCCACCTGATGCCGCACATCTGGTCGCCGTACTTCCTCGAGCGCCGCGTGGCCACGCTCGCCGACGAAGGCGCGACCTTCGGCTACCGGCCCGGCCAGCGGCCGTGGAAGCTCGCGATGCTCGAGCCGAACATCTCGGTCGCGAAGTCCTGCCATTACCCGATGCTCGCGTGCGACGAGTTCTACCGCGCGCGGCCTGATGCGGTGCAACACATGTTCGTCGTCAACTCGATGCACATGAAGGAACATCCGACCTTCGTGCACTTCGCGAACAGCCTCGATCTCGTGCGCCAGCACAAGGCGACGTTCGAACCGCGCATCGACCTGCCGGGCTTCATGGCGCGTCACGCGGATGCGGTCGTGTCGCACCACTGGGAAAACGGGCAGAACTATCTGTATTACGACGTGCTGTACGGCGGCTATCCGCTGATCCACAACTCGACGCTGCTCGGCGACGCCGGCTATTACTACCCGGACTTCGACTCGGCCGCCGGCGGCCGCGCGCTGCTCGAAGCGTGGCTGCATCACGACGAACGCCTCGACGACTACCGCACGAAGGCGGGCCGGCTGCTGCAGTCGGTCTCGATCGACAACCCCGCGAACCTCGACGCGTTCGTCTCGCGTCTGGTCGCCTGAACCGGAGCATACGCATGTCGGACTCCAATGCCCGTCAAGCGCCCGGCGAGGGCAAGCGTCTCGTCGTCGGCGTGTCGCTGTTCGTGCGCGGCGCCGGCCAGTCGCTGTGGGAAAACGGCATTTTCCAGAACTGCCTGCTGCTGATCCTGCTGCTGCGCCAGTCGCCGCTCGTCGCGGATGCCGTGATGGTGAACGGCGGCGAACAGGTCGCCGATCCGCAGATGATGCTCGGCGAGTGGAACGTGCCGCTGCTGTCGATGGACGAAGCGCTGGAGCGCTGCGACGTGCTGATCGAAATGAGCGCGCAGTTCGGCGCGGACTACCTGCGCGCGTTCCGCGAGCGCGGCGGCAAGGTGGTCACGATGCGGGTGGGCAACGACTACGTGATCGACATCGAGCGCGCGATGTTCGACAAGCCGTCGGGTTTCCTGTTCTCGGGCGCGCCGTACGACGCGGTGTGGACGATTCCCGAATTCGAGCGCTCGTGCCTGCACTACTACCAGACAGGCCTGCGCGCGCCGGTCACGATCGTCCCGCACATCTGGCACCCGATGCTGTTCGACAAGGCGCGCGCGACGCTCGGCGCCGGTTTGTCGTTCGGCTATCAGCCCGGCAAGCCGCGCTGGCGCGTGACGATGTTCGAACCGAACATCTGCATGGTGAAGACCAGCATCATTCCGATGCTGATCACGGAGGAAGCCTACCGCGCGAATCCGGCATTCCTCGAATTCGTGCGCGTGTGCAACACGATCCACCTGAAGGATCACACGACGTTCATCCACTTCGCGAAGAGTCTCGACATCGTCGAGCACGGCATCACGACGTTCGAAAGCCGCTATGCGGTGTACGAGTTCATGGCCGCGTACGGCGATGCGGTGGTGTCGCACACGTGGGAGAACGCGCAGAACTACCTGTACTACGAGCTGCTGTACGGCGACTATCCGCTGATCCACAACTCGCCGTTCCTCGGCAAGGCCGGGTATTTCTATCCGGACTTCGACTGCCAGGCGGGCGGCCGCGCGCTGTTGCAGGCGTTCGCCGAACACGACGCGAATCTCGACGCATACCGCGAGCAGTCGAAGCACGTGCTCGACTCGGTCAGCATCTACAACCCCGAGAACGTCGCGGCCTATACGGACGCGATCGCCAGTCTCTATCGCGACGCGTGACATATCCCCGCCCCACGGAGCCGATCCGATGAAACTCAATGTCGCGATAACGATGAACGTGCAGCGCGACGCGACGCAGTCGATCTGGTACAACGGCGCGAACCAGCACTGCGTGTACCTGTACATGCTGCTGAAGCAATCGCCGTTGATCGGCGAGGTCTGGCTCGCGCACGACGACGGCATCACCGAGTATCCGCAGTCGCTGATGATGGACGCGTTCGGCGACGCGCTGCGGCCGCTGTCGGCCGTCGTGCACCAGACCGACCTGCTGATCGAGATGAACGCGTTCGTCGACCCGTCGCACACGGACGTCGTGCGCCAGCGCGGCGGCAAGTGCGTGTCGTACCGCTTCGGCAACGACTACGTGATCGCGGTCGAGACGATCAACTTCGAGAAGAACGACTGGCGGCCGAACCCGCACCGCGTGCAGTTCGACGAGATCTGGACCAATCCGCAGCACATGCATACGTGCGCCGCGTATTTCCAGGCCGTGTACCGCGCACCGGTGATCGAGCTGCCGCATATCTGGTCGCCGTATTTCATCGAACGCAGCCTCGTCGCCGATCCCGAGCTGAAGGCGCGCTTCGGCTATCGCAATCACGGGCCGGCCAAGCGCATCGCGTTCTTCGAGCCGAACCTGAACGTCGTGAAGAGCGCGATCGTGCCGATGCTCGCCGCGAACGCGTGCTACGTCGAACATCCGGAGCTCGTCGAGCACGTGTACATGACCAACACGTTCGACAAGAAGGAAAACGTCGCCTTCAAGCATCTCGCGCTCGGGCTCGAGATGGTGCGCGACGGCAAGGCCACCGCCGACGTGCGCGCGCCGTTCGTCGCGTGGGCCGCGCATCACACCGACATCGTCGTGTCGCACCACTGGGAAAACGGCCTGAACTACCTGCTGTACGACGCGCTGTACGGCAACTACCCGCTCGTGCACAACTCGCCGTTCCTGCGCGACGTCGGCTACTACTATCCGGACTTCGAGATCTTCGATGCGGCGCGCGCGATCGCGACCGCCGCGCAGACGCACGACGCACGACTCGACGACTACGCGGCTACCGCCCGCCGCTGCCTGCACCACGTCGACACGCTCGCCGAGCACAACGTACGCGCCTATTCCACGCAGATCCAGCACCTGTTCGCCGACCGCCCGCTCGGCTGATTTTCTTCGCAGCGCCGGTTACGTTACGCCAGTACCCGATCGCCGCTTTGCGCGGCGAACGCGCGGCCATGCCGCCGCCCCATGCGCGCGAGCACCGCGAAACAACGGGCTGCCGACCGGCCTGCACCGCCCGATTGCCTGACGACGCTGTCGGATACACCGCGCGCGATCGCCGACTCGTCGCCGCACGCGCCGGCGATGACGCCCGCGTAATAGTGCCGGGCCGCCAGCTCGCGGCCGCCCGCGTCGAGCGGGCTCATCCGCTGAATGCGGCGCGCGACGATCGTCAGGCCGTCCAGGCAGGACGCGACGTCGATCGGCGCATCGGTCGATTCGGTGCCGAGTTGCCGCAGCATGTCGACCAGTTCGGCGATCGCGACCAGCTCGCGCGCATCGGCCGCCTGCGTGCCCGTTCCGCCTCCGGCTTTCGTTCCCGCCATGCCCACGTCCCCTTTGCGATTCGTCCCGCCCCCGACGCGCACCCCGCGCGCGGCCCTGCCCGTTCCCGCGGTCATGCGGCGGCCGGCGATCGCCATGAAAATCGGATGCCCTGCGCCCACGTGACGCCGGCATCCAGGATGATCTGCCGGTCGGTCTCGCTCTCCACGCCTTCGACGACGACGTGCCGCGCACTTTCATGCGCAAACGCGATCAGCCGGCGGAACTGGTAGCGCCCGATCGCGTTGCGCTTGATCAGCGACAGGATCGAGCGGTCGAGCTTCACGATGTCGGGATTGCCGACCACCAGATTGTTCAATGCACTGAAACCGACGCCGAAATCGTCGATCGCGATCCGGCACCCGGCCCGCCGGAAGCGGTACACGAACGACCGGCCGGCGACCGGGTTCAGCGGCCCCGTCTCCGTGATCTCGACCACCAGCCGCGCGGCCACCGACGGCTCGCGCTCGAGCCGCCTGAAAATCGCCAGCCACGCGTCGTCCACGACCGCACTTGCCGCCGCGACGTTGCAACCGTACACGGCGCCCGGATCGGCGCGCAGCGCATCGATCGTGCGGCCGACCACCAGCCGGTCGAACCAGCGCATCAGCCCGAGCGCTTCGAGGCGCGGCAGGAAGGCGAGCGGCGGCAGCGCATCGCGCTCGCCCCACCGCAGCCGCGCCAGGCGTTCCTCGTACAGCACGCCGCCCGACAGGTCGGCGCGGCACACGGGCTCGTGCGCGAATCCGAGCCGGCTTTCGACGAAACTGCGTACCGACGCAAGGTCGGGATGATCGTCGGGTGCACCGAACACGAGATCGATTTCATCGCGATTCGCTTTCCGATTCGCCTCCTGGCGAGCTTCGACCGCATTCATCCGGCGCTCCGGCTAATGGCGAGCCGCCGATCACGGCTCGACCTCAACACATAGGCGGAACGAGCCGACCTCGACGCGCTCCGCCGCCTACCCGGCCCATCCTGTATGTCGATTTTTTCCGGGGAGCGTACTGTTCGCTTCGGCGCCGTCAAATTCGATATTTTTACGATATTCAGTTACTTGAAATACACCATGCGTGCACGATGCCGACAGTGCGACAGGTTACACAACGCGAATTACAAGAACTCAAAATCAGAATCGTTTATCTTTTTCATCCAAACAGTTTTATCCGGATCGTCTTTTCCCGAATTTGCTCGTCCTGCGGATCGGGACACCGTCAATTGATCAGATAAATACAGTGTCGCGAAGTGCCGCACGCGCTCGATATGCCAGGTCGAAACACCGGCCTCCGCACGTGCTGTCTCCCACGCAAAACCTGCCGCCGCGCATCATTCGATCAGCGCAGCATTCAATTTTCACGTTTCAAACGATATTATGAAAATTCGAAACGGAATCGATCCCCGCTCAACCAATAATACCAATTTCAATTATATGAAGATTATCGATTGAAACATATTTAACAATCTTTCTGATTTGTTAACCTATAAACTTGTTTTTGACGGACTTCCCTCGGAGCCGTCAATTTCGTGCCTTCGAAAACCGTCGAACCCATCGGGTTCGGCGGTTTCTTTTTTTAACGGCATTATTTCGTCAGACATGAGGGCGGGACAAACCCGACGGCGGACGGTGGCGCAACGAACGTGCGCCGTGCAAACTCGGCCTCAGGCGGCCGTCGCGCCGATCAGGTTCGCGAGCAGCGCGTCGTATTCGGCGACGAGCGCCGGATTCGCCGACGTGTAACGGCCGAGGATCTCGCGCTGGCGCCGCGTATACGCTTGCCAGTCGTCATCGTGCGTATGCAGCGCGCGCAGCAGCGCATCGGCGCCCTGCTGCACGTCGTTGTCCGGATAGTAGTAGCCGAGATCGGGCGCGAGACTCGCGTTGTGCACGAGCGGATAACCCTGCCAGCACACGTCGAAATAGAAATAGTTCAGCGGGTTCGACCATTGGTGCGACACGACGATATCGGTCAGGTCGGCCAGGAACAGCGGCGTATCGAAGCGCCCGACGAAACTCGCCTTGCCCGCCCGCACGATGTCCAGGTAGTTCATCAGCATCACGAACTCGGGGCTGTCGTGCGCGAGGCGATCGGCGTTCGTCACGTGCGCGAAGCAGATCGCGTCGGGATCGCGGCGATACGCTTCGTCGATGATCAGCATCGGATACACGCAGAACTTCACGACGTCGTGGTTCGGCTCCATCACCGTGAGCCGCTTGCCGGGCTCGCTGCGCGGCCGATATTCGCCGTGCTCGGGCAGCGACTGCGCGCGTTCGGTCAGGAACATCGGATCCCACACGAACGGCACGACGCGCCCCGGGCAGCGGCGCAGCGACTGCAGGAACGGCAGCGACGACGGCGCGATCTGCGGAATCGCCCATACCTCGTCGTAGCCGCGGTTGATGAACAGCGAATCCCACAGCCGGCGGCCGAACAGCATCGACTCCATCGCGTTGATGTACTCGACGCCGCAGCAATAGCTGACCAGCTTCACGCCGCGCGCTTTCAGGTAGGCCGTCTGCTCGCCGTCGATCTGCCCGCCGAGCTCGATCACCACGTCGAGCGCATCCTTCATGTCGGCGAATGCGCGCGTGTCGTACACGTTGCGATCCCACGGCAGCGCGTCGGTGAGCGGCACGTCGGTCGTGTTGACCAGCGTCACGCGGTAACCGTGCGGCGACGCCATCAGCAGCTTCGCGAGGAACAGCGCGTTCTGCTTGATGCCGTTGATCCACAGGCTTTCGTCGGGGGCACGCAATCCGATCGTGATACCGATGCGCAGGCCGGTCAGGACAGGAGACGTCATCGTCGGCGGGAAGGAAAGTTGAACGGGGATGGCATGGCGCAGTGTAGCGCGCGAAGCGCCGCCCGCGTCAAGCGGCGGCAACCCGGCATTCTAGCGGAGCGACGGCCGCACACTGTCAGGGATAGTCAGCGGCCGGCCCGGCCGTGCCAATCCGCCCGACCGTTATGCGATACTCGTGCCGCCCGGCGGCCGGTTCTCTCGGGGCATTCGAGCAGGCAGCACGCGACCTCGCCGCACCACGATCGAAACCAACGCACACAAAATGGAAAACGATGCCGCGCAAGTCCTCCAGACCGTCCACGACGAACCGGGGCGGCGCTCGCAGGAAAGCGTATCCGGATGGAATTCCGAACTGAAGAACACTGCGCGGATCGTATGCTCGCTTCCCGCCGTTCGGAGCGCGCGATGATCGTCCTCAGTCATTTCAGCCAGCACGCGTCCGCCAGCCTCGATAACCACCGCTGGTACGCGCAGGCGCACGGCTATCGTCACGAAATCGTCGACGCATCCGCGATGCCGCAGGCGCTGCCGTTACGGCCGCTGCATCGCTACGAATCACTGCTTCACGTGCTGCGCGGCGCGCAACCCCACGAACTCGTGCTGCTGCTCAGCGAAGACGCGGCGATCGTCGAACCCGTCGCGCTCGATCGCCTGATGGCCGGACGCGACATGCTGTTCGTCGACGCGTTCGCGTCGCCGCTGCCGCAAGTCGACGTGCAGATCTGGCGCAACACGCCGGACGTGCGCGCGATCGTGATGCGGCTCGTGCAGCGCTGCAAGCTCGGCAGCGAGCCGAGGCTGACGTCGGAAGCCGCGCTGTTCGCGGATCTCGCTACGCATCGCTACATGACGCCGATCGACGGGCTGTACGCGGTGATGCCGTGCGGCCCCGACCTCGATCCGATGTGGAGCCGCGAACCGACGTTCGCGATCAGCATCGACGACACGCCGCACGATCCCGAACGCAAAGGCGCGACGCCGCGCTTTCGCGACACGCTCGTCGCGTACGTCAATCGCTGCCGCGCCGCCGGCCGGCCGCCGTTCGCATTCGATCACGACGCCGCGGCGCCTGACGAAGCCGCCGAGCGCAGCACGTACAACCCCGGCCGCCCGATTGCATTGATGATGCTGTACACGCCGAACATCGGCAGCTACGCACGCGTCGCCGAGCGGAATTTCCGGCGCTACTGCGACGCGCACGGCTACACGCTCTACGTGCATCGCGACATTCCCGCCGAGATCGGGCTGAACGCGACGGGCAACTGGTTCAAGCCGTGGCTGCTGCACGCCTACCTGCAGCACCATGAATGGGTCGTGTGGCTCGATGCCGACGTGCTGATCGCGAACCAGCAGCAACCGCTGGAGCCGCTGCTCGACGGGCGCGACTGGCTGCTCGCGCAGGACCTCGGCCAGTGGGCGTTCAATTCGGGCGTGATGGCGTTCCGCCGCACCGAACGCAACGACGCGATGCTGCGCGACCTGATGACGACGATTGCCGCGCTGCACGACCGCTCGAGCGTCTATGCGAGCGACGGCGACCAGTTGCATTTCATTCGCGCGATGGAGCGCGACGGGCAATTGCAACGCGAAGGCGTGGCCGATCTCGTCAGCTTCAACACGCCCTGGCTGTTTCGCCGCACGGACAGCTACATCGTGCATTACTACGGCATGTGGTCCACGATGCGGGCGCTGATGATGGCGCACGACGACGGGCTGCTGCCCTGACGGCGACGCCGCAACGTCATCGATTGACAAACGGGACGCGCCGGCCGGATTCAACCGGCCGGCGCGTCGTCGCATCGGTTGCCGTCGTCAGATCGCCGCGATCGTCGGCGCGACGGCCGCGGGGTCGGTGATGCTCGGCTTGCCGGTCTCGACGTGCCCCGCGATGCGGCGCGCCCAGCCGGCATTGCCCGCCACCGCGAACTGCAGGTCGTACCAGTGGCTGCTGCAAGACAGGTCCCAGTGCGCTTCGATGCGCTGGCCGGCCGGAACCGTCAGCGTGCGCGCCGCGCCGCCGTACGCGACATCGGTCGCCGTGACCGTGAGCGGGCCGGTGCCTGCATTGGCGATCGTCACGTAAATATCGCCATTCGCGGTGTCGTAGCACGGCGTGATTTCAGGCTTGGCAGCGGCATCCGCAGCAGCAGCCCCCGCGAAGCGCCGGAAATAGCCGTTCGGCCCCCACACGCTCACCAGATAGTTGCCGTTCGCATCGAGCGCCCACGTATCGGTCAGCTGCTTGCCTGCTTCGACCGCATAGCGGCGCGGCATCGCGGTGGGATCTCCCGTATAGACCCAGAAGTGCGCGCCCTGCGTGCCGGTATTCGCGAACGTCAGCGCGTAGCCTTGCGCCTGCAACTGGCCGGTGACATGCAATTCGTACGGCAGTGCGCGCGCCGGCCGCGTGCCGGGTTCCTGCGCGGTCACGACCTGTTGCGCGGTGCTGGCCGGCGCGGTCTGCGACGACGCGCGCGAGCATTGCAGATCGGCCTGCGCGACATACGCCTGCGTGCTCGGCAGGGTCGGCAGCGTCGCATCCGATTTCGAGAAGTCGAGCGCCGACGTCAGGTCGCCGCAGATCGCGCGGCGCCACGGTGAAATGTTGGTCTCCATCACGCCGAAGCGCTTCTCGATGAATTGCAGCACCGACGTGTGATCGAACACCTGCGAGCACACGAAGCCGCCCTTCGACCACGGCGACACGACGAACATCGGCACGCGCGGGCCGAGGCCGTACGGCAGGTTGTCAGCCGTATAAGTGCCGGCTTGCGTCGCGGTCACGACGTTGTGCCGCTCGAGCGACACGTCCACGGTGCTCATGCCCGAGCCCGGCAGCGTCGGCGCCGACGGCGGCACGACATGGTCGAAGAAACCGTCGTTCTCGTCGTACATGATCAGCAGGACGGTCTTGCTCCACACGTCCGGATTGGACGTCAGCGCATCGAGGATCGTCGACAGGTAGTACGCGCCGTACAGCGGCGTGAACTTCGGATGCTCCGAATACGCAGCGGGCGGCAGCAGCCACGACACCTGCGGCAGCGCATTCGCTTGCACGTCGGCCTTCAGCTGCGTGATCGGACGCGTGCTCATCCCGCGCGTCTGCAGCGACGAACCGGCCGGCGCATTCACGAAGTTGTTGAAGCACGCCAGCATGTTCGTGCCGTAGTTGCCGGTGAAGTTGTCGAACCCGGTGCCCTGCTGATAGATCTGCCACGAGATGCCGGCTTTCTCGAGCCGTTCCGGGTAGGTCGTCCAGCTGAAGGGCGGCAACTGGACCTTGTCGAACTGGTTGTCGATGTAGTCGGTGTTGTCGAGCAGCGGGCCGCCGCCCGTGCCGAGCGGATCGACCATGCCCGTCATCAGGTACATGCGGTTCGGGTGCGTGTTGCCCGGGATCGAGCAGAAGTAGTTGTCGCACACCGTGAACGCATCCGCGAGCGCGTAGTGGAACGGGATGTCGTCGCGAACGTGATAGCCCATCGTCATGTTCGACTTCTGCACGGCCCACTGGTCCGCGCGGCCGTTGTCGATCGCGCCGTGCGTCGTCGCCCACGTATGCGGCAGGCCGCCGACGCATTGCGCGTTGACGCCCGGATTGGTCGTGTCGTAGCGGAACGGTGCGATCACGCTCGACTTGTCCTCCTGGCGCGGCTGGAACCACACCGGCTTGCCGTTCGGCAGCGTGACCGGGAAACGGTCGTTGTAGCCGCGCACGCCGCTCAGATGACCGAGGTAGTGGTCGAACGAGCGGTTCTCCTGCATGAACACGACGATGTGCTGCACATCCTGGATCGTGCCCGTCACGGTGTTCGGCTCGATCGCCAGCGCCTTGCGGATCGATTCCGGAAGCAGTGCGGTGGCGGCGGTCGCGCCGGCGAGGCCGGCCGAGAACTTCAGAAAATCGCGTCGCGAATGGATGGCCATGCTGGTTGCTCTTGATGGGTTTTCTGGTGGAAACGGCCGGTATCAGGAAGCGGGCGACGAAGCAGGCGCGGTGAAACCCGGCGGGCAGCGCATCTGCGCGGTGGCGACCACGGCGCCGCCGCACGCGGCCTTCTGCTGCGCGACGGGCGCGGCGGGTGCGGTCAGGTCGTCGTTGCAGGCGCCGAGCAGGGTGGTCAGCGCGATCAGGCCGGCGACCGCGAAAGGCCGTAGGGCCGACGTTCGCATAACGGTTCTCCGTGAGGATGATGACGTGACGCGGACGCGAACCCCGCGCCGGTCATATCGACGCCGAGATGCTATGTTCGACTTGTTACACGACGGTGTCGAGTGACAGGGGCCGACGTGCATGCAGATGCCCGCGTTGGTGCGAAAATGGCAGGTGCGCCGTCGACAGAAAGGCAGGAGCGGTCATCGTCGGCGGGACGGGAGATTCGAAGGAGCCAATGTAGCGCGGGGGGCGGCACACACCGGGAAAAAGCGCGCCATGTCAGCGGACTGCGGACCGCTGCACCGTCATGGATGGCCAGCAATGAACCAGGCGATGCCTGGCCCTTTTTCGAGCGGCTACATCGTCCACCGCCCGGTTTCAATCGCCGCCTCCATCATTTTGATGGTGAGCGGACGCTCCAGTATTTTGTCCCGGGCGTCGGCGCTAAATGGCAACCTGAATATCGTCATCAAAAATCGACCCAATCGCAGTTTCCGGGAAGGGTAATAATAATCAACGTCGAAATCGGAAATATCGACACCAAACGTTTCCGAAAATCTCCGCATCAATCTCAACATGGCCCTGTCGGAAATTTCAAGGTCGATGCAGAGATCCGTGTCCTCGGTAATCTCGAGCTCGCCCCATAGTGGCGAATCGGCCTCATCCCGCACCATCTCTATCAGACGACCGTCCATTAAAAGCGATCCTCCTGCTTGACCAAGCCATTGTACGTGACTGTAGAGCGATACATGATGACTGATATATCGATAGCGGTAATGATCCAACCGACCACCGGCACGGCCCGCCCGACAAAAGCGCCGAGTTCGCGGGTAAATTTGATCTTGAGCAGCAGGAGACTCTTGAATGACGTTACCGTTGGCAGAATTTTGTACTTGAGTTCATAGGGCAACACCTTTCTCGATACCCTGGATGCGACCGAGGTTCCCTTGACCGCTCCGCCGAATTTCCCTCTGGTCGGCACGAACCTTTGACCCAACAAAATCATTGCGATTCCGACAGCATCATCGATACCCAGTTCATCACAGGCCACGTCGATAACAATCAGGCAGAAAAGTTCTGGCGGAGTAAGGTCGATGTGAATTCCGTATTTATATTTGTTCGCCATCTCAGTCTTTCTCTCGGCTACCTTGCGCAGGACACCGGGCCGCACATCCCGGCGATTACGCTAACGCAACCATGTCGCGCATGGGCAGGAACGTGCAGCTGTTTCTCCAATCGGGCCTGATTTTCCGGACACCCCGGAAAGCAGTCGCGATCGCGCGCGGCCTTTCTCCACAAGAGGAAGCAGTCAGTTCGTTTTGGCGAAGAAGTCCGGACGGGGCCGGTTTCGATCTTTGAACAACTGTTGCAACGGGAAAACCGGTGCAAGGCAGCGCGACAGCGCATGTCGAGCGGCCGGTCACCGGCGAGTATCCCGGGATTATTCAAAAACCCTGAAGATGCGACACGCAAATTATTCGTTTTTGTCTACGCGCGACAAGAGCGACGATCACCACACAGGAATGCGATGTCGTCCTGATATGCGATGTCGTCCTGATGCAGGCACATCAGGTATTCCCAGCCCGATGGTGTCGGAGACGCTCGGATAATACGGGGCACGATGACCCGTGCGTGAGAGCCGGCAACGGCCCTCACGCGCGTGCAACGCTCAGCCTTCCGCCATCATCAGCAACTGCGCGCCGTCCGCAACCTGGTCGCCGACGCCGTACAGCACTTCCGCGACGACGCCCGCGCTCGGCGCGCCGATCGTGTGTTCCATCTTCATCGCTTCCATCACGATCAGCGGCGTGCCGGCTTCGACCTTCTGGCCCGGCTCGACCAGCACCGCGATCACCTTGCCGGGCATCGGCGCGGTCAAGCGGCCGCCGCCCTGCTCCGCGTCGCCCGCATGCGCGAGCAGGTTGCGCCATTCGAACGTCTCGGCCGCGCCCTGCGTGAACACATGGAACGTATCGCCGTCCGCATATACGCGGCCGCTGCTGCGCACGCCGCCGAGCATCACGTCGAAATCGATCGGCGTGGCACCGCGCGCCCATGCGAACGGTTGCGCGGCCGCGTCGCCGATCGCGATGCGCGTGCCGGCGCCGTCGTCCTCGTACGTCACCGTCACGTCCGCTTCGCGATCGGCCGCGTGCCATTCGAGCGTGCGGCGATAGCCGCCGTTCAGCCGCCAGTCCCGCAGCGCGCCCCACGGCGATGCGCCCTGCGCGGTCGCACCGCGTTCGCGTGCAAGCAGCGCCGCGCAGGCGAGTGCGAGCATCGCGCGCGGCGGCTGTTGCGGCGCGAACAGCGCATCGTGGTTGCGCTCGATCAGGCCCGTGTCGAGATCGGCCGTCGCGAACGGCTCGCACACGACGATCCGCTGCAGGAACGCGGCGTTCGTATGCAGGCCGACCACTTCGCACGCGCGCAGCGCACGCAGCATCAGGCCCAGCGCTTCCGCGCGATCGGCGCCGTGGACGATCAGCTTCGCGATCATCGGGTCGTAAAACGGCGTGATCGCATCGCCTTCGCGCACGCCGCTGTCGATGCGCACCGCCGCGCCGATGGCGAACTCGACGCCGGCCGGCAGCCGCAGGTGCTTCAGCGTGCCGGTCGACGGCAGGAAGCCGCGCGCGGGGTTCTCCGCGTAAAGGCGCGCCTCGAGCGCATGGCCCTGTACGCGCAGTTCTTCCTGCTTCAGCGGCAGCGGCTCGCCCGCCGCGACGCGCAGTTGCCATTCGACGAGATCGAGCCCCGTGACCATCTCGGTCACCGGGTGCTCGACCTGCAGGCGCGTGTTCATCTCCATGAAGTAGAACGCTTCGCCCGTCATGATGAATTCGACGGTGCCCGCGCCGACATAGCCGACCGCGCGCGCGGCCGCGACGGCCGCTTCGCCCATCGCCTGGCGCACGTCCTCATGCAAGCCCGGCGCCGGCGCTTCCTCGAGCACCTTCTGGTGACGACGCTGCACCGAGCAGTCGCGGTCGAACAAGTAAACGGTATTGCCGTGCGTGTCGCCGAACACCTGCACCTCGACGTGACGCGGACGCGTCAGGTATTTCTCGATCAGCACGCGATCGTTGCCAAAGCTGCTCGCCGCCTCGCGCTGGCACGACGCGAGCGCCGCCGGGAAATCGTCGGAGCGCTCGACCACGCGCATGCCTTTTCCGCCGCCGCCCGCGCTCGCCTTCAGCAGCACCGGATAGCCGATCTCGTCGGCTTCGCGATGCAGGCTGACCGCGTCCTGGTCGTCGCCGTGATAGCCGGGCACGAGCGGCACGGCGGCCGCGTGCATCAGCGCCTTCGCGGCGGCCTTCGATCCCATCGCCGCGATGGCGTCGACCGGCGGCCCGATGAACACGATGCCGGCCGTTTCGCATGCGTGCGCGAAATCTTCGTTCTCCGACAGAAAGCCGTAGCCGGGGTGAATCGCCTGCGCGCCGGTCGCGCGCGCGGCTTCGATGATGCGCTCGATGCGCAGGTAGCTGTCCGCCGCGGCCGAGCCGCCGATGTGCACGGCCTCGTCGCATGCGGCCACGTGTTTCGCGTTCGCATCCGCGTCGGAATAGACGGCGACGCTCGCGATCCCGAGACGTTTGCACGTCGCGGCGACGCGGCAGGCGATTTCGCCGCGGTTGGCGATCAGAATCTTGTCGAACATGGCTTCGATGTCGTCCGGAAGGTTGGGGTCACGCGATCATTCACGCCACGACGGCGTGCGCTTTTCGAGGAAGGACGCGATCCCTTCGCGCGCTTCCGCGCCGGCGCGGGTCTTCGCGATCCAGTCGGCGGTCTGCTCGATCAGCGTCGCGTCGAGCGCGCGGCCGGCCACGTCGGCGACGAGCCGCTTGCACGCCTTCACCGCGTCGGGGCCGTTCGCGACGAGCGTCGCCGCCAGCTTCGCGACCGTTTCGTCGAGCGCGTCGGCCGGCACCGCATCGTGAATGAAGCCGAGCGACGCGGCGCGCGTGCTGTCGAACACCTCGGCCGTCGTGAAGTAGCGGCGCGCCGCGCGCTCGCCCATCGCACGGATGACGTACGGCGCGATCGTCGCGGGAATCAGCCCGAGCCGCGCTTCCGACAGGCAGAACTTCACGCCGTCGGCGGCGATCGCGATGTCGGCCGCCGCGACGAGGCCCACGCCGCCCGCATACGCGTCGCCATGCACGCGGGCGACCACCGGCTTGCCGCAGCGATGGATCGCTTCGAGCATCCGCGCGAGCTTGCGTGCATCGGCGCGGTTCTCGTCGTCCGAGTAACCGGCCATCTTCTTCATCCAGTTCAGGTCCGCGCCCGCGCAGAATGCCGCACCTTCCGCGGCGAGCACGATCGCGCGCACACCTTCGTGCGCATCGAGCCATTCGAACGCGGTGGTCAGCTCGGCGATCGTCGTCTCGTTGAACGCATTGCGCACGTCAGGACGCGCGAGCGTGACGGTCGCCACGCGGCCGGCTTCGCTTACCTTGATCGTTTCGTATCGCATCGGTCAGTCCTCCCGGGCGTTACATGCGGAACACGCCGAAGCGCGTGTCGTCGATCGGCGCGTTCATCGACGCGGCAAGGCCGAGCCCGAGCACGTCGCGCGTCTGCGCGGGGTCGATCACGCCATCGTCCCACAGCCGCCCGCTCGCGTAATACGGATGACCCTGGCGCTCGTACTGGTCGCGAATCGGCTGCTTGAATGCATCCTCTTCCTCGGCCGACCACGACCCGCCCTTTGCCTCGATGCCGTCGCGGCGCACGGTCGCGAGCACCGACGCGGCCTGCTCGCCGCCCATCACGGAGATGCGGGCGTTCGGCCACATCCACAGGAAACGCGGGCCGAACGCGCGGCCGCACATCCCGTAGTTGCCGGCGCCGAACGAGCCGCCGATGATCACCGTGAACTTCGGCACCTTCGCATTCGACACGGCCGTCACCATCTTCGCGCCATGCCGCGCGATGCCTTCGTTCTCGTACTTGCGCCCGACCATGAAGCCCGTGATGTTCTGCAGGAACACGAGCGGAATCTTGCGCTGGCAGCACAGCTCGATGAAATGCGCGCCCTTCACGGCCGATTCGGAGAACAGGATGCCGTTGTTCGCGACGATCCCGACCGGATGGCCCCAGATGTGCGCGAAACCGGTGACGAGCGTCGTGCCGAAGCGCGCCTTGAATTCGTCGAACTCCGAATCGTCGACGATGCGCGCGATCACCTCGCGCACGTCGAACGGCTTGCGCGTATCGACCGGAATCACGCCGTACAGGCTCTTCGCGTCGTAGCGCGGCGGCTTCGGCTCGCGCAGCGCGACCGGCGGCGCGATTTTCGGTGCCAAGTGATCGACGATGTTGCGCGCGATCGACAGCGCATGTGCGTCGTTCTGCGCGAGATGGTCGGCCACGCCCGACAGGCGCGTGTGCACGTCGCCGCCGCCGAGATCCTCAGCGCTCACTTCCTCGCCGGTCGCGGCCTTCACGAGCGGCGGCCCGCCGAGGAAAATCGTGCCCTGCTCCTTCACGATGATCGACTCGTCGCTCATCGCCGGCACGTATGCGCCGCCGGCCGTGCACGAGCCCATCACGACGGCGATCTGCGCGATCCCCGCGGCCGACATCGTCGCCTGGTTGAAGAAGATGCGGCCGAAGTGGTCGCGATCGGGAAACACGTCGTCCTGGTTCGGCAGGTTCGCGCCGCCCGAATCGACGAGGTACACGCACGGCAGCCGGTTTTCCGCGGCGATCTCCTGTGCGCGCACATGCTTCTTCACGGTGATCGGGTAGTAGGTGCCGCCCTTGACCGTCGCGTCGTTGCACACGATCACGCATTCGCGGCCGGCGATGCGGCCGATCCCGGTGATGACGCCCGCGCCCGGCGCGTCGTCGTTGTACATGCCGTTCGCCGCGAGCTGCGAGAACTCGAGGAACGGCGCGCCCGGATCGAGCAGTTGCGCGATGCGATCGCGCGGCAGCAGCTTGCCGCGCGACAGGTGCTTGTCGCGCGCGGCCTGGCCGCCGCCCTGCGCGAGCTGTTCGATCTTCGCGCGCAGATCGGCGACGACCGCCTCCAGCGCCGCGGCGTTCGCGCGGAAGTCTTCCGAACGCGGGTTCAGTTTCGATTCGATGATCGGCATCGACGGGGCTCCGTTCGCGTGACGTGGGGCGTTACATCGTTTCCGCGAACAGCTCGCGGCCGATCAGCATCCGGCGGATCTCGCTCGTGCCGGCGCCGATCTCGTACAGCTTCGCATCGCGCCACAGCCGGCCGACCGGATATTCGTTGATGTAGCCGTTGCCGCCGAGGATCTGGATCGCCTCGCCGGCCATCCACGTCGCCTTCTCGGCCGTGTAGAGGATCACGCCCGCGCAGTCCTTGCGCACCTGGCGAATATGGTCGCTGCCCGCCGAGTCGAGATGGCGGCCGACCGCGTACAGATACGCACGGCATGCCTGGAACGTGGTGTACATGTCGGCGACCTTGCCCTGGATCAGCTGGAATTCGCCGATCGACTGGCCGAACTGCTTGCGGTCGTGGATATACGGCACCACCGCGTCGAGACACGCGGCCATGATGCCCGTCGGGCCGCCCGACAGCACCGCGCGCTCGTAGTCGAGGCCGCTCATCAGCACCTTCACGCCGCCGTTCAACTGGCCGAGGATGTTCTCTTCCGGCACTTCGACGTCCTGGAACACCAGCTCGCCCGTGTGCGACCCGCGCATGCCGAGCTTGTCGAGTTTCTGCGCGACCGAGAAGCCCTTCATCCCCTTCTCGACGATGAATGCGGTGATGCCGCGCGCATTCGCTTCGACGTCCGTCTTCGCGTAGACGACGAGCGTGTCGCAGTCGGGGCCGTTGGTGATCCACATCTTCGTGCCGTTGAGCACGTAGCGGTCGCCGCGCTTGTCCGCGCGCAGCTTCATGCTGACGACGTCGGAGCCGGCGTTCGGCTCGCTCATCGCGAGCGCTCCGATGTGTTCGCCCGACACGAGCTTCGGCAGGTATTTCTGCTTCTGAGCTTCGGTGCCGTTGCGGTGGATCTGGTTCACGCACAGGTTCGAGTGCGCGCCGTACGACAGGCCGATCGATGCCGACGCGCGCGAGATCTCTTCCATCGCGACCATGTGTGCGGTGTAGCCCATGTTCGCGCCGCCGTATTCCTCGGAGACGGTCATGCCGAGCACGCCGAGATCGCCGAACTTCTTCCACAGATCCATCGGGAACTGGTCGGTGCGGTCGACCTCCGCCGCGCGCGGCGTGATTTCCTTCGCCGCAAACGTCGCGACGGCGTCGCGCAGCATCTCGATGTCTTCACCGAGCATGAATTGCACGCCGGGCAGGTTGATCATGTCTCCTCCGTCTCCAGAAAGTGTGTCGCACTCACCGATTTCTGAGTTTCGCTCAAATCGAATGAATACGTCGATTCATTGACCAATACAGCGGAAATTTTGCACAGTTTCGCGCCTCGCCGGGTTTGGCGTCAATAGTTTTCTGAGTGATACTCAGATATGATGCGAGCATGACAGCCGCTCCCGCCGACACCATGACCGCCACCGCCAAAGCCGACCGCGCCGACACGCCGCGCGCACCCGCCGGGCGCAAATCCCAGCAGCGCGTGCAGGACATTCTGCGCGCCGGCCGTGAAGTGTTCGCGGAAAAAGGTTACGAGCATGCGACGGCCGCGGAGATCGCGCAGCGCGTGGGCGTGTCGGAGGCGACGGTGTTCAGCTATTTCCGCGGCAAGCGCGAGCTGTGCGCGCGTGTGATCGCCGACTGGTACGACGAAATCATCGCCGCGTTCGAGCACGGGATGCCGCGGGACGCGTCGGTGCAGCAGCAGTTTGCGTTCATCGTGCGCACCCACCTGCGGCTGATGCTCGTGAACGGCACGGGGCTGTGCGCGCTGGTGCTGTCGGAAGGCCGCGCGAAGCAGCATGCGCTGAGCGACGAGCTCACCGCGCTGCAGCGCCGCTACACGGCGCCGTTGATGGACGTGCTCGCGCGCGGCCAGGCGGCCGGGCAGGTGCGCGCGGATCTGCCGCTGAGCCTGCTGCGCTCGATGGTGTTCGGGCCGATGGAGCACGTGCTGTGGGACGCGATCCTCGGGCACCGCAAGCTCGATACGGAAACGACGGCCACGCAGTTGATCGACATGCTGTGGGCCGCCGTGCAGCCGCCGGCGCCCGAACAGGCGGCGCTGGTGCGCTTCAGGAACGAAGTGGCCGAAGCCGTGCGGCGGCTGGAAGGGCAAGCGTCACGCGCGTGACGCGGGCGGGCGGCACGCCGCCGCGCCTGCGCCGTCTAGCAGAGCACGGAGCCGCTACGAATCCTCGCTCACCCGCAGCGGCGCGCGACTCTGCTCGTTGTTCAAATGGACGAACTTGCGCAGCAGGCGCATCAGTTCCTGCGAATCGTCCTCGCCCATCCCGTCGAACAGCCCGGCACGCAGTTCCTTCACCGACGGAATCAGGTGCGTGAGCAGTTCGACGCCCGCCGGCGTCAACAACAGACGCCGCTGCCGCCGCGGCAGCACTTCGCGGACGATCAATCCTTTCGCTTCGAGCCGGACCGCGAGATCGGCGGTGGTCGACGTGTCGAGCGCCACCCGCTGCGCGAGCGTCACCTGGTCGAGCCCCGGATTCTCGTAGAGCATCCGCAGCACCGCGTACTGCACGGGTGTCACGTCCCGGCCCAGCTTCTCGTAGAACATCGCAACCGCGATCTGGTGCGCGCGCCGGATCAGGTGCCCGGGTTCGTCGTACAGGTCGAGCGGGAAAGCCGGCAGGTCGGCGGGATTCGTTTTTTCCATGAATGAGTCGATGACATAGGCGGCGCGCGCCGTTGCGCACGCCGACGGCATGGCGCTGCCTCGCGCCATTTCCCGGGAAAACCAGTATACCGCTCGCCTTGCTCCCGCCAATCTCAATGAGTACACTGAATCTCATTCAGTACACGGAATGACGGGATGCCGCGTATCGGCGGCACCGCCCCGAAGGAGACAAGGAACATGTTTCTCAAGAACGCTTGGTACGTGGCCTGCACGCCCGACGAAATCGACGGCAAGCCGCTGGGCCGCAAGATCTGCAACGAATCGATGGTGTTGTACCGCGCGGCGGACGACCAGGTCGCCGCGCTCGAGGATTTCTGCCCGCACCGCGGCGCGCCGCTGTCGCTGGGGTTCGTGCGCGACGGCGTGCTCGTGTGCGGCTATCACGGGCTCGAAATGGGTTGCAACGGCAAGGCGACCGGCATGCCGGGCCAGCGGGTCGGCGGTTTCCCGCCGATTCGCAGCTTCCCGGCGGTCGAGCGGTACGGCTTCGTGTGGGTCTGGCCGGGCGACGCGTCCGAAGCCGATCCCGCCAAACTGCCCGCGCTGGCATGGGCCGAGGATCCGGCCTGGGCGCACGGCGGCGGCCTGTATCACATCCGCTGCGACTACCGGCTGATGATCGACAACCTGATGGACCTCACGCACGAGACCTACGTGCATGCGACGAGCATCGGCCAGAAGGAAATCGACGAAGCGCCGCCGAAGACGACCAGCCACGGCGACGAAGTCGTCACGAGCCGCTTCATGGAGAACGTGATGCCGCCGTCGTTCTGGCGGATGGCGCTGCGCGGCAACGGGCTCGCCGACGACGTGCCGGTCGACCGCTGGCAGATCTGCCGCTTCACACCGCCGAGCCACGTGATGATCGAAGTGGGCGTCGCGCATGCGGGCCACGGCGGCTACGACGCGCCGGCGGACAAGAAAGCGTCGTCGATCGTGGTCGACTTCATCACGCCCGAGACCGACACGTCGATCTGGTACTTCTGGGGGATGGCGCGCAACTTCCGGCCCGACGACGACGCGCTGACCGCCGAGATCCGCGAAGGCCAGGGCAAGATCTTCGCGGAGGATCTCGAGATGCTCGAGCGCCAGCAGCGCAATCTCGAGCAGTGGCCCGAGCGCACGCTCCTCAAGCTCAACATCGACGCCGGCGGCGTGCTGTCGCGCAAGGTGATCGACCGGCTGCGCGCCGCCGAAAACGCGGCGAGCCCGCAGCGGCCCGTGATTCCGGTCGCGCGGGTCAAGGAGGCGTCATGAGCGGCGCGACATTGACGGTGCGGGTGGCCCGCAAGTGGCAGGAAGCGCGCGACATCTGCGGCTTCGAACTGGTCAGCGACGACGGCTCGTCATTGCCGCACTTCGACGCCGGCGCCCATATCGACGTGCATCTGCCGGGCGGGCTCGTGCGCCAGTACTCGCTGTGCAACCACCCGGAGCAACGCGATCGCTATCAGATCGCGGTGCTGCGCGATGCCGAAGGTCGAGGCGGATCGCGCGCGATTCACGACGAAGTCCGGCAAGGCGATACCGTGCGGATCGGCATGCCGCGCAATCAGTTCCCGCTCGCGTCCGACGCGCCGCATCATCTGTTGCTCGCCGGCGGGATCGGTGTCACGCCGATTCTCAGCATGGCGGAACGGCTGTTCTCGGCCGGCATGCCGTTCGACATGCACTATTGCGCGCGTTCGGCCGATCGCATGGCCTTCGTCGAGCGGATCAATGCAGCCGGTTTCCATGATCGCGCCCGCTTCCACGTCGACGACGGCGATCCCGCGCAACGCTTCGACCTGGCTGCCGTGCTCGCCGCCGCGCCTGAAGGCACGCACCTGTACGTATGCGGCCCGCGTGGCTTCATGGATGCAGTGCTGAACGCGGCACGCGAGCGCAACTGGACCGACGCACGGCTGCACTATGAGTTCTTCGGCGGCGCGGTGGCAACGTCCGGCGCGGACCGCGCGTTCCAGGTGCGGATCGCGAGCAGCGGCAAGGTGATCGACGTGCCGGCCGATTGCACGGTCATCGCGGCGCTGGCGGCGAACGGCGTCGACGTGCTGACGTCGTGCGAGCAAGGCGTGTGCGGCACCTGCGTGACCCGCGTGCTCGAAGGCGAGCCCGATCATCGCGATGCGTATCTGACCGACGACGAAAAGGCGGCCGGCGACCAGTTCATGCCGTGCTGTTCGAGGTCCCGCACCGACCTGCTGGTAATCGATCTGTAGATCGAGAGACGGACCGCCCGACACGCGGCGGCCAATCACGATACTGGAGACACCCCATGGAGCAACATGCCCGACCGCCAATCAATACTCCTAAGTTCCCGCTCAACCGATGGTGGGTCGCGGCGCTGTCATCCGAACTGACGGACCAACCGGTCGCCCGCACGCTGCTCGGCCGGCCGGTCGTGCTGTTCCGGCTGCCGTCCGGGGAAGTCGGCGCGCTGGAGGATCGCTGCTGCCACAAGTCGCTGCCGCTGTCGTGCGGCTCGCTGGAAGCGCGCGGCCTGCGCTGCGGCTATCACGGCCTGCTGTTCGACCGCGGCGGCACGTGCGTGGAAATCCCCGGCCAGGACCGGATTCCGGCGAAGGCCTGCGTGGCGTCGTATCGGGTGCAGGAACAGGACGCGATCGTCTGGATCTGGATCGGCGCGGACGCGCACGCCGAACCCACCTGCGCGCCGCCGCGCTACCCGTTTCACTCGGATCCGCACTACCGGTTCGGCGGTGGCCACTACCATTACGACGCGCCGTATCAGCTGATTCACGACAACCTGATGGACCTGAGCCATCTCGGCTACGTGCACCTGAAGACGATCGGCGGCAACGCGACGCTGCACATGGGCGCGGACACGCACGTCAGCAGCGACGGCGACACGGTGACGCTGGTCCGCCGGATGCCGGATTCCGTCCCGCCGCCGACGTACACCGCCGCCTGGCCGTTCGCGGGCCGCGTCGATCGCTGGCAGGAAATCGAGTTCCACGTGTCGCATATCCGCATCTGGACCGGCGCGATGGACGCGGGCACCGGCGACCTGCTCGACCCGGCGCGCGGCGGCTTCCATATGCGCGGCTTCCACGGCATCACGCCCGAGACGGAAGCGACGACGCACTACTTCTGGACCGTCGCGACCAATCCGCGACACGACATCGAACGCGTCGCGCAAACGGTCATCGAGCAATCCGCGGCGACCTTCGACGAGGACAAGACCGTGATCGAAGCGCAGTACCGGAATCAGCGGCGGTTTCCGGACGGTCGCCAGATCGACATTCACGTCGATGCAGGTCCCAATCGCGCGCGGCGCGTGATCGAGCGCCTGCTGCTGCAACCGGAGCCCGCTTGACCATCGCATGCCGGCGCGCGAACGGCGCCGGCCATTCGCGGCGGGCGCGCCGCAGTTGCCTGTCGGCCCCCGCCATCGCATTGGGTTTTGTCTCATCCGCTTCACCAGGCTTCGATTTCGTCCCAATCAATTAGTCATACTATTCTTATGAAGGATCTTTGACGTGAGCGCAAATATCCGCAATACGATCGACGCGTCCCCGATGAGCGCGTTCCAGACGATGGCCGTCACGGCCTGCGTCGTGCTGAACATGCTCGACGGCTTCGACGTGCTGGCCATCGCGTTTGCCGCGCCGCACCTGGCGGCCGAATGGAAACTGAGCGGCAAGGAAATCGGCCTGCTGCTGAGCGCCGGGCTGGCCGGCATGGGCATCGGCTCGGTGCTAATCGCACCGCTGGCCGACCGGGTCGGCCGCCGCCGCATCATCCTGCTCTGCCTCGCCGTCATCTCGACCGGGATGCTCGCCTGCGCGGCTACGCACAGCACGTTGCAGCTCGCGATCGCGCGTGCTTACACCGGGCTCGGCATCGGCGGCATGCTCGCCAGCCTCACCGTGATCAGCGGCGAATACGCGTCGAACAAATGGCGCAGCGCCGCGATCGGCATGCAGTCGGCCGGTTACGCGATCGGCGCGACGGCCGGCGGTGTCGTTGCCGGTTACCTGCTGTCGACGTGGGGATGGCGCAGCGTGTTCGCGTTCGGCGGCATCCTGACGTTGCTGGCGATCCCGATGGTGCTCGCATTGTTGCCGGAGTCGCTCGATTTCCTGCTGGCGCGGCGTCCGGAGCATGCGCTGCAGAAAATCAACCGCATCCTCGCGCGAATGAAGCGCGCGCCGATCGACATGCTGCCGGTCGCCATAGGATCCGCCGATACGACGGGCCCCGCGTCGAACTGGACGGCCGTGCTGCGCGCACCGCTCACGCGCCGCACGATCGCGCTGTGGATCGCGTTCTTTCTCGTGATGGGCAGCTTCTATTTCGTCGTGAGCTGGACGCCGAAGCTGCTGGTCCAGGCCGGGCTGTCGGCGTCGCAGGGCGTGACCGGCGGCGTGCTGCTCAATCTCGGCGGCATCGTGGGCGCGTCGCTCTTCAGCCTGCTGTCGACCCGGTTCGGCCTGCGCAACCTGCTGGGCGCGACGCTGCTGCTCGGTGGCGTGCTGATGGTCGTGTTCGGCGCGAACACCGGCTCGCTCGGCATCGGGATGACGGTCGCCGTGTTCCTCGGCGCCGTGATCAATGCGTGCGTGGCCGGCATGTATGCGCTGTCGCCGACGCCGTATCCGGCCGAGATCCGCACGACCGGCATCGGCCTCGCGGTCGGCATCGGCCGCCTCGGCGCGATCCTGTCGCCAATGACGGTCGGCGCGCTGCTGGACGACGGCTGGTCCGTGTCCCACCTCTATCTCGCGTTCCTTCTGCCGATGGCCGGCGCGGCGATCGCCGTCGCCGTGGCCGGCGCGCGTGCCACCGCATCGCACGGGCGGCGCGATCCGGCGCTGTCGTAACGCGCCACGCTCGCAGCCTCACCCGATACGCGTCGTCATCCCGGTCACGTCCGGGGCACTATAAAAATCGATAAGCATATCTACATACTGTTTGGAGACAGCCATGAAAAAGAAACCGGGCGTCGCACTCGCGATGGCGATGGGGGTGGCACTGGCCGGCCCGGCCTGCGCGCAAAGCAGTGTCACGCTGTACGGGATCATCGATACCGGCGTGTCCTACTACAACAACGCCGCGCACGGCGGGTCGTTCAGCGGGATGCCGACGCTGACCGGCGAGGTGCCGTCACGCTGGGGCCTGCGCGGCACGGAAGATCTCGGCGGCGGCTACCAGGCGTTCTTCGTGCTCGAAAACGGCTTCCAGCCCGGCACCGGTGCGCTGAATTACGGCGGACGCCTGTTCGGACGACAGGCGAACGTGGGCGTGAACAGCCCGTTCGGTGCGCTGACGCTCGGCCGCCAGATGAACATGTCGATGATCGTGCTGACCAATGCCGACGTGATCGGCCCGTCGATTCATTCGATGGCGGATTTCGACTCCTATCTGCCGAATGCGCGCAGCGACAATGCGATCGGCTACAAGGGCACGTTTCACGGCGTGACGCTCGGCGCCACCTACAGTTTCGGCCGCGACGCGGCCGGGCCGGCGGGACCGTCGGCGACGGGCTGTGCCGGGCAAGTGGCCGGCGACATCGTCGCGTGCCGCCAATACACGGCGATGCTCGCGTACGACGCGAGCACTTTCGGGCTCGCCGCGTCGCACGACGTGATGCGCGGCGGCGGCGGTGCGCTCGCGCCGCTGAACAATCCGGCATACACCGACACGCGCGACATCGTCGCCGGCTACGTGAAGATCGGCCCCGCGAAACTCGGCGCCGGGTGGATCCGCCGCAACCTCGCGGCGGCCGAACACCTGCAGGCCGACATCGTGTTCGCGGGCGGCACGTACTACGTGACGCCCTATCTCGCGCTCGACGCGCAAGGCGTACGCTACCTGCAACGCCGCGAACGCAGCGAAGGCGCGAACGGCACGCTGCTCGTCGGCCGCGCGAACTACTTCCTGTCGAAGCGGACGACCGTCTACACGTCGGTGGGCTACATGTTCAACAGCAAACTGGCCGCGAACGCGGTCGCGGCCGGCGGGACGGTCGGCACCGGGATGAACCAGCTCGGCGCGATGGCCGGCATCCAGCAGAAGTTCTGAACGCCGGACACCGCACATCAATCAGGTCAATCGGCGAGCCGGCAATGCGACAGCTTCAACCCCGGCAGCACCGGCGCGTCGATATAGCCTTCGTTCACGCAGCTGAACCGGAACGCCGCCGACGTGACGAACGGCTTGATCTCGCCGCCGGGGAATTTCGGCTTCAGCGCGCCTTGGTCGGCCACGTCGAAATGCGTGTCGAACTGCTCGCCGTCGGCCGTCAGCGCGCCGAAATACGTGCCGCCCGGGTCGCTGCCCATCCGGATCACGGCACCGACGAACGTGAGGCGCTTGCCGTCGTACTTCGTCTTCGCGGCGGCCATGTCCTGCGTATAGGCCTCGATCACGGCACCGTAATGCACGTCGATCGCGGGTTCGGCGGCCGAAGCCGCACTGGCGGCCTGGTGAACGCCCGCCAGCAGCGCACAGGCCGCAAGCGCGGCCGCCGCGAACGGCGCGGAAATCTTCTTCATGGGTGGTCTCCCGTCCAGCGTGATGGTTGAAATGATCGAAGCCCGGCGTTACGCCGGTTGAATTCGCTTCCGTTGCCTTAATCGTTCGAATGGCGGTACACGGCTGCGATCACTTCATCGCCCGCACGCTCGTGCGCGGTGTGCGGCGTCGCGCTGAACGCGACATCGTGACAGGAAGATGACATGGTGCGGCCCCCGGCTCTCTCGTTGAATTTCACTGCGTCTGATTTTGGCCGCTACGGTAGCAGACGGCCGGCAGGCCGGCAACCGAGCGCAGAGCGTTGACCGGTCACCCTATTACAATTGCAAACGATTCTCATTACGTATATCATGCGCGTCCTGATCGCCACGCAACGCCGCGGCCCGCAACACGATCCTTAGCATTCCTCTTCCTGCATCGATTCATGCCATTCCGTCGAACGCCCCGCCGTGCCCGGACCTTGCGTCCGTGGCGCACCCGCCTGCCTGTCCTGCTCACCCTGTGCGCCGCGAGCGGCGCGCAGGCGGCCGGTGCCGAACCCGTTGCGCCCGCACACGCCGCTGCGCCGGCCGCCGACCACGAACTCCCGGCGATCAGCGTCAACGCGTCGGCAGCCGTCGATCCGACGATCGGCTATCAGCCGCGCACGACGAGCATCGCGGGCGGCGACGACCGTGCGCTGAAGGAGATCCCGCAATCGGTCGCGGTGGTCAGCAGCAGCGTGATGCAGGACCAGCAAGCGCGCTCGCTCGACGACGTGCTCGGCAACATCAGCGGCGTCACGCAGACGAATACGCTCGGCGGCACGCGCGACGCGCTCATCAAGCGCGGCTTCGGGTCGAACAACGACGGCTCGGTGCTGGTCGACGGTGTGCGCACGCCGGTGCTGCACAGCTATCTCGCGACGATCGACCGCGTCGAAGTGCTGAAGGGCCCGGCCTCGCTGCTGTATGGGATGCAGGACCCGGGCGGCGTGATCAACCTCGTCACGCGCAAGCCGGAGGACACGTTCGGCGGCTCGATCTCCGCGTCGCGCACGAACCATGGCGGCAGCAACGCGCAGTTCGATCTCACGGGGCCGCTCGGCAAGCCGGGCCAGGTCGCGGGCGGCACGCTCGCGTTCCGGCTGACCGGCGAATACGATACGAGCCGCTACTGGCGCAGCTTCGGCCGCGAACGCAATGCGCTGATCGCGCCCGCGGTGTCGTGGCACGACGCGAACACGTCGATCGACGTCAGCTACCAGTACGTCGACTACACGATGCCGTTCGACCGCGGCACCGTGCTCGTCAACGGCCAGCTCGACGACGCGCTGCGCTATCGCCGCTACGAGGAGGCGTGGTCGCAAAGCAGCGGCATCCAGGAAACGCTGCGTACGCGTATCGAGCACCGCTTCTCCGATGCCTGGCGCGTGCGCGCGACCTACGGCTGGGGCCGCGACCGCTACGACCAGACCATCACGCGCGCCACCGCGTTCAACAGCAGGACCGGCGCGCTGACGCGCTCGTCCGATGCGAACCTCGGACGCAACGATTCCGACCAGATCGCGACGCTCGGCCTGCTCGGCAACGTGACGCTCGCGGGGATGCACCACGCGATCTACCTCGGCGGCGAATACGAGCGGCAGCGCAGCTTCCGCGGCGACACGATCCGCGGCAAGGCGGCGACGGGCTTCAATCTCTACGATCCCGTGTACGGGCTGCTCGCGCCGGGCGGCCTACCCAATCCGAAGCAAAGCGATTCGCGCTCGGTCGTGCATGCGTATTCGACGATCGTGCAGGACTCGGTGAAGATCACCGGGCGCCTCACCGCGGTGGGCGGGCTGCGCTGGGAAAACTGGCAGCAGGAATCGGGGATGGGCCGGCCGTTCGTGTTCGCCGACCGCTCGCGCGGCAGCGTCTGGCTGCCGCAGTTCGGGCTCGCGTATGCGTTGACGCCGGCGCTGACCGCGTACGCGAACGTGAGCCGCTCGTTCAAGCCGAACGTCGCGTCGAACGTCGCGGCGCCGCTCGCGCCGGAATACGGCCGCGTGCTCGAGGCCGGGCTGAAGTTCAGCCTGAAGCCCGCGATCACGGGCACGCTCGCCGTGTACCAGATCGACAAGCGCAACGTCGCGGTCACGGTCGGCGACATCACGTCGACGATCGGCACCGCACGCTCGCGCGGGATCGAGCTCGACGTCGCCGGGCAGATCACGCGCCACCTGAGCGTGATCGGCAGCTATGCGTATACGAACGCGAACGATCGCGACAGCAACACGCCGCTCGTCAACGTCGCGCGCCACACCGGCAGCCTGTTCGCGGTGGTCGACACGGCCATCGCGAACCTGCCCGGGCGCTGGCGCTTCGGCGGCGGGGCGCGGCTCGTCGGCGCCCGCTCCGGCGACACCGCGAACAGCTTCACGCTGCCCGGCTACGTGACCGTCGACGCGTTCGCGGCGTACGAAACGACGATCGGCAAGTTCCCGACCCGCTTCCAGCTCAACGTGAAGAACCTGCTCGACAAGACCTACTATCCGTCGAGCAACAACAACCTGATCGTCGCGGTCGGCGAGCCGCGGCTCGTCACGCTGACGACGACGGTGTCGTTCTGACGCCCCGGAGCGGCGCCTCCTGCCGCTCGACTGCTCTGCCCGGTTTGCCGACGCAACCCGGTTGAACGACAACACGTCGCGTCACGGTCAGGGCCGGCCGGGCAGAGGCACGCCGGCCAGCCGGCCCCGGCGCGCTCACGGCCGCCAGCGATACACGACGATGCTCGACCCGTTGTAGTTGTCCTTCGTGATCACGTACTCGCCGGTCGAGCGCAGGTACGCGCGCACGCCGTACATCGAGTCGACATCGTTGCCGACGTCCATCGCCGACGCGTTCGAGTTCGTCAGCGTCGTGACGAGCGCGCCGGTGTTCAGGTCGAATATGTCGATGTTCGGCACCGTGTGCACGTAGCCGACGAACAGGTAGTGGCCGGCCGCCGCGATCGATTTCGGGTTCGCGCTCGTCAGGTTGATCACCGGGTTCGGCGTGCTCGTGTTGCCGTTCTTCCAGCCGCGATAGACCTCGATGTGCCCGTTCATCGCGGTCCAGTCCCAGTTGCCCGCGAGGCCCTGCGCGAGAATCATCGTGTCGCTGTCGGCCTGGTAGATGATGCGCGTCACGGGCGCCACGCTGCTCGGCACGGGCGTCGTCACCGGCTTGCCCCATGACGGCTTGCCGGTCGCGTCGAAGCCCGTCATCGGGTAGCGCGTGATCACGTTGGAGCCGTTCAGTCCGGCCCACACGTCGCCGTTACCGTCGATGTCGAAGCCGGCCGTCACCTGCAGCGTCGTGTTGAACGGCTTGCCGGGCAGCGAGCCGGCCGGAATCGCGATATAGCCGCTCGCGGTGTTGAAGTAATAGAAGTTGAAGTTGCCCGGGTTCTGGCCCGACGCGACGAGGATCCGGTTGCCGCCGACGTTCACGAGCTGGCCGAAGTGCTGGCCGCGCTGGTAGTCGTTCATGTCGAGGCGCGGGTCCTTCGGATAGGTGAACGGGTCGACCGTATTCGCGACGAACGTGCCGCCCGCGGTGCCCGTATAGACGTTGTTGCCGCTGAAGAACAACGTGCCGTCGGTCACGGGGTCGGGCGCGGCGATTCCCTCGAAGTTCAGCGCCTGCAGCTTCCATTGCAGCGTGCCGATTGGGCTGTACGAATGCAGATCGGTGCTGCCGTTGCGGCCGAGATCCCAGCCGCCGCCCCATGCGTTGTTCAGCACGTACAGGTTGCCGCCCGCATCCTTGCCGAGCGCCGCGACGCGCGTGAAGCGCTTGTCGCCCACCTGCCCCTTGATGCCCGTCGTCGTGTCGAGATAGCCACCCTGCACGCCGAACGTGCCGACCTGCACCGGCAGCCCGGGCAGCCCGCTGTATACCTTGATGTTCATGTCGGGCCCTTCGTCGCCCACCATCAACCGGCCCATCGGCGCATCGAAGTACAGCGACGCCGGCCGCGCGCCGGCCGCCATCTGCAGCGTGTTCATCGCCGCGCCGGTCGCGCTGAACTGCGCGACGACACCCGCGCTCTTGCGCGCGACCCACAGGTTGCCGGCCGCGTCGAGCGCCAGCGCGCCGGGGCTCGTGACGCCGATGTCGCGCTGCCACACGCCGTCGGTCGTATAGACGCGCACGCGGTTGCCGTAGAAGTCGCTCACGTACAGCAGGTTGCCGCCCGTCGCGAGGCCCGTGATCACGTCCGCATACTGGATGCCCGTCCACGTGCTGACCGGAATGCGCAGGTCGCGCTGGTTCGTGCTCCGGTTGTAGCGGCCCACCGAACCGCTGCCGAACGTGCGGTTGTAGCCGAGCGCGACGAACAGCGACGTCGAATTGCCGGTGATCGCGCCGCCATGGAATTCGTCGTGGATGCCGATCGTGCCGAGCGGCTGGCCGTTCTGGTAGATCGCGACGCCACCCGCGTTCTCGTCCCAGCGCGACGCCGTGTAGATCACGCCTTCGGGCGCGACCCACATCGAGCGCGCGCCGTTGCCGACGTGCGAGGCCAGCGTGCCGTACGTGTTCGCGAGCCAGTCGGTCGAGTATTGGGCCTGCGCGTGGCTTGCCGGCGCCAGTATCACCATGCACATTCCCAGCAACGCCGCGCGAATTTGTTTCATTGACATGAATAATGCTCCCAGACGAACAATGGTCGACACTGTAAATCGCGGCGCATGAAATATTGGTGATTCCGGCAATACGCGTTCGCCGTTATCCCGAATTATTCACTCCGCGCCTTTTGCCGTCCGGCGCTTTTTCGTCAAAGATCGAAAAATCTGCGAACCCGCGCCACGACGGCCCGCCAGCCGCGCGATCTCGGCGCATTCCCCGGCATTTTCTTCCGGGTCTTGAATGCGAATGCGTCATTTTTTCTTGCATGACCGCATTGCTTTTTCATTCACCGGACACCGTTTCGATTATTACAAATCGAAATTTAAATGAAAGAAAAAAATATTATCCGGCGCGCACGTTTTTTTGCGATTTCGCGTATGGAAGGGAAGCGGGAGGAAAAGGAGGATGCGGCGGGAAAACCGCGCGCCGGCCGTGCCGGCACGCGGCGGCGATCGTTCAGCTCGCCGGGTCGAACGTCGGGGCGTCCCAGCCGTCGACGTATTTCGGCAGCGCATCGACGACGTCGAGCACGCGTTGCCGGTAGAACAGGTGCATCGTTGGCTGCAGGTCGCCGGGCAACTGCCCGCCATCCGCACGCGCGGTCAGGCTGTTCGGCACGACGCGCATGCCGAGCCGGTTCGTCCCGAACACGATCTCGCCGCACGACGCGCACCAAGTGCGCGACATCGACTTCGACGGATGCGGGAACGTCGCGTGGCCGCCGTCGATCGTCACCTGCTCCGGCGGCCATGCGGTCGCGGACAGCATCGGCGTGCCGTAGAAGTCGCGGCAGGTCGTGCAATGGCAGTTCGCGCGCGCCGCCGGCTCGCCGCGCAGCGTGACGGTCACGGCACCGCACAGGCAGCGCGCGGAAAGCGTTCGGGTCATGTCGTCTCCTCGAAAAGGGAGGCGACAGTATAGGAGCATGCCGACCACGGGGCCCGCAGCCGCCGCGGGCCCCGTTGCACGCGCAACGACCGCTGCGTCAGAACTTCTGGCGCAGCCCGAGGCTCACGATCGCCTGCGACCGCGAATCGGACGAATGGCCGTTCGCCTTGTCCGACACCGACGCGGTCGCGGCCACCGGCCGGCCGAGCGCGTCGAGCGTCGTGCCGGACGCACGCTGGTACGCGCCGAGCAGGTACACGCTGGTGCGCTTCGACAGGTCGTAGACCGCGCCGAGCGTGACGTTGTGATACTGCGCGCGGTTGTCGATGCCATCGACATCGCTGCCGCGCGTGTAGCTGTAGCCGGCGAACAGCTGCGTTTGCGGCTGCACGTTCCAGCGCGTGAACACGCCCGCGACGTTGAAGGTCGCGTGGCCCGAGAACAGCGACTGGCCGCCGCTGCGGTACTGCACGTTGCTGTAGTTCACGCCGACGACGGCCGGCCCGAAGTCGTACGTCGCGCCCGTCGCGATCACCTGCTGCGACTGCGCGCTCGCATAGCCTTCGTTGATCGACGAATTGAACAGGCCGTCGTCGGTGCTCTGCCACTTGCCCGCCGTCGGATCGGCCGCGCCCGTCTTGCTGTTGTCCGAGCGCTCGTAGCCGACGCCCACGCGCAGCGGGCCGGCCGCGTACGCGGCGCCGACGCTCCACGTGTTGCGCTGCTTCATGCTGCCCGGCTGGCCGCCGAAGCCGTACAGCGCGCCGAACGTGAAGCCCGAGTAGTTCGCGCTCGTGTACTTGATCGCGCTGTCGACGCGCGCGGTCTGGTCGAGATCGTCGATGTCGCCCGGGTGCGCACCGAAGCCGCCGATGAACGACGACGGGCCGACCGGGCTCACGAAGTCATCGAGCGACGTGTACTGGCGGCCGAGCGTGATCGTGCCGTAGCGGTCGCTGCCGACGCCGACGAACGCCTGCCGGCCGAACTGGCGGCCGCCCTGGCCCGACGTGCCGTTGGTGATGTCGAAGCCGTTCTCGAGGACGAACAGCGCGCGCATCCCGCCGCCGAGATCCTCGGAACCCTTGATGCCCCAGCGGCTGCCGGACAGGTTGCCGGTCGTGAGCCCGACGCTCGAATGCCCGGTGTACGCGCCCGCCGAACCGACCCGTTCGTTGCTGCGATAGGTCACGCCCGCGTCGACGATGCCATACAGCGTGACGGAGCTTTGCGCGGCGGCGATACCCGCGAGCGAGAGCAGCAGCGGGGCTGCGATCAGTTGCTTGTTCATGGTGATGTCTCCGGGCGGTGAACCCGTTGTTCTGGCTGACTGTTGCGAGTAGCGCGCGCGGGCGACGACATCCGCCGGCGGTGCGAGGCCGGCGACGTCCACGCGCGACGACGCGGCGGGCATGCCCGCTGCGGCCGGTATGGTAGTTGGAACCGGTTCCGTTCCAAAGCGGAATAATGACAACAGTTTCTTGTCAAAATTGAGATAGTCGGATGCGCGGCCGGGCGCGCGGCTGGCGCGCCTGTACAGCCCGGGGCGACGCGGACGATAATCGGCTGCGCGCCTTCCACCGGGAGCTGCTTCATGCATGAAACGACCCTGCTGATCTTCGCCGCCGTCGCGTTCGTCGGCATCGCGACACCCGGCCCGACCGTGCTGCTCGCGCTGACCAACGGCTCGCGCTACGGCGTGCGCCGCGCGGCCTACGGTTTCGCGGGCGCGATGCTATCCGACTTCGTGCTGATCGTCGCGGTCGCGCTCGGCCTCGGCGCGCTGCTGACGGCGTCGGCGTTCTGGTTCTCGGTCGTGAAGTGGCTCGGCGCCGCCTACCTCGCCTATGTCGGCATCCGGCTGCTGACGTCGAACGGGTCGCTCGACGTCGCGGCCGCGCAGGGCGGCACGGCCTCCGGACGCAACGCGTCGATCTTCGCGAAAAGCTTCCTGACCGCGGTGACGAACCCGAAGGGCTATCTGTTCTTCTCCGCGTTCCTGCCGCAGTTCCTCGATCCGCTGGCGCCGCTCGCGCCGCAATACGTCGCGCTCGCGGTCACGTTCGCACTGCTCGACGGCGTCGTGATGTTCGGCTACGCGCTGCTCGGCGCCCGCGCGGTGCGGCTGCTGAAGCGCTCGGGCGCGCTGTGGCTCGAACGCACGTGCGGCGCGATGCTGCTCGCGCTCGCCGGTTCGCTGGCGCTGTACCGGCGCCATGCCGCGTAGGCGCCGGGTCCGATGAAAATCGCCACACCGCCCCGCGCCGGATTCCCCGGCCTGTCGCTCCGGCAACTCGAACGCGCGGATCTCGACGCGTGGTACGCGTATCTGTCGAACCCAGACGTTTTCCGTCATACGAGCTGGAACCTGCGCTCGCCCGACGATCTGCTGCCGCTGTTCGACAACATCGAATCGGCCGATCCGGATTCGGTCCGGCGCCTCGCGATCGTCGACACCGCATCGGGCGCGCTCGCCGGGACGATCGGGCTGCATACGGTGTCCACCGTGAACCGCTCGGCGGAGATCGCGTATGACCTCGCGCCGTCGCACTGGGGGCGCGGCATCGCGAGCGCGGTATGCGAAGCCGTCACCGCGTGGGCGTTCACGCACGGCGGCTTCGTCCGCATGCAGGCCGTCGTGCTGACCAGCAACGCGGGCTCCGCACGCGTGCTGCAGAAGTGCGGTTACCGCTACGAAGGGCTGCTGCGCGCCTACAAGATGGTGCGCGGCACGCCGGGCGATTTCGCGATGTACGCGCGGCTCGCGACCGACTGACGCGCCGCTCGCGGCCTCGCGCGCCGATGCCGTGACGCGATTGGACGGCCCGCGCCGAATTGGCGACAATCGCCGTTCCCCTCATCGACGCTCCGCCATGAAAATCGCCGCGCTCTCCGACATCCACGGCAACCTCGCCGCGCTCGACGCGGTGCTCGACGACGTCCGCCGCCGCGGCGCCGACGTGATCGTCAATCTCGGCGACATCGTGTCGGGCCCGCTCCACCCGGCCGAGACGGCCGACCGCCTGATCGCGCTCGGCCTGCCGACCGTCAAGGGCAATCACGAACGGCAGTTGCTCACCTACGATCGCGATGCGATGCGGCTGTCCGATCGCTGGGCGCACGACACGCTGCGCGCCGACCAGCTCGACTGGATCGCCGCGCTGCCCGAACGCCTGACGCTCGACGGCGACGTGCTGATGGTGCACGGCACGCCGGCCAGCGATCTCGTCTATTTCCTCGAAACGGTCACGCCCGACGGCTGCCGCGCGGCCACGCCCGACGAAGTCGCGCAGCGCGCGGGCGACACGGCGGCCTCGCTGATCCTGTGCGGCCACACGCACGTACCGCGTACCGCGAAGCTCGACGACGGCCGGCTGATCGTCAATCCGGGCAGCGTCGGGCTGCAGGCGTACGCGGACGACCTGCCGCATCCGCACCGGATCGAGACGGGCTCGCCGCATGCGCGCTACGCGATGGTGTCGCGCACGGCGGCCGGCTGGAACGTCGAATTCCATGCGGTCGAATACGACTGGCACACGGCCGCCCCCATCGCGGCCTCGCGCGGCCGCGACGACTGGGCCGTCGCGCTGCGCACCGGCCGCTGCTGACGCACACGCCCCGCCCCGTCACCCGTTTCGCTTCGATTACAGGAACACCACCACGCCATGCCCTTTCCGTCGCAATTGCTCTTCCTGCCCGGCGCCTCGGGCAGCACCGCGTTCTGGCAACCGCTGGCCGGCATGCTGACGCATCCGGCCGAGCGGCGGATCGTCGCCTATCCGGGCTTCGGCGACATGCCGCGCGATCCCGCCGTCGACGATTTCGACAGCCTCGTACGTCATGTGCTGGCCACCGTCGACCGGCCGACCGCCGTGATCGCGCAATCGATGGGCGGCGTGATCGCGATGCGCGCGGCGCTCGACAAGCCGGATCTCGTCACGCATCTCGTGCTGACGGTCACGTCCGGCGGCCTCGACATGGCAGGACTCGGCGGGCAGGACTGGCGGGCCGGTTTCGCCGAAGCGAACCCGCACTTGCCCGACTGGTTCATGACGTTTCGCGCGGACCTGTCGCCGGACATCGGCCGTATCGCGCAGCCGACGCTGCTGCTGTGGGGCGACGACGATCCGATCAGCCCGGTCGCGGCCGGCCGGCGCCTGCTCGAACGGCTGCCCGATGCACAGTTGCATATCGTGCCGGGCGGGCGGCACGATCTCGCGGCCGTGCACGCAGAAACGCTCGCGCCGCTCGTCGACGCGCATCTGCAACGCGTGTGACGTCGCACACACCGCACGCTTCGGCACGCGCCTGGCACCGCGACGCTCGCGCGCCGCGTCGCATCATCCCGCGTTCCTCAGCGTCAGCCTCGCTTCGAGCCCGCCGCCGTCGGGCCGGTTGTTCAGCGTGAGCGTGCCGCCCATCGCAAGCGCGAGTTGCCGTGCGATCGCGAGGCCCAGCCCCGTGCCGCCCGTCTCGCGATTGCGCGACGTCTCCACGCGCCGGAACGGCTCGAACACCGCGTCGAGCTGATCGTCCGGAATGCCGGGCCCGCGGTCGAGCACCGCGATCACCGCGCCGCCGTCCGGCGCCGCCTGCACGTCGATCTCGGCCGCGCCCGCGAACTTCAGCGCGTTGTCGACCAGGTTGCCGACGATGCGGCGCAGCGCCTTCGGCCGCGTGACGAGCGCGAGCGGCGCGCGGCTGTGCAGCGCCACGTCCTGCCCCGCATCCGTGTAGTCGCACACGATGCTGTCGAGCAGCGCATCGACATCGATGCGGCGCGCGGCTTCCTCGGTGCCGTGCAGCGTCCGCGCGTACGCGACGCCCTCCTTCACCAGATGCTCCATCTCGAGCAGGTCCTGGCGCAGCTTCGCGCCCTGCGTGTCGTCGTCCATCACGTCGACGCGCAGCCGCATCCGCGTGATCGGCGTCTGCAGATCGTGCGAGATCGACGCGAGGATCTGCATGCGCTCGGCCATGTACTGCGCGATGCGGTCCTGCATCGCGTTGAAGGCCCGCGCGGCGCGCGCGACTTCCGAAGGCCCACCTTCGTTCAGCCGCTCGCCCTTCAGGTCGGGGCCGAGCGCGTCGGCGGCCTGCGCGAGCTGCTTGAGCGGCCGCGTCGCGAGTCGCACCGCGAGCCAACAGCACGCGGCCAGCACCGCGAGCTGCACCACGAGCACGGCCGGCAGCCAGCCTGACAGCGGCACCGTCGACATCGGATGAATGTCGATCGTCAGCGGCGACCCGTCGGTCAGCCGCAGATGCACCTGCAGATGTTCGCGGTCGCCGGGGATCGAATTCGCGGTCAGCGGGTAGTCGCCGCCGATACCGTCCGAGATCGAGCGCTCGACGCGCGCCGACAGCCGCGCTTCCGGCGGCGTGCCGGTTTGGCCGGGCCCGAGGATGAACGCATAGCTGCGCCGCGCGAGACGCGGCAGCCACGCGGCCCGCTCGGCCGGCGGCAGATGGTCGAGCAGCGCGACCGAGCTGGCGACCTCGCGCTCGATGTAGCCCATCATCAGGTTCGTGGTCGCCTGATCGCGCTCGGTCACGGTGAGCCAGAACGACAGCGTCTGCGCCAGCGCAAGGCCCACGCACAGGATCAGCGCGAGCCGCGCAAACAGCGAACGCGGCCAGCGCCACGGCATGCGCGCGCTCATGGCGTACCGTCGACGGCGGTCACGGCCGACGAGAACACGTAGCCCTCGTTGCGCAGCGTCTTGATGTAGCGCGGTTCGCGCGCGCCGTCGCGCAGCCGCTGGCGCAGCCGGCTCACGAGCAGGTCGATCGAGCGGTCGAACGGGTCGGACTGCCGCCCTTGCGTGAGGTTGAGCAACTGGTCGCGCGTCAGCACGCGCTGCGGGTTGTCGAGGAACACGCGCAGCAGCCGGTATTCGGCGCCGCTCAGCGCGACCAGCGTGCCTTCGGCGTCGAGCAGGTGGCGCCCGGTCGTATCGAGCTGCCACTCGCCGAACGCGAGCAACGCGGCCGTTTCCGTCACCTGCATGCCGGGCGGCAGCATGCGCGCGCGGCGCAGCACCGAGCGGATCCGCGCCAGCAGCTCGCGCACCGCGAACGGCTTGGCCAGGTAGTCGTCGGCGCCCATCTCGAGGCCGATGATGCGGTCGGTTTCTTCGCCGCGCGCGGTCAGCATCAGCACCGGTACCGTGCGGAACTTGCCGGCGCGCAGGTCGCGGCACAGCGTCAGGCCGTCCTCGCCGGGCAGCATCAGGTCGAGCACGATCAGGTCGGGCGCGCCGTCGTCCAGCGCGTTGCGCATCTCGCGGCCGTTCGCGGCCAGCGACACGCGCATGCCGTTCTTCTCCAGGTAGTCCGCGATCAGTTCGCGGATCGCGCGATCGTCGTCGACGATCAGCACGTGGTCGATCTTGTCCATGAGTCGTTGTCGGTATCGGTGTCGGGGTTCGGGCGGGCGATGTCCGCTTTTATACCGCACGGCGGGCACGCGTTTGTATCCCAATGTATCGCGCCGCCGCGACGACACACAACATTGCACACGCGCGGCTGGCCGGACACATCGCAGATACGTCGGCGCCGCCTAATGGGGCCTGTCGAAACCCGTCGGGCCGCCGCCCTCGCGCCGCGGCCCCAAAGATCAGGAGAACGCCATGCTGCCCCGATTCAAGACCGCCGCCCTCGTCATCGCCCTCGCCGCCACGGCCGGGCTCGCCGCCTTCGCGGGCACCCACGACGACGCGGGCATGCAGGCGTCGGCGGCCGGCACGGCGGCGCCCGGTTTCACCGGCATCGACCGCTGGCACAACAGCGCGCCGCTGACGCTCGACCAGTTGCGCGGCAAGGTCGTCCTCGTCGACTTCTGGACGTACTCGTGCATCAACTGCATTCATACCATCCCGTACGTGAACGACTGGTATCGGAAGTATCGCGACCAGGGGCTCGTCGTGGTCGGCGTGCATACGCCGGAATATCCGTTCGAACGCGATGCGAAGAACGTCGCCGATGCGATCAGGCGCTTCGACATCCGCTATCCGGTCGCGCAGGACAACCGCTACGACACGTGGCGCGCGTACGGCAACCAGTACTGGCCCGCGCTGTACCTGATCGATGCGAACGGCAAGATCGTCTATACGCGTTATGGCGAAGGCGGGTATGACAAGACGGAGGCGGCGATTCGGGGGGCGCTGGCGCAGGCGGGGGACGGGATGAAGGGTTCGACGCGTACGCAGTGACCGGCGCGGCGCGCGGGCGCGATACTCGCCCTCGCGCCGCGGTCCTCATGCGCTCACTCGCGCTTCGCGTCGGCCTCCGCCAGCATCGCCTCCCCGATCGCGAGATGGCCGTCCGCGACCAGCGCTTCGCCCGCGCCGCGAATATCGGCCTCGGCCTTGTTCTGCCCGAGCTTGCGCTTGCCGACGAGCCGCGTGATCTCGATCTGCAGCCCGACGATCGCTTGCAGCATCGTGTCGAGATAGTCCGGCGGCGCATCGCCCATCTTCCACGGCACCGGCTGCGACGCCTCGTGCGTGCGCGTCAGCCGTGCGACGACACCGCGCACGAACTTCTCGTCGTCGCGCACCGTGATGCGGCCGTGCGCATGCACGACCCGGTAGTTCCACGTCGGCACCTGCCGGTGCGCGACGTGCTTGCTCGGATACCAGTTCGGCGAGATGTACGCGTCGCCGGCGCGGAAGATCACGAGCACCTCATCGCCGTCCGCAACGTCCTGCCAGACCGGATTCGCCCGCGCGACGTGCGCGTGCAGTTCGCCGAGCCCGCCGTCGTCGGGCATCAGCTCGAACGGAATGTGGTTCGCGTCGAGCCCGCTCTTGCCGTGCGTGATCAGGCTACCGAACGGATGCTGCACGATCAGCTCGCGCAGCGCGTCGGGGTTGGGCTCGTTGAAATCGGCGGGGACGTACATGTCGGCTCCACGGTCGTGCGGAATGGGAAATGGCGCGGGCGCAGGCCCGTCATGCGTCGATTGTGATCCCAAACTGGTTTATGCTGTAGAGCCGGTTTGAAACAATTTCAGCAGACCAGAATCATGGCAAGAACGGCCCGGATCGTCGAAATCCCGTCGCTCGGCGCGCTCGACCGCGCGGCCGGCGACCTGAGCCGCCAGCTCGCGCAGGCGCTGCGCGACGCGGTGCGCCGCGGCGACGTCCGGCCCGGCGACACGCTGCCGTCCACGCGGCTGCTGGCGGCGTCGCTGCAGGTGGCGCGCGGCACCGTCGTCGATGCGTATGCGCAGCTCATCGCCGAAGGCTTTCTCGAATCGCGCGGCGGCGCAGGCACGCGGGTCGCGAACGCACTCGCGGAGCCGACACCCGGCACCGAACCCGAGCCGCCTGCCCGACGTCAGCGCCCGGTACGCGACGGCCTGCCCGAGCCGGCCGCCACCTTCGCGCGGATCGCCCGCGAATTCAGTCCGCTGCCGGCCATGCCGTTCGCGATCTCGGTGCCGGTCGGCCTCACCGCGCCCGACGACATCTGGCGCCGGCTCGGCAACCGCCTGCGCGCCCGCGGCGCCGGCGCGCCGTCCGGCTATGCCGATCCGCAAGGCGCGCTGCCGCTGCGCGAAGCGATCGCCGACTACGTGCGCCGGTCGCGCTCGGTGCGCTGCGATGCCGGCCAGGTCGTGATCACGAGCGGCACGCAGCAGGGGCTGCATCTCGCGAGCCAGGTGCTGCTCGGCGCAAACGACCGCGCGTGGGTCGAGAATCCGGCCTATCGCGGCATCACCGCGCTGCTCGAAAGCACCGGGCGGCGCGACGCGATGGTGCGCGTGCCGGTCGACGCCGACGGCCTCGACGTCGACGCCGGCGTCCGTCTCGCACCCGATGCGCGCGCCGCGTTCGTCACGCCGTCGCACCAGTACCCGCTCGGCATGCCGCTGAGCATGGCGCGGCGCAATGCGCTGCTCGCGTGGGCGCGCACGCACCGCGCATGGGTCGTCGAAGACGACTACGACAGCGAATTGCGCTACGAAGGCTATCCGTTCCCATCGCTGCAAGGCCTCGCGCCCGATCGCGTGATCTATCTCGGCACCTTCAGCAAGATCCTGTTTCCGTCGCTGCGGCTCGGCTACGTGATCGCCCCCGACGATCTCGTGCCCGCGTTCTGCGGCGCGCGCGTGCTGATGGATCGCCACGCGCCGACCGCCGACCAGCACGTGCTCGCCGCGTTCATCGCCGAAGGGCATCTCGATCGCCACATCCGCCGCGTGCGCGGCGTCTATGCGGAACAGCGCGCGCTGCTGATCGACACGCTCGGCGCGCGGCTGCCGCGCGAACGCGCGTGGGTGCAGCCGGGCGACCAGGGGATGCATGTCGTGCTGTGGCTCGCGGCAGGCATCGACGATCTCGACGTGGTCGCGCGCGCCGCCCGGGCCGGTGTCGCGGTGCGTGCGGTGTCGCCGATGTTCGCGCCCGGCACGGCGCACCCCGGGCTCGTGCTCGGTTTCGGCGGGTTCGGCCGCGCGCAGATGGAAGCGGCCGCGCAACGGCTCGCGGACGTCGTTTCGTCTGCGGAATCGCGGCCCCGCACGCGGTAAAAGGTTGGCGGCGGGCAACAAACGTAATCGTCTGTAAATCCTGCAAGCAAACGGCCGTTTCGGCGGCCGCCGCGCGGGTTCCGTTTGCTAGGATCGCGCGTCTTTCCATCCGCGCCCCTGCCGCCTTGAATCGCTTTGTGCCGTTTCTCCGAGACGCGTGGCTCCGTTGCCGCGCCCGTGTCGCGCCGCTCGCCGCCGCGTGCCGCACGCGCGTCCGCGCACTGGGTGCCGGCGCGCTGCATCGCCTGCGCCATCCGACCCGGCGCGGCGTGGCGCTGACGCTCGCCGCGATTCCCGTGCTGGGCCTGCTGGTCCTGCTCGCGTTCGTTCCGTTCACGCCGAGCATCGGCGACATCCGCAAGGCGCGCATCGACCGCCCCGCGCGCGTGCTGTCGGCCGACGGCCAGCTGATCGCCGAATTCCGGCCCGTGAACCGCGAATGGGTGCCGCTCAAGCAGATCTCGCCGCACATGGTCGACGCGCTGATCGCGACCGAGGACCACCGCTTCTACGCACATCACGGCATCGACTGGCGCCGCACGCTCGCGGCCGGGCTGCATACGTTCTCGGGCGGCCGCCAGGGCGGCTCGACGATCACGCAGCAGCTCGCACGCAACCTGTATCCCGACGAAGTCGGCCGCGCGCCGACGCTCACGCGCAAGCTGAAGGAGCTGATCACCGCGTTCAAGATCGAATCGGTGTACAGCAAGGACGAGATTCTCGAAACCTACCTGAATACCGTGCCGTTCCTGTACAACGCATACGGCGTCGAAATGGCCGCGCGCACCTACTTCGGCAAGTCGGCCGACCAGCTCGACATCGTGGAAAGCGCGACGCTCGTCGGGATGCTGAAGGGCAACAGCTACTACAACCCGGTGCTGAATCCGGAACGCGCGGTCCAGCGGCGCAACATCGTGCTCGGCCGGATGGCGCAGATGGGCATGCTGTCGCCGCAGCAGCTCGCGAAACTGCACCGCCAGCCGCTGCGCGTCGACTTCGAACCGCAGACGGCGCAGCCGGGCCTCGCGCCGCATTTCGCGGTACAGCTGCGCAAGTGGCTGATCGCGTGGGCCGACCGCAACAACTACGATCTCTACTCGGACGGCCTCGTCGTGCGCACGACGCTCGATGCGCGGCTGCAGGACATGGCCACGCAGGCGCTGACGCGGCAGACCGAACAGCTACAGGCGATCGCCGACGGCGCATGGCGCGGACCGTCCGGCTGCGGGCTGCGCAACGACCTGTTCCGCGGCTTCATTCGGCAGACGCCCGAGTATCGCCAGGTCCGTGACACGGGGCTCGCCGACGTGGTTGCGCTGAAGCAGCTCGGCGCGAATCGCGAATTCATGCGGGCGCTGTGCGAGCGCAAGACGCAGGTGCAGGCCGGCTTCGTCGCGATCGATCCGCGCAACGGCGCGATCCGCGCGTGGGTCGGCAGCCCCGATTTCGGCAGCGCGCCGTTCGATCACGTCGCGCAGGCGCGGCGCCAGCCGGGTTCGACCTTCAAGCCGTTCGTCTATGGCGCCGCGTTCGCGGACGGGATGCGGCCGGGCGATACTTTCGTGGACCGCCCCGTCGCGATCCCGATCGACGGCCGCGCCGTGTGGCATCCGACCGATGCCGAGCCGCCGACCGGCGAGCCGATGACGCTGCGCGACGGGCTGGCGCTGTCGCGCAACCGCATCACCGCGCAAGTCATGCAGCACGAAGGCGCCGCGAAGGTCGCGCAGCTCGCCCGCGCGATGGGCGTGCGCGACAGCCCGCTCGACGCGGTGCCGTCGCTCGCGCTCGGCACGAGCCCCGTCACGCTGAAAGAGATGGTATCCGCGTACGGCACGATCGCGAACCGCGGCGTGTACGTCGCGCCGCAGATGATCACGCGCATCGAGGATCGCGACGGCAAGGTGCTCGCCGCGTTCGGCAGCGCGCCGCCGGAACGCGCGTTGCCGGTGGCCGCGGCGCAGACGCTCGTCGACGCGATGCGCGGCGTCGTCGATTACGGGACCGGCGCGGACATCCGCTCGCGCTACGGGATTCGCATCGACGTCGCGGGCAAGACCGGCACGACGCAGGACAACACGGACGGCTGGTTCATCCTGATGCATCCGCAACTGGTGGCCGGCGCGTGGGTCGGCTTCGACGACGGCAGCGTGACGCTGCGCAGCGACTACTGGGGCGCGGGCGCGCACAGCGCGCTGCCGATCGTCGGCTCGTTCTATGATGCGGCGCTGCGCGCGCGGGCGATCGATCCGCACGTGCAGTTCTCGCCGGACTTCCGGCCGCGCAGCGCGCCGGCGCCGAAGCGGCGCGCGCCGCAGCATTCGGGCCTGTTCGACTGGTTGCGAATCTTCCGTTGATCGTGCCGGCGGCGCGCCGGGCTACCGAAGCGTCGTCGTCGCGTGCCCGTCCGCGTACAGCCACACGGGCACGCCGTCGTCGCGCAATGCGGCGACCGGTTCGTCCATGCTCCAGCGCCGCGCGATCTCGACACGGCGAACGAACCACGGCATCAACGTCGCATGCCGTGCATCGTCGTCGCGATCGTCGTCGAACAGCGCATCGTCGCCGATCCGCGTGTAACGCGCCGGATGCAGCACGGTGCCGTCCGCGCGCAATACCGTCGCGCGCACGTCGTGGCCGTCGTCGTCCTGCACGCAGGCGAGCCAGCCGTGATCGGCGCCCCAGAACAGGCCCGCCACGTCGTCGTAGCGCCCCTGCGCGATCGTCGCGCCCGTCTCGAGATCGCAGATCGCCAGTTGCGCCGGCTCGCCCGGCAGGACGCCGATCGCGTAACGCGTGAACAGCTCGCCCGGCACCATCTCGTCGTCGGGCAGCCACGACAGCGCGCCCATGTTGACGAAGTCGAACGGCGTGAGCACACGGCCCTCCCCGTCGACGATCGCGCAACGGCCGTCGTCGCGCCGCACGATATGGCGGATCGCGCCGAGCTCGTCGAGCATCTCCGCGCGGTCGTCGTCGGTCAGTGGAGCGACTTCCGCGTAATGCGGTTCGACGATCACCCGGCCTTTCGCATCGACGACGCCGACGTGACCGTCACGCCCGGCGACGAAAGCGCCCAGCTCCGACGACCATTCGAGCGACGCCCACTCGGGCTGCGCGCGCCATTTTCCATCGCGCCCGATCAGCCCCCAACGCCCGCCCTCGGCTACCGCCGCGACGGTACGGTTCACGAATTCGTGCGCATCGTCGAAGCGCGGCGCAATCGCCCACGCGCCGTGCGTATCGACGAAGCCCCAACGGCCGTCCATGCTCGCGGCCGCAATTCCGCCAGTGAACTCGCCGAAATCGTCGAGCGTCGGTTCGAGCACCCACGTGCCGTCCGTGCGCACCAGCCCGAACCGCTCGCCCACGCGCACGCAGGCGACGTCGCCGCTGAAATCCCACACCGCGTCGAACGCAGGTTCGCACACGATCCGCACGCCGTCACCGTCGTCGTCGCCATCGGCAAGCAGCAGGCCGACCTTGCCGTCGCGCGCGGCCCACAACAGCCGGTCATTACGTGCGCCGCTGGCCCACAGGTTCGCCCATTCGGGCGGCACGATCACGCTCCATGCATCGTCGGTTTCTCGCCGCACGCCCCACAGCCCGTTGCTCGCACGAAAGCTGAACGTGCCGCCGCCGAGAGAGTCGCCATGCAGTTCGCCGCCGCCGAACAGAGCTTCATAGGTCGCGCGGCGCGGCGGCTCCTGGCGCCAGAAGTAGTAGTGCGACAGGCCGCCGAACCCGAAACCCCACGCCCAGTCGCGCCAGTCGGCGGGCGTGTCGATCTCGAGCACCTTGCGCACGCCGCGCACGTCGCGGAAGTCCATGCAGTTCGCGACGCGCCACCACAGGCGCGTGCAGGCATCGCGCTCCTCGTCGATGTAGTCGTTCGGATCGCCATCGTCGAGCCATGACAGTTCGTCGAGGTTCGCGGATAGCCGTGGCGCGCCGTCCGCATCGCCGAGCGCGTCGATCGCTTCGCCGAGATGACGCACGATCGCATCGAACTGTCGCGCGAGCGCCGGATCGTCGCCGGGCAGCGGATACGCGACGACGAACGATGCGAGCCGGCTCAGGCGCGCATGTGCGGCCCGCGCGTCGCTGGCGAGATTCGGCGTGCCGGCGTCGCCGAACACACGTTGATCGGCAATCGCGTCGCCCGCACCGCCGTCGGCCAGCAGCACGCGCCACAGCAGCGGAAAGTGGTTGTTGGATTCCGCGAACCCGATAGTTCGCGCGTCGTCGCCGTCACCGGCCTGGAGATAAAGCCATGCTCGATTGCCCATCGGAAAGGTCGCCCTCGTTTTTATTGTTGCCGTGCTCGTGTCGGCGCTCATTATAGGAGCATGCCGTGACGCCGGCGGTTGCCGCAGTGTGCGGCGCCCAACCGGCGCCATCGTTCGACGACGACAGCGCCCGCACGATCACGAGCGCGGACCCACTGTCCGATTTCGCGAGCGACCTGCACTACCCTCCTGATCCGAAAGCGTCGCCTGCCGGGCGACGTGCCGCCGGCGAAGCTCGCGATCGCGCTCAGGACGCCGCGAGCGTGGCAGCCAGCGCGTCGTATTCAGGCGCCCACGCCGCACGCCACGCCGCCTTCGTCGCGTCATCGACCCACGCGCCGTCGATCCCGTTCAGCATGAACTGCTTCAGGTCAGCGACCGTGAAGCCAAAATGGCTGAACATCAGCTCCCACGCTTCCGAAGGGTTCACCTTGTGCAGCGTCGGATCGTCGGTGTTCGGATGAATCTTCAGCCCGAGCCCCGGCATCTTGCGCATCGGATGCAGTTCCGCCCATTGCTCCGGCGGCAGCGTGCGCAGGTAGTACGAATTCGTCGGCACGACGGTAAACACGATGCCACGCTCCGCATAGCGTGCGCACAGCTCGGGGTTGTCGACGATCGTATAGCCGTGATCGACACGATCGACCTGCAACAGATCGACCGCCGTCTCGACGTTGCGCCACGGCATCCCGAACTCGCCCGCATGCGCGGTCGTGCGGAAGCCGGCCGCGCGCGCGTTGCGATACGCCTTCCAGAACAGTTCGGGCGGCCGGTCGTTCTCGCGATAGTCGATGCCGAGCCCCGCGACTTCGTCCGCGCGATTCGCCTTCATCCACTCGACGATCGCGACCGCTTCGTCGGGATCCTGCTCGCGGTCGATGCTCGGAATCACGCGTGCGCCGATCCCGAAATCGTGTGCGGCATCGCGGATCGCCGTCACGATTGCCGCCTGCGCGTCCGCATACGCGATGCCCGATACGCGCACCGTGCCCGTCGGATTCCAGAAGAATTCCGCATGCCTGACGTTGTGCGCGGCCGCGTCTTCCAGATACTCGTATGCGATCCGCCGCAGGTCGTCGGGTTGCGTCAGCAGATATTTGTCGAGCGCGCGCAGCACGTGCAGCACGCCGACCGGCTTCTCGCCGCGCGCGTAGAACGCGTCGATTTCCGCACGCTCGATCGGCGCGCCGCTGCGCGCCGCGAGCGCGACGAACGTGTCGTGCCGCACCGCGCCGAGCAGGTGGCAATGCAGCTCGACCTTCGGCAGCGCGTGGAAGAAAGCCCGATGAGCGGGCGTGATCTCGATACCCGTGCGCGCGGCCGGGACGTTGCCTGGTGTTCCCTTCATGTCTATCTCTTTTTGCGGTGGTGCGATGCGTCGCGAAAGCCGTCTCTCAGTGCGGCTTCACGACGGTCCAGAAGTAATAGCCGAGCGGAACCGCGAGCACGACGAGCCCCCATGACACGTCGCGCCAGCGGCCGGCCAGCAGCTTGACGAGCACGTAGCACAGCAGCCCGCCCGCGATGCCGGTGCCGAAGCTGTTCGACATCAGCGTGAGCAGCACCATCGACATCACGGGCAGCGCATCGGTGAAGTCGTCGAAATGCGTATGGCGGATCGTCGCGAACATCGACAGCCCGATCAGGATCAGCGCCGGCGCCGTGGCCTCCTTCGGGATCGCGAGCGCGACCGGCACGAACAGCAGCATCGCGGCGAACAGCACGGCCGCGGCCAGCGACGACAGCCCGCTGCGGCCGCCGGCCTCGACGCCGGCCGCCGATTCGATCAGCGCGGTCAGCGCGGGAATGCCGAACACGGGCCCGAGCGTCGCGGCGAGCGAATCGACGAGAAACGGCCGGTTGATGTTCGGCAGGTTGCCCTGTTCGTCGAGCAGGTTCGCCTTCGCGCCGACCGCGAGCGCGGTGCCGAGCGTCGAGAAGAATTCCGCCGCGAAGAACGCGAACAGGTACGGCGCGGCGGCAAAGCTCAACGCGCTGCCGATATCGAGCTTGAACGCGATCGGCGCGATGCTGTGCGGCAGCGACATGAACGACGCGGGCAGGTGCGTGACGCCGAGCGGCACGCCGGCCGCGGCCGCGACGAGGATCGCGATCAGGATCGCGCCGGGCACCTTGCGCGCCTGCAGCACGATCGCGACCGCGAGGCCGATCAGCGCGACGAGCGCGCCCGGCCGCGAGAAGTCGCCGAGCGCGAACGCGTTGGTCTTCGCGTTCGCGACGACCATCCCCGCATTGCGCAGCCCGAGCATCGTGACGAACAGCCCGATCGACGCGCCGAGCCCGAGCTTGATCTGCACCGGAATCAGCCGCACCACGACGCCGCGCGCGCCGAGGATCGTCAGCAGGAAGAACAGCACGCCCGACACGCACGCGATGCCGAGGCCCGTCTGCCAGCCGACGTGCTCGGTCGTCGCGAGCGTCACGCCGATGATCACCGAGCCGCCGATACCGGGGCCGACGAGGAACGGCAGGTTCGCATAGAGCCCCATCAGCGTGGTGAACAGCACGAACACGACGATCGTCGCGGTCGTCGCCGCGCCGCGCTCCATGCCGCCCGTCGCGAGCAGCGACGGGATCACGACGAGCAGGTATGCGGCCGCGAGAAACGACGTGACGCCCGCGATCGTCTCGGTGCGCACGCTGGTGCCGCGCGCGGCGAGCGCGAAGCGGCGTTCGAGCCAGTTGGCCGGTGCATGCGCCGGCATCGTGTCAGTCGCTGACATGGTGGTTCTCCTGTGATTCCGAATATTGTCCTGTGCCGGTTCATGCAGTGCGGTCTTATACTGCCGCGTACCGCATCCCGACCGTTATTGCCCGATGTCCGACCGCTCGTCGCTGCTTCCCGCACTCACGCTGCGGCAGGTCCAGCACTTCGTCGTCCTTGCCCATGCACGCAGCTTCACGCAGGCCGCGCAGGCGCTGTCGCTCACGCAGCCCGCGCTCACCGCGTCGATCCGCCAGATCGAGTTCCTGCTCGGCGGCCGCCTGTTCGCGCGCACCGCGCATCGCCTGACGCTGACGTCTGCAGGCGAAGCCGTGCTGCCGCTCGCCGAACGCCTGCTCAACCAGGCGCGCGGCACCTTCGACGACATGACGCGGCTCATCGGCGAACGCATCCAGACCGTACGCATCGCGTTCATCCCGTCGGTCGCGGGCCGCCTGCTGCCCGCGCTCAACACACTGCGCGGCACACACCCGACGCTGCGCTTTACCCTCACCGACCTGCCGAACAGCACACTCGTCGAAGCGGTGCGCGACGGCGTCGCCGATCTCGGCATCGGCGTGCGCGAACCCGACGGCGACGACGGCACGCTGCGCTACCAGCAGCTGTTCGAGGACGAGATCGTGATCGTCGTGCGGCACGACGATCCGCTGGCCCGCGCGAAGAGCGTCACGTGGGCGAAGCTCGTCGATCGCGAACTCGCGGTGTTCGTGCGCGGCAGCGTCAGCGAATCGCTGCATCGCACCGGCGGCGCCGGAAAGCTGCGCCTGAACGTCACGTACCGGATGGAATACACGGAGCCGCTCTACGCGCTCGCGCGCAACGGCCTCGCGACCGCCGTGCTGCCGAGCCTCTACACGATGCATCTGCACGATCCCGAACTCGTCGCGCTGCGCGTCGACAAACCGCGCGTCACGCGCGCGATCTCGCTGATCTCGCTCGCCGCCGACGATCGCGGCCCGCACGTGCGCGCGTGCCGCGAGTGGATTGCGAAACACATCTGATTCCGTTCGCCGCGCCTGAACGCCCGCGTTCAGGGCAGCTTCGCGATGCGCTCGACGAGCGTCGCGTAGAAGCGGTCCGCGTCGACCTCGTTGATCCATGTCGCATTCGCCGCACGGCCGCTGCGCCCGTTCCAGTCGACGATCGTCTCGCCGAGCGTCCACTGCCCGGTCGTCTCGACCACCACGTTCACCTTGCGTCCGCCGAACAGCGTCGGATCGACGAGATAGCCGACGGCCGTCGGGTCGTACATCGGTGCGTCGTCGATACCGCGCCGCTTCTTGTTGTAGGCGAGCTCGGCCGCCATGATGTCCGCGACGATCGCGCCGCAGCGGTTGCCGAGCGCACGGAACGGCGGGACGCGCGCCGGCGTGATCGGCGCCTTCACCGCAACGTCGCGCGGCAGCACGACGATCGGCACGCCGCTGCCGAACACCACTTCGGCCGCCTGCGGATCGACGTAGATGTTGAACTCGGCAGCCGGCGTGATGTTGCCGCGCTCGAAGAACGCGCCGCCCATCAGCACGATGTCGCGCAGCGCGCCGCGAATCTGCGGCGCTTCGACCAGCGCGGTCGCGATGTTGGTGAGCGGCCCGAGCGCGCACAGCGTCACGCTGTTCGGCGCCGCGCGGCTCAGCGTATCGACGAGGTACGACACCGCGTGACCGGCGGCGAGCGGCGCGCGCGGCTCGTGCAGTTCGACGCCTTCGAGCCCCGTCTTGCCGTGCACGTTCGCGGCCGTCACGAGATCGCGCACGAGCGGGCGCGGGCAGCCCGCATACACCGGCAGCGCCTTCGTACGGCCGGCCCAGTCGCGGATGATCCGCGCATTGCGTTCGGTCAGGTCGAGCGGCACGTTGCCGGCCACGGCCGTCAGCGCGCGCACGTCGAGCCGGTCCTGTGCGCCGAGCGCGAACAGGATCGCGATAGCGTCGTCCTGCCCCGGGTCGGTATCGATGATCACCGTGCGACGCGCGGCGTCGCCGCCGGCCGCGAATGCGCCCGTTTCGGGAAGCAGCGCGGTGCCGGCCAGCGCGGCGGACAGTTTCAGGAACGTGCGGCGGGATGCGATCGGATGGGTCATGGTCGAGCTCTCAGGAAAACGCCAGGCCGCCCCAAAATTTCCAGGCCCCCTCGGGGGGCCTGTCGCGAAGCGGCAAGTTTGGGGGCGCTCAAAACACGTGCCGGACGCCGAGCGTCGCCATCATCTGGCGCGTGCCGGTCGAGCGCGCATACGCGAAGATCTGCGCATGGTCCGCGTCGCCGGCCGCCTGCTGCGCGATCACCGTCAGTGCGACGTCGGTGCGTTTGGACAGGAAGTAATCGGCCTGCAGGTTCACCTGATGCCATTTCGGACGCTTGTCGATCACGTCGTACTTGCCGTTCGTGAACGCATACGCCGCGCCGAGAAAGAGCTGCGGCGTCATCGTGTAGACGATGTTCACGCCCAGGTTCTGCAGGTGCAGGTGCGAATTGTCGAGGTAATCGTAGCGCACGTCGGTGAACATCGCCGCGAACTGCGCGCGGCCGATCGTGTAGAAGCCGCCCGTGCCCGCGATCCGCTGCCGGCTCGCGTATGCCGCCGGCGACATCGCGCTCTTGCTGAAGATCAGCAGCGGCGACGCATAGTCGTTCGCGATCGCGCCGTCCTGGTTCGTCGCGCTGTAAGGATGGTTGTACTGCGCATAGACCGCGCTCCAGCGCAACGGACCGCGCTCGTAGCCGAGCCCGAAGCTGTACGCGCTGTTGTTCGCGAAACCGGTCGCATTGCTGAAGCCGTACAGCGCGGTGAACTTCAGCCCGTAGTAGACGGGGCTCACGTACTTCACCGAGTTCTGCACGCGGATGTCGTTGTAACCGTTGTCGTTGTCGCCGATGTTCACGCCGTTGCTCGCGATGATCACGGGCCCGATGTAGTCGTGGATCGCGTCGTACTGACGGCCGAACGTCAGCGAGCCGTAGGTGCGGTCGGCCAGGCCGACGTAGGCCATGCGCCCGAACTCGCGGCCGTTCTGCGCGGCCGTGCCCGTCATCACGTTGAAGCCGTTCTCGAGCTGGAAGACCGCGGACAGCCCTTGCCCGAGATCCTCCTTGCCCTTCAACCCCCAGCGCGGGTTCTGGTTCGTACCGGACAGCGCCTGCCACGCGTTCTTGCCGCCCTGGTTCGTCGCGAACCCGACACCGGCCGAGATGAGACCGTACAGCGTGATGCTGCTTTGCGCACCGGCATGGGTCGCGAAGGCGCCGAGCATCGCGAGCGGGGCGAGCTTGTAGAGAGTTTTCATGCGGGTCGTGTGGTCGGTGGTGGTCCAGGCGCGGCAGGGTTCCGCGAAACTGGACTCGACTATACGAACCCGGATCGGATAATAAAAGTTTGCTTTCCTTATATCTCAATAAATCGGATTTATTCTCATCTCCATGCCTGCCGCGCTCGGCGAACGGCGCTCAGTCCGCCGTGTCGCCGCCCTTCGGCAGCTTCGACCATGCATGGCGCCCCGGCGCTGGCGACCACGCCGGACGCGTCTTGCGGGCGCTGTCGATCACGACCAGGTAGCGGCCCGCGATCGGCGTGATGTCGCGATCGCGACGCAGCACCCACAGCGACTTGCCGGCCTCGACGCGGGCCTGGTAATCGTCGTCGAGCAGGCCGTGCTGGTCGAGGAACGTGTTCAGCGACGCGGGAATCCGCACGCAGCCCTTCGAGTGCCGGATGCCGAGCAGCGCTTCGAGCCGGTCGGGGTCGGTCGCATGCATCTGGAAGCGCATCGGCGACACGCCGCCCTTGCCCCAGCCGCGCTCGCCGTCCACCCAGCCGAAATCGTAGATGCGCATGTCGCGGTGGCCGTAGCCGCGGATGCCGTTCTCGTTCGTCGTGCCTTCCGCGCGGAAATCCATCGTGTCGGGCGAGTGATGGAACACGCCGAGCGGCGTCAGGAAATGGTCGTACTGGCCCGGCAACCCGGTGCCGACCGGCGATGCGCCGATCATCAACCACGCATTGGTCGGCGTCGCGCGGAAGTAGATGAACAGCGCCTGCACGTTCGGCGCGCGGTCGACCATCGCGACGTATTCGCCGGCGAGATCGCCGAGATCCGCATCGGCGAGCGCTTTCTGGAGCCGCTCGCCGTACGCGCGCTGCTCGCTCGCCGGCACGTTCAGGCGTCGCGTGACTTCCTGCGTGAAACGCTTGCGCATGTCGAGCGCGCGCGCCGTCGCGTTCTGCGCCTCCTCGGCCGACAGCGGCGGATGCCGGCGCGGCGGGGTGGGCGGAGGCGGCTCGGCCTCGCTGGCGGCCGTGCCGGATGCGGCCGATGCAGGCGCGGCGGCCGACGCGGCGGAAGCGGCCGACGCACCCGATGCAGCGCTCGCGGGTTCCGCGTGATTCGCTTGTGACGCGGCGGATGTCGGCGCTGCGGCCGATGCGCCCGACGCCGCATGCGCAGACGAAGCCGGATGCGTGCGAGAGGCCGCCGAAGCAGGCGACGCAACAGATGAGGATTGCACAGCAGACGACGGCGCGTCGGACGCGGCAAAGGCGGGGCGTTCGGCGAGAACGGAAATCGACACTGCAACAGCGAGCCACACGTATGCGGCAACTGAGCGGCTGAGGCAACGCGGCTTCGCAAAACGCCGCGCCAGGTGGGCAAGAATCATATGTTCGAAGCCATCGGCCGATCCGGCCGCCGCATGGTGCTGTTGCGAGCGGCGCATCTTCCGCGCAAGCCATCGACACGTCCGGCGCATCGCGTGCGCCCGGCGCCGACGCCTCTTCGCGGTGGAGCCGTTCGCTGATGCAAACGCGGTCGCTCCGATGGCGGCTAATGAGTCGTCAGGCCCTTCATTCTACTCGTCCATACGCGAATCGGCAGCGATGAAAACCGCGGTTTCACGGCGAAATTGCGCTTCGTCACGCTTTGTTTCAACTCGTTTCCGCTTGCGTGTTCGTTGCGTGGCAGGCTTGCGTGTTGGATGTTTTCGGCTTGCGTCCGAAGGCTTGCGCGTTTCATTCGGTTCGAGTTCCCCTCTCGATTGATTTGCATGACGAAGCATTTTGACGACCCGGCGATCTGAAACCGGAACCTCAACTGCATCGCACGCATGCCGCACGAACCGTACGACACGCGTGCACACCTGCCGACTACTTCGAGATGGTTTCGAGCGCGATGCCCTTCGTGCGCGGCCCCATCAACCCGATCGCGGCCATCACGATCACCATCGCGCCCGCGATGAACGCGAACACGCCGAACGTGCCGAAACCACGCAGCACGGCCGCGATCACGAACGACGAGAAGATCGCCGAGAAGCGGCTCCACGAATAGACGAAGCCGACGGCCCGCGCGCGAATCGACGTCGGGAACAGCTCGGCCTGGTATGCGTGGAAGCTGTACGACATGATGTTGCTCGCGAGCGTGAGGCCGATGCCGAGCACGATCAGGAACGCACCCACCGTCGTCTGACTGAACAGCAGCCCGCAGACGACGATCGCCGCCGCCATCGCGACGATCACCGACTTGCGCTCGAAGCGGTCGGCGATCACGAGGCCGATCAGCGGGCCGATCGGCGCCGCGAGCGCGATCACGCTCGAATACATCAGGCTCGACGTGATCGTGATGCCCTGCTTGATCAGCAGCGTCGGCACCCAGTTCGCGAAACCGTAGAAGCCAACCGTCTGGAACACGTTGAAGATCGTCATCATGATCGTGCGGCGGCGATACGGCGGCACCCACATGTCACGGAAGCTGCCGCGCGGCGGCACGGGTTCGGCCGGCGCGGGCGGCGGCAGCGGCCGCCCGTATTCGGCTTCGACCTTCGCCTCGAGCGCGCGCATGATGCGGTCGGCTTCGTCGACCCGGCCCTGCTGCGCGAGCCAGCGCGGACTTTCCGGCAGTTCGCGGCGAATCCACCACACGAACAGCGCGCCGTGCGCGCCGATCAGCACGACCCAGCGCCAGCCGTCGAGGCCGAGCGGCGCGTGCGGCACGAGCAGGTAAGCGAGGAACGCGACCACCGGCACCGCGACGAACCCCACCGCCTGTTCGCACGCGAACGCGCGGCCGCGAATCTGCTTCGGCACGAGTTCGGAGATATACGTGCCGATCGTCACCATCTCGACGCCGAGGCCGAGACCGACGACGAAGCGCCAGAAGTTCAGCCCGGCTGCGGTGTCCTGGAACGCCATCACGATGTTGGCGGCGGTGTACCACAGCAGCGACCACGTGAAGATCGCGCGGCGGCCGAAGCGGTCGGCGAGGAAGCCGCACGCGATCGTGCCGATGAAGAGCCCGGAGAACAGCGCAGCGATGAAGCTCGCGACGCCCGTGGTGCCGAACAGGCCGTGGGTCGTCGCGGACAGGATGCCGCTTTTCACGAGGCCTGGCGCGACGTAGCCGCTGTACAGCAGGTCGTAGAGCTCGAAGAAGAAGCCGAGGCTCAGCAGCACGACGAGCTTCCAGACGCTGCGCGTCGGCGGCAGGCGGTCGAGGCGGGCCGAGATGGAGCCGGGGTCGATCGCGGCAGGAAGGGCGGCGCCTGCTGCAGTGAGCGGGTCGGGCTGAGTGGATGCCATGGTGGCGAGTCTCCGGATTCTTGATTGTCCTTGGCGCCAGCAGAGGCGAACTGGCGAGCGGCTTCGCGCATTTTAGCGAGGCGCGTGCGTGAGCACATCAATCGGGTGATGCGCGGGCGCGGGTCAAACGTCTTCGGAGTGGTTCAACGAGTGGTTGACCCGAGCACAACACAGCCGGCCGGCGGCATACCTGATCAGCCACCTCCCCCCGCGTCCCAATCAAATCCGGGATAGATTGAACATTGTCGCCATTCACCAGTTCTTCGATCGCCTTAGCACTGCTTTACTGACGAGTGGAATCAAGATGTTCTATACGATCGACAAATTCATCATAGGCGACGTCTTGCATGGAGCCGACCGGATAACCACGCGCCTCTCCAGCAATACATAATACTTTGCATTATAATTTCGATTTAATTCACACCAAAATCAGGCAAATTTAATTTTACCGGTGACAATATAAACGAGAGTCCATCTCGTGCTTGCTTGACGTGCCAAATAATCAAACCGTGCGTCCATGAATTGCCTACCACATTGAGGAAATCATCCACCCCGTTCGCCAGAATTCCGCCTAACGCGAAAGGGGGAAGCCACATAAGCTCGATACGCCCCTCCCCATTCCAGCCATGTCGAGAAAATTTCTCGCCTGCATTTTTCTCATATGCATGCCAATCGTCAACGAAGTCACTGGCTGGAAGGCAAAAATTGAGGTTATCTATCCACTCATAGACGTAGCAGAAGAACTTCTGGATATCGTCGGAGCGATACCGAATCACGTTAACTTTACTTGAAGAGCGGACCATATTGACACTCACAAACGGACGTACCCACGATTTACCCACTCGCTTGTCGTACGGCGCTTCGGTCGGCGCTAGATGGAATCCTGCTCGTCCCACTTATCCGTGCTACGACGCCAATCGTAGACGGCGTCAATTTTCGGTTCGCCTTGCTCTGTTACGAGCGCATAACGGCGGCGCTGTGTGAGCCCTTTTTCATTGAAAGTCTCGATGTAGATTTTCTTACCCACATGACTTTCTGTATCTCCCAGCACTTTCTGCGCAAATTCCGGTGGGCGACCAGAAGGCAAAAGATCAAGACGACTTTGCGCCTTTGTAGCAAGCACCTTGGCACTAAGATGCTCCGTAAAAATCACGCATAGCCTTTCTCTAGCATCCGCACACATTTGCTCATGCAAAGATGAATCCTGCTTACCTCTCAGGGCTCGTCTATTCTCTTCCAGATCAATTTCCCAGCGCAGCATATCCGCTATAAAGGCCGTCAATCGTTCGGTGGGCGTCATTTCATCTCCAATCAGCGTGAAGCGCTTGCGCATGTCGAGCACGCCGTCACGTTTGACGCCTTTGTCCGACAGCGGCGGAGCCGGCGCGGTGGACAAGGACACGCATCGCGCAATGCTCTTGCTCACGTCGCTTAACCGCCGATGAGGGACAAGCACACGACATCACGCCAGTGACTCGCTAGGGCAAGAATTAGTGAATAAAAAGCAGGGGCTCACTATCGCTCGCCAAAAAATCTAAGAAATTATCTGACGATGTAGACACCCAATTAACCTCATCCACTGGACTAAATTCGACGCCAGCAACAACATCCCTCTTTACCGCCTCGCGAAAAAACCTCTCCGAACAAAAAATAGGATCTTGCTCTGCAGTTATATCCTTAATTTTGAAAAAATCCCTCTCCAACCCCTCCTTAAACGAAATATTTTCAATATGGAAAATTCCACCATACTCATTCGGCACGAGCGTGGAGCCCGCCCCGACAACACCATCCCTATCCTCGTACAAATTCCGATCAAAAATTATTATACGATACTCTTTATCAGCAATATTTCGCCCCTTTGAATTGACAATCTTTATAGGTTGAGTTTCTTTGATAGGAACAGAGAAATCCTTCAGAAGCTCAAAAAATCCTTGACTTACAACATGAAACGTAGGGCCGGCGCCACTGGACCTAATATCATACGCAATCAATTTATCCCGCGAAATCAGGAACATTTCACCAGGAAAAATACTCCCCTGCCCTGATCGCCCTGCGTACCAGGGCATTACGCCATAGCTTATCCCCTTAATATTTTCTTCAAATCGATCCAAAACAACGCCTTGCATTTCACCTACCGGGCACCCCCGCCCCTTTCTTTCTACCAATGCATAATATTTCATGATCTTCCTCAAAAAATACGAATTGGATTGCTACCAGGCGCCATCAACGCCACTCTACTGGCAGATTGCAACTGTGATATTTTTTGACGAGCTGTCGATTTATCAATTCTCCCCGCGTCCAAATCAGTCTCAATATCCTTCACCTTAGCACCAACCGCCGCGGAATATACCGCATGAGGTCCGCAATGATAAAATTTTCTCTTCATTTGCTTAGCCTTATCCACGCTAGCCGGCATAAGCAATCCATTTTCTTTTTTATCTCTCTCATCGCCCATACCGATCTTATCGAAGAATAATTGGTGCTTATTCCAGATTTCCTCCGGAATCAAATGATGCGCCTGCATCTGGTCGTGAGCCACTCCACCCAGATTACGATTCAGGGTCGAGCTGCACATCCCTTGAGGATCAGTCCACTGAACCGGATTGGGCGCGTATTGATAGCTATTTAACCCACCAGTCAGACCAATCGGATCCTTACTGACAAAGCGCCCAAGAACAGGATCATAGTACCGATACCGGTTATACCTCAGCCCCGTCTCCGCATCCTCCTGCTGCCCCTGGAACCGAATCGGGTTCCTCGGCTCCACGCCCGCCGCCTTCGACACCCGCGCAATCACTTCCCGCGCCTCGCCCCAGGCCCGATACGACGCCTCCCAGACCACCTCTCCCACCTCGTCCGTCATCAACAACGGCGTACCAATCTGGTCACAGTGGTAATAGAACAAATGCGCGTCCGACTGTCTTTCCGGCACACGTTGCAGCGGATCCTGCTCCGGCACATACGGCTCGCCTTCCCGCCAAACCGGCGTCTGAATCCCCGCGACCGGTTGCGCCGTCACATATTGCGCAAGCGGAACGAACGTTTCCGGCTCGTACACGTACTGCGTCGCACCGGCCTCGTTGCTTTCGTACGCAAGCTGATCGCCATCCCAGCCGAACACCGTCCGCACGCCATCCACGTCCTTGCCGATCCGGCGCCCGAAGGAATCGTAGAAATACCGGGCCTCATGCTGCCGCCCGGTCTCCTCGACACGCGCCACTCTCAACCGGTTGAATCCGTCCCACTCGTATTCCTGCCGACCGGACGGCGATCGCTTGCCGATCAGGTTCCCCCGCGCGTCGTATTCGAAGTGGGTACCCGCATATTCCTTCAACAGATTCCCGAGCACTCGCGGCACTTCCGCCGGCAATGTGCTGTCCACGCTGTCCGGCACCACCGGACTCGCTTTCACCGCCCCCGGAGTACGTGCGTGCCGGGGACTGCCGTGATCAATGATGTTGCTTGCCGGGTCAAAGGCGAAAGTCTCCGTACCGAGCGGCCCGATCGCCGCGATAAGGCGGCCGACAGGGTCATAACGATAGTTGACCAGCCCCTTGCGGCTGTCCTCGATATGCTCGAGCTGCCCCACGGCGTCGTACCGGTACCGGCGCTCGGCCAACGCGGCAGGCGCATTCGATCGCCGAACGGCCTGCCGGGTGATTCGGCCGGCCGGATCGTACTGCGTCTGCTGCCCCACCTTGCTCGACAGTATCCGCCCGGTTTCGCGGTGCAGATCGTCGCGCTCGAACTGGATTCGCTCCTCGCCGTCGAGCAAGAGCCCGTGCACATGACCGGAACCGTAGATCAGCCAGTCCAGCACATGGCCATCGGGGCGAACGGTCTTGATCCGCGTGCCGATTTCGTCGTATTCGTGATGCCACAGGTAGCTGCGCGATTCACCGAACAGCCGATAAGCATGATGTTCGCGCACCAGATTGCCGACCGGATCGAAAAACATCTGCGTCCGGCTGTGACTGTTACGCGCCTCGATGAGTCGCCCACTGGCGTCGTACGCGAATCGCTCTTTGCTCGCACCCGAGGTCCGGCATACGATGCGGCCGGCCTGATCGAATTCGAGTTCGGTCACCTGCCCGCCTTCGTCGATCTTCACCGGCTGCAGCGTACCCTCGCTGTATCCGTATGTCGTCCGCTTGCCGTCGAACCCGATCTCTTCCAGCAAGCGCCCGGCGGGATCATAGTGAAATTGATAGGTCGCGCGATTCGCATCGGTCAACGCAGTCAAGCGACCGAGGCGGTCGTAACGGTAGGCGAGCGTGTATCCGAGCGCATCGACGCGGCTGGCCACGCGCCCCGCGACGTCGTATGAAAAACGTGTCACGCGCTCCAGCGGGTCGGTATGGGACAGCAGACGGCCTTCGGCATCATGCGTGTATCGATAGGTGCCTGCTGAAGACGAGATCTCGCTGACCGCCCCATTCGGGCCGTACCGGTAAACCGTGGCATTGCCCGCTGCATCGATCGACTGCGCAAGTCGCCCGTCGCCATCGTAGCGCCACTTCGTTACCTTGCCCGAGCAGTCGGTGTACTGAAGCAATTGTCCCGCGTCATCGTAGACAAGTACCTTCGCACCGCCCTTCGCATCGACCATCTTGACCGGCATCCCGGCGGCGTTGTACGCATACTTCGTCTCGTGCCCGAGCGGGTCCTTCTGCGCGACCAGATTGCCCGCGTCATCGTATGAGCGCTCCCACACATAGCCTTCGGAGTCCTTGAGACGAACGAGATGATCGCGGTCGTCGTACCCCATCTCGATCACGGCCCCGTCGACGCGATAATGCTTCGTCATGTTCCCGCGTGCATCGTAGTCCATCTCCTCGATGCCGCCGTCGCGATGAACGTGCATGACCAGGTTGTTGTCCTGGTCGCGCCGCATCCACTCCTCGGTGCCATCCGGATACGCGATCCGGTACATATATCCGCGGATGTTGTAGTAGTACCGCGTGACGTTGCCCAGCGCATCGGTGACATAGGTCAGGCGGATGTTCGGATGCCACATGAGGCGAATGTCGTGGCTGCCGTCATCGGCATATTCGCGCACGCACCGCGCATTCGTGTTGTCGTCGCGCTCCGCCCCTTCCCACTCGAGGTTCATGCCGCGACCGGTGCGATCCGTATAGCGAGTAATCAAATGACGGTCGTACGCATACTGGCGCACGTTGCCGTAACGATCCGCTGCACGCACGAGATCGCCGCTCTCGTCGTATTGGTATTGGGCAAGCGTGGTGCGCGTGTTCGCGTCGACGATCTGCTCGATCGTTGCGATGCGTCCGCGGCTGTCGTGACGAAACGCGAGCGTATGACCGGCCGAACTGACGAGCCGCGCCAGACGATTCGCGTCGTCGTAATCGAGCGCGATCGTGTTTCCCGCGCGATCCTTCTGCAACGCGAGGCGGAACGAATCGCCGCGCTTCTCGTAGACGTGCAGCAAATCGTGACCGTACGCGACAGTCGTCCACGTGTCGTCGAGCCGGCTCAGCGTCACACCTTCCACGCGGTCGTCGTGAACGGCGCCTGCCGCGAGCGCCGGATATTCGATGTTGCGGCCGGTTGAATCGCTGTAGATCCATTTGCCGTCCCGAACATCGATGCGCGTCATGTACGGCGAGAGCCAGCGCGCGCCCAGTTCGCCGGCATCGTATCCGGCCAGCCGCGACCGATAGACGCGTATCCAGACGACGGGCATCGCACCCGGCAATTCGAAATCGGCATGAGAAAACGTCTCGTCGCCGAACGCGTAGCTGATCGAACCGCCCGACGCGCCGACCCCGCACTCTTCGCAGTGGTCGACACCGGATCCCTTCGCTCTCGCCTCCTTCTTCGTCGCGGCAACGGGCACTTGCGGCCGCCGGGCCTCTGCTTCCGTCGTGCCCTGCGACTTGATCGATGCGGCCCGCATCGCGTCGCGCTTATGCCGCAACGCATTGACCAGCTTGAGCAGCAGCCACATCAGCTTGCCTTCGTCGCTTCCCTTCAGCTCGTTGATCTTGCCGACCACCACCGGAGCCAGCGTGCGCAAGGACACGGCAATCTGGCGAATCGGTGCGACGTAATTCTCGGGAACGAGCCCGGACATCGTGCTGCCCGCGGCGTTGGCACCGCGCTTGCCGAGCGCCTTCTCGGACTCGGCCAGATACCCCCACGCCCCCGTTACAAGATCCGTGCTGAACCATCCGCCCTTCTTCATCTGCTGACGATACTCGGCGGCCCGCCGCTCGTTCTCCGCTGGATCGAACAGTTGCCCCGCCAACACCGCATCGATGCCGTCCGCGAGACTCGTCAGGATCTCCTGGGCTTTCGCCGCGCAGTGGTCGATCACGTCGTTGAGCACGGCCTGCAGCTTCGTCAGGAAATCCTCGATCTCGGTCGCGCATGACGCCTGGACATGCGTGACGACGATCGATATGAGCGCGGCGCCGATGTCGCGCTTGTGAATCAGGATTTCATTGCGGATCAGCGCCAGCAGCGGCCGCGCCGTGAGGCGCATGGGCGCCAGTACCGGCGGAAACGGAATCACGCCGATCAGGTTGATCGCGAGCCCGAGATAGTCGAGCAGTTCGCCGCCGCGCTTGCGGATGATCGAGACGATGTCGGTGAGCGCGTCGGCCAGCGCCATCAGGTTGTTGAGCACCGGAATCATGCTCGCGACCGTTTTCAATCGATCGACGTCCACGTAGCCATGCGTCACGCTGATCAGCCACGCGTTGAAGCCTTCGCCGGATGCGACGACGTCGTCCGGATGAACATCGGTCAACCACGGGGTGGCCTGTTCATACTCCGCGCCCGGAGGGAGTTTTTGATCTGCCATGCTCTCAGGATTCTTCTGGTTGTTCGTTTTTCGATGTGCGGCGGCCTCGCCTTCTCTCGTGTCTCGGACGGCCTGCCAACGGCTCGGGGCATTGTACCGACGATTGCGCGACGGGAAAATGAAAGGTCTCCTTCCCCGGCAGACGCCCAATCCTTCGAGCCCCATTTATCGCGGCTCGCCGTTGCACCGACTTTATGTAAATTTCGTAACCGTCTGTCCCGGCGGCAACGGGCGCGGGACGCCGGAAACGGCCTCCTTCCGGGCGCGACTCGATCGGCACGACCCCGATACGACGGGATGAACAGGTCTTCCTCCGGTCCGTCGCCCATGCCCGCCTCGCAAACACCCCGGACGCAGATTCGGAAGTCGTTCACCTCCGCGCCCCGGTAACATGCTACCGGGCCAACTACCGGCTTCCGGCTGCCTTTCGGCAACCGTCATTGTCGGCAAATCGTAAGCATTCCATGTCCATACAACGACTATCCACGTACGCCCGCCGGATCGCGCTGATCGCGCTGCTGCAGTTCGCGGCGATCGCGACCGCGTCGGCGTTTCCGGCGGCCGCTTCCGCTCCCGTCGCGAGCGGCGTCGGCGCCACCGTGCCGGCCATCTCGCTGCCCGACGCCGTCGCGCAGCTCAAGCAGATGCAGGCCGAGCTGGACCGCATCAAGCAGCAGACCTCGACCACGTCCAACAGCAAGGAGCTGGACGCGCTCGACGACTCGGCGCAGGAACTGAGCGCCGATGTCGCGAAACTGCAGAGCGATCTCACGCCGCAACGCGCGCAGGTCCAAGCGCAACTCGACGTGCTCGGGCCGCCGCCGGCCGAGGGCGCCGCACCGGAAACGGCAGCCGTCGCGAAGCAGCGGGCCGCGCTGGGCGCGCGCAAGACGCAGATCGACGCCGCGCTGAAGCAGGCCGCCGACCAGAAGACGAGCCTCACGAACCTGACCGAGCAGTTCGCGAAGCTGCATCGCAGCCTCCTGAAGAACCAGCTCGCATTCCGTTCGGGCAGCATCTTCAGCGCGCAGTTCTGGCTGCCGCTGTTCCACCTGTCGCCGGACGATCGCCAGCGGCTCGATGATTTCAACCGCGAGCTGTTCGACATGCTGCATTCGTCGTGGGTACCCGGGCAACGGGCGCTCACCACGCTGCTGCTGATCGCCGCATTCGCGGCATGGCTCGGCGGCCGCCGGCTCATCGAGCGCGGGCTCGCGTGGATCGCACTGAACCGCCTGCCGCCCTCCCGCTTGCGCCGCAGCGCACTGGCGCTGACGACCGCACTATCGACCTTCCTCGCGACGGCCATCGCGATTCAGATCCTCTACCTCGCCGTCGCGCGCCACTACGAGCTCACGCCGTCGCTGACCGATCTGTGGGACCAGTTCGCGAAGCTCGCCGCGACCTGCGCACTGATCGCCGGGCTCGGCCGCGCGCTGCTTTGCACGAAGCATCCGTCGTGGCGCCTGCCGGCGCTCGCCGATCCCGTCGCGCTCGCGATGAAGCCGTTCCCCGCCATCCTGGCCGGGCTGCTGCTGGTGTCGGGCACGCTCGAATCGATCAACCGGATCGTCGACACCAGCCTGTCGGTCACGCTGTTCGGTCGCGGCATCGTGTCGCTCGTCGTCGCGCTGACGGTCGGCGCATCGCTGTTGCGCGCGAACCGCGCGCGCAGCGCACTTGCAGCGGCAGGCGAGGCGCCCGAGCAGCGCTCGACGCTCGCCGGGCTGATCCATGCCGGCGTCACGCTCGCGATCGTCGCGTCGTTGATCGCACTCCTGATCGGTTACATCACGGTCGCGCGCTTCATCACGTACGAGCTCGTATGGTTCGAGATCGTGCTGTGCGCAACCTACATCCTGATCCAGTTGACGCGCGACGCGAGCGAAAGCCTGTTCTCGTCGAGCCTGTCGACGGGCCAGCAGATCAAGCATCTGTTCGCGCTCGAAGACCGCCACCTCGACCAGGCGCGCACGGTCCTGTCCGGCTTCGGCACGAGCCTGCTGATGCTGATCGCGGCGATCGCGCTGCTGACCGGCGGGTTCGGCACGACGCCGGGCGACCTGCTCGACAGCGCGGTCGCGATGATCGGCAGCCAGCGGCTGCAGAGCCTGAACATCATGCCTGACCGGATCATGAACGCCGTGATCGGCTTCGCGATCGGCTTCTACCTGCTGCGCTCGCTGCGCCGCTGGCTCGACGGCGAATTCATGCCCGCGCTCGGCATGGATACGGGCATGCGCGTGTCGCTGATCACGCTGTTCACCAACGTCGGCTACGTGCTGCTCGTGCTGATGACGCTCGGGCTGCTCGGCGTCCGGTGGAACAATCTCGCGTGGATCGTCAGCGCGTTGTCGGTCGGTATCGGCTTCGGCCTGCAGGAGATCGTGAAGAACTTCGTGTCGGGGCTGATCCTGCTGACCGAGCGCCCGGTGAAGGTGGGCGACATGATCAGCATCGCGGGCGTCGAAGGCGACATCCGCCGCATCAACGTGCGCGCGACCGAGATCCAGCTCAGCGACCGCTCGACCGTGATCGTGCCGAATTCGCAGCTGATCTCGCAGAACCTGCGCAACGTGACGATGGGCAACAGCACGCAGGGCGTCGCGACGCTGGTGCTGACGTTCCCGCTGAACACCGATCCCGAGCAGGTACGCGACCTGCTGCTCGATGCGTATCGCGAGCACCAGGCGATTCTCGACAAACCGGCGCCGTCGGTGACGTTCAGCCAGCTCACGCCGGACGGGATCACGCTGAGCGTGACGGGTTACGTGTCGAGCCCGCGGATCGCGAGTTCGACGAAGAGCGACCTGCTGTTCGAGATCCTCAAGCAGTTGCGCGCGGCGGGGATCACGCTGTCGAGCCCGCAGATGCTGGTCGTGCAGAACATGCCGGCGAACGATGGTCCGACGCGGCAAGAATCGTAAGTGAGCCATTGAGCGGCGACGCTCACGCTCGATCGGCGCGCCGCGCGCATCGCAGTAAACGACAAGGGCCGGTTACCGCTTTCGCGGCAACCGGCCCTTCTCATTCGACCGTCGAAGCGCCCTGGCCGGGCGCCTGCACTTATACGTCGAACTTCACCCCCTGCGCCAGCGGCAGTTGCCGGCTGTAGTTGATCGTATTCGTCGCACGGCGCATATACGCCTTCCATGCATCCGAACCCGACTCGCGGCCGCCGCCCGTTTCCTTCTCGCCGCCGAACGCGCCGCCGATTTCCGCGCCGCTCGTGCCAATGTTCACGTTGACGATCCCGCAGTCGCTGCCGGCCGCCGACATGAACTGCTCGGCCTCGCGCATGTCGTTCGTGAAGATCGCCGACGACAGGCCTTGCGGCACCGCGTTGTGCACGTCGATCGCGTCTTCGAAGTTGTCGTAGATCATCACGTACAGGATCGGCGCGAACGTCTCGCGCTCGACCACCGCCGATTGCTTCGGCATCCGCACGATGGCCGGACGCACGTAGTACGCATCCGCGTGACCGACGTCGACGCGCTCGCCGCCCTTCACTTCGCCGCCCTGCTCGCGTGCATCGGCCAGCGCCTTCTGCATCGCATCGAACGACGCACGATCGACCAGCGGGCCGACCAGCGTACCTTCTTCAAGGGGGTTGCCGACCTTCACCGACGCGTAGGCCTTCTCGATGCGCGGCAGCAACTGCTCGACGAGGCTGCGATGCACGATCAGGCGGCGCAGCGTCGTGCAGCGCTGGCCGGCCGTGCCGACCGCCGCGAACGTGACCGCGCGCACGACGAGATCGAGATCCGCGCTCGGCGCGACGATCATCCCGTTGTTGCCGCCGAGTTCGAGAATGCCGCGTGCCAGGCGCTGGCTCAGCACCTTCGCGACTTCCTGGCCCATCCGCACGCTGCCCGTCGCGCTGACGACCGGCACCTTCTTCGACGCCGTCAGCACCTCGCCGACATCGCGCATGCCGAGCACCAGTTGGCTCAGCTCCGCCGGCGCGACGCCCGGATGCGTCTTCTCGAACTCGCGGAGCGCCTTCTGGAGCAGCACATGGCAGGCGATCGCGGTAAGCGGCGTCTTCTCGGACGGCTTCCACACGACCGAATCGCCGCACACGAACGCGAGCGCCGCATTCCACGCCCACACCGCAACCGGGAAGTTGAACGCCGAAATCACGCCGCACACGCCGATCGGGTGCCACGTTTCCATCATCCGGTGGCCCGGGCGCTCGGACGCGATCGTGAGACCGTAAAGCTGGCGCGACAGACCGACCGCGAAATCGCAGATGTCGATCATTTCCTGCACTTCACCGAGCCCTTCCGACGTGATCTTGCCGGCTTCGAGCGTGACGAGGCGGCCGAGCTCGGCCTTGTGCTCGCGCAGCACGTTGCCGAACACGCGCACGAGTTCGCCGCGCACCGGCGCCGGCACCGTGCGCCACTTGAGGAATGCGTCGTGCGCGGCGTCGATCTTGCGCTCTGCGTCGGCGGGCGTGTCGACGGCCAGCGTCGCGAGCGTCGCGCCGTCGAGCGGCGAACGCGCGGTCAGCGCATTGCCTTTCCACTGGGCGAGATCGATGTCGAGCGCGGCAAGAATGTCGTTGAATTGCATCACTTCCTCTTCAGGGACAGATTGATCGGTGCGGCGGCAGCGCCGCCCGCGTGATTCGATTGGAGCGCGTTCGAGCGCCTTGTGCAAGCGGATGCGCCGCGCGGCGGGCCCGGTGCGCCATCCGGCGCATCGCGGTTGCGCCGCCGCCGGAAAGCCCGGCCGGACGGCGCGCCCCCGCCTCGCGAGGCACGATCCATGAAACACATTGTCGATGGCTACAAGTCGGGCCGCTATTGATATTAACTCACGACTTCATTCCCAAAACGCAAGAAGTCAACCGGCCAGCCGCGCCTGTACCCGCGCCGATATCGGACGTTTCCAAAGCCCGCAGACAGGTACTCGGACGCGTCCCAGCCCGACACAAGTTGATGACCATCGCGCATCACCCTGTTCGGAAATATCGTTTGCCGCCCGTCCACCAGGCACACACAATCGGTGCGACGTCGAGGTGCAACGCACCCGGCGCGCCGCCGGCCGTCACTACGGCTGCCGGACGACCGACGAAGGCGACACGCACCACGGCCCGCTCAGCGGGCCGGTTTCGCACCGCATCACCGCTGCCCGGCCCACGGCCGGCGACGCGTCGCGCTTCGTCACCGAAAAACAATCCCGGAGACAGCGCCCAGCGCCCGCCATGCATTCAGATGCCCGCCCCGATTCGTCCCGCCCGTCCGGCTCGCCGCCCGCGAAGCCGTCCCTCCACCGCGCGTTGCAGGCCCGCCATCTCCGGATGATCGCGATCGGCGGCTCGATCGGCACGGGCCTGTTCGTCGCGTCCGGCGCATCGATCTCGCAAGCCGGGCCGGGCGGCGCGATGGTCGCGTACATGCTGATCGGCCTGATGGTCTATTTCCTGATGACGAGCCTCGGCGAAATGGCCGCGTTCATGCCGGTGTCGGGGTCGTTCGCGACCTACGGCGCGAAGTTCGTCGACGAAGGCTTCGGCTTCGCGCTCGGCTGGAACTACTGGTACAGCTGGGCCATGACGCTGGCGGTGGAGCTCGTCGCCGCGCAGCTCGTGATGCACTACTGGTTCCCGCACGTGCCGGGCGTCTGGTGGAGCGCGCTGTTCCTCACCTTGATCTTCGCGCTCAACGCGCTGTCGGTGCGCGGCTTCGGCGAAGCCGAATACTGGTTCGCGCTGATCAAGGTGCTGACGGTGCTCGCGTTCGTCGGCGTCGGCCTGTTGATGATCTTCGGGATCATGCAGGGCGGCCCGAGCGCCGGCTGGGGCAACTTCACGATCGGCGACGCGCCGTTCGTCGGCGGCTGGGCAACGATGCTCGGTGTCGCGATGATCGCGGGCTTCTCGTTCCAGGGCACCGAAATGATCGGCGTCGCGGCCGGCGAATCGGAAAATCCGCGCACGACGATTCCGCGCGCGGTGAGCCAGATCTTCTGGCGCATCCTGCTGTTCTACGTGTTCGCGATCTTCGTGATCGGCGTGCTGGTTCCGTACACCGATCCGAGCCTGCTGAAGAGCGACGTGACCGATATCGGCGTGAGCCCGTTCACGCTGGTGTTCCGCCACGCTGGCCTGGCCTTCGCGGCCGGCGTGATGAACGCGGTGATCCTGACGGCCGTGCTGTCGGCCGGCAACTCGGGCATGTATGCGTCGACGCGCATGCTCTACAACCTCGCGGTCGAAGGCCGCGCGCCGAAGCTGTTCGCGAAGCTGTCGCCGGGCGGCGTGCCGCGCAACGCGCTGTATGCGACCACCGCGATCGGCGCGCTGTGTTTCCTCACGTCGCTCTACGGCGACAAGACGGTCTACCTGTGGCTGCTGAACACGTCGGGCATGGCCGGCTTCATCACGTGGCTCGGCATCGCGGTCAGCCACTACCGCTTCCGCAAGGGTTTCCTGAAGCAGGGCTATCGGCTCGACCAGTTGCCGTACCGGTCGAAGTGGTTCCCGTTCGGCCCGCTGTTCGCGTTCGCGCTGTGCGCGGTCGTCGCGCTCGGCCAGGACTACCAGGCATTCCTCGCCGACAAGATCGACTGGGCCGGCATCGCCGCGACCTACATCGGCCTGCCGTTCTTCCTGGCGATCTGGCTCGGCTACGCGCTCGTGCGCAAATGCCGCCTCGTCCGCTACGAGGACATGGAGATCGCGCCGTGGATCGAACGCAACGCGACGCCCGACGCCACCGAAAAGGCCGACGCCGGCTATCCGGCCTACGTCGCCCGTCCGGTCAACCCGACGCCGGGCGCCTGAAGCCCGGTAACGCGCCGGCGGCCGCCCGAGCGCGGCGGCCGCTGCGCTGAACACCCCATTCGACGCGGCGCGCGCGTTCAGGCAAGATCGACGCGCGCCGTCCGTTTTATCGCCGTCACGAATCACCGAAAACGCATGCAGAACTTCTACGAAGCCACCGTTACCCGCCAGCCCTACCCGCAACTGACCGGCACGATCGATACCCAGGTCTGCATCGTCGGCGGCGGCCTCGCCGGACTGTGCACGGCGCTCGGCCTCGTCGAGCGCGGCGTGCACGACGTGGTCGTGCTCGACAGCGAACGGGTCGGCTTCGGCGCGTCGGGCCGCAACGGCGGCTTCGTGTTCGGCGGCTACAGCCTCGACAACGCCGACCTGCTGCGCACGCTCGGCCGCGACGAAGGGCGCCGGCTGTACCGGCTCACCGTCGACGCGGTCGACCTGATCCGCGCACGCATCGCCCGCTACGGGATCGACTGCGACATCGTCGACCAGGGCGTGATGCTCGCGAACTGGTTCGACGATCCGTCGCGGCTCGACAGTGTGCGCACGCTGATGAAAAACGAACTCGGCGTCGACTGGGAACCCGTCCCGACCGGCGCGCTGCGCGAGCGGCTGAAGACGCAGCGCTACTACGGCGGCCTGTTCGAGCCGAACGCATTCCATTTCCATCCGCTCAAGTACGTGCTCGGCGTCGCGGCGGCCGCATCGCGCGGCGGCGCACGCGTGTACGAGCGCTCGGCGGCGCTCGGCATCGCGCGCGACGGCGCCGGCTACGTCGTGCGCACGGCGCAGGGTGCGGTGCGCGCGAAGGACGTCGTGTTCGCCGGCGGCGGCTACGCGCGCGGCGTGTCGCCGCGCATCGAGCGCGCGGTGCTGCCGATCGCAACCTACGTGATCGCGACCGAACCGCTCGGCACGCGCCTGCCCGACGCGATCGACGCGCCGTACGCGATCTACGACACGCGTTTCGCATTCGACTACTACCGTCCGCTGAAGGACACGCGGATCCTGTGGGGCGGCCGGATCTCCGTGCTCGACCGCGGCCCCGACGCGATCGCGCGCCTGCTGCGGCGCGACCTGCTGCGCGTGTATCCGCAACTGGAAGGCGTGAAGGTCGACTACGCGTGGGGCGGGCTGATGAGCTACGCGCGGCACAAGATGCCGCAGATCGGCCGCGACGCGGACGGCGTGTGGCACGCGATCGCTTTCGGCGGCCACGGGATGGCGCCGACCACGGTGGCCGGCGAGGCGCTCGCCGCCGCGCTGGCCGAAGGCCGGCCGGTGCCGGACGGCTTCGCCGCGTTCGGGCTCACGCGCACGTTCGGGCTGGCCGGCCTCGCCGCCGCGCAGCTCACGTATACGGCGTACCAGGCCCGCGACGCGCTCGCATCCTGCCGCCGCTGAGCGCCCGCGACGGCCGAAACGATCGCGCCGACGGCCTTGCCGATTAGAGCGGAAGGTCGGCCGGGCGGGCATTTCCCACATGCTAGAATGCCTTTTCCAAGCCGCCGCGAACCACAACAAAGTCACATGAAAGCAGGAAGCAAGGCCGCCACGTCCGACCCCCGCGCGCTTGCGTCCGATGCGCGGCGTAAATACGATCCCGAGCAAACCAAGCGCAACATCCTCGATGTCGCCACGCAGGAATTTTCCGCGATGGGCCTCGCCGGTGCGCGCGTCGACGCGATCGCCGAGCGCACGAACACGACGAAGCGGATGCTCTACTACTACTTCGAAAGCAAGGAAGGCCTGTACGAGGCCGTGCTGGAGAAGGTGTATGGCGACATCCGCGCGCTCGAGCAGGAACTGCACGTCGGCGACATGGAGCCGCGCGAAGGCATGCGCCGCCTCGTCGAATTCACGTTCGACTACCACGACAAGCATCGCGATTTCGTCCGCCTCGTGTCGATCGAGAACATCCACGGCGCGAAATATCTCGAACAGCTCAAGTCGTTCAAGAACCGCAACGTCAGCATCATCAAGACGCTCGAGGAACTGGTCGAGCGCGGCGCGGCCAGCGGTGCGTTCCGCAAGGACATCGACGCGTTCGACCTGCATCTGCTGATCAGCTCGTTCTGCTTCCATCGCGTGTCGAACCGCTACACGTTCGGCGCCGCATTCGGCCGCGATCCGTCGGCGCCGCGCCTGCGCGCGCGGCATCGCGACACGATCGCCGACGCGGTACTGCGCTACGTCGCCGCGTAAGCGGCGCCGGCAGCCAGCAGCAGCCAGCCGGGGCGCGACACGTCCGCGCCCCGCGTACTTCAGCGCATCAGTCCGTCGGCGCGGTCGACGCCAGCGCGATCCGCGCCTTCTGTTCCGGGCTGCCCGCCACGTAATACTTCTTCGCCCAGCTCGAATCGGGCGCAAGCGCGAGCCGCGCATGCGCGCCCGTGCCGCGCTGCTTCGCATGGATCGCCAATGCGCGTGCGCGGTAGTGCTCGTAAAGCCGCAGGAATTCCGCGAGATAGATCGCCGCGATCCGCTTGTCGCGGATCTCGAGCAGGTTCTCGTCGTTGTACTGCTCGGAATTGCGGCTCATGTTCGCCGAGCCCGTATAGACGACCGGATTCGCGCCTTCCGCATCGATCACGATGAACTTGTGATGGATCACGACGGGCGGAAAGGCCGGCGCCGGTTCGCCCGGGAAGAGCCGCAGCTCCGGCTCGAAACCCTGCGGCACGGTGGCCGGCGAAAAATACGACGCGTCGATCACGTCGTGGTTGTCGCGGCTGCGGTGGTACAGCTCGAGGTTCGCGAGCGTCGCCGCATCGAGCGTCTGGCCGCCCTGCTGCGCGGCATCGGCCTTCGTCGCGCTGCCGACGTTGATCTTGTTCACGAGGCCGAACATCATCAGCCCGCGGTCGCCGGCCGCGAAGCACGCATCGCGCAGCGCCGCGTCGGTCGGCATGAACAGGCAGAACGACACCGAATGCTTCGCGGCCGCGATCGCGGCGACGATCGTATCGATCTCGGTGCGCTGCCCCGACGGCTCCGGCGAGTAGGCGACGCGCACCTGCGCGCTGCCGATCGTCATCGGCGCCGACCAGCCCGGCGACAGCCGGGCGGTCTCCGCAATCGACGGGTTCCCGGCCAGCGCGTGGGCGCGCTCGTTGTACAGCGCGGCGAGCGCGGGCGAGTCGAACGCATGCAGCACGTTGGCCTGCTCGGTCAGCCCTTCGGTCGTGAAGTTCGCGGAACCGGTCAGCACGCGCGCGGGCGCCGGGTTGGACGGCGCATCGGTCACGATGAACTTGTCGTGCATGATGTGTGTCTTGTCGCGCGGCGCGAGCGTCGCGAGGCCCTGCAGCGCATCGACGGCCGGCTGGTTCGGCGACGGCAGCGGCGACTTGCCCTTGCGCGCCGTCGTGTGCGCGTCGTAGACGATCGCGAGCGACGCTTCGCCGTGCCGGCGGCCGAACGCCTCGAACGCGGGCAGCGCCCACAGCGTGTCGGTCAGGTGATAGACGGCCGACACCGCGCGCGACGCAGGATCGAGCATTTCCGCGAACACCTGCTCCATGTCGTTCGCGAGCCACGTGCGCAGTTTCAGCGCCTGCGCGGCGCTCGGCGCCGCATTCGGCGCGAGGCCCAGCGCCGCGACCTGCTTCGCGAACGCCTGCGAGCTGACCACCGCGCGGTTGAACCACGTGCCGATGCCGTCCTCGATGTGCGCGGGCAGCACGACGTCGCACACGCCGGCTTCCGCGTCGAGCACCTGCAGGTTCGCCGGCGTGCCGACGACCGGATAGACGTCGTAGCGGAACGACGCATCGCGGTCCTGCGGATCGATGCGCGCATCCCACCACATGAATTTCTGGATCGGCGCCTGATCGGTCGGCGCATCGCCCTGCGTGTCGGCGGCCGGGCCGTCGAACGTCAGGCGGTTGGGCAGCCAGCTATCCGGCGCACGCGTCTTGCCGTCGGCCGACCAGAAGCCCGGCGTGCGCCGGATCGCGAAGCCGAGGAAATCGGACCGCGACGCCGCATCGGGCCAGTCGAAAGCCAGCAGGACCAGGGTGGGGGAAAGATAGCTGCGCACGCTGACGGTCATTCGTTGCTCCCTGGCCTGACGGCCGGTCGAGGTGAATGGGTCAGTCTTGACGGCGGTTCTTCCCGCACGATGACGGTTCGATGAACCTTGTATGTCGGACCCGCGTCAGTCGCACACGAGCAGTTCGATCCCGCGCGCCGTCAGCGCGCGGCGCACGGCCTTGTCGGGCGCGCGTTCGGTCACCAGATAGCGGGCGGCGGCCGCGCCGTTGATCCGCACCGGCGTCACGCGGCCGAATTTGGAATGGTCGGCAACGATGATCGCCATGCCCGCCGCCGCGATCATCCGGCTGCGCACTTCGGCCGCGAGCCGAGAGTAGTCGGTGCACTCGCCGTCGGGCGTGATGCCGCCGGCGCCGACGAACGCGAAATCGACGTGGTATTGCGCGAGCTGGTGGATCGTGTCGAGCCCGAAGGTGGCGTCCTCGTCGTCGGACAGCTCGCCGCCGAGCAGCGTCACGCGGTTGCCGTTGCGCCGCGCGAGCACGAACGCGGTGCGCCAGTCGTTCGTGTAGATCGACAGCCGGTGCCGGTCGGCGAGCGCCAGCGCGACCGCATGCGGCGTGCTGCCCGAATCGATCAGCACCGATGCGTCGTCGGGCACGAATTCGGCCGCGCGCCGCCCGATCGTGCGCTTCGCGTCGGCATTCGCGGCTTCGCGCTCGGACAGGCTCGGCTCGCGGCGATCCGCGGCCAGCGCGCCGCCGTGCGTCATCACGAGCAGGCCGCGCGCGGCCAGCGCGTTCAGGTCGCGCCGCACGGTTTCGCGCGACACGTCGAGCGAACGCACGAGTTCCGCGACCGACAGCGCGCCCGACCGTCCGAGCTCCGACAGGATGTATTGATGACGTTGTTCCGCCAGCATCGCGTGTGCGCCCGAGGCGACTGGTAATGGGTAAGCCGGCCATTGTATTACGGACGTTTGACGACCATTTGACCGCGCCGGGAAACGCGGCCGGGCGGCGGCCGGGCGCGTTTCCCGAAAGCGAAATTCAGTATTGTCTGGCGCGCGCGAATCCGCGCGGCGCCGGTTGCTACACTTTGCGCTTCGCCGAACGACCGACCGACAAAGGGGCTCGCGCCATGTATCGCAAAGGCAGTGTGATTGAAATCCAGTTTCCGCCGGAACGCCTCAACGACGCCGCCGGCGATCCGTACTGGATCGACCTGACGCTCGACGAAGCGCGCCGGCTCTACGAACAGCTCGCCGCGCGCTTCGCGACCGACGCGAGCGCCAACCAGCCGCTCGACACGTTCTCGATCGACTGATCGTCGCTGCTGCGCGCCCATCCGCGCAGCGCCGTGCCGCGGGCGCTCGTCCCCGCCGCACCGCACATCCAGCGCGCGATGACCGCCGGCACGATCACGCGCCGCGTGGCACGAGTGCAGGATTCGACAAGACGCCGGCGCCGCTTCGGCCGATACTGGCCGACTTCCCGGTTCTGTCCGGCCGCCTCGCGGCCCGTCACGCATGCTTACCTCGATCGTCGCCGCCGCTTTCGTCGCGCTCTGGTCCACCGGCTTCATCGTTGCGCGGGCAATCAAGCCCTACGCCGATCCGAACCTGTTCCTGCTCGCGCGTTTCGCGGGCACGGCCGCGCTGTTCGGCGTGGTGGCGCTCGTCGCGCGCGCGCCGTGGCCGGCCCGCCGCGAATGGCCGCGCCACCTGATCGCCGGCGCGCTGCTGCAAGGCGTCTATCTCGGCGCGAGCTACTGGGCCGTCGCGCAAGGGTTGAATGCGGGCGTGATGGCGCTGCTCGGCGCGTTGCAGCCGCTTGCCACCGCCGTGCTCGCGGTCCCGCTGTTCAACGAACGCCTGCCCGCGCGCGGCTGGCTCGGGATGGCGCTCGGGATGGCCGGCGTCGCGCTCGTGCTCGCGCCGAAGGTCACGGGCGGCGTCGCGCCGCCGCCGGGCGCGGCGCCTGCGTGGCTCGTCGTCACGGTGTCGGTGCTGGCGGTCGGGTCGATCACCGCCGGTTCGCTGTACCAGAAAGGCAAGCTCGCGCAGAGCGACCTGCGCACGGCGGTCGCCGTGCAGAACTTCGGCGCGGCGATCGTCGCGGCCGTCTTCGTCGTGCTGCTCCACGAATCCCGCTGGATCGGCGCGCCGGCGCTGTGGGTGTCGCTCGTGTGGGGCGTCGTGTTCCTGTCCGGCGGTGCGGTCACGATGCTGATGTGGATGCTGCGGCGCGGCAACGCGGCGCGCGCGACGTCGCTGCTGTTCCTCGCGCCGCCGCTGGCCGCGCTGCAGGGTTACGGGCTGTTCGGCGAAACGCTCGCGACGATCCAGCTCGCCGGCTTCGCGCTCGCGCTGGTGGGCGTCGTGCTCGCGCGGCGCTGACGGGGCGAACACGCATGCGGGATCGAGCGGCCACGCCAACGCCCGTCATCGGGCCGCCATCCCCACTCGTCGAAGCCGCGCGCACGGCCGCCCCGCGCGCGGCACTCCGCACCCGCCCGGCGCACCATGCACCACGGCGATGCGCCGCGTCTCGTCGAAGCAACGCGAAACGCCGGAAACGCAGGCCCGGCGCGGCGGCACGCCGCGATTGCGCTTATGATGTGCGCCTTGCATTTCGTTCCGGAACTTCCTTCATGACATCCGCCGATTACGCCAGCCGCCAACGCGCGATCATTGCCGAACTGAACGTCGCCCCGCACTTCGACGCCGAGGCCGAGATTGCCCGCCGCGTCGATTTCCTCGCGCAATACCTTCGTTCGACCGGCCTGCGGACCTACGTGCTCGGCATCAGCGGCGGCGTCGATTCGTCGACGGCCGGGCGGCTCGCGCAGTTGTCGGTCGAACAGCTGCGCGCCGGCGGCTACGATGCGCGCTTCATCGCGATGCGCTTGCCGAACGGCGTGCAGAACGACGAAGACGATGCACAGCGCGCGCTCGCGTTCGTGCGCGCGGACGAGGTGATGACGGTCGACGTGAAGCCAGCCGCCGATGCGATGCTCCGTTCGCTGGTCGCGTCCGGCCACGCGTTCGAAACCCCGGCGCAGCAGGATTTCGTGCACGGCAACATCAAGGCGCGCGAGCGCATGATCGCGCAGTACGCAGTGGCCGGCGCGCGGCGCGGCATCGTGATCGGCACCGATCACGCGGCCGAATCGCTGATGGGCTTCTTCACGAAGTTCGGCGACGGCGGCGCGGACATCCTGCCGCTCGCGGGCCTGAGCAAGCGCCGCGTGCGCGGGGTGGCACGTGCGCTCGGCGGCGAGGAGCTGATCGTGATGAAGGTGCCGACGGCCGACCTCGAGGAACTGCGCCCGCTGCGCCCCGACGAACACGCGTATGGCGTGACCTACGACGAGATCGACGATTTCCTCGAGGGCAAGCCGGTCGCCGACCGCGTCTACGAAACGGTGCTGCGCTTCTACGACGGTTCGCGCCACAAGCGCGCGCTGCCGTACACGATGTTCGACTGGCCGGCCGCGTAAGCCGGCCCCCGGGCGGCCGAAACACGCGCCGCGCGAACCGTGACGGTTGCGCGCGGCGCGTGCGCGACGGGCAACGCTACGCGTGCCCGCCCGTCTTCTTCGCCTGCAGCGCGCGAATCCGCATCCGCGCGCCCGTATCGCTGACCGTCGCGTCGTACATCGTCGCGAGATCGCGCTTGAGCGCGGTGCGCGAGCCGCCGTCGAGATACACCATGTGCCCCGACGGGTAAAAACGCGCGGACAGGTTCTGCCGCACCTTCTGGTCCTCCAGCGGCATCTGCTGCAGGTCGATCACGGTCTGGTAGAACGGCGTGACGAAATCGTACAAGCCGTTCGCAGACAGCACCTTCAGGTCGACGTTCAGCGCCATCACCGCGGCGAGATCGCCGGCCGTGTAGAGGATCACGTTCCCCTTCGCATCGATGCCCTGCTGCGCGCCGGTCGGGTCGATATGGCTGAAGTCCCAGTTCTGGAACGCCTGGTCGTTCAGGTCCGTGAACGCGGAGTTCGACGTGAACTTCAGTTGCTCGTTCAGGTAGCTGTTCCACATCGCCGTGTAAACGCCCGTCACGGCCGTCATCGTCGGATCGTTGCCGCCCGAGTTCGGGTCGATCTTGCCGGCGATGCCGGTCGAGATCGCCGTCACGCGGCCGTCGTACGAACCGAGCGCCAGCCCTTGCGCGTGCAGCAGCGTCGTCAGGAACAGCGAATTGCCGCGCGCGTTATAGCCCGCGATATCGAGCCCCCATGACTGAAGCGTGGCCGTATCGATGCCGGTGTAGTCCGACAGCTTCTGCACGGCGGCCGGGTTCGCGTGCGGCACTGCGCGCAGCGCGCTCAGGTAGTCGGTGCGCGCGAACTGCGCGACTTCCTCGACGAACGCGCCGAGATCGGTCGGCGCCGGCTTGATGCCGAGCTTCTTGTGATACCACGCGTCGGCCGCGGCGGTCGGCAGCGTGCCGACCGGGTTGCCGGCCTGCCGGTAATCGAGGATCGACGATTGCAACGTGACGCCGTTCAGGTCGACGCCGTCCTCGTGCAGCTTGTACGCAAGCACGCAGCTGCGCGCGGTGCCGTACGACTCGCCGAACAGGTATTTCGGCGAATTCCAGCGGTTGTTCTTCGTCAGGTAGCGCTTGATGAACTGCTTCAGCGAATTCGCATCCTGGTCGACGCCCCAGAAATTGCGGTTCTTGTTCGGCGCGACGGCCGCCGAATAGCCGGTGCCGACCGGGTTGATGAACACCAGGTCGCTGTGGTCGATCATGCTGTCCGGGTTGTCTTCGATCTGGTACGGCGCGGGCGGCGTGAAACCCGGCATCGACGTCTTGATGCGTTTCGGCGCGAACGAGCCGAGCAGCACGAACACCGACGACGAACCGGGCCCGCCGTTGTAGAAGAACGTGACGGGCCGCGTTTCTTCCTTCGCGCCGTCGGCCGTGAACGCGACATAGAAGATCTTCGCGGCCGGCTGCGAACTGCTCGGATCGACGGTCACGAGATGGCCGACCGTCGCCGTGTACGCGATGCGCTTCCCGTCGATCAGGATCGTGTGATGCGTGATCGCGGCCGCCTCGGTCGTGTCGGTCACCGAGTCGTCGGGGCCGTTGCCGTACGCAACCGGATCGAAGAACGGCTGGTCGCGGCCGTGGCTCAGCGCGACCGGGTTGATGGTCGGCGGCACGCCATGCGAATTGTGGTCGCCGTGATGCAGCGGATACACGCCGCCGGAAGATGCGGAATCGATGCCCATCGTGCTGCTCCTGGAGGTGAAAAAAGACGCGGGCAGACCACCCGCGTCGAACGGAAAGGCGTGCGCCGGTGCGTCAGCTCGACGGCTTGCGCGCGAGGATCGTGGCGAGCTGCGCGCCGTTCGGGCTGCCGAGGCCCGTGCACGCGTCCCAGCCCGACGCGGCCGCATAGGTGCCGTTCGATCCTTTCGTGATGTCGCGCAGCGCGCCCGGATGCTTGTACAGCACCGGATTGAGCCAGCCGGCCGACGCGCCGGCCGCCGCATTGATCCGCGCGATCAGCGCGGCCCACAGCGGGGCGACCGCGCTCGTGCCGCCCATCACCGCTGGGGTGCCCGCGACCGACACCTCGTAGCCCGTCTGCGGCGACGCGTCGCCGGCCACGTCCGGCACGCCGCGCTTCGCGAGCGGCGTGCTGCTGCCGTCGGCATGCGTGACGGCGAGCCCCTGCTGCCACGCCGGCAGGTCGAACATCGTGCTGACGCCGCCGCCGCCCGCACCGCCGCCCGACGCCTCGTCGTTCCACGTGACTTCGCTGCGAATGCCCTGCCCGGGCAGCGCGTCGAGCTGCGTGCCGCCGCAGCCGAGCACGTACGGGCTCGACGCGGGGAAATCGACGTGATCGGCGCCATCCTGCAGCCCGTCGCCCGAGCCGCTGTCGCCCGACGCCGCGCAGACGGTGATGCCCTGCGCGGCGGCCGCCTGCAGCACGCGGTTGAACGCGTGTGCCGACTGCGCCTGCCAGATCGCTTCCGGGCCGCCCCAGCTGATCGAGATCACGGAAGGCTGGTTGGTCTTGTCGGTGACGGCCGCGTTGACGGCCTGGATGAAGCCCGCGTCGCTGTTCGGCGCGAAGTACACCGCGATCTTCGCGGCCGGTGCGATCGCGCCGGCGATCTCGATGTCGAGCGCGACTTCGCCGTCCGGGCCGTTCGGCTCGCCGGTCGGCGCATTGCGGCCGGTGCCGACGTTCACGTCGACGAGCGTCGGCGGCGTCGTGATCCCGAGCCCGCGGAAATACTGCTGGATGTCGGCCGCGCGATAGCCGCCGCCGAGCTCGACGATCGCGATGCATTGCCCGGCGCCGTCGCCGGCAGGGAAACCGTATAGCGAAGCGAGCTGCGGCGGCGTAAACGTCACGGCCGTAGCGCCGCGCGCCGGCCTGAACGGCGGGCGTATCCGAAAGTGCGGCCGCGCCTGCGGGCGGCTGTCGAGGCCGAGCACGGCCGTCACCGCATCGCCGATATCGTCGGGCAACACGATCGGGCCCGAGCGGCCGCGATACTGGCCGATCGACCGATGCTCGAAACGTTCGAGCTTCACGCTGAAGGCGGTTTCGAACTGCCGGATCGTGCCGGACAGCACGACGACGCTTTCGACCGGGTCGACGCGATCGACCGTCAGTTGATGACGATGCGCGAAGTCCTCGGTCTTGCGGATATCGTCGGGATTGGCGGAGAAACGCTGCGCGAAGGCGTCGCGCGACACCGGTTTTGCGCGGGCGTCGCCGGTGGCGAGCTGGTGAACCAATGCGTCGAGTTGCCCTTCTTCCTGCCGCCGCAACATGATCGTGACGTGGATGCGTTCTGCCGGATCGCACTGGCCGAGACACTTGGACTCGGCAATGATGCGGGGTTCACGGTCGGCTTGAAGATGCCTTGCCATGTTCAGACCCTCCTTGGTACCGCGTTGCACGGAACAGCCAGGAAATCGGACATAGCCTGCGGAAGACGGTTCCGTTTGGTCAGTCGATTCGCGACGGCGCGTTTGCGACGGCGCGTTTGCGACGGCGCGAAGTGAGAGGAAGTTTAGAACAGTCAGATGATTTGCGCGCACGCCCTTCTGCGGCAAGGCGTACACGAAGGCCGGCATTGCGCGCGGCCAGTATCGATTCGCGCATGGCCCGCCCGCGCGGGTCGGTCGACCCGCGCGGCGGCCATGTCGGGGCGACGCTCAGTCCATCGACAACCGCAGTGCGAAACCGATCAGCGCTGCGGAAAAGGTCCAGCGCTGCACCGTCTGCGCGAGCGGATGTGCGCGCATCCACGCCGCGATGCGCGACGCGCCGAACACGCACGCCAGGTCGAAGCACACGCCGGCCGCGACGAGCATCGCGCCGAGTTCGAACATTTGCCACACGACGGGCCCGGCCTCGGGCCGCACGAACTGCGGCAGCAGCACCGAGCAGAACAGCAGCGCCTTCGGGTTCAGCAGGTTCGTCAGCAGCCCCTTCACGAACGATTGCCGCAGTTCGCCCGCGGCGGCGGCGGCCGCATCGCCGTTGCCGAGCGCAAACACGGGCGAGCGGAACACCTGGATCGCGACGTACGCGAGATAGAGCGCGCCGCCGTAGCGGATCACCTCGTACAGCCACGGCGCGCTGCGGATCAGCGCCGCGACACCGCAGGCGGACAGCGTCACGTGCGCGGTGCGCGACAGCGACAGGCCCGCCGCCGCCGCCATCCCCGGCCGCACGCCGCGGCCGATGCCGGTCTGCAGCAGGAGCGCCATGTCGGGCCCCGGCACCGCATAAATGGCCGCCAGCGCGGCAAGATAAATCAACAGCAAATGCGTGGAAATCATGGTCTGCCCCCGTCCTCCAATGACGATATGTTGCCGTTGAAGGAGGAGGGATTATTGGCCATCTGTGGCTCAGGAATGGCGATTCGTGGGGGAATCCGCCACAATCACGAGATCACGAAAAGGATTCCGCCAATATGATCGACCTCGACAAGACCGACCGCGCGATCCTCGCTGCGGTGCAACGTGACGGCCGCCTGCCGATCGCGCGGCTCGCCGAATCCGTCGGGCTGTCCGAGACGCCTTGCGCGCGGCGCCTGAAACGTCTCGAAAACGACGGCTACATCGAGCGCTATCGCGCGCAGCTGTCGCGCCAGGCGCTCGGCTTCGGCGTGGTCGCGTTCGTGCTCGTGCGGTTCGCGACGCACGACCGCAAGGTCGCCGACCGGTTCGAACGGGAAGTGCTCGGCATCGAGCGGATCCTGGCCTGCCACAACGTCGCGGGCACGGCCGACTACCTGCTGCAGGTGGTCGCGCGCGACCTCGACGACTACGGCACGTTCCTGCGGGATTCACTGCGGATGCTGCCGGGCGTGACGTCGATCGAATCGGCGCTGTCGCTGCGCGAGGTGAAGCACGACGCGGGGTTGCCGGTGCCGTGATGTGCGCGGCTGGGCGGGAGCCGCGCCGGCATAACGCTTGCTCACATTGTCGACAACACCAGGGTCACGCAACGTCAGGCGCCTCGTGCGCGCGCTCGAGATCCTCGAGAAACGCCTCCACGAGCGGATTCCCTCGGCCGTTGCGCGCGACGACCATGTGGAACGTCACGTCGTAGCGCAGCTGTTCCGGATTGAGCGGCGCGAGCAGCCCCTGCGCGACGTACGGCGCCGCGAAATGCTGCGGCAGGTAGCCGAGATGGTGACCGGACAGGATCAGCAGCGCGACGGCTTCCATGTTGTCGGCGGTCGCGGTCACGCGGTCGGGCGTCGTCGACAGTTGCGCCTCGGGCAGCGGATACGAGCGCCACGCCCATTCGAAGCCCGCGACGTCGGCCGGCGTCAGCGTGCCCGCGCCGTCGAACAGCGGATGGCCGCGGCCGCAATATGCGACCTGACGCTCGATGAACAGCGGCGTGTAATGCAGCGACGGCACGCGATGCCAGAAATAGCCGACCGCGATCTGGATCTCGTCGCTCAGCAGCTTCTCCTCGAGATCGCCGGGCGCGCGCACCGAAATCGAGAAACGCACGGCCTCGTCGCGGGTACGGAACGCGGCGATCGCCTCGGCGATCCGCGCGTTCTGGCTCACCGGCGTATGGCCGATCAGGCCGATGTTCAGCGTGCCGACCAGCTGGCGATCCATGTGCCGCGCGGCCATCCCGAATTCGTCGAGCGCCGCCAGCAGCTTGCGGCTCATCGCGTGGAACCGCTCGCCCTTCGGCGTGAGCCGGAAGCCGCTGCGGCCGCGTTCGCAGAGCCGGTAGCCGAGCCGCGTCTCGAGCGACGACAGCTGCGCGCTGATCGTCGACTGGCCGACGTTCAGCACGGCCTGCGCGGCCGACACGCCGCCCGCGTCCGTGACCGCGAGAAACACGCGGATCAACCGCAGATCGAGGGTCGACAGATTCCCCAGCACGTTCATCCCCTTCCATACATCGACGATGATCGATGTTTACGTCGATATCTTCGCATTCTTCTTTCCCGGCGGAGCGCGTAAAACTGTGCGCCAGACCGCGTCGCATGATACGGCAACCCCACACCGGAAGAGACGACCCCATGAACGACCACACCACCCATTTCCAGCCGCTCGGCGGCAATGAAATGCCGCGCTGCGGCGGCATCGCCACGATGATGCGCCTGCCGCACGTGTCGAGCGCCGAAGGCCTCGACGCGTGCTTCGTCGGCGTGCCGTTCGATCTCGGCACGTCCAACCGCACCGGCGCGCGCTTCGGCCCGCGCCAGATCCGCACCGAATCCGTGCTGCTGCGCCCGTACAACATGGCCACGCGCGCCGCGCCGTTCGATTCGCTGCAGATCGCCGACATCGGCGACGTCGCGATCAATCCGTACAACCTGCACGATTCGATCGCTCGCATCGAGGCCGCGTACGACGCGATTCTCGAGCACGACTGCAAACCGATCACGCTCGGCGGCGACCATACGATCGCGCTGCCGATCCTGCGCGCGATCCACCGCAAGCATGGCAAGGTTGCATTGATCCACGTCGATGCTCACGCCGACGTGAACGACACGATGATGGGCGAAAAGATCGCGCACGGCACGCCGTTCCGCCGCGCGGTCGAGGAAGGCCTGCTGCACGGCGACAAGGTCACGCAGATCGGCCTGCGCGGCACCGGCTACGCGGCCGAGGATTTCGACTGGTGCCGCGAGCAGGGCTTCCGCGTGGTCCAGGCCGAGGAATGCTGGAACAAGTCGCTCGCGCCGCTGATGGAGGAAGTGCGCGCGCGCGTCGGCGATACGCCCGTCTACATCAGCTTCGACATCGACGGCATCGATCCGGCCTACGCGCCGGGCACCGGCACGCCGGAAATCGCGGGCCTCACGGTGCCGCAGGCGCTCGAGATCATCCGCGGCGCGAAGGGGCTGAACATCGTCGGCTGCGATCTCGTCGAAGTCGCACCGCCGTACGACCCGTTCGGCACCACGGCGCTGCTCGGTGCGAACCTCGCGTACGAGCTGCTGTGCGTGCTGCCGGGCGTCGCGTACCGCGACTGATCCCGGCGCCGCCACTATTCCAAAATCAGAGGATTCCAGAGGAGCACACATAAAGATGGGGACTTCCGTCAAGCAACCGAAGCGGGCGGCGCTCGCTTCGTTCGTCGGCACCACGATCGAGTGGTACGACTTCTATAGTTACGCGACCGCCGCCGCCATCGTGTTCGGGCCGCTGTTCTTTCCCGGCGAAAACCGCTTCGTCAGCCTGCTCGCGTCGTTCGGCTCGTTCGCGGTCGGCTTCTTCGCGCGGCCGCTCGGCGGCGTGATGTTCGGCTATCTCGGCGACCGCTTCGGCCGCAAGCGTTCGCTGCTCGCGACGCTGATGCTGATGGCCGTGTCGACGGTCGCGATCGGGCTGCTGCCGACCCATGCGCAAGCCGGCGTGATCGCACCGATCCTGCTCGTGCTGATGCGCGTGCTGCAAGGCATCGCGGTCGGCGGCGAATGGGGCGGCGCGGTGCTGCTGGCCGGCGAGCATGCGCCCGAAGGCAAGCGCACGTTCTTCGCGTCGTTCGCGCAGCTCGGCAGCGCGAGCGGCCTGATCCTGTCGATGCTCGCGTTCGGCGCGATCAGCACGCTGTCGAAGGACGACATGATGAGCTGGGGCTGGCGCGTGCCGTTCCTCGCGAGTTCAGTGCTCCTGATCGTCGGCTTCGTGATCCGGGCGAGCGTATCGGAATCGCCCGAGTTCGAGGAAGTGAAGAAGAGCGGCAACATCGCGCAAAAGCCGCTGCGCGAAGCGCTCAAGTACTGGCCGCTGCTGCTGCTCGCGATCGGTGCGAACGTGTACGGTATCGCCGGCGTGTATTTCAGCAACATCTTCATGATCAGCTACGCGACCCAGTTCCTGTCGCTCGACCGGTCGATGGTGCTGCATTGCATGACGATCGTCGCGGTGCTGCAGTTCGTCGTGCAGCTCGCGGCCGCGTTCCTCGCGCAGCGCTTCGGCACCACGCGCGTGCTGCTGATCACCGGCGCCTGGGCGATGATCGTCCCGTTCGTGATGCTGCCGCTCGTGCACCTGGGCACGCCGGTGTCGATCACGGTCGGCGTCGGCCTCGCGACGCTCGCGGAATCGGGCTACTACTCGGTGGTCGCGGGCTTCGTCAGCGGCATCTTCGTCGCGCGGATCCGCTATACGGCGATCTCGATCGCTTATCAGGTGTGCGGTGCGCTCGCCGGCGGTCTCACGCCGCTCGTCGCGACGCTGATCGCGCAGAACGCGGCCCCGCAATGGTGGCCGCTCGCGATCCAGTACACGAGCGCCGCCGTGCTGTCGTCGCTGTGCGTGTGGCTGATCTCGCGCCGCGTCAGCATCGACGATGCAGGCGCGCCCGGCAAGACGAACGACGCGCTGCCGCGCGGCGCACGCACTGCGTAACGCCAGGCGCGTAGCGCAAATGCATGCATGACGAAAATCGGCCCGCTCAGCTTCTGCGGGCCGATTTTTTTCGTCGCGATCGTTGATCGCAACGGCGCCGTACAACGCTCGCTGCGTGGTTACCGCACCTGATTGCGCAGCGTCTTCGCGGCGGCGACCATGTTCGTCAGCGCCGGAATCACTTCCGCCCACTGGCGCGTCTTCAGCCCGCAATCCGGGTTCACCCACAGGCGTTCCGCCGGAATCCGCTCGGCCGCCTTCCTCATCAGCCCGACGATGTGATCCTGCGTCGGGATGTTCGGCGAATGGATGTCGTACACGCCCGGCCCGATTTCGTTCGGATACTTGAAGTGGTCGAATGCGTCGAGCAGCTCCATGTCCGAGCGCGACGTCTCGATCGTGATCACGTCCGCATCCATGTCGGCGATCGACGCGATGATGTCGTTGAACTCCGAATAGCACATGTGCGTGTGAATCTGCGTATCGTCCTGCACGCCGTTCGCGGTGATGCGGAACGACTCCACCGCCCACTTCAGGTATTCGCTCCATTGCGCGCGGCGCAGCGGCAGCCCTTCGCGCAGCGCCGCTTCGTCGATCTGGATCACGCGCACGCCGGCCTTCTCGAGATCGAGTACTTCCTCGCGGATCGCCAGCGCAAGCTGGTAGCACGATACCGAGCGCGGCTGGTCGTCACGCACGAACGACCAGTTCAGGATCGTCACGGGGCCGGTGAGCATGCCCTTCATCGGCTTGTCCGTCAGCGACTGCGCATAGGTGATCCACTCGACCGTCATCGCCTTCGGGCGACTGATGTCGCCGAACAGGATCGGCGGCTTCACGCAGCGCGAACCGTACGACTGCACCCAGCCGAACTGGCTGAATGCGTAGCCATCGAGTTGTTCGCCGAAGTATTCGACCATGTCGTTGCGCTCGGCTTCGCCATGCACGAGCACGTCGAGTTCGAGCGATTCCTGTTCGCGGACGCTGCGCTCGATCTCGGCCTGCATCGCCGTGCGATAGCCGGCTTCGTCCAGCGCGCCGGCCTTGAACCGGCTGCGCGCCTGGCGGATGTCGGCGGTCTGCGGGAACGAGCCGATCGTCGTCGTCGGGAACGCCGGCAGGTTCAGGCGCGCCGACTGCTTCGACGCACGCTGCGTATAGGGGCTTGCGCGATTGCCGAGCCGCGCGTCGATGCGCTCGATCGCGGCCTTCACCGCCGGGTTGTTCACGCGCGGCGAGCGGCGGCGCGAATCGATCGCGGCGGCATTCGCGGCGAGCGCGTCGGCCACCTTGTCGCGGCCTTCGTTCAGTGCGGTCGCGAGCACCGTCAGCTCGTCGAGCTTCTGCAGCGCGAACGCGAGCCACGAGCGGATTTCGGCATCGAGCTTCTCCTCGCTCGCGAGATCGACCGGCACGTGCAGCAGCGAGCACGACGGCGCGAGCCACAGCCGGTCGCCCAATTGCTTCGCGAGCGGCTCGAGCCAGTCGAGCGTCGCGTTCAGGTCCGTTTTCCAGATGTTGCGGCCGTTGATCGCGCCGACCGACAGCACGCGCTCGGCCGGCAGCTCACGCACCAGTGCGTCGACTTCGTCGCGTGCGTTGATTGCATCGACGTGCAGACCGTCGACCGGCAGCGACGCCGTGAGTGTCAGGTTGTCCTGAAGCTGGCCGAAGTACGTGGCGAGCAGCAGCTTGATGCGGCGCGTTTCCAGCGCCGCATACGCGGTGCGGAACGCCTGGCGCCATTCGGCATCGAGCTCGGTGACGAGAATCGGCTCGTCGATCTGCACCCATTCGACGCCCTGCGCGGTCAGCGTATCGAGCAGCGCACCGTACACCGGCAGCAGCTTCGGCAACAGCGCGAGGCGATCGGAATCGTCCTTCGCCTTGCCGAGCCACAGGTACGTGACGGGGCCGAGAATCACCGGCTTCGCGTGCACGCCCTGCGCGTTCGCTTCGGCCAGTTGCTGCAGCAGGCGCGACGGATCGAGCGAGAAGTTCGTGTCCGCATGGAACTCCGGCACGATGTAGTGGTAGTTCGTATCGAACCACTTCGTCATTTCGCCGGCCGCGACCCCGCCGCAGCACGCGGCGTGCTCCTGCGCCGACTGAGCCGAACGGCCGCGCGCGACGCGGAAATAGTTGTCGAGCGCATCGCCGTGGAAATCCTGCACGCGCTTCGGCAGGTTGCCGAGCGTGAAGCTCATGTCGAGCACCTGGTCGTAGAACGCGAAGTCGCCGATCGGCGCGAGATCGAGATCGCGCTGGTCGTGCCAGTGACGCCGGCGCAGCTCGGCGCCGAGCGCCTTCAGTTCGTCGCGCGACGATTCGCCCTTCCAGTAGCGTTCGAGACCGAACTTGAGTTCGCGCTGCGCGCCGATGCGCGGAAAACCGAGGTTGTGTGTCGTGACCATGAAGCTGCCGTCCAGAAGAAATAGTAGATCCGGCAGCCATCATAGGGATTTCATCCCATGAAATAAAATGGCATTATTTCATTCATCCATTAACATTTTTCATGCATTCGCTGCATGAGCACGATCCATGCTGGAACGATTCCATCTCGTCGTCATTCGTGAGGTCGAGCGCCAGGGCTCGCTGACCGCGGCGGCCAATGCGCTGCACCTCACGCAGTCGGCGCTCAGCCATACCGTCAGGAAAATCGAGCAGCAGCTCGGCACGCCGATCTGGGATCGGGAAGGCCGCGGCCTGCGGCTCACGCAGGGTGGGCAGTATCTGCTGAAGCTGGCGAACCGGCTGCTGCCGCAGTTCGAGCTCGCCGAGGAACGGATGAAGCAGTACGCGAAGGGCGAGCGCGGCACGCTGCGCATCGGGATGGAGTGCCACCCGTGCTACCAGTGGCTGCTGAAGGTCGTGTCACCCTACCTGTCGTGCTGGCCCGACGTCGACGTGGACGTGAAGCAGCGCTTCCAGTTCGGCGGCATCGGCGCACTGTTCGGTTACGACATCGACGTGCTCGTGACGCCCGATCCGCTGAACAAGCCGGGGCTGCGCTTCGATCCCGTGTTCGACTACGAACAGGTGCTGGTGGTCGCGGATGCGCACCGGTTCGCGAATGTCGACTACGTGAGCCCCGAGCAACTGACCGACGAGATCCTGATCACGTACCCGGTCGAAACCGACCGGCTCGACATCTACAACCAGTTCCTGACGCCGGCCGGCATCGTGCCGAGGCGGCACAAGTCGATCGAGACGACCGACATCATGTTGCAGATGGTCGCGAGCGGGCGCGGCGTGGCCGCGCTGCCGCGGTGGCTCGCCGACGAGTACGCGGACCGGATGCCGGTCGTGCCGGTCAAGCTCGGCAAGAAGGGCATCGCGAAGCAGATCTTCCTCGGCATCCGCGAAGCGGACGCCTCGATCGACTATCTGGCCGCATTCGTCGCGCTGGCGCGCGAATCGACGTGGAGCGCACCGCGCATGCTGCGCTAGGCGCGCCCGGCTGCCCCGCGCGTCAGGCGGCGCGCATGCCGGCGCGTTCGCCGCGCTCGACCCACGCGCCGAACAGCAGGCCGATCGTCGTCCACATGATCACCTGCATGCCGATGGCCGCCACCCGGAACTTCCACAGCAAGGCCGCCGGGAAATCGGCCGGCAGCTCGCTGACCGACGGCAGCCCGATCTGCACGGCCGCAATGATCGCGACGAACACGAGCCCGGCGACGATCGACGCGTTCCACTGGCCGAGCTTCGCCAGCAGATGGCGGCGCACGCCGACCGAGAACACCATCGTCGCGACCGAGATCGCGATCATCAGGAAGAACAGGCCGGTGCGATAGCCGATCGTGTCGGGGTCGCCGACCGACGGCGGATTGGCCGGGTACTTGAGGTTCGGCACGATCACGAGCGCGACGAACGCCGCCAGCGCCAGCCACGCGGCCAGCGGCCGTGCCGGCAGGCGGCTGCCGCGTCCGTACGCGTACGCGAAGACCAATGAGAACAGCCCGCCGAATGCCGCGCCGTAGGTCACGACGCCCGTCAGCAGCCCGAGGCCGGCCTGCGTGTGGCGGCTGACCAGTTCGGGCTCTGGTGCTTCGCCTTGGGCGGCGGCGGTTTTTTCTTCGAAGGAGATCGCCTGATCGACTTGCGGTTCGCCGACGATTCTCGCGAAACCGAATGTGAGGAGGCCTGCGGCGATGCCTGCAAGCATCCCGCGCATGAGCAGCTTTCCGACCATCGTAGGCTCCGCGTCAGTGGCAGGGAAAGCCGAGCAGATGGCGGCCGTCGTGGACGAATTCGTGCACGTACATGCCCGGCACGAGCGACGTCGCGCCCTGTTCCGCACCGACGAAATAGAGTGCGAGCAGCAGGATCAGGCCGACGAACACGGCCCACGGCAACAGCTCACGGACGGGGATGGGTGCCGGCACGACCGCCGGCTTCAGCACTGCTTCGCTCATGGATGCACCTCAGGGGAATCGCGCCCCGACAAATGATGGATGGGTACGAAGGCAGGTCTGGCTTCCGGGATCATCGATTCCCCGGTTACAGTGGCGCGGCCGCGCCGGAATTGCACCGGCTTCCACACTTCGTATCGGGCGAATTGTACGCGCGAACGTTCGCGTATTGAAGCGATGCCACATGGGCATGCGCGCCCCGCTCCGGATCATCCGACAACCGACATGAACCTGCATGCCTCGCTGCGCCTGATCGCGCACGCATCGACCCGCGCCATGCGCAGCGGCACGTTTCCCGACGACGATCCGCTCGACGCACACGGGCTCGCCGAAGCCGCTGCGCTGCGCGGCCGCTGGACGGGCGTTGCCGGCTCGCTCGTGCTGTGCAGCCCGGCACGTTGCGCAAGGCAGACCGCCGACGCACTCGGGCTGCACGCCGACATCGACGACGCGCTGCGCGACATCGATTACGGCAATTGGCGCGGCAAGCGGCTGCACGATCTCGCGCGCGACCTGCCTGACGAACTGGCCGCGTGGATCGGCACGCCGTCCGCGTCGCCGCATCGCGGCGAATCGTTCGACGCCGCCGCGCATCGGGTCGGCGCATGGTTGAGCGCGCTGCCGCCCGATCGCGACGTCGTCGCGATCACGCATGCGCCGATCGTCCGCGCGGCCATCGCGCATGTGCGGCGGATGGATCTCAGCGCGGCCATGCGTCTCGACGTGGCACCACTGTCGTGCACGACGTTCGTCGCGTCGCCGGCCGGCTGGACGCTGGCCGCGACGGACGATGACCTGCGCGATACCCACGCGTAAGCCGCTGTCGTGTTCACTATGTGAGCGAACGATGCGCCCCGACGCTTCGCATGCCGCCGCTCGCCTTACATCCCTGTAAGACACACCGTTCGTCGTCCCGACTGTCATCAAACTGACTGCTAGCCGCAGCTAGGATCGGACGAGGCTCCCCTACGAGATGTCGTCATGAATCAACCTGCTTCGTCCGCCCCGAACAATCCTGGCTCCATCGCACGCACCAGGCAGATCGGCTATGCCATGTTCCTGCTGGTGCTCGTGCTTGGTGCCGTCTATATCGCCACGCACCTGGTCGACGATCTGTCACCGGTCCGCGAAGGGTCGCTGTTCCCGTATCTGCTGCTCGGCGCCGCCCTGCTGATCGCACTCGGCTTCGAATTCGTCAACGGCTTCCACGACACCGCGAATGCGGTCGCGACCGTGATCTATACGCACTCGCTGACGCCGAACGTCGCGGTGATCTGGTCGGGCATGTGGAACTTCCTCGGCGTGATGGTCTCGAGCGGTGCCGTCGCGTTCGGCATCCTGCAGTTGCTGCCGGTCGAGCTGATCCTGCAGGTCGGCAGCGGCTCGGGCTTCGCGATGGTGTTCGCGCTGCTGATCGCCGCGATCGTCTGGAACCTCGCGACCTGGTATTTCGGGCTGCCGTCGTCGAGCTCGCATACGCTGATCGGGTCGATCATCGGCGTCGGGCTGATGAACCAGCTGATGCACGGGCCGTCCGGCACGAGCGGCGTCGACTGGGGCCAGGCGCTCGGCGTCGGCAAATCGCTGCTGCTCTCGCCGATCGTCGGCTTCCTGTGTGCGTCGCTGCTGCTGCTCGCGCTGAAGGCGCTCGTGCGGATTCCGGAGCTGTACAAGGAACCGCCGAAGGACCAGCCGCCGCCGTTCTGGATTCGCTGCCTGCTGATCCTCACCTGCACCGGCGTGTCGTTCGCGCACGGGTCGAACGACGGGCAGAAAGGGATGGGCCTCATCATGCTGATCCTGATCGGCACGGTGCCGACCGCGTATGCGCTGAACAAGGCCGTCACGCCCGCCGAATCGCAGACCTTCGTGGCGGTCGCGAACCAGGCGGCTGCGACGTTCGGGAAGTACACGAACGGTGTCGCGCCGTCCGCGAACCCGCGCACCGATGTCGAACACTACGTGCAGCATCGTGAACTGACGCCCGCCGTGCTGCCGGCCGTCGCGCAGTTGTCCACGTCGCTCGCGACCGCCGTCGGTACGTCGGGCTCGATGGCGGCCGTACCGCAGCGCGACGTCGACAACGTGCGCAACACGATGTATCTGGTCTCCGAAGCGATTCGCCTGATCGAGAAGTCGGGCCAGCCCGCGTTCGCCGCCGACGACAAGCTCGCGATCGACAACTATCGCAAGCAACTCGACCACGCGACCAAGTTCATTCCGACGTGGGTGAAGGTCGCCGTCGCGATCGCGCTGGGCCTCGGCACGATGGTCGGCTGGAAGCGGATCGTCGTGACCGTCGGCGAAAAAATCGGCAAGCAGCATTTGACGTACGGACAGGGCGCATCGGCCGAACTCGTCGCGATGCTGACGATCGGCGCCGCCGACATGTACGGGCTGCCCGTGTCGACGACTCACGTGCTGTCGTCGGGTGTCGCGGGCACGATGGCGGCGAACGGCTCCGGGCTGCAATGGAGCACGGTGCGCAGCCTCGTCCTCGCGTGGGTGCTGACGCTGCCGGCGTCGATCGCGCTGGCGGCAGGGCTTTACTGGTTGTTCCGGTCGCTGGCCTGATCGTGGACGCGGCGGGTGGCGGGCGATAGCCGGCCATCCGCCGCGGTGGGTTGGATGTGGCGCTTCTCTGCTTCTCTGCTTCTCTGCTTCTCTGCTTCTCTGCTTCTCCGTCTCTCCGTCTCTCCGCTTCTCCGCTCCGGCACGTCGCCACATTCAGTGTGTCGATGCCGTGCCTGCAACGTTTCCTCGTCCGAATTAAAGCGCAAGATCTGGAGCGTACCGACGCACAAACGCCGCTAGACTGGGTTCATCAACTTTCATCGTGAATTCGACCGTGCGCGCCCGCACACGGCGCCACACTGCCGATGCCCCGAGGTACGCCCGTGAACATTGCCGATCTGCAACCTGCCGTCGAATCGCTGGACATCGCGCAACGCGTCGACACCCTCGACTGGCCGAGCGTCGATGCCGAGCTCGGTCGCTACGGATGCGCGCGCGTGCCGGGCCTGATGTCGGCAAGCGAGTGCGATGCACTCGCGTCGCTCTATCCGCGCGATGCGCTCTATCGTTCACGTGTCGTAATGGCGCGGCACGGCTTTGGCCGCGGCGAGTACAAGTATTTCGCGTATCCACTGCCAGCGGTCATCGCCGAGCTGCGCGCGACGATCTACCCGCATCTCGCGCCGATCGCGAATCGCTGGAACCAGGCGCTCGGGATCGACGTCCGCTATCCGAAAGACCATGCGACGTTCCTCGATCGCTGCCACGCGGCAGGACAAACTCGACCGACGCCGCTGATCCTGCAATACGGCGCCGACGACTACAACTGTCTCCACCAGGACCTGTATGGCGAGCACGTGTTTCCGCTGCAGGTCGCGATCCTGCTGTCGGCGCCGGGTCGCGATTTCAGTGGTGGGGAATTCGTGCTGACGGAACAGCGACCACGCATGCAGTCGCGTGCGGAAGTGGTGCCGCTGACGCAAGGTGATGCAGTGATCTTCGCGGTACACGGCCGGCCCGTGCAGGGAACCCGCGGCGTCTATCGCGTCAACCTGCGCCACGGCGTGAGCCGAATCCGAAGCGGCCATCGCCACACGGTCGGCATCATCTTCCATGACGCGCAGTAGCGGGAATAGGGACAACTGCGCTGCTGCCGTGCCGCTTGTCGCGCATCGCATTCATGCTCGTCCCGGCACCACACGTCATCGTTCGGAGAGCGTTCCGACCAAGCATGGCCGGCCAGAAGGTCGCTCGCCCGCGGTGACTGGAAACCGTTTGCGCTGACCGTCAGGCAATCGCGGCCGCAACGAATCAGCGCTTCCGGTGAGCACCGCAAAACATGCGCACTCACCTGTCGCCTCGCCAATACGATTTGCAGTCCGGCCTATCCTCGCGCCACGTTGGCCCGCAGCCGATCGCCGGCATCGGAAGCCAGCCGTGCGTAGCCCGGCAACGTCAGCAACGCGAGCACGCCCGCCGCGACGAACGCCCAGCGGAAATCGTCGAGCACGTAGTGCATGCCGGCCGCATCGCCGCGCCCCAATGCCGCGAGCCGCAATGACAATGCACCGAACGCGATCCCCATCCCGATCGTCATCTGCTGCGCGGCGCTCCACAGCGTGCTGGCCGCGCTCGTCTGCTGAGCCGGGATATCCGCATAAGCCAGCGTCGCGAGCGTCGTGAACTGCATCGACCGCGTGAGCCCGTAGACGAATACGACGAACAGCGTGATCGCCAGCGGCGTCGACGCGGTCAGCCAGCCGCATGCGATCGTGAAGATGCCGGCGATCGTCACGTCGACGAGCGCAACGCGCCGAAAGCCGTAACGGTCGAGGATCCACGACGTGCCCGCCTTCATCCCGAGATTACCGAGCGCGCTCGCGAGCAGTAGCAGCCCTGACTGGAACGGCGACAGCCCGAAGCCGATCTGGAACAGCAGCGGCAGCAGGTACGGGACGGCGTTGATCGCCATCCGCGTGATCGAGCCGGTGATCACCGTCACCGAGAACGTCGGCACCTTCAGCGTCGTGAAATCGAGCAGCGGATGCGCGCAGCGTCGCGCATGCAGCCATGCGGCGATGCCGAACAGCACGCTTGCGCCCACCAGGACACCCGCGCGCGTGAAGTCGACATCCTGCTGGCCGGCCGCTTCGGTGCCGATCAGCAGGCAGGTCAATGCGCCGCCGGCCAGCACGAAGCCGACCCAGTCGAGCGGCCGTTGCTCGTCGGCCCGCGTATTCCGGACGATCAGCCAGGTACAAACGAGCGCGGCAACGCCGAACGGGACGTTCAGCAGGAAGATCCATCGCCACGATGCATAGGTCGTGATGAAGCCGCCGATCGGCGGCCCGACGACGGGCGCGACGATGCCCGGCCACGTGATCGTCGCGATCGCACGCATCAGCTTCGCCTTCTCGGTACTCCGCACGACGATCATTCGCCCGACCGGCACCATCATCGCCCCGCCGACACCCTGTAGCAGCCGGGCAGCCGTGAACGACATCACACCTTCGGACAGCCCGCACAGCACCGACGCACCGGTAAAGACGACGATCGCACTCGCGAAGACCGTTCGCGAGCCATAGCGATCCGCGATCCAGCCGCTGATCGGGATGAACACCGCCAGCGCCAGCATATAGGCCGTCATCCCGAGGCTCAGTGCGTTCGGCCCGACGCCGAACGAGCTCGCCATTTGCGGCAGTGCGGTCGCGATCACGGTCGTGTCGAGATACTCCATGAAGAACGTCGCGGCGACGAGATACGGCAAGAAGTCGGTCGTCCGACTACCTTGGGCAGGGCTGTCAGTCATGAACGATGCAGGAGACGGAGTGCAAAAAGCGCCGACCACCGACGGATGCAGGCAAGCACCGGGGAATCGGGACGAACGGCGATATTACCCTGAAGGACTTGATCTCCGCTCTGCCGAGCATGTCGCGTGAATGAACTTTATGCGCATAGATTTTTATGATGATTTCGCGCTCCGTTCGCCGAGTGGTGCACGGGACGCGGCGCATCGAAGGGGAAGATGAAATAGGAGTTTTTCGCCGGCAAGCGGTATTTATCGATCATTGTCGATCAACATCGCTCATCACCGGCCATCACACATCGCCTCTGGATGTGTGATGGCCGGAACCGATCTGAAGACGGATGGGTACGGTTAGCGGAAAGGAGCTGGCGGGAGATGCCGGACGGCACAACCGCAGAGTGCTCGAGAACGGCGGAGCACCGAATTGACGGGCTCGCGCTGCGATGGATTGCGTCTGCGGGAAGTCAGCGGACGTAGCCTTGGTGACGCTTCGCCGCGTGCTTTTTTGGCGCCGAAATGCAAAAACCCCCGCCTTTCGGGCGGGGGTTCTTGGCTTGAGGGAGCCTGACGATTACCTACTTTCACAGGGGGTTGTTGCGTTGCTTCGCAGCGCAACCAATCTTGGAAGAAGCAGTAATTTAGGTTGTGTGTATCACACACGAGAATCCAACCGTCCGACGCGCTCTGTAGCGCGAAACAGACTTGTTATAGGATCAAGCCTTACGGGCAATTAGTATCAGTTAGCTGAACGCATTACTGCGCTTACACACCTGACCTATCAACGTCCTGGTC
>NZ_CADFDL010000010.1:0-251419 GCF_902832865.1 Burkholderia sp. BCC0397 | reverse complement strand
CCAGTTTGCTATCCTGTTCGGCGAGCGATTTATGCAGGCGCGTGGATAACGTGCTGTTCAACCGCCTCGCCCACAAAAATGCGGACAGGTTCGCCGCCCGAGAACGCGACCCTGATAGAACTTCCTGAGGGGACTTTGTGTCAATCGGCTGCCTTGCTTCGCAAGGCAGCGACGGAATGTAGACGTTCGAGGAGCCGACAGGGGCATGAGTTGCTTCCCCTGTCTCGCTGCAACTGCCGTTAAAAGACTGGCGAGAGGTCGGTCGATACGCGCTGGCAGAAATCAAAATATTGCTTTTCGAATTCTGCGCCTCGACCGTTCTTTCGAATGATGACTTGGTAACCAAGATGCACCAGTTCATACCTGCCGTGTATCACTGACAAAAAGCCGTCGACTGCATCCTTCGGCACCAAAGTCCTGTCCAACCCTTGGTGTTCCCAGAGGTAGTCATCAAAGATCATGAGGCCGTCGACCTTTAGTTTGTTCCATGTCAATACGGCGTCCTGGAGGACGTTAAATCCCATGTGCAACCCGTCTATATAGACGAGATCGAATGGTCCGGGAATTAGCGGGAGCATGTCCTCGCTTTTCCCACGGTGCATCACGACCCTGTCTTTCCAAGGTGAGACGCTGTCCATGAAGCGTTCGTAGATCGGACCGACCCAAGGGTCAACACAGTGAAGGATTGACGAGTCACTAGTAAGCACGTTCTCGAGAAGCCAGCAACTCGAGCGACCTTCGAACGATCCGATTTCAAGGAACCGAAGGTTCTCGGCTCCTTTGAAAGGGGCAAGCGCTTCGTTCCACGATGGGATGGAGTTCGAAAACCAATCTCTAGTGAAAGCCATATATTGTCCTGTCGATGAGTTCGCTCGATCACAATCGGCCGGAGTGTAGCATTCGATTGATCCGTCGCACCGAATCCAGGACCCGCCCCGGTCGTCGAGTAGCCACGCCACCGAGGGCCACCTCTCATACGCATAGCCGCCATCTGGGCGGCTTTTTCATTTCGGGGACTCGATGAAGAACGGTCTCGCGGTGAGCGTTGCCAAGGCGGCGCCGGCTGTGGGAAGCAATTTTTGGTTGTGGCTGACCGGCCACGACATCAACTGGTGGGTAGCCGTCGCCACGATCGCGTACATCGGGCAGTAGGCGTACTACCTGATCAAGAACAAAGGGAAGAGGGCATTGCTCGATGGCTAACGTATTCGCCCCCACATGGCGAGCCTCGGCCAAGTACGTCGTCGAGCCATCGTATCCGGAGGCGTACCAAAAAGACGATGGCGAATGGGTGCTCGGTCCATGCGTTTGGCAAAGGATTGGGGCTTGTCGACCGAGAAACGCTGTGCGTCGCCGGGATCTGGTAAACGCTGCGTCGTCCAGACGGCACCGACGTTCATGCGATCGCGATGCTTACCGTCAACGCCGACGGCCACCCTATGCACAAGAGAATCTAATGCCATAGTGATGAATTCGACGGTTACGAAATCATCGTCGAGTCCGTGCATCCTTCGCATCACGGCAGCGGTACGGGCAAGCGCATGATCGAAGCCGTTCGCGCATGGGCCCGGTCGATCGGCGTGGACAAGGTCCATTTGCAGGTGCTCGAGGGCAACGTGCGTGCGATCGGGTTCTACGAACACAACGGCTGGCAATTGGCCGGCGTCGAAACGAGCCGCATCGGCCAGACGGAAGTCACCGACCGGATTTACGCGATCCAGGCTTGAACGCTTGCCGGCATCGGCGCGAGCGGCGGCACGCGAGTGCAACTGCGTCTGGCTGCTATGGAAGCGCCAGGTGAAAGCCCAGCGGACTTTGCCATCACACGCCGCAATACCGCACAAGCAAATCGGCTTCAGTCTCGTGGATTTCGACGGGCAGGATCGTCGCGCCGGCATAGGCGAGATAGCGTGCGCGATGCTGGCCGTTACGGAACGATGCGACGCCGATTTTCGACAGGCCGGGAATGCCGAGCAACGTTCGCGTTCTCGTCTCGCGAAACGTGATGAACGGCATGTCCGGAATCCGGTCCTGGTTCGGATCGAGGAATTCGCGAATGCCCGCGGCCTTTCCAGGTGCCCAGTACTGAACCGACGGCAGCACATAGTCGGTGGTGTCGCGGTCGGCGCAGGCCAGCAGTTTCTTCAGGTCGATCGTCACGACCCGATGTCGAGAGTCGTCGGACGAGAATACCCGCTTGAGGTGCGTGTAGGCATAGGGAGCGTGCCCGGGAAGCTGGACGATCCAGACATCTACGCCGCTTTGTCGTGCGTGAGCGAGCGTCATTATTTCCTCTGGTGGCGCAAGCGGTCTTTGTGATTCGAGTTTAGCAGCGCGGACGGCTGCACTGCAGGTCGATACCAAAAATAGGAAAACGGAGCGACTTACGGGCTCAACCGGCAAAAAGAATGGGAACGGTCATGCGTTGACGGTCCGTATCGACAGGCCGCGAGAATATCGCAATACTCGCCTGCGAGAACGAAACCCTGCGCGAAATTCACGCAAGATTCACACGGTGTCGAGAAGCACGTCAGGCGCCGGGCATCATGAAAATTGAGAGGGCATATTGAGCGGAGAAGCCATGTCGTCGAAACTCGAGATCGAATATCTCGATTACCGTTTCACCGCAACGCTTGAAATCACCGAGTCCGGTCGTGCCGCCGTTATCGACAGGCAGCTCGAATCCGAGGTGCGAAGCAAGACGCTCGGGTGGATCGTATTCGATCGTTTTCTGGAGCGAAACGATTTCGCCGATGAAGAGGACGCGCGCGCCAATATCGTCGACTGGCTGGAGCGGCTTGCCGATCCGAAGCCCGTCGCATCGACCGGGATTGTGAAAGCGAGCGCGGTGGCAACCGGCGCGGTGGCGGCAGATTCGTCGACAGCCGAAATCGTCGGCGACGCCGCTATTGAAATCGTCGGCAATCTCGACTGGATCGATATGCTTGCCGACTGGTTTTCCAGTGGCTCGTTGTAGCGACGAACTCGTATTTTTGTGACGCAGATCATTGCGTGCGAGAAATTCCGCGCGAAAAAATGATGCGGAAATTGCATCGCGCGAAAAAAATAGAATAATCCTGCTTTGACAATATCCGCGACTTACCGGAAACTGCGCCGGGGTCTGAAAAATCGACTTGAATTAAAACAAAATAAAACGCTGGAATGAAAAGACGAACGCTGTCGCCGGCTCCCCGTCAGCGAGGCCGGCAAGCAATGCGTCACGCTCGAATCATGACGGCCACCGGCACGCGAGCATGCCGGTGGCCGTCACATTGTTACTAAAGGGTGAGTTGCCGCACAGACCGTCGCGCGACCCGCGATCACAATTTGACCGGTTGACCGTTCTTCCCCGGCCCGGTCAACTATTTCCCCGCTCGCTCGTGCAGGAGCGGGGGCTTTTTGCCCCCCGACGCCGGAAGGTTGCGTCGGCGGAACCGGACAGGCGTTCGGCGGGCGGCGCGACGGCACTCGTTCGCACCCCGACATCCGTTCGCCTAATCCGCAAGAATCGCTTTCCTCGTGCCTGAGCGAACCCTCAGGCCCATCGCCGGTTTTTCCGGCGATGCCTTGATCCCGGCGGCGCGCAACAACGCGCTGCCGGGATGTTTTTTGCGTCAGATAGCGTCACATCACACGCCACGGGCATGGCGCTCCGCTCAGCCAGCCTGTTCGACGCTGGTTTCCCATCCGTCGTAGTTCCCGCCGAGTGCGCGCACCTCGCGATTGAGCGCGAGCGTATGGCGCGTGATGTCGGCGAGCGTCATCGTGCCTTCGTGTGAAAACCGCACCGCCGACTTGCCGTCTTCGGTCGGCGCGACCGATTCGACCGGATAGCCTTTCGCTTCGGCCCAGTCCGCAAACTGGTGCGCGTCGCTCGGGTCGGGGAAGTACGCCCAGTGCATCACGCGCCGGCTCACGTCAGGGACGTCGCCTTGCTGCCGCAGCGCCTCCAGCGTGCGCATATCGCGCATGATCTGCCAGTCGTCGTCGGTCGGGTAGAGCGTCTGCCAGTATGTCGTCTTGTCCGGATCGTCCTGATGGGCGTACTGCAGCGCATAGGTCGTCTGGTCGGCCAGCGAGTCGACGATCTCCGCGGCCGCCTCTTCGTCGAACGGCACGTAGAAAAGAAAATCCCGGTTGCCGTCGACGGTGATGCGACCGACCTGCACGCCGTCTTTCGCGGTGATCGCGGCGTCGAGCAGATCTTCGATCTTCGCGAGATCGGCGAATTCGTCGCCGGTTGGCAGACCTTCGGGCGACGGATGCGCAAAGGGAACGCGCACGCTGAGCAGCGACGTGCGCGGATCGCTTTCGGCGATTTCCGCAAAGCCGTGGTTGAAGCTGATGAAAGCCTGATGGTCGCCCATTCTGGCAGGGAAGGTTCCCCAGGCGTCGCTCATGTGTTTCTCCCGTACACGATTGTCTGTTGACGGTTGCAAAGCGTCCCAATGTATCATCGAAAATCGCGTTGGCCGGAGCCGCGCACCTGATCGCGGGCCGTGCGCGCTGCGCAGGCGAGGTCCGGGCTGTTCGCCGCTCGCCGCATGCATGCGGCAGGCCGTAAAAATTCAAAGGAGATGCCGATGTCGACGTTCGCGGTGAATGGTGTCCGAATCGATCCGCTCAGCGCGCGCGTGACGCACGTGCGCTGGGCGGCCGTGAACCCGGCCGATCGCTCGTGGGCGGCGGCGCCCCGTGAGGCCCCGGTGGCGGACGTGGCGCGCGCGCTCGCGTCCGGTAACGACGTCCGTGCGATCTTCTCGGCATCGGACACCACCGCAATCGGGCCCAGGCTGAAACGCGTGTTGTATCGCGATGCGTCGGAGGGCATCGAGCTCGACATCGATGCAACGAGCGAGTCGCGCACGTTGCGCGACCTGCCGCAGATCTGACTGCGAGCCGTTACCCAAACCGAATCGCGCGAACGCGCCCACTACCATGCCTAGATCCGCCATCGTCCCGCCGGCATTCGCGCTCTGTCTGGCGCTTGCCGCCTGTCAGACCTCCGGGCCAGCGCCCGTGCAACCGTCGCCCGAGACTGCGTCGGCGCCTGTTCCTGCATCGTCGCCGCCTGCCGCGCCGATTCGCGGCATGGGCGTCGCGCCTCGTCTGGCAGCGCAGAGCCATTGGGCCATCGGTCAATGCACGACCAACGGTACCGTCAAGGTCTGCAATTGACCGACGTCGGCTCAATGGCGCGTGATTCGCGCCACCGGGATCGGAATTCCGACATGCCGCCCTCGTCGATGGACCGGCGGCCGTCGACACGAGCCGGCGTGCAATGAACGACGAACGCGAAACGACGGATTCCGGCTGGCACGTCGATCCCGTCGCGGGAACGGTCACCGGTTCGTTGCCGGTGACGCTGGCGGTCGACGGCCGAAGCCTGAAAAGCAGGGCGGTCGTGTGTGCGGGGCTGGCCGCGGCGAGCCTGTGCGGTTATGTGGCCGCTCCGACGCTCTGGCCGGTGGCGGGGCTGGCCGCGTTGCTGGGGCTGTCCAGTGCCGCGTTGTTCGTCTCGTCGCGGCGCAAGATGTCGCTGCAGATCGACGAGACGGGCTTCCGGCTGATCGGCTCCGCGCGGGAAAAACCGGTCACGCCGTGGCGTGACGTCACGGAATTCCGGATCGTCCGCGTCGCCGGTAATCATTACATCGGCTACCAGTTCTCCGTAGATTCGTCGCGCACGAGGGTGCCGGGTGGCGTGATGCTGCCGATCGCCCGGTTTGCCGATCTTCCGCTCGACGCGGTGGCCGAGTTGCTGGAGGCCTGCCGCCGTCAGTTCGGCCTGCCGGACGAACCGGCCGACCGAACGGGCTGACGAGGCCAGGTGGGGCGCCCTGTGCACCCAGTGGCTCAACCAAACAAAAAAATCCCGTGTGTCGTGTCGATTTCCGCGGGAGTCGTCCGTCGTAGCATCGGAGGCGTGCGCATCGCGCGTCCGTCCCGATTTTCGATACGACAACCGACTGAAGGAGCGACACCATGGCCACGTCCGTCAAGCCGATCCCGGAAGGGATGCGCACGCTGACCCCGCATCTGATCTGCGCGGGCGCAACCGCAGCCATCGACTTCTACCAGCGCGCATTCAATGCGACCGAACAGTTTCGCCTCGCGATGCCCGACGGCCGGCTCGCGCATGCGTGCCTCGCGATCGGCGATTCGACGCTGATGCTGGTGGATGAAATGCCCGAGCACGGTGCGCTGGGCCCGAAGGCGCTGAAAGGCACGCCCGTCTGCCTGCACCTGTACGTGCCGGATACCGACGCGGCGATCGCGAAGGCGGTCGCGGCCGGCGCGACGGTCACGATTCCGGCCGCCGATATGTTCTGGGGCGATCGTTACGGGCAGGTCGAGGATCCGTTCGGGCATCGCTGGTCGCTGGCGACGCATCAGCGCGACCTGACACCCGAGCAGATCGCGGAGGCCATGGCCAGCGCGCCGCCCTGCGGGAGCTGAACCGACGCCGGCGCCCGACCGCGGCCGAGCGGCTGCGCGGCGGCTTGATCCGCCGCGCCGGCCCGGCTCGTCCGCGGTTATGCGCCGGCCGTTTTGCCGCGCTGCTTGTGTTCGACCGATCTGGCGATCGGCCGATGCGAGCAGGTCGGCGACGGTACGATGGCGTGCGTGCCCGACCGAGCTGCCTCGTCGGACGGTTTCGGTACGATTTGCGTGCGCCTTGTTTTTTGTCCCGGCCGTCAGGCCGGTCATGGATCGTCGAACAGGATTGCGCATCGTTCGATGCATCGCCACGCTGCAAGTCCTGCAGCGGCGGTGATCGGGTTCGTGAAGGGCGGTGAAGATGCAGTAAGAAGCGGGCGTCATCGACCCGTGTTTCGTCCCGATGCGGAATCGGACGGGCGATACCTCAAGGTGCGCGGCGCCATGCCGTAAACAGGACGAGTCCAATCGTTCATCGCATCCCATCGCACCATGGTTCGAATTCTGTACGCGGGCTATCTCGCGTTTGCGCTGTATCTCCTTTACCCGCTGGTTCAGAACACGCTGATGTTCAGCACCGATTGCGTGAGCAGCGTGCTGCCGATGGGCGACCACGGCTTGTCGGCGAATTCGGCAAGCGGTGCGGACGGGCACGTGAACCGCTGTGTGTCGAGCGCGCATGCCGGCGCAGCGACCGGCCGCGCGCCTGAAATCCATTGAACGCGGCGGCATCGCGCATGGCGGCCGCTTCGCGAGCCGGCATGCTGGCCATTCGGCCGAATTGAACATCGCGCCGTGCTCGCCGATCATCTGCCACACCGCGGCAAAAATGCGAGCGGTCGAGCGCCGGGCGAAAGCGCGTGTCGCGCGTCAGTAGCTGGAGCGGTACGGCGTGCCCTGGTCGAAGCGGCTTTGCCAGTGCGTGAGGTAGCGCGACGCGAGTTGCGGATTGTTCCAGACCACGACGACGTTCTCGGAATTGCGGCTGGCCGCCGACGCACTGTAGTTGAACGAACCGGTTTCGACGTGCTCGGCGTCGATCACGAGGTACTTGTCGTGGTGGATCGCATAGGCGTCGATCGTGCGCGTCGGGATGCCCGCGTTGACGAGCAGGTTCAGTGCCTGCTTGCTGCTCTTCGCGCGGTTGCCCTTGTCGTCGACGACTACCGCGACATTCACGCCGCGGCGCTTGGCGGCAAGCAGCGCGCGCGCGACGGGCGGCGACGTGAACGAGTAGGCGGCGACCCGGATCGAGCTGCGCGCCGCTCCGATCGCTTTTAGCACGAGCGCCTCGGCGCCGCCGTCGGGCGAGAATGCCGATTCGACGACCTGGGTCGCGGGTGCTTCGTGAGTGGGAGCCGGCAGCCATCGCGACACGAGATCGATCGCTTGCTGGAGCAGCGATTCGCTTTGCGTCTTGCCGAAGGCGGCGAAGGGTGTGGCGAGGAGGGAAGCGGCGAGACAGGCGGCAGCGAGGCGATTGCGCGACGACATCTTGGACAGCGAATAATTTCGAGACAGCGGGCCGTGAGTGTAACGCACGCATGGCGGCCCGGTCACGTGCGGATGCGAAGCGATGGTCGGCAGAGGTGTTGGGGGGTGACGCAAAGTTGCGTTGTGCAGCTTCGTGTGTTCAATCGGGACGATCAACGGATAGCGGATAGGGCCGGCGATGGCATGCGATTGCGTTTACCGTTGCAGGGCACTCGCGTGCGAGCAATGCGTGCGCCCGGTCGGCTGGACCCAGACTCAACGCGGCCAGTGGCCCAAGCGGACGTCTAGCGGGCGCGTCAGACAGACATCCGCGCGCAGCGCATCGTCAATCCCTGGCTGCAGACGCCCCGGCCTCGTCGGGCGTGATCCAGCCGGGCCCGGGCTCGGGCTGCACATCGCGCGCGTCGAGCGGTTCGCCGCAGGCCGAGCATACGGTCACCGCGTGCATCAACTGACCGCAGGCTCGATGGCGCAATTGCACCGGCGGCCCCTGGCCGTCGTCCTTCCAGCGATCGCCCCACGCCGTCAGCGCGAGCAGGGTCGGGTAGAGGTCGAGGCCCTTTTCGGTCAGCCGGTATTCGAAGCGCGGCGGGCGTTCCTGATACGCGCGCTTGACGAGCACGCCTTCGTCGACGAGCCGCGCAAGCCGTTCGGCCAGCACGTGGCGCGTCAGGCCAAGCTGGGCCTGGAACGCATCGAAGCGGCGGCAGCCGAGGAAGGCGTTGCGGAGGATCAGCATGGTCCAGCGGTCGCCGAGCACGGCGAGCGTGCGCGCGACCGAACAGTTCAGCGTGCCGATGTCATCCCATTTCATCGTCGAGTCTCTTGCCTCTTGTGGCGGTCGTGCGGCGGTTCAGCGAAATAGCGAGTTCGATTATAGAACCCGCCTTCGGTTGCAACGGGCGTAGCCGCGTTGACAACGACCGGCATCGTTGACAATAATGAGTTCCAATTTAGAACTTACTCGCGCGGCGACGCGCTTTCAACCCGGAGACAACCCGATGAATCCGCTTTCCCTGTCTGGCCTCGATCTGCTGCGTGCCGCCGTGTCGGGCGACGCGCCCCTTGCGTCGATTTCCGAGACGATCCCGATGCGTCCGCTCGACGTCGAGCTCGGTTACGTGAAGTTTTCGGCGCGGGCGGACGGCCGGCACCTGAACCCGCTGGGCGGCGTGCACGGCGGGTTCGCCGCGACGGTGCTCGATTCGGTCACCGGGTGCGCGGTGCATTCGATGCTCGATGCGGGCGTCGGTTACGGCACCGTCGATCTGCACGTGAAGATGCTGCGGCCCGTGCCGCGCGACGTCGACCTGATCGCGGAAGGGCGCGTGATTCACCTGTCGCGTTCGCTGGGCGTCGCGGAGGGCACGCTGAAGACGCCGGACGACAAGATCGTCGCGCATGCGTCGGCGACCTGCTTCATCCAGCGCCCGCAGTGACGGAGGGCGGCAACACCGTCGTCCGAGCGGGCGCGTGAACGCGCGGGGCAGCGCCGAAGGCCGCTTGTAAGCGTGCGCGGCACCCGTCTGAAGCAGTCGCCTTCAATGTGATAGCGTTCCTGCTTTCCACCGACGCGACAGGAACAGCATGGAATACCGCACACTCGGCGATTCGGGCATCGAGGTCAGCCTGATCGGTCTCGGCACGATGACGTGGGGCGAGCAGAATTCGGAGCGCGACGCGCACGAGCAGATCGACTACGCGCTCGGGCAGGGCGTGACGCTGATCGATGCCGCGGAAATGTATCCGGTGCCGCCGAAGCCCGACACGCAGGGCCGCACCGAGCAATACATCGGCACCTGGATCGCGCAGCATCGCGCGCAGCGCGACCGCATCGTGCTCGCGACGAAGATCGCCGGGCCGGCGCGGCAGCCGCACAATCCGCGCCATATTCGTGGCGAGGGCAACCAGTTCGACCGCAAGAACCTGACCGAAGCGCTCGACGGCAGCCTCAAGCGCCTGCAGACCGACTACGTCGATCTCTATCAGTTGCATTGGCCCGATCGCAGCACGACCACGTTCGGCCGGCCCGCGTATCCGTGGGTCGACGACGCGTACACGGTGCCGATCGAGGAAACGCTCGGCGTGCTCGCGGAATTCGTGAAGGCCGGCAAGGTGCGCGCGATCGGCGTGTCGAACGAAACGCCGTGGGGTGTCGCGCAGTTCCTGCGCGCGGCCGAGCGGCTCGGGCTGCCGCGCATCGCGAGCATCCAGAATCCGTACAGCCTGCTGAACCGCACGTTCGAAAACGGGCTGTCGGAATTCACGCATCGCGACGGCGTCGGCCTGCTCGCGTATTCGCCGCTCGCGTTCGGCTGGCTGTCCGGCAAGTACGAGAACGGCGCGCGTCCGGCCGGTGCGCGCATCACGCTGTTCGAGCGCTTCCAGCGCTACAGCAAGCCGCAGGCCGTCGAGGCGACGTCGCGTTACGTCGCGCTCGCGCAGCGTCACGGGCTGTCGCCCGCGCAACTGGCGCTCGCGTTCGTCAACAGCCGCCCGTTCGTGCGCAGCAACCTGGTCGGCGCGACGTCGCTCGAGCAGTTGAAGGAGAACATCGGCAGCATCGACGTGACGCTGTCCGACGAGATCCTCGCCGAAATCGACGCATTGCACGAACGGCAGCCGAATCCGGCGCCGTAAACGGCGCGCGGCCCGTGCGGCGGCGCTGCCGCGACGGGCCGAGTCGGGCGGTTTCGGCGGCGCACCGCTGCGCCGTCGTTTCTCGGGTCAGCGCATCTTCAGCCGCGTGCGCGCGACGAATAGCGCGGCGAGGCTCAGCAGCGCACACCCCATCAGATAGAGCGCCGGCGACAGCCGGTTGCCGGTCGTGCTGATCAGCCAGGTGATGACGAACGGCGCGAAGCCGCCGAACAGCGTGACGCCGGTGTTGTAGCTGACCGCGAGCCCGGTGGCACGCGTCTGCGACGGGAACAGTTCGGCCATCAGCGCCGGCAGCGCACCGCAATACATCGCCTTCAGCGCGCCGATCCAGACCAGTGCAGCGAGCATCGTCGCGAACGACGCATGGCGCGTGAGCCATGCGAACGTCGGCCACACGGTCACGAGCATCAGCACGGCCGCGACCGCCATCATGCGGATCCGCCCGGTGCTGTCGGACAGATGACCGACGACCGGCGTGACGAGCGTCAGCACGAAGCCGGTCGCGAGCGTCGCCGCGAAGCCCGTCGATGCCGGCAGCCCGAGCTGCTTGATCGCGTAGGTCGGCATGTACAGGATCATGTAGTTGATCGCGGTCGAGATCACGAGCGCGCCGACCGACAACAGCAGCCGCAGCTTCTGGTCCGCGAACAGCTCGCGCACCGGCGCTTCGGAGCGCGCCTGCGTCTTGAACTCGACGCCTTCGTCGACGTAGCGGCGGATGTACAGCCCGACCGGGCCGATCGCGAGGCCGAACAGGAACGGCACGCGCCAGCCCCAGCTTTCGAGTTGCGCGGAAGTCAGCGTGGCCGTCAGCAGCGCGCCGAAACCCGACGCGAGCAACGTCGCGAGGCCCTGGCTCGCGAACTGCCAGCTCGACATGAAACCGCGCCGCTGCGGCGCGTGCTCGACGAGGAACGCGGTCGAGCTCGCGAATTCGCCGCCCGCGGAAAAGCCCTGCATCAGCCGCGACAGCATGATGCCGAGCGGCGCGAGCATGCCGATCGATGCGTAGGTCGGCATCAGCGCGATCAGCAGCGTGCCGGCCATCATCATCGCGATCGACAGCAGCAGCGACGCCTTGCGGCCCGCGCGGTCCGCGTACGCGCCGAGCACGAAGCCGCCGATCGGCCGGATCAGGTAGGACAGCCCGAACGTGCCGAGCGTCAGCATCAGCGACGTCGCTTCGCTCGTGGCGGGGAAGAACAGCTTGGCGATCGTCACCGCGAAGAAGCCGTAGACGATCAGGTCGAACCATTCGAGCGCGTTGCCGATCGACGCCGCGAAGATGATGCGGCGGATCTTCGCGGCGCTGGGGCGCGCGGCGTCCTGCGAGGTCAGGGTGGTCGTATTCATCGTGTGTGCAGTCCCGTGAAAGGGGCGAAGCGCGTTACAGGGCGGCGCCGGCCGCGGTGGATGCCGCGCGGCGAACGGGCGGCGCGGCGTCGCCGAGATCCCAGAAGAGGCCGGCCATCATCTGCAGCCCTTCGCTGACGACGCTCGCGAGCAGGTGCTCGTCGGGCGCGTGCTGCGAGCACGCCGGGTACGAGTGCGGCACCCACAGCGTCGGCAGCCCGAGCGTGTCGGCGAACACCTCGTTCGGCAGCGTGCCGCCGAGATTCGGCAGGATCGCGGGCTTCTTGCCGGTGGTGCGCGCGAGCGACGCGACGGCCCAGCGGACCCACGGATCGTCCGGCGGCACGCGCGTTGCCGGTGCGCCGCGTTCGACGTCGATCTCGATGTCGGCGAAGCCGTGCGCATCGAGGTGCGTGCGCAAGTGCGCATGCAGCGCTTCCCAGTCGGTGCCGACGACGAAGCGCAACTGGCAGTGCGCATATGCGGCGGGCGGGATCGCGTTGACGGGATGCTCCGGATTGCCGGCCTTGAACGCGAGGATCTCGAACGTGTTCCAGCCGAACACGCGCTCGGCGGCGGACAGGCCGGGCTCGCCCCAGTCGGCGTCGAGCGCCGGATCGCCGGGGCCGCCGCCGACGGAAAGATCGGCAAGCGCGTCGCGCACGGCGGCCGGGATCGGCGGCGGGCGCAGCCCCGCGACGCGAATCGCGCCGCGCGCGTCGACGAGGCTCGCGAGCGCATGCGCGAGCACGATCGCCGGATTGCGCAGCAGCCCGCCCCAGTTGCCGGAGTGATGTGCGCCGTCGCGGGCGCGCAGGCTCAGCTTGAAGTTGACCGAGCCGCGCGAGCCGAGGAATACCGTCGGGCGCGCGGCGGCGATGCGCGGGCCGTCGGAGGCGATCAGCACGTCGGCCGCGAGCGCGTCGCGCTCCTGGCGGCACAGCGCGTCGAGGCCCGGCGACCCGGTTTCCTCGCCCATCTCGATCAGCAGCTTCGCGTTGAAGCCGAGCCGGCCGCCGCGCGCATCGAGCACGCTCGCCAGCGCGGCGAGGTTGATCGTGTGCTGGCCCTTGTTGTCGGCGCTGCCGCGGCCGTACCAGCGGTCGCCGTCGGCCGTCAGCGTCCACGGCGACAGCGGCGCGCGCCACTGCGCGTCGTAGCCGCGCACGACGTCGCCGTGGCCATAGATCAGCACGGTCGGCAGCGCGTCGTCTTCGTGGCGCGACGCGAGCAGGAACGGGCCGCCGCCGTCGACGGGGTTGTCGACGATCCGCGACGTGAAACCGAGGCGCGCGGCCTCGGGCGCGATCTCGTCGGTCAGATAGGCGCGCAGCGCGGCGTCGCTGCCGCTTTCCTGGCTTTCGGTGCGCAGGCCGACGCGGCGGCTCAGGGTCGTGAAGAACGCACCGGATTCGAACTGGTTCAGTGCGTGCTGGATGGCGGCGGTACGGCTCAAATCGGGTCTCCTCGGTCGGGTTCGCTGTGCGCGGGCCGCGCACGCAACGTGAAGTGCGATCGATTCTAGAAAGCCGGTTTTTTTGTCACAATGATCGAATTTCGAACCTTTCTTTGCCGAAAAGGCAAAGCAGCGCGACCGGATGCGGCGCGGAGACAGAACGATGGCGGCTTTCCTGCATGGCCTGGCGTTGCGGTATTTCGTCGAGGTGGCGCGTACCGGCTCGATCAGCGACGCTTCCGCGCGGCTGCACGTGGCGGTGTCCGCGATCAGCCGCCAGATCGCGAAGCTGGAGAGCGAGCTCGGCGCGCCGCTGTTCGAGCGGCGGCCGCGCGGGATGGCGCTGTCGGAGGCGGGAGAGCGGCTGCTGGCGTTCGCGCAGCGCAGCCTGCTGGAGGCCGAGCACGTGATGAAGGACATCGGCGGGCTCGACGCGCTGCACGGCAGCCTGCTGAAGATCGCGTGCTCGGAAGGGTTCGCGATCGATTTCCTGCCCGGCGTGCTCGCAGGCTTCAAGGCGCGCCACCCGGGCGTCGATTTCATCGTGTGGGTCGTATCGCCGGCGGACGCGACCCGGCGCGTGCGCGACGGCGATGCGGACATCGCATTGACCTTCAGCCTCGCGCCGGAGAAGGGCGTGCGCGTCGATCACACCGAGCGCGCGCCGGTCTTTGCGCTGGTCCGGCACGATCATCCGCTCGCGACGCGCGACGCGGTGTCGCTCGCCGATGTCGCGCGGCACGCGCACGTGCTGCCCGAGGCCGGCACGACGGTGCGCCAGCTGATCGACATCGCGTGCGCGCTCGACGGGCTGCTGCTCGAGCCCGAGCTGACGAGCAACAACACCGCGGCGATGTACGGCTACGCGCGGCGCACGGGCGCGGTGATGTTCACGGGCCTGTTGTCGGTGCGCGACCGCGCCGATGCGGATGGCTTCGTCGTCGTGCCCGTGACGAACCCGCAACTGCGCGAACGCAGCATCCAGGTGCAGACGATGGCGGGACGCGATTTGCCCGCGTCGGTGCGCGCATTCCGCGACCACCTGATCGACGCGATGCAGGCCGTCTCGCCGCCGCCGACTGCCGCGCGAGGCCCGGGACGCCGGCCCGTGAGATAATCGTCAATCCGCCTTCCTTGCCCATGCGGCTCCTCGAGCCGCATCGCCCCTGTTCGACGCCAAATTGAAGAACCTGATTGTCACCCTCGATCGCGCCGGCGAGTTCGACGAGATCATCGACGTGCGCACGCCGCTCGAGTTCGCCGAGGACCATATTCCCGGCGCGCTGAACGCGCCCGTGCTCAGCAACGAAGAGCGCGTGCTCGTCGGCACGATGTACCGACAGGTGTCGCCGTACGAGGCGACGCGCGTCGGCGCGGCGATCGTCGCGCGCAACATCGCGCGCCATCTCGACACGACGTTCGCCGACCGGCCGCGCAACTGGCGGCCGCTGATCTACTGCTGGCGCGGCGGCAAGCGTTCGGGCTCGATGACGACCTGGTTCAACCTGATCGGCTGGAAGGCGCGCCAGCTTGACGGCGGCTACAAGGCATACCGCCGGTTGGTGTGCGCGACGCTCGACTCGCTTCCGACGCGCTTTCGCTACATCGCGCTCGTCGGACATACGGGCTGCGGCAAGACGCGCCTGCTGAACGCGCTGCGCGACGTGGGCGCGCAGACGCTCGACCTCGAAGCGCTCGCATGCCATCGGGGCTCGCTGCTCGGCGCGCTGCCGGGCAAGCCGCAGCCGACGCAAAAGGGGTTCGATTCGGGACTCGTCGAGACGCTTGGGCGTTTCGACCCCGAATGGCCGGTGTTCGTCGAGTCGGAAAGTCGCAGGATCGGGCTCGTGCAGTTGCCGATCGCGCTGATCGAAGCGTTTCACGCGGGGCCGTGGGTGCAGGTCGAAGCGGCCCACGACGAGCGGATCGCGTTCCTGCTCGACGATTACGCGCACCTGTTCGACGAACCGGATGCGTTCAAGGCGCAGCTTCATCGGCTGATCGGCCTGCACAGCCGCGAAGAGGTGACGCGCTGGAAGGGACTGATCGATGCCGGCGCGCGGGCCGATCTGTTCACCGAACTGATCGACAAGCATTACGATCCCGCCTACGCGCGCACTTACCGCGCGACGTACGACAAGCCGAACCGGGCGCTGACGTTCACGTTCCGGCCCAACGCGGCCGACGTGCGCGATCAGGCGCGCATGCTGCTGGCCGAACTCGCGCAAGCCGGGTTGCCCGCATCGGCCGCGCTTGCTGCCGGCGCGACATCCGCAACCGACCAAGACCAATCGACGACCACCACACGATGACGACCACACGCACCCAACCCACTCCAGCTCTCGGCTGGATGACCTTCCTGCTGATCGCGGTCGCGGGCCTCTTCTATGTGAAATGGTTCCCGTACTACAACAAGGCGTTCGTTGCCGCCGAGCACCATTCGATCGGCCAGTCGATCCTGATGGGCACGTCCGCGGCCGCGCCCGAGCCGTCGCTGAAGGCGGCGCTCGATTACGCATGGGCCTACGGCAAGGCTATCTGGCAGGCGATGGTGCTCGGCCTGCTGCTCGGCTCGGCCGTGCAGGCGCTGCTGCCCGCGCACTGGGTGGCGCGCGTGCTCGGCCGCACGGGATTCGGCAGCGTCGCCGCGGGCGGGCTGCTGTCGCTGCCCGGCATGATGTGCACGTGCTGCGCGGCGCCGGTCGTGGCGGGCTTGCGTGCGCGCCATGCGTCGCCCGGCGGCGCGGTCGCGTTCTGGCTCGGCAATACGGTGCTGAACCCGGCGGCGCTGGTGTTCATGGGCTTCGTGCTCGGCTGGCACTGGAGCGCGCTGCGCCTCGTGCTCGGCATCGCGATGGTGTTCGGGATCGGCTATCTGCTGAACCGCATCGCGCGTCCCGAAGACCGCAGCATCGACGATGCGCAGCTTGCCGCGCTGGCGGCCGAGCAGGCCGCGGCCGGCAACCCGTTCGTCCGCTGGATGAAACTGCTCGCGCGCATGGCCGTGCGGCTCGTGCCCGAATACATCGTGCTCGTGCTGCTGCTCGGCGCCGCGCGCGCATGGCTGTTCCCGCATATCGGCCCGGACATCGGCAATCATCTCGGCTGGATCGTCGCGTTCGCGGTGGCGGGCATGCTGTTCGTGATCCCGACGGCCGGCGAGGTGCCGATCATCCAGGCGATGCTGTCGCTCGGCATGGGCGTCGGTCCGGCCGCCGCGCTGCTGATGACGCTGCCGCCGATCAGCGTGCCGTCGCTCGCGATGCTCGCGCGTTCGTTCAAGCCTTACATGCTGGCGATCGTCGCGACGCTCGTCGTCGTGTTCGGGATCGCGAGCGGCTTGCTCGCGATCGCGTTCGGGTTCTGACGCACGCAAACGGCGCGCCCGTCGCGCGCCGTCGTCGTATTCATCCGGCGCCGCCGCTTCACGTGTGCGGCGCCCTTTACCAGAAGCAAACAGGAAAACGCATGACCCAACCGAAGATCCATCCTCGACTCGAAAAGGCGCTGACGCGCGGCGATCTCGCGATCCGCCAGGCCAATTCCGCGCGGGCGACTGCCGTGCTGCACGCACTCGGCACGATGATCATCGAGGCCTCCGCAACGATCGGTGTCGAGGCCAGCATCGACATTCCGCAAGGCGATCGCATTTACGATCCCGTCAACGGTCTGTGGCCGCAGAAGATGCTGGTGTCGTTCGACGGCCCGGTGGACGAAGCCGACAAGGAAGAGTTGCGCACGGTCTATCTGGTGGCCGACGATCCGGGCACGCAGTTCCGCGTCGAATGGCATCGCGCGGACGGCAAGCTCGGTCGCCAGGAAGGCGGCCCGCTCGCGACCGTCGCGTTCCTGACCGACGTCGAAATTCCGTGGAGCGACGACGACGAGTAACGTCGTCGCATGAAGCCGGTGCCCGGTGCCCGGCGCGCCGGCCGTCAGCGCATCATCCGCCGCCGGAACAGCCACGCGGACAGCAGGAACCCGCCGACCGCATAGCCGGCGAGCACCGCGACGTGCAACGCGATGTCGGTCGCCGGCCGGCCGAGCATCGCAGGGCGGATCAGCTCGACCGCATTCGCGAGCGGCAGCGCCTGCGCCGCGTGCTGCGCGAGCGGCGGCAACTGCGTGATAGGGAAGAACACGCCCGACAGCAGCAGCATCGGCGTCAGCACGAGCGTCTGGTAGAACATGAAGAAATCGTAGGACGGCGCGAGCGCCGTGACGATCATCGCGATGCTGGCAAACGCGAGGCCGGCCAGCGCGATCACGGGCAGCGCCGCGAGCATCGACGGAAACTGCGCGTAGCCGAGCCCGCCCGCGACGAGCATGATCGCGCCCCCCGACAACATCGCCTTGCTGGCCGCCCAGACGATCTCGCCGAGCACGATGTCGCCGAGCGCGAGCGGCGTATGCATGATCGCTTCCCAGGTGCGCTGCACGTGCATCCGCGAGAAGCCCGAATACATCGATTCGAAGCTCGCGGACATCATCACGCTCGAGCCGACCGTGCCGGCCGCGAGGAACGCGATATACGACACGCCGTCGACATGGCCGAGCATCAGGCCGAGCCCGAAACCCAGCCCGAACAGATAGATCATCGGATCGGCGAGATTGCCGAACATCGACGCGAGCGCGAGCTTGCGCCACACGAGATAGTTGCGCCGCCAGACGGCGACCCAGTTGCTTGCGTTTGCCGGCATCGCGATCGCGAAGCGCGATGCGCGCGGCGGGGCCGATGGCGTGGTGGCGGAATAGTTACGGACGTCCATGGTCGATCAGTCCTGCATCTCGCGGCCCGTGAGCCGCAGGAACACATCCTCCAGATTGGCCGGGCGATGCAGATAGCGCAACCCGGGGCGGCCCTTGAGTCGAGCAGTCAGCGGTTCGGGATCGGCTACATAGCAGAACAGCGTCTCGCCGCTGATCTCGGTGTGCTTCGCGAATGCCGACAACTCGTCGCGCAGTGCGGCCGGATCGGGCCCGTAGATCTCGATCACGTCGCAGCCGATCTCCGATTCGATCAGTGCGTGCGGCGCGCCTTCGGCGATCTTGCGGCCTTCCTCGATCACGCACAGCCGATCGCACAGGCGCTCGGCTTCTTCCATGAAATGCGTGGTGATCAGGATCGTCTTGCCGCGCGCGAGCAGCGAACGCAGCCGCTCCCACATCAGGTGCCGTGCCTGCGGATCGAGGCCCGTCGTCGGCTCGTCGAGCACGAGCACATCGGGATCGTTGACGAGCGCGCGGGCGAGCGTAAGGCGGCGCTTCATGCCGCCCGACAGCTCGCCGACCTTCGCGTCGGCCTTGTTTTCCAGCTTTGCGAATTCGAGCAGCGGCGGCACGAGCGCGCGTGCGGCCTGCGCCGACATCCCGAAATAGCGGCTGAACACGAGCAGGTTTTCCCGGACCGTGAAGTCGGGGTCGAGGTTGTCGAACTGCGGGACGACGCCGACCCGCCGGCGTGCATGTCGCGCACGTGATGGAACCGGTTCGCCGCACAGCGAAATGGCGCCTGCATCGGGATGCGCGAGGCCGAGCAGCATCTTCAGCGTCGTGGTCTTGCCGGCGCCGTTCGGCCCGAGCAGGCCATAGCATTCGCCGGCCTTCACGTTGAAGGACAGACCATTGACGACGAGCTTGTCGCCATAGCGCTTTTCGACGTTGCGGAAATCGATCGGTGCGACGGACATGGGCGTGTTGTCGTTGTAAGCGGGCGCGTTCCGCTGCCCGGTGTGTGACCGGTGTGCGAACGGATCGCGCGAATGCGTGTCACACGGGCATGCGGCGAAGCGCACGACGCCGGCGCGAGGTGACCCGCTGGACGTGGAACGGGCCATTCTAGTGCATCGGCTGCATCGCTTCAGCGCATGCCTGCACGGTGCGATGCACGCGCGCACCGATCGTGCACCGCATCATCGCGCACGCGCCGCGCGGGGCGAATCAGCGTTTTCCATCCCTTGCGTCCTGAATTGCGGCGCACCATGATGAATACGTAGGCTCGTTGTCGCGATAGGGAGGCTCCATGGCTAGCTACAACAAGATTTTGCTGTGTTACGACGGCACGCTCGAAGGGCGCAAGGCGCTGCGTTATGGCGCCAATCTCGCAATGGACCTGAAGGCCGAAACGCATTTGCTGTCGGTCGTCGACATGCGTTCGAGCATTGCGCAAAGCGCGGGTTTGCTGACCGATGTCGCATGCGGCCGCTTCGAGGAAACCGCGCGCGAAATCCTGCAGGAAGGCGTGAACTGGCTGCGCGAGCGCGGCGTCCAGGCCGAAGGCCATTTCGCATTCGGTTATCCGATCGACGAAATCGCGAATCTCGCGTCGGAGCTGAAGGTCGATCTCGTCGTCGTCGGCCACCGGTGCCGCAGCGGGTTGTCGAGATGGTGGATGGGGTCGGGCAATACGCAACTGCTCGATCGCGTGAACTGCAGCATTCTGGTGGCGTGTTCGTCGGCGGAAGAGCAGAAGGCCGAAATTGCGCGCGAGCGTGAAGCGGCCATAGCGAACGGCCAATGATCTAAAGGCTGGATGACCGCCTGACCGGCGATGCGTGCCGGTCGGGCGTCGCACTGCATCAGCAGTGTGCGCGTCGAGCGCGCGGCCTGCTAGGCATGCAGGTCGATTCCGGACAATTTCCACGAGAACAGCCCGAAGCGGTGGAAGATCGCCGCATAGCGCGTGCCATCCGCGCTGCGCTGATACGTCACGACGAATTCATCGACATTCCGGTAGCCCGCGCTGGTTTGCTGCGGGTGCGGCGCTTGCGTTGCTTCGCCCGGGCTGGCCGGTGCGGCGGGCGCGGGTGCCGGCGACGATGCCGCCGAAGCGGCCGCGTTGCTGCCGGGTACGGCCGCACTTGCCGGTGCCGGATTGGCGGGCGGTGCGGCAGGCGTGTTGCCGGGCGCATTGCCTGCTGGCGGCTGATTCGACCACTCAGGCGGACGCTCGCCCGGATTGCCGCGTGGCGGCAACCCGCTCATCAGCGCGGCGACGCCTTCCGGGGTCGCGTACGCATCGACCAGCGGGCCGATCAGGGCGGACCCGATCAGCGCGCCAATCACCGCGAACGGATTGTTTTTCTTCACGGCGTCGATCCGGCGCATCAACTCTTCCGTGACCTGCTGCTTCAGGCTGATGCGCAGCGACGGAAAGTCGACATACTCGCTGATTGCCTGCGCATCGCGCGCATCGATCGCCGATTTCAGGCGACCGAGCGCGACATACGGCGACGCGTACGCATAGCCGAGCGCCGCAATGAGGGCGACGACCAGCGCGACGATCAGCAGGGGCTTGAGTCGCCATGCGCGGCGCGACGATCCAGTCACGTTGCCTCCGGTGCGGGGATGTTCCGCAATCAGAGACCGCCCGGCGTGGCCGATCGTTCCTCTGCGATGCAGTGATCGATCATCCGGCACACGGCATCGATCGTGCCCACCATGATCAGGCGCGACCGGCCGTGATAGACGCGCACCGGCGCGCGGCGCGCGGGTTCCGCGTGATTCAGACCGGCGTTCAGCGATACCCGCGCGAACGCGGGGAGCGCTGACGGCAGCAGGGACGCCTGCCGTTCGACTGCGACTTCTTCTTGCACTGGCGCCGCCGCGGACAGCGGTGCGCAGGGCGTGCGGCCGCGCAGATGACGCAGGCGACCGAATTGACGGAAAGGCAGCAGGCGGGCAAGGCGTTCCATGATGTTCTCCTAGCGAGACGGAATGTCAGAGTTCGCCCGAGCGGATCAGCCCGACGGCGATGCCTTCCAGCGCGAAATCCGCGCTGCCGGCCTTGACGAAGATGTTTTCGTAATCCGGGTTCTCCGCGATCAGCTCGAGGCCGCCGGGCCGGCGCATCAGGCGCTTGACCGTGACGTCGTCGCCGAGACGCGCGACGATGATCTGGCCGTCCTTCGCTTCCGTGCGCTTCTGCACGGCGAGGAGGTCGCCGTCGAGAATGCCGGCGTCGCGCATCGACAGGCCGCGCACCTTCAGCAGGTAGTCGGGCTTGCCGGTGAACAGCGCGGGATCGCACGCGTAATGCTGCGAGATGTGCTCCTGCGCAAGGATCGGGCTACCGGCCGCGACGCGGCCGACGAGCGGCAGCGATAGTTGCATCAGGCCGGCGTGCGGCAGCGTGAACTGGTGCGGGGCGTCGTCGAGGCCGAGCAGCCGGATGCCGCGCGATGCGCCGGCGGCCAGCTCGATCACGCCCTTGCGCGCCAGTGCGCGCAGGTGCTCCTCGGCCGCATTCGGCGAGCTGAAGCCCAGTTCGGCCGCGATCTCGGCGCGGGTGGGCGGGAATCCGGAGCGCTCGATCGCGCGACGGATCAAGTCGAACACTTGCTGCTGACGGGCGGTGAGTTTGGTCATGGCTCAACTGTATGGATAGACAGTGAGCTGTATTTTTATACAGTACTTGGTGAATTTCAAGTGTTACTTGAGGTTCGACGCGATCGCGCCGGTTCCGGCGTGATTTCGCGACGCCCGGACGTCGGTTTGTCCGCCGCAACCGTCCGTCCTGTATGCGTTAGCACTTTTGAGTATTAAAAAATGAGGAACGATTATTTTTAATCATGTAACCCGTTCGCTAGACTGGCCCGACATCGCAATACCGACAACACTGGAGAACCAAGGATGGCGAAGCGCAATACGGGGCTGGTGGGCGGAGTGGGCCGCCTGATCGCAACACTCGCGCTGGGCGCGGCGGCGGCGCTGGGCGTCGCGACGCATGCGCAGGCCGATACGACCTTCCTGAACGTGTCGTACGACCCGACGCGCGAGCTGTATCAGGATTTCAACCAGGCGTTCGGCAAGGAGTGGAAGGCGAAGACGGGCGAAACCGTCAACTTCAAGCAGTCGCACGGCGGTTCGGGCGCGCAGGCGCGCTCGGTGCTCGACGGCCTGCAGGCCGACGTCGTCACGCTGGCGCTGGCGTACGACATCGACGCGCTCGCGAACAAGGGGCTCGTGAACAAGGATTGGCAGAAGCGCTTGCCCGACAACGCGTCGCCGTACACATCGACGATCGTGTTCCTGGTGCGCAAGGGCAATCCGAAGGGGATCAAGGACTGGGACGACCTGACCAAGCCGGGCATCTCGATCGTCACGCCGAACCCGAAGACCTCGGGCGGCGCGCGCTGGAACTACCTGGCCGCATGGGCCTACGCGCTGCACAAGCCGGGCGGCAACGAGCAGACGGCGAAGGAATTCGTCACGAAGCTCTACAAGAACGCCGGCGTGCTCGATTCGGGCGCGCGGGGCGCGACGACGAGCTTCGTGCAGCGCGGGATCGGCGACGTGCTGATCGCATGGGAAAACGAGGCGTTCCTGTCGGTCAAGGAATTCGGCACCGACAAGTTCGAGATCGTCGTGCCGTCGGTGAGCATCCTGGCCGAGCCGCCCGTCGCGGTGGTCGACAAGGTGGTCGACAAGAAGGGCACGCGCAAGCTGGCCGAGGCCTACCTGAATTTCCTGTACAGCCCGCAGGGCCAGGAAATCGCGGCGCGCAACTACTACCGGCCGCGTTCGAAGAACGTGCCGGCGGAGCTGACCAAGCAGTTCCCGAAGCTGAAGCTGTACACGGTCGACGACACGTTCGGCGGCTGGACGAATGCGCAGAAGACGCATTTCGCGGACGGCGGCGTGTTCGATTCGATCTACAAGCCGCAGTAACGCCATAACGACAAGCGGCGCGCCACGACAGCGCGCCGCATCCCCGACGGGCCGCCGGCGCGATGCACTGCGCCGGCGTTTGCGTCGGGCCCGTGAGCAGCATCGACCCAGCAAGAGCATCCGATGACGACGTACACCTTTCGCAAGCCGAGCGCGCTGCCCGGTTTCGGCGTGACACTCGGCATCACGGTGGCCTATTTGAGCCTCGTGGTGCTGATTCCGCTCGCCGCCACGTTCCTGAAGACCGCGACGCTGTCGTGGGACCAGTTCGTCACCGCCGTCACGTCGCCGCGCGTGCTCGCGTCGTACCGGCTGACGTTCTCGGCCGCGCTCGGCGGCGCGCTGATCAACGCCGTGTTCGGCTTCCTCGTCGCGTGGGTGCTGGTGCGCTACACGTTCCCGTTCAAGCGTCTCGTCGATGCGATCGTCGACCTGCCGTTCGCGCTGCCGACGTCGGTGGCCGGCATCTCGCTCGCGGCCGTCTACGCGACCAACGGCTGGGTCGGCCAGTATCTGGCGCCGCTCGGCATCAAGATCGCGTTCACGCCGGCCGGCGTGCTGGTCGCGCTGACCTTCATCGGGCTGCCGTTCGTCGTGCGCACCGTGCAGCCGGTGCTCGAGGATTTCGAGCGCGAGCAGGAAGAAGCCGCCGCGTGCCTCGGCGCGTCGCGCTGGCTGACGTTCCGCCGCGTCGTGCTGCCGGCCGTGCTGCCGGCGCTGCTCACCGGTTTCGCGCTTGCGTTCGCGCGCGCGCTCGGCGAATACGGATCGGTGATCTTCATCGCCGGCAACGTGCCGATGAAATCCGAGATCACGTCGCTGCTGATCATCACGAAGCTCGAGCAGTACGACTACGCGGGGGCGACCGCGCTGGCGGTCGTGATGCTGGTCGTGTCGTTCCTGATGCTGCTGCTGATCAACACGCTGCAGTGGTATCTGCAGCGTAGGACGAGCAAGGGCGCGAGCGGTCCGGCGCCGGCCACCGTCAACGCCGTCGCAGCAGGAGGCCAGCAATGAGCCAGGAGGCCACCGTCGTGCTGAAAACCCCGTCGCCGGCCGCGCGTGCCGCGAAGCGGCTCGACCCCGTCAGCGAGTCGCGCGTCGTGCGCTGGCTGCTCACGGGCATCGCGCTGGCGTTCCTCGCATTCTTCCTCGTCGTGCCGCTCGCCGCGGTGTTCGTCGAGGCGTTGCGCAAGGGCGTCGGCTTCTATCTCGAATCGCTGGCCGACCCCGATGCGTGGTCGGCGATCAAGCTGACGCTGACCGTCGCCGTGATCGCGGTGCCGCTGAACCTCGTGTTCGGCGTCTGCGCTTCGTGGGCGATCGCGAAGTTCGAATTCCGCGGCAAGGCGCTGCTGACGACGCTGATCGACCTGCCGTTCTCGGTGTCGCCGGTGATCTCGGGCCTCGTGTACGTGCTGCTGTTCGGCGCGCAGGGCTGGTTCGGGCCGTGGCTGCAGGATCACGACGTGCAGATCATCTTCGCGGTGCCGGGCATCGTGCTCGCGACGATCTTCGTCACGTTCCCGTTCGTCGCGCGCGAGCTGATTCCGCTGATGCAGGCGCAAGGCACCGACGAGGAAGAAGCCGCGCGCGTGCTCGGCGCGTCGGGCTGGCAGATCTTCCGCCGCGTGACGCTGCCGAACGTGAGGTGGGGCCTGCTGTACGGCGTGATCCTGTGCAATGCGCGCGCGATGGGCGAGTTCGGCGCGGTGTCGGTCGTGTCCGGCCACATTCGCGGCGTGACCGACACGATGCCGCTGCATGTGGAGATCCTGTACAACGAATACAACTTCGCGGCGGCGTTCGCGGTGGCGTCGGTGCTGGCGCTGCTCGCGCTCGTCACGCTCGCGCTGAAGCTGATCGCCGAGCGTCATCTCGCCGCCGAACTGGCCGATGCGCACGACACCGTTCCCGCACATGCCGGCCCTGCCGCCGCCGTTTCGTCGAAATCGTAAAGAGGCAACCAGAATGGGTATCACCGTCCGTAACCTTCAGAAGCGCTTCGGCGATTTCACGGCGCTCGACAACGTGTCGCTCGACTTTCCGCCCGGCGAACTGGTCGCGCTGCTCGGGCCGTCCGGCTGCGGCAAGACCACGCTGCTGCGCGTGATCGCGGGCCTCGAGCACGCGGACGCCGGCCAGGTCGTGCTGCAGGGGCTCGACGTCGCGTCGGTCGGCGCGCGCGACCGCCAGGTCGGCTTCGTGTTCCAGCACTACGCGCTGTTCCGCCACATGACGGTGTTCGAGAACGTCGCGTTCGGGCTGCGCGTGAAGCCGCGCCGCGAGCGGCCGTCGGAAGCCGCGATTCGCGAGAAGGTGCACGAGCTGCTGAAGCTCGTGCAGCTCGACTGGCTCGCGCAGCGCTATCCGTCCGAGCTGTCGGGCGGCCAGCGCCAGCGCATCGCGCTCGCCCGTGCACTCGCGGTCGAGCCGAAGGTGCTGCTGCTCGACGAACCGTTCGGCGCGCTGGACGCGAAGGTCCGCAAGGAACTGCGCGGCTGGCTGCGTCGCCTGCACGACGACCTGCACATCTCGACGATCTTCGTCACGCACGACCAGGAAGAGGCGCTCGAAGTGGCCGATCGCATCGTCGTGCTGAACCGCGGCCACGTCGAGCAGGTCGGCAGCCCGCAGGACGTCTACGATCATCCGCAAAGCGCGTTCGTGTACGAGTTCCTCGGCGCGGCGAACCGGCTGCCGGGCACGGTTGCCGGGCGCGGCTTCGTCGCCGAGGGCGCGGCTGCGCCGATCGAGGTCGACGCCGATTTCGCGGGCCCCGCGAACGCATACGTGCGGCCGCACGATCTGCAGCTGTGGCCGGCGGGCGAAGGGCACCGCGACGGCATCGCGGTGGACGTGCGGCGCGTGATTCCGCTCGGCGGTTCGGTGCGCGTGGAGCTCGAGGCGCGCGCGGGCGGCGCGCTCGAGGCGGAACTCGACCGCGACGCATGGCGGGCGCTTTCGCTGCAGGTCGGCGACGGCGCGACGGCCGTGCCGCGCGCCGTGCGGGTGTTTCCCGCGCGTTGACGAGACAATGCAGGGCAGAGGGCGGGATTCGCTCCGATTCGACAATCAAACAACGACAGCCTAAGAGGCATACCCATGAATTTTCAGCAATTGCGGTTCGTGCGCGAAGCGGTGCGCCAGAACATGAACCTGACGGAAGTCGCGAACGTGCTGTACACGTCGCAGTCGGGCGTGTCGAAACAGATCAAGGATCTGGAGGATGAGCTGGGCGTCGACATCTTCATTCGGCGCGGCAAGCGGCTGACGGGGCTCACGGAGCCCGGCAAGGCGGTGCACCAGCTGATCGAGCGGATGCTGCTCGACGCCGAGAACCTGCGCCGCGTCGCGCGCCAGTTCGCCGATCAGGACAGCGGCCACCTCGTCGTCGCGACGACGCACACGCAGGCGCGCTACGCATTGCCGAAGGTGATCCGGCAGTTCACCGACGTGTTCCCGAAGGTGCATCTCGCGCTGCGCCAGGGCAGCCCGCAGCAGATCGCGCAGATGATCCTGAACGGCGAGGCCGATCTCGGCATCTCGACCGAGGCGCTCGACCGCTATCCGGACATCGTCACGTTCCCGTGCTATTCGTGGCACCACACGGTCGTCGTGCCGAAGGGCCATCCGCTCGTCGGCCGCGAGAACCTGACGCTCGAGGAGATCGCCGAGTACCCGATCATCACGTACGACCAGGATTTCACGGGCCGCTCGCACATCGACCAGGCGTTCACGCAGGCGGGCGCCGTGCCCGACGTCGTGCTGACCGCGATCGACGCGGACGTGATCAAGACCTACGTCGAACTCGGAATGGGGATCGGCGTGGTCGCGGCGATGGCCTACGATCCGCAGCGCGACACGGGGCTCGTGGCGCTCGATACGCAGCACCTGTTCGAGGCGAGCACGACGCGGGTCGGGCTGCGCAAGGGCGCGTTCCTGCGTGCGTATGCGTACCGGCTGATCGAAATGTTCGCGCCGCACCTGAACGAAGCGGAAATCGCGGGGCTGTTGCGCGAAGCCGTTTGACCCGCGCATGTCGCGCGCCGTCCGGGCAGATGCTGCGGACGGTGCGCGACATGCACCGCGCGTACCTTGCCTTACACCGCACCGGGCGGCGACAGGGGATCGCCGTCGTCACGTTTGAAGCATCGGCCGAGTCGTCCGATCAGGTGCGTCGCGTCAGGCGACGATCGACACGCGGTTCCGTGCCGACAGAAAAACAAGAACAATCTGCAATGCCGAACCTTGGCGCGGCACGCAAGGTCGGCAGCCATCTTCCTTCACGCAGCAGCGCCGTACGAATCGCCGATTCCGTCACAGTCGACCACATATCGGGGACGGTGGATGCCGGCGACCTTCGTGCCGATCGCGTTGTTCGCGCCGAACCACCTCATCATCGGCCGGCCGCATGCGAAGCGTTTCGGCGAACCGCCGTCGGCGTCGCGAGTGTCGCATTTGCGCGTCGTGAAGCGCGCTCGCGCGCTCCGAATAAACCCTTAAATATTGTTCAGACCGGTTGCGCGCCGAAGCGAATCGGTACAGCATAGCCTTCACTCTGCCGGCGTCCCGCCGGCGGTGGCGCGTCGACGACAGCACGCGCCAGGCAGTCGGCCGTCTGCCTCGCTTCCATTCCGTGGTACCGACAGCAGCATCGATGGCCATTGCCCGGGTAGTGTGGCGCAAACGTTTGCTCACATTAAAACAACAACCAAACAACAATCCGGCCCTTCGGGCCAGTCGCCAGGAGATGTGTATGAATGTCCGCTTTCGCCGTCGCTTCCTGACCGCCGCGCTCGCCGCCGTCGCGGTGGCCGCCGCACCGGCTGTCCACGCGCAATCCGCGGCCAAGCCGAAGGTCGCGCTCGTGATGAAGTCGCTCGCCAACGAGTTCTTCCTGACCATGGAAACGGGCGCGAAGGAATACCAGAAACACAACGCGAACCAGTTCGACCTGATCACCAACGGCATCAAGGACGAGACCGACACCGCGAACCAGATCCGCATCGTCGAGCAGATGATCGTCTCGAAGGTCGACGCGATCGTGCTCGCGCCCGCCGATTCGAAGGCGCTCGTGCCGGTCGTGAAGAAGGCCGTCGACGCCGGCATCGTCGTCGTGAACATCGACAACCGGCTCGATCCCGACGTGCTGAAGTCGAAGAACCTGAACGTGCCGTTCGTCGGCCCGGACAACCGCAAGGGCGCGCGCAAGATCGGCGATTACCTCGCGAAGCGGCTGAAGGCGGGCGACCAGGTCGGCATCGTCGAAGGAGTGTCGACGACGACCAACGCGCAGCAGCGCACGGCCGGCTTCCAGGACGCGATGAAGGCGGGCGGGATGAAGGTCGTGTCGGTGCAGTCGGGCGAATGGGAGATCGACAAGGGCAATGCGGTGGCCGCCGCGATGCTCAACGAATACCCGAACCTGAAGGCGCTGCTGTGCGGCAACGACAACATGGCGATCGGCGCCGTGTCGGCCGTGCGCGCGGCCGGCAAGCAGGGCAAGGTGCTCGTGGTCGGCTACGACAACATCAACGCGATCAAGCCGATGCTGAAGGACGGCCGCGTGCTCGCGACCGCCGACCAGTACGCGGCGAAGCAGGCCGTGTTCGGCATCGACACGGCGCTCAAGGCGATCGCCGAGCATCGCAAGCAGGCCGACATGTCCGGCGTGGTCGAGACGCCGGTGGATCTCGTGACGAAGTAACGCCGCACCGGTCCGGCCGCCGCCCTCAAGAATCCGGCGCGGCGGCCGTTATCCGGTGTGAGCGCGATCACGGCCACTGCATGCACATGCACTTGTGAGCGTCATATCCGCGCGCCCCGGGCGCGCGGCCGCAACCAGGATCGCGATGGAATCGACCTTCCAACCCTCCCGTTCAGCCCACCCCGTGCTGTCCGTATCCGGCATCGGCAAGACCTATGTCGAACCCGTGCTCGCCGACGTCACGCTGACGCTCGACGCGGGCCAGGCGCTCGCGCTGACGGGCGAGAACGGCGCCGGCAAGAGCACGCTGTCGAAGATCATCGGCGGGCTCGTCGACCCGACCACCGGCACGATGCAGCTCGGCGGCCAGGCCTATGCGCCGGCGAGCCGCACGCAGGCCGAGGCGCTCGGCGTGCGCATGGTGATGCAGGAGCTGAACCTGCTGCCGACGCTGAGCGTCGCCGAAAACCTGTTCCTGAACCGCCTGCCGCGGCGCTTCGGGATCATCGATCGCGCGCGGCTGCGCGACGACGCGCGCGCGGCGATGGCGCAGGTCGGGCTCGACGCGGTCGATCCGGATACGCCGGTCGGCGCGCTCGGCATCGGCCACCAGCAGATGGTCGAGATCGCGCGCAACCTGATCGGCGACTGCCGCGTGCTGATACTCGACGAGCCGACCGCGATGCTGACCGCGCGCGAAGTCGAGCTGCTGTTCGAGCAGATCGACCGGCTGAAGGCGCGCGGCGTCGCGATCGTCTACATCTCGCACCGGCTCGAAGAGCTCGCGCGCGTCGCCGAGCGCGTCGCGGTGCTGCGCGACGGCCGCCTCGTCCATGCGGGCGACATGGCGGCGACGACGTCCGACGGGCTCGTCACGCTGATGGTCGGGCGCGAGATCGGCGAACACATCGATCTCGGCGAGCGCCGCTTCGGCGCGCCGCGGCTCGCCGTATCGGGCCTGACGCGCGGAACGGCCGTGCACGACGTGTCGCTCGAGGTGCGCGCGGGCGAGATCTTCGGCATTTCGGGGCTGATCGGCGCGGGTCGCACCGAGCTGCTGCGGCTGATCTACGGCGCCGATACGCCGGATGCCGGAACGATCGCAGTCGGCCAGCCGCTGAAGCCGGCGCGGATCGCGTCGCCGGTCGATGCGGTGAAGCTGGGCATCGCGCTGATCACCGAGGATCGCAAGGGCGAAGGGCTGCTGCTGTCGCAGTCGATCACCGCGAACGTATCGCTTGGCCAGCTCGACCGGCTGGCGCGCGGCGGCATCGTCGATTCCGCACGCGAAACGGCGCTCGCCGAGCAGCAGATCGATGCGCTGCGGATCCGCACGCACGGGGCGGCGCAGCCGGTCGGCGAGCTGTCGGGCGGCAACCAGCAGAAGGTCGTGATCGGCCGCTGGCTCGCGCGCGACATGGGCGTGTTGCTGTTCGACGAACCGACGCGCGGGATCGACGTCGGCGCCAAATTCGAGATCTACACTTTGATGGGCGCGCTCGCGCGCGACGGCCGCGCGCTCGTGGTCGTATCGAGCGACCTGCGCGAGCTGATGCTGATCTGCGACCGGATCGGCGTGATGTCGGCCGGGCGCATGACCGCCGTGTTCGAGCGCGGCAACTGGACCCAGGACGCGCTGCTGGCCGCGGCGTTCGCCGGCTTCGGCCGCGAGACGCCGGCGGCCGCCATGCAGCATCCGGACGCGGGGCCGGCGCGCGGCGCCGCTCCGGGCACTTCGACGACAGGACGACAGCAATGACCCAGCCTCCCGTATCCCCGACCGACGCAGGCGCGCAGCAGGACGTGACGGGGCGCCGCGCACGCATGCTGTCCGGCACGCGGCTCGGCCTGTCGAACTATCTCGGGCTCGCCGGCGCGCTGGCCGCGATGATCGCGCTGTTCTCGGTGCTGAGCTCGCATTTCCTGACCTACGACACGTTCAGCACGATCGCCAACCAGATTCCCGATCTCGTCGTGATGTCGGTCGGGATGACCTTCGTGCTGATCATCGCCGGGATCGACCTGTCGGTCGGCTCGGTGCTCGCGCTCGCCGCATCGATGGTCAGCGTCGCCGCGCTGAAATGGCAGTGGGGGCCGCTGCCCGCTGCGCTGATCGGGATCGCGGTCGCGACCGCGACGGGCGCGCTGACCGGCGCGGTCACGGTCGGCTGGCGGATTCCGTCGTTCATCGTGTCGCTCGGCGTGCTGGAGGCCGCGCGCGGCCTCGCGTACCAGCTGACGAATTCGCGCACCGCGTATATCGGCGACGCGTTCGATTTCCTGTCGAACCCGATCGCGCTCGGCATCTCGCCGGCGTTCCTGATCGCGGTTGCGGTGATGATCGCGGCCCAGTTCGTGCTCACGCGCACGGTGTTCGGGCGCTATCTGGTCGGGATCGGCACGAACGAGGAAGCGGTGCGACTTGCAGGGGTTAACCCGAGGCCGTATAAAATTCTCGTATTCGCACTGATGGGCGCGCTCGCGGGGCTCGCGTCGCTGTTCCAGATTTCGCGGCTCGAGGCGGCCGATCCGAACGCGGGCGCGGGCCTCGAACTGCAGGTCATCGCCGCCGTTGTGATCGGCGGCACGAGCCTGATGGGCGGGCGCGGCTCGGTGATCAGCACGTTCTTCGGCGTGTTGATCATTTCCGTGCTGGCCGCGGGGCTGGCGCAGATCGGTGCGAACGAGCCGACGAAACGGATCATCACGGGTGCGGTGATCGTGGTGGCGGTCGTGCTCGATACGTATCGCAGCCGGCGTACGCGCGTGCGGTAAAAAGACAGACAGAACAGACCAGAGAGAAACGGGAAATGGCGACGATCAAGGATGTGGCGGCCATGGCGGGCGTGTCGTTTACGACCGTCTCGCACGTGGTGAACAATTCGCGGCCGGTGTCCGCGGATGTGCGTGCGAAGGTCGAGGGCGCGATCCGCGAGCTGAATTACGTGCCGTCGGCCGTGGCGCGGTCGCTGAAGGCGCGTTCGACGGCGACGATCGGCCTCGTCGTGCCGAACAGCACGAATCCGTATTTCGCGGAGCTTGCGCGCGGCATCGAGGATCAGTGCGCGGCCAACGGCTATTGCGTGTTCTTCTGCAATTCGGACGACGATCCCGTGAAGCAGCGTAACTACCTGCGCGTGCTGCAGGAAAAGCGCATCGACGGGCTGATCGTCGCGTCGGCGGGCGAGGACGCGGTGCTCGCGCAGACGCTCGCCGATATCCATGCGCCGCTCGTCGTCGTCGACCGCAACATCGAGGGGCTCGCGGCCGATCTCGTACAGATCGACCACGAGCGCGGCGCGTACCTGGCGACGCGCCACCTGCTCGAACTCGGGCACGCGAAGATCGGCTGCATCACCGGGCCGACCGACACCGCCGTCAGTGCGATGCGCGTGCACGGCTTCATCCGCGCGATGGCCGAGCGCGGCGTCGACATCGTGCCGGGTGCGATCGCCGAAAGCGATTTCTCGTGCCTGGGCGGCTATCACGCGGCGTCGCGGCTGTTCGAATCGGTGCGGCCGAGCGCGATCTTCGCGGGCAACGACCTGATGGGCGTTGGCGCGCTGCGCGCGGCGGCCGAGCGCGGAATGCGCGTGCCCGACGACTGCTCGATCATCGGGTTCGACGACATCGAGTTTTCCCGCTACACGTATCCGGCGCTGTCGACGGTCGGCCAATCGGTGCGCGCGCTCGGCGAAATGGCCGCGCAGACGCTGATCGAACGGATCGGCGGCGGCTCGACCGCCGTGCCGAGCCGCCGCCGCGTCGTATCGCCGCGCCTCGTGCTGCGCGAATCGACGGCGGTTTACCGCGAGCCGGCCGCGCCGGGCGCTCGCTCATGACGGCGACCGCAACGGGCGCCGGCCGCGTGACGGTGGTCGGCAGCCTCAACATGGATCTCGTCGTGCGAGCGCCGCGGCTGCCGCTGCCGGGCGAAACGCTCGCCGGGCATGCGTTCGCGCAGGCGGCGGGCGGCAAGGGCGGTAACCAGGCCGTCGCCGCCGCCCGGCTTGGCGCGCAGGTCGCGATGATCGGCTGCGTCGGCGCGGATGCGCACGGCGCGGCACTGCGCGCGGGCCTCGAGGCCGAGGGCATTGACTGCACGCGGCTCGCGGCGAGCGCGTCGGCGTCGACCGGCGTCGCGCTGATCGTCGTCGACGATGCGAGCCAGAACGCGATCGTGATCGTCGCGGGCGGCAACGGCGAGGTCACGACCGACACGATCGCGCGGCACGAGGCCGCGCTGGCGGCGGCCGACGTGCTGATCTGCCAGCTCGAGACGCCGCCGGACGCGGTGTTCGCGGCACTGTCGGCCGGGCGCCGGCTCGGCCGCACGGTGGTGCTCAATCCGGCCCCGGCCGTTGCGCCGCTGCCGGACGGCTGGCTGCCGCTCGTCGACTACCTGATCCCGAACGAGGTCGAGGCAGCCGCGCTGACCGGGCTGCCGGTGCGCGACCCGGCGGAGGCCGAAGCCGCCGCGCGGGCGCTCCAGGCAAGCGGTGCACGCAACGTGCTGGTCACGCTCGGCGCGCGCGGCGTGCTCGCGTTGACGGCCGACGGCACCGCGCGGCACTATCCGGCGCCGGTCGTGCAGGCCGTCGACACGACGGCGGCCGGCGATACCTTCATCGGCGGCTTTTCCGCACGGCTCGCGGCCGGCGCGGACGTCGATACGGCCATCCGCTTCGCGCAACGCGCGGCGGCGCTATCGGTCACGCGCGCGGGCGCGCAGCCGTCGATTCCTACCCGCGCTGAACTGGCCGACTAGGGCCTGATCCCCGGTTTCCGGTTCCGCCGCGCGGCCGGTCCGTCGCACGAGACGGCCGGTCGCGCGGCCGGCAGTGCGCCGGCGCGCCTTTTCTCCTGTTCGCCGTCCTGACCCGAATTGCGTCAATTATTCAGTTCTCTGCAATAAGCAGACGAATAATTCGAAATAATGACGCCTAAACCATCAAGTTATGCGCCACACGGTCGTAAATGCACCGAGTGAAGCAATGCTTCGAGCCAACGGGCCGGCCCGTTCATGACGACGCAATACAGGATGGATGATGGTGTTCAGGAACCTGACGATTCGTGCGCGCATCGGTTTGACGATGGCGTTTCTGGCGGTACTGCTGGGTGTCACCGGCGTGCTCGGTCTGTACGGGATGACGCGTTCGAATGATTCGACGCGCGAGATTTTCACGAACCAGATGCCGAGCGCGGTCAACGTGGCGACCGCAGAAATGTTCGCCGCGCGCGAGCGCCTCGCACTCGACCGGGCGGCGCTGCTGGCCGGCACGCCTGACTCCACGGCCGCCATCGAGCGCAGCCGCGCGATGCGCACGCAGTCCGACGCATGGTGGCAGAAATATCTTGCGCTGCCGCGCGACGCCGATGAGGACCGGCTTGCCCAGGACGTCGCCGCCCGGCGCAAGGCGCTGCAGGGCAGCTGCGACGCGTTCGCGGGTGCGGTCGCGGCCGGCGATCACGACCGGATCGGCGACGGCGCGAAGCAGCTTCAGGCGCGCTATAACGAGCTGGCCGTGGCCGGCGAAGCGCTGCGCAGCTTCCAGTTCACCAATGCGCAGGCGCGCTTCGATCAGGCGGAATCGGTGTTCGAGACGATGCGCGTGCTGTCGATCGTCGTGCTGCTGGCCGGCATCGGCGCCGCGGTGCTGTCGTGGCTGACGCTGAGCCGCGCGATCGGCCGTCCGATCGCCGATGCGCTGTCGCATTTCGACGCGATCGCCGCAGGCGACCTGCGCCGGCCGATCGTCGTGGACCGGCGCGACGAGATGGGCCAGTTGCTGGAAGGCCTGGCGAGGATGCAGCGCGGGCTCGTCGACACGGTGCGTACCGTGCGCGGCGGCAGCGAGTCGATCGCGACCGCGGCCCGCCAGATCGCGGCCGGCAACATTGACCTGTCGTCGCGTACCGAGGAACAGGCCGCGGCGCTGCAGGAAACCGCGTCGAGCATGGAGCAGTTGACGGGCACCGTGAAGCAGAATGCGGACAATGCGCGCCAGGCAAGCTCGCTGGCCGCGAATGCGTCCGAGATTGCAAACAAGGGCAATACGGTGGTCGGCCAGGTGGTCGGCACGATGGGCGAAATCAACGACAGCTCGGCGAAAATCGCGGACATCATCGCGATCATCGAGGGAATCGCGTTCCAGACCAACATACTTGCGCTGAATGCGGCCGTCGAAGCCGCGCGGGCGGGCGAGGAAGGCCGCGGCTTCGCGGTCGTCGCCGGCGAAGTGCGCAGTCTCGCGCAGCGTTCGTCGAGCGCGGCGAAGGAAATCAAGGCGCTGATCGACGCGTCGGTGGAGCGTATCCGGACGGGCTCGACGCTGGTCGACGAAGCGGGGCGCACGATGAGCGACGTGATCGGCGCGGTCCAGCGCGTGACGGACATCATGGGCGAGATCGCGGCGGCGTCCGAGGAGCAGAGCGGCGGGATCGACCAGGTGGCGCGCGCGGTCGCGCAGATGGACGAGGTCACGCAGCAGAATGCGGCGCTCGTCGAGGAAGCCGCGGCCGCCGCGCAGTCGCTCGAAGAACAGGCGGCCCGCCTGCGCGAAACGGCGGCGGTATTCCAGCTCGACGACGAAGCGGCGCGCGCGGGCACCGTCGCTGCGGTGGCGCGGCATGCGCCGCCGCGCGCGCCTTCCGCGCCGGCTGCGGCGCCGGTACAGGCTGCTGCGCGCATCGAACGCGATGCTGCGCCGAAACGCGCGGCCGCCGCGATGCCGGCGCGCAAGCCTGCCGCCGTATCGGCTGCGCCCGCGCCGGCAGCGGCGACCGCCGGCGGCGACGACTGGGAGACGTTCTGATCCGCGCGTGCCGCGTATCTATCCCCATTTGGTGACGAACGACGCCCGCGATCCGCGGGCGTCGTCGTTTCTGCGACAAGCCAAATGTGACAGCGCGCACGATCGAGCGTGCATCGGCACGTGCGTCACGCACCGACGGATTCGCGCGGATGCGCGGTGTGCGCGCCATGTTCCCGCGTTCGTCGTACGGGTATGTCCGTAAGGGACTGCGAAAAAAATTTGTAACGGTGCGCGCGGCGTGTCATCGCACGCGGCCGCTCGAACGTATAGGGATGAAGGGGAGAAGTGGCGACGTCGGAGGTGTCCAACGCACGAGACGTTTCGATGTTCGACGAGACGCGGCGGATGCAGTTTCTGCGACTCGGGAGGTCGATTGTAAAACGACGAAATGCGTTGTCCAAGCGGTGTTGTCGAGAATGACGAACTTCATACGAAGAGTTCGTGAAAAAAAATAAGAAAGGGTTTAGGATGAATTCGAACGCGCTTGCTTCTGCGCAGTCATACGAGGGCAGGCACGTCTTCAGACTCAGGCGAGGGAGGTAGCATGGATATTTACAGCAGCTTCGCGAACCGCTTCGAAAAAACGCGAGAGGAAGAGCTCTCGCTGGAGGAGTATCTCGCGCTCTGCAAGAACGATCCATCCGCGTATGCGACGGCGGGTGAACGCATGCTGGAAGCAATCGGGGAACCTGAACAGATCGATACCCGCAACGAGCCGCGCCTGTCGCGGATCTTCGCGAACAAGGTTATCAAGGTCTATCCCGCGTTCCGTGAGTTCTACGGAATGGAGGAAGTGATCGAGCAGGTGGTCGCGTACTTCCGCCACGCTGCGCAAGGTCTGGAAGAGAAGAAGCAGATCCTCTACCTGCTGGGCCCGGTGGGCGGCGGCAAGTCGTCGATCGCCGAACGCCTGAAGCAACTGATGGAGCGCGTGCCGTTCTATTCGCTGAAGGGTTCGCCCGTCAACGAATCGCCGCTCGGGCTGTTCGACTACGACGAGGATGGTCCGATCCTCGAGGAACAGTACGGCATTCCGCGCCGCTACCTGAAAAGCATCCTGAGTCCGTGGGCCGTCAAGCGCCTGCACGAATACAACGGCGACATCCGCCAGTTCCGCGTGGTGCGACGCTATCCGTCGATCCTGCGGCAGGTCGGCATCGCGAAGACGGAGCCGGGCGACGAGAACAATCAGGACATCTCGTCACTGGTCGGCAAGGTCGATATCCGCAAGCTCGAACAGTACGCGCAGGACGATGCCGACGCATACAGCTACTCGGGCGGCCTGTGCCTCGCGAACCAGGGCCTGCTCGAATTCGTCGAAATGTTCAAGGCGCCGATCAAGGTGCTGCACCCGCTGCTGACCGCCACGCAGGAAGGCAACTTCAAGGGCACCGAAGGTTTCGGCGCGATTCCGTTCGACGGCGTGATTCTTGCGCACTCGAACGAATCGGAGTGGAAGGCTTTCCGCAACAACCGCAACAACGAGGCACTGCTCGACCGGATCTTCGTCGTGAAGGTGCCGTACTGCCTGCGCGTGTCGGAAGAGATCAAGATCTACGAGAAGCTGATCCGCAATTCGTCGCTGGCCGAGGCCGTATGCGCGCCGGGTACGCTGAAGATGATGTCGCAGTTCTCGGTGCTGTCGCGCCTGCATGAGCCAGAGAATTCGAGCCTGTTCTCGAAGATGCAGGTGTACGACGGCGAAAACCTGAAGGACACCGATCCGAAGGCGAAGTCGTACCAGGAGTATCGCGACTACGCGGGCGTGGACGAAGGGATGACGGGCGTATCGACGCGCTTCGCGTTCAAGATCCTGTCGCGCGTGTTCAACTTCGATACGAGCGAGGTCGCGGCCAACCCCGTGCACCTGATGTACGTGCTCGAACAGCAGATCGAACGCGAGCAGTTCCCGCCGGAAACCGAGCAGAAGTACCTGTCCTTCGTGAAGGACGTGCTCGCGTCGCGCTACGCGGAGTTCATCGGCAAGGAGATCCAGACGGCGTATCTCGAGTCGTATTCGGAGTACGGCCAGAACATCTTCGACCGCTACGTCACGTATGCGGACTTCTGGATCCAGGATCAGGAATTCCGCGACCACGACACGGGCGAGAGTTTCGACCGCGCCGCGCTGAACGCGGAACTGGAGAAGATCGAGAAGCCGGCCGGAATCAGCAATCCGAAGGATTTCCGCAACGAGATCGTGAACTTCGTGTTGCGCGCACGGGCGGCGAACGCCGGCAAGAACCCCGTGTGGACGAGCTACGAGAAGTTGCGCGTCGTGATCGAGAAGAAGATGTTCTCGAACACCGAGGAACTGTTGCCGGTGATTTCATTCAACGCCAAGGGTTCGGCGGAGGAGCAGCGCAAGCATGAGGACTTTGTGAACCGGATGGTCGCGAAGGGCTATACGCCGAAGCAGGTGAGGCTGCTTTGCGACTGGTACCTGCGCGTGCGCAAGTCGTCATGACGCGCGCGGTATCGCGCCCGTGCGGCGAGTCCGTACGGGTGCTTTCAGAGGCGCCGCCCGCATGACGGCAGACGGCATGCGCGGCGAGTGCCCCGGCAGATCGATTTTCGAGCGGGAGACCGGGAGTGCTTCATCAAATCATCGACCGCAGGCTGGCCGGCAAGAACAAGAGCATCGCCAATCGCGAACGCTTCCTGCGTCGCGTCAAGAACTACATTCGTCGTGCCGTGTCCGACGCGGTGCGCGACCGTAGCATCAAGGATATCCAGAGCACGCAGAGCATCACGATCCCGCGCAAGGACATCGCGGAGCCGAATTTCCGGCACGCGCCGGGCGGGCGTCGTGAATACGTGCACCCCGGCAACGAGGACTACACACGCGGCGACAAGATCCCGCGTCCGCAGGGCGGCTCGGGCGGCGGCGGCAGTCAGGCCAGCAACGAGGGCGAAGGGCAGGACGACTTCGTGTTCGAGCTGTCGCGCGACGAGTTCATGCAGTACTTCTTCGACGATCTCGAACTGCCGCGCCTCGTGAAGACGCACCTGCTGACGGTGCCGAGCTGGAAGAACGTGCGTGCGGGCTGGTCGGCGGAAGGCACACCGAACAACATCGACGTCGTGCGTTCGCTGCGCAGCGCGCTCGGCCGGCGCATCGCGCTCGGCTCGCCGCTCGTCAACGAGCTGCGCGAGCTCGAGGCGCAGCTCGAGGTGATGAAGAGCGATCCGGAAGACCGCCGCGCGGAAATCGCGACGCTCGAGGCCGAGATCCATCACCTGAAAGGGCGCATCTGGCGGATTCCGTTCATCGATCCGTTCGACCTGCGCTACATCAACCGCGTGAAGCAGCCGCAACCGTCGAGCCAGGCCGTGATGTTCTGCCTGATGGACGTGTCGGGCTCGATGGACGAGCAGCGCAAGGATCTCGCGAAGCGCTTCTTCATCCTGCTTTACCTGTTCCTCAAGCGCAACTACGAGCGCATCGAAGTGGTGTTCATCCGTCATCACACGCGCGCCGAGGAAGTCGACGAAGAGACCTTCTTTCATTCGACCGAAAGCGGCGGCACGGTCGTGTCGAGCGCGCTCGAACTGATGCGCAAGGTGATGAACGAGCGCTACTCGCCGACCGAATGGAACATCTACGGCGCGCAGGCGTCCGACGGCGACAACTGGACTGACGATTCGCCCAAGTGTCGCAAAATCCTGGAAGAGGATATCCTCACCAAGACGCGTTACTTCGCGTATATCCAGGTCGCGCCGGAAGAGCAGAACCTGTGGCTGGAATATGCGCAACTGGCCCTGTCGCAACCGCATCTCGCGATGAAAAAAGCGGAATCGGCTGCGGACATTTACCCGGTGTTTCGCGAATTGTTCGAAAAGCAGCTGGAAATGTCATGACGACCCGCCATCTGCACAACGAGTCGCGCGGCTACGCGCCGCGCCCTTCCGGCGACGACACGGCCGGCCCTGCCGCACCGCAGCAACGCGTGCAGGCCGAACCGCCGCCGCCGGCCGCCGACTTGCCCGGTTCCGGGCAAAAGGAAGCGCGTATGAACGTTGCCGAACGCAAGCCACTGCCGTGCCCGTCCGACTGGACGTTCGAATTGCTCGAGGAATACGACACGCACATCTCGCAGGTCGCCGAACAATACGAGCTCGACATCTACCCGATCCAGCTCGAACTAATCAGCGCCGAGCAGATGATGGATGCGTACGCGTCGGTCGGGATGCCGGTCAACTACCGTCACTGGTCGTTCGGCAAGCACTTCCTCGCGACCGAGAAGAGCTACCGCCGCGGCCAGATGGGCCTGGCATACGAAATCGTCATCAATTCGAACCCGTGCATCGCGTATCTGATGGAAGAGAACACGATGACGATGCAGGCGCTCGTCATCGCGCACGCGGCGTACGGGCACAACTCGTTCTTCAAGGGCAACTACCTGTTCCGGCTGTGGACCGACGCGCACGCGATCATCGACTATCTCGTGTATGCGAAGAACTACGTCGCGGAATGCGAGGAGCGCTACGGCCTCGATCGCGTCGAGGAGCTGCTCGACTCGTGCCATGCGCTGATGAACTACGGCGTCGACCGCTACAAGCGGCCGCAAAAGCCGTCGCTTTCGAAGGAAGCGGCGCTGCGGCGCGAGCGCGAGGCGTACCTGCAGTCGCAGGTGAACGAACTCTGGCGCACGCTGCCGGGCAAGAAGCCCGAGCTGACGGAGGAACAGGAAGGCCGCTATCCGCCCGAGCCGCAGGAGAACCTGCTGTATTTCGCGGAGAAGAACGCGCCGCTGCTCGAACCATGGGAGCGGGAAGTGATCCGCATCGTGCGCAAGATCGGCCAGTATTTCTACCCGCAGCGGCAGACGCAGGTGATGAATGAAGGCTGGGCGACGTTCTGGCACTACACGCTGCTGAACACGCTGTACAACCAGGGCAAGCTGGAAGACGGCTTCATGATGGAGTTCCTGCATTCGCACAGCAACGTGGTCTACCAGCCGCCCGTCACGAAGCCGTACTACAGCGGGATCAACCCGTATGCGCTCGGTTTCTCGATGATGAGCGACATCCGAAGGATCTGCGAAGCGCCGACGGAAGAGGACTACAAGTGGTTTCCGGAGATCGCGGGCACCCCGTGGCTGCCGGCGATGCACTACGCGATGCGCAACTTCAAGGACGAGAGCTTCATCGCGCAGTACCTGTCGCCGAACCTGATTCGCGAAATGCGGCTGTTCTCGGTGCTCGACGACGACATGCGCGATTCGCTCGAAGTGTCGGCGATTCACGACGAGTCCGGCTACCAGTATGTGCGGCAGGCGCTGTCGCGGCAGTACGACATCCATCATCGCGAGCCGAACATCCAGGTGTGGGCGGTGAATACGCGCGGCGACCGCAGCCTCACGCTGCGCCACTTCATGACCGACAACCGCCATCTGTCGAACGACAGCGAGGAAGTGCTCAAGCACATGGCGCGGCTCTGGCAGTTCGACGTGTACCTGGAAAGCGTCGACGAGGCCGGCACCGTGCGCAAGCGCTATGAGTGCCGCTACGTGCCGCCGGAAGTGCGCGTGTGATCGTCGCGGTCGGACATGTTTGCATCGGACGCCAGCCTGACGGCTGGCGTTTTCATATGACGAACGCATGGCGGGAGAAAAATTTTCTACATCCGGACGAACCCGGAAAGCCTGTTACTTTACATTTCGCTAAAATCCCGTAGCGCCGTGCGCCGGAACCGGTGCCACGTGCGACCGCACGCGGCGGCTCCCCAGCCGTCTCGCCCAGAAAGTACTAAAAGGAACAGACCAACCCATGGACGTCCAGACCGACCAAGCTGCGCTGTCCGCGCATGACACCCGGCGGCGCGTGTTCGCCATCGTCGGCGCCTCATCGGGCAACCTCGTCGAGTGGTTCGACTTCTACATCTACTCGTTCTGTGCGCTGTACTTCGCGCCGGCGTTCTTCCCGAGCGGCAACACGACGACGCAGCTGCTGAACACGGCCGGCGTGTTCGCGGCCGGCTTCCTGATGCGTCCGATCGGCGGCTGGCTGTTCGGCCGCATCGCCGACCGTCACGGCCGTCGCGCGGCGATGATGATCTCGGTGCTGATGATGTGCGGCGGCTCGCTCGTGATCGCGGTGCTGCCGACCTATGCGCAGATCGGCGCGTTCGCGCCGGCGCTGCTGCTGGTCGCGCGCCTGTTCCAGGGCCTGTCGGTGGGTGGCGAGTACGGGACGAGCGCGACCTACATGAGTGAAGTGGCGCTGAAGGGCCGTCGCGGCTTCTTCGCGTCGTTCCAGTACGTGACGCTGATCGGCGGCCAGCTGTGCGCGCTGCTGGTGCTCGTGATCCTGCAGCAGACGCTGTCGACCGGCGAGCTGAAAGCATGGGGCTGGCGCATTCCGTTCGTGGTCGGCGCGGCGGCCGCGCTGATCTCGCTGTACCTGCGCAAGTCGCTCGACGAGACGTCGACGAGCGCATCGCGCGACAAGAAGGATGCCGGCACGATCCGCGGCGTGTGGCAGCACAAGGGTGCGTTCTTCACGGTGGTCGGCTTCACGGCCGGCGGCTCGCTGATCTTCTACACGTTCACGACGTACATGCAGAAGTACCTTGTGAACACGGCCGGCATGCACGCGAAGACGGCCAGCAACGTGATGACCGTCGCGCTGCTCGTCTACATGCTGATGCAGCCGGTGTTCGGCGCGCTGTCCGACAAGATCGGCCGCCGCACGTCGATGATCCTGTTCGGTTCGTTCGCGGTGATCGGCACGGTGCCGCTGATGCATGCGCTGAAGGACGTGACGAGCCCGGTGGCCGCATTCGTGCTGATCACGGTTGCGTTGGCGATCGTCAGTTTCTACACGTCGATCAGCGGCCTCATCAAAGCCGAGATGTTCCCGCCCGAAGTGCGCGCGATGGGCGTGGGCCTGTCGTATGCGGTGGCGAACGCGATCTTCGGCGGCTCGGCCGAGTACGTCGCGCTGTGGTTCAAGTCGATCGGCAGCGAGGAAACCTTCTACTGGTACGTGACCGTGCTGTGCGCGATCTCGCTGATCGTGTCGTGGCGGATGCGCGATCCGAGCAAGGAAGGGTATCTGCGCCACGAGCCGTGATCGGCCGCGCGTTGCGCGTACTTGCATGATGACGAACGTCCCGCCGGTTGGCGGGACGTTTTTTTTTGCGGCGTGCGATGACGCGCGCGGCGGCATCCGCGGTTCGACCCGGGAAGTGCCGGCATGAGCGTGCCGCGTCATATCGATATGGAAATCGATTCGTTGTCCGCGGCGCGCGATTTCCTTAATCTGACTGCGTAGTTCGTGTGACACCTCCTTGACTGGGATTCGCGCCCGCTGCTTGCAGCGGGCGTCTTTTTATCCCGGATCCGTCGGCCGGTGTCGCCACGTTCTCGTGACGGGACGCGAAATATAATGGCGCTCGCGCGGTTTGCGCGCGGCAACCCATACCAAGATCCCTATGAGAGAACAACAACAACGCCCGATGCCGTGGCTGACGATTCTGCTGGTCGTCGTCAATGCGGTCATCTTCCTGCTGATGTGGCGGCAAGCGTCGTATGGCCCGCTATCGAACGGGCTCCTGCTCGACTGGGGCGCGAACTTCGCGCCCTATACGCTCACCGGGCAGCCGTGGCGGCTGCTGACCAGCGCGTTCCTGCACGGTGGCTGGACGCATCTCGCACTGAACCTGTACATGCTCGTCGTGCTCGGCACCGTGCTCGAACGCGTCGGCGGAACGCTGCGATTCGGCGTCGTATACCTGCTGTCCGCACTCGGCGGCTCGTTGCTGAGCGCGCTGTGGCACGGCTATCACGAGGTCGGCAGCACCAGTCTCGCGTTCGGCGTCGCGCTTCAGACGAGCGGCATCAAGCCGGTCGTGAGCGTTGGCGCGTCGGGCGCGCTGATGGGGCTCGCCGGTGCGGCCGCGGCATTCGCGTTGCGCCGCGCGCGCGAAGGCGGACACGACGCGCCGGCGGTGATCAACCTCGGCGCAGTCGGGCAGGTGATCGCGATCAATCTGCTGTCGGGCTTCTTCATCGGCGGCATCGACCAGGCCGCGCATCTCGGCGGCGTGATCGCCGGCTTCGTCGCCGGCTGGCTGATCTACGGGGCCGGCCGGTCGGGGCAGGCCCGCAGCGGTGTCGTCGTGCCGCTCGTGCTCGCGGTGCTCGGCAGCGTCGCGATGCTGTTCGCCGCGCAGCGGGCCGGCAGCGAGGAATTGCAGACGTGGCGCGTCGAGATGGATCGAGAGATGGCGCACGACGCCGCACAGCGTCAGGCGAAACGGCAGGCGGCTGCGATCGACGCGCAGATCCGCGACGAAGAGCAGCACCGTCCCGCACCGGTGTCGGCCGAGCAGGCCGCGGGCACGGTCGTGCCGATCGGCAAGTCGCCGTACGCAATGGTGCTCGGCGCATCCGGCAAGCGCCTGTACGTGACCGACATCGACGCGAACTCGCTCGTCGTCGTCGACGTCGACCGACGCGCGGTCGTGCGCACGATCGCGGGCGAGCCGTTCAAGACGGGGCTCGACGGCTGCCCGGGCAATATGTGCCGCGGGCGCGGCGCGAGCGGCGTGTATGTGAGCCCGGACGAGCGGTACGCCTATGTCGCATCGATGCGCGAGAACGGCCTCGTGCGCATCGACCTGAACAGCGGCGCGATCGTCGACGGCGTGGCGCTGGGCCGGTTTCCGCGCGCGATTGTCGCGTCCGCGTCGAACGACAGGCTCTACGTGCTGAACAGCCTCGATGACACGATCTCCGTCGTCAGCCTCGCGCATTGGCCGCAGGTCGTCGCGACGCTGCCGCTCGGCGAGCACGATGCGGCGGGCGTCGAGTTCGGCCGCGCGCTGTCGATGTGGTTGTCGCCCGATGGCCGGCGGCTGTATGCCTACGCGATGCAGAAGGGCGCGATCGTTGCGTTCGATACGGCGACGAACGCCCCGGTCCAGACCTATCCGGTCGATCAGGATTTCATTCAGGCGACGCCGGGCGCGAATGGCGCGGGAACGTGGTTCTACAACGCGTCGTCGGTGCAGTGGCGCGACGCGTCGAGCCTCGCCGCGCGCGACAGCTATCCGGTCTGCCAGACGTCGATGCACAGCTTCGACGGCAACGGCGACGGCACGCTGATCGCGGTGACCGGATACGACGACAAGCCGTTGCGCGTGATCAAGACCGCGACGCGCCGCACGGTTGGCGAATTCCCGGTCGCGGGCGGCGTGTCGCAGGCAATCTTCGCGCCGGATCACCGCACGCTGTTCGCACTCGGCGTATCGGGCACGCTGTCGTTCCTGAGCATGGACCGCTCGCTCGACTACCTGCAGGACAATGGCGACGGCGAATTCCTGTGTGCGGTGTCCGCCGCCGGCGGCACGGATGATGGCGGCGAGTGACTGCGAGCGCGGCACGGCGCGATGAACGCGCGCGCCAAATGCGTCAGCCGCGCCTCATCACGAAACCCGCAGAGCAAAGCACCATTTGTTGGTTCGGATTCGCCGCACGCGCTGATACGTTAGCGGCTTCGCGACGACACACTCCGTCGCGATGTGCTTCGAACCGTGCCGCCGCGCGATCCGCGGCGGCCCCCATAACAAATCAGGTCGTGCTCATGAAAATCAACACGCTCGCTACGTGGCTCGTCGGGGTCGCGCTCGTTACCGCAGGCACGGTCGCGCATGCGGACCGTCTCGACGACATCAAGAAGGCCGGCGTGCTGCGCGTCGCGACGTTCGACAGCAATCCGCCGTTCGGCTATGTCGACGCGAAAAGCAACCACATCGTCGGCCTCGACGTCGATTACGCGAAGGCGCTTGCCGACAAGCTCGGCGTGAAGCTGCAACTGCAACCGACCAACCCCGCGAACCGCATCCCGTTCCTGACGTCCGGCAAGGTCGACCTCGTGCTCGCGAACTTCACGATCACCGACGAGCGTGCGAAGCAGGTCGACTTCAGCATTCCGTATTTCTCGTCGGGCCAGCAGTTTCTCGCGAAGAAGGGCGTGCTCAAATCGGCCGACCAGTTGAACGGCCTGCGCGTCGGCGCGGACAAGGGCACGACCAACGAGATCACGCTGCGCGAGAAATTCCCGAAGGCGACGATCGTCGCGTACGACGACACGCCGTTCGCGTTCGCCGCGCTGCGCGCCGGCAACGTGCAGGCGATCACGCAGGACGGCCCGAAGCTGATCGGCCTGCTCGCGAACGTGCCCGATAAGCAGAACTACGAGATTCCGGCGTTCACGATCTCGAACGACTACATGGGCGTCGGCGTGCCGAAGGGCGAAACGCGCCTGCTCGGCTTCGTCAACGACACGCTGAAGGGGCTCGAGGCGAACGGCCGCGCCACGCAGATCTACGACGCATGGTTCGGGCCGACGACGAAAACGCCGCTCACGCGCATTTTCCGTATCGGCGACAAGACCTGATCGGTGGTCCCGCACGCGCGCCGCGACCGGCCTAAACATCGGCCGCGCGGCGCTTTTCGTTTTCATCCGACCGCGCGCGTCGTGCGCGCTCCCCAGCATGCTCGGGTTGGCTCCCAAATATCTGTCCTGGCTCTGGCAGGGCTTCCTGCTGACACTCGGCCTCGCGGCCGCGTCGGCCATCGCCGCGACCGTCGGCGGGCTGCTGCTCGCCGTCATGCGGCATGCGCGCGGCAGGGCACCGCGCATAGTCGCCGCCGCGTACGTCGTCGCGTTCCGCAACACGCCGCTGCTCGTGCAGTTGCTGTTCTGGTATTTCGGCGTCGCGTCGTTGCTGCCCGATACGTGGATCGCGTGGCTCAATGCGCGCCATGCGGTGAGCGCGGGCCCGTTCACGCTCGCGTGGCCGTCGTTCGAATTCGTCGCGGGCTGGGTCGGCCTGAGCGCCTATACGGCTGCATTCGTTGCCGAGGAATGCGAGGCCGGCCTGCGCGGCGTGCGGCGTGCGCAACACGATGCGGCGGCCGCGCTCGGCCTCACGCCGATGCAGTCGCTGCGCTACGTGGTGTTGCCGCAGGCCGTGCGCATCGCGCTGCCGCCGCTGTTCGGCCAATACATGAATCTCGTGAAGAACTCGTCGCTCGCGATGGCGATCGGCGTCGCCGAGCTGTCGTATGCGTCGCGGCAGGTCGAGACGGAAACGTTCAAGACGTTCGCCGCGTTCGGCGTCGCGACGCTGCTGTACGTCGCGGCGGTGGCCGCGATCGAGGCCGGTGCGTATGCGGCCACGCAATGGCGCGACCGGCTCGGAGCGGGGCGCTGACGATGGACCTTTCGCTGCTTTTCTCGAATCTGCCGTACCTATTGGTCGGCGCGTTTCCCGACGGCCCGCTCGGCGGCGCCGCGCTGTCGCTGGTGCTGGCGCTCGCGAGCGCCATTGCCTCGGCCGTGCTCGGCGTGGCGCTCGGCGTCGCGATGGCGCTCGCACGCGGCCCGGCGCGCGTGCTGCTCCTCGCGTTCATCGGCTTCTTCCGCGCGATTCCGGTGCTGATGCTGATCTTCTGGACGTATTTCCTGATGCCCGTGCTGCTGCACATGGACGTGCCGGGGCTCGCGACGGTCGTGTGCGCGCTGGCGCTGATCGGCGGCGCGTATCTCGCGCATGCGGTGCATGCGGGGATCGTCGCGGCGGGCGACGGGCAATGGCAGGCCGGGCTGTCGCTCGGGCTCACGCGCTGGCAGACGGTGCGCTACGTGCTGCTGCCGCAGGCGATCCGGATCATGACGCCGTCGTTCGTCAACCAGTGGGTCGCGCTCGTGAAGGACACGTCGCTCGCGTATATCGTCGGCGTGCCGGAACTGTCGTTCGTCGCGACGCAGGTGAACAACCGGCTGATGGTGTATCCGGCGCCGATCTTCCTGTTTGTCGCGGTGATCTATCTGGTGCTGTGCACGTCGCTCGACGGCGCGGCGCGGTGGTTGTTGGCGCGAGGCCCGCGCGCGGCGCGTGCGTCACGACGCCGAGTAGTGCGTATCGAAGACGGCGCGCAGCGTCGATCGGCCGGTGGCGAAATCACCCCACAGCGGCCCGTCGGTCTGCGCGAACGCGAACGGCGTCGTACTGATCGACGCGAGGCGGAAGCGCCATTGCGCGGCTTCCTGGCGGAACGCGGTGAGCTGCATGTCGGACAGCGCCGTCTGCGCGCTCGCGAGCGTGACGAGCGGATCGACCGGATCGTTCGCGACACGCACCTCGAAATGCAGGTGCGGGCCCGTCGCGGCGCCCGTCATCCCGACCGAGCCGATGCGCTGGCCCTGCTTCACCGTTTCGCCGGTCTTGAGCCCGTGAGCGAACGCGGACAGGTGCGCGTAGTAGGTCGAATAGCCGTCCGCATGATCGACGATCACATAGCGGCCGTAGCCGCCCGGATCGGTGCCGACGAACGACACGACGCCGTCGGCCGCCGCATCGACCGGCGTGCCGCTCGGCGCGGCGAGATCGACGCCCGTATGGAACGCCATCGCCTGCGACAGCGGATGGATGCGCTCGCCGAAGAACGAGCTGATGCGCGTCCACTTGACCGGCATCGTGAACGCGGCAGCTTCGAGCGGCGAGCCGTCGAGCGTGTAGTACGCACCGTGCTCGGCGCCCGGCGCGCGGAACCAGATCGCGCCGAACGTGCGGCCGGCGACGCGCAGCTCGAGCGCGGTGAGGCGCGGCGTGCCGTCGTTCGTGTCGAACGCGACGCGGTAATAATCGCCGCGCTGCGCACTCGCGCGCATCGCGACCTTGCCGGTGACGAGATCGCCGAGCTGGATGCGCACTTCGGGCGGCACGTCGAGACGGTTCAGCGTATCGGACAGCGTGAGCTCGATGTCGCCCGCGCGCATCCCTTGCTGGTGTTCGGGCGACGCGAACTGGAACAGGCTCGCGTAGCCGAGCATGTCGTTGCGATGCGCGCTGAGCGGCGCGAACAGGCCCGGCTGCAGGCTGCGCTCGTTGCGATCGAGGTGTTCGTTGCGCTCGCCGAGCGTGCGGGCGAGCTCGCTCGTCACGAAATGCTGCGCGGTAGGAAACGGTGTATCGGACAGCACGCGCTGCGGCAGCGCGGCCGTGCCCGAGTCGACGGCGCCCGGCAGTTGCGACACGGCCGGCAGCGCGGCGGCGAGGCCGAATGCGGCGAGGGCGCCGAGCACGGCAGCCGGCACGAGCGCGCGCACGGCGCGCTGCGCGCGGCCGGGCGCGACGGCGTCAGGGGTTGCGACAGACTTGACCAAGGTGTCCACATCCAGGAAAGCGGTTCAAAGGGGTGTGGGCGGGGGCCGCCGGCGGCACATCCGTCGAACGGCGACGGGGCGGGCGGCGGGCGTGCAACAAAACAGGCCCCGCCAGGGGCCTGTGTCGTTTCCGTTCGACCCAACGCGCGGGGCGGGCCCGCTTCGAACGGCGGCGTGCATACCGGGTCGAACCCGGTTATCACGAAGACGCTAAAGAAAGATGACAGCGTCAGTCTACCGATGTTCCGCGAAACGTTAAAAATTTTAAAGGGGGTCAGCTCATTCGTTTCGCAGTGCGGTAAGTCGGGTTAAATCAGCATTTGTTACGACGATTTTCGTCAGTCCGGCAATTTTTGCGCGCGTCGGCGCAGGGCGGCGGAAGTGCGGACGGTGTCGAAGCCGGCGTCGAGCATCGCCTCCGCGTCGTTCCACAGGTTGCCGCGCAGCCGGTTGGTCCAGATCATCGACGCGAACACGCCTTCGAGCAGCGACACGAGATAGACGGCGGCCAGATGCACGTCGAGATCGGCGGCGACTTCGCCGGCCGCGATCGCGCGGCGCAGCAGCGCCTTCGTGATGCGCAGCATCTGCAGCTCGAGCAGCATGCGGCGCCGCTGCAGCGCGCCGTTTTCCTCGCTCTGCTCGCACTTCGTATAGAGGATCACGAGCACGCGCTGCATCGGGCCCGGCGCGCCGCATTCCTGCAGGTAGTGCGACGCGGCGCGCCGCAGCGTCGCGAAGGGCGGCAGGCCGTCGCCCGCGTCGAAACCTTCCGACGTGCGCGCGAACGCGCGGTCGCACATCGCCAGACACACTTCCATCTTGTTGCGGTAGTGGCCGTAGACGGCGCCGCGCGACATCCCGGCGGCCTCGGCGAGGTCCGCCATCGCGGTCTGCGCGACGCCTCTTTCGAGCAGCACGAGCTCGGCGGCGTCGAGGATCCGGTGCTTGATAGCGAGCGATTCTTCCCGGGTCTTGCGGGCCATGTCGTGAAATTCCTTACAGTTCGCTGTCGTTTTATTGAGACAGTGTGCCAGTCACATTGAAACAGCGCGTATTTAATCAGTCGTGACTGATTATAATCGGCCACCCTGAGCCGCCGCATTGTATCGGCGGCGAATGATCCGAGGTCAGAACATGAATAACAAACGCACCCTGTGGCGCCGCATGCGGCTGGCGCCGTTCGCGCTCGCGGCCCTGCTGGCCGTGACCGGATGCGGAAAGGGCGACAAGGACACCGCGCCGGAGACCGCGAAGCAGGCCACCGTCGTGACGGTGCGCCCGACGGCCGTGCCGATGACCGTCGAACTGCCGGGCCGGCTCGACGCATACCGGCAGGCGGAAGTCCGCGCGCGGGTCGCGGGCATCGTCACCGCACGCACCTACGAGGAAGGCCAGGAAGTGAAGCAGGGCGCGGTGCTGTTCCGCATCGATCCCGCGCCGCTGAAGGCCGCACGCGACGCCGCGCAAGGCGCGCTCGCGAAGGCGCAGGCCGCCGTGCTCGCGGCGACCGACAAGCGCCGCCGTTACGACGATCTCGTGCGCGATCGCGCGGTGAGCGAGCGGGACCACACCGAAGCCGTCGCGGCCGATACGCAGGCGAAGGCCGAGGTCGCGTCCGCGAAGGCCGAACTCGCGCGGGCGCAACTTCAGCTCGACTATGCGACCGTCACCGCGCCGATCGCGGGCCGCGCACGGCGCGCGCTCGTGACCGAGGGCGCGCTCGTCGGCCAGGACCAGGCGACGCCGCTCACGACCGTCGAGCAGCTCGATCCGATCTACGTGAACTTCTCGCAGCCGGCCGCCGACGTCGACGCACTGCGTCGCGCGGTGAAGAGCGGGCGCGCGACGGGCATCGCGCAGCACGACATCGCGGTGACGCTGCTGCGCGCCGACGGCACCGCGTATCCGCTGAAGGGCAAGCTGCTGTTCAGCGATCTCGCGGTCGATCCAACCACCGACACCGTCGCGATGCGCGCGCTGTTCCCGAATCCGGAGCGCGAGCTGCTGCCGGGCGCGTATGTGCGGATCGCGCTCGACACGGCGGTCGACCAGCGGGCGATCCTCGTGCCGCGCGACGCGCTGCTGCGCACGACCGACCGCACGTCGGTGCGTGTCGTCGGCGTGAACGGCAAGGTCAAGGACGTCGAGGTCACGGCCGACCAGATGAGCGGCCATGACTGGCGCATCACGCGCGGCCTCGCGGGCGGCGAGCGCGTGATCGTCGACGACGCCGCGCAGTTCGCGCCCGATACGGCCGTCAAGCCCGTCGAAAAGGCGCCGCCGTCGAAGGCGGCGCCGGCAGCGGCCGCTTCGCAGGCGGCCGCCCGTCAAACCTGATCGGTTCAAACCAACATGGCACGTTTCTTCATCGATCGCCCCGTCTTCGCGTGGGTGATCGCCATCTTCATCATGCTGGGCGGCCTGTTCGCAATTCGCGCGCTGCCCGTGGCGCAGTACCCGGACATCGCACCGCCCGTCGTCAGCATTTATGCGACGTACCCGGGCGCGTCCGCGCAGGTCGTCGAGGAATCGGTGACCGCGCTGATCGAGCGCGAGATGAACGGCGCGCCGGGGCTGCTGTATACGTCCGCGACGAGCAGCGCCGGGGCGGCGTCGCTGTACCTGACGTTCAAGCAGGGCGTGAACGCCGATCTCGCGGCCGTCGAAGTGCAGAACCGGCTGAAGACGGTCGATGCGCGCCTGCCCGAGCCCGTGCGCCGCGACGGCATCCAGGTCGAGAAGGCCGCCGACAACATCCAGCTCGTCGTGTCGCTGACGTCCGACGACGGCCGGATGACCGACGTGCAGCTCGGCGAATACGCGTCGGCGAACGTCGTGCAGGCGCTGCGCCGCGTCGAGGGTGTGGGCAAGGTGCAGTTCTGGGGCGCCGAGTATGCGATGCGGATCTGGCCCGACCCGGTGAAGCTGGCCGGGCACGGCCTCACCGCGTCGGACATCGCGTCGGCCGTGCGCGCGCACAACGCGCGCGTGACGATCGGCGACATCGGCCGCAGCGCGGTGCCGGACAGCGCGCCGATCGCGGCGACCGTGTTCGCGGACGCGCCGCTGAAGACGCCGGCCGATTTCGGCGCGATCGCGCTGCGCGCGCAGCCTGACGGCTCCGCGCTGTTCCTGCGCGACGTCGCGCGCGTCGAATTCGGCGGCAACGACTACAACTATCCGTCGTACGTGAACGGCAAGGTCGCGACCGGGATGGGCATCAAGCTCGCGCCGGGCTCGAACGCGGTATCCACCGAGAAGCGCGTGCGCGCGACGATGGACGAGCTGTCCAGGTACTTCCCGCCGGGCGTGAAATACCAGATCCCGTACGAGACGTCGTCGTTCGTGCGCGTGTCGATGAACAAGGTCGTCACGACGCTGATCGAGGCCGGCGTGCTGGTGTTCCTCGTGATGTTCCTGTTCATGCAGAACCTGCGCGCGACGCTGATCCCCACGCTCGTCGTGCCGGTCGCGCTCGCGGGCACGTTCGGCGTGATGGTTGCGGCCGGCTTCTCGATCAACGTGCTGACGATGTTCGGGATGGTGCTCGCGATCGGCATTCTCGTCGACGACGCGATCGTCGTCGTCGAGAACGTCGAGCGGCTGATGGTCGAGGAAGGGCTTCAGCCCTACGACGCGACCGTCAAGGCGATGCAGCAGATCAGCGGCGCGATCGTCGGGATCACCGTGGTGTTGACGTCGGTGTTCGTGCCGATGGCGTTCTTCGGCGGCGCGGTGGGCAACATCTACCGGCAGTTCGCGCTGTCGCTCGCGGTGTCGATCGGTTTCTCGGCCTTCCTCGCGCTGTCGCTGACGCCCGCGCTGTGCGCGACGCTGCTCAAGCCGGTGTCCGGCGACCATCACGAGAAGCGCGGCTTCTTCGGCGGGTTCAACCGCTTCGTCGCGCGTGCGACGCAGCGCTACGCGACGCGGGTCGGCACGATGCTGAAGAAGCCGGTGCGCTGGCTCGTCGTGTACGGCGCGCTGACCGCGGCGGCCGCGCTGATGCTCACGCAACTGCCGACCGCGTTCCTGCCGGACGAGGACCAGGGCAACTTCATGGTGATGGTGATTCGCCCGCAAGGCACGCCGCTCGCGGAAACGATGCAGAGCGTGCGCGAGGTCGAGTCGGCCATCCGCCGCGACGAGCCGACCGCCTATACGTATGCGCTCGGCGGCTTCAACCTGTACGGCGAAGGGCCGAACGGCGGGATGATCTTCGTCACGCTGAAGAACTGGAAGGAGCGCAAGGCCGCACGCGATCACGTGCAGTCGATCGTCGCGCGCATCAACGAGCGCTTCGCGGGCACGCCGAACACGACGGTGTTCGCGATGAACTCGCCGGCGCTGCCCGATCTCGGTTCGTCGAGCGGCTTCGACTTCCGGCTGCAGAACCGCGGCGGGCTCGACTACGCGACGTTCAGCGCCGCGCGCGAGCAACTGCTCGCGGCGGGCGGCAAGGATCGCGCGCTCACCGACCTGATGTTCGCGGGCACGCAGGACGCGCCGCAACTGAAGCTCGACATCGATCGCGCGAAGGCGTCCGCGCTCGGCGTGTCGATGGACGAGATCAACACGACGCTCGCGGTGATGTTCGGCTCCGACTATATCGGCGACTTCATGCACGGCACGCAGGTGCGGCGCGTGATGGTGCAGGCCGACGGGCTGCACCGGCTCGATCCGGACGACGTGAAGAAGCTGCGCGTGCGCAACGCGCGCGGCGAGATGGTGCCGCTCGCGGCGTTCACGACGCTGCACTGGACGCTCGGGCCGCCGCAGCTCACGCGCTACAACGGCTATCCGTCGTTCACGATCAACGGCTCGGCCGCGGCCGGCCACAGCAGCGGCGAGGCGATGAGCGCGATCGAGCGGATCGCCGCGAAGCTGCCGGCCGGCATCGGCTATGCGTGGTCGGGGCAGTCGTTCGAGGAGCGGCTGTCGGGCGCGCAGGCGCCGATGCTGTTCGCGCTGTCGGTGCTCGTCGTGTTCCTCGCGCTCGCGGCGCTCTACGAGAGCTGGTCGATTCCGTTCGCGGTGATGCTGGTCGTCCCGCTCGGCGTGATCGGCGCGGTGCTCGGCGTGACGCTGCGGATGATGCCGAACGACATCTATTTCAAGGTGGGGCTGATCGCGACGATCGGGTTGTCCGCGAAGAACGCGATCCTGATCGTCGAGGTCGCGAAGGATCTCGTCGCGCAGCGCATGTCGCTCGTCGACGCGGCGCTCGAGGCCGCGCGCCTGCGGCTGCGGCCGATCGTGATGACGTCGCTCGCATTCGGCGTCGGCGTGCTGCCGCTCGCGTTCGCGTCGGGCGCCGCGTCCGGCGCGCAGATGGCGATCGGCACCGGCGTGCTCGGTGGCGTGATCACGGCGACCGTGCTCGCGGTGTTTCTCGTCCCGCTGTTTTTCGTGATCGTCGGCCGCCTGTTCGACGTCGGCCCGCGCCGGCGCGGCGGGTCGCAGCCGGCGACGATGGAGGGTTCGCAACCATGATGTTTGCGCTGAATGCACGCGCCGCGCGGCGGGTTCAGGTCGCGCTGGCCGCCGCGCTCGCGCTCGCCGGGTGCTCGCTCGCGCCGCGTTACGAGCGCCCGGTGACACCGGTGCCGGCGAGCTATGCGCCGGTCGACGGCAGTACTGCGCCAGTGGCCCAACCGGCCGCGGCGCAGGATGCCGCGCTGCTCGACGACTGGCATGCGTATTTCACCGATCCGGCGTTGCATGCGTGGATCGACGCGGCGCTCGCGAACAACCGCGACCTGCGGATCGCGGCCGGCCGGCTCGAGGAAGCGCGCGCGCTGTACGGCGTGCAGCGCGCGGATCGGATGCCGTCGGTCGACGCGAATCTCGGCTATGAACGCGCGCGCCAGTACGACCCGGTCGTGCGCGAAAGCGCGATCAGCGGGCTGTATCGCGCAGGCGTCGGCGTCAGCGCGTACGAGCTCGACCTGTTCGGCCGCGTACGCAACCTGTCCGACGCGGCGCTCGCCGAATACTTCGCGACGGCGGACGCGCAGCGCACGGTCCGCATCGGCGTGATCGCCGAAGTGGCGGGCGCGTACGTTTCCGAACGATCGTTGCACGAGCAACTGGCGCTCGCTCAGCGCACGCTCGAAGCCCGCGAGCGGATGGCCGCGCTCACGCAACGCCGCTATGCCGCCGGCACGAGCGACGCGATCGAGCTGCGCTCGGCCGAGATGCTGGTGGCGTCCGCGCGCGCGTCGCAGGCCGGGCTGCAGCGCGAGCATGCGCAGGCCGTACGGGCGCTGCAACTGCTGGCGGGCGATTTCGCGCACAACGTGCCCGACGACGCGACCGCGCTCGACACGCTGTCGATCGCGCCCGTGGCGCCGGGCGCACCGAGCGAATTGCTCGAACGGCGGCCGGACGTCCGGCAGGCCGAGGCACGGCTGAAGGCCGCGAACGCGAACATCGGCGCGGCGCGCGCGGCGTTCTTCCCGCGCATCGCGCTGACGACCGACTACGGCTCGGTGAGCGACGCGTTCTCGAGCCTGTTCGCGGCCGGCACGAGCGTATGGACGTTCGCGCCGCGCATCACGCTGCCGATCTTCGCGGGCGGACGCAATCGCGCGAACCTCGACGTCGCGCACGCGCGCAAGGACATCGCGGTCGCCGAATACGAGAAGGCGGTGCAGACCGCGTTTCGCGAAGTGGCCGATGCGTTCGCCGCGCGCGACTGGATCGACCGGCAGCTTGCCGCGCAGCAGGACGTGTATGCGGCGGACGGCGCGCGACTGAAACTCGCGGAGCGTCGCTATGCGGGCGGCGTCGCGACCTATCTCGAGCTGCTCGACGCGCAGCGCAGCACGTACGAGTCGGGACAGGAGCTGATCCGGCTCAGGCAGCTCAGGCTGGCGAACGCGATCGCGCTGTACCGTGCGCTCGGCGGCGGCTGGGCGCCGGCATCGGCGGAGGCCGCGGCTTCCGCGTGATGGGCGATTCGTTGCCTGACACCGCAGTGTGTCGGGCGAGATGACGGCGGCCGTACGATTCGACGTGCGGCCGCCGCTTCGACAGGGCGTGTTGCCCGTCGTACCGCCGATCGTCATCGGCGCTTCCTTTCGCTGGTCCGCGCACCCTTTTCCTCTCTCGGCAGGGCGGAAGGGCTGCTTTCGTCGCCACCCGCATCTGGCAACCAATCGTGTCGCCCGCCGGCGCAAACGTGTGCCGCGTCTCTTCCTTTTTCATCTCGTCCAATCCGGCATGCCAGCCGCGTTCCGGCGGCCGCGAATGCCGGCGATTCCCGATTGGTAATTGACGATCGAATTAATCAATGTATTGTAATTAATGGCGGCGGCAAAGTGTCGCAGTAAAACGTTTGTATGCTTCTCGCAATCGTTTGCGCGATAAATCCGTATTGATGAAATGCCGGCGTTAATTTCCTGTCAGTTGAAAATGATCCGATATTCATGTTGTGATCGAACAACGATGGCGGCTCTGGACAATGTTTTGTCCTTTGGGTGGTGGTCCAGCGCAAGCCAATGCCGGCAAGGGAGAGCGCGGCATCGACGATTATCGGCAAGAAATTCCCTTAATCTTCAATCGGTTCCGGAAAATCAAAAAGGACTGCGGATAAAAATCCCGGATTGAAAATGGAAAGGAAGGAATGAGGTTTTAGAGGGATAAATCGAACATTGTCAGATGCATTTGACAATGATTTACAGAAATCTTTCACGGTTATCTCGATAATGCCGCCTCGTGTCGGACGGGAGCCACCACACGCTGCCGTTTGTGTCCGCCACGTCGTCCATTCCATTTGCACTCCTTACGGGAAACGTCATGAAAAAATCCATCCTGAGCGCTGTCGCACTCGCGGCCCTGTCCACCTCGGCGTTCGCAGCGGGCACCGGCACGATCAACTTCACGGGCGAGATCGTCGCGGGCGCATGCGGCATCGATTCGAACTCGGTCAACCAGACCGTGCAGCTCGGCAAGGTGCCGACCAACAAGTTCAAGCAAGCCGGCGACAAGTCGGACCCGGTGTCGTTCGACATCAAGCTGACCGACTGCGACACCAGCATCGCGCAGAACGCGTACTTCACGTTCACGGGCACGTCGAGCGCCGGCCAGCCGAAGCTGCTCGCCACGATCGGCTCGGCCACCAATGTCGGCATCCGCCTGCAGGCCGCGTCGGGCGAATACCTCGACAACGGCGCCGAGCAGAAGGCGCCGACGCTGCTGCAGAACGGCACGAACACCGCACGCTTCGCAGCGATGTACGAAGCGACGGCAGCCGGCGTGACGCCGGGTACCGCCGACGGCGTCGCGAATTTCACGGTCCGCTACCAGTAAGCGTCCGTACCGGAGGAGGGATGCGTGCATCCCTTCCTCCTTCATCTTTCCTCCCGTTTTCCTTCTCCCTGGACTCCCGGTAGCGCCGCGTGCGAATCAGACATTCCTTCCTTTGCGTCTCCGTGCTGGTCGTTGGCAGCCAGAGCCATGCGACGGAATTCAATTCGTCGTTCCTCGACATCGACGGAACGGGCAACGTCGACCTGTCGCAGTTCTCGCAGCCGGACTTCACGTTGCCCGGCGAGTACATGCTCGACGTGCAGGTCAACGACCTGTACCTCGGACTGCAGCCGATCGAATTCGTGGCCGTCGATGCGACGGGCGCGGGCAAGCCGTGCCTGCGACCGGCGCTCGTCGCGCGGTTCGGCCTGAAGCCGTCGCTGGTCAAGGACCTGCCGCGCTTCCAGGGCGGCAGTTGCGTCGACCTGGCTGCGATCGAAGGGGCGACCGTGCGCTACCTGAAAAGCGACGGGCGGCTCAAGATCACGATTCCGCAGGCCGCGCTCGAATTCACCGATTCGACTTACCTGCCGCCGGACCACTGGTCCGAAGGGATTCCCGGCGCGATGCTCGACTATCGCGTGATCGCGAACACGAACCGCAACTTCGGTGCGGGCGGCGGGCAGACGAACTCGATCCAGGCCTACGGGACGGTTGGCGCGAACTGGGATGCGTGGCGTTTTCGCGGCGACTACCAGGCGCAATCGAACGTGGGTAACACGGCGTACGCGGACCGCACGTTCCGCTTCAGCCGGCTTTATGCCTTTCGCGCGCTGCCGTCGATCCAGTCGACGGTGACGTTCGGCGACGACTACCTGACCTCCGACATTTTCGACACGTTCGCGCTGACGGGTGCGTCGATCCGCAGCGATGACCGCATGCTGCCGCCGTCGCTGCGCGGCTATGCGCCGCTGATCTCGGGCGTCGCGCGCACCAACGCGACCGTGACCGTGTCGCAGGCCGGCCGCGTGCTGTACGTGACGCGCGTGTCGCCGGGCGCGTTCGCGCTGCAGAACATCAACACGAGCGTGCAGGGCACGCTCGACGTCGCGGTCGAGGAAGAGGACGGCAGCGTGCAGCGCTTCCAGGTGACGACGGCCGCCGTGCCGTTCCTCGCGCGCACCGGCCAGTTACGCTACAAGGCCGCGGTCGGCAAGCCGCGCCTGTTCGGCGGCGCCGGCATCACGCCGTTCTTCGGTTTCGGCGAAATTGCGTACGGCCTGCCGTTCGACATCACCGCCTATGGCGGCTTCATCGCCGCGTCGGGCTACACGTCGGTCGCACTCGGCGTCGGCCGCGATTTCGGCGCCTTCGGCGCGGTGTCGGCCGACGTCACGCACGCGCGCGCGCGCCTGTGGTGGAGCGGCGCGACACGCAACGGCAACTCGTATCGCATCAATTATTCGAAGCACTTCGACGGGCTCGATGCCGACGTGCGCTTCTTCGGCTATCGCTTCTCCGAGCGCGAGTACACCAACTTCGCGCAATTCTCCGGCGATCCGACGTCATACGGCCTCGCCAACAGCAAGCAGCGCTATTCGGCGACGATGTCGAAGCGCTTCGGCGACACGTCGACCTATTTCTCGTACGACCAGACGACCTACTGGGCGCGTGCGTCCGAGCAGCGGGTCGGCCTGACGCTCACGCGTGCGTTCTCGATCGGCACGCTGCGCAACCTGAACGTCAGCGTGTCGGCCTTCCGCACGCAAAGCGCGGGCGCGAGCGGCAACCAGTTCTCGGTGACCGCGACGCTGCCGATCGGCGGCCGCCACACCGTCACGTCGAACCTGACGACGGGCAGCGGCAGCACGAGCGTGAACGCGGGCTACATCTACGACGATTCGGCCGGTCGCACGTACCAGATCAACGCGGGCGAGACCGACGGCCGCGCGTCGGCGAACGCGAGCTTCCGCCAGCGCACGTCGACGTACCAGCTGAACGCGCAGGCGTCGACGCTCGCCAATGCGTATGCGGCCGCGTCGCTCGAAGTCGACGGCTCGTTCGTCGCGACGCAGTACGGCGTGTCCGCGCACGCGAACGGCAATGCGGGCGACACGCGCTTGCTGGTCTCGACCGACGGCGTGCCCGACGTGCCGCTGTCCGGCACGCTCACGCATACCGATTCGCGCGGCTACGCGGTGCTCGACGGCATCTCGCCGTACAACGTGTACGACGCGACCGTCAACGTCGAGAAGCTGCCGCTCGAAGTGCAGGTGACGAACCCGATCCAGCGCATGGTGCTGACCGATGGCGCGATCGGCTTCGTGAAGTTCTCCGCCGCGCGCGGCAGCAACCTGTACCTGACGCTGACCGACGCGGCCGGCAAGCCGCTGCCGTTCGGCGCGTCGGTGCAGGACGCGGCGAACGGCAAGGAACTCGGCATCGTCGGCGAGGGCGGTGCCGCGTTCCTGACCCAGGTTCAGCCGAAATCCGCGCTGGCGGTGCGGGCGGGCGAACGCACGCTGTGCACGATCGACGCACTGCCGAACCAGCTTCAACTCGAAGGCACGCCGATTCCGGTGACGTGCCGGACACCCGGCGAGTCGCATGCGGCGGCCGCGCGGGTCGAACGATGATTTCCATGGATCCAGCGATGAAGAACGTTTTCTCCCTTCCTTTCCCGCGGCGCGCGCTGTGCGTGTTCGCGACCGTCGGCGCGATGCTGGCAGGCGCCGCGCATGCGGCGATCGTGCCCGATCGCACGCGCGTGATCTTCAACGAAGGCGAGCAGGCCGCGATCGTGACGATCACCAACAAGAGCACGACGTATCCGTATCTCGTGCAGTCCTGGCTCGAGGACGAGAAGGGCAACAAGACCACGTCGCCGCTGATGGTCGTGCCGCCGCTGCAACGCATCGAGGCGAACGAGCGCAACGTGCTGCGGATCGCGAAGCTGCCGGGCACTGAGTTGCCGGCCGATCGCGAAACGGTGTTCTACCTGAACATCCGCGAAGTGCCGCCGAAGACTGATACGCCGAACACGCTGCAGATCGCGCTGCATACGCAGATGAAGCTGTTCTACCGGCCGAAGGCCGTGCAGCCCGCGCGCGACGAGGACTGGACGCTGCCGATGACGCTGCGGGTGGATGCGGCCGCGCACAAGCTGGTGTTCGACAACCCGACGCCGTACCACGTGACGGTGGTCGGCGTGAGCGCGGGCGCGCAGAAAGCGCCGGTGCCGATCGACCCGGTGATGGTGAGCCCGATGAGCACGGCCGACGTGCCGTTCAAGGCCGCGACGCCGGCGACGCTGTTCGTCACGCATATCGACGATTACGGCGGCCAGGTGGCGGTCGAGTATGCGTGCGAGGCCGGTGCTTGCAAGAGTGTGAAGAAATGAGGGGGGCGGGACGACAACGGGTGTCGCCGGCGGCGGCGTGGCTGAGGTGGGTCGTGCTCGCGGTGCTGGTCGCGGCGGTGCAGCCGGCGTGGGCGCTGCGCTGCCTGGCGGACGGCGGCGCGGATTCACTCACCGAGTCGATCGGCGGTGTCGCATCGTATCCGACGGATGCGCCGGACGGATACGTGATCTGGGTATCGCCGCCACGCACGACGACGGGGTACTGCTACAAGGACTACGGCGGGGCCGCACTGAACTTTGCCGAACTGGTTTACTTCTACGCGAACCCGAGATCGCAGGATCCTGCCGCCTGGGGGCTCGAGATCGGCATTCGCTATGGTGGCCGGGACTATTTCGGCCTGGGCAGCGGGCCGGGCGCGCGCGTGGAAACCACCACCACCGTTGGCACGTGTTCGCAATGGAACTTCGACCGAGGGCTCTGCCCGAAGGTGCCGCTCAGCATCACCTATCAGGTGGTGGTGCGCAAGAAGGGCCAATGGATACAGCCGCCGAACGATATCTATGCGGTCTTTCAGTTCGACGGCAGGGGCGGCCTCAACGCGGCTCGATCGAGTTTCCAGTACCGGTTGAGCGGGTTGTCGCGTCTGAAGCCGACACCCTGCCTCGTCGACGTGCTGGTGACGCCCGAGCCCGGCATCGTCAATTTCGGTCAGGTGCAGACCACCGGCAACGGCTTCCTGCCTGCCGTGCCGCGCCGGCGGTTCTCGCTGTCGCTGTCGAAGAAATGCAGCATCCCGATTCGCGTCGACGGCTATTTCGAGGCGACCAAGGGCACCGTGCAGAACGGTTTGCTGGTGCCGGCGAAGGACAGCAACTTCGGGATCGGCCTCGAGGACAGCCAGGGCAAGGCAATCGACTTCAACAAGCAGTTCACGCTCACGCAGTTTGCGGCCAACGTTGCGAATCAGACCGTGATGCTCGATGCGGTGCTCAAGTCGTTCGGACCACCGAAGATCGGGCCGTTCGACGCGGCCGCAACGATCCGGATTTTCCTGTATTGAGCATTGTGCTGCATGAGCGGCGCGCGCCGCGCAACGTGCTGCCCGCAAGGGATTTTCATTGATGTACTGACGGAGGAGAAGGAGATGCATCCGAGACGCAGTGTCGTCGCGGCCGTGCTGGCCGTGTCGGCAATGAGCGCAGTTCATGCGCAGACGGTATCGGCCGGCGGTTATTCGCTGACGGTGATCGGCGACCTGGGCGGGCCGCGCGACGTGCGGTACGACGGCAATGCCGTCAGCGCGGACGGCAAGACGATCATCGGTTCCTACTGGAGCGAAGCGCAGCCCGGTAGCTCGATGGCCTTCTCGTGGTCGGCCGCGACGGGCTGGCAGCGGTTAGCCGCGCCGGCGAACGCCTATGACTCGCAGGCACAGACGGTGTCGGCCGATGGACAGGTGATCGGCGGCTCGATCAGCGCGCGCCTGGCGGACAGCAGCAACCTCGATCGATGGGCGGTGCGATGGCCCGGCGACGGTCGCACACAGAAACTCGTTCCGGATACGGCGGGCCGGGGCGCATGGGTCGACGTTGCGAACCTCGCCGGCACGAGGATGACGGGCAGCTTTACGACGACAGGCGGCCGGAATGCACGGTTCATGTGGGACCAGCCGAGGGGTTTCCGCGAGTTGCCGCCGGGCGGCGACTATCTCGTGCACTTGCTTGCGATGACCTCGTCCGGGAATGCGGCAACCGGGTTCGCCGGCAATGTCGACGGCGTGTATGGCTCGCGTGCGCTCCTGTGGACAGAACGATTCGGCGAGCGACTGTTGCCGACGATCAACGCGGGCGTGGCCAGAATGGATCTGGCCCAAGGCGTGACCGAAGACGAGCGGACGATCGCCGGCTCGCTCGGCACCCTGGTGGTCACGCCGGATGGACAACAACGGGTCGACTCGGAGGCCGTGCTGTGGACGAACGGTGGCGACAGCATCCAGCGGCTCGGTTTTCTCGACGGCGACGACAGCAGCTACGCGTTGTCTATCAGTATGGACGGGCAGGTTGTCATCGGTGGCTCGAGCAACGGGCAGACCGGTGTCGAGCGCGTCTTCGTGTGGACGCCGCAAAGCGGCATGCGCAGCCTCGTTGCGTTGCTCGAAGGGGCCGGCCTGTCGGTCGGCACGCTGAACCTGGCCAACGTGATCGGCGTGAGCCCCGACGGGCAGACCATCACGGGGCAGGGCTATCGCGACGGCGATCCCGACTATAGGCCGCAGTTCTGGCAAGTGCACATCGATGCGGCAATACTACGCGCGTTGCGGCCGGCGAGCCCGGGGGCCGACGCGTTGCGGGTGCGGGCGGCGCAGCCGAAGGCGACGGCGGTGTCACGTATGCTGGTGGCGCAGCCGAAGGCAGCGATGCAGCGAAGCGTCTGCCGCATGCCTGTCATCCCGGCACGGCTCGCGTCGTGCCGGCTGCTGTTGCCGGCCGCGCGCTAGCGAGCATGGTCGCATGCAGGTGAAGCGGTGAAACAAGGCGCCGGGTTTGCGGCGCCTTGTTTCATCGCGAACGCCGGACGAACCCACGTCCCATCCGCACGGACAACGATTCCGCCAATTGTTCAGACAAATCCTGACAACCCAAAGGGTCATCTCGTAATCGGATTGAGAATGATTTGCGTTTACGTTAAATTTCGTTATCTCGGAATTTGACGGAGCAGATCGATGGCCATGGCGGAAGTGCTCGACCGACCGGCGGCGACAGCGGCAAACCCGTTCCTCGGCAGTTATCCGGACCTGCCGCCGCGCGCCGCGCCGCGGGCGCGCCGGGTGTCCGAGCCCCGTGCGCAGGGCGCGTTGCTCGACGTGCTGATCTCGCATCGCGCGATGCTCGTCAACGTCGCGCGCGGCTTCGTCGGTTGCGCGAGCCGCGCGGAGGACGTCGTGCACGACGTGTTCGTGAAGCTCGTCGAATTCCCGAACCAGGACGCGGTGCGCCAGCCGGTCGCGTACGTGACGCGGATGGTGCGCAACGCATCGATCGACGCGTGCCGCCGGCAAAGCCTGGAAAACGTCTATCACACCGAAGAGGACGACGGCTTCGACGTGCCGTCGCCCGAGCCGACGCCGGAAGCCGCGCTGATGACGCGCGACACGCTGCGGCGCGTGTGCGCCGCGCTCGACGACCTGCCGGCGCGCAGCCGGGCGGCATTCGAGATGGTGCGGCTGCGCGAGGAGACGCTGCAGACCGCGGCGCGCGCGCTGAACGTGTCGCAGACGCTCGTGCATTTCATGGTGCGCGACGCGGAGCGCCACTGTGCGGAATGCCTCGACGCGTGCCATCGCGGCGTCGCATGCCCGGTGTTCCTGGGCGGCCGCGCACGGCGGCGGTAAAAAAACGCGCCGGCCAACCGTCTATCAGACAGGAGCGGCGGAATCCGCCGCTTCGCCTCCTTCAACCGCCCAGCGATTTCCGATCATGACGCAAGCCCCGACGCCCTCCGCCGACACCGACGATCTCGTCTATACGGTCGTCATCAACGACGAAGAACAGTATTCGATCTGGCCGACGTTCCGGCCCGTGCCGGCCGGCTGGCGCGAAGTCGGCGTGAGCGGCCCGAAGGCCGACTGTCTCGCGCACATCGAGACCGTCTGGACCGACATGCGCCCCGCGAGCCTGCGCCGCGCGATGGACGGCGAACGCGCGACGCGCGCGTCGTGACCTGCTGCGCCGCGGGTGCGGCGCGCCACCTGAAGAGGACGTTGCATGACCTTGCTTTCGTTGCCGACGCTCGACGACCTGCGTATCGAGCCGGGGCTGCCCACCGTCGTGTCGCCGCGCGGCAACGACGGGATGTCGATCGACGACGTCGCGCCGCTAGCGCGCGAGATCGCGGCCGACACGCTCGAACGGGCGGGCGGCGTGCTGTTCACGGGTTTTCGCGTGCCGTCGATCGACACGTTCCAGCAATTCGCGGCATCGTTCGGCGATCCGCTGATCGGCTATGAATACGCGTCGACGCCGCGCAGCCAGGTCGAAGGCGCGGTGTACACGTCGACCGAATACCCGCCGCACCGCGCGATTCCGCTGCACAACGAGCAGTCGTACACGCGCGAATGGCCGCTGCGGATCTGGTTCCACTGCGCGCTCGCCGCGCCGAAGGGCGGCGCGACGCCGATCGCGGACAGCCGCGCGGTGTACCGCGCACTCGATCCGGCGCTCGTCGCGCGCTTCGAGAAGCGCGAGCTGCTGTACGTACGCAATTTCGGGCAGGGGCTCGATTTGCCGTGGCAGCAGTCGTTCGGCACCGACGAGCCGGCCGAGGTCGAGCGGATGTGTGCGGCGCGCGGCATCGACTGCGCATGGCGCACCGACGATGACGGCGAACTGCTGCTGCGCACGCGCGAACGCTGCCAGGCCGTCGCGCGCCATCCGCGCACGGGTGAGCGCGTATGGTTCAACCAGGCGAACCTGTTTCACCTGTCGGCGCTCGACGACGACATGCAGGAAGCGCTCGTCGACGCGGTCGGGCTCGAGAACGTGCCGCGCAACGTGTATTACGGCGACGGCGAGCCGCTCGAGGCCGACGCGCTCGCCCAGATCCGCGGCGTGCTCGACCAGCAGCGCATCGTGTTCCCGTGGCGCACCGGCGACGTGCTGATGCTCGACAACATGCTGACCGCGCATGCACGCGACCCGTTCGAGGGGCCGCGTAAGGTCGTCGTCGCGATGGCGCAGAGTTACACGGTCCCGCGCGACCGAACGGAGGATTGATGACGCGTAGTACCGCCGCGCTTGCCGCGCGCGGGCTGTCGGTGGGATATCGCGACCATGTCGTGATCGACGGGCTGGACCTGTCGATCGCGGCCGGCCGCGTCACCGCGCTGTGCGGACCGAACGGCTGCGGCAAGAGCACGCTGCTGCGCACGCTGGCGGGCCTGCAGCCCGCGCGTGCCGGCCATGTCGACGTGAACGGCAAGCCGCTCGCGTCGTTTCGTCGTCGCGCGCTCGCGCGCGAGCTGACGATGCTCGCGCAGTTCAACCAGATTCCGTCGGGCCTCACGGTGCGCGAGCTCGTCGCGTACGGGCGCTATGCGTACGGCGGCTTCCTGCGCGGCCTGTCGCGGGTCGATCATGCGGCGATCGACGAGGCGCTCGACACGAGCGGCCTCGCGGGCGACGCCGAGCGCGACGTCGGCGCGCTGTCGGGCGGCGAACGCCAGCGTGCGTGGATCGCGATGGCGCTCGCGCAGCAGGCGCCGATCGTGCTGCTCGACGAACCGACGACCTATCTCGACATTCATCACCAGCTCGACATCCTCGATGCGCTGCGTGCGCTGAACCGCGCGCGCGGGCTGACGATCGTGTGGGTGCTGCACGACCTGAACCAGGCGGCCGCATACAGCGACGAGATCGTGCTGATGCGCGCGGGCCGCCTCGTCGCGCAGGGCACGCCCGACGCGATGCTCGATCCGGCGCGGCTGCGTGCCGCGTTCGGCGTCGAGATGCTGAAGCTCGCGCATCCGCAGACGGGCGCGCCGATGTGCGTGCCGGCCTACGGGCCATCGACCGACGGCGCGCCGCAGGCGGCCGGCGTTTTCGCCCGGGATCTCGCCGTATGACGACGTTCGCGATGCGCAAGCGCCTCGCGGCGACCGGCAAAGGGGCGACGACGGGGCGGGCCGGCGCGATCGCATTCGGCCTCGTCGCGCTGATCGCGCTCCTTGCGGCGCTGCGGATCGCCCCAGATCTGCGCGTGTGGTGGGGCGCGGCGCCCGGCAGCGATGCCGCGTCGCTCGCGCACGTATTCCTGTTCGACCTCAATCTGCCGCGCGTCGCGGCCGCGCTCGTCGCGGGCGGCTGCCTCGGCATCGCCGGCGCGCTGTTCCAGTCGCTCACGCGCAATCCGCTCGCGTCGCCCGACCTGCTCGGCGTGACGGGCGGCGCCCAGCTCGGCCTGCTCGCGGCGATGCTCGTGCCGGCGCTGGCAGGCGTCGCGTCGGTGCCGCTGCTGTTCGTGTGCGGGCTCGCTGCCGCCGCGTGCGCGATCGTCGCGGCGGGCGGCTGGCGCGCGACGCCGTTGCGGCTCGTGCTCGCGGGCAGCGTGTGCATGCTGCTGTTCGCCGCGCTGTCGACGCTCGTGCTCGCGTTCTTCGAGCAGAACATCGCGGGCGCCGCGCTGTGGACCAACGGCAGCCTCTATCAACCCGGCGCGACCGGCCTCGCGCTCGCCGCGCGCTGGCTCGTCGTGCCGCTGGTCGCGCTACCGTTCGTGATCCGGCCGCTGAATCCGCTCACGCTCGGCGACGACGCGGCGGCCGCGGCCGGCGTGCGCGTCGATGCGACGCGGCTCGCCGCGACGATCGTCGCGGTTGCGTTCACGAGCGTGGCCGTCAGTATCGCGGGCCCGCTGTCGTACGTCGGCCTCGTCGCGCCGAACCTGCTGCGCCAGGTGCGCGGTGCGCGCGCGGCGCGGCTCGGCGTGCTGGTGCCGCTGTCGGCGCTCGCCGGCGGCGCGCTCGTGCTCGTCACCGACAGCGCGGTGCTCGCGTCGGGCCTCGACGCGACGCTGTCGACCGGCGTCGCGATCGCGCTGGTCGGCACGCCGCTGATGCTCGCGATGATCCGGCACGGCGCCGCGTGGTCGGGCGTGCTGCATGCGGATGCCGACCGCGCGTCGGGCGGCGGCGCGACGCGGCTCGTCGGCTGGCTCGAACGGCTCGGCTGGCCGCTGCGCACCGCGCTGTTCGTCGTGACGGGCGTGCTGGTGGTCCTGGTCGGCGTGTCGGCCGGCCCCGAGTGGCTGTCGCCCGCGCGCTGGTCGGCCGCGCTGTCCGGTCACGATGCGCTCGCGCGCATGCTGATCGACCTGCGCATGCCGCGCCTGCTGTGCGCGCTGCTCGCCGGCGCGTTGCTTGCGGTCAGCGGCGTCGCGATGCAGAGCGTCGTGCGCAATCCGCTCGCGGGCCCCGAAGTGCTGGGCGTCACGCAGGGCGCCGGGCTCGTCACGCTGTTCGCGTTGTCGACGTGGCCGCTGATGGGCCACGTGACGCTTGCCGCCGCCGCGCTGATCGGCGGCGGGCTGTCGCTCGCGATCACGCTCGCGCTGAATCACCGGCACCGCTACGCGCCGCTCGCGGTCGCGCTGACCGGCATCGTGATCGGCGCGTTGTGGACCACGCTCGCGCAATGGCTGATCACGCAGGAAAGCGTGCAGCCCGCGCGCTTCGTCGTGTGGCTCGTCGGCGGCACGTATGGCCGCAGCTGGGGCGAGGTGTCGATGCTGCTGCCGTGGTGCGTGCTCGCGGTGCCGGTGTTCGCGTGGCTCGCGAAACCGCTCGACATGCTCGCGCTCGGCGACGACCAGGCGGCCGCGCTCGGCCTGCCGGTCGCCGCGCTGCGGCCGCTCGCGCTGACGATCGCGACGCTCGCCGCATGCGCGGCCGTCGCGGCGGTCGGGCCGGTCGGCTTCATCGGGCTGATGGCGCCGCACGTCGCGACGATGCTCGGCGCGCGCCGGCATCGCACGCGGCTGTGGCTCGCGGCGGCGTGCGGCGCGCTGATCCTCGGCGTCGCGGATCTCGCGGCGCGCACCGTCGTCGCGCCGCGCGAAGTGCCGGCCGGCGTGCTGACCGCGCTGATCGGCGCGCCGTACCTGCTCGGGCTGCTGATTCTCGAGGGGCGCCGCGCCCGGCGCGCGGGGCGATGACGCCGGCGCTCGACGGCGCGCGCGCCGTGCGCTTTTCGGCGTTCGCGCCGCAACCGTTCGCCGAACATCTCGACGTCGTGTGGCTCGGCATGCCCGACGATGCGCATGCGCCGGGCCGCATCGTCGTGCCCGTCAGCGCGTTGCCCGAGCACCGCGACGCCGTGCTCGGCGCGATGGTCGACCGTTACGGCGGCGATCCGGCGCAGCATGCGCGTGCGCTGATGTCGCAATGGAGCAAATACTATTTCGGCCGCGCGGCGCCGGCCGGCGTCGTCGCCGCGCTGACGCTCGGCCGGCCGCTCGACATGACGCCCGAGCGCACGTTCGTCGCGCTCGACGACGGGATGCCGGCCGCGCTGTATTTCGCCAGCGATGCGCTCGGCGCGCCGTGCGACGATCCTGAGCCGCGCTATGCGGGGCTCGTCGCGCATCTCGGCGCGGTGATCGACCTGCTCGCGGCGATGGGCCGCGTCACGCCGCGCGTGCTGTGGAGCAACGCGGGCAATCTGCTCGACTATCTGCTCGATACCTGTCGTTCGTTGCCGTGCGCGGCCGATCCCGTCGGCGACGCGAACTGGCTGTTCGGGTCGACTTGCGTGCACGGCGAGCCGAATCCGCTGCGCGTGCCGGTGCGTGATGCCGTGCCGCGCTCGCCGTTGCTGCCGACGCCGTTTCGCGCGCGCCGCGTGTGCTGCCTGCGCTACGAAATTCCTGGAGAAACGCAACTGTGTGGAAGCTGCCCCCTGCTACTGACGATGGACGACGCGGCGCTGGCCGAGCAGGACGCGATCCGGTGACGCACGCCGGCCGCCGACACGCGCTCGGTGCACTCGCGGCTGCACTCGGCGCCGCATGTTGCGGCGCATTTTCCGCATCGGCGGCCGCCGTTTCCGTGGCCGGGGGCGCCGGCGGTACGCCAGGCGCCGTGTCGCTGGCCGGCAATCCCGTCGTGTCGCAGGCCAGCGCGAAGATGCCCGTGCGGCCGCAGCGCGTGGTCGCGCTCGACTTCATGTTCGCGGAAAGCGTGATCGCGCTCGACATCGTGCCGGTCGGGATGGCCGATACGGCGTTCTATCCGGGCTGGCTCGGCTACCGGAGCGAGCAGCTCGCGCACGTGACCGACATCGGCTCGCGGCAGGAGCCGGGGCTCGAGGCGATCGCGGCGGTCAAGCCGGACCTGATCATCGGTGTCGGTTTCCGGCATGCGCCGATCTTCGACGCGCTCGACCGGATCGCGCCGACGATCCTGTTCCAGTTCAGCCCGAACGTGTCGGCAGGCGGCGTGCCGGTCACGCAACTCGACTGGATGCGGCAGATCTTCCGGACGATCGGCGCGGTGACGGGGCGCGACGCGCGCGCGCAGGCGGTCGAAGCGCAACTCGACGCCGGCATCGCGCGCAATGCGGCGCGGCTCGCGGCCGCGGGCCGCCACGGCGAGCGCGTCGCGCTGCTGCAGGATCTCGGCTTGCCCGATCGTTACTGGGCCTATACGGGCAACAGCACGTCCGCGGGCCTCGCGCGGGCGCTCGGACTCGATCCGTGGCCGAAGAAGCCGACGCGGGAGGGCACGCTGTACGTGACGTCGGCCGATCTGCTGCGGCAGCGCGACCTTGCCGTGCTGTTCGTGACCGCGTCGGGGATGGACGTGCCGTTGTCGGCGAAACTCGATTCGCCGGTGTGGCGTTTCGTGCCCGCGCTGAAGGCGCACCGGATCGCGCTGATCGAGCGCAACATCTGGGGGTTCGGCGGCCCGATGTCGGCGCTGAAGCTGGCCGACGTGATGACCGACACGATGCTGAAGCTGCCGGCCGTGCGCTGAGCGGCGAACGATGCCGCGTTGACGGGCAGGGCGTTGTGATCGGCCTGACGACGAGCGGCTTCCGCCTTTCCTTTTCGCCACTCGCCAGTCCAATTCCCTGCTGAAACGACAATCGCCGACATACTGCCATTGCAGCGTGTCGGCGATTTTTTCCATCGACTGTCGTCGTGTTACGCGCTCAGCGCATCGACGCCATCCTGCGCACGCTGGCGCGCCGGTTGCGTGTCGCTGACGATGCGCCCGTTGTCGAGTTTCAGCAGACGGTCGGCGAGATCGAAGTAGCGGTCGTCGTGCGTGATCACGATCACGGCCTTGCCGCGCGCGCGCAGCTCGGGCAGCAGTTGCTCGTAGAACACGGCCTTGAACGACGGATCCTGGTCGGCCGCCCATTCGTCGAACAGGTAGAACGGACGATCCTCCAGGTACGCGACGACGAGCGCGAGCCGCTTGCGCTGCCCGGTCGACAGCGCGCGCGTCGAGAACGCGCCGTCGACCACCTTCACCTTGTGGTCGAGCGCGAGTTTCGCGACGAGCGCGTTCGCCCGCGCATCGGCCTGCGCACGGGACGGATCGTCGGGGTCGACGATGCCGAGCAGCGCATCGAACAGGTGGAAATCGTTGAACACCGCGCTGAAGCGCTGCCGGTAGGCCGCGCGCTCGCGCCAGCCGATCGTGCGGCCGTCGACCTCGATCGTGCCTTGCTCCGGCTCGTAGAGCCCCGTCAGCACCTTTGCGAGCGTCGTCTTGCCGCTGCCGTTGCCGCCGACGATGAACACGAGCTCGCCCGGCTTGATCGTCAGGTCGATCGGCCCGATGCTGAACATCCGTTCGTCGCGTTCGTGGAAATACGCATGCGTGACGCCGCGCAGCGTAACGGCGCCGGCCGGCGGCACGTCGGGCGCATCGGCTGCGGGCGGCACCGTGCGCAGCGCGCCGAATTCGGCCATCACGCCTTCGATCCGCGTGAGCGACACGCGCGCCGCGTTGACGGTCGGCAGGTTGTTCAGCAGGCCGTCGAGCGGCACGAGCATGAACAGGAACACGACGACGTAGCCGGCGGCCGTGGCCGGGTCGGCATGCACGCCGAGCTGCGGCCAGAACGACGCGACGCCGAGGAACACGTAGAACAGGAAGATGATCCAGCCGACCCCGACCGCATACGCGCTGAACGCGCGACGGCGGTGATCGCGCACCTCGCCGATCGCGGCGCCGAGCTGGCCGTCGACGAACTGGCGGGCGCGCGCATCGTGCAGCTTCAGCTCCTTCGCGCCGGAGAACAGCGAGCCGAGATAGCCGAACAGGCGGTCCTGCGCCTGCCCGGCGGCTTCGAGCGCCGCGATCGCGCGGCGGTCGCCGGTGTGATAGCCGAGCGAGCCGGCGATGATCGCGGCCAGCGCCAGCAGGCACACGGGCCAGGACAGCCACGCCAGATAGCCGAGGCAGCCGAACACGATCGAGCCGTGCATGACCAGGTTCGGCAGCGCGAAGAACAGCATCGACACGTTGGTCGCGTCGTCGGTCAGCACCGACTGCACGGGCGCGGCGCCGATCCGTTCGATGTCGCGCAGCTCGGCTGCGCCGACGCGCCGCGCCAGATGCACGCGCAGCCGTGCCATCGTGTCCTGCGACAGGCGGGCAAACAGCGTGCCGGACACGATCCGCGTGACGAGCGCGATCACCGCGCACAGCGCGAAGCGCCACGCGAGCGCTGCGTCGGCGGCGCCCGGTTGCGACAGCGCGCGGTTCAGCGTCGCGACGAGCAGCACGCTCGCGACACCGTTCAGCACGCACGCGGTGAGCGCCAGCGTGAGCGACACGCGGCTTTCGCGCAGCAGCGCAAGGATCAGGCGCGCCGCGGGGCGGCCGGGGGAAGCGTCGAGGGACGGCGGGGAAGAGGGCTCGTGGGCGGCTGTCATCGGCAACGTCGGTAAAGGGAAGGCAGGCAATAACGCGAAAAACGGCGAATCTGACGCGAAAGCGGCGGGCGGGGCGAACCCCGTTGCGGCTTTCCTCCCTGATAGACGAACGGGCCGCGCAAATATTTAGCCCCATCGTCAAAAAAACCGGTCGCGCGCGCTTTGCGTGCAAAACGGTAAAAAATCGGCCGCGTCGTTCGTCACACCAGTGAAGCCGCCCCAAGCGGCCCCGAGACTTGGCCGAAGCGGCCGGACCGAAGGACTTCATGCACATGACGAGTTTCCCGACTGCGCTGCATCACCGAATCCGCGAACTGGCGCGCATCGCGCCCGACGCACCCGCCATCGCGGTGCCTTTTCAGAACGACCTGCGGCTGTCGCGCGGTGCGCTCGACGCACGTGCATCGCAACTCGCCCGGCAACTGCGTGCGGCCGGCGTCGGCGCCGAAGTGCGGGTCGGCGTGTGCGTCGAGCGTTCGTGCGAACTGTTCGTCGCGCTGCTCGCCGTGCTCAAGGCGGGCGGCGTGTTCGTGCCGCTCGATCCGCGCCATCCGGCCGCGCGCCTCGACTGGATCGCGCAGGACGCGCAACTGCGGCACGGCATCGTCGACGCTGCCGGCCGCGCGGCGCTCGGCACGCCGTTCGAACACGCGTTCGACGCGACGGCCGAAGCATCGGGCGTCGGGCTGGACGGCGCGTTCGATGACGACACTGTGACCGTGCACCCGCGTTCGGCCGCGTACATGATCTATACGTCGGGCTCGACCGGCACGCCGAAGGCGGTGGTCGTCGAGCATGGGCCGCTCGCCGCGCATTGCGACGCACTCGCGGCCGCGCTGCCGATCGAGGCCGGCGACCGTCTGCTGCATTTCGCGTCGGTCAATTTCGACGCCGCGCACGAATGCTGGCTCGCGCCGCTCGCGGTCGGCGCCGGCATCGTCGTCGCGCCGCCGCAGCCATTCGCACCGGACGCCGCGCATGCGCTGATGGTGCGCGAAGCGGTCAATGTCGCGGCATTTCCACCTGCGTACCTGCGCGAATTCGCGGCCGTCGCCGCGCGCGACGGCGTGCCGCCGGCATTGCGCGTGCTTGCGTTCGGCGGCGAAGCGCTGCCGCAGCAGGCGTTCGAATTCGTGCGCCACACGTTCCCGGCAGTCCGCCTGATCAACGGTTACGGGCCGACCGAGGCCGTGATCTCGCCGATGCTGTGGCCGGTCGAGTCGGGCGAGACGCCGGTGCTGGCCGCGGACGACGCGTATGCGTCATTGCCGATCGGCCGCGTGATCGGTCCGCGTGTCGCACGCATCGACGGCGCCGAAGCCGATGGCGTGGGCGAGCTGCTGCTCGGCGGCGTCTGCGTCGCACGCGGTTACCACGGTCGCCCGGCGCTCACGGCCGAACGTTTCATTCCCGATGCGGACGGCGAACCCGGCGCACGCGTCTATCGCACCGGCGATCTTGCACGCCTGCGCGACGACGGCGCATACGATTATCTGGGCCGCCTCGACGATCAGGTCCAGGTGCGCGGCGTGCGCGTGGAGCCGGCGGAAATCGCCGCATGCCTGCGCTCGCATCCGGCCGTGGCCGACGCGGCCGTGATTGCCGAAACCGCCAACGGGCCGACGCGGCTGATCGCATGCGTCGCGCTGCGCGCGGCGGCCGACGACGCCACATTGAAGGCGCACGTGGCCGCGCAATTGCCGGCCGCCTGGCAGCCGCACCGGTTCGTGCGTGGCGATGCGCTGCCTTATACGCTGAACGGCAAGCTCGACCGTGCCGCGCTGCGCGAGCGGATTGCCGCCGCGCGCGACACGACGCAAGCGGCGGGCGACGCGCCGAGCACGCCGACCGAACAGCAGATCGCGGGCCTTTGGCAGACGCTGCTGGGCCTCGACGTCACGCCGTCGCGCGACGATCGTTTCTTCGCGCTGGGCGCCGATTCGCTCGCCGCGATGCAGTTGCAGGCCGCGATCCGTGCCGCCGTGCGCGTGAACCTGCGGCTCGACACGCTGTTCGCCAATCCGGCGCTCGCCGAACTGGCCGAAACGGTCGATCGCGCGGAACGCGAGACCGGCGAACCGCTGGTCACGATTGCCGCGCGCCGCGCACCGGCCGATGCGGCCGCGTCGGGTGCGCCGTACATCGATCGCGCGGCATCGCTCGCGCAGCAACGCTTCTGGGTGCTCGCGCAAACGCGCGACGCAAGCGCCGCGTATCACATCGCCGCGCACTGGACGATCGACGGCGTGCTCGACCGCGACGCGCTGCAGCGCGCGCTCGATCACGTGATCGGTCGCCACGAAGCATGGCGTACGACGCTCGTCGACAACGACGATGGCATCGTGATGCAGCGGATTCATGCGCATCTGCCGGTGTCGATCGGCGCTGTCGACCTGCGCGACCAGCCGCCGGCTGCCCGCGATGCGCAAGCTGCGCGTCTCGCCGAGCGCGACGCGGCCGAGCCGTTCGACCTCGCGCGCGGCCCGCTGCTGCGCGCGACGCTAATTGTGCTCGCCGACGATCGTCACCGCCTGCTGCTGACCGCGCATCACGCGATCACCGACGGCTGGAGCTCGCGCTGCGCGTTCGACGAACTGTCGGCTGCGTACCGCGCATATGCCGAAGGCCGCGAACCGTCGCTGCCCCAATTGCCGATCCAGTACGCCGACTACGCGGACTGGCAGCGCGACATGCTGGCCGGCGGCGAGGGCGAGCGCCAGCTCGACTACTGGCGCGGCGCGTTGCGCGACGTGCCGGGCCCGCTCGCGCTGCCGGTCGACCGCCAGCCGGGCGCAGTACGCACGCTGCACGGCGCGCGCGTATCGGTGCGCCTGCCCGATGCGGTCGCGGCCGACGTGCGGCAACTCGCACGCGACGCACAGGCGACCGTCTTCACGGTGCTGCTGGCCGCGCTCGACGCATGGCTGTCGCGCCTGACCGGCGAAATGGATGTCGTCGTCGCGGTGCCGGTCGCGCATCGCCAGCGCCCCGAAACGCGTGCGTTGCTGGGCCTTTTCCTGAATACGGTCGCGCTGCGCGTCCGCGTGGCGCCGACGCTGCCGTTCCGTGCGCTCGTCGATGCGGCGCGTACCGCGGCGCTCGACGCGGTCGCGCACCAGGACGTGCCGTTCGAGCGCGTCGTCGACGCGGTGAAGCCGCCCGTCAAGCGCGGCGACGAATGGCTGCGCGTGAAGTTCGCGCAGCAGTTCGACGCACGGCACGACAGCGTGCTGCCGGGCGCCACGGCGGTCGCGACGCCGGGGCCCGATCTCGCCGCGCGCTTCGACTTCGCGCTGGATTTCACCGACGACGCGAACGGGATCGAACTGGTCGCGGCCTATGCGACCGACTGCATCGATGCCGATACCGCGCGTGCATGGCTCGACAGCTATGCGGCGCTCGTCGGCGCGGCCGCGCACGATCCGCAGCACACGACGGCCGCGCTGCCGTGCGATGCGTCGGCTGCGTCGCGCCAGCCGCGCGACGGCCGCGCGCTGCGCGTCGAACATGCCGACATCGTCGCGGCCTTCGCACGGCAGGCGGCCGCGTATCCGCATCGCGTCGCGCTTGCCGACGTATCGGCATCGCTGACGTTCGCCGAGCTCGACGACGCATCGAACCGCATCGCGCGGGCGCTGGCGCAACGCGGCGTGGCCGCCGAAGCGGCCGTCGTCGTCTGCATCGAGCGTTCGGCGCGTTTCGTCGTCGGCCTGCTCGGCGCGCTGAAAGCCGGCGCGCTGGCCGTGCTGCTCGACCCCGCGCAGCCGGCCGCGCGCCTCGCCGCGGCGGCTGCCGACTGCGGCGCGCGCTGGGCGCTCGTCGCGGAGCCGGCCGCGTGGCCGGCCGGCATCGACGCGCAGCCGCTCGACGTCGACGCGCTCGCGCAGGACGCGACGCTCGCCCATGCGGCCGGCGTGCGCGTCGTGCCGCACCCGGAACAGGGCGCGTACCTGATCTACACGTCGGGCTCGACCGGCACGCCGAAGGGCGTCGTCGTCTCGCACGGCGCGCTGGCCGACTACGTGCAGGGGATGCTCGACGAACTCGCGTTCGCGCCGGATGCGTCGTTCGCGATGGTATCGACCGTCGCGGCCGACCTGGGCCACACGACGCTGTTCGGCGCGTTGTGTGCAGGCCGTACGCTGCACCTGCTGCCGGCCGCGTGCGCATTCGATCCGGACCTGTTCGCCGACGAAATGCGCCGCCGTGAAGTGGGCGTGCTGAAGATCGTGCCGAGCCATCTGCAGGCGCTGCTCGACGCGCGTGTGCCGGCCGACGTGCTGCCGCGCCACGCGCTCGTGACGGGCGGCGAGACGCTCACGTGGGCGCTCGTCGCGCGCCTCGCCGCGCTCGCGCCGGCCTGCCGCGTGATCAACCATTACGGGCCGACCGAAGCGACGGTCGGCGCGATCGCGTGCGACACGGCGTCGATTGCCGCCGACGCGCGCGATCCTGCGAGCGGCGTGCCGCTCGGCCTGCCGCTGCCGAATGCGCGCGCGCTGGTGCTCGACGCGTTCGGCGCATGCGTGCCGGCCGGCGCGACGGGCGAGCTGTATCTCGGCGGGCCGGGCGTCGCGCGCGGCTATCTCGGGCGTCCGGCACAAACGGCGGAGCGCTTCGTACCCGATCCATTCACGCCGGGCGCACGGCTGTATCGCACCGGCGACCGCGTGCGGTTGCGTACGGACGGCCGCCTCGCATTCCTCGGCCGCATCGACGATCAGGTGAAGATTCGCGGCTACCGCGTCGAGCCGGGCGAGGTGAGCGCGGCCGTGCGCGCGGCCGGCCCGATCGCGCAGGCCGAAACGCTCGCGATCGAACACGATGGCCGCCTGCGGCTCGCGACGTTCGTCGTGATGCGCGACGGCGTGGCGTTCGACGAAGCCGCCGTGCGCGCGGCACTCGCCGCGACGCTGCCCGACTACATGGTGCCCGCGCAGTTCGTCGCACTCGCGCGCCTGCCGGTGACGGCGAACGGCAAGATCGATCGCGCGGCATTGCGCGAACGGGCGGCCGTACCGGTCGCGGTCGCGTCAGGCGATGCGCCGCAGGGCGCAGTCGAGACGGTGCTCGCCGACGTCTGGCAGGCAGTGCTGAAGGCGCCGAAGGTCGGCCGCGACGACAATTTCTTCGAACTCGGCGGTGATTCGATCCTCGTGCTGCAGGTGATCGCCCGTGCGCGCAAGCGCGGCGTGCGCTTCACGCCGAAGCAACTGTTCGACGGGCCGACGGTCGCCGAACTCGCACGCATCGCGAAAACGGACGACACGGCCGTTGCCACGCAGCAGCCTGCGAGCACGGTCGGAACGGCAAATGCAACACCGACTGCCATGCCGGTCCTGACGCCCGCGCAACAGCGCTTCTTCGCGCTCGATATCCCGCACCGCGGCCACTGGAACCAGTCGGTGTCGTTCGATGTGCGCGGCACGTTCGACGCGGACGCATTCGCACACGCATTCGATGCATTGCTGACCCATCACGACGCATTCCGCCAGCGCTTCGCGCGCGGCGCGGACGGCACGTGGCACGCGAGCGATGCGGCGAAGCCGTATGAAGCGCTGCCGTTCGTCGAAGTCGCCGCCCGCGACGAAGCCGACGCGCTGGCACGCTTCGACGCGCTGCAACGCCGTCTCGACCTCGGGAGCGGGCCGCTCGCCTGCGCGTGCGCGGCACGGCTGCCGGACGGGTCGACGCGACTTTATCTCGCGATTCACCATGCGATCGTCGACGGCGTGTCATGGCGAATCCTGCTCGACGACCTGGACACCGCCTACCGCGCCGCATGCGAGCGCACGCCGGTTCGTCTGTCGCCACCGGGCCTGCGCGCGGACGCATGGGCCGCACGGCTCGCCCGCGCGGCAACGGAGCCGGCGTCGCGGTTCTCGGGCGAAGCCGCTTATTGGGCCGGCATGGCGCAGGGCGACGACATCGTGCCCGATCATCCCGACGCAGTGGCGACGAACGCTGATGCGGCCGTCGTCGTGCAGACGATCGACGCGGCATTGACCCGCGCCGCGCTGACCGACGCGCACGCGGCCTATCGCACACAGACGATCGAGCTGCTCGGCGCGGCGCTCGCACTGGCGCTGGCCGGCGCGCGCGGTGCCGCATCGTGCCGGGTCGAACTGGAAGGACACGGCCGCGAAGCGCTGTTCGACGACGCGGATGCCAGCCGCACGATCGGCTGGCTGACGAGCCATTACCCGGTGACGCTGCCGGTCGAAGCGACGGCCCGCGACACGCTGTGCGCGGTCAAGGATGCGCTGCGCGCGGTGCCGCACAAGGGGCTCGGCTTCGGCGTGCTCGCGCACCATGGCGATACGGCCACGCGCGCGGCGCTGGCCGCCGTGCCGCGCCCGCGCGTCACGTTCAACTATCTCGGCCAGTTCGACGCGCCGCGCGATGCGACGCTCGTTCCGCGTTTCGGCGGCACCGGTGTCGAGCGCGATCCGCAGGGCCCGCTCGGCAATACGCTCGCGATCCATGCGTACCTCGACGCGGACGGCGACGGCGCGCGCACGCTGAAGGTTCACTGGGTCTACGGTGCGCCGCAATTCGAACGCGCGACGATCGACGCGTTCGCCGAACGCTTCGCGGCCGCGCTGCGCGAACTCGTCGACGCATGCGCATCGCGCATCGCGCATCGCGGCGCCGGCGCGACGCCGGGCGATTTCCCGCTCGCGCAGGCCGCCGGTCTCACGCAGGCCGCGATCGAACGCGCGCCGCTCGACTGGCGCGCGATCGACGACGTGTATCCGCTGTCGCCGATGCAGCAGGGCATCCTGTTCCATGCGCTGTTCGCGCCCGGCCACGCGAGCTACGTGAACCAGCTCGTCGCGACCGCAACGGCGCTCGACGCCGACCGGCTCGCGGCCGCGTTCGACGCGTCGGTCGCACGTCACGACATCCTGCGCACGAGCGTGATGCCGGACGAAGCCGCGCCGCTGCAGTGCGTGCATCGTCACGCGCAAATGCCGGTCGAGCAGCTCGACTGGCGCACGCGCGGCGACACGCTCGACGCCGATTTCGACGCGTGGCTCGCGGCCGACCGCACGCGCGGCTTCGACTGGCGCGAGCCGCCGCTGATGCGGCTCACGCTGATCCGCGTGACGGACGATGCATGGCGCGTCGTATGGACGCGTCACCACGTGCTGCTCGACGGCTGGAGCACCGCGCGCCTGCTCGCCGACGTGCTGCGCGACTACCGCGACCCGGACGCCGTGTCGCCGTTCGCGAGCCGCCCGGCGCTGCGCTACCGCGACTTCATCGCGTGGCTCGGCACGCGCGACCGCGACGCCGACGAGCGCTTCTGGACCGACCGCCTGGCGCGTCTCGACGCGCCGACGCTGATCGCGGAACGCACGGCCGACCGCGCGGATGCCGAGATGGTCACGTGGCGCGCGACGCTCGGTGCCGACACGACGGCGCGCGTCGCGCAGGCCGCCCGTGCGCTGAAACTGACCGTCAACACGCTGGTGCAGGGCGCCTGGGCGCTCGCGCTGCAGCGGATGACGCACCAGCCGGCCGTCGCGTTCGGCGCGACGGTCGCGGGCCGTCCCGATGCGCTCGCGGACGTCGACTCGGTACTGGGTCTTTTCATCAACACGCTGCCGGTCATCACCGCGCCGGCGCCGCAGCAACGTGCGGCCGACTGGCTGCAAACGCTGCAACGCGAGAACGCGGCCGCCGCCGAACACGCGCACACGCCGCTCGCCGATATCCAGCGCTGGGCGCGCGGGTCGGGCGGCGCACTGTTCGATACGCTGGTCGTGTTCGAGAACTATCCGGTGGACGACACGGCGCGTGACGCCGATCCGCGCGCGCTGGCGTTGAGCGGCGTACGCAGCATCGAAGCGACCGATTTCGCGCTGACGCTCGTGATCGAAAGCGGCGCCGAACTGACGATCGACTACGGCTACGACACCGCACGCGTCGACGCGCGTCAGGTCGAGACCTGGCATCGCGCGTTCGCTTGCGCACTCGATGCACTGGCCCGTACGCCGGACGCGTTGCTCGGCACGCTGTCGATCGCCGACGATGCGACCCGCGAGGCGCTGGTGCGCGCACAGGACACTGCACATATCTGGCCGACCGAACAACGACAGCCGCTGCACCTGCAATTCGCCGATGCGGCACGGGCGACGCCCGACGCGATCGCCCTGGAATATGCGGACGCTCATGGCCGCGTGCAGCGCACGACCTATCGCGAACTCGACGCCGCTACGTCGCGGATCGCCGCCGCGCTGCGCCGGCGCGGCGTGCAGCCCGATACGCCGGTCGCGCTGTGCGTCGAGCGTTCGTTCGACATGGTGATGGCACTCGTCGGCGTGCTGAAGGCCGGCGCCGCGTACCTGCCGGTCGATCCCGACTATCCGGCCGAGCGCATTGCGTACCTGCTGCGCGACGCGCGGCCGGCCGTCGCGATCACGCAGGCCCATCTGCGCGAGCAGGTCGAGGCTGCGCTGGGCGAGGGCGCCGATACGCAACTGCTGACGGTCGCGGACCTGTTGGCCGACGAAGCGGACGATGTCGACGATGAAACCGCCGCGATCGACGACGCGCAGCTCGCGTACCTGATCTACACGTCCGGCTCGACCGGCAAGCCGAAGGGCGCCGGCAACACGCACGGCGCGCTCGCGAACCGGATCGCATGGATGCAGCACGCGTACCGGCTGACGCGCGACGACGTCGTGCTGCACAAGACGCCGTTCGGTTTCGACGTGTCGGTGTGGGAATTCGTGTGGCCGCTCGCGATCGGCGCGAAGCTCGCGATTGCCGCGCCGGGCGACCACCGCGATCCGGCGCGCCTGGCCGCCGCGATCCACGCGCACGGCGTGACGGTGCTGCATTTCGTGCCGTCGATGCTCGCCGCGTTCGCCGCGCATCTCGACGATTTCTCGGCCGCCGCGCAATGCGACAGCGTGCGCCTGATCGTCGCGAGCGGGGAGGCGCTGGCGCCCGAACTCGTCGCGAAGATGGCGCGGCTCTTGCCGAACGCGACGCTCGTGAACCTGTACGGGCCGACCGAAGCCGCGATCGACGTGTCGCACTGGACCTGCGGCCCCGACGACGCGCACGCGGTCGCGGTGCCGATCGGCCATCCGATCGCGAACCTGCAACTGCATGTGCTCGATGCCGCGTGGCAGCCGGTGCCGGCCGGCGCGACCGGCGAACTATATCTCGCGGGCGCGGGCCTCGCGCGCGGCTATCTCGGCCGTCCGGCGCTGACCGCCGAGCGTTTTGTGCCCGATCCGTTCGTGCCGGGCGCCCGCATGTACCGCACCGGCGACCTCGCACGCCGGCGCGCGGACGGCGCGCTCGATTACCTCGGCCGGGTCGACACGCAGGTGAAGCTGCGCGGCCAGCGGATCGAGCCGGGCGAGATCGAGGCGCTGCTGCGCGCGGCGCCGGGCGTCAACGATGCGGTCGTGATCGTGCGCGACGAGCAACTGGTCGGCTATGTCGCCCGCGGCGACGCAGGCCCGCTCGACCGTGCGGCGCTGCTCGACGCACTGCGCGCGCAACTGCCGGCGTACATGGTGCCGTCGCAGCTGATCGAGCTCGATGCATTGCCCGTCACGCCGAACGGCAAGTGCGACCGCCATGCGCTGCCCGCGCCGGTGCGTGAAGCGACCGAAACCGTCGAACTCGCGACCGATACCGAGCGCGCGCTCGCCGACATCTGGCAGCGCGTGCTGCACGTGGACGCGATTGGCCGCGACGGCGATTTCTTCCTGCTCGGCGGCCACTCGCTGCTCGCGACGCAGGCCCACGCGCAGGCGAACCTGCACTGGGGGCTCGCGCTGCCGCTGCGCACGCTGTTCGACACGCGCACGCTGGCGCGCTGCGCGGAAGCGATCGACGCGGCCTGCGCGGCACGCGGCGCGACCGATGCGGCGAGCGCGATCGACGCGCTGCTCGGCGAACTGGAAACCCAATAAGGACGACGGATGACGAAGGTTCAACCCGACTGGCTTGCGCTCGCGACGCGTTTCGCGCAACTGCCCGACGCGCAGCGCGCGGTTTTCATCGACAAGCTCGGCGCGGCCGGCATCGACTTCCGCGTGCTGCCGATCCCGCCGCGCACGCCACGCGGCGACCGCGTGCCGGCATCGTTCGCGCAGACGCGGCTGTGGCTGCACGCACGGCTGATCGATGCGCCGGACGCGTACCACATCACCGAGCGCCTGGCGCTGACGGGCCCGCTCGATGTACATGCGCTGCGCCTCGCATGCGATGCACTGATTGCGCGCCATGAAGCGTTGCGCACGACCTTCGACGAAGCGCAGGACGGCGTCGCGCAGACGATCCACGCGCCGCTGCGCTGCCCGTGGCGCGAAACCGATCTCGACGCGTTGCCGGACGCGCAACGCGTGCCGCGCGCGGAAGCGGTCGCGACGGCCGACGAAGCCGAACCGTTCGATCTCGGCACGGCGCCGCTCGTGCGCGCACATCTGATTCGCATCGACGCGACGCATCACTGGCTCGCCCTGACCGTGCATCACATCGTGTCGGACGGCTGGTCGTCGGGCGTGATGCTCGAAGAACTCGCGGCGTTCTATCGCGCGTATGCGTCGGGCGAGCCGGTGCCGCTCGCGCCGCTGCCGATCCAGTACGCCGACTACGCGCTGTGGCAGCGCCGCTGGCTCGACGCCGGCGAGCGCGACCGTCAGCTCGCGTTCTGGCGCGAGCGGCTCGATCCGCAGCGCGGCGTGCTGACGCTGCCGGGCGCGACCGCGCGGCCGGCGCGGCGCAGTGCGCGCGGCGCGCGCCATGTGTTTGCGCTCGACGCGCGCATCGGTGCGCGGTTGCGCGCGTTCGCGGCCGCGTCCGGCGCGACGCCGTTCGCGGTGCTGCTCGCCGCGCTCGATGCGCTGCTGGCGCGCGCGACCGGCGACGCACGGATCTGCGTCGGCGTGCCGGCCGCGAACCGCGAGCGCGCGGAAGTCGCCGGCCTGATCGGCTTCTTCGTCAACACGCTCGCGATCGACGTCGACGTGGCCGCGCACGGCGATTTCTCGTCGCTGGTCGCGCATACGCAGCGCGCGCTCGTCGACGCGCAGATGCACCAGGACGTGCCGTTCGAGCAAGTGGTCGACGCGCTCGGCGTGCCGCGCAGCGCAAGCCACCATCCGCTGTTCCAGGTGATGGCCGCGTATGGCGAACGCCGCGCGCTGCCGGCACTCGGCGCGGCGTCGGCCGCGTTGCTGCCGTCGGGCACGCCGTCCGCGAAATTCGACCTGACACTGTCCGTCGAAGCGACACCGGATGGCACCTTCGACGCCGCCTTCATCTACGCGCTCGACCTGTTCGACGCGGATGCGATCGCACGGCTGGCCGCGCGCTTCGTCACGCTGCTGACCGATGCGCTCGCGCGCCCCGACCAGCCGATCGGCGATCTCGACTGGCTGCCCGCCGACGAGCGCGCGCAGCTCTTCGCGTGGAACGCGCCGGACGGCGCGACCGCTGCCGAGCCGTTCGTCCCGGTGCATGCGCGCATCGCCGCGCATGCACACGCGCGGCCCGGTGCACGCGGCGTCGCCGATATCGATCGCGCGTTGACGCGCGGCGAAGTCGATGCGCGTGCCGCGCGCCTGGCGCGCCATCTGGTGGCGGCCGGCGTGCGGCCCGAGATGCGCGTCGGCGTCGCGCTGCAGCGCTCGGTCGACCTGCTCGTCGCGCTGATCGCGGTGCTGAAGTCGGGCGCCGCGTTCGTGCCGCTCGATCCGGCTCACCCGCGCGAACGGCTCGCGCAGATCGTCGGCGATGCGAACATCGCGCACGTGCTGACCGACGCCGCGAGCGCCGCGTCGCTGCCCGAGTTGCCGGCGCTGCGCGTATGGCGCGCCGATGCGATCGATGCGATCGATGCGCTCGACGCCGCCGCGCACGTCGCGCTGCCGGACGTGCTGCCCGGTCACGCGGCGTATGCGATCTACACGTCGGGTTCGACCGGCAAGCCGAAGGGCGTGATCGTCGACCATGCGTCGTTCGCGCTGCATTGCGCGGCGATCGCCGAGCGTTATGGCGCGAGCGAGAACGACGTGTTCCTGCTGTTCCAGTCGGTCAATTTCGACGGCGCGCACGAAGGCTGGTTTTCGCAATACATGTCGGGCGCGGCCGTGTCGGTGACGGCCGACGTGCTGTGGCCGCCCGCGCAGACCTGCGCGATGATGATCCGCGACGGCGTGACGATGACCTACGTGCCGCCCGGTTGCGCGGCACAGCTCGCCGAATGGGCGCTCGCGCACGGCGCACCGCCGACGCTGCGTTCGCTGACCGTCGGCGGCGAGGCGACGTCGCGCGAGGCGTTCGCGATGCTGCGTCGCGCGCTGCCGAACGTGCGCGTGGTCAATGGCTACGGCCCGACCGAAACGGTCATCACGCCGACGCTGTGGATGTTCCGTCCCAGCGACGATCTCGCGAAGCTCGGCGACGCCGCGTATCTGCCGATCGGCACGCTGGTCGGCGCGCGCACCGCGCACGTGCTCGACGCGCGGCTGCATCCGCTGCCGGTCGGCGTGATCGGCGAACTGTATCTGGGCGGCGAGGGGATCGGCGTCGCACGCGGCTACCTCGATCGTCCGGCGCTGACGGCCGAGCGTTTCGTGCCCGATCCGTACGGCGCGCCGGGCGCGCGACTGTACCGTACCGGCGATCTCGTGCGGCGCCGCGCGGATGGCGTGTTCGATTTCATCGGCCGCGTCGATCATCAGGTGAAGCTGCGCGGCCTGCGCATCGAACTCGGCGAAATCGAAGCGCAACTCGCCGCGCACGACGCGGTGCGCGAAGCATGCGCGGTCGTGCACGGGCAGGGCGCGCTCGCGCAGCTCGTCGCGTATGTCGAACTGACCGCCGATGCGCAGGCGGCCGCGCAGCCGGTCGAAGCCGCGACGCTCGACGCGCATCTGCGCCGCACGCTGCCCGATTACATGGTGCCCGCGCAACTGATCGTGCTCGACGCGCTGCCGCGCAACGCGAACAGCAAGGTCGACCGTGCGCGGCTGCCGGCGCCGGTGCGCGTCGAACGTGCGTACGCGGCGCCGCACGACGGCGACGAAGCCGCGCTCGCGGCGATCTGGTGCGACGTGCTGAACCTGGAGCGCGTCGGCCGCGGCGATCACTTCTTCGATCTCGGCGGCCATTCGCTCGCGGCCGTGCGCGTCGCGACGCGCGTGGCCGAACGGCTCGGCCGCGACGTGCCGGTGCGTGCGCTGTTCGAGGCGCCGGTGCTCGCGCAGTACGCGCTGCAGGTGGCCGATGCGCCGCGCGCCGCGCAGGCGGGCGCCGCGGCGCCGGGCGTCGCGGTGGTCAAGCCGGACGCACACGGCGTGTGGCCGCTGTCGCCCGCGCAGCTCGGCTTGTGGTTCCTGTGGCGCGCGCAGCCGGACAGCGCCGCGTACAACATTCCGGTCGCGCTGCGCGTGCGCGGCCCGCTCGATGTCGATGCGTTGCGCGCGGCGTTTTCGGATGCGGCGACCGTGCATCCGGCGCTGCGTGCGCGGCTCGTCGTCCGCGATGGCGCGCTGCCGGGCCAGCGGATCGACGCAGGCGTTGCCGTCGATCTGCCGCTGATCGACCTGTCGGCCCAAGCCGATGCGCCGGCCCGCGCGGCCGCGTTGACCGACGCGGATGCACTCGCGCCGTTCGACCTCGCGGCCGACGCGCCGCTGTGGCGCGCCCGCGTGTTGCGGCTCGGTGCGGACGATCACGTGCTGTCGGTGACGATCCACCACATCGTGTCGGATGGCGAATCGATCGAGCTGTGGCTCGATGCGGTGCGCGCCCGCTATGTCGCCCGCGTGCAGCGCCGCGCCGTGCCGGCCGATAAAGCCGTCCAACCGGCCGCCCAACCGGTCGTCCAACCGGCCGTCCCGCTCGTGCTGCCCGCGCCGTGCCATCCGGCCCGTGTCGCGTACTGGCGCGATGCGCTCGCCGATCTGCCGTCGCGCGTGTTGCCGCAGCGCGCCGACGCGCCGGCCGTGCCGCAATGGCGCGCGGCCCGCATCGCGTTCGAATTCGATGCGCAACTGATTCGCGCCGCGCGCGACGCCGCGTCGGCCTCCCACGCCACGCTGCCGATGCTGCTGCACGCGGCGCTCAATACCGCGCTGTTCCGCGCGACGGGCGCGGCCGACCAGCCGGTCGGCGTGCTCGCGTCGACGCGCGAACTCACCGGCGACGCGGCCCGCGCCGCGCTCGGCCTGTTCATCAACTCGGTCGTCGTGCGCACGCTGCTCGACCCCGCCGCGCGCCGCGCGGACGTGCTGGCGCAGGTGCGCGACACGGCGCTCGCCGCGTATGCGCATGCCGACGTGCCGTTCGCCGACGTCGTGGCCGCGCTGCGTGCGCCGCGTGCCGCGCAGGCCAATCCGCTGTTCCAGGTGATGTTCAACTACCTGCGCCCGACCGGCGCCGCCGCGCGCGACTGGGCCGGCCTGTCGCTGGCCGAATTCGACGACGTGCGCCATCGCGTCGTGTTCACGCTGGAGCTGGACGTCGTCGAGCATCCGGACGGCCGCGTGAGCGCCGCGTTCTCGTATGCGGACGAACTGCTCGCACGCGATTTCGTCGAGACGCTCGTCGATCTGTATCACGACGAAGTCGCACGTTTCGCCGGCGCGTCGGAGGCCGCGCTCGGCGCGCCCGATGCGCGCGCAGCCACGCGCGCTGCGTTCGGCGCCCACGCGAATGCGGAAACACGGAACAACGCAATGCCTTCGCATGCCGCCGCCGTGCTCGCCGCGCTGTGGTCGGACACGTTCGCGACGGCCGCCCCCGAGCCCGACGCGAACCTGTTCGAAGCCGGTGCGACGTCGTTCGACGTCGTGCGCTTCGTCGACGCAGCAAGCCGTGCCGGTCACGCGCTGACGGTCGCCGACGTGTTCGCGGCGCCGACGCTCGCGGCGCTCGGCGCGCGGCTCGATGCGCAAGCGGAAACGGGACAGGAGGCGCGCCATGCTGGCTGAGGTGCGTCCGGACGGATTCACGATGCTCGATACCTACCGCCTCGCGTTCGCGGACGGCCTGTTCGCCGTGCGCGACGGCGCGGAGATCCGCGTCGCGCAGGGCGACGGCATCGGCGCGCAGTTGCTGCGCGCGCAGCTCGGCGACGACGGCGCGCTGCGCCTCGTCGCCTACAACCATCGCGCGGCGCCGGCCGACCAGCGGCGGGCGCTGCTGGCCGCGCTGGCCGCGGCGTTCTCGGACAGCGCGCGCCACGCGGCGATCCGGCTCGACCCGGCCGCGTGGCCGGCGGTCGCGCTCGACGCGCTGCGCGCGAGCGGCGTGCTCGCCGACGGCGGCCGCTGCCTGCGCGACGGTTGGGCGCAACAGGCCGACCTGTGGCGCGTCGGCCCACCTCTGCCGTGCGCGACGCTGCCGACGCTCACCGACGGCCGGCGTCATCCGCGCCGACCGCCCGCGCCGCGCGGCGACGTCTACGCGCGCGACCTGCCGGCGCTCGGCGTGCGCTTCACGCTGCGCGGCTGGCAGCCGGCGGAGGACGCCGAACGGCTCGCGCGCTGGTTCGACGAGCCGCGCGTGCGCGACGGCTGGCCGGGCGCACAGCCCGCGCCATGCGGCGCGGAAGGCCCGCAGGAAGCCGATCCGCACGTGACGTCGCTCGTCGGCTGTTTCGACGGCGAGCCGTTCGCGTATTTCGAAGCGTTCTGGCTGAAGGAGGACGCGCTCGCGCCGCACGTCGCGGCGCGCGACTACGACCGCGGGCTGCGGATGCTGGTCGGCGAGCCGCGCTGGCGCGGCCCGCACCGCGTGGCCGGCTGGCTGCCGTCCGTCGTGCATTACCTGTTTCTCGACGACCTGCGTACCGAAGCGGTCGGCTGTGCCGTTCCGGCCGGCCACACGCGGGTTGCCGACCATCTCGCGCGGCATGGCTTCGCGCGGCAGCGCCGTCTCGCACTGGCCGACGCGCAGCCGCTGTGGATGCGCACGCTGCGCGAGACGTTCTTCTCCGGCCGTCACGTCTGACGGGCCGGATTCACCGACAAGGGAACTGAGACATGCAGAGAGAAACCGTATTCGACCTGATCGGCGTGGGCTTCGGGCCGTCGAATCTGGCGCTGGCCGTGCGCCTCGCGGAGCGCGGCGGTGCGCACACGCTCGCCCATTGCTTCATCGAGCGCCAGCCGGAGTTCGGCTGGCATCGCGGGATGCTGCTCGACGACTGCCGGATGCAGATCTCGTTTCTGAAGGATCTCGTCACGATGCGCGATCCGAAAAGCCGCTACACGTTCATCAACTACCTGTTCGAACGCGGCCGGCTGAACGAATTCGTCAACCTGAAGAACTTCTATCCGACCCGCGTCGAATTCCACGACTACCTGAGCTGGGTGGCCGACGCGTTCGACGATCGCGTCCATTACAGCGAGACCGTGCTGGGAATCGAACCGGTGCGCGGCGACGGCGCGAAGATCGACGCGCTGCGCGTGCTGTCGCGCGACGCGGCCGGCCACGAGCGCCAGCGCGTCACGCGTGCGCTGTCGGTCGGCGTCGGCGGCACGCCGGCGATTCCGGATGCGTTCGCCGCGCTCGGCCGCGACCGCGTGATCCATTCGTCGTCGTACCTGACCGACATCGACCGGCTCGTCGCGTCGCCCGACGGCGAGCGCCGCCGTGTCGCGGTGATCGGGGCGGGGCAGAGCGCGGCCGAGGTGTTCATCGACCTCGCGCGCCGCTTCCCGCACGTCGACGCGAACCTCGTGATGCGTGCAGGCGCGCTGAAGCCGGCCGACGATAGCCCGTTCGTCAACGAAATCTTCAGCCCCGAATTCACCGACGTCGTCTATGCGCAGCCGCACGACGCGCGCCGCGCGCTGCTCGAGCGCTATCGCGACACGAACTACGCGGTGGTCGACCGGCCGCTGATCGAGCAGATCTACGAAATGCTGTACCTGCAGCGCATCGACGGCACGCCGCGTCATGCGCTGCTCGCGAACAGCGCGATCGAGGCCGCGGTGCGCACCGCCGACGGCCGCATCGAGCTGACGCTGCGCGACCGGATGAGCGGCGCCACGCGCGTCGAGCGTTTCGATGCGCTCGTGCTCGCGACCGGCTACCGCCGCGACACGCATTCGGCGCTGCTCGAAGGACTCGCGCCGCATCTGGGCGATGCGCTCACGCGCGGCGACGTCACGCGCGACTACCTGCTCGCGACGCCCGAGCACTTCGCGCCGCGCATCTATCTGCAAGGCTGCTGCGAAGACAGCCACGGCCTGTCCGACACGCTGCTGTCGGTACTGGCGCGCCGCGCGGACGAAATCTGCGCGTCGCTCGAAGACGGGATCGCGCCCGCGCATGACGAAGGCGCGGCCCGGGCAGCGCACGAAAAACGACCGAACAACGGGGTGAGCGCAGGCCGGATGGCTTTCGCTCTTTGACAAAGGCGCGGTCGGAGACCGCATGAAAAAAGTGGAGCAGAAGAAGATGGAGTGGGCAACAGGCACGCGTTTGCGTGCGATCGCAGCCGCGGCAAGCGTGGCGTTCGGTACGGCGGCGGCAGGGCACGCCTACGCGCAGACGGCGCCGGCCGTGAACGCAGGCGCCGCGGCGTCGGCCAGCAGTGCGCAAAACGGCGCGACGGCGAATACGTCGGCCGCCGCGCAAAACGGCACGCTGCCGGCGATCACCGTCAACGCGGCCTCGGCGGGAGACGGCACGGTCGGGCTCGTCGCGAAGCGCAGCACGACCGGCACCAAGACCGATACACCGCTCAACGAGATCCCGCAGACGATCAACATCGTCACCGCGCAGCAGATCGAGATGACCGGCGCCACCGACGTGAACGCGGCGCTGCGCTACGTGCCGGGCTTCTCGTCGTACGGGTCGGACAACCGCTCCGACTGGTACGCGGCGCTGCGCGGCTTCACGCCGACCGCCTACGTGAACGGGCTGCAGGTGCCGAACACGATCAACCTCGCGAGCTGGCGCGTCGATCCGTACATGATCGACAGCATCAGCGTGCTGCGCGGGCCGACCTCGGTGCTGTACGGCGCGGGCGATCCGGGCGCGATCATCGACGTGCACACCAAGCTCGCCGACGGCGAGCGCGTGCGCGAAGCGGGCGTGCAGATCGGCAACTATGCGCGCAAGCAGTTCATGATCGACGTCGGCGACAAGCTCGATCCGGACGGCAAGTATGCGTACCGGTTCGTCGGCGTCGCGCGCGACGGCAACGCGCTGACGGGCCCGAACAACGACCAGCGCGTCGCGCTCGCGCCGTCGTTCCGCTGGCGCCCGGACGCGGATACGTCGCTGACGCTATCCGCGACCTACCTGCAGGACTGGGGCGACATCTCGTCGAACTTCCTGCCCGCGCAGGGCACGGTGCTGCCGAACCCGAACGGCCAGATCAACAAGGACATCTACGAAGGCGACGGCAACTTCAACTACTACCGCAAGAAGCAGTGGTCGGTCGGTTACCAGTTCGAGCGCAACCTGACGCCGGCCTGGACGTTCCGTCAGAACACGCGCCTGATGCACCTGTCGCTCGACAACGGGTCGGTGTTCGGCAACGGCTTCTCGGATGACACGCTGACCACCGTCAACCGCTGGGCCGGCGTGTTCCAGATGAACTACAGCCGCTTCGACATCGACAACAACCTCGAGGGCCGTTTCGCGACGGGCCCGCTGCAGCACACGCTGCTGCTCGGCTTCCAGTACAACCGGCAGACCGCGACCGACAGCGAATGGCTGGCCGCCGCGCCGACGCTGAACCTCTACAACCCGGTGTACGCGCCCGTCACGACGGCGGTGTTCACACCCGACTCGACGTTCCGCACCAACACGTACACGACGATGAACACGTTCGGCCTGTACGCACAGGACCAGATCAAGTGGAACCGCTGGACGCTGACGCTCGGCGGTCGCGAGGACTGGGTCAACATGCGGATGGACGATCGTGCGGGCGGCACGTCGACGAAGGCGGACGTCACGGCGTTCACCGGCCGCGTCGGCCTCACGTACCAGGGCGATTACGGGCTGTCGCCGTACATCAGCTATGCAACGTCGTTCAATCCGCTGATCGGCGTGAACCTGGTCGGCGGCGGACTGCCGCAGCCGACGCGCGGCAAGCAGATCGAAGCCGGCCTGCGCTGGCAGCCGCCCGGCAAGAACCTGATGCTGAACGCGGCGATCTACCAGATCAACCAGACCAACGTGCTCACGTCGGCGCTGCCGAGCCAGGACACGACCGGCACGAAGTCGGTGCAGACGGGCGAGGTGCGCTCGCGCGGGATCGAACTGAGCGCGACCGGCAAGGTCACGCGGAACCTGTCGGTGATCGCGTCGTACGTCTATCAGGACGTGAAGAACGTGCAGGCCAACGACGTCTCGCTGAACAACTGGCCGGTCGACATTCCGCGGCCGCGCCAGATGGCATCGCTGTGGACCGACTGGACCTGGTACACGGGGCCGCTCGCCGGCTTCGGCCTCGGCGGCGGCATTCGCTACCAGAGCGCGTCGGCCGGTGCGGCCGACAACTCGCTGACGGTCTCGAGCGTCACGCTGTTCGATGCGGGCCTGCATTACGACACGCGCAACTGGCGCTTCGCCGTGAACGGGACGAACCTGTTCAACCGCCATTACATCAGCGGTTGCCAGTCGATGAACGTCTGCATTTTCGGGACCGACCGCACGGTGATCGCCACCGCGAAATACAACTGGTGACGTCGCGCGCCGCGGCGCGCCGGCCGGCCTTCGTGGCCGGCGCGGGCCGGCCGCGGCGCCTTCGTCCGCTTTTTCCACGACGCCTCCATGCCGAAGAAAAATCTCGTCTACATCCAGTCGCTGCGCAACGGCGCGGCCGATCGCGCCGGCCAGCCGGTCGCTTATCGGGGCGGCACGCGCTACATGAAGGCGCCGCTCGAATTCCTCGTCGAGCGCCTGAACGATTCGCCGCTCGGCGAACGCTACACGCTCCAGGGCGTGATCGTCGACGACGACGACGGCTCGCCGGCCGACCGCGCGAAAGTGGCCGATTATGGTTTCACGCGCACGCCGGGCCGCCCGTGGATCCTGCCGGAAGGCCTGACGGTGCAGGGCCGGCCCATCGACGAACTGTTCTGCACGATTGCGTCGACGTACCGGCGGCTGCCGCGCGACGCGCGTGAGCGCGTGGCCGGCAAACAGGCGTTCGAGCGCCGCCTGCTCGAACGCCTGCTCGAACTCGACGCCGACATCGTCGTGCTCGACGGGCTGCTCGTGATCCTCGACGAACTCGTGCGGCCGGGCGCGCGCTTTCACCGGCGCATCGCGAACATCCACCCGGGCATCACGGCCGACGCTTCGCCGTACCAGCGGCGCGGCGCGTGGGCGACGCTCGACGCGCTGCACGGCGCACGCGGCGAACGGGTCGACTGGGCCACCGGCGCGACGTCGTCCATCGAACCCGTGACGATGACGGGTGCGTCGTTCCACTACGTCGACAACGGTATCGATTCCGGCGAGGTGATTTGCGACGTGCTCGACACGCCGATCGCGCCGGACGACACGATCCTCGAGCTGCGCTGGAACAACTTCCAGCGCAGCCTGTTTCCGGCGCTCGAACGCGGGCTGCACGTGCTCGCCGATCGCCACGACGCGGGAGCACTGTGATGCAAGACACGCTGACGAAACCGGCCGGCGCAGCCGACGCCGTCGAAGGTGAAGTGGCCGCGGCGCTCGACGGCGCCGCGCACGGGCAGGCGGCGGCCGTCGTCGAGCATGCGCTCGACGCATGGCGGCCCGACGACGCGCCGGACGCGCTGCTCGCGACGTTCGTCGCGCTGTTCAACACCGACACGCGGCACGATGCGGCGACGATCTCGGTGCCGCTCGGCGGCGCCGATGCGGCGGCCGTGGCATCGTACGTCGCGCGGGCGGTGCGCGAAGGCGTGATCGACGGCGCGCAGGTCGCGGGCGACACGCTGCGGCTCACCGTGTCGCGCACGACGTTCTGGCAGAATCCGCGGCCGTGGCTGAAGGCGCCCGCGTCGGGCGGGATGCCGCTGCGCTACGCGATCACGAACGGCCACCGGCATCCGGTGCGGCCGCCGTCGCCGGCCGGCGAGATCTATGCGCGCGATATGCCGCAGGTCGGCATGACGTTCAGCCTGCGCACCGTCGACATCGACGCGCATGCGCAACTGTTCAGCGACTGGATGAACCTCGATCGCGTCGCGCATTTCTGGGATCAGCGCGGCACGCTCGACGAGCATGCGGCATATCTCGCCGAACGGCTGGCCGACCCGCACATGCATCCGATGATCGGCTATTTCGACGACACGCCGTTCGGCTATTTCGAGTTCTACTGGGCGAAGGAGGACCGCCTCGCGCCGTTCTACGACGCGCACGACTACGATCGCGGGCTGCACCTGCTGATCGGTGACTCGCGTTTCCAGAGCGCCGGCAAGCTGCATGCGTGGTGGAGCGGGGTGCTGCACTACATGTTCGTCGACGAACCGCGTACGCAGCGGCTCGTCGGCGAGCCGCGCGTCGACCACGTGCGGCATATCGCGTACATGCATCGGCTCGGGTTCTACACGCTGAAGGAATTCGATTTCCCGCACAAGCGCGCGGCGCTCACGGTGATCGAGCGCGATACGTTCTTTGACACTTTCCGGTTGCCGTGACGGGGGCGGGGCGCACAGCGTCGGTGCGACGGTGTGCGCGGCCTTGCGATGCGCATGCATTGGCCGTCCGGTATATGGACCGCGCGGCCTGCGTCATGAAGAATGGATCGCTCCTCTCATCGACGACAGGCCGGCAGCATGAATCAGACATCCTCGACAACGTGGGACGCGACGGCGAATTCGCCTCCCGCCAAATTGACATATGCCAGCATATGTCTACAATGGGCGCATCGTACTCCCATGGAGTGGCTCATGCGCACCGTTTCCATTTTCAAGAACGCCCGTAACCAGGCAATCCGCATCCCGAAGGACATGGAGTTCGAGGGCGTCACGGAACTCGAGATCCGCCGCGAGGGCGATACGCTGCTGTTGCGGCCGGTACGTCCCACGTGGCTGTCGTTCGCGAACGAACCCGTGGCCGATGCCGATTTCCTTGCCGAACGCCCGGCCGTCATCGAGCCCGGTCGCTTCGACCTGTCCGGCGACGCCGATGCGCCGACGGAGTCCAGCCGGTGACCACGCTCTACATGCTCGATACGAATATCTGTTCGTTCATCATGCGCGAGCGGCCGCCCGTGGTGCTGTCGCGGTTGCAATCGTGCGTCAACGCGCAGCACCGGATCGTCGTGTCGGCCGTTACCTATGCCGAGATGCGCTTTGGCGCGGTTGGCAAGAAAGCGCCCCCGAAGCATGCGGAACTCGTGACGGCGTTCGTTTCGCGGCTGGATGGTGTGCTGTCGTGGGATTCCGCGGCAGTCGACGCCACCGCCGCGATTCGCGCGGATCTCGCCGTACGCGGCACGCCGATCGGCGCGAACGATGCGTCGATCGCCGGGCACGCGATCGCGGCCGGTGCGGTGCTCGTCACGAACAACGGCCGCGAGTTCGGCCGTGTCGCCGGGTTGTCGCTCGAAGACTGGGTAGCCTGAGCGCGGCGGGGCGAATGCCCGATCGCGCGGCTGTCCCGCAGCGGCGCGTCACCCGTGCAGGGCGGGCGGGTCAATGAGGAAGGTGTTGCGAAACGCGTCGAGATACCTCTCGGCGTCATCGCTGAATTCACCCGGCAACAGCGCAAACGCGCGGGCCTGCAGATCCTGCCCGAGCGTCGCGTAAGTTGCTTCGTCGGACAACAGCGCGCGGATTGCATCGTGCGTGTGCGGTGACGCGATCCGCTTCGCATCGCGCGCGAGCAGCGCCGCTGCCGCCAGCGCCGGCTGAAAACCATGTCGTTCGAGCAGGTCGGGCGCGACATCCCAGATGCGCTCGCGATTGCCCGCATCGTGAAAATGCGTGAGCAGGAACAGCAGGTCGTACGCGTCGCTGTTCTGGCGTGCGCGCCTGTCCTTCCACGCGAGCAGCTTCAGCAGCGTGAGCGCCGGCAGGCTCGCCACCGGCACCGTGATGCCGGCGCCGATCGACACGGACAGCGCGGTATCGACCGCCTCCTGAAAACCCAGCACGTTCAGCACGAAGTCGCCGCCCGGCGGCCATGCGATTTCGCCGGGAGGCGCTTCGAGCGGCCCGAACGGCACCAGATCGAGCTCGGTGCGAAAGCCGGGGATGCCGCTTTCGAACAGCAGTTTCTGTTGATGCTTCGGCGCGCGGGCGAATTGCCCGGTCGCGACGAGCGCATCGACGAGCCGTTCATGAAACGGCCAGCTGACCGCACACACCGCGACGTCGACGTCCCGCGTCGCACGCACTGGCCGGATGCCGTGGACATGCCACATCAGGAGGTCGCGTGCGGTCGCGCCGGCCACGACGAATGCCGCGTCGAGTTGCGTGCAGGCCGCGCCAACCGACTGCAGCAGCGCCACCGCCGCCGGCTCGAGCGGCCGGCTCGCATCGACTTCAAGCGGGCGGGTGAGCGAGGTATCGGTCATGGATATGTTCGGCGGCGGCAAGATTGCGGCTGTCTCCGGACGAGACGAGATCCGCATAGATCAGGAGCGGCGGCACGAGCGGCACATCTTGCTCGCGCCAGTCGAGCGTCGGCGAGCGCGGCCAGAACGCTTCCAGGATTTCGACGTCGCCGCGCGCGTCCGGACGCAGGCGGCCCTGCAGCAGCAGGCGGTTCGGCACGGCGCCGTGCGTATAAACGGTGATCGCGGCTGGTTTCAGGTCGTGCGTCAGCAGATCGGCCGCCGGCTCGCCGCCGAGTTGCGCATCGAAGGCCGCGAAATCGAAGCCGCGCCACCAGTCGGGGGCGAGCGCAGCAAACCGCCGGGCGGGCAGCTTCGCACGCAAGCGGCTCGGGTACAGCGCGACCCATTCCTGTACGAAGCGCGGCCAGTCGGGAATCAGGCGCTCGCCGTTGCGGCGCTGCCCGACGAGGCCGCGCGCGATCAGATCGTCCATCGCGAGATTGACCGTGCCGAGCGCGACGCCCGACGCGGCGGCAATCTCCCGATACGGCTGCGCGACGAGGCCCGGCTGCGTCGCAAGCGCGAACATCACGGCCAGCCCCTTCGGCGTGGTCGCGCGGGACGCCTGCCGGCGCGGCGTGCGGGCAGGTTTCGGCCGGCCCGCGATCATGACGGTCACTTCCGGCTGGATCAGGCATACGTTGCCGGCGGTGTCGAGAAACGGGATACCCTGGTCGATCAGCCCGGCGGCCAGTTCGGCGGAAAGGTGGGGCGCGACCAGCATCAGCGGCCGCTCGCCGGAGGCGGGCGCGGTCCCACCGCCGCGGCGACGCAATTCCGCGAGCGCGCCGGCCAGCGATTCCACGCGAAGGCTCACGGCGACCGGCATCTCCACTACCTGTCCCGCCACGTCGAAGCGGATCATCGCGTCGGCACGCGCGCGGTATGCCGCCGGCACGCGCACGGGCCGCGCATTGAAGCGCCGGGTTACGCGGCCGAACGCGGCGCACGCTTCGTCGAGCACGTGCTGTTCCGACATCGGGAGAGTGGCGTTCTTGGGCATCAAGGCGGATCGCTTGTTCACTTTTTTATCAGCGTACACAAAAAATGTACAAGCGTCAAAAAATGAACAAAAATTCGCAAGCCTTTGATGTGCTGGCAGTATTTCCGATATTCGAACGGCCATCGCCGGCGCCTCCTGAGCGGAAAATCGAGGTGGAGCGCGAAGTTTCGCGTGTTCGGTTCCTCCGCGGCAGTCATCCGAATGGCCGGCCCGCATGGCAACGTATGGCAACCATCAGTTGCTACCGCGACGACTATCCGTCTGCCCGGTTGCCGTCGAACTGACTATCCTTGCCTGCACATTCCCCACCGCACTTCAGGAGACGACACCGTGACGCACAGCGTGATCCCCGCAGGCCTCGCCGACGAAATGATCGAGATCCGGCACCGCATCCACGCCCATCCCGAACTGGGTTTCGAGGAATTCGCGACGAGCGATCTCGTCGCGGAGCAGTTGCAATCATGGGGCTACACCGTGCATCGCGGGCTCGGCGGCACCGGCGTCGTCGCGCAGTTGAAGGTGGGCGACGGCAAGCAGCGCCTCGGTCTGCGCGCCGACATGGACGCGCTGCCGATCCACGAAGCGACGGGCCTGCCGTACCAGAGCACGATCGCGGGCAAGATGCACGCATGCGGCCACGACGGCCACACGGCGATGCTGCTCGCGGCCGCGAAGCACCTCGCGCGCGAACGCCGCTTCTCCGGCACGCTGAACCTGATTTTCCAGCCGGCCGAGGAAGGGCTCGGCGGCGCGAAGAAGATGCTCGACGAGGGTCTGTTCGAGCAATTCCCATGTGACGCGATCTTCGCGATGCACAACATGCCGGGCTTTCCGACCGGCAAATTCGGTTTCCTGCCGGGGTCGTTCATGGCGTCGTCGGATACCGTCGTCATCGACGTGCAGGGCCGCGGCGGCCACGGCGCGGTGCCGCACCGGGCGATCGATCCGGTCGTCGTGTGTGCGCAGATCGTGCTGGCGCTGCAGACGATCGTGTCGCGCAACGTGTCGCCGCTCGACATGGCGATCATCACGGTCGGCGCGATCCATGCGGGCGAGGCGCCGAACGTGATTCCCGATCGCGCGCAGATGCGCCTGTCGGTGCGTGCGCTGAAGCCCGACGTGCGCGACCTGCTCGAAACACGCATCAAGGAGGTCGTGCATGCGCAGGCAGCCGTGTTCGGCGCGACCGCGACGATCGACTATCAACGCCGCTACCCGGTGCTCGTGAACGATGCGGAGATGACGGCGTTCGCGCGCAGCGTCGCACGTGAATGGGTCGGCGAAGCCAATCTGATCGACGGAATGGTGCCGCTCACCGGCAGCGAGGATTTCGCGTTCTTGCTCGAGAAACGGCCGGGCTGCTACCTGATCATCGGCAACGGCGACGGGGAGGGCGGCTGCATGGTGCACAACCCCGGCTACGACTTCAACGACGCGGCATTGCCGACCGGCGCGTCGTACTGGGTCAAGCTGACCGAGGCGTTCCTGGTGTGACGGAGGATGCAAGACATGCGGTACCGGGCCGACCATCGGCCCAACTTCGTAGGAGCTGCATGCGAAATGTACCAAAAATTGGTATATGATGACCGCTTCGAAAGGAGGTGACTCATGTCGCGAAACACATCCGTTTCCCTTGGCGATCACTTTGCCGAATTCGTCGATGCTCAGGTGCGATCGGGGCGATATGGTTCCGCAAGTGACGTCGTGCGAGCCGGGTTGCGGCTTCTCGAATCACACGAAACGCAAATGCGTGCGTTGCAGGAAGCATTGAAGGCTGGTGAGGCGTCCGGGGCACCCAAGCCCTTCGACAGCGAGGCCTTCCTGGCCCGCATGCGGGCAACGCATGGCGGTTAAAGGCAGACAACTTCGGCTGACTCCGTTGGCTGAGCGCGATCTTGAAGACATTTGGCGCTATACCGCCGAGCATTGGTCGCCTGAGCAGGCAGAGCACTATCACCGCGATCTGATTGGCACCATGGAAGCGCTGGCGCGCGGCAAAAAAACGGGGCGGATTTGCGTTGTTCGCGACGGGTATTTCCGATACCCCGCTGGCTCTCACGTTGTGTTCTATCGCGAAACGGATGAAACCATCGACGTCATCCGTATCCTGCATCAGCGGATGGACATCGAGCGACATCTGTAGTCGCGCGCGTCGAATGCCGTAGTCGCTACAAAGCGACGCTCAGTCCCGACAGGCTTTGTGCCGCCCCGATGCAGGCACGGCATCGATCAGTCTAGAACGCGTCCCCGCCGAACAACGCCACGACCGCATCCGGATTCGACGGCCAGTACATGTGCATGTACGTCGCGACGATTGCACCACTGCGATAGACGGCTTCGCCGCTGCCCGGCGCGCCGTCGGGGCGCGCGGCGCTCGCGACCGGTTCCAGCGGCGTCGCGAGCCGCGAATAGTGGAACGTATGGCCGCGCAGCGGCCCGGTGCGCGTATCGAGCTGCTGCATGCCGAGCGCCGCGAACCGGCGTTGCATCGTCGCCTGCCCCGGCAGCAGGCCGAGCATCGGCGTCGTCGAGCCATCCACGTCGGTCAGCGATTCGCACAGATACACCATCCCCCCGCATTCCGCGACGATCGGCCGGCCGGCTGCCGCATGCGCGCGAATCGTCCGTGCGGTCGCGGCATTCCCGGCAAGCGTCGCCGCATGCAGTTCCGGATAGCCGCCCGGCAAAAACAGCGCGTCGCAATCGTCGGGCACGGGTTCGTCGGCGAGCGGCGAGAAGAATCGCAGCGTCGCACCGAGCGCATCCAGCAGCGCGAGATTGGCCGGGTAGATGAACGAAAACGCCGCATCGCGCGCCACCGCGATCCGCTTGCCGGCCAGCGCGCGCGGCAGCGGCGCGGCCACGTCCGGTTCCGCGAACGCGACGGCCGGCGGCAAGTCGGCCAGCGCCGTCTGCGCGAGCACGTCGGCCGCGCGCTCGAGCCGCGCGTCGAGATCGTCGATATCGGCCGGCTGATGCAGGCCGAGATGCCGCTCCGGCAGCGCGATGCCCGCATCGGCCGGCACGTGTCCGAGCCAGCGCAGGTCGTCGGGCAACGCCTGTTGCAGCAATTGCGCGTGCCGCGCCGAGCCGACGCGATTGGCCAGCACGCCATGAAACGGCAGTTCCGGCCGGAACCGCGCGAGCCCGAAGGCGATCGCCGCGAACGTCTGCGCCATCGCCTTCGCCGAAATCACCGCGACGACCGGCACGCCGAACGCGGCCGCGAGATCGGCGCTGCTCGGCGTGCCATCGAACAACCCCATCACGCCCTCGATCAGGATCAGGTCCGCGTCGCGCGCGGCTTCGGCGAGCAGCGCGCGGCAGCCGGCCTCGCCGACCATCCCGAGATCGAGCGCATGCACCGGCGAGCCGCTCGCGCGTTCGAGCAACATCGGATCGAGAAAATCGGGCCCGGTCTTGAACACGCGCACGCGGCGGCCAAGCCGGCGGTGCAGCCGCGCGAGGCCGGCCGTCACCGACGTCTTGCCCTGGCCCGACGCGGGCGCGCTGACGAACAGCGCGGGGCAGGCCGGCATGCTCAGAACTCCACGCCGCGCTGCGCCTTCACGCCTTGCTCCTTGTACGGATGCTTGACGAGCCGCATTTCGGTGACGAGATCGGCCGCATCGATCAGCGCATCGGGTGCGTGCCGCCCGGTGACGACGACGTGCACCGACTCCGGGCGCGCGACGAGTGTCGCGAGCACTTCGTCGAGCGGCAGGTATTCGTACTTCAGAACGGTGTTCAGCTCGTCGAGGATCACCATCCGGTAGTCGCCGCTTTCGATCATCCGGCGCGCCTCGTCCCAGCCCTTGCGCGCGGTCGCGATATCGGCGTCGCGGTTCTGCGTGTTCCACGTATAGCCGTCGCCCATCGTCACGAAATCGCATTCCGCGACCGCACCGAGGAAGTCGCGCTCGGACGTATGCAGCGCCCCCTTGATGAACTGCACGACGCCGAGCCGCATGCCGTGGCCGAGCACGCGCACGGCCATCCCGAACGCGGCCGTGCTCTTGCCCTTGCCGTTGCCGGTGTGGACGATCAGCAGGCCCTTCTCCTGGGTGGCGGCGGCCTGCTTCTTCTCGTGGCCGGCGCGGCGGCGTTCGGCCATCCGCTGATGGGATTCGGAATCGGTCTTCATCGGGAATCGTCCTGTCGAAAGCGAAGCAATGGGTTCAAAGCGGGCCGGCGAGCGCAACCGTCACGCCGTCCCGGATGGATTTGGGGCCGAGCAGCCGGCCGTACGGCGCGGCGAGCTGCGCGCACGGCTCGGCCACGCCCGCGATGCCGAAGCGGGCCAGCGCGGCGTCCGACGGGCCGCTCGCGGCCAGTTCCGGACGGCTCGCGAGTTGCGCCGCATCGAACGCGACGAGCGGCCAGCCACGGCGCGCGCACAGTGTGCGCAGCGCAGGGGCGCGTGCCTTGTCGGCGAGCGTCGCGACGAGCGCCGGTTCGGCGGCCGGGTAGCGCGCGAGCGCGGCGCGGATCGCGGCATCGAGTTGCGCGGCCGTGACGCCCGCGCGAAAGCCGACGCCGAGCGCGACGCGCATCATGCGCGTCCGCCGAGCGCCGCACGCACCGCCGGATCGTCGGCGAGCGCCGCGACGCGGCCGATCACGACGATCGCCGGCGAGCCGATGCCGGTCGCACCCACGCGTTCGACGATCGTATCGAGCGTCGCGAGTACGTGACGCTGTTCGGGGCGCGTGGCGTTCTCGATTGCCGCGCACGGCGTGTCGCCGGGCAGGCCGCCGTCGCGCAGCGCCGCGGCAATCGCGTCGAGCCGGCGGATGCCCATGTAGATCACGATCGTCATGCGCGTGGCCGCGAGCGCGCGCCAGTCGGGCTCGTCGGCTCCCGCGCCGTGGCCGGTGACGAAGATCACGCCCTGCGCGTCGCCGCGGTGCGTGACCGGAATGCCGAGCGCGGCCGGCGCGGCGATGCCCGCGGTGATGCCGTTGACGACCTCCACCGGAAAGCCCGCCGCGCCGAGCGCGACCAGTTCCTCACCGCCGCGGCCGAACACGAACGGATCGCCGCCCTTGAGCCGCGCGACGCTGCGGCCCGCGCGCAGGTGCGCGAGCATCGCGGCGACGATCGCCTGCTGCGGCGTCGACGCCTGGCCGCCACGCTTGCCGACGTGCTCGATCAGCGCATCGGCGCGCGCATGGCGCAGCACGTCGGGGTTCACGAGATCGTCGACGAGCAGCACGTCGGCCGCGGCGATCGCGCGCACGGCCCTGAGCGTCAGCAGGTCGGCGTCGCCGGGGCCGGCGCCGACGAGCCATGCGCGGCTCATCGCGCGCGGCACGGCGCGCACCGTGTCGAAACAGTGGAACAGGAAAGGCGGGCGGCACATCGGCGGCCGGCGGGCAGGCAGTGCATGACGGATCGGGCGAAACCCGCGCGAACGCGAGTGGAATACGCACCCCATCCGTCCCCCGCGGATCGGGCGTTCGGCGAGCATCGCGCTCGCCCCTTGCGTCGGCCGGTATCCGGGCTGGCCGCTTGCCAGGTCGCAGCCTTCCCGCCCGGTCGAAGGGCAGTGGCATCGCGGGCGGCCTGGGCGCACGCGCGGGAAAGCGCGTGGCGCGGGCGGCGTACCGTTGCGGGGACAGCACAGGCCGGGCGGATATCCGCCTCCTGTTTCCCGTTTAACTGCATGCACGGAATGCGCATGCGAGCACCGAACGCGGCGCATACGATAGCACAGGCGTGCAACGCACCAGCCGCCCGGCGGACCGGCTGCGCGGGGCGTCGGCGCGGCCCGCGAGGTCAGAACTTGTACGCCGCCGTCAGCGTGAACGTGCGGGGCGAACCGGGCATGATCTGCGCGAGGCCCGTCGCATTCGCGTAGTAGTCGCGATCGGTGAGGTTGACGGCCGCCAGCGTCACCTCGAGGTCGCGCGTGCGATATCCGGCCTTGCCGTCCCAACGGACGTAGGCGGGCAGTTCGAGCAGGTTGTCGCGATCGGCGTAACGCGCCCCTTCGTACACCAGCCCGAGTTCGGCGAAAAATCCGCGCAGCGGCGCATGGCTGACGAACAGGCTGCCGTTCGACCCGGACACGCCAGCCGACCGCTTGCCCGCATACTTCGGCTCGGCGTCGACTACCCGCGCGCGTTGCCAGCCGATGCCGCCGCGGACGAACCAGTCGCCCGTGAGCCGGCCGGCGACACCCAGTTCCAGGCCGCGATTGCGCTCGAGGCCGGTGAGGTCGAAAAAACCCGGCCGAACCGGGTCGGCGACGCGGCGGTTGTACAGATCGAGCTGAAACAGCGCGAGCGTCGTGCTCAGCGCGCCGCCGCGCCAGTCGCTTTTCACGCCGATCTCGTATTGGCGGTTGTATTGCGGGCCGAGATCGTTGGCGTTGCCGCGCGCGTCCGGCGTGATGCCGATCAGGTCGCCGCCGACCGGCGCGAAGCTCTTGCTGTACGACGCATACACGCTGTGCGCGCCGACCGGCGACCACACGACGCCGAGCCGCGGGCTCCATGCCGTCGTCGTGCGCCGCGAACGCAGAGCGTTCAGCACGTTGGTCGAATCGACGTCGAAACGTTCGCCGCGCAGGCCGCCGAGCAGCTTCCACGCTCGCCCGAGGTCGATGCGATCCTGCGCGAAGATTGCGTAGTCGCTGACGCGATGGCGGTTCATCGCATACGGGCGCGGCGTCGAGCCGACCGGTGCGAGACGATCCGGTCCGGTAATCGGAACCGGTGTCGCGTCGGCCTGCCAGAGCGTCGGGCTGCGTTTCTGCCAACCGTATTCGATGCCGAACAGCAGGTGATGCAAGGCCGGTCCGGTCGCGACCTTGCCGCCCAGTTCGACGCCGGTCTGCACGTTGAGATGCGTCATGTCCTGCAGGTAGCGCGCCCGTTGCACGTGCCGGTAGTCGCGCGGCTTCGTGACGTAGCTTTGCGTGACGTAGGTATTGTCGAAGGTGCTGCGCAAATCCAGCACGCCCAGCGTATGGCGCAGCTCCCAGTCGCCATCGAGCGCGTGCGTGAAGACCGAGCGCCAGTTCATGTTCTCGTCGCGGATGGTGTCGCGGCCCGCCGCGCCGAAGAAGGTTGCGCGCGGCGCGGACGGCAGCGAAAACGCGAACGGCTTGCCGGCCGCGTCGACCGCGGCGACCGGCGCCGGCATGCCGCGATCGGGCACGCGTCGGTACGTGTCGTATTCGAACTGCAGCAGCCAGCTTCGCCGCGCGTCCTGCCATTTGATCGACGGCGCGACGTACTGGCGCGTGCCGTCGACATGGTCGCGGAAGCTGCCTGCATGTTCGCGTCCGGCGTTGAGCCGCACGCTCCATGCCCTCGACAGCATCCGGTTGAGGTCGACCGTGGCGCCGAGCCGTCCATAACTTCCGGTTGCCGCCGACACATGTCCGAAGTTTTCCGGCAACGGCTGCTTGGTGATCCGGTTGATGACGCCGCCGCCGCTGCCGCGCCCGTACAGCGCCGCCGCCGGCCCCTTCAGCACTTCGACGCGTTCGATGTTGCCGAGACTGCGCACGTATTGCGCGTCGTCGCGCATGCCGTCGAGCAGCAGGTCGCCCGCGGCGGAAAAACCGCGAATGCGGAACGAATCGAAGCGCGTATCCGACGTATTGGAAACACCCGGCACGCCGGCCAGCGCGTCGGCCAGCGTGCGGCCGCCATAGGACAGCGTTTCCTCGACCGGGACGCTGTCGATGGTTTGCGGGATGTCACGCGGATCGCTCGCGGTGCGGGTCGCCGTGCTCACGCTTTCGGCGCGCGGATCGTTTGGATGGCGTCGGCTGCGCACCTCGACCGCGGGCAGTTCGTCGTCGAACTCGGCCGCCGGGGCAGGGCAGGAAGCAACGCCGGCGATCGAGCACAGCGACAGGGCCAGCACAGGAAAGCGCCGCCCGGATATCTGTCGTTTCGACATGGAAATTTAAGGATGACTGAGTGATTGCCTCACCTTGCCGTTGCGCGTTTGTTTGCGTTTTTTGTCAGGCGAAGTTTATCCCGTTTAATTGAAAACGACAATCATTCGCATTCGCCGCCGGCCGCTCGCCTTGACGCTCCCCGCACCGCCGCCTACACTCGCACGCGTTTTGGTGCTCGCGCGCGCCGCTCCGGTGCACGCAGTTAAACGGGAAACAGGGAGCCTGCCTGCGCCGCAGTCGAGCCAACCTGTGCTGCCCCCGCAACGGTAAGCGAACGCGTCGCGCGCAGCGCGATGCAGCGCCGCTTCGCCGCATGCCATGCGCATGCGGACGACCGCCACTGGATGCCGCGCGTATCCGGGAAGGCGAAGCGGCGTGTTCGTCAGCCCGGATACCGGCCTAAACGTTGGGGTTCAGCGCCGCGGGGAGGCGGCGCATCGTCCACGGCCGCAGCAGGCCCGACGCCCGGTGTTTCCCGCTGTCTCCGTCGATCTGCCCGCGCGCGAATGCGCCCGGCCGGCACGATGGACGGCAGGTGGCGCCGGCGAGGCCGCGGCAGCCGTGTTGGCATTCACGATGTCGACCGTTCGCAAGGAAGCACCATGCCCGATTCGTTGTTCCGCCCGTCCCGCGGCTGTCCGGCCGGACTGCGCGGTGACCTTCCCGCGTACCGTCCCGTGAATGGCCGCGCCGCCACCGACGCGACGATCCCGTCCTGATTCCATACTCGTCACCGGACCTACCATGACCCTACGCAAGCTTCCCGTCACGATCGTCACGGGCTTTCTCGGCAGCGGCAAGACGACGCTGATGCGCCATATCCTGCAGCACGCCGAAGGCCGCCGTATCGCGGTGATCGTCAACGAATTCGGCGAGCTCGGCATCGACGGCGAAATCCTCAAGGGCTGCGGCATCGGCTGCGAGGATGCCGACGGCGCACAGGGCGAAGCATCGGGCCAGCTGTACGAACTCGCGAACGGCTGCCTGTGCTGCACCGTGCAGGAAGAGTTCTATCCGGTGATGGAAGCGCTCGTCGAGCGCCGCGCGGACATCGATCACGTGCTGATCGAGACGTCGGGCCTCGCGCTGCCGAAGCCGCTCGTGCAGGCGTTCAACTGGCCGACGATCCGCAACAGCTTCACGGTCGACGCGGTCGTGACCGTCGTCGACGGGCCGGCCGCCGCGAGCGGCCAGTTCGCGGAGAACCCGCAGGCCGTCGACGCGCAGCGCCGCGCCGATCCGAACCTCGACCACGAATCGCCGCTGCACGAACTGTTCGCCGATCAACTGTCGTCCGCCGATCTCGTGATCGTGAACAAGGCCGACCTCGTCGGCGACGCCGAGTTCGCGCGGATCGAAACCGCGATCCGCGACGAGATCCCGCCGCAGGTGAAGATCGTGCGCGCGACGCGCGGCGAGCTCGACCTCGCGATGCTGCTCGGCCTCGAATCGGCGTCGGAGGAAACGATCCACCTGCGTCACGACCATCACGGCTCGGCCGACGACGGCGATCACGATCACCATCACGACGATTTCGACTCGGTGGTGGTGTCGGGCGACGCCGGCACGCGCGAAGCGACGATCGCCGCGTTGCAGCGCGTGGTCGAAGCGCACACGATCTATCGCGCGAAAGGCTTTGCCGCGCTGCCCGGCGCGCCGATGCGGCTCGTGATCCAGGGTGTCGGCCGCCGCTTCGACAGCTATTTCGACCGCCGCTGGCAGGACGGCGAAACGCGCGCGAGCCGCTTCGTGCTGATCGGCGAGGATCTCGACGCGGCCGCGCTGCAACGCGCGTTCGACGCCGCGTGCGCGGCCGAGCTGCAACAGGCGTAACGCACGATGCATCTGCTGCGCACCACGCCGGGCGGCTTCGTCGACGATACGCAGGGCGTCGTCCGGATCGACCAGCAGCCGGCCGACATCGTGATCCTGAGTTCGGCCGACACGACGCTGTCGCTGCTCGCGAGCGTCGTGCCGCACTTGCCCGAAGGATTCCCGAGCGTGCGGCTCGCGAACGTCACGTTCCTGCGGCAGCCGGCGTCGGTCGATTTCTATGTCGACGACGTGCTGCGTCACGCGAAGACGGTCGTGATCGATCATCTCGGCGGCGAAGCGTACTGGCCGTACGGGATCGAGCAGGCCGTGTCGCTCGCGTCGAAGCGCGGGCAGCAGCTCGCGATGTTCTCGGGCGACCTGCAGGAGGACCCGAACCTCGTCGCGAAGAGCACGGTGAAGGCCGACCTGTGCCGGCTGTGGTGGCGCTATCTGCGCGAAGGCGGCGTGCACAACGCCGACGCGCTGCTGCGCAGCATCGCGTTTCACACGCTCGGGTTCGGCGACGAGCCCGAACTGCCGCGCCCGCTGCCGGCCGCCGCGCTGTATCACCCGGCGCGCGACCGCGCGAGCGTCGACGACTGGCGGCCGCGCTGGACGCCCGGCGCGCCGGTCGTCGCGATCCTGTTCTATCGCGCGCACTGGCAGGCCGCGAACACTGCCGTGTTCGACGCGCTGGCCGACGCGCTGATCGACGAAGGACTGAATCCGCTGCCGATCGCGGTGACGTCGCTGAAAGATGCGGTGAGCCGCGAGGTCATCACGCAACTCTGCGATACGCACGACGTCGCGCTCGTGCTGAATACCACGGCGTTCGCGGCCGGTGCGATCGACAGCCCCGAGCCCGACGTGCTCGCAGGCGACGCGCCGGTGCTGCAAGTGATCCTGTCCGGCGGCAATCGCGACGCGTGGGTGGCCGACAACCAGGGCCTGCACGCACGCGACATCGCGATGCATATCGCGCTGCCCGAAGTCGACGGGCGCATCGTCACGCGCGCGGTGAGCTTCAAGGGGCTCGCGTATCGCTGCCCGCATACCGAGGTCGACGTCGTGCGCTACCAGCCGGATGCCGAGCGGATCGCGTTCGTCGCGGCGCTCGCGCGCGGCTGGTGCCGGCTGCGCACGCTGGAGAACGCCGACAAGCGCGTCGCGCTGATTCTCGCGAACTATCCGCAAAGCGAAGGGCGCATCGGCAACGGCGTCGGGCTCGACACGCCGGCCTCCGCGCTGCGCGTGCTCGCGGCGCTGCGCGACGCCGGTTATACGGTGGCCGACCTGCCGCCCGACGGCGACGCGCTGATCGCGCGGCTCACCGAAGGCGTGACCAACGACGCGGCCGTGCACGCGCTGCGACCGGCGTTCCAAAGCTTCCCGCTGGCCGACTACGCTGCGCATTTCGCGCGGCTGCCGGCGGCCGTGCGCGACGCGCTGAACGCGCGCTGGGGGCCGCCTGAAGCCGACCCGACGCTGCGGCAACAGCGTTTCACGATCGCCGGCTGGCGCGCGGGCAACGTGTTCGTCGGCATCCAGCCGTCGCGCTCGCGCGACGACAACGACTACGCGAGCTACCACGATGCGGAGCTCGTGCCGCCGCATGCGTATCTCGCGTTCTATTTCTGGCTGCGCGATGCGTATCGCGTCGACGCGGTCATCCATCTCGGCAAGCACGGCAATCTCGAATGGCTGCCCGGCAAGAGCGTCGCGCTGTCCGACGCGTGCTGGCCCGACCTGACGCTCGGGCCGCTGCCGCACCTGTATCCGTTCATCGTCAACGATCCGGGCGAGGGCAGCCAGGCGAAGCGCCGCGCACAGGCCGTGATCGTCGATCACCTGATGCCGCCGCTCACGCGCGCGGAAAACTACGGCCCGCTGCAGGATCTCGAGCGGCAGGTCGACGAATACTACGAAGCGCTGATGGTCGACGCGCGGCGCGCGAAGCTGCTGCGCAAGACGATCCTCGCGACGATCGCCGAGCATCGTCTGCACGACGAGCTGAGCGTGTCGCCACCGCGCGATGCGGGCGACGAGGACGCGCTGCTCACGCGCGTCGATGCGTGGCTGTGCGAGTTGAAGGAAGCGCAGATTCGCGACGGGCTGCACGTGTTCGGCGCGTCGCCGGTCGAGCGCCAGCGGCGCGACACGTTGCTCGCGCTTGCACGCTTTCCGGTCGGCGACGGCAAGGGCCAACGGGCCGGGCTGATCGGCGCGCTCGCGCGCGATCTCGCGCTCGGCGACGCTTTCGATCCGCTCGCGGCCGACTGGGCCGCGCCGTGGGCGGGGCCGCGGCCGGCCGTCCTGCAAGCGCTCGACGAATCGCCGTGGCGTCACGCGGGCGACACGCGCGAGCGGCTCGAACGGCTTGCGCAGCATTGGCTGAACGCCGTGTGCGGATCCGCTTCAGAAGATCCCGGCGTCGACATGCCGCCGCCCGGCGAATGGCCGCATACGCTCGCGGTGATCGAACGCGTGCGTTCGACGCTGTTGCCTGCACTCGACGCGTGCGGCGGCGAGGAAATGCGTCAGCTGCTACGCGGGCTCGACGGCCGCTTCGTGCCGCCGGGGCCGAGCGGCTCGCCGTCGCGCGGCCGTCCCGACGTGCTGCCGACCGGCCGCAACTTCTACTCGGTCGACACGCGCGCGGTGCCGACGCAGGCCGCGTGGTCGCTCGGCCTGAAATCCGCGCAGCAACTGATCGAGCGCCATCTGCAGGATCACGGCGACTATCCGCGCGCGATCGGCCTGTCGGTCTGGGGCACGGCCACGATGCGCACCGGCGGCGACGACATCGCACAGGCATTCGCGCTGATCGGCGTGCGCCCGAAATGGGCGCACGGCAGCCATCGCGTGACCGACTTCGAGATCCTGCCGATCGAGATTTTCGACCGGCCGCGCATCGACGTGACGCTGCGCGTGTCGGGTTTCTTCCGCGACGCGTTCCCGAACCTGATGCACCTGTTCGACGCGGCCGTGCAGGCCGTCGCCGCGCTCGACGAGCCCGAGGAACTGAACCCGATCCGCGCGCGCATCGAGCGCGAACGCGCGAAGTGGGTTGAGCAGGGCGTGGCGCCCGACGAAGCGCGGCGCCGCGCCGGCTGGCGCGTGTTCGGCGCGCGACCAGGCAGCTACGGCGCGGGCCTGCAGGACCTGATCGACCAGCGCCGCTGGCAAAGCGACGCCGATCTCGCGGACGCATACCGTCAATGGGGCGGCCATGCGTACGCGCAGAACAGCGCGGGCGACGCGGCGGCCGACGTGTTCGGCGAGCGGCTGGCGACGATCGACGTCGTCGTGCAGAACCAGGACAGCCGCGAGCACGACATCCTCGATTCGAACGACTACTACCAGTTCCAGGGCGGGATGACGGCGGCCGTGCGGCACCTGTCCGGGCAGCAGCCGAGCATCTACCACGGCGACCATGCGAACCCGGCCGCGCCGAAGATGCGCACGCTGCGCGAGGAAATCGCACGCGTGATCCGCTCGCGCGTCGTCAACCCGAAATGGCTCGACGGCGTGAAGCGTCACGGCTACAAGGGCGCGGCCGAGCTGGCCGCGACCGTCGACTACCTGTACGGCTATGACGCGACCGCGCGCGTGCTGTCGGACCACCAGTACGCGCTCGTCGCCGACGCGTACCTGTTCGACGACGCGACCCGCGCGTTTCTCGAACGGCACAACCCGAAGGCGCTGCACGGCATCTGCGAACGCTTCGTCGAAGCGATGCAGCGCGGGCTGTGGCAGCAGCCGGGCCATTATCGCGAGCGGATCGAAGCGATCTGGCTCGCCAGCGAACAACGCCAGGAAGGAGGACGGCGATGACCGATCCGACGACGCACCGCGCCCGCGCGGTTTTTCCGTTTGCGGCGCTCGTCGCGCAGGACACGTTGCAGCAGGCGCTGCTGCTTGCCGCGATCGACCCGTCGCTCGGCGGCGTGCTCGTCAGCGGCCCGCGCGGCACCGCCAAATCGACTGCCGCGCGCGGCCTCGCGGAGCTGCTGCCTGAAGGGCAGTTCGTCACGCTGCCGTTGTCGGCGAGCGACGAGCAGGTGACGGGCACGCTCGATCTCGCGCATGCGCTTGCCGAAAACGGCGTGCGCTTCCGGCCGGGCCTGCTGGCTCGCGCGCATCTCGGCGTGCTGTATGTCGACGAAGTGAACCTGCTCGCCGACGGGCTCGTCGATACGCTGCTCGACGTCGCCGCGAGCGGCGTGAACATCGTCGAGCGCGATGGCGTGTCGCACGCGCACGACGCGCGCTTCGTGCTGGTCGGCACGATGAATCCCGAGGAGGGCGAGCTGCGCCCGCAGTTGCTCGACCGCTTCGGGCTGATGGTCGAGCTGGAGAACTGCTTCGACGCCGCGCAGCGCGAGCGGATCGTGAAGGCGCGTCTTGCGTTCGATCTCGATCCGGATGCGTTTCGTGCGCGTCACGCGCCTGCCCAGCGGGAACTCGCGGACCGGATTCATGCGGCGCGCGCCCGGCTGCCGGCGCTGGATTTCGACGATGCGGTTCATGCGCGCGTCAGCGCGCTGTGCATCGACGCGGCCGTCGACGGGTTGCGTGCCGATCTCGTGATGCTGCGCGCCGCGCGTGCGCTGGCCGCGCTGGAACAGGCCGGCGCGGTGACGGTGTCGCATGTGGCGCGCGTGGCCGAAGCCGTGCTGCGGCACCGGCGCCATGCAGGGCCGCCGCCGTCGCACCAATCGTCACACCAGTCGTCGCAACACGATGGTGAACGCGACGATCGTCCGCCGCCGGACCCGCGCCAGCGGCCCGGCGACCGACCGAGTGAGACGGGCGACACGAAGGCCGACGCGTCGGCATCGCAGGGCGACTGGGGCTACCTGCCGCCCGAACCGGCCGGGCTGCGCGACGTGAAAAGCGTGGTGCCGCTGCCGCTAAAAAAACGCTGAGCCATCGAGCCGGCGCCGCCGCGAACGCGATTCGCGGTCCTCGATGGCAGTCAGGCGCCGCCGCGCGCGTGCCGGGCACGGTGCGCGCGGGCACGGCCGTCGCGTGGCCGGCGACGCTCGCCGCGAAACGCGGCAGCCCGCTGCATCGCGATCATCTGCGCTACGGGAAACGCGCGGGCGCGCCGCACGCGCTGCATTGCTTCGTGCTCGACTGTTCGGCGTCGATGCTGTCGCACGCGCGGCTCGCGCTCGCGAAGGGGCTGATCGTCGCGTATTTCGATCAGGCCGCGCGTGAGCGTGTCGAAACCGCGCTGATTTGCTTCGGCGGCAACGGCGCCGCGCGGCGCTTCGGCCCGGCCGTGCCGCGCTGGTGGAATGCGCGCTGGCTCGAGCCGGTCGACGGCGGCGGCGGCACGCCGCTGGCGGACGGTATCGCGGCCGCCGCGCAGCTGCTCGCCCGCGCGGCGCGGCGCGAGCCCGGCAAAACGCGCTGGCTGTGGGTGCTGTCCGACGGGCGCACGCGCGAGATGCCGGCCAAACCCGCGGCGGCCGATCACGTCGTGTTCGTCGACTTCGACGATGCGGCCGTGCGGATCGGGCAGGGCATGCGGCTCGCCGCGGCGTGGGGTGCACAGTGGCTGACGGCCGACGCGCTTCGCACGGATCTCGCCGGCTGATGGCCGGCCGGCGGTGCGCTATGATCGCCGCTTCTGCTTCTGCCCACTGGAAACCCCCGCCATGCAAGTACTGGTCGATGCCGACGCGTGTCCCGCCGTCATCAAGGACATGTTGTTTCGCGCCGCGCGTCGCGCCGAAATCTGCGTGACGCTGGTCGCGAACCAGTTTCTGCGCACGCCGCCGTCGCCGTTCATCAAGGCCGTGCAGGTGCCGGCCGGCTTCGACGTGGCCGATGCGCGCATCGTCGAGCTGGCGGAACCCGGCGATCTCGTGATCACCGCCGACATCCCGCTGGCCGCCGCCGTGCTCGACAAGGGCGCGCATGCGCTCGACCCGCGCGGCAACTGGTTCAGCCGCGAGAACATCGAGGAACGCCTGTCGACGCGCGCGATGATGGACCAGTTGCGCAGCGCCGGCATCGACACGGGCGGGCCGGCGCCGTTCAGCCCGCGCGACGGCAAGACGTTTGCATCGCAGCTCGACCGGTTCCTGGCGCGGCACGGCAAGCCGTAACGGCACCCGTCGGCGCCCGGCCAGGATGCAGGTTTGCGCCCACGCTGCTATCGTGTGGCGCGAACCCTCAGCACAGGAGCGCACGCGTGCCACCGACCCAACTTCTCGTTCCGACCTACACCCAGATGCTGCGTGCGCAGTCCGCGTGGCTCGACAAGGCCGTCGCGCACCGGCAGGCCGCGGGCGACGAACCCGACGCGGTGATGACGCTGAGGCTGGCGCCCGACATGTATCCGCTCGCCGCCCAGGTGCGCTTCTCGTGTTTCCAGGCGATGGAGCCGGTTCACCGGCTGCGCGGCGAACCGCTGCCGGCTGCATTGCTCGCGTTGCGCGAGGCGGGCTGGAACGCCGATACTCAACCCGGTTCGCCGGCCGATGCGCAGGCGATCATCGCCGGTACGCTCGCTTTTCTCGGCGAACTCGCGCCGGATGCGCTCGATGGCGGCGCAGCGCTGCCGGTCACGCTCGAACTGCCGAACGGGATCGCATTCGACATGACGGGCGAACAGTACGCGCGCGACTGGGCGCTGCCGCAGTTCTACTTCCACGCGATCGCCGCGTACGCGATCCTGCGCCATCACGGCGTCGAGCTCGGCAAGGCCGATTACGTGCCGCACATGCTCGCGTACGTCCGGCCGGACACGATTCCGCAGGGTTGGGCCGGCCCCTCGGGCGCCGCGAAGCGACATGACACGTGCTCTGTTCATCTGCAGCCGCAACCGGCTGCGCAGCCCGACGGCCGAAGCGGTGTTCGCCGCGTGGCCCGGCATCGAAACCGACTCCGCGGGCCTCGCGCCCGACGCCGACGTGCGGCTGTCCGCCGAGCAACTCGACTGGGCGGAAATCGTGTTCGTGATGGAGCGCGCGCACAAGGCGCGACTGTCGGCGCAATTCGGTGCGCATCTGAAGCACAAGAAGATCGTTTGCCTCGACATCCCCGACCGCTACGCGTTCATGCAACCCGAACTCGTCGCGCTGCTCGAACGCAAGGTCGGCCGGTTCCTGCGCGCGTAATCGCCGCAATGAGTGCCCGAACCTGAGCCGGCATCGCGCTCAGCGAAGCGGCCCGCTCACGAATGCAGAAAAACTGTCGAGCCGCAGCAGCTCGATGATCTTGCGCGTCGGCACGCTCGCCCGGAGCGTGTCGAGCCGGTCGACGGTGAACCACTTGCAGCGGGCGATCTCGTTGCTCGCGCGCGGCGTCAGGTGCGCTGGCACGTCGGCCACGAATACGTGATGCAGCTTCGTCAGCCCGCCGAACTGCACCGCGTAGTCGAGCGCGAGCCCCTCCAGCCGCGTTTCCTCCGCGAGCTCCCGCTGCGCGGCTTCGAGCGGCGTCTCGCCGCGCCGGATCGTGCCGCCGGGCAACGACCAGCGCGCCGCGGGGCGCGCGACCAGCAGCACGCTGCTGCGCTGGCGGCACACGATCGTGGCGCGTTCCTTGATGACGGCGAGGGTATCCGGCCCGGTGCTCATGTTCTGGCAAAACAGGTGCTGAATCGTGGAGGAAAGGCACGTCGGCGATGCGTGGTTCGCCAGCCGGCGGCGACGGCATGCAGGCCGCCACGCCGATATTACCGGCCGTTCGTGACAGTTCCGTGCACCGCGGTCGCGCCACGGACGACCGCTCACGCGTGCGTGTAGATCCCGCTGCGCGCCGGCTTCGCGCGGCGTGAATGGCGGCGCTTGTGAACGGCACGCCGGTGATGGGGCGACGGCGCGGTGACGTGCCGGCGTGCGGGCGCGGGCCGGGCCGCCGGCGCGGCAGCATGCGGCGCCGCGCCCGGCACTCCGGTTTGCCCTTCGCCGAAGTGGAAAGTCTGGTTTTGCGCGTGCGCGACGCCCAGCGTCGACGCCAGCACGAAGGCTGCCAGCCACAATCGTTTCATGAGTATTCCGCCTTGCATGGGTGGGGATGAATGTTGTCCGCCAGCTTAGCGAACGGCGGGGCGCGCCCGCAACCGGCGCGCGTTCGGTGTCGTCCCCACTTGCGCACGACGACGTGATCCGCGCGGCAGGCGGGTCCATCCGGGCTTGACAACGTAATTCTCGAGTGTGAATATAAATTCACATACAAGAATTATTCGTCGAATCCGGAGAAGCCGTGCGCACGCGCCGGGGCACCGGAACCGGCAGTCCGATCAACCGGAACCAGGAGCGAGACGCATGGCGGAACACGAGCAGCAGGGCGCGCTGGCGGGATTGCGCATCATCGATTTGTCGCGAGTGCTGGGCGGTCCGTACGCGACCCAGATCCTCGCCGATCACGGCGCGGAAGTGATCAAGGTCGAACCGCCGTCCGGCGACGAGACGCGCACGTGGGGCCCGCCGTTCGACGGCGACACCGCGTCGTACTTCCTCGGCGTGAACCGCAACAAGCTCGGCATCGCGCTCGACCTGACGCAGCTGGCCGATCGCGAGCGGCTGCTCGGCCTGCTCGAACACGCGGACGCGCTGGTCGAGAACTTCAAGATCGGCACGATGGAGCGCTGGGGGCTCGGGTTCGACGCGCTGCATGCGCGGTTTCCGCGCCTCGTCTACTGCCGCGTGTCGGGTTTCGGCGCGGACGGCCCGCTCGGCGGGCTGCCGGGCTACGACGCGGCCGTGCAGGCGCTCGCGGGGCTGATGAGCGTGAACGGCGAGCCGGGCGACGCGCCGTTGCGCGTCGGCGTGCCGATCGTCGATCTCGTCACGGGGCTGAACGCGGCGCTCGGCGTGCTGATGGCGCTGCGCGAACGCGACGCCAGCGGCCGCGGCCAGTTCGTCGAATCGACGCTGTTCGACTGCGCGCTGTCGATCCTCCATCCGCATACGCCGAACTTCTTCCATTCGGGCAAGGCGCCCGTGCGCACCGGCAACGCGCATCCGAACATCACGCCGTACGACAGCTTTCCGACGGCGGGCGTCGACATCTTTCTGGCGGTCGGCAACAACGGGCAGTTCGCCGCGCTGTGCGACGTGCTCGGCACGCGCGACTGGCTCGACGATCCGCGTTTCGCGGACAACCGCGCGCGCAGCCAGCATCGCGCCGCGCTGCGCACGCTGCTCGAAACGGCGCTGGCCGCGCACGACGGTGCGACGCTCGCCGAGCGACTGATGCGCCGCGGCGTGCCGTGCGCGCCCGTGCTCGGGCTCGATGCGGCGCTCGACCACCCGCATGTCGCGCATCGGCAGATGAAGGTCGAGCTGGGCCGGCATCGCGGCATCGCGTCGCCGATCAAGCTCGGCCGCACGCCGGCCACGTACCGGCGCCCGCCCCCCGCGCTGAACGAACATGCGGCGCAGGTGTTCGCGGACGACAACGGCAACGACGACAACCGCCGGACCTGACCGGCATCGCGGCCGCCGGCCGTGCCGCACTGCGGCGCACGACCGCGCGTGCCGCGCACACCAACATTCGGCATCACGCCGGCCCGCGCATCGACACGCATCGACATGCGCACCGGCTGAAGAGGAGACGCATCATGCTCGCATGGATCGGCGCGGTCGCCATCGTCGCGCTGTTCGGCCTGATCATCACGAAGCGGCTGTCGCCGCTCGTCGCGCTGATCGTCGTGCCGGTGGCCGCGTCGCTCGCGGCCGGTTTCGGGCTGCAGACCGGCAAGTTCATCGTGCACGGCGTACAGAACATCGGCCCGATCGCCGGCATGTTCGTTTTTGCGATTCTGTTTTTCGGAATCCTCACCGATGCCGGGATGCTCGACCCGATCATCGCCGGCGTGCTGCGCGTGATCGGCTGCCATCCGCCGCGCATCGTGATGGGCTCGGCGCTGCTCGCGCTGCTGATCCATCTCGACGGCTCGGGCGCGGTCACGTTTCTCGTCACGCTGCCCGCGATGATGCCGCTCTACACGCGGCTCGGGATGGATCGCCGCATCCTCGCATGCGTCGCGTCGATGGCGGCCGGCGTCAACTTCCTGCCGTGGGTCGGGCCGATGCTGCGCGCGTCGGCCGCGCTGCACATTCCCGGCTCGGCGATCTTCACGCCGATGATTCCGGTGCAGATCGTCGGGCTCGCGTTCGTGTTCGGCACCGCCTACGTGCTCGGCGTGCGCGAGGCGAAACGGCTCGGGCTCGACCGCGCCGGCGCGGCATCGCTCGCGATCGCGCCGCGCGAGCTGACCGACGCCGAACGCGCGTTGCGCCGGCCGGGCCGCTTCGGGATCAACGTCGCGCTGACGCTCGTCGTGCTCGTCACGCTGGTGTCGGGCATCGTCGACCCGATAGTGATGTTCATGCTCGGCACGGTCGCCGCGCTCGTGATCAATTATCCGGACGTCCAGGCGCAGCGCGAGCGGATCGACGCGCATGCGAAGGCCGCGCTGATGATGGCGAGCGTGCTGCTCGCGGCCGGCGCGTTCACCGGCATCATGTCCGGCACCGGGATGCTGAAGGCGATGGCCGAGGTCGTCGTCGCGCACGTGCCGGTCGAGCATGCGCGCCACATGCCGTTCGTGCTCGGGCTGCTGTCGATGCCGCTCAGCCTGCTGTTCGATCCCGATTCGTTCTACTTCGGCGTGCTGCCGGTGCTCGCGGAGAGCGGCAAGCTGCTCGGCGTGCCGCCGATCCAGATGGCGCAGGCCGCGCTGCTCGGCCAGATGACGACGGGCTTTCCGGTGAGCCCGCTGACGCCCGCGACGTTCCTGATCGTCGGCCTGACCGGTGTCGAGCTCGCCGAGCACCAGAAATTCACGATTCCGTTCCTGTTCGCCGCCACCGTGCTGATGGTCTTCGCCGCGGTCGCGACGGGCGTGTTTCCGTTGTGAGGGCGCCCGGGCCGGTCGCTTCACGCCAGCCGCCCCGACGATGACTGTCTTCGCAACGTAAGCCCCCGCGTTGTCTTGAGAACGGCGCGGCCGTTCACGTTTTCCTGGAGAGCAATCCATGCAGTTCGACCTGACCGACGACCAGCGCGCGATCGAAAGCGCGATCGAGAAAATCTGCGAACGCTTCGGCGACGACTACTGGCTCGAACGCGATCGCACGGGTGGCTTTCCGGCCGATTTCCACGCGGCGCTCGCCGAGGCCGGCTGGCTCAGCATCGCGATGGATCCGGCCTACGGCGGCGCCGGGCTCGGGATGACCGAGGCGGCGCTGATGATGCGCACGATCAGCGCGTCGGGCGCGGGGCTGTCGGGCGCGTCGGCCGTCCACATGAACATCTTCGGGCTGAACCCGGTGCAGGTGTTCGGCAACGATGCGCAGAAGGCGCGCTTCCTGCCGCCGCTGATCGCCGGACGCGACAAGGCGTGCTTCGCGGTGACGGAACCCGACGCCGGCCTCGACACCACGCACCTGACCACGCAGGCGCGCCGCGACGGCGATCACTACGTGCTGAGCGGGCGCAAGATCTGGATCTCGACCGCGCAGGTGGCGAACAAGATGCTGATCATCGCGCGCACGACGCCGCTCGACCGGGTCGCGAAGCCGACCGACGGGCTGAGCCTGTTCTATACCGACCTCGACCGTTCGTGTATCGAAGTGCGCGAAATCGAGAAGATGGGCCGCAAGGCGGTCGATTCGAACATGCTGTTCATCGACAACCTGCGCGTGTCGCGCGACGACCTGATCGGCAACGAAGGCGACGGCTTCCGCTATCTGCTGCACGGCCTGAACCCCGAACGGATCCTGATCGCCGCGGAGGCGATCGGGCTCGGGCAGGCCGCGCTGCGCCGCGCGACGCAGTATGCGTGCGAGCGCGTCGTGTTCGGCCGGCCGATCGGGCAGAACCAGTCGATCCAGCATCCGCTCGCGCAGGCGTGGATGCAGCTCGAGGCCGCATGGCTGATGGTGATGAAGGCCGCGACGCGCTACGACGCGGGCCAATCGTGCGGCGCGGAGGCGAACGCGGCAAAATACCTCGGCGCGGAAGCCGCGTTCCAGGCCTGCCAGACGGCGATCGCGACGCACGGCGGGATGGGGTACGCGAAGGAATACCATGTCGAGCGCTACCTGCGCGAGTGTATGATTCCGAGGCTCGCGCCCGTGAGTCCGCAACTGATCCTGTGCTACATCGCGGAGAAGGTGCTCGGGCTGCCGAAGTCGTACTGACTACCGTATCGACCTGGCGGCCCGCCCGGCGCGCGGTTTCCCATTCCGAATCAAGCGCTCGTCATGGACGTCAAACTCGTTGCCCGTACGCTCGACCTGTTCGAGCTGTTCGCCGCCGAACGGCGGCCGCTGCCGCTCACCGAACTCGCGCGCCTGCTCAACGTGCCGGCGTCGAGTTGTCTGGCGATGACGCGCACGCTCGTGAGCCGCGGCTACCTGTACGAAGTGCGCAAGCGCGGCGGCTACTACCCGACGCGGCGCCTGCAGACGGTCGCCGCCGCGATCGACGCGACCGATCCGGTCGTCGACATCGTGCATCCGCACCTCGTCGCGCTGCGCGACGCGAGCCGCGAAACCGCCGTGCTCGGCAAGATCCAGGGCGCGTCGGTCACGTACCTCGACGTCGTCGAATCGGAGCAGGCGATCCGCTATACGCGCCAGCCGGGCGAGCTGCGGCCGCTGCATGCGAACTCGATCGGCAAGGCGATCTTCGCGGAACTCGCGAGCGATGCGCAGCAGGCGCTCGGCACGCAACTGTCGTTCGAACGCTTCACCGACGCGACAGTGGCCGACCTGCCGGCGCTGGTCGCGCAGACCGCGCGGTTTCGCGAACTCGGCTGGGCGGAGAACTTCGGCGAGAGCGCACCCGAGCTGTCGGCGCTCGCGGTGGCGCTGACGCTCGACGGCGACTGGTACGGGCTGTCGGTCGTCGGGCCGACCGAGCGGATTCGCCAGCATCGCGACACGCATGCGGCGCTGCTCGTCGACGCGAAGGCGCGGCTGCTGGCCGAGCACGCACGCGGGTAGGGCAGCCGCGCGCGACGGCGCCGGCAGCGGGCCGTCGCCGGCGTGCGGTCCTGCCACGCCGAGAACGACCCGCCGTACGTCACGCGCGAGCGCGTCGCGACGTCACGACTTCACGACTTCACCCACACGCCGCCCGCGCTCGGGTTGTCGCCCTGCGTCCACCATTTCGCGCAATACTTCGCGCCCTGATACGTCACGCACGTGCCGCCCTGGTAGGCGGTCGTGGCGGACCACACGGGCGAGCCGCCGCCGACCGGCTTCCACACGGCCGCCTGGCCAGGCACGTCGCCCTGCGTCCACCATTGCGCCTGGTACGTCGTGCCCTGGTAGGTGACCGTCGCGCCGGCCGTATAGACCTGGCCGGCCGCCCAGGGCGCACCCGGCTGCGGCGTGCCGCCGTCCGAGCCGCCGCCGTAGTTCGGGTCCTGCGTGACGCCCGCGCCCCACTTGCCATCGAGCTTCTTGAAGATCGCCGCGAACGCGTACGGCTGCTGCGCGACGCCGGAGCAGGTCGGCGACGCATACGTGCCGCCGGACGGGCACGCCTGATCGCGGCCGACCGACCAGTTGCCGAAGAAGCCGTAGCCGTTTGCGACCGCCGCGTTCAGCACGCTCTGCGCATTCGCGAGCGTGAACGTTTCGCCTTGCACGTCGTTCACGCCGATCATCGGCGTGACGCCGACCATCTGCCACAGCTGCGCATTGGTCTTCGGCTGGCCGGCCGACTTGAACGCCGTGTCGAGCTGCGAGTAGAGCGCCTGCGCGGCGCTGATCGCGGCGGCGCCCATGTCGATGTTCGCGGGGCCGTAATCCATCGCCATCACGTTGACCGCATCGAACGTGGTCTTGTTCGCGATCGCCGCGTTGACGACGTTCACACCGTCCTGCGTGAGCCCGGTCGGCATCGTCGGCAGCGTCAGCGTCACGTGCAGCGGCTTGCCCTTTGCCGCGTAGTCGGCCTGCAGTTGCGCGACCGCCTGGAAGTTGCGCACGATCGCCGCCGTGTCCTGCTGCGACGCGCCCTCGATGTCGAAGTCGATATGCGTGAGGCCGTACGTGTCGATCACCGTCTGGTATGCAGTCTTCAGCGCGGGGGCCGTCGAGCACGCCTGCATCAGCGGCGTGCCGTTCGCCCCGCCGAACGACACGGCGACTTCGCCGCCTTTCGCACGGTAGCTCGCGATCGACGTGGACAGTGCAGTCAGCAGGCCGCCGCTCGCGCCGTTGCCGATCGGCTGCACGCCACCCCACGACGGTGTACAACCGCTGCCCGCGACCACGAACGCGAGCGTGAACTGCTGGATACCCTGGCGCACGCCGATCTGATCGACCAACGGTGTCGGATAAAGCGTCACGTCGACATAGGGTGCATAGACGCCGGCGCCTTGCGACACGCTCGCCATCGCGAGCAGACAACCCGCGGCAAACGCACGCGGAACGAAACGCGGCAACACATTGTTGTTCATTCTGTGTTCTCCAAGTGGAAGAGGGATACGCTGGCCTGCGTATCGCCGCCGGTGGGGCAGGCACGTGCCCCGTCGGCGGCGTGCCTATCTTGGAGGATTCGCGTCGAATAGGAAACTTAGGTGTTCTTCTTTTTGTTATTCGATTCTCGATACGTAACGAACTTGCCGATTCGGTCGCATTTCGAAACGCAGGGCGGGCACTTTTTCCGTCCGATCGCGCGACGCGGTGCGCGTGGACCGGTTCCAGCGAACCGGTGACGCGCCGGCATGCCGATTGGCGGCACGCGCGCATGCGCATTTACGCGAGTGCAGCCGGATGCGGTACGCGCGCCGCGCCGGGCGCAGCGGCATTCAGCGATACCAGCGCGGCGTATAGACCCATTCGCGTGCGTTGCCGATCGCGAAGCGCCGCGTCGTCGACGAGCCGACGATCACCATCGTGCGCATGTCGACCTGGTCGCTGCGCAGCGCACCGAGGGTCGTCGTCGCGAGCGTCGCGCCCGGCCGGCCGATGTCGCGGCCGAGCACGACCACCGTATCGGCCGCGCGATGCGCACGCACGACATCGAGCGCACGGTCGAGCTGCCACGGCCGCGCGCGAGAGATCGGGTTGTAGAACGCCATCACGAGATCGGCTTGCGCCGCGTGTTGCAGGCGCGTCTCGATCACGTCCCACGGCTTCAGGTTGTCCGACAGCGAGATCGCGCAGAAGTCATGGCCGAGCGGTGCGCCGGCCTGCGCGGCAGTAGCCAGCGACGCCGAGATGCCGGGCTCCACGCGCAGGTCGACCGCGGCCCATTGCGGGTCGCGCGCTTCGTCGAGCGCTTCGAGCACGGCCGCGGCCATCGCGAACACGCCGGGGTCGCCCGACGACACGACCGCGACGCGCCGACCCTCGGCCGCCAGTTCGAACGCATGGCGTGCGCGCTGCATCTCCTCGCGATTGTCGGTGCCGTGCACGCGCTGGTCCGCCCGAAACGGGCCGGCCATGTTCACGTAGGTCGTGTAGCCGAGGATGTCGGTCGCTTCAGCGAGCGCCGTGCGTGCGGCCGGCGTGAGCCATGCGGCGCCGCCCGGGCCGAGACCTAGCACCGTCAGGCGGCCGCGTGCGCGGCCGAGCGTGGCCGGGTCGATCGGATGCGATGCGACCGCGCACGCGAGACCGCGCGATGCCGCACGCGTCGTGTGGGTGACGCGCAACGCGCGGCCGAGCAGCGTGGCGGCGTCGGCGGGCGCGTCGCGGTCGCTATCGACGAAACGCAGCGGCACGTCGAGCACGCTCGACGCTTCTTCCAGCGCGGGTTCGCCGATCGCCGATGCCGGCGCGACGATGGCCGCGAGCGCCAGTCGCGCGAGGCCCTGTGCGTCGAGCGCGGCTGCGATGCGCACGGCCAGTGCTTCGTCGGCATGCACGGCATCCGCGGCGACGCCGACCACCACGCTGCGCGGATGAATCACGAGTTCGTCGCGCGCGCCGCGCCACGCATCGGGCGTCACGCGAATCGCGTGTGCGGCCGCGGCATCGCGCGGCAGCGCGACCTCGTCGAGCCACGGCGCGGCGCCGTCGATGCGCGTCGACGCGCCCGCGAGCAGGTCGGACACGAAGCGCTTGCCCTGCGCGAGATCGGCGAGCGCATAGCCTTCCGGCGGATTGAGCACGCACGCGCCGAAGCGCAGTTCGCCGCTCGTCGTGATCGCCGGCGCGACGCCGACGCATTCGGCAATTTCGCGCGCGATCACGTTGACGCCCGTCAGCCCGCCGAGCAGCGGCACGACGGCCGAGCCGTCCTCCGCGACCGCGAGCACCGGCGGCTCGACGCCCTTGTCGGCGAGTGCGGGCGCGAGGCAGCGGATCACGATGCCGGCCGCGCACAGCGCGACGATCGGCAAGCCGCGCGCATAGAGTTCACGCAGGTGCGCGCCGAGTTCGTCGAACGGCACGTCGGCGTCGACGCGCGATGCGAGACCGTGCACCCGTGCACCCGGGTAACGCGCCTGGATACGCCGCGCGGTATCGAGCGCGCCCGCGCCGAGAATCACGATGGCGGGCGGCGTCGTCATCCTTGCCATTTTTCCCCCGGCACGACGAGCAGCGAGAAATACGGCGACGCCATCGGATCGACCTCGTCGAGCGGCACGATGCGCTGGTTCGCCATCGTCGCGCGTTCGACGTACAGCGTGCGCTTCGCGAGCCCGAGTTCGTCGAGCACGCGCCGCACCTTGTCGAAATTGCGGCCGAGCTTCATCACGACGGCCGCGTCGGCCCGCGCGAGCCGCTCGCGCAGTTCGTGTTCGGGCAGCACGCCCGACAGCACCGACAGGCTCTGGTTGCGATAGACGAGCGGCTGGCCGAGCACGGCCGTGCCGCCGAGCATCGCGCACACGCCGGGGATCACCTCGGTGTCGTAACGCGGCGCGAGGCGGTCGTGCAGGTACATGTACGAGCCGTAGAAGAACGGGTCGCCTTCGCAGATCACCGCGACGTCGCGGCCTGCATCGAGATGCGCCGCGACGATCTCGGCCGCGGTGTCGTAGAAATCGGCGATCACCGTCTCGTAGCACAGCGGCGGCGGCAGCGCCTCGGTCGTCACCGGGTAGACGAGCGGCAGTTGCGTCTGCCCGTCGAGCAGGTGCGCTTCGACGATGCCGTACGCGTTGCCTTTCTTGCCCTTCGCGACGAAATACGCGACCACGGGCGCCGCCTGCAGCACGCGTAGCGCCTTGATCGTCATCAGTTCGGGATCGCCGGGGCCGACCCCGACACCGAACAGCCGTCCGCGCGTGCTCGTCATTCGACCTCCGTGGCAAGCGCATTGACCGCGGCGGCGGCCATTGCACTGCCGCCGCGCCGCCCGAGCAGCGCGACGTATGGCACGCCGCGGCTGTCGGCGTCGAGCGTCGCCTTCGATTCGGCCGCGCCGATGAAGCCGACCGGGAAACCGAGGATCAGCGCGGGGCGCGGCGCGCCGGCGTCGATCATGTCGAGCAGGTGGAACAACGCGGTCGGCGCATTGCCGATCACGACGACGCTGCCCGCGAGATGCGGACGCCACAGTTCGAGCGCGGCGGCCGAACGCGTGTTGCCGAGGTGCCGCGCGAGGTCGGGCACCTCCGGCTCGCCGAGCGTGCAGATCACACGGTTGGCCGCAGGCAGCCGTGCGCGCGTGATGCCTTCGGCGACCATCCTCGCGTCGCACAGGATCGGCGCGCCGGCCGCGAGCGCCGCGCGGCCGGCCGCACCGGCGCCGGCCGAGAAGCGCAGGTCGTACACGACGTCGACCATCCCGCACGCGTGGATCACGCGCACCGCGAGTTTCTCGAGATCGGGCGGAACCCGCGACAGGTCGGCCTCGGCGCGGATCGTCGCGAACGACTGGCGGTAGATTTCCTGCCCGTCGCGAATGTAGTCAAGCATCGGTGGTGTCCTGGCTGTGCCGTGCGTCCATGAGTCGGACCGCGGCCTGGTCAATCGTCAGATGGCGCGCGAGCGGGGCGCCGAGGCCCGCGGCCGCGTCGCGCCGGTAAAGGTCGTAGTGCGCGGGCGCCACCGCGACGAGCGTATGTGCGGCCGGGTGCGGCAACGCGCAGTGGCGCTCGCAACCGGTCAGATGCACGTCGAGCGGATGGCCGACGTGCGCGGCGAGCGCAAGCGCGTCGTGTTTCGTGTCGGCGTGCGCTTTCGCGCAGCCCGTGCTGCCGGTGCAGGCGACGAGCGTCGCCAGCGGGTTGGACGCTGCGCATACGAGGCCGAGCGATGCGAGTGCTTCGTGCATCGCCGCTGCGCGCGCGTTCGGCACGCCGTGCATGAACACGCCTTGCCACGGCGTCATCGACAGCGTGCCGTCGCCATCGGCTTCGGCCAGCGCGGCGAGCCGTTCCAGTTGCGCCGCGTCGAGCCGCCCGAGCACGAATTGCGCGCCGACGCTGCAACGCGCCGCGTCGCGCGATGGACGCGCGCCGAAACGCAACGCAGGGTCGGCACGCGTGCGCCGCCAGTCGGCAAGCGCCGGATCGGCCTTGAGCGGAAAGGGCAGGTAGTGCCGGGCGCGCTCGAGCAGCGTGCGTTCGCTGCATGTCGCCAGCAACGCGCGCATCCGCGTGACGTCGGCCGGCGCGAGGTCGAGGAACGCGAGCAGCAGCGCGCGAACCAGCGCGACGCCCTGATCGATTGATACGTCGACCGATGCGGGCCGGTCGCCGTGCGCCACCGGCGGACAGCCGGCCAGCCCTGCCGCGAGACGTACCGCGCCGTCGCCGCGACGCCATGCGGTCAGCCAGATGTCGTGCGGATGATCGAGCGCCGCGACTGCTTCGCCGCCGTCGAGCTGGATCGAGAATTTCGGCGACAGTTCGCCACGGCGCGGCTCGCTCGCCAGCAGGTCGAGCAGCGGCACGGCGAGCGCGTGGCTATCGACGAGTGCGGCGGGGTCGTGCCCGGCGAGCGGGCTGAGCATCACGTTGCGAACGTCGTCGCTCGCCGCCAGCGCGGCCGTATCGGCGGCGGCGTCAGCGCTTGCGCGCGGGCCGAGCCCCGCGTCGAGCAACGCGTGCGCCAGCGCATCGGCCGCGCCGTCGCGAATGCCGCGCAACTGGAGATTCGCGCGATTGGTCGCATCGATCGCGCCGGAATACAGGCGCGCGGCGGCGGCGATCGCGCGCGCCTGGCGCGCATCGAGCCGGCCGCCCGGCAGCTTGATCCGGCACAGCCCGCCGTCGGCGGCCGCGACCACGCGCACGAGCCCCGGGCAGGCCGACGGGCGCACGACGGGCGACGCAGGAATCGAATCGTGGGCGGAATTCAACGGGATACCGGAACAGTGTGGCGCCGCGGCCAACGCATCGGTACACCCCGCCCGACGCCGACTGGCACGCACGCACTTTCTGGCCGGCAGGTCTCCTGGCTGACAGGTCGGCGCCGGCTCCCGGCCTTCCCGGTGAAACCAGTGGCATGAGGGGGGATCGGCTCGCTGTCTACAGTTGCGGGGGCAGCCACAGCGGCGCGCGGTGCGCCCTGTGTTCCCTCTTCGGCCCCGAAGGGCACCGGCGAACGAACGGCCGTAGGATACCCGATTTCGGTCGCGATTCGCGACCGGCTGGCCGTTCGCGGCAAGCGAAGCGGGCAATGGTCGGACGCTGGCGGGCCGGCAGATGAAACGCGGGGTGGAACACGGTACCATGCCGTTTTTTGCAACGCGGATGGCCGCACCGGCGCTTTTACGGCCGCGCGGTGACACGATGAAATCGAACGATAGGGAAGGGTGCATGACGGCGTGGCTGACGGTAGTGGGCATCGGCGACGACGGTTACGCGGGGCTCGGACGCCACGCGCGGCGCGCGCTGCTCGACGCGACGCGCGTGGTAGGCGCGAAGCGGCATCTCGACATGCTGCCCGCGCGGCTGCGGGCCGCGCGCGAAGCATGGCCGTCGCCGTTCGACCTGTCGGGGCTGCTCGCGCGCCGCGGCGCGCCCGTGTGCGTGCTCGCGAGCGGCGACCCGATGCTGTTCGGCGTCGGCGCGACGCTCGCCCGCGAGCTTTCTCCCGACGAATGGCGCGTGCTGCCCGCGCCGTCGTCGCTGTCGCTCGCGGCCGCCCGCCTCGGCTGGGCGCTGCAGGACGTCGGCGCGGTCTCGCTCGTCGGGCGTCCGCTCGCGACACTGGCCCGCCACCTGCTGCCGGGCCGGCGCCTGTTCGTGCTGAGCGCCGACGGCCGCACGCCGGCCGCCGTCGCGGTCGAACTCGCGGCACGCGGCTTCGGGCCGACGCGCGTCAGCGTGTTCGAACATCTGGGCGGCCCGCTCGAGCGGCGTATCGATGGCCTCGCGCAAGACTGGAACGTCGACGAAACGGCTGCGCTCAATCTCGTCGCGCTCGACTGCCGGGCGGGCGCCGACGCGCCGCGCCGCGCGCTCACGCCCGGCCTGCCCGACGACGCGTACCGCCACGACGGCCAGCTCACCAAGCGCGACCTGCGCGCGATGACGCTCGGGCGCCTCGCACCCGCGCCCGGCGAACTGCTGTGGGACGTCGGCGCCGGCAGCGGCTCGATCGGCATCGAATGGATGCGCGCGCATCCATCCTGCCAGGCGATTGCGATCGAAGCGCATGCGGAGCGGCAGCGCTTCATCGAACACAACCGCGATACGCTCGGTGTGCCGGGCCTGCAACTCGTTGCGGGCCGTGCGCCCGATGCGCTTGCGGGGCTCGCCGCACCCGACGCGATCTTCATCGGCGGCGGCGCGACGGCGCCCGGCGTGCTCGACGCGTGCTGGGCGTCGCTGAAACCCGGCGGACGGCTGGTCGCGAACGCGGTCACGCTGCAGGGCGAGATGGCGCTCGCCGCGTGGCGCGATGCGCATGGCGGCACGCTCACGCGCGTGTCGCTCGCGCATGCCGAACCACTCGGCCGCTTCGACACGTGGCGGCAGCCGCTGCCGGTCACGCTGTACGACGTGCGCAAGCCCGACGCGGCCGACACGGCCGGCTCGTCGAATATGTCGATTCCATCGAACGCAACGGACGCGTGATGCGCGACGAAACCCCCGAACGGCCCGCGCCGCTGCGCTTCGGCTACACGACCGGTAGCTGCGCGACCGCGACGTCGCTCGCGGCCGCGCGGCTGCTGCTCGCGGGCCAGGCGGACGACGCGGTCGAGATCGTGCTGCCGAAGGGGCAGCGCGTGATGATGCGGCTCGAATTCTGCCGCGCCACGGCCGACGGCGCCGAAGCCGGCACGATCAAGGATGCCGGTGACGATCCGGACGTCACGCACGGCGCGCTGATCTTCGCGCGCGTCGCGCTCGCGGCCGCGCCCGGCGTGCGCTTTCATGCCGGGCCGGGCGTCGGCACGGTCACGCGCGCGGGGCTCACGCTGCCGGTCGGCGAACCGGCGATCAACCCGGTGCCGCGCCAGATGATGACCACGCATCTGGAAGCGCTTGCAGCCGAGCACGGCTACGCGGGCGGCTTCGACGTGACGATCGGCGTCGAAGGCGGCGAGGCGCTCGCGCTCAAGACGATGAACCCGCGCCTGGGTATCGTCGGCGGGCTGTCGATCCTCGGCACGACCGGCATCGTGCGGCCGTTCTCGTGCTCGGCCTATATCGCGTCGATCCACCAGGGCATCGACGTCGCACGCGCGAACGGCATCGAGCATATCGCCGCGTGCACGGGCAATACGAGCGAGGACGCGATGCGCGCGCACTATCATCTGCCCGACATGGCGCTGGTCGAGATGGGCGATTTCGCGGGCGCGGTGCTCAAGCACCTGCGGCGCGCGCCGATCGCGCGGCTGTCGATGTGCGGCGGCTTCGGCAAGCTCAGTAAGCTCGCGGCCGGCCACCTCGACCTGCACAGCCGCCATTCGAGCATCGACCTGCCGCTGCTCGCGCAGTGGGCGGCCGAGGCCGGCGCGAGCGATGCGCTGCAAGCCGCGATGCGCGCCGCGAACACGAGCCAGGAAGCGTTGAAACTGGCGCAGGCCGACGGCGTGCCGCTCGGCGATCTCGTCTGCGCGCATGCGTTGCAGGTGGCGCGCGACATCGTGCCGCCGTCGGTCGCGGTCGAGATGTTCGCGATCGACCGGCAGGGCCGCTTCGTCGGGGAGGCGCGATGAGCCCGCGCATCCTGCTGCTCGGCGGCACCGGCGATGCGCTGAAAATCGCGCGCGTGCTCGGCCAGCATCATGTCTATAGTCTTGCCGGCCTCGGCAAGACGCCCGACGATTTGCGCTGCGACGTGCGCGTCGGCGGTTTCGGCGGCACAGCCGGGCTCACCGCGTATCTTCGCGACGCCGGCATCGGCCTCGTGATCGACGCAACGCATCCGTACGCCGCGCAGATCAGCGCGAACGCCGCAGCGGCGACGCGCGACGCAGGCGTGCCGCTCTGGGCGCTGCGCCGCGCGCCGTGGACGCCGCAGCCGGGCGACGACTGGCGGATGGTCGACGACTGGGCCGGCATCGAAGCCTCGCTTGCACCGTTCAGGCGGCCGCTGTTCACGCTCGGCCGCGAACCGCTCGCGCATCTCGACGCGATCCCGCCGCACCAGTTCTGGCTCGTGCGCTGCCTCGATGCGCACCCCGGCAACGCCCGCGCTCAGATCGTCGCCGCGCGCGGGCCGTTCACGCCCGACGGCGAGCGCGCGCTGTTCGCGCTGGCGGGCATCGACGTCGTCGTCAGCAAGAACAGCGGCGGCGCGGCCACCGAGGCGAAGCTCGACGTCGCGCGCGAACGCAGGCTGCCGGTCGTGATGCTGCGCCGGCCGCCGCTGCCCGACGCCGACCGCACGTTCGACTCGGTCACGGTACTCATCGACGCACTCGATCCGGCCGCGCGCGCCTGACGCGACGCAGCGGTCATCCCACGAATTGACGGAGAAATTTCGATGACGGTGTATTTCATCGGCGCGGGCCCCGGCGACCCGGAGCTGATCACGGTGAAGGGCCAGCGCCTCGTGCACACGTGCCCGGTGATCCTGTATGCGGGCTCGCTCGTGCCGGCCGCCGTGCTCGACGGTCATTGCGCGGAGCAGGTCGTCAACACGGCCGAACTCGACCTCGATGCGATCGTCGCGCTGCTCGCCGCCGCGCATGCGAACGGGCAGCACGTCGCGCGCGTGCATTCGGGCGACCCGTCGCTGTACGGCGCGATCGGCGAGCAGATCCGCCGCCTGAAAGCACTCGGGATTCCATACGAAATCGTGCCGGGCGTGACGGCCACGGCCGCGTGCGCGGCGACGCTCGGCGTCGAGCTGACGCTGCCCGGCGTCGCGCAGACGGTGATCCTCACGCGCTTCGCGGGCAAGACGACGATGCCGGAAGGCGAAGCGCTCGGCTCGCTCGCCGCGCATCGCGCGACGCTCGCGATCCATCTCGGCGTGCGCCATCTCGCGCGCATCGTCGACGAAGTGCTGCCGCATTACGGCGCCGATTGCCCGGTGGCGGTGATCTATCGCGCGAGTTGGCCCGACGAGGAACGCGTGACGGGCACGCTGGCCGACATCGTCGGCAAGGTGCAGGGCACGCGGATCGAGCGCACCGCGCTGATCCTGATCGGGCGCGTGCTCGACGCCGAAGGGTTCGCGGATTCGACGCTGTACGCGAGCGCGGGCTGAGCCCGCACGAACCAACCGGTACTTTCGCGCAGGCCGGGCCACTTCGCGCGATCACGACGCGCAAGCCACCTCACAAGGACAACGTTGAATGGATACCCGTATTCGATCCGGCATGTTCGGCATCGTGGGATTGACGGTCGCGCTGCTGGCGGCATCCGCGGTCCATGCCGCCGGTGAAGTCACCGAAGCCCGCGCCGTGCCTTTCGTCGAAGTCGCAAAAACCGCCGTGTCCGATCGCGACTGGCCGCGCAAGCTTTGCGAGTTGGCGTCGGCATCGTGCGGCGTCGTCGGGCAGTCCGCCGACGCGGACAACGCACCGTCGCTGTACCGTGCCCGGAACGACGCGTCGGGCATTTACTACGCGATCCTGCCGGGCCCGCAGTTGCTGAAAGCGAGTTTCACGCCCGTCGCAGGCTGGAAGGTCGTGCAGCGCTGGGATTTCTCCGACTACCAGTCCGTTGACCGGGTCGACGGCGACGGCGAGCCGCCGCCGCTTCGAATCTATCCCGCGCTGTACCCGTTGGGCGGCGAACGCTTCTCGGTCGCGGTGCTCGCGGGTTGGTCCGAAAGTTATTCAGGCGGTGGGGGAAGCTGGGAAACCGCCGATTTCGTCGAATTGCGGCCGAACGGCGAACATGCCCGCACACCGCGCGTATCGACGCTCCCGTTCAGCTGCAACAAGCAGATTCGAGCCTGCTTCACCGAGCACGACTATCAGCACTCACCGCATTGCAGCGAGGACTTCGACGGTTCGCTACGGCTGCGCTTCGTGCCCGGTGCAAGCGCCGGCAATCTCGACTGGATCGCCACCTGGAAAGAGCGTCATTGGCCGGGCCAGGAACCGCAAAGCAAGACTGGGCATACGTCGGTTTCCGTCACGTTGCCGTTCGGACGAGACCCGGTCGCCGCAGGCAACGCGCTGCGCGGCAAGATCTCGTTTTGCGAGCCGGTCAACTGAGCGGCGGCCGACGCTATGCGCGCGCGGCGTGCAGCACCCGCTTCGGCGCAAACCCCGCCGCCAGCGCGAACAGCGCGACACACAGGCACGCCATCGCGACCCACGCGGGCGTCAGGTCCGCGAGATGCTGGCGCACGATGCCGGCCGCGAAAGGAAACAAGCCGGCGACCAGGTAGCCGATCCCCTGCACGAACCCCGTCAGCGACGCGGCATCGGCCGGCGTCGCCGCATGGTCGACCGTGACGATCAGCGACAGCGGAAACAGCGCGCCGATCCCCGCGCCGAGCAGCAGCGCGGCCGGCAACGCGAGCGCGTCGGGCGCGGCCAGCATCACCAGCAACCCGGCGAACAGCGACGCGATCGCCGCATGCAGCGCGGGCCGGCGGTCGGGCAGGCGGTCGATCGTTGCGGCAATCGTCAGCCCTGCGACGACTTCCGCGAGCGTCACGCCGCCGAGCAGGCTGCCAGCCGCGGTCGGCGACCAGCCGAGCCGCATGTAGTACGGCGGCAGCCACGCGAGCACGAGCGTGTAAGCGCCCGTCGCGATGCCGAAGAACAGCGCGAGCCGCCATGCGCGCGGCGAACGCGACGGCCGCTCACCCGATACCGACACCGGCCCGCCGGCCAGCGCGTCGCCGCCACGGCTGGCCAGCGGCCAGGCCAGTGCGGCGACCGCTGCCGGCAACGCCCAGCCCGCGAGCGCCGCGAGCCAGCCCCAGCGCGCCGCGGCGAACGGCGCGACGACGCTAGCGAGCACCGCGCCGCCCATGATCGACGTCGAATAGACGCCCATTGCGCCGCCGATGCGCGCCGCGAAATGCGCCTTCACGAAGCCGGGCAACAGCGCCTGCACCATCGCGATCCCGACGCCTGCGCAACACGCGCTCGCGAGCAGTAGCCATGCGTGTTGCGCACCGACGCGCGCTGCGCAGGCCAGCCCGATCAACGCGACGCCGAGCCACACGCCGCCCGCGATCCCGGTGATGCGCTGCAGGCGCCGCGCGCTCAGCGCACCGAGCCCCATCAGCAGAATCGGGATCGTCGTCAGCAGGCTGGCCGCACCGTCGCCGATCCCGGTCGCGCGCTGGATCATGTCGAGCAGCGGGCCGACCGCGGCGAGCGCCGGCCGCAGGTTCAGCCCGACGAGCACGATCGCGGCGAGCCGCCATCCGGGGGAAGTGAAGCGCTTCATCGCAGAGCCCTCGATATCGGTGCGCGGCTGCCAGCGAGGCGCCGCGCGTTTTCAGGTAAAGTATCTCGACATCAAGATAAACGGCGATTTATCTCGACGTCAAGATAACTGGTGAGCCGAGGAGGGTTAATGGACCGAGCCGAGCATGCGCTCGCGCAATGGCGCGCCGAGCGTCCGGATCTCGACGCAACGTCGATGGTGGTGATGGGGCGGTTGCAGGAAGCCGCGCTCGTGATCGCGCGCGACCGTCTCAATCCGCTGTTCGCGCGCTACGGCATGCAGCCGGGCGAATTCGACGTGCTCGCGACGCTGCGGCGCAGCGGTGCGCCGTTCGCGCTGACGCCGACCGCGCTGTACGACGCGCTGATGATGTCGTCGGGCGGGATGACCGCGCGCATCGACCGGCTGCAGAAGGCCGGCTGGGTCGAGCGCCGGCCGAACCCGGCCGACGGGCGCGGCACGCTCGTCGCGCTGACGGATGCCGGGCGAGCGCTGATCGATGAAGCGGTTGTTGCGCATATCGACAATCAGCGCGCGCTGCTGGCCGCGTTGTCGGCGGGGGAACAGGCGCAGTTGTCGGAACTGCTGGGAAAGCTGCTGGCGGGGCTGGAAGGTGCGACGCCGGAAGGGGAGGAAGGGACGTCGCGTTGAAGAATGCGTGGTGGAAACGTACGCGGCGGGCAAAAATGTTCTTCGTGAATTTTCGTGGACGTCGCTTGCCGAGCCACAAGCGACGGTCAATCCGCTCCGATGCGGTCGTACAGATGGCTGTCGTCGCGGCGCGGAAGGATTCATGAGAATCGTAAATCTCGCCGTGTCCGGATTCTTCTGTATGGCATTGAACTCACCGTGTGAGCACATTCGTGCACACACGTGCTCGCGCGTTACGGCTTGGAGAGCAGTCGGCCGACCATGGCGTTAACCGCAGTAAGCTGGGAACCCGATTTCACCGCGTAATCGGGACCCGTATAACCGAACCAGTCCCAACAACCTTGCGGATTGAACGGGATCGTGGACGCATTCACCTGCGGATACAGAACGAGGATGTTGTTCGTGTCGGCCCAGTAGTTGTAGTTGGTCTTCTCATAGAAATCGTCGCCAACCACAGCTGCCGACTGCTTGCATCCATGGAATGCGACGTGAACTTTGCACGCCGCTCCCTGATCGCACGACTTAGGCACGTAGACGAATCCCGCGTCCGCCATGCCGGTCGCAGATGCTGCGAATTCGCGCTGACTGAACGGCACGATTCTCCCGGTCAGGCTCTTCGCTGGCGGCTTTAAAGGGCCGTAGATGTACTGCAGCAACGCGCCGGCCTGGTCGTACCTCTGCTTGCCGACCTCGCAGTGGCTGATGTATGGAGGCGCATTGTCAGCACACACGTTGCCGAACGACGGTGTAATGAATGCGTGACCAGCCGGCACGTTATTCACGTACTTCAGGTTCGACGCAGGGACGCCGGCCTCCTTGAAGAACGACACTGTCGAGTCGACTGCCTGTTGGTAGACAACTGTGTCTTTCGTTCCGCTGAACACGTAGATCCGCGCCTTCTGAAGGTTCGATAGTGGGTCAATCTGATTCAGCGAAGCAAAGCCTGCGGCGGCGGTTACCATCAGCGTCGAGTTCGGCGGAACGAACGGTACCTGCCCCATGCAGATCGAGGCGTTAAACAAGTTCCCTGCCGCGCAGTAGTACGGACCGCCGGCGACCACGCCAGCCCCGACTACGGAACCGGAGTACGCGACCTGGTACTGGACCGCCATGAAGGCACCCGACGACAGGCCGGACACCGACGTCTGCGACGGGTCACCGTGGTACGACGGCAGCGCATCAGCGGCCAGCGCGGCATGGGTTAGGGCAGCAGCGAGCGCAAGAGCGGTAATGGCGAGGCGGGGATGCAATTTCATCGTGATACCTCCTGTGGCATAGCGAATGAAACGGACGTCGAGCGAAAGGACGACTTGCTGAGAAACCTTGCCGTTCGTCGCGGCTGTGCAATGCGCTTGGCCCAGTACATTGCGTACGCGGTCACGCATCCCGCACGAAGGGCCGCAACCTCGATCGGACCGACAACAGCCGCTGCGGCGACCACGATATAGGCGACACATCGATGGCCGATTTCCGCGGCTCCGTCACCGTCATGCCGCCACTGTGCCGATCTGGCGCGTTTGAGGGCTTGAGTGGGGTGCGAAATTCGTATGATGAAGCATCATCGACGTAAAAAGACCGTCAACCCCGTATTCTTTTTTGTGTGTGAGATTTGCAACGTCGTCGTATTACTGTCATCCGGGGCATCTAGGCGTCTTCGATTGCGACGCAACGCAATCGACAGTTTTGTACCGTTTTGCATGCAAACTCGACCGGCTCTTGTTGGCCGTAAACAGTCGTTAAATTTTCGCGACGTATCGCAGTAACAAAAGCCGACCGAATGCGTGAATTTCACATCTGCGCGATAACGCACGGATAATTCACTAATTTTGCTAGGGTATTCCTTAGTGCCAATTTTCTAAAAATGTCTATTGTTACAAAGACAATCCGAGTAAAAATTACTTTCCCGACCGAGAATCCATGCTGTTCGAATGGCATATCGGTTTGACTATTGCAGACGGATGCCGACGCCCCACTCTGGAGGAAATTTTGAAAGAACAAAATGCGTTCAGTTATCCTGCATCCAGTCGATATGCCGGACCCGAGTTCGAAGAGTATTGCATTAGCGAACAAAAGTACCTACCGGCAACGAGGGATCGCACACCATGCCTTTCATGTCCACTTTCCAACCTTTGTCAGGCGGGATTCGATGAACAGGTCCGGCGCGTGCAAAAAGGAGAGAACCCAAGCCTTACCGAAGGATGTGCGTTTGATCCAAAAGCCTTGACACCACAGGCACTACTCGAAAGCCTTACGCACGAGCAGAAAGCGTTTGTTATATCCAAGATCCCAACATTTAAATTATCGGAGCCGTTATGAGCCAAGATATTGCTGCGTTGCAATTGGAAGCAAAGAAACAATTGGCGCATAAAACTGATCTCGTATCAAAGCAACAGCTCGAAGCAAAGAAGCAACTAGCGCAAAAAGCCGACTTGGTATCGAGACAGCAGTTGGAAGCGAAGAAGCAGTTGGGGCAGAAAGCTGACCTTCTATCAAGGCAACAGCTCGAGGCAAAAAAGCAACTGGCTCAGCGTTCCGATTGATTGCTATCGGCCAACTTGAGAAGGCGCCCCGTTACTGTCAAGCTGGGCGGTGCGCCTTTCGACATTCAAGCGTCCCCATCTGGCAGGTTCCAGAGCGAACCAACCGTCTGAATGACGGCTCTCCGGAATCGGCGGGTGACCGCTCCTGGCCAAACACCGACAGTCTTCCCAGCGCTCCCCAAAAATTCACGATGACCCCCAAAAAAACCGCCGCACAATGCGGCGGGCGTCGCAGGTCGCGGGCCGCACGTGGTGCGCCCGCGTAACCGATCAGCCGCGCACCGGGATGTTGAGCCCGCGCGCAACGGCCGGCCGCGCAACAAACGCGTCGAGCGCGCGCTTGACGTGCCGGAATTCGCTGAACCCGACCAGATCGCCCGCCTCGTAGAAGCCGACCAGGTTGCGCACCCACGGGAAGATCGCGATATCGGCGATCGTGTAGCTATCGCCCATCACCCACTGGCGGTTCGCGAGATGCGCGTCGAGCACGCCGAGCAGGCGCTTCGACTCGTCGACGTAACGGTCGCGCGGACGCTTGTCCTCGTAGTCGCGGCCGGCGAACTTGTGGAAGAAGCCGAGCTGGCCGAACATCGGCCCGATGCCGCCCATCTGGAACATCACCCACTGGATCGTCTCGTAGCGACCCGCGAGATCCTTCGGGATCAGCTGGCCCGTCTTGTCCGCGAGATAGATCAGGATCGCGCCCGATTCGAACAGCGGCAGCGGCTGCCCGTCGGGGCCGTTCGGATCGATGATCGCGGGGATCTTGTTGTTCGGGTTCAGCGACAGGAATTCGGGCGACAACTGGTCGTTCGTGTCGAAGCGCACGAGGTGCGGCTCGTACGGCAGGCCGGTTTCCTCGAGCATGATCGACACCTTGACGCCGTTCGGCGTCGGCAGCGAGTAGAGCTGGAGACGGTCGGGATGCTGGGCCGGCCACTTTTGCGTGATCGGGAAGGCGGACAGATCGGGCATGAAGGTTCGCTCGTCGAAGTGGATGTTCCGCGCTCCGCCGTATCGCCGCGGGTCACACCCGTTCCCGGCGCGGCGGCAGGGGCGGGAGCGATCGCGTCGGCGGGCGGCGGTGCGCGCCGGAAAAACGCCCACTGTAGCCGATCCGCGCATCCGTTGCAGGCGGCGGCCCGGGCCGGCCGACACGCCGGAAACCGAGCGACCGTGCCGGCGCACGTTGCCGCACAACGCCAGCCGCCGCTCGCCGCGAGGGCCCCGTTCGCCACCGGCCGCTCATCCGCGGCCGCTTCCATCGCTCAGAAGTTGTGCCGCAGCCCGACCATCGCGGCCGTCGTGCCGACGCCCGGCGCGACCGGCTGCCCATACACGAGCATCTGGTCCATCGTGCCGCGGTTGTTCACGTGGCCGACCTGCGCATAGACCATCGTCCGCTTCGACAGGCTGTAGTCGGCCGCGAGCACGACCGCCGTCGACCGGTTTTCCGAACGGTTGCGGTCCTTCAGGTAGTACACGGCTGACGTAATCTGCAGCGCGGGCGTGAAGCGATAGCCGACACCTGCCGACAGCATGTCGAGGTTCACCTTGTCCGCATGCGACGGATTCCTGCCGTTGCCGTACGACGCCGACACCGAGAAATCGCGGATCGTGTATTTCGCGCCGACGTAGACGAAGCGATTGTTGTCGATGCCGGTCGGCGCGACGCCCGGCGCCGGATTCGTGTCGTGGCCGTTGTAGTAGACGGCCGATGCATTCAGCCCGTAGTTTGCATACCTGAGCACGACCGATTCGCGCGTGCCGCCCTGGAACTGCCCGGCGACGCCGCCCGGCGCGTATTCGAGCGCGATCGACGCACCCGCGAACGTCGGCGACTGGTAGACGAGCGCATTGCTGTCGTACAGCGCGCCGATCGCGCCGTTGGTGCTCGTGCCCAGCCAGCCCGCGGCGGTATTCAGGCCGAGCCATGCGGTCAGCACGCTGCCGAAGAACTGCGCGTTGCGCACGTCGGTGTCGGCCATCGCGTAGATCATCGGCACGATCTGGCGGCCGGCCGTAAACGAGCCGAACGGGCCCGACACGCCGAGCGACGCGACCTGGTTGAAGATCGCGACGGCGCCCGGCGTGTCGCTCAGCTGCAGCTTGCCGGTACCGCTGTCGAACGAACCCTGCAGCTTGAAGTTGACCTTGTAGCCGCCGCCGAGATCCTCGCTGCCCTTGATCCCCCAGAAGCTCGAATAGATGCCGCCGTCCTTCATCCGGAACACCTTGCCGGTGTTCGGCGCGCTCGGGCTGAACGACGCGGCCGACGTGCTCTGGTACAGCAGGCCTGTGTCGATCACGCCGTACAGCGTGACGGAGGATTGCGCATGCGCGAGCGCCGAACAGCCGGCAAGCGCCGCGAGCACGGCCAGTTTCGTCTTCATCGAAGTCTCCAGGATCGTAATGGACCGGACGGGATCGAGCCCGGCCGGGTGAAGCGGGGAAGCATCGGGGCAGGCGGAAAGGCGCGACATGCGGCGCCGGTGCGAGCCGTGCGGAAAGACTACGCAACGACGAGCGGCCGCTCCCCCCCATGCGCGGGGGGCAGGGTTGCGGAGAATTGGAAGGGGATCGCCGGCTACGCTGCCACGGGCGGGCAGTTCAGGCCGGCATCAAGGCGCGCTTTCAAGCAGCCCGAGCACCAGCGCGCGGCGCACCGCATGCTTGCGCGAGCTCGCGTCGAGCTTGCCGAACAGGTTTTTCAGGTGCCATTTCACGGTTTCCTCGCCGACGGCGAGCGCGACCGCGATCTCCTTGTTCGACAGGTTGCGCGCGAGCAGTTCGAGGATCGCGCGCTCCTTCGGCGTCAGCACGACGCTCGGCACCGCACGCGGGCTCGCCGCGCCACGCGGGGCCGGCGGCACGATGCGCGGCTGCGGCAGCGCGTGCCGCGCGGGGCCGTCGCCGGCGGCCGCCTCGTCGCCGACGCGGCGTGCCCAGTCGGCAACGGCCGGATGCGCGTCGGCGAGCGTGCGCGTGAGCCCGAACATGTCCGCGAGGTTCATCGCCTCGTCGAGCAACGCGCGGCCGCCGTGCCCCGATTGCTCGAGCGCGAACGCGCTGAGCGCCATGATCTCGATGCGCTCGCGGCCCAGGCTCATTTCGCGGGCCAGCACGGCGGCTTCGTCGAGCGCTGCGCACGCGTCGTCCCAGCGACGCGCGGCCAGCGCCGCGTACGCATGCGCGGTCGCCTGCAGCAGCACGACGGGGCGCCGCCACAGCGGCCCGTGCGCGGGAAATTCGGCCGCGGCGATCGCATCGATCCGCTCGACCAGTGCATGGCAGGTCGCCTCGCGATAACGCGCCGCGTGAATGCGCACCTGCTCGGCGAGGCTCGCGACCGACAGGCGCGGCAGCCGGCGGCCAACACCCATCGCGTCGAGCGCCTCGAGCAGGTCGATCGCGCGATGCTCGACGCCCCGCAGCAGCGCGATGCGCGCGGCCGTCCGATAGCCGAGCAGCACGGTATCGGGCGTGCCCGCGTGTTCGAGCACGTCGAGCCGGTTCGCGAGCAACGCGGCGGCCTGGTCGACGCGATCGGCCTCGTACGTGATCGCCGCGCACATCGCCGCGAGCATGCAGGTCAACGGATGGCGCCGCCCGAGATCGGCTTCCGCGCGCGCCAGCGCGGGCGACAGCGCGTCGTCCGCGAGCCGGATCTGGCCTTCGCGCAAATAACTCAGGCCGGTGATCAGCTCACCCCAGCGCGCGACGTAGCCGAACCCGGCCGCCGTCTCGCCGCGCGGCGCGGCCTGCTGGAAACGGCGCGCCTGCGCCGGTTCGCCGACGATGATTGCGCGGGCCGACAGCCGGTTCGCGTGCATTTGCGCGAGCCACGTCGCCGCCGGCGGCGTGAAGTCGGCCCACGGCTCGAACAGTTCGACGAAGCGGTCGATTTCGTCGGCGTAATACGCGGCCGCACTGAGGATCAGCGCGCATTCGTAGCGCATCGCGGCCGGCGTGCCGTCGTCGGCCAGGATGCCCGCGATCTGTCGCTGCGCCTCGACGTGGCGCTCGCCGAGCGCCAGTGCCCACGCGACGGCGATCCGCAGCGTCGGGCGCTTGTCGAGCTCCGTATCGGGCAGCAGCGCGAGCCAGTCGAGCACGTCGTTGATGCGGCCCTGCTTGATCGCATCCTCGAGGCAGCGCTGCGCGAGCGCGTACGCGATCTCGAACTGGCCGGCCGCATACGCGTGGCGCGCGGCTTCCTCGGCCATGCCGTGCGCGTCGAGCCAGGCCGCCGCGCGTGCGTGCAGCGTGCTGCGCTCGGCGTCGGGGCGCGCAGCCAGCCGATCGCGCAGCGTGTCGCGCACGAGCGGATGCAGCCGGCACCAGTCCGAATCGTCCGAGGCGATGAACAGCGGCGTGTCGCGCGCCAGCCGCGCGAGACGGTCGGGCGCGTGCGCGTCGTCGAGCAGCGCCGCGCACAGCGACGGATGCAGGCGATCGGCGACGCTCGTGCGCGTCAGGAACGCCGTGTCGTCGGCCGACAGGTTCGCGAGCAGCAGCTCGACGAGCCGGTCGCGCGTACCGTCCACGCGTTGGGCGAGCGCATCGACTGCCTGGCGCGGATCGGCCGAGCGCGCCATCGCGGCCATCGCGAGCTGCAGCCCGAGCGGCCAGCCGTCGACGCGCTCGAACAGCCGCGCGCATGCGTCGGCATCCACCCGTTGCGCGAAGCGCGCGCCGACCAGTGCGATCGTCTCGTCGAGCGTGAAGCGCAGCCAGTCGGGGCCCGCCAGCGTGCATTGGCCGCTCGCGAGCAGGTCGCCGGCCGCGTGATCGAGCCCGCGCCGCGCCGCGACGACGACATGCAGGTTCTGCGGCGCGTTGTGCAGCACGTAGGTCAGCGCATCGAGGCCGGCGGCCGGCAGCCGCTCCGCGTCGTCGACGATCAGCAGCGCCTCCATCGACAGTTGCGCGACCTCGGCCAGCCACGCGGTCAGGCCGTCCAGCGCACGCGCCGCGCCGCCCGGGATCAACCGCCCGAAGCCCGGCCGCGCACAGCCGGTCCGCACCGCCTGCACGAGCCCCTGCAGCAGCCGCGGCGCGTCGTCGCGCTCGTCGGCCGACAGCCACACGACCGCGCGGCCGAGCGCGACGGTTTCGCGGCGCCATTGCGCGAGCAGCGACGTCTTGCCGTAACCGGCCGGCGCCTGCACCAGTGTGACCGGGCGGCCGTCGAACGCCGGCGCGGCGAGGCTCAGCCGCGCGCGGGCGAGCAACTGCGCCGGCACGCGCGGCGCGGTCGTCTTCAGGACCAGTTCGGTGGGGGGCGCGTCGGCGCGATCGGGTGGGTGGGCCATCGGGGCAGCAGTGGAGTCCGGCGGGGCCGTGCGGGCCAGCGCCGGGGTGGGCGTGGGGGGAAGGATCGGTCGAACCGCGTTCGCGCGTCAATCCCCCCCCGCGGCGAGTGGGGCCGCGCCGGCACGGCGCCGATAGCATGGATTCCGATGCATGACGAACACGACGAGGAGGGCAGCCATGAAGATCGTATCGACCGGCGCGCGGTCCAGCGCGCCAACCGCCGGATAAGCGGAGCGGCACGATGTACCGCCATCTGCTCGTGACGGTCGACGGCGCGCCCGGCGGCATCGACGCGATCGGTGATGCGCTCGAACTGGCACGTGCGGTCGGTGCCCGCGTCACGTTCGTGCTGCCCGCCGCCTCGCCGGACTCGCGTTTATCCGGAGCGCGGCTGCCGGAACACGGTGCGAAAGTGGAAGCCGCCGCGCGAGCGCAGGGCTTGTCCCATGCGATCGCGGGGGCCGGCAATCCGGGGGCCGGCCATCCGGGGGCCGGCGACGCATCGCCGGGCGCGCTGGCCGCCGAACTCGGCTGCGACCTGATCGGCGTCGCGGCGCTGCCGGTCGATGCCGATGCGGCGGCCTGCGCCCGGCGGCAGCAATTGCTCGCGACGAGCGGCGTGCCGGTGCTCGTCTGCCCGTCGCACCGGGCGCCCGCGGCGGCGCGCGTGATCGCGCGTTGCCTCGATGCGCATCGCATGGTCGGCGTGCTGCTGCACGCGCTGATGGCATCCGGCGACGCCGCGCACGCGCCGCAGCGGCAAGCGGTCGACGTGCAGCGTGCGCTGGCTTCGCTCGCCGCGCTGCAGAACGAGCGTTTCGGCACGGCCGACGAAGCACGGCTGTTCGCGGCATTGCGCGTTCGGGCGGAGTGCGTCGCGGCCGAACTGGACGAACTCGACCGCCAGCGGCAGCGCGACGCGCAAGCGCTCGGCGCGCTTGCCCGGCTCGCCGAAGACGGGCTGCCGTCGGCCGCGTTCGACACCGCGCTGGCCCGCTATGCGCACGGCGCGTTCGAGCAGATGGGACGGATGGAAGGCGTGATTTTCCCGGCCGCGCGGCGCTACCTCGGCGACGCCGACTGGGCCGGACTGGACGAACCGCCGGCGGACGACGCAACCGCGCCGCCGCCGGGCACGAACGAACCCGCCGATGCGCGACGCGCATCGGACTGACGACTGACGGAGAACAAGATGGCACATGCAGTGCGATTCCACGAAACCGGCGGCCCCGACGTGCTGCGCTGGGAGGCGGTCGACGTCGGCGAGCCGGGCCCCGGCCAGGTGCGCCTGCGGCACGAGGCGGTCGGCCTGAACTTCGCCGACACGTATTTCCGCAGCGGCCTGTATCCGGTTCCGCTGCCGGCCGGCATCGGCGTCGAGGCGGCCGGCGTGGTCGAGGCCGTCGGCCCGGGCGTGACGAACGTCGCCGTCGGCGACCGCGTGACCTACACGGGCTTCCTGAACACGCTCGGCGCGTACAGCACCGAGCGGCTGATCGCGGCCGCGCCGCTCGTCCGGCTACCGGCCGGTATTGCGTGCGAAACGGCTGCCGCGATGACGATGCGCGGCCTCACGTCGGCCTACCTGCTGCGCCGCATCCATGCGTTCGCGCCGGGCGACACGATCCTGCTGCATGCGGCCGCCGGCGGCGTCGGGCTGATCGTGTCGCAATGGGCGAAGCTGCTCGGGCTCACGGTGATCGGCACCGTGTCGAGCGAACACAAGGCCGCGATCGCCCGCACGCACGGCTGCGACCATACGATCGACTACAGCCGCGAGGACGTCGCGAAACGCGTGCGCGAACTGACGGACGGCGCCGGTGTCGACGTCGTGTTCGACAGCGTCGGCAAGGACACCTTCGAAGGCTCGCTCGATTCGCTGAAGCGGCGCGGGCTGATGGTCTGCGTCGGCACCGCGTCGGGCCCGATCCCGCCGTTCGATCCGCAGCGCCTCGCGATGAAGGGCTCACTGTACCTGACGCGCCCGGCGCTGGCCGACTACATCGCCGATCCGGCCGAGAAGAACGACCTGGCCGGCGAACTATTCGCGCACGTGGCGGCCGGCCGCATCAAGATCGAGATCAACCAGCGCTACGCGCTGCAGGACGCCGCGCAAGCGCACCGCGATCTCGAATCGCGCAAGACGACCGGTTCGTCGGTATTCATCGTCTGAGGAGGCGCGCATGCGAGTCGAACCCCTGACCTGCGCGATTGGCGCGGAACTGCTCGGCGTGAACCTCGCCGACGCCGTGCACGACGACGGCCTGTTCGCCGAGATCCGCACGCAGTTGCTGCGCCATCGCGTGCTGTTCCTGCGTGACCAGGACATCACGCGCGCCGAACACGTCGCGTTCGCGCGCCGCTTCGGCGAGCTCGAGGATCATCCGGTCGCCGGCAGCGATCCCGAGCACCCGGGGCTCGTGCGGATCTACAAGTCGCCCGACCAGCCGAACGACCGCTACGAGAATGCGTGGCACAGCGATGCGAGCTGGCGCGTGGCGCCGCCGTTCGGCTGTGTGCTGCGCTGCATCGACGGTCCGCCGGTTGGCGGCGACACGATGTGGGCGAACATGGTGCTCGCATACGAGAACCTGCCGGCGCACGTGAAGCAGCAGATCGACGACTTGCGTGCACGCCACAGCATCGAGGCGAGCTTCGGCGCGGCGATGCCGATCGACAAGCGCCTCGCGCTGAAGGCGCAGTATCCGGACGCCGAGCATCCGGTCGTGCGCACGCACCCCGAAACCGGCGAGAAGGTGCTGTACGTGAATGCATTCACGACGCATTTCACGAACTTCCACACGCCCGGGCGCGTGCGCTTCGGGCAGGACGCGAACCCCGGCGCCGGCCAGCTGCTGCACTACCTGATCAGCCAGGCTTATATCCCCGAATACCAGGTGCGCTGGCGCTGGAAGAAGAACAGCGTCGCGATCTGGGACAACCGCAGCACCCAGCATTACGCGGTGATGGACTACCCGCCGTGCGTGCGCAGGATGGAGCGCGCGGGCATCGTCGGCGACGTGCCGTTCTGACCTCAGCGCACCCGCACCGTAACCGATTCTCGACCCAACGCAACGCACCGGGCCCGCCGCCCGGCGCGGCGGGATACGCACGCCCGACCACCCCAAAGACAACGATTCCCACTGGAGGACGACATGCAATTTCTCGACGATTCGCTGCACCCTGAAAACCAGGACAAGGTAGTCATCACGGTCGCGCCGTACGGCCCCGAATGGATGCCCGCCGATTTTCCGGAAGACATTCCGGTGACGATGGACGAGCACGTGCAGAAGGCCGTCGATTGCTACGACGCGGGTGCGACGGTGCTGCACCTGCACGTGCGCGAACTCGACGGCAAGGGCAGCAAGCGGCTGTCGAAATTCAACGAGCTGCTCGGCCGGCTGCGCGAAGCGGTGCCCGACATGATCCTGCAGGTCGGCGGCTCGATCTCGTTCGCGCCGGAAGGCGACGGCGCCGAAGCGAAATGGCTGTCCGACGACACGCGCCACATGCTCGCCGAGCTGACGCCGAAGCCCGACCAGGTGACGGTCGCGATCAACACCGTGCAGATGAACATCACCGAGCTGATGAGCCGCAAGGACATCGCCGGCACGTCGCTGAACGAAAACGCGCTGTGGGACGCCTACCGCGAGATGACGGTGCCGGCCGGCCCCGGCTGGGTCGACGAACACCTGCGCCGCCTGCAGGCGGCCGGCATCCAGCCGCATTTCCAGCTCACCGGCATGCATGCGCTCGAGACGCTCGAGCGGATCATCCGACGCGGCGTCTATCGTGGCCCGCTGAACGTCACGTGGGTCGGCATCGGCGGCGGCTTCGACGGCCCGAATCCGTACAACTTCATGGAATTCGTGCGGCGTTGCCCGGACGGCGCGTGCATCACGCTCGAATCGCTGATGAAGAACGTGCTGCCGATCAACACGGTCGCGATGGCGCTGGGCCTGCATCCGCGCTGCGGGATCGAGGACACGATCATCGACCAGAAGGGCAACCGGATGACGTCGGTGCAGCAGGTCGAGCAGTGCGTGCGGATCGCGCGCGAGCTCGGCCGCGACATCGCGACCGGCAAGGAGGCGAAGGCGATCTACCGGATCGGCGTGCAGTACGACGGCGTCGACGAGACGCTCGCGCAGCTCGGGATGGCGCCGAACCGCCGGCCGGGCGAGGTGAGCGTGCCGCTGCGCGCGGCCTGACGCGCCGCGCATCCGGGCGGCCCGCGAGCGCCGCCCGCCGATCGATGTGGCGCGGCACCCATCCTCGCGTATCGGTATTGCGCGAGGCAAGCTCCGCGAAACGGAGCGGGGCCGCGCAAGCCGCGCCGGGCGCGTTGCCGCCCCGGTGCCGGAGGAGACACGCATGTTGATTCATCACGTCGAGCCGTCGCTGCAGGACCTGACGGCCACCGAGCGGCGCGCACCTGCGTATGCGTGGCTCGTGTTCGGGCTGACCGTCGGGCTGCTGCTGTCGGACTACATGTCGCGGCAGGTGCTCAACGCCGTGTTTCCGCTGCTCAAGCACGCGTGGGCGCTGTCGGACACGCAGCTCGGTTCGCTGTCCGGCGTCGTCGCGCTGCTGGTCGGCCTGCTGACGTTTCCGCTGTCGGTGCTCGCCGACCGCTTCGGGCGCGTGCGCAGCATCGTGCTGATGGCCGCGTTGTGGAGCGTCGCGACGCTCGGCTGCGCGCTGTCGACCAACTACGCGGAAATGCTCGTGGCGCGCGGCCTCGTCGGGCTCGGCGAAGCCGCGTACGGCAGCGTCGGCGTCGCGCTGATCCTCAGCATCTTTCCGGCCCGGCTGCGTGCGACGCTGACCGGCGCGTTCATGGCCGGCGGCGCATTCGGTTCCGTGTTCGGGATGGCGCTCGGCGGGCTGGTCGGCGCGCATCTCGGCTGGCGCTGGTCGTTCGGCGTGATGGCCGCGCTCGGCATCGTGCTGCTCGTCGCGTACCGCTGCGTAGTAACCGAACGGAGGCTCGCGGCATGCCGCGTCGAACCGTGCCGGCCCGATGCCGATGCGCCACGCGACCTGCGCGGCAGCGTGCGTGCGCTGATGTCGGGGCTGTTCGCGTCGCGCTCGGTGATCTGCGCGTATCTCGGCAGCGGGCTGCACCTGTTCGTGCCCGGCGCGCTGTTCGCGTGGCTGCCGAGCTACCTGAACCGCTACTACGCGATGGCGCCCGACCGCGCGGCCGTGCTCGCGGCCGGCTTCGTGCTGCTCGCCGGCGTCGGAATGGTCGGCTGCGGCATCGTCACCGACCGCGTCGGGCGGGCCGACGGCTCGCGCAAATGGCTGACCGCGATCGCGTATTGCGTGCTCACCGGCGTTTGCCTCGCGGTCGCGTTCCGGCTGCCACCGGGGCCGCTGCAGCTCGCGCTGATCTGCGCGGGCATGCTGGTCGGCGCGGGCGCGTCCGGCGCATCGGGCGCGATGGTCGCGAACCTCACGCCGGCCGCGATCCACGCGTCGGCGTTCGCGACGCTCACGCTCGCGAACAACCTGCTCGGCATGGCGCCGGGCCCGCTGCTCACGGGGTGGGCGGCCGACCGCGCCGGGCTCGTCGGCGCATTGCAATGGATCCCGGTCGTGCCGCTCGCGGCCGCCGTGCTGTTCGCGGTCGGACGCGCGAGCTACGCGGCCGATCTCGCGCACGTCGAACGCGAACGGCGCGCGACACGACTTTCCTGAATCTTCTTCCTAACGCTTCCTGGAGGCTGCATGACCCTGGCGACCGCACCCACCATCCTGATCGTGCCCGGCTTGCGCGATCATGTCGAAGATCACTGGCAGACGCATCTCGAACGACGCTTGCCGAACACGCGCTCTGTCGCGCCGCTCGAAGCCGACAAACTGAGCCGCGCCGCGCGCGTCGCAGCACTCGATGCGGCGCTGGCCGCCATCGACGGCCCGGTGATGCTCGTGGCGCACAGCGCGGGCGTGATGATCGTCGTGCACTGGGCGCGGCAGGCCACGCGCGCGATTCATGGTGCGCTGCTCGCGGCGCCGGCCGATCTCGATACGCCGATGCCCGAAGGCTATCCGACGCCTGAGGCGCTCGCCGCGCACGGCTGGACCCCGGTGCCGACCGGGCCGCTGCCGTTTCCGAGCATCGTGGCTGCGAGCCGCAACGATCCGCTCGCGCGCTTCGAGCGCACCAGAGCACTGGCAGCAGGGTGGGGCAGTCGGCTCGTCGATCTCGGCGAGGTGGGACACCTCAACCCGGCGTCCGGGTATGGCGAGTGGCGTGATGCGGAGCGGTTGATCGGCGAGGTAGCAGTGCTTGGTAAGGACCGGTCCAGCTTGACAGACTGACATTCCCCGTATCATTCGGGCGCTCCGGCGCCTCTTCGGGTGCTATGATTGCCGACAACACGGCCGCTTGGCTCGAGTGCAGGCAAGTGGCTGATTGCTAATGTTTTTTAAGGTAAAAGCTATCATGGCCCCCAAAAAGAAAGACGCTGTACGGGGTGGAACTGAAACCCCGCACGATCATCCGGCCGACGACGGAGGTCAAGGCTTCGACGGAAACCGAGAAAGGTGACGTGCTTCGCGCCGCGCGAAAAGTCATTTCCGAACATCGAGACGTGCTGATCGCGTTGAAGGATCGTTGATTTGCTGGACCTTGATTACGTCATCACGATTCACGACGAAATCATCCGGGACCTTGGCGGTCTGAGCGGGTTTGCTCACGCTGGCCGGGGTGGTGTCGAGGCCGCCCTGCATCGCGTCGACAATCATGCCCATTACGCGGGCCTCGACGACGTGTTCGGGATTGCCGCAACCTATGCCGTTGCCATCGCGCGGGGGGCACGTGTTCAATGATGCCAACAAGCGCACCGGTCTTACCTGTGCCTTGACGTATATGGAGCGACAGGGTGTCTCGATTCCTCGCCTCGCCGATCTCGAAGATCTCATGGTCGACGTGGCGGACGGCAGCGTAAGCAGCGAGGAACTGGCCGAGTATTTCAGTGCAGTCTGGGAACTTTCCCTGTCCCGGTGACGGCGGCACGCCGAACCATCCTCTTTTCAGCCGCCCTTGATCACTCGATCACTTGCCGAGGCGCACGATCACTTTCTAACGGCCGGTTGTCATGACCTGCCGTTGTCGAACCGGTTTCATTCTGCCTCGCATCGACATACGACGTCCTAACACACGCCGCGTGTTTCATCCTGCTGATCGTTGGACTTGTCCCATCTGATGGGTCGCATCACTTTCGGAAGGTTTTTGTTAGGGAAATTCCCGCCCTGCGCCGCTCGGTTTTTTGTTGACCGACATCGTATAACGCCGTCATGATTTCCTGACAAGAAAGGTCCCATCCACCGACCGAAGTGAGGAGACATGAACACCACCCCGATCGCTCGCCGTGTCCGCCGGATCGCACTCGCACTGGGCTTCACGCTGTCGGCCGCCGCGGCCGTTGCCGCCCCCGTATCGCTGAACATCGTCGACGTCGCAGGCAATCTGCAGCTCACGCAGAAGGCCATCGAGGCGTTCAAGGAGAAGAACCCGGGTCTCGTCGCGAACGTCACGTTCACGAACGCGCCCGCGCCGCAGTTGCCGGGCAAGATCAAGGCGATGCAGGCGGCAGGGCGCTCCGACATCGACCTCGTGCTGACGGGCACCGACGCGCTGGCTGCCGGCATCGAGCAGAACCTGTGGCAGAAGCTCCTGCCCGACAACGCGGCCGCCTTCCCCGGCGTGCTCGACAGGTACGCGCCCGGCCCGCGCAAGATGCAGGATGTGGCACAGGGCTTCGGCCTCGAAGTGACCTACATGCCGGCCGGCCCGCTGCTCGAATACAACCCGGCGAAGGTCAGCGACCCGCCGAGGACGCCCGACCAACTGCTCGCCTGGTGCAAGGCGCACCCGAACAAGCTGATCTATGCGCGCCCGGCGAACTCGGGCCCCGGCCGCACGTTCCTGATGGGGCTGCCGTACGTGCTCGGCGACAAGAATCCGCAGGACCCGATCAACGGCTGGGACAAGACCTGGGCGTTCCTGAAACAGTTGAACGAATGCGTGCCGTATTACCCGGGCGGCACGTCGGCGGTGATGAAGGAGCTCGGCGAAGGCACGCGCGACATGACCGTGACCGTCACCGGCTGGGACCTCAACCCGCGCGCGCTCGGCATCGTGCCGGCCGAATTCCGGATCCAGGCGTTCGACAACATGACGTGGGTGAACGACGCGCACTACATGGTGATCCCGAAGGGCGTGCCGAAGGACAAGCTCGACGTGCTGTTCAAGCTGATGAACTTCCTGCTCGAACCGGCGCAGCAGGCGATGACCTACGACGACGGCTACTTCTATCCGGGCCCGGCGGTGAAGGGCGTGACGCTCGAGATGGCGCCCGCGCACAGCCAGGAGGTGATCAAGAAGTTCGGTCGCCCCGAATACGCGAAGCTGCTCGCCGATCGCCCGCACGTGCAGCCGCTCAACGCGCAGGCGATGGTCGCCGCGTTCCAGAAGTGGGATCGCGAGATCGGTTCGCAGAAATCGAAGTGACGCCTGAACCGGCGGGCGCCGCGGCGCCCGCGTCGACGGAGTTCGTGGAATGAAGCACAGTTTCGAACGGTTGCGGCTCGACGGCGTGTGCCGCAGTTTCACCAATGCGCAAGGCGCGCAGGTCGCCGCGCTGAACGGGCTCGACCTCGAGATCCGGCGCGGCGAATTCATCGCGCTGCTCGGCCCGTCCGGCTGCGGCAAATCGACCGCGCTGAACTGCATCGCCGGGTTGCAGCCGCTCACGCGCGGCGGCATCTGGCTCGACGACACGCGCATCGACGTGCTGCCGCCCGAGCGTCGCGGCTTCGGGATGGTGTTCCAGAACTACGCGCTGTTTCCGCACATGTCGGTGCTCGACAACGTCGGCTTCGGCCTCAAGATGCGCGGCGTGCCGAAGCAGGAAACGCGGCGGCGCGTGCAGCAGGCCCTTGAGCTCGTGCAGCTCGTCGGCCACGAAGGCAAGCTTCCCGGGCAACTGTCGGGCGGGCAGCAGCAGCGCGTCGCGATCGCGCGCGCGATCGTGATCGAGCCGCCGCTCGTGCTGATGGACGAGCCGCTGTCGAACCTCGACACGAAACTGCGCATCGAGATGCGCGCCGAGATCCGCCGCATCCACACGCAGCTCGAACGCGCGACGATCTACGTGACGCACGACCAGGACGAGGCGCTGTCGATGGCCGACCGCATCGTCGTGATGAAGGAGGGCGTCGTGCAGCAGGTCGCGTCGCCGAAGGATGTCTACACGCGCCCGCACAACCTGCATGTCGCGCGCTTCATGGGCTATCGCAACGTGCTGTCGTTTACGCTCGAAGGGATGGCCGGCGATTACGTGAACGTCGCGTCGGGCGGCGTGCGCCTCGCGGGCGTGCCGATGGCCGGCTTCGACGCGAAGGAGGTCGTGGTCGCGCTGCGCCCCGACGACATCGAGCGCGCGGAAGAAGGCGCCGACAATGCGTTCGACGCGACCGTCGAGACCGTCGAGACCGTCGAGTACGGCGGCCGCGACTCGCTGATCCGCGCGATCACGCCGTTCGGCGCGATCTGGGCCCGCGTGGCCGGCGAGTTCACGGAAGGTGAACCGCTGCGGCTGCGCGTGGCGCCGGCGCGCACGCTGGTCTATGCGGGAGACGTGCCATGAACGGGCTGCGCCAGGCGGCATGCGCGGCGGCGTCTCGCCCGGAGGCCGCATGAGCACGCTTGCGACCGGCCGCGCACCGCGCGACGCGAAAGCCTGGCTCGTCACGCCGGCGCTCGCGTTCATCGCCGCGCTGTTCATCTATCCGTTCGCGTACGGCCTCGTGCTGTCGTTCCAGCCGATGAACGGCGGCGGCGCGCTCGCGAACTACGTGCAGTTCTTCACCGACACCGCGATGTGGCCGACCGTGCTCGTCACGCTGAAGCTCGCGGTGCCGGCGACGCTGCTCAACGTCGGCATCGCGGTGCCCGTCGCGTTCGCACTGCGCCGCAACTCGCCGTACCAGAAGTTCGTCACGACGCTGCTCGTGATTCCCGTCACGCTCGGCACGGTGCTCGTCGCCGACGGGATGCTCACGTATTTCGGGCCGAACGGCTGGTTCCCGCAGGCGCTGCAGGGGCTGCACCTGTACACCGACGAAGTGCGCCTCACGCACAACTACTGGGGCGTGCTGCTGTCGCTGATCGTGTCGGGGTTTCCGTTCGCGTTCCTGCTGATGCTGTCGTACATCAGCGGCATCGACCCGACGCTCGCGCGTGCCGCTGCGACGCTCGGCGCGAACCCGTGGCAGCAGTTTCGCCAGATCTACCTGCCGCTGCTCGTGCCGGGGCTCACGATGGCCGCGTGCCTGTCGTTCGTGCAGGCGTTCTCGGTGTTCCCGTCGGCCGTGCTGCTCGGCGCGCCGGCCGGCCCGACGCGCGTGATCTCGATCGCGGCGGCCGAAGCCGCGTTCGAGAGCTACGACTATTCGCTCGCGTCGGCGATCGCGATCGTGATGAGCTTCGTGCAGTTGCTGGTGGTCGCGTCGATGCTCGGCGCGCGCCGCTTCTTCTATACGGGCGCGGTGACGGGAGGCAAGGGCTGATGGCGACCGACAATCATGCCGCTCGCACGTGGCCGCCGAAGCACGACGCGCCCGATGCGCGGCCCGTTGACACGGGGAAACCGCACCCGATGAGAAGCCACCTCGCCGGCCGCGCGTGGAAGGCGCTCGTCTGGGGGCTGATGGCGTTCTTCCTGCTGAACGTGATGCTGCTGATCGCGACCGTCGCGGTGAACTCGGTCGCGACGCGCTGGTTCGGCACGCCGTTGCCGCAGGGCTTCACGCTGCACTGGTATGCGAAGGCGTGGGAAGACTTCCAGCTCGCGAGCGTGCTGTGGGTGACCGTCGAGGTCGTCGGCGCGGTCGTGCTGCTGTCGATCGCGCTCGGCGTGCCGGCCGCGTATGCGCTCGCGCGCGTGCAGTTTCGCGGCAAGCGCTTCGCGCTGCTGGTGTTCCTGCTGCCGCTGATGGTGCCGCCCGTCACGTACGGGATTCCGATGGCGACGGTCATGTACAAGATCGGGCTCGCGGGCACGCTGCCGGGCGTGATCCTCGCGAACCTCGTGCCGGCGCTGCCGTTCGTGATCCTCGTCATGACGCCGTTCGTCGAGCAGATCGATCCGAACCTGGAAGCCGCCGCGCGCATCTTCGGTGCGAACACGTGGCGCTATTTCCGCTACGTGCTGCTGCCGCTGCTGGTGCCCGGCATGCTCGCGGCGGGGCTGCTTGTGCTGGTGCGCACGATCGGGCTGTTCGAGCTGACGTTCTTCACCGCGGGCCCGAGCACGCAGACGCTCGTCGTCGCGCTGTATTACGCGGTGTTCTCGACCGGCGTGCGCGCGCCGCAGTCGATCGACGCGATGGCGATGATCTACATGGCCATCACCCTTGTGTGGGTCGTGATCGCGCTGCAGTTCGTCAGTCCGACCCAACTCGTCAGCCGCGTGAAGCAGGAACGGCAGTAAACGCGGCGGTCGGTGCGAACGGCGGCGGGGCAGCGTGCCGCCCGTCGTTCCGTATGCATCCGTGCAATTGGTTACAAATGGATACCGCGAACGGCGCGCGGACGTTGCAGACTACGCGGCGTACCGGCTCGGCGATGCATTCTCAGGCATCGCCGCCTGCCGCCCGACGTTCACCCGATTCACGGATAGACATGAAGTTTCCCACGCTGCTGACGCTCGGCTGTGCCGCCACGCTGCTGGCCGCCTGCAATCTCTTCCACGACGGTCCCGGATCGAGCGACGTCGACGCCGCCGTGCGCCGCGCGCTCGAAGCGGAAAACCACGGCGGCCTGAACGCGCTGTTCGGCCAGCCGCTGCCCGTATCGGCCGACGTGATCTCGGCGAAGCTCGACGGCGATTGCAGGAAGGTCGGCGAACGCACGTACGCATGCGACGTGGTGGTCACGTGGCGCAATGCCGATTACGCGCCGTCGCGCGCGAACCTGACCTTCGTGCAGGCCGCCGACGGCGCGTGGCAGACGTCGGGCGTCGACGCCGCCATCGCGACCGGCGCCGCCAAGTCGCTGATCGACAAGATCGGCAAGGCATGGCCCGGCAACGCGGCCAGCGGGGCATCGGCGCCGCAGTAATCGATCGCAGTCCCTATCGTTGAGGACACAGCCGCCCCGGCTACGCGCGCCCCCGCGCGCGTCCCGGCTCGTATGAGCCGATTTCCGCAACGAATCGACGCATTGAAAAGCGAATCGAAATTCCGGAAAACGCAATTCTGCGTCGCTGCGTTCCGCCGCAGCAGTGCAACATCCGCGACCCTCCCGACAAACGGCGTCCATCCGCTCCTCCGGCTTGCAGTCGCAAGGGATGCAAACTATATATATGACTAATCGACACGTACCCCAGCAGCGGTGCGACATGCGGCGGGGCGCACCATCAGATCAAGATGACCGGGTGCCGAAGGGGAGCCCAGCATGGACGAGAGCGAGTCTGTCGCACGGATGTGTTCGGGTATCGGGTCGTCGAATGGATCGCCCGCGCTCGTCCGTCCCGGCTTCAGGCGGACGCTGGCGCTGATCGCGTGCTGCGTCGCGCTGACCGGCCGCGGCACCGGTTTCGCGGCAGAACCGGGCGTGACCGACGACACCATCCGCCTGGGCATGGTCAACGCGCAGTCGGGCAATTCCGCCGGCCTCGGACACGGGCTGATGATCGGCGCACAAGCCGTCTTCGACGACGCGAACGCACATGGCGGCGTGCACGGCAGGAAGATCGAGCTCGTCGTCGCCGACGATCGCTACGAACCCGACCGGACGGTGGACAACACGCTGGACATGATCGAGCGGCGCAACGTCCTTGCGCTGTTCGGCTATGTCGGCACGCCGACGAGCACCGCGGTGCTGCCGATCATCCGGGACGTCGGCATTCCGCTCGTCGGCACGTTCAGCGGCGCGATGGCGCTGCGCAGGCCGGTGATTCCGGAAGTCTTCAACATCCGGGCGAGCTATGAAGACGAAACGCGCGCGCTGGTCGACCATCTGATCGCGCACGACCATGCCAGGCGCTTCGCGGTGTTCTATCAGGACGACGGCTTCGGGCTCGCGGTGCTGGCGGGCACGCAGCTCGCGCTGCAGCGCCACGGCCTGGCGGTCGTCGCCACGGGCACGTTCCGCCGCGGCACGACGGCGGTCGACACGGGCCTCGCGGCCGTACTCGACGCTCGGCCGGACGTCGTCATCATGGTCGGCCCGTATACGCCGGTCGCCGCCTTCATTCGCGCGGCGCACCGCGAAGGCCTCACGGCGCGGCTCGCGGCGGTGTCGTTCGTCGGCGCCGACGATCTGTTGCGCCTGCTCGGCGACGAAGGGAACGGCACGCTGATCTCGCAGGTCGTGCCGCTGCCGCAGAACGAGCGCCCGGTTGTCCGGGACTGCGCGCGGCTGATCGCGCAGCGCTTTCCGGACGAGCACGTCGGCGTGGTGCACATCGAGGGTTGCCTCGACGCGAAGCTCGCGCTGATCGGGCTGGAACGCGCGGGCCCGGCACCGACGCGGGCCACGCTGAAGCAGGCGCTCGAATCGATCCGGGATCTCGACCTGGGCGGCCTGGTGGTGACCCTGGGCGTCGACGATCACCAGGCGCTGAACGACGTGTTCCTCACCGAAATCGCACACGGCCGCGTCACGCCGCTGGACGCGTCGGCCAGATAACCGGCCGGATGGCCGCGCGCGAGGCCATCCCGGTCCTGGAGGGCTGCATGGACATCAAGGCGAAGCTCGTCACCAGCACCAGCCTGATGCTGCTGGGCGCAGTGGCGATTTCCGCGACCAGCCTGATCGCGGTGCACGGCATTGCGTCCGGCGTGCGCACGCTGACGACCGAATCGCTGCCCTTGCAGGTGCGCAGTAACGAACTCCAGCGCGCGTACGCGGAACTGGCCGTGGATTTCAACCGGCTCGAGCGGGCGCAGGATGCAACGGAACGGCAGCAGTCGTCGGCGGAGATCGATACGCAATTGCAGCGGATCACGGGTATCACGGCCGCCGTGCGCGCGATCGACCGGCACGGCATCGACGAACCGTCCGCCGACCTGCGGACGATGCTCGGGTCGATGAACGAAGGCGTCGACAAGCGGCTGCGGGGCGATGCGCAACTCGCCGCCGAACGCGGGCTGATCGAGCGCGTGCAGGCGCGGGGCGCCACGCTGCTGACCGAGATCGGCAAGGAAACCGCGCGGCTGGACGACGATGCCGATGCCGCGGTGAGCGACGCGCTCGCGGCCAACACCGCGTACAACCGGACGATTCATGCGCTCGACCAGGTGCGCACGAACGTCAAGGACATCATCACCGTCGCCGGCCGCGTCGACGTCGCGCCGAACCGATACCGGCTCGCGCCGCTGCGCGAGCGCATGCAGGCGTCCATCGACGGCGCACGCCATGCGCTCGCGATCGCGGTGCCGAGCCTCGATGCCGCCACCGCGCAGGGCGTGACGAGTTTGCTCGGGCGCGTGACGGCCGACCTCCTCGACGACCACGACGGCCTCGTCGCGCTGCGCGGCACCATGTTCGCGGAGCCGTCCGTCGCGACCCGCTACCGCACGAAAGAGGACAAGGCGCTGCAGTCGCTCGATGCGCTGGACGCGAAGCTCGCGGAGATCGCGGACCCGTTCGCGCTGCAGATCGTCAAGGCGCGACAGCGCCTCGACGAAGCGATCGAATTCCGGCGCCGCGCCGCGCGGATCGCGTCGCTGTCGGCGGTGGTGAACGGCGGCATCAACGCGTTGGCGTTCGACCTGCGCATGGTCGCGCAAAGCGACAGCGTGGAGCGCCTGAAGCGCGCCGACGACGAGCTGCGCACGAACGTCGGCACGCTGACCGCGTCCGCCGGCGCGCTGCGCGATGCGCTCGCCGCAGACGGCCCGGGCAACGCGAAGCGCGCACAGGATGTCGTTGCGCTGACCACGGAGCTGGCCGGCTCCGCGCGCCGCATCCTCGCGGTGAAGTCCGACATGCTGTCCAACGACGTGGCCATGCAGCGCATCGTCGCGGACGTCGACACGACGGCCAATCGCCTCGCGGCCTACACCGAACAGGAGGCCGTGCGCGTCGACCTTCAGCAGCGCGGCATCGTATCGGACGTCTACCGGGCCGTGGCGACCGCGTTCCTGATGATCGTAGGGGTATCGTTCTTGCTCGCGATCGGCGGCCTGGTGATCAGTCATCGGCTCGGCACGTCGATCTCCCGCCCGCTGTCGAACCTGACGCGCACGATGGCGCGCATCCGCAGCGGCAACGACCTGTCGCTGCGCATGGCGCACAAAGGCAGCGACGAAGTCGCGGCGCTGATCGCCGGCTTCAACATGATGCTCGACGAAATCGAGCGCCGCGACGTCGATTTGCAGGCGGCGATCGCCACGGCCGAAGCCGCGAATTCGGCGAAATCGGAGTTTCTCGCGCGAATGAGCCACGAGATCCGCACGCCGATGAACGGCGTGCTCGGCATGACCGAACTGCTGCAGCGCACGCGGCTGACGTCGAAGCAGCGCAAGTTCGTCGACACCGTGTACCGATCCGGTCAGACGCTGCTCGTCCTGATCGACGACATTCTCGATTTCTCGAAGATCGAGGCCGGCAAGCTGACGCTGGAACGCATCGATTTCAACCTGCATCAATTGCTCGACGATGTCGTCGCGCTGCTGGAGCCCAACGCACAACGCAAGGCGCTTGCGCTCGTGTACCAGCGCGGCGACACCGTTCCGGAATGGATGCGCGGCGACCCGGTGCGGTTGCGCCAGGTGCTCATGAATCTGCTCGGCAATGCGATCAAGTTCACCGAGCACGGGCACGTCGCGCTCACTGCATCGTATGCGGACGACGGCCGTCTCGTGTTCTCGATCGCCGACAGCGGTATCGGCATCGCGCCCGAGGTGGCCGCGCAGTTGTTCCGGCCGTTCCAGCAGGCCGACAACTCGGTCGCGCGCAAATACGGCGGAACCGGGCTCGGCCTCGTGATTTCCCGCCAGTTGGCCGAGATGATGGGCGGTGCGCTCACGCTCGAATCGACGCCCGGCAAGGGCTCGGTGTTTACCGTGACGACCCCGTTCGAGCCGGCGTCCGGCGAGGTCGGCGTCGCATCGGCGGCAAGGCCGTCGCTCGCCGGCCTGAAGGTGCTGATCGTGGACGACAGCGAAACCGATCGCAGCGTGCTGCTCGAACATGCGATCGAATGGCAGCTGTGCGTCGCCACGGCGATCGGCGGTGACGACGCGCTGTCGCAGTTGCGCTCGGCGGTCGCCGACGGCGCACCGTTCGATCTCGCGATCGTCGACGTGCGGATGCCGGGCATGGACGGCATCTCGCTCGTGCAGCACATCCGCCACGATCCGTCGCTGCGTGCGCTCAGGATCATCACGCTGACCGCGTTCGAGATGATGGACAGCGTCCTGATCGCGCGCGAACTCGACATCGCCGCCCGGCTGACGAAGCCGCTCCATGGGGTCAACCTCTATATGGCCATCGCGTCGGCGATGCACGTGATGCCGCCGCGGCTGACGTCGGCCGAGCCGGTGTCCGACGACGCCGGCGCGGGCCGGCCGCTCGACGCGATCCCGGCGCGCGTGCTGCTGGTGGAGGACAACGTCGTGAATCAGCAGATCGCACTCGCGATGCTGGAGGACACCGCTTATCAGGTCGCCGTGGCCGACGACGGCGAGCAGGCCCTGAACCGGCTGGCGGACGACGTATTCGACGTCGTTCTGATGGACTGCCAGATGCCGAGGCTCGACGGCTTCGAGGCGACCCGGCAGTTGCGCCGTCGCGAAGCCGAAGCCGGTGCGCCGCGCATGCCGGTCATCGCGTTGACGGCCAACGCGCTCAGCGGCGACCGGGAGCGCTGCCTGGCCGCCGGCATGGACGACTATCTCGGCAAGCCGTTCCGCCGCGATGCGCTGCTGCGGACGCTCGCGCGCCATGTCGGCGGCGCGGCATGCGCGCCGGCCACCGAAAGCGATGCGGCCGTGACCGGCGCCGGCATCGAAACGAGTCCGGAAGCGGGCGGGGGCGCCGCCCCCGATCCGGACGACGACGCAAGCGTGATCGACCACAAGGCGCTCGATGCATTGCGCGCGCTTCAGCGGCCGGGCCGCCCGGATGTCCTGACGCGCATCATCGATCAATTCACGGCGGATGCGCCGCGGCTGATCCGCGACATGCATGCGGCGGTCGACGCGGGCGACGCCGATGCGCTGAAGCTGGCCGCCCACACGCTGAAATCGAGCAGCGCGAACGTCGGCGCGCACCTGCTGTCGGCGCGTTGCCGCGAGATCGAGCGGCTGGCGCGCGCCGCCGACGTGAACGCGGCGGTGGAACTGGTCGCCGGCACGGACGCGGAATTCGGGCAAGCGCACGCCGCGCTGATGGCGGAGCGCGTCGACAGTTGAACGGAGGCCGGCCGATCGCCATGGCGATCGCGACGCGGCATGAACAGGAGGACGGTCGTGAACCAGGAACAGGCCGATGTGCCGGCGATTCTGATCATCGATGACGACGTGATGACGCGCATGCTGGTCGTGGAGACCCTCGAACCCGAAGGGTTCCGCGTCGAGGAAGCGACCGGGCCGCAGGACGGCATCGACGCGTTCCTGCGTCATCGTCCCGCCGTCGTGCTGCTCGACGTCGAGATGCCGGGCGGCGACGGATTCGACTGTTGCCGCACGCTGCGCGCCATGCCCGAAGGGCGCCGCGTGCCGATCGTCATGCTCACGGGCAACGACGACGACGCATCGATCGCCAGTGCGTTCGACGCCGGCGCGACCGACTTCGTGTCCAAGCCCATGCGGTGGAAGCTGCTCGGCTACCGGATCCGCTATCTGCTGCGCGCCGCCGCGGCGGTCGAAAAGCTGGCGACCACCGAGGTCAGCCTCACCCATGCGCAGGCGCTCGCGCACCTCGGCAACTGGGAATATCAGGCCGGGCGGACGGACGGCTACTGGTCGCCGGAGCTGTACCGGATTCTCGGGCTCGACGCCGCCCGCACGCCGCCGACCTTCGAGCGCCTCGTGCAGGCCGTGCCGCCCGACGAACAGCCGCTGCTCGTGCAGTCGTACACGAGCCTGCGCACCGAAGGCGTCGCGTTCTCGCTCGAGCATCGGCTGATCCATGCGGACGGCACCGAGCGCTGCGTGCTGCACCAGGCGGAATCCGGTCGCGATCCGAATCACGCGATCATCCTGCGCGGCATCGTCCAGGACATCACCGAACGCAAGATGCAGCAGGGCCGCATCGAATACCTGGCCAATCACGACGCGCTGACCGGCCTGCCGAACCGCAATCTGCTCAGCGACCGGATGGAGCAGGCGATGTCGCAGGCGCGCCGCACCGGGCAGCTGATCGCGGTGATGGTGCTCGACCTCGACCGCTTCAAGCACGTCAACGACAGCTTCGGCCACTCGGTCGGCGACGGACTGCTGCGGGTCGTCGCCGCGCGTCTGAAGAGCTCGGTGCGCGACGGCGACACGGTCGCGCGGCTCGGCGGCGACGAGTTCGTCGTGATGCTGGTCAACCTGGCGACGGCGTCGGACGCGGACGCGATCGCCCGCAAGATCCTGGACACCTTCATCGCACCGTTCGTGCTCGACGGCCACGACCTGCACGTGACGACCAGCGTCGGCGTCAGCCTCTGCCCGACCGACGGCACGGACGCGGAGACGCTGCTGAAGACGGCCGATGCCGCGCTGTATTGCGCGAAGGAGCGCGGGCGCAATTGCTACAGTTTCTATACACGCGAACTGGGTGCGCGCGTGGAAGAGCAGGCCGTCATCGAAACCGCGCTGCATCAGGCCGTCGCGAACGGCGAGCTCGAGCTGTACTACCAGCCGAAGGTCGATCTCAAGACCGGCCAGATCAGCGGCGTCGAGGCGCTGATTCGCTGGCGACGTCCGGGGATCGGCATTGTTCCGCCCGACCGCTTCATCCCGATCGCCGAAGAAAGCGGGCTGATTCTGCCGATCGGGGAGTGGGTATTGCGCACCGCGTGCGCACAGGCCGTTGCGTGGCGGCGGGAAGGGCATCCGCCGATCCGGATCGCCGTCAACCTGTCGGCGCGCCAGTTCCGGCAGCAGGACGTGGCCGACATGGTGCGCACGACGCTCGAGGAAACCGGTCTCGCGCCGGACTCGCTCGAACTCGAACTGACCGAAAGCGTGCTGATGCAGGACTGCAACGCGATCGCGCACACGCTGCGCGAGCTGAAGGCGCTCGGCGTCGTGCTGTCGCTGGACGACTTCGGCACCGGCTATTCGAGCCTGTCGTACCTGAAGGACTTGCCGATCGACGTCGTCAAGATCGACCGGTCGTTCCTCAGCGACGTCACCACCAGCGCGGAAGGCGCGTCGTTGACGCGCTCGATCATCGCGATGGCGGAGTCGTTGCACATGGAGACGGTGGCCGAGGGCGTGGAGACGGAAGCGCAGTTGTCGTTCCTGAACCGGCATCACTGCCATTCGATGCAGGGCTACTACTTCAGCCATCCGGTCACCGGCGAGGAGATCGCCGACATGTTGTCCGCCGGCTCGGAGCTTCCCGAGCACTGCCGGCAGCGCGAGCTGCTGCACCGGACGCTGCTGCTGGTGGACGACGACCGCGCGGTCCTGCAGATGCTCCGGCAGGCGCTCGGCCGCGACGGCTACGAGATACTCGCCACCACCGATCCCGACGAAGCGCTGGACCTGCTCGCCCAGCATCGCGTCGGCGTGATCGTGTCGGACTTCCGGATGCCGAGCGTGTCGGGCATCGACCTGCTGCAGCGTGTGAAGGCGCTGTACCCGGACATCGTGCGCATCCTGCTGTCGGGCTACGGCGAAGGGACGTCGATCGCCGACGCGGCCGGCAACGGATCCGTCCAGAAGCTGCTGATCAAGCCATGGGACGTCGCGCTGCTGCGCAAGCACATTGCCGAGTCGTTCCAGCGGTTCGAGCACACGTCGCTGAGCCGGGCAGACCTCGGCGTGGGCCGCCTCGGCATTCATCCGTCTCCGCTGCGGTCTCCCGACGTGGCGGAACCGCACGATCGGCCTTGAACGGCGCCGGCGTCGCTGCGGGGCCGCGGGCCGCCGGCGCGAAATGACGACGAAAAGGGGGACGACCGGAGCGATCCTCGGTATGCCGGCGCGCATATAGGGAAAACCCTTATCCTTGGTTATAATGTCGGCCTAGAAGAAAGGTCGAACCATGCCCGAACGTTTCCAATCCCTTGAAAAATTTGTGTTTTCCCTGGTCGTGATGTCCGCGGTCGTCTGCTCCGCCTTCCTCGCGTACGAGCGTCACCCCGAGATCAAGATCGCCCTGCATGAAGGCGAAGCGCTGATGCGCGAAAGCGCCAAGTATTCGGTCATCTGCTCGCCGTCCAAGGTCGATCCTTGCGTCGAGATGTCCGCTTACTGAGTCTCGCCCCCGCTGACGCATCTCCGCTGATTCCCGCCGACGCGCGGCCGACGGCCGACACGCAGCGGCGGCGCGCATCGCGCGCTCACGCGCACCGGTTCCGGTCGCGCGTCGCCTGAACACTGCTTCTGAGCACCACCTGCCCGATTCTCGGATCCCGCTGCGCCTTGCTGTCCACAGCGCGCCTTCACGTCTTCACGTGCTCCGAACCCGCATCGCGAGTTTCGACGCACTGATGCGCCGCGCATCGAGCGCGGTTTGCCAGAGCGCCATTCCGCAGCCGATATCGCCGCCGATCAGCGCCGGATACAGCCGGCCCATGGAAAAGAACGCGGCGCCGACCGGGTAGCCGCGTCCGGGATGAAGATCGGGCATGCCGGCGACGCGCCGCATGCCGGGGAGGGTGGCAGCCTGTTCGAGCTGCAGGATGGCCTCACCTTCGATCCAGGTGGTAGCGCAAGCGCACAGCGTGATGCGCTCGGCCAGGTATTGCATGGAAGTGCCCATGGAGGTTTCCGTTCGATGAAAAGGAAGAACGGCGGGCCATGGCGCGGGCAGCGCACACATGCGCTGCCCGACATCGGAAGTCGGGAGGAGGGCGGCACGACCGGACCGGAACGATCCGGCTCATCGCGATGACGGCGATGCGACGTGCTGCGTGGCGTGAACGACGAAACGAACGGACGCGAAAAACCCGAACTACGACCCGCGACGGGAGGAGCGTTGGCGTGACGTCATGATGTTCTTCTCCTTGCGAGTGAGGGGTTGATCGGAATGGCGGCGACTCTAGCATGCACGCAACGGGCGCAGCAAGCGGGCAGTGCGAGGTCGCCGCTCGATTCGGCGCGTGATGTGGCGAAAAACACACACATAGGATTCCGAATCATTTATGCGCCGATCACGCGTGCCGCGCGTCGCAGCAGGTGTTCAACACGTTCGGACGACCACAACGGACACACCCGGTCGCGCTTGACACCGCCAAAACCGTTTCGTAGCATCCGCCTGCTTCATCCCTGAACCCTCATCGAACCGGTGATCCAAGTGCCCGCAATCATTCGTCCCTTCGCCTGATACGCCGACGACTGCCGTCCCGGCCGCGTGTCGTCCTGCCCGTTTCCGTTCGCGCCATCGCGCCGGAACGGTGATCGCAGGGCCGCGCCCGGACTCGCACTGACACCGCAACGCACTCCAATCCGTTCGTTCACGTCGTCGGCTTTTTCCCTGTTTCCGGAGAAAGACCATGACGCTGGATTTTCGCGCCTACGCGCAATCGCTCGACCTCGCCCGCTACCCGCGCACGCCGCATCTTGAAGGCTCGCGCCTGCAGGACGGCGACGAAGGTCACGACCACGTTCCCTATCGCACCCTCGCGGGCGCGCACCTCGTCGTCGAGGAAAAGCTCGACGGCGCGAACACGGGCATCAGCTTCAGCCCGGCAGGCGAGCTGCTGCTGCAGTCGCGCGGCCACTATCTGGCCGGCGGCGGCCGCGAGCGGCAGTTCGGTTTCGTGAAGACCTGGGCAGCGGCCCATGCCGGCTGGCTGCTCGACCGCCTCGGCGATCGCTACGTGATGTACGGCGAGACGATGAGCAAGAAGCACGCGGTGTTCTACGACGCGCTGCCGCATCATTTCTTCGAATTCGACGTGTTCGACCGCGCGACGGGCCGCTTCCTGTCGACGCCCGCGCGGCGCGCGCTGCTCGCCGACGGACCGGTGCTGTCGGTGCCCGTGCTGTACGAAGGTGTCGCGCCGGCGCGGCTCGCGGACCTCAAGGCGCTGCTCGGTCCGTCGCTCGCGAAGACGCCGGACTGGCGCCGCGCGTTCGAGGACACCGTGCGGCGGCAGGGGCTCGACCTCGCGCGCGCCTAGCAGCAGTGCGACAAGTCGGAGCGGTCCGAAGGGCTCTACGTGAAGGTCGAGACCGACGATACGACGACCGCGCGCCTGAAGTGGGTGCGCCACGATTTCGTGCAGGCGATTCTCGCTTCCGCGCGCCATCACTCGGAGCAGCCGTTCATCCCGAACCTGCTCGCGCCGGGTGTCGACCTGTATGCGCCGCGTCCGACGGTGACGTGGGCGTCGAGCCCGGCAGCACATCCGAACCCATGAATGCGAAGCGGCCACATGCCGCTTCGACAGGAGTCCAGATCATGAAGTACGAACATCTGCAGGCGCTCGTGCCTGCGCCCGGCCAGCAGCCGGACTATCACGCGTGCCTCGCGGCGTTCCCCGCGCTCGAACACGCGAAAACGACCCCGCAGGAGCCCGCGCATCACGGCGAAGGCGACGTGTGGACACATACGATGATGGTGATCGATGCGCTGCTGGCGCTGCCCGGTTATCGGGCCGCGTCGCGCGCCGACCAGGAAATCGTGTTCCTGGCCGCGCTGCTGCATGACATCGCCAAGTCGAGCACGACGGTCGTCGATCCCGTCACCGGTGCGATCGGCCATCCCGGCCACTCGCGCAAGGGTGCGATCGATGCGCGCATCGCGCTGTGGGATGCCGGCGTGCCGTTCGCGGTGCGCGAGGCCATCTGCCGGATGATCGCCGTGCACCAGGTGCCGTTCTTCGCGATGAGCGGCTCGCGCCGCGGCACGCCGGAGTTCATCGCGCGCGAACTGTCGTGGCAGGTCAGCCTGCCGCTGCTGTGCCTGCTCGCCGAAGCCGACATCCGTGGCCGCATCTGCAACGACACGCAGCGCGTGCTCGACAACATCGAGCTGTGGCGCGAACTGGCGCGGGAGGACGGCTGTTACGGCCAGCCGCGTGCATTCGCCGACGCGCATACCGCACTCAGCTATTTCCGCGGCGCGGACGTGCATCCCGACTATCCGCTGTTCCGCACGCCGGGCTCGCCGGTCGTGGTGATGGCGGGCCTTCCGGCATCGGGCAAGAACACGTGGGTTGCGCGGCATCATCCGGATCTGCCGGTCGTGTCGTTCGACGATGCGCGCGATGCATTGGGGCTGCGTCACGGCCGCAACGAGGGCGCGGTCGCGCACCATGCGGTCGATGCCGCGAAGGCGTTGTTGCGCGACCGGCGGCCGTTCGTGTGGAATGCGACGAACCTGTCGCCGCTGATGCGCAAGAAGACGCTCGACCTGCTGTATGCGTACGGCGCCGACGTGACGCTCGTCTACCTCGAACGGCCGCGCGCGGAGCTGTTGCGCCGCAATGCGCGGCGCGACACGTCGCTGACGAACCGTGCGCTCGAGGCGATGCTGCTGCGCTGGGATCTGCCGCTGCCGACCGAAACGCATGCGGTGCGCTACGAAGTCTGACGCGGCGATGTCGTCGCGCGCGCCGGTACGCCGCCTGTCACCGCGGCGTACCGGCGACGCGCATCATTTCAGTTCCGGATTCTGCTGCGTCGCGCACGCGCGCAGCGCGGTGACGAGCGCGTTGTTGCCGAGTTTCTCGAACAGATCGGCCATCTCCATCTGCGCGACGGGATCGCCTTCGCGCGCCGCGCGCCAGCGCAACGACGCGATCATCCCGCTCATGCGTTCGCCGGGCGTTTCGCCGTCGTAGCCCGACATTGCCTGCATCACGTCCGCGAGCTTGTTGTATCCGGCCGGCACGTGATGCGCGAGCAGCCACGCGACTGCCGGCTGCGCGCCTTCCCAATCCTCGTCCTCGAGGGAACTGTTGACGAGACGCGCTGCCGCACGCCACGAACCGAGCGACGCGGCTGTCGCGTACGCCTTGTCGGCATCGCGGCCGCGTGGCGACGGCGCCGCGTCGAACGCGGCCTGGGCGGCGGCCGACGGCGGCGGCAACGCGAGCTTCGTGCAGCGGAACGCGCCTGCATCGGGCGCGTTGGCGGGCAGGGCGGCCCAGCGCGCCTGGTCCTTCAGTGCGAGATCGAGCGTCGGCCGTACGTCGCTTTCCTTCATCGACGCGAATACCCAGTCGGTGCGGACATGACGGGCAGTGTCCCAGTCGCCTTCGGCAGCGGCGTGTTGCGCGAATGCGAGGCAACCAACCAGGCTACCGATCCGGGAAATCTTTCGGACAGGAAGTTTCATTGCGATCTCTGGTCTTTCTTCGCTGCGACGACGAATGCGGTGAGCGCGAACGGTAACAGCGCGACGCCGAGCAGGCCGATCGCACCGTCGGCCGCCATCGTGATCGGCGACAGAGCGAGCTTCGCGCCCTTGCCGAGTACCGATGGCCGCTCGATGACCTTGACGTCATACTCGTGATTGAACGCCTGCGGGAGCGACGACGGCGTGACGTCGTTCGGCTGGTAGCGCTTGCCGCTGATCGTCCCGCTCTCCGTCAGCTGGTAGCGCTGGTCCTTGAAACCGTCAGCGAGCGCACGCTCGCGAAGCTCGGAGCCGGGAGGCGCATCCTCGCGCGAAAGCCGCAGCACGTAACGCCCGGAAATCGTATCGCCGTGCGTCTCGAATTCGTCGAAATCGGTATACAGCCTGGCGCGATAAGGTGCCGTGAGGTTGGCGGCGAGGGCAGGCGGCAGATCGAAAATATAGTGATACTGCTTGCCTATCACGACGAGTTTTTTCCCGTCCGCGCTGATCAGAAACGCCGAGAGCGTTTCCCGATATTCAGGATCCTTCATCATGCGATTGGTGACGGGACCGAAATCGGTGCAGCCGCCAAGCATGCCGGACGCCGCCACGGCGGGCAGCGCGAGAAATGTTCTTCTTTTCATGAATCGTGAATGTTGTAATGGTGTTGTTCGTTATTCGGCTAAACCGCATGAATGTCGGCGAAGCGTTCGACGAACGCTGCTCGCTGACGGCCTTGGATGCGGTTTCTCCGACCGCTATTCTAGGGGTGAAACCGGAAATGCGATACGTGCGGCCGACGCTTCGGCCGCCATCAGGAGACAAGCGACATGAACCAACCGACCGACCACCGGACAACCCTGTTGCGCACGCTCGGCATCCGCGCGCCGATCGTTCAGGCGCCGATGGCCGGCGTCAGCACGCCGGCGCTGGCGGCCGCCGAGCTGTTCGCGGCGCTCGAACGCGAAACGCGCGCGGCAATCGAGCGGCTGCAGCACGTGCTGGACTGAGCGCGCGCGCCGCGGATTTGCAATGTCCTGTATCTGCGCCGACCGCCGATACAGTGCGATACAACGCCCGCGCGCAGGTTCGCTATAAAGCAGGCATGACCGCTTCGGAGTCCATCATGTCTGCCACCTGGTTCAAAGGGTCCTGCCATTGCGGGGCCGTCAAGTTCGAAGTCAGGGCCGCCATTGCGCCGGCCGGCCGCTGCAACTGCAGCCTGTGCCGCCGGCGCGGCACACTGATGAGCCCGATGTTCGCCGCCGCCAACCTGACAATCGTCGAAGGCGAGGGCGCACTGACGTGTTATCGCTTCAACACGCACACGGCGCGCCACTATTTCTGCAGCCGGTGCGGCGTCTATCCGTTCCACCAGACCCGCAAGGATCCGGCGTGCTGGCGCGTCAATCTCGGTTGCCTCGATGGCGTCGATCCGTATGCGCTCGACGCGACCGTCGCCGATGGTGCGAGCCTCTCGATCGTGGAGGACGCATGAAACGCTGGCTGATGATCCTGCTGTTTGCTGCGGGTGGGCTCGCGACCGAAATCGCACATCCGGTGCAGTGCACGTTGCTGTCGGTCAGCCGTCAGCAAACCGGCAAGCGTCGCAAACCGGGCTGAGCGCGCGGCGCGTCAGCCTATCGACACCGATTATCATGCTTCCGATAAGATCGCATGCGATATATAATGCGATCGTCTGCGACCGTTCAAGTCGCTGGAGGAAGTCCATGAAACCGACCGAAACCCCGTCGCCTGCCGCGCCGAAGCTGTCCGAGTTCCTGTGCTTTGCGATCTACTCGGCGAACCTCGCGTTCGGCAAGGCGTACAAGCCGATCCTCGACGAACTCGGTCTCACGTATACGCAGTACATCACGATCATTGCGCTGTGGGAGCAGGACAACCAGACCGTCGGCCAGCTCGGCGAGAAGCTGTTCCTCGAATCCAATACGCTGACGCCGATCCTGAAGAAGCTCGAGGCAATGGGCTACCTGGAGCGGCATCGCGATCCGTCCGACGAACGCCAGGTGCTCGTCAGCCTGACGAAAAGCGGTCGCCGCGTGCGCGAGAAGGGGCTCGACATGAACCTGGTCGAAGCCACCGGGCTGAAGCCGGACGAATTCGCGAAGGTGCAGAAGGCAATCGTCACGCTGCGCGGCAACCTGATCCGGTCGACCGAAGCATAAAAATACTCAGACACGGCAAGCGGCCGACGCGTGAATCGCGCCGGCCGCTTTGTCATGCGTGCGCATCGCCCAGCACCAGCAGGTGCATCTCGCGACGGACGACGAAACCGAGCGCGAGATAGCGTTCGATCGCCACCTGGTTCGTCGTGAGGACATGCAGGAACGGCGTTTCCGCACGCGCACCGATCGTCGCGATCAACGACCGGATCAGCCGAGCCGCCAGCCCTTGCCGCCGAAACGCGGCATCCACGCAGACGGCGCTGATCTCGGTATATCCGTCGACCTGCATCCGCTGGCCGGCCATCGCGGCCAGCCGGCCGTCACTGCGCACGCCAATGTAGTGGCCAAGCTCGAACGTGCGCGGGCCGAACGGGCCCGGCTGCGCGGCGGCGGTCAGCGCGAGCATGTCCGGCACGTCGGCTTCGCCGAGCGGAACAGATTCCGATTCGTGTGTCGGATCGAACGCCCCTTGCCAGGTCATTTGCAGCAACGTCGCGCGCCGGATCACCGACAAGCCTGCTGGCGGCTCGATCTCGTCCGGCGTGACGAGCGCCGCCGGCCCGTGTGCAGCGATCAGCCCACGCAGTGCGTCGAACGACGCCGGGCTCGTGTCGTCGATCGCGGCAAACGGCGCGATGGCTGTCGGGAACCGCACCGCACGGCCCTCGCCGCGCGCAAAACGGCGTTGCCTGCCCGTGAGCGCATTCCAGACGACCCGGTCGAGCACGTGCGCATCGCCTGTCGCGTTTCCGGTCGTGGCGTCCGACATCGCGGCTCCTTGGTGGAAGTTGAGGTGCCGCACAGAATAATCCTGGATGGGCCGGACAGGTAGCGCTGGCGATGCAGCCCCGGACAAAACAAATAGAAAAAGCGCACGCGATTACATCGCATGCGCCTTACATGAGAGGCTTCAGCGACCGAATTCGCCGTATCGCACTCAATGGCCGAAATAGATCGAGCGCTCGGCCGTGCGAATCGCACCGCGGTTGCCGGACTGAGTGGCGCCGCCGGCATCGCTGCCGTAACCGGCTGCCTGCGTATCGGCCGCGACCGCGCCGTTGTCGCGAATCCGGTTCAGCGCCGCCTGGATATTGTCCGGGTAGTGCGGATCATTGGGGCGATTCGGCTGATAGCCGGCTTGCTGCAATGCGGCCAGTTCCGCACGCACCTGCGCACGCGTGACGGTGCTTTCGCCGGCAAAAACCGGTGCGGCGACGGAGGCCGACACGGCAACGAGAAGGGCGGCAATCAGTTGGGTCTTCATCATTCACCTCGACAAAAATGGAATCAGGAATAAAAGGAATCAGGGTTCACGTATCAAGCGTGGTGCTCAGTGACCGAAGTACACCGAGCGCTCGGCCACGCTGACGGCATGCCGGCGGCCGGATTGCTTCGCGGTGTCGCCGTCGCTGCCGTAGCCGGAAGCCGCCGCGTTGGCTGCGACGGCGTCGCCGGCGTGGATCTGCGTCAGCGCGGCCTGCAGATCGTTCGGGTAGGTGGCGTCGGTCGCGCGGTTCAGCGGATAGCCGGCCTGTTGAAGCTGCGCGAGTTCGGCGCGCACCTGCGCACGCGTCACGGTGGATTCATTGGCAAACGCCGGAGCGGCAACGGCAGCCGAAACAGCGACGAGCAGGGCAGCGATCGATTGGACTTTCATTTTTCACCTCGATAGAAAAGGAATCGGGAATTCGGGAGGGCGGCGCTCGGCCGCCCGATGCAACGTTCAGGCGATCCGGATGTCGACGTCGATGTTGCCGCGCGTCGCCTTCGAATACGGGCAGGTCTGGTGCGCGGCGTCGACGATGCGTTGTGCGACGTCGCGCTCGAGCCCCGGCACGCTCACGTTCAGCCGGGCCTGCAGGAAGTACGCGTTGCCCGCCGTGCCGAGATCCACTTCGGCGTCGACCGCGAGATCGGCCGGCAGCGTCACCTTCGCGGCGCGCGCCGCAAGTTGCATCGCGCCGATGAAGCAGGCCGACCAGCCGGCTGCGAACAGTTGTTCCGGGTTGGTGCCGGTACCGGCACTGCCCGGCGACGACAACTGGATGTCGAGGCGGCCGTCGGAACTGCGCGCCGCGCCGTCGCGACCGCCGGAAGTCGTATGCGTCTTGCCCGTGTACAGCACTTTGTCGATCTTGCTCATCGTTTGCTCCGTCAGTTGAGGTTTGTTTCAGATGCGATTCGATCGCATGCGATGCAGTTTCTGCCTAACGACCACTCACGTCAAGCGCATTCGATTAAATCGCATGCGATATTTTGTATTTCAATGTATCTGGAATGTGTAGCGCCTTGTGGGACAAGGCTTTCAGGCGATCCCAATCCTGATGAACCACGGCGGCGGCCAACCGGACGGTGCGGTGGATCCTGGCCAATGTGGTTCGGGCGCTCGGCGCGGTGATCGACGCGCAGGGCCCGGATACGCCGTCGTTGCGTCTGCGGTTCGGCAATCGGCGCTCGACGTCGTGCCTAAGCGTCTCGATGCGCCGCACGCGAATGTCGAAGCGTGGCGCGATCTCACCGTGGGACCCGATTTTCCGGTGGTTTGACGACCTGATTTTTCTGTCGCGCAATACGCAGTTGGATAAAAATACACCCCTATCTGGATAACTTTTCTTATCACAATAGATCTATCCAATTTCCAAACTAGCCGATTCGAAAACGCGCCTCTGCCGTCCACAAAATACGCCGACAGCGGCGTCGCCACCGGCGAAGAAGGGCTTGTCGAGGCCGGCATGCGCTACTACTGCGCCGGTTCGCTCTCACGCCAGCGCGCCATCAACGTATTCGACGGCAACGTTTCGTCGCGCAGCTTGCGTGCGACGTCGACGCCGGCGACCGGCAATCCGTGCGGATCGAGCAACCCGAGCTGCACAAGCACGCTCGCCTGGTCCCAGTAGATGTGTTCGTTGTAGAGCTTGGGCCCGCGGAATTCGACGACGACGACCATCGGAATCTCCACGCGCTTGCCGGTCGGCACGACGCCGGGCAGCAGCCAGTCGATCTCCCGGTCGTGCGTGAACGTCAGGATGAACTCGTCCACCATGCGATCGACGCCGACCACGCGCGAGATCGGCGCCATCGCCATGTCGGCCGGATTGTTGTGGATGAAGTGATGCGTGTAGAAGCGCTTCAGTTCCGTGTACCCGGTGCCGCCCGTCATGGTCGGCACGTGATTCACGTATGGTTGTGGCACCATCGTCCGCATCGTCTCCTCCGGATCGCGCGCGGCGAACTCCAGATGGAAGTGATGATCGGCGAGCGCACCCAAGTCGTAGTCGGGGCCGAGCACCTTGCGAAACACCGCAAGACTGCGCGTATGCGCGGACATCGCCGCCGCCTTGACGAAGGTCGGGCCGCTACGGCTGAATGCGTGACCGGCGCCCTCGTAGACGTCAAGCTTCACGTTCGGCTTGCCGTCCAGGGCCACGCGTATCGCCGTCACGGTCTCGGGCGGATTGAGCGGATCGTCGGCGCCGAAATGCAGCGCGAGCGGGCACGCGATGCGCTCGGCCAGCTCGAGCGATTGCTCGATGCCGACGCCGTAATAGCCGACCGCGCAATCGACGTCGCCCTGCGCCGCGGCGAGCCAGGCAAGCTTGCCGCCGAGACAGAAGCCGAGCACGCCGACCTTGCCGGTCGATTCGGGCAGCATGCGCGCACGGGCGACGGTCGCGCGGATATCGTCGACGGCGCGGGCCACATCGAGGCGCGCGTAATAGTCGAAGGCCTTGGCATGGTCGGCTTCGCCGTAACCGAGTTCGATGTTCGGGCCGAATGGGTGGAACAGGTCCGGCGCGATGACGACATAACCCTCGGCCGCATAGAGATCCGCCACTTCGCGCATCTCGGCGTTCACGCCGAATATTTCCTGCAGCAATACGATGACCGGGCCGCTGCCCGCTTCCGGCAGCGCGAGATAGGCGTCGAACGCCGTGTCGCCCCGATCGATTCTGATGTGCTTCGTCATGGATGAAGTCCCGATGGAGTAGGGGGAAGGAATGCAAGCCGAATGGTTCGCTACTGCGCTGCGTGCCGCTCGAACCATTCGCGCGGCGAGCGGCCCTGATCCGGCCCGAGGATCGAAAAGCCGCCGTCGACGGGTACGTCGATGCCGGTGATCCACGATGCATCGTCCGAGCAGAGAAACGCGACGACTCGCCCGATCTCGTCGCCGCGGCCGACGCGGCCAAGTGCGTGCAGCGGCCGGCCGACGCGGTCCGCGACATCGACCGACCCACCCGCGAGCCGTTCCAGCGACGGCGACCATGTCCAGGCCGGCGACACGCTGACTGCCCGCAGGCCACGCGGCACCAGATCCACGGCGAGGTTGCGCGTCAGTTGCAGCAGCGCGGCTTTCGACGCCGGATACAGCGCACGTCCGGCCGTGCCGAACTTGCCGCCGACGCTGCCGAGGTTGACGATCACGCCGCGTCGCCGCAGATGCGGCGCGGCCTTCTGTGCCAGGATCGCCGCCGACACGAGATTGACGTCGAGCAGGCGCGACCATTGTGCGCGCGTCGACGCGAGGCCCGCGTCGTCGTAGCTGCACGCATTGTTCACGACGATGTCGAGCCCGCCGAAGGCGGCAAGGGCGGCCGCGATCGTGCTGTCGAGTTGCGCGTCGTCGGTGACGTCGGTGTGTGCGAAGCGCGCCGATGCGCCGATCGAAGCGGCCAGCGCGTGGCCCGCCTCGACATCGAGCCCGGCAATCAGCACGCTAGCACCTTCGTTCGCGAGGGCACGCGCGATGTCGGCGCCAAGCCCTTGCGTCGCGCCGGTGACGATTGCGACCTTGCCCGCGAGGCGCTCGCGCGTACTGCCCAGGCTGGCCTGCGAGGCCGATTCGGGAGAATGCGAAACGTTCATGTGCCCTCCGTTTGCGATGCGCGGCCGAACAGTTCGGCCACGCTGGAAATGCTCGCGATCAAGCGCATCGACTCGATCGATGCATCGTGCTGCCGACGATCCGCGCATGCGCAGGCGTCGGCCGCGACGGTCACGCGATAGCCGAGATCGGCGGCATGGCGGACGGTCATTTCGACGGTCGAATGCGTCGCGACGCCTGCGACGATCAGGTGACGAACGTCGTGCGCCGCGAGGATCCGTTCCAGCGGCGTACCGATGAAGCCGCTCGTGCACTGGTGATGGATGACATGGTCGAGCGCGCGCGCCGGATCGGGGTCGAGCGTCGGGTAAAACTGCGCGCCCCAACTGCCGTCACGCAGTGCGCCGAGCTCGGCCGTACGCACGAAAATCGGCGCATTGCGCGGCAAATCCGCGTAATCCTCACGGAATACGATACGGACATGCGCGATCGGCAAACCGAGCCCGCGCGCGCCGGCCAGCAACGCGCGGGCCGCGTCGAGCACCGCCGCGCGCGCGGGCTGGTCCGCGACGAAACCGACACGAATCTTGCCGCGCGGATCGAGCACGTCGTTCTGGTAGTGCAGCGCGATCACGGCCGTGCGCGCAAGCGGTATCGACAGCGATGCGGCGTTCACACGAATACCTCCAGGTTCGCGAGCGCATCGGTCGAGTTGATGAGATCGACGCGCTTCAGATAGATCTTCCAGTCCGGGCCGCGCGTATCGAGCTTGTGCGTGACGAGCCCGGCGAGCGTGCGCTGCCCGATCCGCCATTCGTTGACGATCTGCGTCGAGTGGACCACCAGCCGGCCGGCCGCATCGCGGCCGTCGACGATCACGTTACCGACGATGCGCGCGGTGCGCGTCGACGGCTGCTGCGACCAGTTGCGCCGGTTCGTCACGCGGGCCGCGCGCACTTCGCGCAGCGTCGCGTCCTCCCAGAAGAGCGAGATATGGTCGCGCGGATTGGCCTGGCCCGGCTCGTGCGGCAGCCAGTACATGCCGTCGGGCGTCCACAGGTCGAGCCACGTGTCGAATGCGCGCGTGTCGAGCAGCCGCGCCTCGCGAAACAGGAACTGCGCCGCCTGCGCGTGCAGCGCTGCGTCGGAGGCGAGGGCAGGTGCGTCGACCGCGACGGTCGACAGATCGAAGGCCGGATCGTGCAACATCAGGCGTCCCCTTCGCGCGTGCGCGCGGGTGAGGCGGCCTCGTCGACCATGAAGCGTTTCCATGCGGCGAACTGGTTGCGCATCGGCAATTCGCTGGTGCCGTTGATCGACACGAAGCCGTCGTCCGTCGCGCGATCCGTACCCGCGTAGCGATGCATGCTCACCCACTCGCCGCCGCGGGTCTGGTTGCCTTCCTGGCAGCGCGCGTAGACTTCGACGTCGTCGGGCATCACGTTCGACGACGGCGAATTGATCACGTTCGCGTAGGTCAACGCCCGGTCGAACACCGCGTCGGGCGCACCTTTCAGGCGAAACAGCTGGATTTCGACCAGCGTCCGGTCCACCGCGATCGGACGAATCACGCGGAACTGCTGAAATACCGTATGCGGGGAACCGCTGCCGTAGATCACGGTGTTGTGGCGGTTCATGCCGAGAATCCGACGCGCGCGTTCGTCGCCGTAAGCCTGCGCGAGCACCGCGAAATGCGCGTTCGACACCGAATCGCGTTCGGCCGCCGCCGGATCGAAAATGCCTTCCATGTAGCCATGGCCGTATGCGTAGGCACGCAATTCCAGTTTTTCCCAGAATTCGTACGGCTCGCCGTTGCCGTCCATGATGAGCAACTCGAACGGCATCGCGCCCATCGCCGCGGCCTGCGCGCGGGCCGACACCACCGACGATTCATGCGTGACCGGTGCATGCATCGTGTCGTGCAGGTTCTCGTAGAACACCTTCCAGTTCGAGCGCTGAAGGACGCGGAACACGCCACCCGTGACCTCGACCTCGCCAATCGGGGAGCGGTCGCACAGGTTGTCGATCGACGACACGACACCATTCAGGAAGGTCCGCAGATCCGGGCCGTCGTCGCTCTGGCTGGCGAACACGAAACCGCGATAGCTGTCCATGCGTGCGACGCGGCGCATCGAGAAATCCGGATGCTTCGGATCGAAGCAGGTGTTCTTCAGGCCGTTGCGCAACGGTGCCGACAGGTGCGTGCCGTCGTGCCCGAACGTCCATGCATGATACGGACACCGGAAGAATTTCCCGACCGAGCCGTCGCCGTCGGGTACGACTTTCGCACCCTTGTGCGGACACCGGTTGTAGATCACGTGGATCGTGCCGTCGGATGCGCGCACCATCACGACGTCCTGGTCGCCGATGCGCGTCGTGTGATAGTCGCCGGCCGTCTTGACCTGGCTCTCGTGGCCGACGTAGATCCACGCACGGCCGTAGATCCGCTCCATTTCCAGCGCGAAAATCGCCGGATCGGTATAGAGGCGCTTGTGCACGCTGTCGGGGCGCACCAGCACGGCCAGCGTCTCGTTGGTAAGGCTCATGGGAGTTCCTCGAAGGGGACAGTCAAAGATCCAGCACGAGATGCGCGCCATGCGCGCGCGACACGCATGGACAGAACGCACCGCTCGCGTGGTCGTCGTTGCTGAGGCAGATGTCGCGGTGATCGGGATCGCCGTCGAGCAAGCGGACCACGCACACGCCACAATCGCCACGCCGGCAGTCGTAGAGCGGATCGAGGCCGGCTTCGATCATGGCGTCGAGAATCGACGTGCCGGGCGGCACGTTCAGCACGTGCCCCGAACCCGCGAGACGCACTTCGACCGGGGCGTCTCCGCCCGTGGCGACCGGCGCGGCAAAGCGCTCGCAATGCAGCGTGTCGTCGCGCCAGCCGAGATGCCGGGCGGCCGCGAGCGTCGCCTCGATGAGCCCGGCGGGGCCGCAAACATACAGGTGCGTGCCGCTTTCAGGCGTGCCGATCGTGTCGGCCAGCCGCAGGCCGCGCGACGGTTCGCCATCGTCGAACCAGCACGTCGCGCCCGGTAGCGCGGCGACCTCGTCGCGATAGGCCATCGATACGGCATCGCGCGCGGCGTAGTGCAGGGTGAACGGGCGCCCGCTGCTCGCCAGTTCGCGGGCCATTGCGAGGATCGGCGTAATGCCGATACCGCCCGCCACGAGCAAGTGCCGGCGTGCGTGCGCAACGAGCGGGAAATCGTTCCTGGGCGGATCGATGTCGAATTCGTCGCCGGGCGCGCAGGCATGCATCCACTGCGAACCGCCGCTTCCGGCCGGTTCGCGCAGCACCGCGATTTCGTAACGGTCGATCGAATCGGCGCTGCCGTCGGCGTTCACGAGCGAATACGCGCGCCGTTGCGAACGAGGGGAGAGCGGCACGTGCACGTCGATATGCGCGCCGGCCACGAACCCGGGCAGCGGGCCGCCGTCGGCGGCGACAAGATGCAATCGGCGGATTGCGGGCGTCAGGGCATCGATACGCTCGACGCGGATTTTGAGCGGGGACATCCAGCGGCTCCGTTGAATTCAGAGGAGCCCACTGTATGCGGGCGAATGTGCCGCGAATATCCGAGGAACGCAGCACCTGTCCGGCGCGCGCAGAATTTCCGCTCAGCCGGCGGACTGGCGGGCGCGGCGCAACGTATCCGACGGCGATTCCCTGAACGTTTCGCGGTACAGGGCGGCGAAGCGGCCCAGATTCGCGAAGCCGCAACAGAGCGCCACGTCGGCCACGCGATCGGTCTCGCGGCCTTGCAACAATCGGTCGCGTGCGCGTTCGAGACGCCGTTCGCGGACCAGTTGCATCGGGCTCCCGCGCGAAAAGCGCCGAAACCCGTCGAGCAGCGTACGCACGGGCACGCCGGCCGCCAGCGCGATATCGGCCAGCGTAATCGGCTCGCACGCGTGCTCGGCGATATAAGCTTCCGCGCGCTTGACCGTACGCGGCACGAGCGCCGTTCCGCCGGGCCGCGTCTGACAGTGATGCGGCTGGCCGGCGAGCAGGAGCGAGATCACGAGCCGCTCGAATTCGAGCGCGATGCGGCGGTCGCGCTGCGCGAGTGCGACCGTCTCCGGCGACGATGCCATGACGCGCAACTGCATCAGCCACGGCAAGAGTTCGGAGCGGGAAAGGTCGAGTACCGGCTCGATCTGCAGATGGTCGTAGCCGGTGTGAGCAAGGATCGCGTGCTTGTCGACGCGCACGAAGAACTGCTCGCAGTCGCGGGAGAACGTAGCGCCGAAATGGCTGGCCGGGCTGACGATGACACCCTGCGCCGGCCCGATGATCACACGCCGGCCGCCGACGCTCACGTCCGCATAACCGCCGAGGCTGAGGATCGCGAGATAGTAATCCTCGATTTCGCCGGCATCGACGCCCATCGCGACGTCGTAACCGATCGTGCCGAACCCGACACTGTCGATCCGCACGTAGTCCATGTACGCGGAATAGCCGCCACGCGAGCTCCCTGGCGTGAGTCGATGCGGCTGCAGCACCGCGGCGATCCGTTCGCGCGTGTCGTCGATATCGACCGATTCGAAATAGCGGTATCGCCGGAGCAGGGTCGGCTCGATCGGCAAGGAAGCATTTGGCATGGCGAATCTTCGTTGCGTACGCGGGTAAACCCGGGGTGCGATATCGAACGATCGCCGTTGTTTTCCGGGGCACGTCCACTGTACACGTTTGCGACAAGGTCAATAAAACGGCCGATATCGGCCTCCGGATACTTGCCGGAATCGGACAGGCGACCGTGTGCGGTTGCGTTTAGCGGCTGGATGGCGAGCGCCGGTCGACCCCGTATCCGCATAGCGCGCGGATCAATGCCAGCGCCCGCTGCGCCTTTCCAGCCGGCAACTGATCGGCCGCCTGGCCAGGCTTGAGCCCCAAATCCACCACGGCCTGGATTACCTTCAGACGGTCGAGTTCTCGCATGTTCAATGTCACCAGAGCTGTTCGGTGCATCGCCGGCTCCATGATCTGACGGGGAGCCGGCAAGCTTACCGAGGTCCAAACGCGACATTTCTATTTAGCGGAAACACGACATCTGAACTTGGGACCTACACACAAACTATCGATAATGTTGATTATGTCAAATACGATAAATCGACTGCACGAGGTGCTGCTGGCCAAGCGTCCCCGCGTTCAAACCTTGCACCTTTGCACTTGACCTTGAGTGAGGCCGGCTGCCGGTCCAGCTCATTCTTCGTCGTCCCGGCGCGGGCCGCGCGCCGGGACCGGTTGCCGCCTGGCGGCCTCCTCTCTGTCAGAACCGGTACGTCGCCCCGATCTGGAAGAAGCGGCCGAGATCCGTGTAGAGCGACTGGTCATAGCCAGTGATGTCGGGCACGGCTTGCCACTCGACGTCGAACGGCGGCTTCTTGTCGAAAAGGTTCGTGATGCCGCCGTAAATCGTCCAATGCTTGAAGCCGCGATAGTTGAACATGAGGTTGAACTGGCTGTACGACGCCACCGATCCCGTACCGCCGTCGCCGAATTCCGCGGCCACGGCGTTCGTATATGGCCCGGTGTATTGCCAGGTCAGCGTGGTGGTCAGCTGCCGGTAGTCCCAGCTCACGCTCGTATTGCCCTTCCAGCGCGGGTTGCTCGCGCCGAACGGCTGCAGCAGCGCAAGGTTGTTGCCGGCGAAGTCCTGCGGCGCGGTTCCGGGGCTGTGCAGCTTGAAGTGCCACACATAAGTCCAGTCGCCTGCGAGCGTGAACGTGCCGTACTTGGTGCGCAGCGCTTTGCGGAAGTTGAGATCGAAACCATCGGTATCGAGCGCACCAAGGTTCACGAAATGCTGAACGAGGTAACGCACCGACCCGTCGGCGTTGCGCACGACGCGGGAGGGATCGTTGGCAACGAGCACCGAGTTCGGATCGTCGGTGCCGATGACTCCGTCGATGCGGACCTTGTAGAACGCCGCGCCGATATCGGTCATCGCATCGGGCGAAAGCTGGAAGCCGATGTTGTAGTTCTTCGTGTGCTCGGGCTGAAGATTCGGATTGCCCGCGACTTGCTCCGTCGTGAAGTGCTTGGTCGGCACACCGCTCGGATCGTTCGGATCGACGAGGTTCTGGTGAGAGAGATAGACGGCCTGTGAGTTTTCGACGAGGGTCGGCGCGCGGAAGCCGCGACTGTACGATGCATACGTCGTCAGCATTTGCACCGGCTGGAAACGCAGCGCAAAGCTCGGCGAAAACGCCCCACCGAAGTCGCTGTAGTGATCGTAGCGGCCCGCCTGCGTGAACGTCAGGTTGCGCAGGATCGGAATGTCGACCTGGTAGAACGCGGCGGCGACGTTGCGCGAACCCTCCACCGTCTGCACGTTCGCGGGTGCGGATACGCCCTGCGACGCGAGCGTCTGCGGGTTGATCGTCGACGATTCGTGGCGGAACTCGGTGCCCAGGCCCAGGCCGACCGCTCCCCCGGGCAGCGTGAAGAGATTCGACGTCGAGGCCTTGGCTGTCACGCTGTCGACCTTCGAGATGGCCTGCTGATCGTCGTCCGTGAAAACGCCGTTCAGGCCGTTTGGCGTGGCGGCCGGGTTCGAGAAGTTGTAGGTGCCGTTCGCGAGCATGTTCTCGAGGCCCGCGGCGTTGATCCGGTTGCTATACGTCGTATCGACGGTGCTCTGCGAGTGCCCGTAATCGGCCGACCAGTCCCACGCGCCGAATCTGCCCGCGTCGAACGAGCCTTTGACGCCCGTGTTCGCCATCCAGAACGTCGATACCGTGTCCGCCCTCACGACGTTGCCCGGGAAGGTCAGGTTGATCGCCGTCGGCACGCCGAACGGGTTATAGGGGTTGCTCACCGGTACGGTGCGCGGCAGCGGCGAAACGGACCCGGTCGCAGGGTTGTAGACGTTCGTCGTGCTCGAGATCGAGGCCGGTCCTTGCAACTGGACGGTTTCATCGCGGCTCAGCCAGAAGCCCGCATAGGCCTGCGTGTTGTCGTCGATCTTGAAGGTGGCGCGCACCTTCGCGTTCAGGCGCGTCGTGGACGGAACGAGCGATGTCGACGCGGCGGGGTTGTACGTGCAATTGGTCGCGCTCGTCTTGCTGCCCGGCGGGCACGGCGAAAGCGGCACCTTGGAGCCGTCCGCCAGCGACCAGTACGATTGCTGGTTCGGCCCGAGCGGCGCTGCCAGCCCGCCGGGATATTGCGTGAAGTCTTGCGCCGACGTCATGTCGCGATCGCCGAGCGTCGAGCCCGAATCGCGGTAATAGCTGGCGGCCGCGGTGACGTTGAAGCGATCCGAATTCAGGTCGCCGAAGCCGGCCAGTACGCTGAAGTTGCCCTGCCCGTCGCCCGGATGCTGCGCCTTGCCGAGTTGGCCGTCGATCTGCAGGCCCTGAAAGTTCTTCTTCGTAATGATGTTGACGACGCCCGCGATCGCGTCCGAGCCGTAGACGGATACCGCGCCGGTCTTGACGATCTCGACGCGCTCCACCATGTTCAACGGGATCGCGTTGACATCGAAGAACGTGTCGGTGAAGTTCACCGACTGCGCATAGTTCGCGACGCGCTGGCCATCGACGAGCACGAGCGTGTATTTCTCGCTGAGCCCGCGCAACGCCATGCCGGCGCCGCCGGGGGCCGAGCTGTTCATCGTCGTCTGGCCCCAGCTGCTTGCGGAATTGGCCGAGGTCGAACGCAGGAAATCGGCGACCGTCGTGTATCCGCTTTGCTGGATTTCCTTCGCGGTGATGACCTGCACTTCGGTGTGGCCGACCTTGTCGGAGGTGCGGATCAGCGAGCCCGTCACTTCGAACTTGTCGAGCTTTTTCACGGTCTGCCCGCCCGCAGCGGCGCCGGATGCCGGCGCGGGCACGGCGGCGGCAGCGCTTCCGGTCTGCTCGGCGGCGACGCTCCCGTCGACAGGCGTTGTCTGCGCATAAGCGGAGGTACCCAAAGCCGCCGTCAACGCGACTTCAGCCCATACGATGCTGCGTATTGCCGATCCCAAAGCCGTTGGTTTCATAACACCCCTCTGTCGTCGCAAGGCCTGACCTTTTTGTATGCACGGAGATTCGCCGGCCTTTAAATAGCGTTGCCCCGCGTTCCTGATTCGTCATCTGGTGCTCACAACCATTCCGTCCGTTTTCTTATTCCTTTCAACGTTATTTCTTCCGTTATCAAGAAGAATGAATTTGAAATAAAAGAATCTGCATTCCCATAGAGTTAGGACCTCTAATTACATGGATCGATCTTTCCCTGCATCGAACGGCTGCATACACGCTGCACCCTGGAACATTCGCACCATGGCGCTTCATAAATTAGAGCGGACGCGCTACCAGGAAAGGCAGTCGTCCGTTGAAGGGCTGCTTTACGTCTTCACTTTGAAAGTCTTAATGCACGGAACCTTCATTACCGTTCACTACCAAAGTTTTACGTTGGACGCGAACATAGCAGGACAGAATCGATGCGTCAAAAAATATTTGATGACACATAACTTTGTTTAGGTGCAATAGATGCACTCGGTTGGTGCCAAATAAAAATCGATATGGTTCATCAGCCGCTACCGTTATCTTGTCTTCCTTGTTCGGCTGCTTTTTTCACCCGCTCGCGCATGCGCCGCAATGGAGCACGCGGCCGATACTCGCCAGTCCGAACTTTTTTGTTTACCAGAGAGGAGACACGAATCCTTGGCATAGAAACAGTCCGAACACGTGTTCGATGAATCCCGCCGTGTCGGTATAGTGTTCCTCGATCAGCAGATCGGACTCTTGATAGAGCAGCCCTTCGAGCACGTGCGTGGCGTCGCCCACCCGTCATCCCGTGATCCCACCGCCAACGCCCCGTCGCGACCATCAATCGATCTCCAGATTTCCAGCCGTTTCCACGCGCTGCGCCTCGCGCTTCGTCACCGCTGCATGCCGCCCGCGCGGGCCTATGGATACCACCACCCGAAACGCCACCGGCGCGAACACGAGCCCGAACATCGTCGCGGCGAGCACGCCCCCGAACGCACCCGTGCCGATCGACCGCCGGCTTTCCGCACCCGCGCCCGTCGCCAGCACGAGCGGCACGACGCCCAGCAGGAACGCCATCGACGTCATCATGATCGGCCGGAATCGCGCAGCGGCCGCGTCGATCACCGCCTGCCGCAGCGGCACGCCGCTCCCGGCCAGATCGCGCGCGTACTGCACGATCAGGATCGCATTCTTCGCCGCCAGCCCGACCACCGTGATCATCCCGACCTTGAAATACACGTCGTTCGGCATCCCGCGCGCGAGCGCCGCCGCGATCGCGCCGATCATGCCGAGCGGCACGATCGTCAGCACGGACAGCGGGACCGTCCAGCTTTCGTACAGCGCGGCAAGCGCCATGAAAACCGCGAGCACGGACAGCCCGACGAGCAGCGGCGTTTGCCGCGCGGCAACCTGCTCCTCGCGCGCCGCATCGACCCAGTCGAAGCCGATCCCGACCGGCAGTGCGCCGGCGAGCCGCTCCATCTCCGCCATCGCCGCGCCCGAACTCGTGCCGGTCGCCGCGCGGCCGCTGATGTCGAGCGACGGATAGCCGTTGTAGCGATTCAGCATCACCGGGCCGACCGTCCAGTGCGGCGCCGCGATGGCCGACAACGGAACCATGTCGCCGGTGCGGTTCGGCACCGTCAGCGCCATCAGTTGCGCATCGGTCGCGCGCGCGGCCGGGTCGGCCTCGATGATCACCCGCCGCATCCGGCCCGATGCCGGAAAATCGTTGATGTAGTTCGAGCCGAACGTGCCGCCCAGGAGGCCCGCGATTCGCTCGAACGGCACGCCGAGCGCATACGCCTTCGCACGATCGACATCGAGTTCGATGCGCGGCGCGTCCGGCAGGTCTTCGAAATGCACGGCGGCGAGCAACGGATCCGCTTTCGCTCGTCCGGACAACTGCTCGCGAGCCGCCTTCAACGCGTCGAGTCCGACACCGCCCCGATCCTCGAGCCGGAACGTGAATCCGTCGGAATGCCCGATGCCGCGCACCGACGGTGGCAGCGACGCCTCGACGTCGCCGTCGAGGATCGTGCCGAAATGCCCGTTGAGCCGGTCGCGCAACGCCATCGCGTCGACGTCGCGCCGCGCCCAGTCCTTCAGCTCCACGAACGCCATCCCGACGTTCTGCCCGCTGCCCGCGAAACTCCAGCCGATCACGCTCGTCACGTTCGCGATCGCCGGCTCCGCGCGCAGGATCGCCTCGACACGCTCGACGACCGCGAGCGTGCGCGCCTGCGTGGCGCCCGCCGGCAACTGGATCATCACCTGCAGTTGCCCCTGGTCCTCGGTCGGCAGGAAGCCGCCCGGCATCATCCAGTACAGTAGCCCGCATGCGATCACGAGCACCGCGTAGACCGCCACGACCATGCCGGTGCGGCGCACGGCGAACACGGCGATGCGGCGATAACCGGTTTCGACGCGCGCGAAGGCCGCACCGAAGCGGTCGGCCAGACGTGTGCCGATGCCACGTCGCCGCGCGCGGCCGATTCCGCCGTCGTGCCGCGCGACCGGCTTCAGCAGGTTCGCGCACAGCGCGGGCGTGAGCGACAGCGCCATGAACGATGACACCAGCATCGTTGCGATCATCGCCACCGCGAACTGCCGGTAGATGCCGCCGACGGCGCCCGGAAAAAACGCCATCGGCACGAATACGGCGGTCAGCACCGCGGTCACACCGACGATCGCACCACCGATCCGCTTCATTGCGCGGCGCGTGGCGTCGCGCGGCGACACGCCCTCCTCCATCACCCGGTGCACGCTCTCGACGACGACGATCGCATCGTCGACAAGGATGCCGATCGCCAGCACGAGACCGAACATCGTGAACACGTTGATCGACAGTCCGAACGCCCACATCGCGACGAACGCGCCCATCAGCGTGACGGGAATCACGACGGTCGGCACCAGCGTGTAACGCAGATCGCGCAGGAACAGCCACATCACGCAAAACACCAGCACGACCGCCTCGACGAGCGTCAGCACGACCTCCCGGATCGCGATCGTCACGAAATGGGCGCCATCGAACGGAATCTCGATCGCCACGCCCGGCGGCAATACCCTCGACAGTTCGGCAAGCCGCGCACGGATCGCGTTCGACGTTTCGAGCGCGTTGCCGCGCGGGCCAAGCTGGATGCCGACGGTTGCCGCCGGCCGGCCGTTCAGCCGCGAATAGAACGAGTAGTCGTCGCGACCGATTTCGACACGCGCGACGTCGGCGACGCGCACCACCGAACCGTCCTGCTTCGACTTCAGCACGATTCGACCGAACTCCTCCGGCGCCGTCAGCTGTCCCTTGACGACGATCGTCGCGGTGAGCTGCTGGCCGCGTACGAACGGCGCATCGCCAATCGCACCGGCCGTCACCGTCGCGTTCTGCACGCCGATCGCGGCAATCACGTCATCGGCGCCGAGGTCGTATTCACGCAATTTGTTCGGATCGAGCCAGACCCGCAGCGCCTCGCCGGCGTCCCACAGCTCGGCCGCGCCAACGCCCGGCGCACGCTTCAGTTCGCGCAGCACGTAGCGGTTCAGGTAATCGCCGAGTTGCGCGGAATCGCGCGTGCCGTCGGTCGACGTCAGCGTGACGAGCATCAGGAACGTGTTCGCTGCCTTGAATACGCCGATCCCCTGCTGGACGACCTGCTGCGGCAACCGCGGCTCGACCTGCTTCAGCCGGTTGTTTACGTCGACGAGCGCGATGTCCGGATCGGTGCCGGGCGCAAACGTGACGTCGATCTCGAGATTGCCGTGACCGTCGCTGCTCGTCGCGTAATACTGCAGCCCGTCGGCGCCGTCGAGGCTTTCCTCGATGATGCTGCCGACGTCGCCGTCGACCGTCTCGGTCGACGCGCCCGGATACGCGGCCGTGATCACGACCCGCGGCGGCGCAAGCCGCGGATATTGCGCGATCGGAAGCTGCGGAATGACGAGCACGCCCGCGACGACGATTGCGAGCGCAACGATCCACGCAAAGACGGGACGATCGATGAAGAACGATGGCATCGGCATGCGTCAGCGAACCGCCGGCGTTTCGGCGCGGGACTGCGGAACGGCATCACCGTCGGCACCGCCGCACGGCGTGTGGGCGGCCTGGGCGTACTTCGCCCGGTTCACGTCAATCATCGGTTCTCTCTTGTTTGCCGCGCACCGGAGCCAGCATCGACGACGTAAGCAGCGCGCGTGTATACGGATGGGAAGGCGCATCCAGCACGTCGAGCGTATCGCCCTCCTCGACCACCCGCCCCGCCTTCATCACCACGACCCGGTGGGCCATTGCACGCATCACCGCGAGATCGTGCGTGATGAACAGGTAGCTCAGCTTGTACTTCTTTTGCAGATTCGTCAGCAGATTCAGCACCTGCTTCTGGATCGACACGTCGAGCGCGCTCGTCGGTTCGTCCAGCACCAGCAGTTCCGGCTCCACCGCCAGCGCACGCGCGATCGCGATCCGCTGCCGCTGGCCGCCGGAGAATTCGTGCGGATAGCGCAGCATCGACTCGGCCGGCAGGCCGACCTCCTGAAGCAGCGCGGCGATCCGCGCGCGCCGCGCGACTCCGGCCACCTGCGGCCGGTGCACGGCGAGCCCCTCGCCGACGATCTGCTCGACCGTCATCCGCGGCGACAGCGAGCCGAACGGATCCTGGAACACGACCTGCATCCTGCCGTACAGCGCGCGCCTGCCGCCCGTCGTCCGCAGCGCGTCCAGCGGCATGCCGTCGATTTCGATCGAGCCGGCGGCCGGCCGCTGCAGGCCGAGCACCGTCGCCGCCAGCGTCGATTTCCCCGAGCCCGATTCGCCGACGATTCCCAGCGTTTCGCCGCGCTTCAGGTTCAACTTCACATCGTGCACGGCGCGGAACGTCGTCTTGCCGAGCACCGCGCGCCAGCCCTTCGCCGCGATGCGGTAATCGACGGCGAGGTCCTGCACGTCGAGAATCGTCTGCGCGCCGGCCGCGACCGGCTCGACGTCCCGCTGCGGCGCGCTGTCGAGCAGCCGGCGCGTATAGGCGTGCTGCGGCGCGGCGAACAGCGCGTCGGTCGTGTTCGTCTCCACGAGCACGCCCTGCTCCATCACGGCCACGCGCTGCGCAAAGCGCCGCACGAGATTCAGGTCGTGCGTGATCAGCAGCACGGCCATCCCGCGCGCGGCCGCCTCCTGCTCCTGCAATTCGATCAGCAGATCGACGATCTGCTGGCGCACCGTCACGTCGAGCGCCGTCGTCGGCTCGTCGGCCAGCAACAGCCGCGGCCGGCACGCCAGCGCCATCGCGATCATCGCGCGCTGCCGCTGCCCACCCGACAACTGATGCGGAAAGCTGTCGATACGCCGCTCCGGCTCCGGGATACCGGTGCGCCGCAGCAGCGCGATCCCCCGCTCGCGCGCATCGCCCGGCCGCAGCCCCTCGTGCAGCCGCAGGCTCTCGGCGATCTGCTTGCCGATCGTATACAGCGGATTCAGCGCCGTCATCGGCTCCTGGAACACCATCGCGATGTCGGCGCCGCGAATCCCGCGCATCTGCCGTTCGGTCTTCGCGAGCAGGTCCTCGCCGTCGAACAGCATCCGTCCCGACAGCGTCGCCTGCTGCGCGAGGCGCAGTATCGACAGCGCCGTCACGCTCTTGCCCGACCCCGATTCGCCGACGAGCGCCACGCGCTCGCCGCGGCCGACCGACAGGCTCAGATCCTGCACGGCCGCCTTCGCGCCGAAGCGCGCCGAAAACCCGTCGATCTGAAGCAACGCGTTCGCCATCATCGCTCCCCGCCGAATGCCGAGCCGCGCGAGCGCGTGTCGAGCGCGTTGCGCAGCGCGTCACCCATGAAGGTCAGCAGCAGCAGCGTCACCACCAGCGCCGCGAATGCAGAGATCGAGATCCACCACGCATCGAGGTAGTTCTTGCCCTCCTGCAGCAGCTCGCCGAGGCTCGGCGTCGGTGGCTGCACGCCGAGGCCGAGGAAGTCGAGGCTCGTCAGCGACAGGATCGCCGCGCTCATCCGGAACGGCAGGAACGTGATCACCGGCGTCAGGCTGTTCGGCAGCACGTGCCGCCACATGATCTGCCAGTTCGACAGTCCCATCGTGCGCGCGGCCTTCACGTAGTCGAGCGCGCGGTTGCGCAGGAACTCCGCGCGCACGTAATCAGACAGCACGAGCCAGCCGAACATCGACAGCAAGATGAACAGCAGCCACAGCGACGGCGTGAAGATCGACGCGAAGATGATCAGCAGGTACAGGTCTGGCAACGCACTCCAGATCTCGATCAGGCGCTGCCCAACCAGGTCGGTGCGGCCGCCGTAGAAGCCCTGCAGCGCGCCGGTCAGCACGCCGACCAGCACCCCCGACACGGTCAGCGCGAACGCCATCAGCACCGACAGCCGGAACCCGTACAGCAGTCGCGCGAGCACGTCCCGCCCGAACTGGTCGGTGCCGAGCCAGTTGCTCGCCGACGGCGGCGCCGGATACGGCCGCGATGCGAAATAGTCGATCGTGTCGTAGCGGTAGCGATTCGGCGGATAGATCGCGAAATTGCCGCCTGCCTCGAGCTTCGCGCGAATGTACGGGTCGAGATAGTTGGTCTTCGCCGGAAAGTCGCCGCCGAACTCGGTCTCCGGATAGTCCTTCACAATCGGAAAGTAATAGTGCCCGTCGTAGCGCACGAGCAGCGGCCGATCGTTCGACAGGCCGTCGGCACACAGGCTGAGCACGAACAGCGTCGCGAAGATCGCGAGGCTTGCATAGCCGAGCGGCTGCGCACGAAAGCGCTGCCACGTGCGCCGCCACGGCGACGGCGACGGCGCGCACGCTGGATCAGTGGTCCAGGCGGCTGAACTGGATACGGGGGTCGACGAGGACATAGCAGATATCCGCGATAAGCTTGGTCAGCAGACCGATCAGGGTGAACAGGAACAGCGAGCCGAGCACGACCGGATAGTCGCGGCGGATCACCGAGTCGTACGACAGTTGCCCCATCCCGTCGAGCGAGAACAGCGTCTCGATCAGCAGGTTGCCGTTCAGGAATGCGCCGACGAACGCGGCCGGCAACCCGGTGAGCAGCGGGATCGCCGCATTGCGCAGCACGTGCTTCCACAGCACGTCGCGCTCCGGCGCCCCTTTCGCGCGCGCGGTCAGCACGTATTGCCGGCCGATTTCCTCGAGGAACGTGTTCTTCGTGAGGATCGTGACGATCGCGAAATTGCCGACCACCGAGGCCGTCACCGGCAACGCGATATGCCACAGATAGTCGAGGGTCTTGCCGACCATCGTCAGCTCGTCGAAGTCGTCCGAGGTCAAGCCGCGCATCGGGAACACCTGCCAGAACGTGCCGCCGCCGAACAGCATCAGCAGCAGCACGCCGAGCACGAAGCCCGGCACGGCGTAGCCGGTCAGCACCAGCACGCTCGTCACGGTGTCGAACCGCGAACCGTTGCGCACTGCCTTCGCGATGCCGAGCGGCACCGACACGAGATACGTGAGGATCACCGTCCAAAGCCCGAGCGTGATCGACACCGGCAGCTTCGAGCGGATTACCGCCCACACGCTGCGGTGCGCGAAGTAGGACTGGCCGAGGTCGAACGTCGCATAGCTTTTCAGCATCAGCGCGTAGCGTTCGAGCGGCGGCTTGTCGAAGCCGAACTGCTTACGGATCTGTTCGATCTGCTGCGGGTCGACACCCTGGCTGCCGTGGTAGCCGCCCCCACCTCCGCCCGCCTCCCCGCCGCGCGTGCTGCCGTGGCGCAATTGCGCGAGCACCTGCTCGACCGGGCCGCCCGGCACGAACTGCGTGACGGCGAACGTGATCGTCACGACGCCGATCAGCGTCGGGATCATCAACAGCAGGCGCCTGAGTATGTATGCCAGCATGGTTGTTCTCCGTCAGGCCGCCGGAGCGGGTTGGAGCGCCGGCCGCTTCCCGTACCAGTAGTCGATGATCCAGTCCTCGTACTGATAGGAAGCCGGCACGACCGCCGGATGGCCGAGCGTCGTCTTGTACGCGATCCGCGCGTTCGGCATGTAGTACTGCGGGACCAGCACGTACAGGTTGATCAGCACGCGATCGAGGGCGTGCGTGGCCGTCTCGAGATCGTCGAGCGTATTGGCCGCGAGCGCCGCGCGGATCAGCGCATCGACGGCCTTCGACTTCACGCCCGGATAGTTCTCCGAACCGGGCTGCGAGGCGGCCGCGCTCCCGAAACGGCGGGTCAGCTCCGCGCCGGGGATCGTCACGGGCGAGTAGATATACGTCGTCATGTCGTACTCGAAATTGTCGAGCCGCTTCTGGTAGAGCGCGCTGTCGATCTCGTGCAGGTACGCATGGATGCCGAGCGTCGCGAGCGCTTGCGTGTACGGCAGGATCAGGCGATCCATGCCGGGCTGGTCGTCGATGATCTCGATCGTCATCGGCGTGCCGTTCGCGTCGCGCAGCGCGCCGTCGCGATAGTGCCAGCCGGCCTGCGCGAGCAGGTCGCGCGCTTGCCTGAGGTTCGCGCGCAGCGAGCCGGGCGGCAGCGTCGACGGCTGTTTGATCATCGGGCCGAACACCTCCGACGGCAGCGTCGACCGGTACGGTTCGAGCAGCGCGAGCTCCGTCGCGCTCGGCACGCCGGACGCGGCAAACGGGCTCGCCTCCCAGAAGCTGTTGGTGCGGCGGTACTGTCCGTAGAACATCATCCGGCTCATCCAGTCGAAGTCGAACGCCAGCGCGAGTGCATGCCTCACACGCACGTCCTGGAACATCGGCTTGCGCAGGTTCATCAGGAAACCCTGCATCTGCGCGGGGCCGTCAGGGAATTCGCCCTTCTTCAGCAGCCCGTTGTGAAAATTCTTGCCGACGTACTTGCGCGCCCACTGCGTCGAGCTGTACTCCATCCGCGCGTCGACATCGCCGGCCTTGAACGCCTCGAGCGCCGTGTACTGGTCGAGGTACAGCTTGAACGACACGCGCGCGAAGCGGAACATCCCACGCCGCGACGGCAGATTCGCGGCCCAGTAGCGCGGGTTGCGCACGTATCGGATCTGTTTGTCGTTCCTGCGCTGCTCGATCAGGTACGCACCGCTCGCGATCGGCGGCACGTTCGCGATCTGGTCGAACGGCGGCCGCGTACCGTCCGCGCGCTGCCCCCACTTCGGCGAGAACACCGGCAGGTCGCCCGCGATCAGCGCGGCGTCGCGCTCCGCGTGCTTGAACTCGAAGCGGACCGTGTGACCGTCGACGACCACCGCGCGCTTGATGATCGAGAACTGCGCGTTGTACAGCGGCGATGCCTGCGGGCTCGTCAGCGTATCGAACGAATACTTGACGTCGGCCGCGGTGATCGCGTCGCCGTTCGAGAAGCGCGCGGCCGAATTGATGTGGAACGTGGCCGACAGCCCGTCGGGCGCAACCTCGACATCGTCGGCGATCAGCGCGTATTCGGACGCGAGCTCGTCCCAGCTGCGCTGCATCAGCGTGTCGAACATCAGGTTCTTGATGTCCGGCGCGGGCGAGCCGCGGGTCAGAAACGGGTTCAGCGAGTCGTAGCTCTGTGCTTCGTCGTAGTTTTCGAAGTTGAGCGTGCCGTCATTCGGCGCATCGGGATCGGCATAATCGAAATGCGTAAAATTGGCCAGGTACTTGGGCTGGTCGTATTGCGCGATCGCCGACACCGCGAGCGCCGCACGTGGCATGGCGCTACCCGACACGAGCAGCACGGCGCACGCGAACAGCGCCGCGCGCGGCACGCCTGCCCATCGCCATTTCAACAGTTTCATGGTCGGTCTGTCCGAAAGCGTGCGGGCGCGATGCCTGCGCGCGGTAGATTCCTGTGCAGGATGCCGCGTGCCACCTGCATCCCACTGGTTGTTCGTGCTGAAAACGATCCTGCAAACTGCATCGCCGCACGTCCCGGTTGCGGGCCGTCGTGGCGCCAGGCGAAAAAGGGCCGCTCCAAAAAATGGGGAGGTGGACGTGGAGCGGCCGGTCTAAAACCTATCAGTGCATCGCAATCGCCATCAGAACTTGTAGGTCGCGCCAACCTGCGCGAATCGACCGACATACGTGTACAGCGACGTGTCGTAGCCCGTCTGGTAGCTCGCGTTCATATAAACCGGGTCGAACGGCGGCGCACGATTGAAGATGTTGTCGATGCCCGCGTAGATCGTCCAGTGCTTGAAGCCGGTGTAGCTGACCATCAGGTTGAACTGACTGTACGAAGCCACGCTGTCCTGCATGTTCGGATATTGGCCCGGCGACAGGATGGCCTGGCTGTACGGCCCCGTGAACATCCACGTCAACGTCGCGTTCCATTGGTTGTGGTAGTTCCAGTTCAGACTCGTGTTGCCCTTCCAGCGTGGGAAACTGCCGCCGAACGGCTCGTTCAGCGAACCGTTGTTGCCCGCGAAGTCGGTCGACTCGCCGCCCACCGGCATCTTGAAGTGCCACACGTAGGCCCAGTCACCCGACAGCGTGAAAGTGCCGATCTTGGTCGACACCGATTGGCGGAAGGTGGTCTCGAAGCCGTCCGTATCGAGCGACGACAGGTTCATATACGGCAGCCGCACATACGCGATCGAGCCGTTCGGGTTACGGATCACATTCGACGGATCATTCTGGTCGACCACCGTCTGGATGTCTTCCGTGCCAATCACGTTGTCGATGTGGATCTTGTACCAGTCGAAGCCGAAATCGGTATTGCGGGTGGGCGACAGCTGGAAGCCGATGTTGTAGTTCTTGGTCCGCTCCGGCTGCAGCTTGCTGTTACCGGCCTGCACTTCCTCAACGAGGTTGTATGCGTTCGGGTTGTTGGGATCGTTCGAATCGACCGCGCCCTGCGCGCCGTAGGTCCTCGACGAGGTGTTTTCGATCAGCGTCGGTGCGCGGAAGCCACGGTTGTACGAACCGTACATCGTCAGCTCGCGGATCGGCTGGAAGCGCAACGCGAAGCGCGGCGAGAACGCTCCACCGAAGTCACTGTAGTGGTCATAGCGCCCCGACTGGCTGAACGTCAAGTTCTTCAGGATAGGAATATCGATCTGGTAGTAGATCGCCGCGACGTTGCGCTCGCCGTTGACCGATTGCAGCGACGGCTGGACGAGCGTGCCGTTCGCGTAGTCCGCGCCCGTACCGATGTACTGGCTCTGGTGCATGAATTGCGTACCGAGACCCAGGCCGACGTTACCCGTGGGCAACGTGAACAGGTTCGGCGTAGACAGCGTCGCGTCGACAGCGTCGAGCTTCGTGATGGCCTGTGTCGACGTGCTTCCGTACAGCCCGTTCAACCCGTTCGGTGTCGACGATGGATTGGCGAAGTTGAACACGCCGTTCTGGACAATATTTTCCAGTGCAGCCGCGTTGATCAGGTTCGAATAGTTGTTCGACACCGTGTTCTGCGAATGCGTGTAGGACGCTGTCCAATCCCAATCACCCACGCGTGGCGTGCTGAACGAGCCTTTCACACCCGTCGCGGCACGCCAGAAGTTGGAACTCGTATGCACCGCCTGCGCGGCCGGGAATGCGTAGACCAGCTTGGCCGGCACGCCAAACGGGTTATACGGGTTGCTGCCCGGCACCAGGTTCGAAATCGGCGTGAGACCGCCCGTCGCCGGATCATAGGTCTGCGTGCTGTTACCGAGGCGGCCGACGAAGTTGTTCGTGACCGTCGTATTGTTGCTTTCCCAGAGATCGGCGAACGCCTGCATCGCGTCGTTGATCTTGAAGTCGGCGTGCACCTTCGCGCTCAGGCGTTCGGTCCACGGCGACAGCGACGATGCGTACGCGGTGTTGTTTGCGCAGACCGTGCCGGGACCGTTGACCTGCGCGACCGAGGTGCCCGGCACGGCCTGGCCTCCGTTCGGACACGGGCTCAGCGGCACCTTCGCGCCGGTGGCCGGATTGCGCCAGTACGACACGCTCTGGTTCGACAGACCGCCCGGGAAATTGGAGAAGTTCTGGTTCTGCGTCGTGTCGCGATCGGCGATCGAGATGCCGTTCGACTTGTAGTAGCTGAGCGCCGCCGTCACGTTGAAACGATCGGCGTTCAGGTCGCCGAAGCCGCCGAGGATGTTGAACTTCGTCGTGCCCTGGCCGCCTTCACCGTTCGTCGCGCCACCGTAGCTGCCCCCCAGTTCAAGACCCTGAAAGTTTTTCTTCGTGATGATGTTCACCACGCCCGCGATTGCGTCGGAACCATACTGAGACACCGCGCCTGTCTTGACAATTTCGATACGGTCGATGATGTTGAGCGGCAGCGTGTTCAGGTCGAAGAACTGATCGCTGCCGTTCACCGCGAACGCATACGGCGACACCCGCATGCCGTCGATCAGCACCAGCGTGTATTTCTCGCTAAGACCGCGCAGCGCGATACCAGCGCCGCCCGGCGCGAAGCTGTTCGTCGAACCTTCGCTCCAGCTGCTTGCCGAGTTCGCCGAGGTGCTGCGCAGGTAGTCAGCGACGCTGGTCTGACCGCTGTTCTCGATGTCCTTGCTCGTGACGGTCTGAACCTGGTTGAAGCCGACCTTGTCGGCCTGCCGGATCAGCGAACCCGTCACTTCGAACCGCTTGATCTGCGCGACCTTGCCCTGTCCGTTCGCGCTGGGCGCGGCAGGCGTCGCCTCGGCTGCCGCACCGGATGCCGAGGCACCCGTGGCAGCGACAGCGCCCGCCGCACCGTCCGCCTGTGCAACGGTCATGGGTGCGCCGTTCGCGACCGCATCCGCGATCGATGCGGCGCCCGGCGCCGGCTGGCTCTGGGCGAACGCCGGCGGCACCAGCACGGCCGTCAGCGCCAGTTCCGCCCAGACCATCCTCTTGATGGCCAACGCCAAAACTCTCTGCTTCATCTTGTTCCCTCTCGCTCGTAGTAAGACCCCGCCTGCTGCGCGCCGGAACCTTGTGAATTCCTCGCGCGTCCTGGGTGCCCGTGTAACGGAACCCGCGATAGCCACTCTTCCGACTGCAATGACTCGAACGGACCGGCCTCGGGGCACCCGTGCCACTCAGCATCACCGTCTCTTTATATTTTGATTCGTCATACTTACTACATGTAATGAGCGCACTTCCTGCTGCTTCCGATTCGATGGATGACGAGTCCAGCCCTGCCGGCAACGAAACTGTTCGCGCGCCGTACTGCATGCTGTCTTCCGTCAGTCGGGTAGTTCTCCGACATCGCGGGGTGCGGCACCTGCCGCCTCCGCTAGAACAGCCTCGGCGTGCCGACCCAGACGATCACCGCCTCTTCGTCGGCCGTGTTGTGCCACGCATGCGGCATCGTCGATTCGTAGTGCGCGGTATCGCCCTCGTTCAGCGTGAACGTGCAATCCTCGAGCGTCAGCGCGACCTGCCCGCGCATCACATAGACGAACTCTTCGCCCGAATGCGTCGTTATCTCGGACGGCGACTGCCCCGCCGGCATCCTGACGAGAATCGCGTCGAGCTTGCGGCCATCCACCAGGTTCGTCAGCCTGGCGAACAGGCTGGCCGAGTTCGCGAACTGGAAATACTGCATCGCGTTCCCGCGGCACACCGAACGCGCTTCCGTCGGCGTGTCGATGAAGTACTGCATCGTCACGCCCAGCGCTTGCGCGATCCGGACCAGTGACGTGATCGACGGCGTCGCGCGCCCACGCTCGACCTGAGACAGGAACGGCTTCGAAATGCCAGCGATCCCGGCCGTCTCGTCGAGCGTGAGCTTCAGGCGCTGGCGCAGCGCCCGGATCTTGTTGCCTAGCGATACGGCGACCAGAACCGACTCATCAGGGGGCACAGTCATGGAAGTGCGGAGCCTCGCAGTCGAAACCGGTTTGATGTCGGCGATCCTTCGCCGATGCGATGACGCGACCGGCTCGGCGTGATACCCGGCCGCGCACTGCCGCTGCGTGCAGCCGGCGCGCGGTGCGGCTCGACGCCATCGCCCCATGGCCGCGCGATCTTCGCATATTTCATTCGGTTTACTAATTAACAAGATTACCCCCTCTTTCTCTTCGTGCCTGACCGTCAAGCACTTGTACTTCCGCCGCGCCACGCTACTTGTCGAGCGCGTGCGCGTCGCACGCCGTCGCGCCCTTGCGTTGCGCTACCGGGATGCCACCGCCGTCCAGAGCTTCGCCAGATCCCCTGATCCGTCGGCGCCCTTCACCGTGCGAAGCACCTGGACCGCATGCGCCTTCTCGCCCGCCACGTAGTACGCCTCGCCGAGCCGCAGCCGCGCCGCATCGGGATGCTCGAGCCCGCCCTTCGCGATCGCCTGCTCCATCATCGACAGCCCCTGCGCCGCGTGGCCCGCGAACACCAGATTCATGCCGACGTCGATCGGCGCCACCGGACTGGCAGCATCCACGCCCGACTGCGCGCGCTTGGCGGCCAGCGCCTGCAGCCGTTTCTCGCGGTCCGCCTGCGCATCCTTGCCCAGCACGCCGGACGCGAACCCCTGGTCGATCACCTGCCTGCCTTCGGCCGGCGTTCCCGCCACCAGCGCGAGCTGTGTCATCTCCATATAGGCGTCGGCCGTCGTCAGCGAGCCCGTCGCCCTGCGCAACCGATAGATGTCGAGGTCGAGCGACGACAAGTAACCGGGGCTGCCGCGAATGGCCGAGACCATGTCCTCCCAGTACGCGGGGCTCGGATGATAAGCCACCAGCATGCCGAGCGCGCTGCGATAGGCGCTGGCATCCTTGCTCTTTTGCGCACAGGTCGCCAGCATCTGCAACTGCCCTTCGTCCGGCGCGTGGCCGGCCTTCGCCTGTGCGTCCGCGCTTGCCTTCAGCTGGCTCACGACCTGGCTGCAATCGTTCGACAGGTAATACGACTGCGTGAGCAGCGTGTGCATTTCCGGATCCGTGCCGCCCGCCTTCAGGTAGCGCTGCGCGACGCGGATCGCCTGCGGATAGTTCTTCTGCTGGAAATAGATCCCCGCGAGCGCCGCCGTGGTCCGTTGCTCGTCCTCGCCCGACAGGCGCCCCGAATTCAGGACGGTTTCGTAGGCCTGCGCGGCCACGCCGGTATCGCCCGCCGCCATCGCCGCCGCGCCGCGCGTCGCTTCCACCATGTAGGTTTCATACGGCGTGCGGTTGGGCACGGCGGCCGCCTGCGCGATCTTGCCGAGCGCGTCGCGATACTTGTGCGCGCGATACAGTTCCTGCGCCGCCGCCAGCGACTTCGCCACATCGGGCCGCAACGCGTCAGCCGTCCACGCCGGCCGGCCGAGCACGCAGGCCGCACCGAGCGCGGTCAGCGCCATCATCCGTTTCCATCGTCGCTGGTTCATCGGTTGGCCTGTCCCGTCATTGCATGAACTGCTCGTTTCCGATCAGGCCGATCTTCGTCGCGCCCACGCGCTGCGCGGACGCCAGTACGGCCGCCACGTCCTTGTACGGCGCCAGCTTGTTCGGCCGCAGATGGATCTCCGCCTGCACGGGTTCGTGCGCGACCGCCGTCAGCTTCGCCTCGAGTGCCGCGCGATTCGGCACCGGCGCGCCGTTCCACGTCGTCGTTCCGTCGAAGTCGATGTCGATCTGCACGACTTCCGGCTGGGTGGCGGGCGGCGGCGGGTTGCCCACCGGCAGGTCCATCTTTACCGAATGCATCTGGATCGGGATCGTGATGATCAGCATGATCAGCAGCACCAGCATCACGTCGATCAGCGGCGTGGTGTTGATGTCGACCATCACTTCCGGCTCGCTGCCGCCTCCGCCCGAAGGCACGTTCATTCCCATCGTCTGCTCCTGTCGACCAGAGTTAGCGCTTTAGCGCTTACTCTGGTCCCATGCATAGCGGTCGACCAGAGTTAGCGCTTTAGCGCTTACTCAGATCCCATGCTTCGCGGTCGACCAGAGTTAGCGCTTTAGCGCTTACTCTGGTCCCATGCAATAGCGGTCAATCAGAATCGGCGCGTGCGCCGTCCCCCATGCAAGGCTAGCCACCACGCGCCGGCGGTTCCGTAATGAACGACACCTTCGCGATACCCGCTCGCTCGCACATCGTGATGACCCGGCCGATGAACTCGTAGCGCGTGTTCTGGTCGCCCCGCACGTGCACGCTCGGCTGCGGCTGCTGCTGCGACACACCCTTCAGCTTCGCGAGCAACGTCGACGCATCCACCAGCTGCTCGCCCCAGAAGAAATCGCCGTCGCGGTTCACCGCGATCTCGACGCTCTTCGGCGTGGTCTGCAGCGGCTGCACGACCTCCTTCGGCAACTGCAGCTGGATCGTATGCGTGACGACCGGAATCGTGATCAGGAAGATGATCAGCAACACCAGCATCACGTCGACGAGCGGCGTCGTGTTGATGTTCGCGATCACCTCGTCGCTTTCGTCCTGCCCGACGTTCATGCCCATCGCGCGCCTCCGTCAGCCGGTCAGTTCACGAGCGACGCGGCGGCCGACGGCACGCGAGCGGGACGCTTGCTGCCGGCCAGCAGCACGGTGTGCAGCTGGGCGCCGAAGTTGCGGACCCGCTCCATCACCGACTTGTTGCGCCGGACCAGGAAGTTGTAGCCGAGTACGGCAGGCACCGCGACCGCCAGGCCGATCGCCGTCATGATGAGCGCCTCGCCCACCGGGCCTGCGACCTTGTCGATCGACGCCTGGCCCGCGATCCCGATCGCCGTCAGCGCGTGATAGATCCCCCAGACCGTGCCGAACAGCCCGACGAACGGCGCGGTCGAGCCGACCGTCGCCAGGAACGCGAGCCCGTCCTGCATGCGGTTCGACACGTTCGTGATCGAGCGCTCGACGGACACGTCGATCCACGTGTTGCGGTCCACTGCTTCGAGCAGCGCCTCGTCGTGATGCTCGCCCGCCTCGATCGCCGTTTCGGCGATGAAGCGGAACGGCGATGCCTCGTCGAGCAGCTTCGCGCCCTCGGCCAGCGACGGCGCGCTCCAGAGCTGTGCGTCGGCAAGTTTCGCGCGGCGGTTCGCCCGCAACTGCTCGACGAACTTCGTGACCATGATGTACCAGCTGCCCATCGACATGATCACGAGCAGGATCAGCACGAAGCGCGCGACGAAGTCGCCGTTCTTCCATAGCGCCCCGAGCCCGTACGGATTCTCGACCGCTTCGGTCGTGGCCGGCGCCGGGGGCGGGGCCGGCTCGGCGGCGGTGGTCGCCTGCGCAGGCGCCGCGGCCGGTGTCGACGCGTCGGATGTCGTCATGGATCCGCTCGCTTGCGCGTAAGCGAGTTGCGGTGCAACGAGCCCGTCGATTGCAGCGACGGACATCAACAGGCTTGCCGCCAGCGCGGCCAGAGAACGCTTCGTCATACCCCACTCCAATTCTTTCGTTGAACTTACGATTTAAGTTCAAGCCGGTTTTCCCCGGTCCGGCTCCCGCCGGACCGCCCACTGCATCAATTCAGGTTGAACGAGAACGGCACCTGGACCCGTACTGCCTGGCCTTGCGCCACGCATTTGAACCGCTTCACGGTGTTGTAGGCCGCACGATCGAGCACCGGGTCGGCCGACTGGGCCACGCGCTCGTTCGTAATGTTCCCTTCTGCATCCACGACGAACTCGATCGTCACGTCACCCGTGATGTTGTTTTCCTGCGCTTCCTTCGGGTACTGCATCGACGCGCGCATCGAGTCCGAATTCGGGCAGACGACACCCACTTCGTGACTGACCGGCTTGGGCGGCGCGGGCGGTGCGATGACCGGCGCCTGCACGGCCGGCGCGGACGGCACCGGTGCCGACTGGTGCGTGATGGTCGCCTGCTGCGGGGGCGCCTGCACCGGCACTTCCGGCGGCGGCACGAACGGCGGCGGCGGCGGCGCGAATTTCGGCGGCGGAAGCTTGACGACCGGCATCGGCGGCGGTGGCGGCGGCTTCACCGGCTCGATGATGCGGGTTTCGATCGGATGCTGGATCACCTGCACGACTTTGGTCGCGAGGCCGTTGAGCAATGCGTAGATCAGCACTGCATGCAACAGGAGGACGACTGCGATGCCGCCGAAACGGCGCACCGGATTCTGCTGCTTCTTGCCGAATTCCCGCGGACGCCCCAGCGTGGCCAGTCCGCTATTCGAAGCAACCAGATGCTCTTCGACTTTCATGCCCACTATCCATCCCCCAAGCGAATCGCCCAGTTTCGCGATGATGGCGGGCTCCGGAACCGGGTCGGCTCCGTCTCCGCCTCAATGCGAAATTTCATTTTCAATTCAACTTGAAATCCGAATTGGAAGCATCGAATTCGGATCCAAATTCATTCAATTTCAAGGAATCGTTTCAACCGCGACGGGATAGCCGCCCTATCCGGCGTCTACCCCGCACCGGCACGTTCAGGCAATTGCAACCGCGTCGACACCGGCACCTTTTTCTCGTGATGCTTGGATCTTCGTTACACGCCGATGTCAGCCAGGCCGTTCGTCTTGGGTGCAGAAGATAGCAAGGAAAAAATCTGGGCGTCAAACTTTATTTGATACTCAAATACAAAGTTTGGAGGCCCTACTCGAATAACGAGTTAGTAAGCTTCCTTAAACAACCTCCCATTGATTTGGTAATTGATTTGTATGGTTGTCGCACTAATTCAGTGATTTGCGCATAAATAATCCCCAATTTAGTGCAGCGCACCGAATCGGCCCCGGAAACGAGCGTTGTCGGATGCGTTTCGTTGACTCATTGTCATGCGGGGCCAGGGCCGAGCCTGTTCACGCGATTTTCCGACGAGGCACCGATCGTCTCTTTATCAAGGATTCCAAATAAAAATTGGAAAACTTGTCGATCGACGAATCAACTCAATGATTTGCATAACGAATCTATTTTCTGACGCCGGATACCACTGCGTCAGCATGAACTCATTGCCCAACCCTCTGCGCGCGCAGGCATCTCCGCCCCACCGAAGCCGGCGTGAAAATGCCCGCGCGCATGCTTCATCGACGAACGACCGACGTCGCTCAGGACAGCATCATCCCCTGCATCCGGTGCGAGAAATGCGCGCGCTCGGCCGTCTCCATCAGCATCAGGAATTCGTCCTGCATCATGTGAATCAGTGCTTCGTGATCGCCGGCCTCGAAATAGACTTCCGGCTGCTGCGCGAGGCGTTCCTCGAGGAACGTCTTCATTCCGTACGCCATGCAGACCGGCGGCAGCGCGCCCATGTCGCAATCCTTGAACAGCTCGCGCAATTCGACCTCCCGGGCGAGCACGAGATGGCGTCCCGTCTTCACCCAGAGATCCGACAGGCGCACGGCGTGCGTCGTCGGCAATACGGCGGCGACGTAGCCCTCGGCGTCCTCGAGGAGCACGGTTTTCGCGAGCCGATCGCCGGGAATATGCGCGGCGGCGGCCGTCTCCATGCTCGTATGGCTATAGGGGTGGTACACGACTTCGTACCGCGATGACTTCTGGCGCAGGCAATCCTGCAGGGTGGCTGAGACCGGCATGGCACACCTCGTCTGGGCGAATCGGGCGAACGGCGTTCGCTCCGGATTCGTTCAGCATAGGTCGCATTCCGGCCCAATGGAAACGCCCTCGCGCGACGCCCGGTTCAGATGGCCCGGCAGCCGGCTCCCGTCCTTTTTCATCCACTCGTCCCTCGCCGGCATGCGAGATCCGGACCCGGAATTTGCTTGGAAGGACCCCTCATTTCTGTAGACAGATTTCAGGCAGTGCTTACGTAGACGCGAATGAGCCGGCACTTTGCCGACGTCGGGAAACCAGACCGTTAGTTGCGTCCTAAGAAAGCAACGGGATACCGTCCGGGATACGTCGTTCAAAAAAACCAACCCGCGAATGCCTGCCGTCACGTCGGCAAACCACGCCGCCAACGGCTTGCCCGGTGCCCTATACTGAGCCGGACGCCCACCATCCCGCGGCGGAAACCGACTTCCGGAGCGATCATGCATTACCAGTTGATCTACGAACTCGTCGACGATTACCTGTCGCGACGCGAGCCGTTCCGTGCGGAGCATCTGGCGCTCGCGCAGGCCGCGACCGAGCGCGGCGAACTCGTGCTCGCCGGCGCGCTGGCAGACCCGGCCGACCAGGCCGTGCTCGTGTTCGAAGGCGATTCACCGGAAGCGGCCGAGTCGTTTGCGCGCGCCGATCCGTACGTGCAGAACGGCCTCGTGAAATCGTGGCGCGTGCGGCCGTGGCGCGTCGTGATCGGCAAGCACGCGCCACGTCCCGCGTGAAATCGGGCTACAGCCACCCTGCCCGCCTGAAACGCCACCACAGCGCGAGGTCGGCGATGGCCATCACCGCGATGCAGCCGTAGAACCCGTATTTCAGGTGCAGCTCGGGCATGTTCGCGAAGTTCATCCCGTAGATGCCGGCGATCATCGTCGGTATCGCGAACAACGCGGCGAACGAGCCGAGCCGCTTGGTCACCTCGTTCTCCGCGAGCGAAATCATCCCGAGGTTGACCTGGATCGCCGTGACGACCATCTCGCGGCGCCCTTCGATCGTCTTCACGATCCGCTGCAGATGGTCGTACACGTCGCGGAAGTAGGCCGCCATCCCGCTGCAGACGTGCGGCACACGCCCGCCGGTGAGCTTCGCGAGCGGCTCCATCAGCGGCGCCGTATGCTGGTACAGCAGCACGAGCCGGCGCTTCAGCGAATAGAGATCCTCGATGATCGCGCGCGACGACGCGGGCGTCGCCTTCGCGAAGATGCGATCCTCGAGTTCCTCGAGCTCGGTGCCGAGCGTTTCGAGGATCGGGAAATACCGGTCGACGACCTGGTCCATCAACGCGTAGAACACGAACGCCGCCCCCTCTCGCAGCAGATGCGGCTCGCGCTCGCAACGCTTGCGCACGTCGCGGAAATCCTGCTCGGTATGGTTGCGGATCGACAGCACGTAATTCGGGCCGACGAACACGTTCAATTCGCCGACCTTGAATTCGTCGTCCTCATCGAGTTCGACCGTATGCAGCACCGCGAACAGCGAGTCGCCGTATTCCTCGATCTTCGGCCGCTGATGACCCTTGCGGGCATCCTCGAGCGCGAGTTCGTGCAATCCGAACTCCTCGCCCATCAGGTCGATTTCCTCGGGCGTCGGATCCTTCAGCGCGACCCACACGAAGCATTCGGGCTTCGACACGTAATCGCTGATGGCGTCGATGTCGATATCGGCCAGCTTGCGGCCGTCCTGGTAAGCAGCACAGTTGATCAGCATGTTGTCCCACGATGTTGCGGTTTGCACATCAGTTTACCGGTTTGCTGCACGGACGGCCCGGCTTGCGCGGCACGTCGATATTGGTCATGATCGGGCTGCGTGCGCCGCAGCACGCGCGTCGCGGCACGGCGACAGGCGCGCCGGGCCTGCATTGCGCGCTGCACAACGGCCGTACGGCTCAACCGTCAAGGAGACAGACCTATGTGGTATTTCTCGTGGATACTCGGCATCGGCGTGGCACTCGGCTTCGGCATCATCAACGCGATGTGGCTGGAAGCGGAAGTGTTCTCGCGCGGCGACAAGCGCAGCGACACGTCGCGCCAGGAGGCGGGGAGCCGGTATTCGTGACGCATCTCGTGTTCTTCTGCGGTCACGCCGGCACCGGCAAGACCACGCTCGCGAAGCGGCTCATCGGGCCGCTGATGCGCGCGACCGGCGAGGCGTTCTGCCTGCTCGACAAGGACACGCTGTACGGTCGCTACAGCGCCGCCGCGATGGGCGCGCTCACGAACGATCCGAACGACCGCGACAGCCCGCTCTACCTCAAACATCTTCGCGATCCCGAATATCAGGGCCTGCTCGATACGGCCCGTGAAAATCTCTCGCTCGGCATCGGCGCGCTCGTCGTCGGCCCGCTGTCGCGTGAAGTGCGCGACCGGCGCATCCTCGACCGCACGTGGCTCGGCATCGCGCCGGACGTCACGCTGACGGTCGTCTGGGTTCACACGTCGGAGGATATCGCGCACCAGCGGATCGTCGCGCGCGCCAACCCGAACGATGCGTACAAGCTTGCGCACTGGGACGAATACCGGCAGCGCCGCTTCGTGCCGACCGGCCGCGAATGCGACGGCATCGTGATGTTCGACAACACCGCGCCGTCCGACGCGGACGTCGACGCGCTGCTGTACCGCATCGTGCCGCCGCCGCAACCGGCGACGATCGTCCCGCCGCTGCCGGCCTGATCGCGCCGCCAGGCGCTGTTCCCGCTTCCTCAAAAAACAACGCCGGAAGCGCTGCTGCGCTCCCGGCGTCGTACGGCCCTCGTGCCAGAGGCTGGCGAATGATCTGACAACTGCGGTCAGGCAACCGCGTGCATGCGCTCCATCGTGCCGCCTTCATACAGCTTGCCGAAGCGGTTCGACAGGAACGCCTTCAGCGACACCTTTTCCTGCGGGATGAAACCGCTCTGCGGCAGCTTCTTTTCGCGGAACAGATCCAGCACCGCGCACATCGCGCCGGCCGTCGTGATCTGGATCGCGCTCATGTGCATCCCGCACACGTCCTTCGCGAAGATCTTGCGCGTGAACACGTCCTGCACCAGCTGGCCGTCCTTCACGCCCGTCACCGTGACGAACACGAGCACGACGTCCTGCTTCGTCGACGGCACCGCGCGGCGCATGATCGACTTCAGCGTGTCGCGGTCGGTCGACAGGCGCAGGTCTTCCAGCAGGAACTGGACGAGCTCGCGGTGGCCCGGGTAGCGCACCGACTTGTAGTCGAGCGTCTCGACCTTGCCCGACAGCGTCTCGCACAGCGTGCCGAGGCCGCCCGACGTATTGAACGCTTCGTATTCGGTGCCGTCGAGCGAGAAGTGTTCGAGGCCTTCGAGCGGCTGCACCCACTGCTTGCGGCCGTCGCGGATCGCTTCGCACGGCTGACAGTATTCGTTGATCAGGCCGTCGACGCTCCACGTCAGGTTGTACTTCAGCGCGTTGGTCGGATATTCGGGCAGCGCGCCGACGCGCATCTTCACGTCGCGCACTTCGCTGAAGCCGTTCACGAGTTCGTGCGCGGCGATGCCGATGAAGCCCGGCGCGAGGCCGCACTGCGGCATGAACGCGCGGTCGGAGCTGTCGGCCAGTTCGCGGATCGCGTGGGTGGCGCGCACGTCTTCGGTCAGGTCGAAGTAGTGAACGCCGGCAGCCTTCGCGGCGGCGGCCACGTTGACCGCGAGGTAGTAAGGCAGCGCGTTGACGAGCGCATCGAAGCCCTTCACCGCTTCGCGAATCGCATTCGCGTCGGCCGAATCGACCCGCTGCGTCGCGATGCCTTCGCGCGACAGCTTCGCGAGCGCATCCGCGTCACGGTCGAACGCGACGACTTCGTAGTCGCCCGTTTCGCGCAGCATGTGAGCAATGGTGTGGCCGATCAGACCTGCGCCGACGATGGCGATTTTCATGCGCTTATCTCCTGATGATGGGTTGGTGTTGTGGACGGCGTTGAGCCATGAACACAGTGTAGGGACGCTCAAAATCAGTTCCAAGACGAAGAATGATGCGAAACGACCGATAATTTCGACGTTATGACGATATATTTCGCCGAAATGACACATTCGTCTAAAAATCGCGTAGAGGCGCTGTCGCAAACCGGCCGTTGGCGGTTGCGCATCGCGACGACGAAAGCGAGAACGCACGGCGTGGCGCCGGACGCACGAACTGCCCATGCGTCAGGTGCGGCACGCCGGTCGAAGCGGAATACCAAAGGAGATTCGGGAGAGAGGCGCGAAGTGCGCGGAAGGATGATGGCGGATGCCCGTGCCGGTCATGATGGACGGCAAAGGCCGATACGAATGCGTGCGAGCACATACCCGACGCCAATCCGGGCGCCCGTGACGCAACGAAACCTGTGCCGCGCATGCGCTTGCGCCGTCATGCGCGGCGCAGCGTGCAATAGAATGGTCAGCCGCCGATCGTCCCGCGATCGATCTTGCGCGACAGGATGATCGACGTCGTCGTGCGCTCGACGCCTTCGAGCGTGCCGATCTGGTCGAGCAGATCGTTGAGCCGTTCGGGCGAATCGGCGCGCAGCCACGCGACGTAGTCGTACTCGCCGCTCACCGCGCACAGCAGCTGGACTTCCGGCATCCGGTCGAGCTTGCGCAACACGTCCTTGCCGAACTTCGGCGTGAGGATGATGCCGACGTACGCATAGATGCTGGCGTCGAGCACGTCCTGCCCGAGCCGCACGCTGTACCCGGCGATCACGTTGGTGCGTTCGAGCCGCGCGATGCGTGCGACGACCGTCGTGCGCGCCACGTCGAGCTGGCGCGCGAGATCCGCGACGCTGGCGCGCGCATCGGCTTGCAGCAGCGCGACGAGTTGCCGGTCGAGATCGTCGAGTTGGTCGAGGCGGGGTGGACGCATGACGCTGGGCCGGTACGCATGTGCCGGCGGAGTGGAAAGTGACGCGATGATAGCGCCGAACGCCGGTGCGCCCAACCGGCATGGCCCGGATTCGAACCGTTCGATTTCGATTCGTATCGGTTGTAAGCAAGTGTCGCATTCACTGCCGCACTACGGGCAACGTGCTACTAATATCGGGCGACGCGAGATGCGCTTGCGGCAATGGCCGCCGCGCCCGCTCGCACGACACCACCCCGGAGAGCCAACCATGAAGAAAATTTCGCTCACCCTCGCTACGCTCGTCGTTGCAGCCAGCGCATTCGCGCAAACCCCGGCGCAGCCGCAAGCGCCCGCCCAGGCGCCGGCCATGACGGCCGCGGCGTCGGCCCCGAGCGCCGAAGAGCGCGCGGCACGCCACGAAGCGCGCATCGAGCAGCGCATCAAGTATCTGCACGACCAGTTGAAGATCACGTCGGCGCAAGAGCCGCAATGGAAGACGTTCGCCGACACGATGCGCGACAACGGCGCAACGATGGGCCGCCTCTATAGCGAACGGATGGCCAAGCACGACGTGTCCGCGCTCGACGACATGAAGCAGTACGCGGAACTGTCGCAGGCGAACGCCGACGGCGCGAAGAAGCTCGCCGACGCCTTCGCGCCGCTCTACGAGAGCTTCCCGGCCGAGCAGAAGGCGCTGGCCGACACGACCTTCCGCAGCTGGCTGCACCACGGCGGCGAGCACCGCGGCAAGGGCAAGACGAAGGGCAAGGAAGGCAAGGCGGCCGCCGCGCCGGCCGCGAGCGCACCCGCGCAGCCCTGACGCCCTCCCCGCCGGCGCCGTGCTGCCCGCCCGGGCCGAACGGCGCCGCGCCGCTATGGGCGACCGGCGCGTCACACGGCGCGCCGAATTCGGGATAAGCTCCCGGCTTTTCCCGCTTTCCCGCCCTTCCCCATGCTCGAACTCAAGCAACTCGATCTGCGTACCGATCCGCAGGCCCGTCGCGTCGTCAAGGACGAAACCGTCGCCGTGTCCTTCGCGGACGCCGACGGCGAACTGATGAGCCTCGAAGGCCCGAACCGTTATGGTGCGGGCGACGCGTTGATCACTGGCTCGACCGGCGACCGCTGGGTCGTGTCGCGCGCGCGCTTCGACGCCAAATACCTGCCCGCCGATCCGGCGCTCGCGCACGGCGCGCCGGGCGCCTACCGCAACCGGCCGGCCGTCGTGCTCGCGCGCCGGATGGACGAACCGTTTACGATCGCCCGCTCGGAAAACGGCGACACGCTGCGCGGCGTCGCCGGCGACTGGGTGATGCAATACGCGCCCGGCGACTACGGTGTCGTGCAGGCGCAGCGCTTCGCGCAGGTCTACCGCGACGCGTAACGCACCGCGCCGGCCCGAGGCCGGCGCCGCTGCTCACGCAAAGTCTTCGTCGAGTTCGAGTTCCGCGTCGCGCTCGACGGCCTCGCCGGCCGCGTGCCGCTCTTCGAGCGACCCGAGCATCGCTTCCGTATACGCATGCAGCACCGCATGGCTGCGCGCGCGCTGCATCGGCTTGAGCGCCAGGTAGCGCGCGAGCGCGGCCGGCACGACCCGGATGTCGAGCGTCATCCGCTTCGGCGTCGCGCCGAAACGCATCGCCAGCCAGTGGACGGACAGGAAGCGCCCGCGCGCATCGCTGCTTTCGGCGAAGCGCGTCTGCTCCGGAAAGAGATCGCAGATCACGCGCGCGAGCGCGTCGAATTCCGCGCTCTGGCATTCGATCAGATAGTCGTCCATTGCGTCTTCCCCGTCAGGCCGCCGCACGCGACGGCCGGCACGTCTTCACCAGCACGACCACCAGGACCGCGGCCAGCACGAAATACGCGGTCTCGGCCCACGCGGCCGGCAGCACGCCCACCTGGTACAGCAGCGTCGGCGTCGCCGCGAGCGCATGCAGCACGATCGCGAGCGGCAGCACGGCCATTCGGCCGGCCCGCACGCCGCGCCACACCAGCACCGACAGCGCCAGTTGCACCGCGAACGCCGCGCAGCGTTCGAGCAGCAACAGCAGGATCGACTGGGCCGACAGCGTCGCGAGCATCATGTGCAGCCGCACCACGGTGTCGACCGGCAGGTCGGACAACTGCGTCTCGAGCTGGCCGCGGCTCGCGAGCCACGCGAGATACGACCACTGGCCCCACACCAGCACGCCGACGAACCACGCTTCTGCGCCGGCGTGGCCGATTCCGTAGCCGATCCCGCGGCCGTCGCCGGCCGATGCGCCATAGCGGCGGTTCAGGACATGCATCCCGAGATAGCGGCCGACTTCCTCGAACACGGCGGTCGCGAGCGCGCCGTACGCGACGAACGCGAGCGGCTGCGTCAGCCAGCCGTCCTCGGGCGTGTGGCTCAGCACGAGCCCGTGGAACGCGCGCTCGAGGATCATCGCAAACAGCGTGAAGACGGCGACGCCGACGATCGTGTCGCGGCGGTTGAGCGCAAGCGGCTTGCGCAGGATGCGGTAGAGGACGAGCGGCAGCAGCGCGATGATCAGCGTGGCGGCGATCAGCGCCGCCAGCGTGACGGGAGCGACAGTCATGTAGTTCCTTGTTCGGGGCGGCGCACCTGACGCGCCGCGTGCCCCGAATGATACTCAGCTTGCGGTCGACGCGCGCGCAATCAGTTCGCCGGGCAGCATCGCGACGCGCACGTCGCCCGCCGCGCCGTCGATCCGCTCGTGCACGAATTCGACGGCCTTGTAGCCGATTTCGTAGGTCGGCTGACGGATCGTCGTGATGCCGATCAGCTCGGCCCATTCCGGATCGTCGATCGACAGCAGCGCCGCCTGCTGCTGCCACGCGGCGCCGAACCGTGCCCGCAGGTGGCGCGCGATCGCAAGCGCGACCGGTGCATTCGCGGCGAACAGCGCCGCGCGCACGCCGCGCCGCGCCGCTTCGTCGATGCGCGCATCGACGTCGGCGAGCGCCGCCGCGGCCGCGTCGGGTTCGTCCAGGTCGAGCACGACCGTCGACGGCACCGCCAGCCCGCGCGCCGCCAGCGCCGCGCGGAACGCGGCCTCGCGCACGCGCCGCGAGCTGACGCGCTCGAACGGCTGCACGACGAAATGGATCGCGTCGAAACCGTGTTCGACCAGGTGCGCGAGCGCCGTCTCGATCGCGTCGCCGTTGTCGAGGCCGATCAGGTCGGCCTCGAAACCCTCGACCGTGCGGTCGACGAGCACGGCCGGAATGCCCGCGCCGCGCAGCGGGCGCAGCACGTCTTCGTCGGCGCCGAGCGCGTTGACGATCAGCCCTTCGACGCGGTAGGTCGTGAGCAGCTGCAGGAAGCGGCGCTCCATCTCGACTTCGTTCGCCGCGTGACAGATGAGCGGCATGTAGCCGAGCGCATGGCACGCGGCCTCGACGCCCTGCAGCACTTCGATGGTGTAAGGATTGGTCAGGTCGGCCGCGAGCATGCCGAGCAGCCGGTTGCGGCCGCGCTTGAGCCCGCGCGCCATCTGGTTCGGCCGGTAGTTGAGCCGCGCGATGGCCGCCTCGATCCGCTGGCGCAGATCGACGGACAACACATGCGTCTCGCCGTTCAGGTAGCGCGAAACGCTGGTCTTGCCCGTGCCGGCCTCGCGCGCGACGTCGCTGATCGTCGCCGGACGCGTCGTGGAAGGTTGCGAATCGGTCACTGTCGTGCCTCGCGACGTACGATCCGCGCCGCTTCGTGAGCAGACGGACCTTTGTTGTTGGAAACGTAAGCCAACCGGCGGCCTCCCCTGTCCTGGCGCATCGGCGCCTGCGCTGGCCCGGTGCTTCACGGTCGAGCAGCGCCCGCCAGTCGCGTGCTACAGCAGTCGGCCGCACCGGACCTGGCGCGGATGCCCGTCGCGCGACGCTACCGGCCGCGTGGCCGCCGTCGATGCGACGCGAGCGGGCGATCATAACGCAGCCAGCCCGCCGGCACCAAGATCATCGACTCTAACGGCGCCGGCACCGCGCCGGCCGGTTGCCGGGGGCGGCTCAGGCGTGCGCCAGCGCATCCGGATTGACGAGATTCGTGCGCAGCGTGCCGGCCAGCGCGCCGACCAGGTTTTCCGCGGCGCAGCGCGCCATCGCATGGCGCGTCTCGTGCGTCGCCGAGCCGATATGCGGCAGCGCGACGACGTTCTTCATCTGCAGCAGCGGCGAATCCGCCGGCAGCGGCTCCTGCTCGAACACGTCGAGCCCCGCGGCGCGGATCGTCCCCGCGCGCAGCGCGTCGACCAGCGCGGCTTCGTCGACGACGGGCCCGCGCGACGCATTGATCAGGATCGCGCTGCGCTTCATCTTCGCGAATTCGGGCGCGCCGATCAGGTGGCGCGTGTCCGGCGACAGCGGCACCTGCAGGCACACGAAATCCGACTGCGCGAGCAGTTCGTCGAGCGTCACGCGCCGGGCGCCGTACTGCGCCTCGGCCTCGGCATGCGCGGACCGGTTCGCGTACAGCACCTGCATCCGGAAGCCGAGCGCCGCACGCCGCGCGACCGCGCCGCCGATCCGCCCGAGCCCGACGATGCCGAGCGTCTTGCCCTGCACGTCGGTGCCGTACAGGTCCGGGCCGATGCTGCGCTGCCAGTGGCCGGCCTTCACCCACTCGGCCAGTTCGACCACGCGCCGGGCGGAAGCCAGGATCAGCGAAAACACCGTATCGGCCGTCGATTCGGTCAGCACGTCCGGCGTATGCGCGAGCACGATGCCGCGCCGCGTGAGATCGGCGACGTCGAAGTTGTCGTAGCCGACCGAGATCGTCGACCACGCCTTCAGCCGCGGGGCGCGGTCGAGCATCTGCGGCGTGACCTTCAGGCTCGCGCCGATCGCGCCGTCCGCGTCGCCGAGCGCAGCAGCGAGCGCATCGGCGCCGGCGGCCTGCACGACCTCTGCATGCTCGCGCAGGTACGCGAGAACGTCATCGGGCAGCGGCTTGTACGCGACGATACGGGGCTTCATCGTTTCATTTTCCTTGCAGCGGCGCGGCGAGCGGATGCGCATCGCGCGCCTGGGGTTTGACGGACAGCGTGAGGATCACCGCGGCGACCAGCGCGGCGCTCATGAATGCGTACGACGCGACGGGCGACCCGGTCGCACCGTTCAGGTAACCGACGAAGTACGAGCCGACGAACGAGCCGAGCGCGCCCATGCTGTTGATCAGCGCCATTGCGCCACCGGCGACGTTCTTCGGCAGCAGTTCCGGCACGATCGCGAAGAACGGGCCGTACGGCGCATACATCGCGGCGCCCGCGACGACCAGCAGCGCATACGAGATCCAGAAATGCGACGAGCCGAGCGCGTACGACGCGGCGAACGCGGCCGCGCCGATCAGCAGGAACGGCCACACGAAGCCGCGGCGCGAACCGACCTTGTCGGACGCCCACGACGCGGCCAGCATCGCGATCGTCGCGGCGAGATACGGCAGCGCGGACAACCAGCCGGTCGCGACCATCCCGAGGTCGGAACCGTTCTTCACAATCGACGGCAGCCACAGCACGAAGCCGTACACGCCGATGCTCCAGCAGAAATACTGCGCGCACAGCTTGATCACGGCCGGCGAGCGGAACGCCTCGCCATAGTTGCGCACCGGCTTGATCGCCGCCTGCTCGGCCGCGAGCGCGGCGTCGAGGTCGCGCTTTTCCTGCGCGCTGAGCCACGGCGAATCGGCCGGCTTGTCCTGCACGAGGAACCACCAGCACACGGCCCAGACGACGGCCGGCACGCCTTCGGCGATGAACATGTGGCGCCAGCCGAATTCATGCACGAGATAACCGGACACGATCGACATCCACAGCACGGTGACCGGGTTGCCGAGGATCAGGAACGTGTTCGCGCGCGAGCGCTCGTTCTTCGTGAACCAGTTGCTGATGTAGATCAGCATCGCCGGCATCACGGCCGCCTCGACGATGCCCAGCACGAAGCGGATCGCCATCAGCGACGGGATGTTGCTGACCACGCCGGTCAGTGCCGCGCAGCCGCCCCACAGCACGAGGCTGACGAACACGAGCTTCTTCACGCTGCGGCGTTCCGCGTAGATCGCGCCGGGAATCTGGAAGAAGAAGTAGCCGAGGAAGAACAGCGCGCCGATCAGCGACGACAGGCCCTTGCTGATCCCGAGATCCTGGTTGATGCCGGCTGCGGCCGCGAACCCGTAGTTCGCGCGATCGAGGTAAGCGAGGCTGTACGTGATGAAGACGATCGGCATGATCGTCCACCAGCGTCGAGCTGCGAGATTGGCTGCCATCAGAGTGTCTCCTGAGTAGACCGGCATCGGCGCATCGTTGCGTCGTCCGGTCTCATGCAAAACCGTGCATGAAGCACGAAATGGATCCGCGGATTGTGCCGTGTCCGGCCTCTCATTGCGCGGTGACGGTTTCCTCTAAGCGATCGGCGTGATTGCTGACATTTTCGAGCCGGTCGAGCGCGTCGCGCGTCGGCAACCCTTCCGAATCGCCGATCACCTGGATCGCGAGCGCACCGATCCGGTTGCCGCGCGCGACCGCCTGCTCGACGCTCCGGCCTTCGAGCAGCGCGCTGACCACGCCGACCGCGAAGCCGTCGCCGGCGCCGACCGTATCGACGACCTTTTCAACGCGCTCGCCGGCGACTATGCCTTCGCGGCCGTCGGCCGTGCGGAAATACGCGCCTTGCTCGCCGAGCTTGATCACGACGCCGCGCGCGCCCCGCGCGAGATAGAAGCCCGCGATGTCGGCCGGCGTGTCGTGCCCGGTGAGTTGCCGCCCTTCGGCCAGGCCCGGCAGCACCCAGTCGGCGAGCGTCGCGAGTGCATTCAGGGTCTTCGCCATCACGTCGGCGGACGGCCACAGTGTCGGGCGCAGGTTCGGGTCGAACGAGATCGTCTTGCCGGCCGCACGCATCTCGCGCGCGAGCCGGAAGGCGAGTTCGCACGACGTCGCCGAGATCGCCGGCGCGACGCCCGTCAGGTGCAGATGGCGCGCGCCGAGCACGTAGTCGGCCACGTAGTCGTCGCACGACAGGTGGCTCGCCGCCGAGCCCTTGCGGAAATATTCGACGATCGGGTCGCCGCCGTCGTCGTTGCGCGACTTCAGCTGGAAACCGGTCGGATAGCGCGGGTCGACGGTCACGCACGATGCGTCGATGCCCTCGCGCGCCAGCGTGTCGAGCACGTAGCGGCCGAACGAATCGCGGCCGACCCGGCTCATCCAGCCGACCCGGAAGCCGAGCCGCGACAGGCCGATCGCGACATTGAGATCGGCGCCCGCGATCCGCTTCGCGAATTGCCCGGCGTGCGCGAGATGGCCCGGTTCCGTCGCGACGAACATCGCCATCGCTTCGCCATAGGTCACGACATCGAGTGCTGCTTTCATGACTGAACTCCTCTGGATCCTGCTGCCGTCACGCGGTCGCGAGCCACGCGACGCGCCGGCAGGCATCGCCGGCCAGGTCGGCCGCGTCGAACGGGAACTCGATGCCGCGCGGCGCGTGCTGCGGCAGCGCGGCGAGCACGCCGGTCACGAGCGGATCGTTCGGCGCCGGCGCGGCGGCGAAACGACGCGCGCCCTCGCCTTCGATGGTCTTGCAATGAATGTATTCCACATGCGGCGCGAGCACCTGTGCGCAGTCGAGCGGCGCTTCGCCGCGCCACTGCCAGTTGCCGATGTCGAACGTCATGCCGAGCGCATCGGGCATGCCGGCATCGGCCAGTGCGTCGAACAGCCCGCGGAACTGCGAGAACGCGCCGCCGACCTCGGGCTGGCCGTTCTCGACCACCACGCGGGCCCGCGCGCCGCGCGACAGCGCGACGATCTCGGCCGCGTGCGCGTCGCCGGCGAAGCCGCCGAGCTGGAATTTCACGAAGCGCGCACCGAGCGCGTCCGCTTGCACGAGCGCGTCGCGCAATGCGTCGGCATCGAGCGCACCCGTTTCCGTATACAGCGAGTCCGGGGTCGAATAGACCGACCACAGCCCGTGGCCGGCGATTTGCGCACCGAGCGCGGCCAGCGCGCCGGGCGCCGTGTCGTCGTCCGACGCGAACAGCTCGCGCCGCACCTCGAAACCGGACGCACCGGATGCCGCCACGGTGGCGATGAATGCACTGTGGCCCTCCTGGCGCACCCGGTCCATCCCGAATGCGCTCGCCACGATCACGATGTCTGCCATGTTGCCCTTTTTCACCGGAATGGAACCGGTTCCATTTGCTTGAGACGGATGGTGCGCTTCGCTTCAGACCCACGCCATAGAGGAAATCCCTAAGACTGGTTGGCGCGCAAATACGCGTCCGACGGCGTGCAATGCGTGTTCCCGGAGCGGCTTCGGCCGCCTACGCGAGATCCTGCGCGAGACTCATTTCGAGGAATTGCGCGGCGACCCGCGACGGTGCGCCGCCATGCGGCACGAGAATGGAGAAATGCCGCGTGAGCGGCGCGGGCGCCAGCGAGCGCAACACGAGCGCCGCATCCTGGTGACGCAGCGACATCGCGGACACGAACCCGACGCCCATCCCCGCACGCACGGCCTCCTTCACGGCCTCGACCCCCGCGATCTCGAACGCGACGCGCATCGGCGCGCCGCCATGCGCGAACGCGCGCTCGACGAGCTGCCGCACGGCGGAGCCCGCCTCGCGCAGCACGAGCGGATGCGCGGCGAGCGCGTCGAGCGTCACGCCCGCGTCGTAGCCGGGCGCCGCGAGCGGATGGCCGGCCGGCACGATCGCGACGATCTCGTCCTCGTGCCACGCGTGCACGGCCGTGCCCGGTGGCAGCGCCTCGCCGGGCGGCCCTTCGATCAGCGCGATGTCGAGCGACGGCAGCGCCGCGACCACGTCGGCCGTATTGCCGCTCATCGTCTGGATCGACACGCGCGGCGCGCGCGGCTGGAACGCCGCGATCAGGTACGGCAGCAGGTAGCTCGCGGGCGTCGTGCTCGCGCCGATGCGCAGCGTGCCGGCTTCCAGCCCGCGTACCGCGTCGCGAAACGCACGCGCCTGCGCGAAGGTGTCGCGCTGCGCCTTCGCATACTGCGCGAGCTGTTCGCCGACCGGCGTCAGGCGGATGCCGCGGCCGTCGCGCTGGTACAGCGGCTCGCCGAACTCGTCCTGCAGCAGCCGCAACTGGCCCGACACGGCCGGCTGCGACAGATGCAGCGCCACGGCGGCGCGGCTGATGTTCAGATGCTCGGCGACGGCGGCGAACGTTATCAGTTGATCCGGGGTCATGGGGATGAATTATCGGCTTTCCGGATAGTTTACGTCACAAATCACAATTTTTCATATCGATATAACAAAATTAGGATTACAGCATCGCCACACGCTCCATCACGGTGCTTCCATGTCCACTGCTCCGACTCCCCCTCTCAGCCATGCCGCGCCGTCGATGCGCGGCCAGTTGAACGGCGTGCTGTTCGTCGCGCTGTTCGCCGCCGCCGTCACGAGCCTGTCCCAGCTTCCCGCGATCGCGGGGCTCGGCCTGTCGCCGCTGATCGTCGGCATCGTCGCCGGTGCGCTGTACGGCAACGGCCTGCGCGACGGCATGCCGGCCAGCTGGGCGGCCGGCGTCAATTTCTCCGCACGCAAGCTGCTGCGCATCGCGGTCGCGTTCTTCGGGTTGCGCGTGAGCCTGCAGGAAATCGCGCAGGTCGGGCTGCCTGGCCTCGCGGTGTCGGTGCTGGTCGTCGTCAGCACGCTCGTGATCGGCACCTGGGTCGGCATGAAGCTGATGAAGCTCGACCGCGACGCCGCGCTGCTGACCGCCGCCGGCAGCGCGATCTGCGGCGCGGCCGCCGTGCTCGCGTTCGAATCGACGCAGCAGTCGAAGCCGCACCAGAGCGCGATGGCCGTGGGCAGCGTCGTGCTGTTCGGCACGCTGTCGATGTTCCTGTATCCGCTCGCCTATCACGCCGGGCTGCTGAACCTCGATCCGGCCGGCCTCGGCCTGTTCTTCGGCGGCACGATCCACGAAGTCGCGCAGGTGGTCGGCGCGGCGAGCGACATCAGCCCGCAGGTCGCGCACGTCGCGACGATCGTGAAGATGACGCGCGTGATGCTGCTGGTGCCGGTGCTGCTCGCGCTCGGCTGGTGGCTCGCCCGTTCGGCGCGCTCGGCGCACGACGCGGCCGGCGGCGCGCAAGGCAAGCCCAAGGTGGCGGTTCCCTGGTTCGCGCTCGGCTTCCTCGGCTTCGTGATCGTCAATTCGCTGAACGTGCTGCCCGCGGATGTCACGCATACGCTGAACGTGCTCGACACCTTCGCGCTGACGATGGCCATGACCGCACTCGGCATCGAGACGCGCGTCGCGCAGATCCGCGCAGCCGGCCCGCGTGCGCTGATGACCGGCCTGATCCTGTACGTGTGGCTGATCGTCGGCGGCTACGGGATCACCTGGGCCGTGCAGCACTGCCTTGGCTGAGCCGCCTGTCCGTGACGGTTCGCGCGCCGCGCCCGACGGGAAGCCCTACGGGAAGCCCGACGGGGAGGTCCCGCGGGCGCGGCGCAGTGCTATGCTTCGCGTCGTTTTCCATCGCCCTCTTTCAGCCGTGCTCTCGTTCCTGCTGAAGCTGCGCACTCGCGCGCAAACGCTGTTCCGCCTGTCGGACGCCCATACGATGCTGATCTGGTCGGCCATCGTCGGCGTCGGCGGCGCCTTTGCCACGATGGCGTTCCGCGAAGGCATCGACCTGATGCAGCGCCTAATCTCGGGGCACAGCGGCAGCTTCGTGCAGATGGCCAAGAGCCTGCCGTGGTACGTGCGGTTCTGGATGCCGGCCGCGGGCGGCTTCCTCGCCGGCTGCGTGCTGCTGCTCGCGACGCGCGGCGACCAGCAGGCCGCCAAGACCGACTACATGGAATCGGTCGCGCTCGGCAACGGCGTCGTGCCGGTGCGGCAGAGCCTGTGGCGCAGCGTGTCGTCGCTGCTGACGATCGGCAGCGGCGGCTCGATCGGCCGCGAAGGCCCGATGGTGCAGCTCGCGGCGCTCGCCGCGTCGCTGGTCGGCCGGTTCGTGCACTTCGATCCGCCGCGCCTGCGCCTGCTGGTCGCGTGCGGCGCGGCGGCCGGTATCACGTCCGCGTACAACGCGCCGATCGCCGGCGCCTTTTTCGTGTCGGAGATCGTGCTCGGCACGATCGCGATGGAGAGCTTCGGGCCGATGGTCGTCGCGTCGGTCGTCGCGAACATCGTGATGCGCGAATTCGCCGGCTACCGGCCGCCATACGAGATGCCGGTGTTTCCGGCCGTGACGGGCCCCGAGGTGCTGCCGTTCGTCGTGCTCGGCGCGCTGTGCGGCGTGCTCGCGCCGCAGTTCCTGCACCTGCTCGACGCGTCGAAGACGCAGTTCAAGCGGTTGCCGGTGCCGCTGCCCGTGCGGCTCGCGCTCGGCGGCCTCGTGGTCGGCGTGATCTCGGTATGGATTCCGGACGTGTGGGGCAACGGCTACAGCGTCGTGAACCACATCCTCCATTCGCCGTGGACCTGGCAGGCGCTCGTCGCGGTGCTCGTGTTCAAGGTGATCGCGACCGCCGCGACGGCCGGCTCGGGCGCGATCGGCGGCGTGTTCACGCCGACGCTGTTCGTCGGCGCCGTGTTCGGCTCGCTGTTCGGGCTCGCGATGGACGCGCTGTGGCCGGGCCATACGTCCGCGTATTTCGCGTACGCGATCGTCGGGATGGGCGCGTTCATGGCGGGCGCCACGCAGGCGCCGCTGATGGCGATCCTGATGATCTTCGAGATGACGCTGAGCTACCAGGTCGTGCTGCCGCTGCTGGTGTCGTGCGTGTTCGCGTATTTCGTCGCACGCGCGACGGGCACGACGTCGATGTACGAAATCACGCAGCACCACTACCAGGACGCGCAGGAGCGGCAGCGGCTGCGCACCACGCAGATGCGCGAGCTGATCCAGCCCGCGCAGACGGTCGTGCCGCTCACCGCGAGCGTCGCCGACATGACGCGCGTGTTTCTCGAATATCCGGTGAAGTACCTGTACGTGACCGACGACGCCGGGCGCTTCCGCGGCGCGGTCGCGCTGAAGGACATCACGTCGGACCTGCTCGACAAGCGCGACACGACCGACAAGACGGCCGCGCACTACGCGCATACGCCGTTTCCGCTGCTCACGCCCGACATGCCGCTCGCGACCGCGCTCGAACGCTTCATGGCGTTCCAGGGCGAACGGCTGCCGGTGATCGAGAGCGAAGCCGAGCCGACGCTCGCGGGCGTCGTCTACAAGACGTCGCTGCTCGACGCCTACCGGCGGATGACCGGCGAGCGCTGACGCGCATCGCCGCACCGCCCGCGCCGGTCAGTCCGGCGCGCGCCCGAGCACGACCCGCGCGAAGAACCCCGCGAGCACCGATTCGGCCACGTCGACCGATACGTGCTGCGGATCGGCCGTGCAGTACGACTGCACGCCGTCGCACAGGCACATCAGCCCGAACGCGAGCGTGTCGGCCGGCAGCAGCAACGGCGTGCCCGAGCGCTCGGCGAAGCGCTGGATGAATTCGGCCATCTGCACACGCTTGCCGTGCAGGAACTGGTTGAAGCGCACGCGGAACTTCGCGTCGCGCGCGGCCTGCAGCTTCGCCTCGCCCCACAGCAGCGAGTATTCGTCGTCGCGAAACAGCGTCCGGTAATACGCGAGCGCCATCGATTCCATCTGCTCGCGCGTGCCGCCCCCTTCGAAAATCGCCTGGAAGTCGGCCTGCACCTCCGCGTGATTGCGCTCCAGCAATTCCAGCAGCAGGTCGGACTTGCTGCGGAAATTCGAGTAGAACGCGCCGCGCGTATAGCCCGCCGCCGCCGCGATGTCCTCGACGCTCGCGGCCACATAGCCTTTCTTCAGAAAAATGCGATGCGCGGCTTTCAGCAGACGTTCGCGCGTCTGGTCCCGGCTCTGCTCGCGAGTTAAGCGCTGTGGTTTCATGCCGCGCAGTCTAGCATCCCTTCCCTTTCAGATTCATCTTTGCATTCAGATACAGGTGTGTATTAGAATCCGCCACAGTTTCTGAAGATGTCGTTCGTCTGTCCGCGTGCGCCGGTGCCGGCGCCGCTTGGGGCAAGCGCCCGCCGCGCTTGCCGGCTTCGTTCCGCTCCACCTCACCTGGGGGTTTCGTGAATCGCTCCGGTTCCCGCGCCGCGCTGCTGATCGGCGCCGCGCTCGTCCTTGCCGCCTGTCATCCGAAAGAATCCGCGCCGCCCGCCCCGCGCCCCGTCGTCGCGCTGCCCGCACGGGCCGACACCCTCGCGGCCGCGCGCACGCTGCCCGGCGACATCCAGCCGCGCTATGCCACCCCGCTGTCGTTCCGCATCGCCGGCAAGATCATCGAGCGCCGGGTGCGGCTCGGCGATACGGTGAAGGTCGGCCAGGTCGTCGCGCTGCTCGATCCGTCCGACGTCGAGAAGAACGCCGCGAGCGCGCAGGCGCAACTCGATGCCGCGACGCACAGCCTTTCGTTCGCGAAGCAGCAGCTCGACCGCGATCGCGCGCAGGCCCGCGAAAACCTGATCGCGACCGCGCAGCTCGAACAGACCCAGAACAGCTACACGTCGGCGCTCGCGCAGCGCGACCAGGCGCAGCAACAGCTTGCGCTCGCGAAGAACCAGCTCCGCTACGCGACGCTCGTCGCGGACCATGCGGGCACCATCACCGCCGAACAGGCCGATACCGGCCAGAACGTGTCGGCCGGCCAGGCGGTCTACCAGCTCGCGTGGTCGGGCGACGTCGACGTGGTCAGCGACGTGCCCGAGGCCGCGCTTGCATCGCTCGCGCCCGGTCATGCGGCCACCGTCACGCTGCCGTCGCTGCCGGGCCGCCGGTTCGCCGCGAAGGTGCGCGAAATCGCGCCGGCCGCCGATCCGCAAAGCCGCACCTACCGCGTGAAGCTCACGCTCGGCGCACCTGATCCGGCGATCCGGCTCGGGATGACCGCGGACGTCGCGTTCGACGGCGCGCCGGCCGCCGGCGATACGCAGCCGATCACGCTGCCCGCGACCGCGCTGTTCCACGACGGCGCGCAACCGGCCGTATGGGTCGTGCGCACCAAGGACGACACGCTCGAACTGCGCCGCGTCGACGTCGCCCGCTTCAACGAGCGCACCGTCACCGTGTCGCACGGGCTGCAGCCGGGCGAGCGCGTCGTGCTGCAGGGCGTGCATACGGTCAGCGCGGGCGAGAAGGTGCGCGCGATCGCGCCGCTGCATCCGGAGGACTTCGCATCGTGAGCGTCTCCCACGAAGAAGGCCGGTTCAACCTGTCCGCATGGGCGCTGCGCCACCAGGCGCTGGTCGTCTACCTGATCGCGCTCGCGACGCTCGCGGGCATCCTCGCGTACACGCGGCTCGCGCAATCCGAAGACCCGCCGTTCACGTTCCGCGTGATGGTGATCCGGACTTTCTGGCCCGGCGCGAGCGCGCGGCAGGTGCAGGAACAGGTAACCGACCGGATCGGCCGCAAGCTGCAGGAAACACCGGCCATCGATTTCCTGCGCAGCTATTCGCGCCCCGGCGAATCGCTGATCTTCTTCACGATGAAGGATTCGGCGCCTGTAAAGGATGTGCCCGAGACCTGGTACCAGATCCGCAAGAAAGTGGGCGACATCGGCTATACGCTGCCGCCCGGCGTGCAGGGCCCGTTCTTCAACGACGAATTCGGCGACGTCTACACCAACATCTGGACGCTCGAGGGCGACGGCTTCACGCCCGCGCAGCTGCACGACTACGCGGACCAGTTGCGCACCGTGCTGCTGCGCGTGCCGGGCGTCGGCAAGGTCGACTATTTCGGCGACCCCGACCAGCGGATCTTCATCGAGGTCAACAATGCGCAGCTCACGCGCCTCGGCATCTCGCCGCAGCAGCTCGGGCAGGCGATCAACGCGCAGAACGACATCTCGTCGGCCGGCGTGCTGACGACCGCCGACGATCGCGTGTTCGTGCGGCCGAGCGGCCAGTTCGACAACGTCGGCGCGATCGCCGATACGCTGATCCGCATCAACGGCCGCACGTTCCGGCTCGGCGATCTCGCCACCGTCAGGCGCGGCTACGACGATCCGACCGTCACGCAAATGCGGATGGCCGGTCCAGGCACGGCCGGTCCAGGCACGAACGGCAAAGCCGTGCTCGGCATCGGCGTCACGATGCAACCGGGCGGCGATGTGATCCGGCTCGGCAAGGCGCTCGACGCCGAATCGAAGGACTTGCAGGCGCAACTGCCGGTCGGCCTCAAGCTGACGCTGGTATCGAGCATGCCGCACGCGGTCTCGCATTCGGTCGACGACTTCCTCGAAGCGGTCGCCGAAGCGGTCGCGATCGTGCTGGTCGTGAGCCTCGTGTCGCTCGGGCTGCGCACCGGGATGGTCGTCGTGATCTCGATCCCGGTCGTGCTCGCGGTCACCGCCCTGTTCATGTACCTGTTCGACATCGGGCTGCACAAGGTGTCGCTCGGCACGCTCGTGCTCGCGCTCGGGCTGCTCGTCGACGACGCGATCATCGCGGTCGAGATGATGGCCGTGAAGCTCGAACAGGGCTACACCCGGGCGCGCGCCGCCGCGTTCGCGTACACCAGCACCGCGTTCCCGATGCTGACGGGCACGCTCGTCACGGTATCGGGCTTCCTGCCGATCGCGCTCGCGAAATCGAGCACCGGCGAATACACGCGCTCGATCTTCGAGGTGTCGGCGATCGCGCTGATCGCGTCGTGGTTCGCGGCCGTCGTGCTGATCCCGCTGCTGGGCTTCCACATGCTGCCCGAGCGCAAGCGGCACGCGCACGAGGCGCACCTGCCCGACGATCACGAGCACGACATCTACGACACCCGCTTCTACCGGCGGCTGCGCGGCTGGATCGACTGGTGCATCGAGCGGCGCTTCGTCGTGCTGCTGATCACGGGCGCCCTGTTCGTCGTGGCGATGATGGGCTTCTCGCTGGTGCCGCAGCAGTTCTTCCCGAGCTCCGACCGGCCCGAGTTGCTGGTTGACCTGCGGCTGCCGGAAGGCGCATCGTTCGCGGCGACGCTGCGCGAGACCGAGCGGCTCGAGAAAGCGATCGACAAGCGTCCCGAGATCGACCATTCGGTGAGCTTCGTCGGCAGCGGCGCGCCGCGCTTCTACCTGCCGCTCGACCAGCAACTGCAACTGCCGAACTTCGCGCAGTTCGTGATCACCGCGAAATCGGTCGAGGATCGCGAGAAGCTCGCGACCTGGCTCGAAACCACGCTGCGCGACACGTTCCCTGCCGTGCGCTGGCGCCTGTCGCGGCTCGAGAACGGCCCGCCGGTCGGCTATCCGGTGCAGTTCCGCGTGAGCGGCGACAGCATCGCGACGGTCCGCTCGATCGCCGAGAAGGTCGCGGCGACGATGCGCGGCGATGCGCGCACGGTGAACGTGCAGTTCGACTGGGACGAGCCGGCCGAGCGCTCGGTGCGTTTCGAGCTCGACCAGAAGAAGGCGCGCGAGCTGAACGTCACGTCGCAGGACGTGTCGAGCTTCCTCGCGATGACGCTGTCCGGCACGACCGTCACGCAGTATCGCGAGCGCGACAAGCTGATCGCCGTCGACCTGCGCGCGCCGCGCGCCGACCGCGTCGATCCGGCGAAACTCGCGGGCCTCGCGCTGCCGACGCCGAACGGCCCCGTGCCGCTCGGCTCGCTCGGCCGCTTCACGCCGACGCTCGAATACGGCGTGGTGTGGGAACGCGACCGCCAGCCGACCATCACCGTGCAGTCGGACGTGCGCGCCGGCGCGCAGGGCATCGACGTCACGCATGCGGTCGACGCGAAGCTGAACACGTTGCGCGCGCAATTGCCGGTCGGCTATCAGATCAACATCGGCGGCTCGGTCGAGGAAAGCGCGAAGGCGCAGACGTCGATCAACGCGCAGATGCCGCTGATGGCGATTGCCGTGTTCACGCTGCTGATGATCCAGCTGCAGAGCTTCTCGCGCGTGCTGATGGTCGTGCTGACCGCGCCGCTCGGGCTGATCGGCGTGGTCGCGACGCTGCTGCTGTTCGGCCAGCCGTTCGGCTTCGTCGCGATGCTCGGCGTGATCGCGATGTTCGGGATCATCATGCGCAACTCGGTGATCCTGGTCGACCAGATCGAGCAGGACATCGCGGTCGGCCACGGCCGCGTCGACGCGATCATCGGCGCGACCGTGCGGCGCTTCCGGCCGATCACGCTGACGGCCGCGGCCGCCGTGCTCGCGCTGATCCCGCTGTTGCGCTCGAACTTCTTCGGGCCGATGGCGACCGCGCTGATGGGCGGCATCACGAGCGCGACCGTGCTGACGCTGTTCTACCTGCCTGCGCTGTACGCGACGTGGTTCCGCGTGAAGCGCGACGAACGCGACCCGCAGGACGGCCCGCCGCCAGGCGGCAGCACGCCGGCCGCGCCGTCGGGAGCCTGACCATGGATCGATCGATGACCCTGAAAACGAAAGCCGTGCGGCTGCTCGCGGCGGCGAGCGTCGCCGGCCCGCTCGCGGGCTGCGCGTGGTTCGCACCGAGCGGCGAGCCGCCCGCGATGCCGTCGCCCGCGCACTACGGCGCCGCGCCGCAAGTCGAGCAGACCGTGTCCGCGCAAGGCGTCGCGCAGCAGTTCGAGGTCGGCGCGCAACCGGTGCCGGACTGGTGGAAGCAGTACCGTTCCGATGCGCTGAACGCGCTCGTCGACGAAGGGCTGCGCAACAGCCCGACGCTGAGTGCGGCGTCGCATTCGCTGGATGCCGCGCGCGAGCAGTTGCGCGGACAGATCGGCAGCTCGATGCTGCCGTCGATCGACGCGGTCGGCCAGGCCACGCGCCAGCGTGCGCTCGGCGTGCCGATTCCCGCGCTCGGCGCGCCGACGCTGCTGTACGACACGTTCGTCGGGCAACTGCAGGCGAGCTACACGGTCGACCTGTTCGGCGTGTCGCGCTTCGCGAACCGCGCGCTTGCGAAACGCGTCGACGTCAGCGCGTTCCAGCTCGAATCCGCGCGGCGCGCGCTGGCCGCGAACATCGTGACCGCGTCGATCACCGTGTCGGTGCTCAATGCGCAGATCGAGACGACCGAGCGGCTCGTCGCGCTCGCGAACGACCAGGCGCACGACGCCGAGCGCCGCCATGCGCTGGGTTCGGCCTCGCGCAGCGACGCGCTGAATGCCCGGCAAAGCGCCGACACGTTCGCGGCGAGCCTGCCCGCGCTGCGCCAGCAGCGCGACTCGGCGCGCCATGCGCTCGCGGTGCTGGTCGGCCGCACGCCCGACCGGCCGCCGGCCGATCTCGCGCTCGCCGATCTGCACCTGCCCGAGCAGGTGCCCGTCGTCGTGCCGTCGGACCTGCTGCAAAGCCGCCCGGACATCCAGGCCGCCGACGCGGGGCTGAAGGCCGCCGCCGCCGAAGTGGGCCTCGCGACCGCGCAGATGTTCCCGCAGCTGTCGCTGTCGGCGGCGATGGGCAAAGGCGGCTTCAGCTGGCCGGCAATGCTGTCGGGCGCCGGCGCGATCTGGAACGTCGGCGCGTCGCTGAGCCAGCCGATCTTCCACGGCGGCGCGCTGCTCGCCCAGCGCCGCGCGGCGAAGGCGACCTACGAGGCCGCGGTCGACCAGTACAAGCAGGCGGTGCTGGGCGCGTTCCAGAACGTCGCCGATTCGCTCGCGGCACTCGAGCACGACGCGGAGGCGCTCGATGCGTCGTCGCGCGCCGCGCTGTCCGCACGCGGCGCATACGACGACGCGGCCGCTCGCGTGCGGCTCGGTGCGCTGCCGCCGTCGGCCGCGCGCGCGAGCGAGTTGCAGTACCGCAATGCGCGGCTCGACGAGATTCGCGCGACCGGCGCACGGTTCGCGGATACCGCGCGGCTTTACCAGGCGATGGGCACGCCGCCGGTCGACAACGGCGACAAGTCCGGCAAAACCGCGAGCGCCGCCGGCAAGGACGCGCGCGCCGCCGCCACGCCCGACGCCGCGCCTTCGGCGCAGTAACCCGCCCCTTCGATCGGACGCGCGTGCGGCTCCCCGCAGCGCCCGTCCGATCGCTGATCTTCCACTTGACCCTCACGTAGCGTAACGTTCGAGACTCCAGTGTGCGCACCGAACGGAGGAACGAATGCGGCTGAAAGTGGGAGAACTGGCGAAACGCAGCGGGCTGACCGTCCGCACGCTTCATCACTATCACGCAATCGGTCTGCTGACGCCTTCGGCGCGCGCCGACAACGGCTACCGGCTGTACGACCGCGACGACATCGCCCGGCTCCACCAGATCCAGGCCCTGCGTCGCTTCGGACTGTCGCTCGCCGAAATCGGCGACTACCTGAACCAGCCCGGTACCCCGCTCGTCGATCTCGTCGCGAAGCAGATCGCGTCGCTCGACCGGCAGCTCGCGCAAACCGCGCAGCTGCGCGAGCGGCTCGCGCGCCTGCATGCGCAGCTCGCGGCGGGCACCGAGCCGGAACTGGCCGATTGGCTCACCACACTGGAGTTGATGACCGTGTACGACAAATATTTCTCCGAGGCGGAACTCGCGCGCCTGCCGATGTACCAGAAGAGCCAGGCAGGCGACGCGGAATGGATCGCGCTCGTCGACGAGGTCCGTGTGCTGCACGATGCGGGCGTGCCCGCCGAGGACGAGCGCGTCCGTGCGCTCGCCGCGCGCTGGATGGCGCTGCTGGTGCGCGACACGAACAACGATCCGCGGTTGCTCGCGAAGCTGAACCTGATGCACGAGCACGAACCGTCGATGCAGTCGAAGATCGGCATTTCGACCGCGTTGCGCGACTATGTGCTGCGTGCTTCGTCGGAAACGAAGATGCGGCTCTTCGAGAAGTACCTCGCGCCGGACGAGATCCGCTTCATGCGGGCGCACTACCGCGAACGCGCGATGGAATGGCCGCAACTGATGGCCGACGTGCGCGACGCGATCGACGCGGGCACGCAGCCCGATTCGCCGCAAGGCCGCGCGCTCGCGCAGCGCTGGCTCGAGCTGTTCTGCAGCTACGCGGGCCACGATCCGGCCACGCACGCGAAATTCCGCCAGGCGCTGATGAACGAGCCGGCGCTGACGAAGGATTCGTGGACCGACGACACGCTGCTCGGTTTCGTGCGCGCAGCGATGGCGCAACTGGCGCCCGTGCGCTGATCGCATGACTGGCGGGCGGCAAGCGGGTGTCCCGTGTGCCGCCCGTTTCACCATTGGCAGCCGGTATCGCGAACCGCATCCAGCGCGAGCATCGGCAAGGCGAGCAAGCCCGCACCCGCGTACGCGTTCCGGCAATCGGCACGACGCGCGCCCGACATGCCGTCGGCCAGCTTTGCATCGACGGTGCGACGACGCGGCAACACGCCGCCGGACGATGCGCCCAGCGCGCCGACGGCCGCCTGCGCGGGGCTGCGCGCTGAGCGTTGCGGTGCACCGATCGCGTCCAGATCGCGACGCCAGTCGAGATCGGGGCTGGCAGCGGTCGCCGGAGCGTTGTCACGTGCATCGGCGGTCGTCTCGTTTTGCCTGTGTGGCGTACTCGGCGCATCCGGAGACGAACGCGCCGCCCTACGCGCGTTCGCCACCGCAGCAGCACGTTTCGCCGATTGCACGGCGCCTCGCCCGCCTGCGCTGGGGCCGGCCCGCCCGATCTCGCGTGCGATCACCTCGGGTTTCGGCCGCGCGGGAATCAACTCGACGCGCAGCACGGTCCGCGGCTTCTCGCTCGTTTTCGGGCCGGCCGGCGTCGGTGCCCATTGCAGCACGAACCATCCGAGCAGGTGGATCGACACGGACACCGCGACAGCCAGCGCGACGACACGCGACCGACGGCGCCCCGCCGCATCGACACGCCGCGTGCGCGCTGCGTCAGTCGGGCTCGCCGCCGCCGTCATCGCTGAACGCGAGCAGGTCGCCCGGCTGGCAGTCGAGATAACGGCAGATCGCCTCGAGCGTCGCGAAGCGGATGCCCTTCACCTTCCCCTGCTTGAGCAGCGACAGATTCTGTTCGGTGATGCCGACGGCTGCGGCCAGATCCTTCGAGCGAACCTTGCGCATCGCGAGCATCACGTCGAGCTTGACTACGATCGTCATCGCGCGCCTCAGACGAATTGCCGATGCTCGGCGTCGAGCTCGCTCGCCTGCCGGAGAATGTGCGCGATGACCGCGATGCACGCGGCCGTGAACAGCGCGACCACGTACGGCATGGTGAAGCCGATGCTCACCACACGATGGCCGACCGGTTCGCGCAGCGTCGCCCACACGCTCAGCAGCGGCTCGCACACCAGGCTCAGCACCACCCACAGGCCGATCGCGCGCCCCGTCTTGCCGAGATGGCCGGCCGCCTGCGCAGAGAAATAGTCGCGCCGCGCATACGTGCGGAACAGCGCGCGCAGATGACGCAGGCCGTTTGCCAGCGCGATCAGCGGCACGCTCGACAGCAGGATGCCGACCGCCTTCTGCCACCACGGGAACGCGGCAACGTCCACGTGCAGGTTCGTGAGCACCGAATCCGTGAGGCCGAAGACGAAGCCGGGCCCCGACGCTGTGTCCAGCGACGGAAACAGCCAGCACGCAGCGTTGAGCACCAGCATGCAGACGATGAACCCCAGCGTGACGGTGGCCATCTGCTGGCTGATACGGGCAATGCGATCGGAATGCATGACGTCTCCTCGACGACGAATGAACGAGCATCGATTGTACGTCGATAATTATCGTAAAACGATAATTAATTGTCGTCTTGTTGTGATTTTTTATTGCCCGGCATGCTCGACCAGCGTCGATCCGCCCCTGTCGCATGCACCGGCCGGACGCCCGCCTAGTCGTTGCGCGCGCTGATCCCGCGCCAGCGCTTCGACATGTAGCGCAGAAACGCGGGCTGCGCCTTCAGGTCCGCATTCGGTACCGGCGCCGCGCCGCCGTCGACGAACTTGCCGTTGACCGTCACGGTTTCCTCGCCGCGCAGCACGTATTTCGTGCCCGCGTCGATCAGGAAGTACTTGACCTGATCGGCGCTCACGTCGCCGCGGCAACCGATCTTGTACGCGAACAGGAACTGCTTGCGGCCGTTGCCGAGCAGGTCGCGCATTTCGATCGACTTCGGTACGACGTCGAGAATCACGTCGACCGGACATGCCTTCACGTAGTCGCGCACCGTCCAGTCGGGGTGACCGTCGAGCGTCGCGGACACCTTGAGCTCGACGTCGTCGCCGGACGCGGTTCTGGCGAGCGTCACCGCGTGCGTGCCGGCCGCATCGGTCCACGTGTAGTCGGCGGCGTGCGCCGGGCTGGCCAGCGCTGTGATTGCAAGGGTTGCAAGCAACAGGCAACGCGAGAGGGCATGTTTTTTCATCGGCGATGGCGAAAGCGCTGGAATCGAACGCGCCATTATCGGCAAAGCCGCGTGCCGCCGCCAGCCGCGCGCGACATGCCCGTTCAGCGCTCGCGCGAGCCGAGGCCGAGCGCCTTCATCCGCCGGTACAGCGTCCGTTCGCTCAATCCGAGCTGCTCGGCGAGCGCCTTGCGCGTGCCATCGAACGCGCGCGCGATACGGACGAGCTCCGCATCCGACACGCCGCGCGCGTCCACCGCCTGCGCGTGCGGCGCCGCCGCTGCCGCGACGAGCTCGGCCGGCAGATGTTCAACGCGAATCGTCCCGTCGTCCGCGAACAGGCACGCGCGTTCGAGCACGTTGCGCAGCTCGCGGATGTTGCCGGGCCACGCATACGCGTCGAGGCACGCCCGCGCGCGCTCGGTCAGCATGAATGGCCGGGCCGCGAATGGCCGGGCATTAGCGTCGCCGGCCTTGCCGCGCGCGTTCGCGATCCGCTGCAGGATCGATTCGGCCAGCAGCGCGACGTCGCCGCGCCGCTCGCGCAACGCCGGCAGCGGAATCGGGAACGCGTTGATCCGGTAGTACAGATCCTGCCGGAACCGGCCGTCGTCGATCATCTCGCGCAGCGGCTTGTGCGTGGCCGCGACGAGCCGGAAATCGGCACGCAGCGCCTCGACGCCGCCGACGCGCCGGAACGTGCCCGATTCGATCAGCCGCAGCAGCTTCACCTGCATCGGCAGCGGCACGTCGCCGATCTCGTCGAGAAACAGCGTGCCGCCCTGCGCGGTTTCGACGAGGCCCGGCTTGCGCTGGTTCGCGCCCGTGAACGCGCCCTTCTCGTAGCCGAACAGTTCGCTCTCGAACAGCGTCTCGGCGATCCCGGAGCAATCGACAACGACGAACGGCCCCATCGCGCGATCGCTCGCTTCGTGCAGCGCGCGGGCGAACAGCTCCTTGCCGGTGCCCGATTCGCCGAGCAGCAGCACCGGCAGCGTCGACGGCGCGACGCGCTGCAGCGCGCCGAGCGCCGCATTGAACGCATCGGCGCCGCCGACGAGCCCTTCCGCGCTCGGCTGCGCGGACGCGCTGCGCACCGTCGTCAGCCGCTCGACATATGCGATCACGTTGCCGTCCGCATCGAAGATCGGCCGCAGCTCGACGTCGACATGCTCGGGGCCGCGCGGCGTGTGGTGGATGTGCAGCACGCGGTTCAGCCCGCGCGATTCGAGCGCCTGCTTCATCGGGCAATGCTCGCCGGCCTGGTCGCACGACACGTCGTAGTGATGGGAGACCTGGAAACAGTGCCGGCCCACGTGCTCGACGCCGGCCACCCCGAACTGGCGCCGGTACGCATCGTTCGCCGCGAGGATACGGTAGTCGGGGTCGACCACGATCATCGGCTGCGGGTCCTGCTCGAGATACGCGACGAGCGCGCGTACGTCGGGCATCGCGTCGCGACGCGGGGCGGGGACGATCGGGATGGTGTCGTGCGGATTCATGCGGCGGCTCGCTCGGCGAAGAGGCGCCCGGACGGACTGCCAGGCTGGCTGCCAATTCTGCCACGACACTGCCAGTTGTGGCAGTCCTTGTCCGCCGCCGGATGCCGCTGTCGCCCTCACAGGGCTGCCGACGCACCGAAAACCCGAGCCGAATCAAGCCCCTGCCACATCGGCCGGCACCGCGCCGCACGCTGGCACGCTTCTTGAGACAAAGATCGCGAATTGCAGATGCAGAACCCGATCGAGGACACCCCGTGAGCAACGCCCCCGCCCTGTCGGTCGAAGGCTTTTTCGACCCGGCGACCCACACCGTCAGCTATCTCCTGCTCGATACGGCGAGCCGCGCATGCGCGCTGATCGACAGCGTGCTCGACTACGACCCGAAGTCCGGCCGCACGCACACCGCCAGCGCCGACCGGCTGATCGCGCGTGTCGCCGAACTCGGCGCGACCGTGCACTGGCTGCTGGAGACGCACGTGCACGCCGACCACCTGTCGGCCGCGCCGTACCTGAAAGCGCGGGTCGGCGGCCGGATCGCGATCGGTTCGCACGTGCGCCGCGTGCAGCACGTATTCGGCACGCTGTTCAACGCGGGCCCCGGCTTCGCGGAAGACGGCCGCCAGTTCGACCGGCTCGTCGACGACGGCGACACGCTCGCGCTCGGCGCACTGACGATCCGCGCGCTGCACACGCCGGGCCACACGCCCGCGTGCATGACCTACTGCGTGGACGACGCGACGCAGCGCGCCGCGTTCGTCGGCGACACGCTGTTCATGCCCGACTACGGCACGGCCCGCTGCGACTTCCCCGGCGGCGACGCGCGCACGCTGTACCGCTCGATCGCGCGCGTGCTCGCGCTGCCGCCCGACACGCGCCTGTACCTGTGCCACGACTACCAGCCGGGCGGCCGCGACGTGCAATTCGTGACGACCGTCGCCGAGCAGCGCCGCGCGAACGTGCACGTGAAGGACGGCGTGACCGAGGACGATTTCGTCGCGATGCGCACCGCGCGCGACGCGACGCTCGACATGCCCGTGCTGATGCTGCCGTCCGTGCAGGTCAACATGCGCGCCGGCCACCTGCCCGAACCCGAGAACAACGGCGTGCGCTACCTGAAGATCCCGCTCGACGCGATCTGAGCCGCACGCCCCGCCCCCACCGGAGAACCCCGACATGACCATCCGCACGCTGACCGACACGCTGTCGGTCTCGCCGCAGATCGCGGCGGCCGACCTGCCCGCGCTTCACGCGGCGGGCATCCGCGCGATCATCTGCAACCGGCCCGACGGCGAAGGCGCCGACCAGCCGACCGTCACCGAGATCCGCGCGGCCGCCGCGCCGCTCGGCATCGACGTGCATTACCTGCCGGTCGATACCGGCAAGGTGACCGACGACCAGGCCGCGCAATTCGGCGCGCTGATCGCGTCGCTCGACGGGCCCGTGCTCGCATACTGTCGCAGCGGCACGCGTTCGGCCACGCTGTGGGCGCTGTCGCAGGCGGGCCGGCGTCCGGCGGGCGACCTCATCGCGATCGCCGCCGCGGCCGGCTACGACCTCGGCGCGCTCGCCCCGCGTCTCGCGCAAGGCAGCGCCCATGCCGCTCCGGCCGTGGACGCGCGGCACGACATCGTGATCGTCGGCGCCGGTGCGGCCGGCATCGCGGTCGCGTCGAGCCTGCTCGCGCGCGACGCATCGCTCGACATCGCGGTGATCGATCCGGCCGACGTCCACTATTACCAGCCCGGCTGGACGATGGTCGGCGCGGGCGTGTTCCAGCCCGGCACCACCGCGCGGCCGATGGCCGACGTGCTGCCGCGCGGCGTGCAGCGGATCCGCGCCGCGGTCGCGGGCTTCGAGCCCGACGCGCACGCGGTCGTGCTCGACGGCTGCCGGCGCATCGGTTATCGCAAGCTCGTCGTGTGCCCGGGGCTCAAGCTCGACTGGCACGCGATCGACGGCCTCGCCGACACGCTTGGCCGCCACGGCGTCACGTCGAACTACCGCTATGATCTCGCGCCGTACACGTGGGAGCTCGTGCGCGCGTTCCGCGGCGGCAATGCGCTGTTCACGCAGCCGCCGATGCCGATCAAGTGCGCGGGCGCGCCGCAAAAGGCGATGTACCTGTCGTGCGATCACTGGCGGCGCACCGGGCGCCTCGACGCCGCGAACGTCGAATTCCTGAATGCGGGCGGCGCGCTGTTCGGCGTCGCCGATTACGTGCCCGCGCTGATGGAGTACGTGAAAAGCTACGACATCGCGCTGTCGTTCGGCCACAACCTCGTCGCGATCGACGGGCCCGCGCGCCGGGCGACGTTCTCGCGCGCGCTGCCGGACGGCGGCAAGGAAACCGTCGAGCGCTCGTTCGACATGATCCACGTCGTGCCGCCGCAGAAGGCGCCCGACTTCGTGCGCGCGAGCCCGCTCGCCGACGCGGCCGGCTGGATCGACGTCGATCCGGCGACGCTGCGGCATAAGCAGTTTCCCGACATCTACGCGCTCGGCGACGTCACCAACACGACCAATGCGAAAACGGCCGCGGCCGCCCGCAAGCAGGCGCCTGTCGTCGCGCACAACCTGCTCGCGTCGCTGGGCCGCGCGCACGGCGACGCCGCGTATGACGGCTACGGCTCGTGCCCGCTCACCGTCGAGCGCGGCAAGATCGTGCTCGCCGAATTCCTGTACGGCGGCAAGGTCGCGCCGACCTTCCCCGCCTGGCTGATTGACGGCAAGCGCCCGTCGCGGCTCGCGTGGCTGCTCAAGGAGCGCGTGCTGCCGCCGCTCTACTGGAAGGCGATGCTCAAGGGCCGCGAATGGCTCGCGAAGCCCGCGATCGCACGTTGACCGGAGCGCGATGACGCCATGCTGATTTCCTTCGTACTCGGCGGCTTCGTCGGCGCCGTGCTCGGTTTGACCGGCGCCGGCGGCGGCATTCTCGCGGTGCCCGCGCTCGTCGTCGGGATGAGCTGGCCGATGCAGCAGGCCACGCCCGTCGCGCTCGTCGCGGTGGCGGGCAGCGCCGCGCTCGGCGCGCTCGAAGGCTTTCGCCGCGGGCTCGTGCGCTATCGCGCGGCGCTGCTGATGGCCGTGGCCGGCGTGCCGCTGACCACGCTTGGCGTGCGGCTCGCGCACGTGCTGCCGCAGCGCCTGCTGCTCACGCTGTTCGCGCTGACGATGCTGGTCGTCGCCGGCCGCCTGCTGCGACAGGCGCTGCGACAGGCGGCCGTCGATGCGGACGCGTCGCCGCTGTGCGTCGGCCGCATCAATCCCGATACCGGCCGGCTCGTGTGGTCCTGGCCGGTCGGCGTCGCGCTGGCGTCGACCGGCGCGGTCACGGGCTTGATGACGGGGTTGCTCGGCGTCGGCGGCGGCTTCGTGATCGTGCCGATGCTGCGCAAGTTCACGAACGTATCGATGCATGGCGTAGTCGCGACGTCGCTGATGGTGATCGCGCTGGTCGGCACCGGCGGCGTGCTCGCGACGCTCGTGTCGGGCACGCGCGCGCCGCTCGACGTGACGCTATGGTTCACCGTCGCGACCGCGCTCGGCATGGCCGCCGGCCGCGGCGCGTCGCGCCACCTCGCCGCGCGGCACGTGCAGGCCGGTTTTGCGGCCGTGCTCGTGTGCGTCGCGCTCGGGCTGCTGGCCAAGGCCGCGTTCGGCGCATGAACGCCGGCGACGGCTGGCAGCGTCACGCGCCGCCAAACAAAACGCCCGGCCCGACTCGTCGTCGGCACCGGGCGTTTTTCATGACGGCCGCAACCGGCGTGTCAGGCCGCGAACCCCGCCAGCCGCTTGCGTTCCTGACGCAGCATCACGAAGTTCGCGATCACGACGCCGGCCGTCACCGCGATGATGAACAGCGTCGCGAGCGCGTTCATCTCCGGGTTCAGGCCGAGGCGCACGCGCGAGAACACGACGAGCGGCAGCGTCGTCGAGCCGGGGCCCGACAGGAACGCCGACAGCACGAGGTCGTCGATCGACAGCGTGAACGACAGCAGCCAGCCCGCGATCAGCGCCTGCGAGATCAGCGGCAGCGTGATCGTGAAGAACACCTTCAGCGGCGTCGCGCCGAGATCGAGCGCGGCTTCCTCCAGCGACGGGTTCAGCTCGCGCACGCGCGACTGCACGATGATCGCGACGTACGAGATGCACAGCATCACGTGGCCGAGCCAGATCGTGAACACACCGCGCTCGGCCGGCCAGCCGATCCACTTCGCGAGCTCGATGAACAGCAGCAGCAGCGAGATCCCCTGGATCACCTCGGGAATCACGAGCGGCGCGTTGATCATCCCGCTGAACAGCGCGAAGCCGCGAAAGCGGCCCATCCGCGCGAGCACGAAGCCGGCCCACGTGCCGATGAACACCGACGCGAACGCGGTCAGCACGCCGATCTTCAGCGACAGCCACGCGGCCGTCAGCAGCTCGTCGTCCTCGACGAGCGCCTCATACCAGCGGAACGAGAAACCCGACCACACGGTGACGAGCTTCGACTCGTTGAACGAATAGACGATCAAGCTGATGATCGGGATGTACAGGAACGCGAAGCCGACGAACAGCGCCGCGAACTGCAGGTAGCGATTCGGTTTCATCGGCGGCCTCCCTGCTCCTTCGCCTGGAAGTGCTGGAACATCGCCATCGGCACGAGCAGCAGCAGCACCATCGCGCAGGTCACGGCAGACGCCATCGGCCAGTCCGCGTTGTTGAAGAACTCATTCCACATCACGCGGCCGATCATCAGCGTGTTCGCGCCGCCGAGCAGCTCCGGAATTACGTACTCGCCGACTGCCGGGATGAACACCAGCAGGCAGCCCGCGATGATCCCGTTCTTCGACAGCGGCAGCGTGATCTGCACGAACGCCTTCCACGGCTTCGCACCGAGGTCGTAAGCGGCTTCGAGCAGGCGCAGGTCCATCTTCACGAGGTGCGCGTAGAGCGGCATCACGAGGAACGGCAGGTACGAATACACCATCCCGATGTACACCGCGTAGTTCGTGCGGTACAGCTCGATCGGCGTATGGGTGAGCCCGATCCACATCAGGAAGTTGTTCAGGAGCCCGTTATTCTTCAGGATCCCGATCCATGCGTACACGCGGATCAGGAACGACGTCCAGAACGGCAGCATCACGCCCATCATCAGCAGGTTGCGGGTAGCCGGGTTCGAGCGCGCGATGTAGTACGCCATCGGATAGCCGAGCAGCAGGCACAGCAGCGTCGTGATCGCGGCGACCCACACCGAGTTCACGTAGGTCGCGAAATACAGGCTGTCCGTGAACAGGAACGCGTAGTGCGACAGGTTCAGCGCGACGTGCACGACGCCGTCCGCGTACGACGCGAGTTCCGTATACGGCGGGATGCCGAGCTGCAGCTCCGCGAAGCTGATCTTCACGACGAGCACGAACGGCACGAGGAAGAACAGCACGAGCCACGTGAACGGCCCGGCGACGACCGCCGAGGCGCCCGTCAGGTTGAAGCGCCGCACCGGCCACTCGAGCAGGGACTTGAACGCGTTCATGACGTCAGCACCACGCCGGCGGTCGCGCTCCAGCGCACGTAGATCTCGTCGCCGAGCGACGGCGTGTCGAGTTCGGAAATCGCGAGGCTCGACACGTTCGCGATCACCGTCTTGCCCCCATCGAGCTTCACGTGATACAGCGAATAGCCGCCCATGTACGCGACGTTGCTGATCCGGCCGCGCGCCCAGTTGAATGCGCCTTCGGGCGGCTTGCGCGTGAGCGCGATCCGCTCGGGGCGCACCGACACCGTGACCGGCATCCCGAGCGGGCCCGAGATCCCGTGGCTCACGTACAGCCGGCTCGGCAGTTCCGGCGATTCGATGTACACGTGATCGGGTTCGTCCTCGACCGTCACGCCGTCGAACAGGTTCGTCGAGCCGATGAATTCGGCCGAGAAGCGGCTGTTCGGGTATTCGTACACTTCGTTCGGCGAGCCGATCTGCACGATCTGGCCTTCGCTCATCACCGCGATGCGGTTCGCCATCGTCATCGCCTCTTCCTGGTCGTGCGTGACCATGATGCAGGTGACGCCGACCTTGTTCAGGATGTTGACGAGCTCGATCTGCGTACGCTGGCGGATCTGCTTGTCGAGCGCGGACATCGGCTCGTCGAGCAGCAGCAGCTTCGGGCGCTTGACCAGCGAGCGGGCCAAGGCAACACGCTGCTGCTGGCCGCCGGACAGCTGGTGCGGCTTGCGCTTCGCATATTTGCCCATCTGCACGAGTTCGAGCGCGGACGCGACGCGCGCCTTCAGCTCGGCCTTCGGCGTGCCTTCCTGCTTCAGCCCGAACGCGACGTTCGACTCGACCGACATGTGCGGGAACAGCGCATACGACTGGAACATCATGTTCACGGGCCGCTTGTACGGCGGCATCTGCGCGAGGTCCTCGCCGTCGATCAGGATCTTGCCCGACGTGACCGTCTCGAGACCCGCGAGCATCCGCAGCAACGTCGACTTGCCGCAGCCCGAGCTGCCGAGCAGCGCGAACAGCTCGCCTTGGCGCACGGTCAGGTTGACGCTGCGCACGGCTTCGGTGTCGCCGAATTTCTTGACGACGTCGACGATCTGGACAAAGTTCTCGGCGCGCGCATCGGCGCCGGAGGAGGAAACTGAGAACGGCGCGCCTGCGACCGGCGCGCCCGACTGGCTATTCATGATGTGCTGCTTCTCTCCTGCGTTAGACGAACAAAGCCCCCGGGGACACCAGGGGCTTCATGGACTGCGGGTTCACTCCGGCTCGCGTCAGCGGCCCGACTTCAGCTCGGTCCACAGACGCGTCTGCAGACGCTGGATTTCAGGCGGCAGCGGCTTGAGCAGGAACAGCGTCTTCACGACGTCGGCCGGCGGGTAGACGGCCGGGTCGTTCGCGACGTCGGGGCGCACGTACTTGCGAGCCTCGGCGTTGGCGCTCGGGTAGTACACCGCATTGGTGATCGCCGCGTGCACCTTCGGATCCTCGATGTAGTTGATCCACTGCAGCGCGGCCTCCTTGTTCTTCGCATCCTTCGGGATCGCCATCACGTCGAACCACACAGGCGCGCCGCCCTTCGGAATGTAGTACTCGACCTTGTACGGCTTCTTCGCCTCGATCGCGCGATGCTTCGCGATCACGACGTCGCCCGACCAGCCGTACGCGAAGCAGATGTCGCCGCCGACCAGGTCGTTGATGTAGCCCGACGAGTTGAACTGCGTGATGTACGGGCGGATCTTCTTCAGCACTTCCATTGCGGCCTTGTAGTCGGCCGGGTTCGTGCTCATCGGATCCTTGCCGATGTAGTGCAGCGCCGCCGCGAACATCTGGTCCGGCGCGTCGAGCACCGACACGCCGCAGGTCTTCAGCTTCGACAGGTTTTCCGGCTTGAACAGGATGTCCCAGTTGTCGAGCGGCACCTTGCCGAGCGCCTGCTGCGCCTTCGTCAGGTTGTACGCGAGACCGGTCGTGCCGTACGCCCAGGGCACCGAGTACTTGTTGCCCGGGTCCGCGCCGGCGACGAGCGCCATCAGTTGCGGATCGAGGTACTTGAGGTTCGGCAGCTTCGACTTGTCGAGCGGCGCGAAGATGCCGGCGGCGATCTGCTTGCCCGCGTAGTTGCTGGTCGGCACGACGATGTCGTAGCCCGAGCTGCCCGTCAGCAGCTTCGCCTGCAGCGTGTCGTCGCTGTCGTAGTTGTCGTAGCGGACCTTGACGCCTGCCTGCTTCTCGAAGTTCGGGATCGTGTCCTTCGCAATGTAGTCCGACCAGTTATAGACATTGAGCTGCGTATCCTTCGCCGCTGCCGCCGATGCACCCACGCACAGCGCGAGCGCTGCGAACCGGCCCACTACCTTTGCTTTCATCCCGTTCTCCCTCCGGCCGGACGCGTTGCCCGGCTGCCGTCTGCCTCGTCATGGCGGCGCATTATGGCGCGCCGCCCCTCGAAAACCCCGAAAACTACCATCATTCGCGCCCCGTCACAAAAAAATCATGCCGGTGTCGCGCAAACGGAACAGATTCCCGCCGCCGGCCTGTGGGGCCGCCCGCGCGGCGGGGCGTTCCGGAGGAATTCTATCGGGTAATCGGCGGCTGTCCACCGGGAAAAACGGACCGCGACGAATCGGCGTTCGCATGCCGGGTGCGCCCGCTCGGCGCCCGCGTCCGACGCCGGCTGGACTGTCCCGCTCCCGCGCCGGGACAGCATGCCGGCGCCCGCATCCGGCCGGGCCGCCGCGATGCATTAAAATGGCGGCTGACGATTCAACTGCGCGAACCCTTTCGATGGCCTCCAATCTTCACGACCTCCCCGACAGCCCCTGCATCGGCGTGTGCTCGACGCTCTTCGACGAAGTCTGCAAGGGCTGCGGCCGCACGGCCGGCGAAGTGTCGAACTGGGTGTTCCTGAGCGACGACGAAAAGCGCGCGGTGTGGGAGCGCATCACGCGCGAAGGCACCGCGATGCGCTTCCAGTACGACAAGCTGTAAATCCGCCGCGCAAAAAAAGAGCGGCATGCCGACCGCCATGCCGCCAACCCCAACTCTGTTCTTGTTCCGTCGCGTCTAGAACTTCATCCCGACGCCCACGCCGACGATCAGCGGATCGATGTGCAGCGTGCCGATGCCCTTGTCGCCGAGCGTCGCATCGGTGCTCATCCAGATCTTCTTCACGTCGACGTTCATGAACACCTTCTTCGTCAACTGCACGTCCACGCCGAACTGCAGCGCGGGGCCGAAGCTGCTCTTGTTGATCGACACGCCCTCCCCGCCGACGTTGAGCCCGTTGTTGTAGAAGTACGTGTAGTTCAACCCGGCGCCGACGTACGGGCGCACCTTGCCCGCATGATTGAAGTGATACTGCAGCAGCAGCGTCGGCGGCAGCACGCCCACGCCGCCGAGATTGCCGAGGCTGGACGTCAGCTGATGCCGCGACGTGCCGAGGATCAGCTCGACGCCGAGGTAGTCGCGGATCATGTACGTGAAGTCGAGCTCGGGCACGATCGCGTTGTTCACGCCCGTGTTGATCGCGCCGAGCGTATCGCTCGCGCGCTCGTTCGGCTGGATGCTGATCGCGCGCAGCCGGACCAGTACGTCACCCTGGTTGATGCCGTCGCCCGGCGACGCCGCGTGCGACAGCGACGGCATCGCGACGACGCCGGCCGCGACGGCGGCAGCGGTGACACAAGTTCGAATCGTTTTATGCATGGTACGGCCCCCCAAAGAATGGTTTCCATTCTCCCTGTAGGGTCTTTTCGTCATCTTGATATTGGTCAAGCCAGCGTAAACGTGGGACGGTTTGCCGCAGGTTCGGTCGCACTGCCCGTCAGCAGCAGGTCGAGCAGATCGCGCACGCTGCGGATCGCGCGGCCGAACGGCAACGCTTCGCGGCCGCGGAAGAACAGCCCGTTCGCGACGTCGCCGCGCAGCGCGGCCGCGAGCCGCGTGTCGATGCAGAAGTGGCCGAATTTCTCGATGCCGTCGCGCAGCCCGCAGACGCTCAGGCATTCGAGCGCGGTCGGGCAGCGCTGCTTCAGCGCGCCGAGCTTGTTGCGAATGCGCGTCTCGTTGCGCAGGTAGCGATCGAGCCACGGCGTCTTCACCGCGCGTGCCGGCAGCCCCGTCACGCTGACGAATTCGACGATGTCGTCGGGCGTCGCATCGGCGAGCACGCGCTTGAAATGCGGATGCGCATCGCCTTCTTCCGTCACCGCGAACGGCGTCCCGACCTGCACGCCGTTCGCACCGGCCGCGAACGCCGCGCGCACCGTGTCGTGACTGTTGATCCCGCCGGCCACGATCAGCGGGATCGTGTCGCGCGCGATGCCGAGCGACGCCATCACCTGCGCGGTCTCGTCGAGCACGCGCGCGAAATCGAAACGACCGTCGTGCATGTCGTCGATCTGCATGACGCCGAGGTGCCCGCCCGCGTGCGCCGGATGCTCGATCACGATCGCATCGGGCAGGCGCCCCTTCTTCGTCCACTTCTTCAGCACCAGCGCGATCCCGCGGCTGTCCGACAGGATCGGGATCAGCGCAATGTCGTACCCTTGCGTGAGGTCGGGCAGATCGAGCGGCAGGCCCGCGCCCATCACGATCGCGTCCGCGCCCTCGTCGCACGCGACCCGCACGTAGTCCGCATGCGCGCTCACCGCCTTCATCACGTTGACCGCGATCATCCCGCGCCCTTCGCTGTACGTTTTCGCGAGACGGATCTCGCGCGCGAGCGCGTCGAGGTTCGCCGCTTCGAGCGTCGCGCGATCGGGTTGCGCGCGGCAACGCGCGAGCAGATCCGCATGATGGTGGCGCAGGTCGATGCTCGCGATCGTGCCGACCGCGCCTTCGCGCGCGACGCTGCCCGCCAGCCGGTGCGCGGAGATGCCGACGCCCATGCCGCCCTGCACGACGGGCAGCAAGGTGCGGCCGCGAATCGTCAGCGGCGGAAAGGAAGTGCGTACGGTCATCTGAAACCTCGTCGGAACATCGGAACCGCGATGATCGACGATCCACCGCCGCGCACCTTGACGGGCGTCAATAAAAAAACGGCACGCGAACGTGCCGTTTCCGATTCAGGCCGCGAGCGGCGCTCAGGCCGGCTTCGCCGGCTTCAACTGCATCGACTTGTATTCGAGATACTCTTCGAGCCCGTACACGCCGTTCTCGCGGCCGTGTCCCGACTGCTTGAAGCCGCCGAACGGCGCGGCGCCGTTCCACGTGCCGCCGTTGATGTCGACCTGCCCCGTGCGGATGCGGCGCGCGACACGCATCGCACGTTCGTCGCTACCGGCCCACACCGCGCCGCCGAGCCCGTACGGCGAATCGTTCGCGATCCGCACGGCCTCGTCTTCATCGCGATACGTGATGATCGACAGCACCGGCCCGAAGATCTCTTCCTGCGCGATCGTCGATTTCGGATCGACGCGGCCGAACACGGTCGGCTTCACGAAGAAGCCCTTCGCGAGCCCTTCCGGCAACCCGGTGCCGCCCGTCACGAGTTCCGCGCCTTCGTCGATCCCGCGCTGGATGTACGCCTGCACGCGCTGCTGCTGCGCGGCCGACGCCAGCGCGCCGAGACGCGTCGCGTCCTGCCGCGGGTCGCCCGCGACGTAGGTTTCGGCCGCGGCCTTCGCGATCTCGCGCGCTTCGTCGTAGCGGGCTTCCGGCACCAGCATCCGCGTATGCGCCGAGCAGGTCTGGCCGGCGTTCAGGTAGCACGCGTTGACCGTGCCCTTCACCGCCGTCGCGAAATCGGCATCGTCGAGGATCACCGACGCCGACTTGCCGCCCAGCTCCAGCGCGACGCGCTTCACGCCCGCGGCCGCCAGCTCGGCCACGCGCTTGCCCGCGCGCGTCGAGCCGGTGAACGACACCATGTCGACGTCCGGATCGGTGGCCAGCGCCTCGCCGACGACCGGGCCATACCCGCACACGAGATTGAACACGCCGGCCGGCAGCCCCGCCGCGTGGATTGCTTCGGCGAGCATGAACGCGTTGAGCGGCGCGACTTCGGACGGCTTCAGCACCACCGTGCAGCCGGCCGCGAGCGCCGGCGCGACCTTCAGCGTGACCTGGTTGAGCGGGTAGTTCCACGGCGTGATCGCCGCGACGACGCCGACCGGCTCGCGCACCACCAGCGAATTGCCGACCTGCGCCTCGAATTCGAACGATTCGGCGAGCTTCGCGTACGCCTTCCAGTTGTAGATCGGTCCGCCGACCTGGATCGCGCGCGACAGCTTGATCGGCATGCCGACTTCGCCGGTGATCGACTGTGCGAGCTCCTCGCTGCGTGCCTGCAGATGCTCGACGATCTTGCGCAGGTAGCCCGCGCGCGTCGCGGCCGGCGTGGCCGCCCACGCGTCGAAGGCCGCGCGCGCCGCGCGGATCGCGTCCTGCGCGTCGGACGCGACGCCCTCGGGAATCCGGCCGATCACGGCTTCGGTGCCCGAATCGATCACGTCGATCGTGCCGGTGCCGGCCGGTTTGCGCCATGCGCCGTCGATGTAGAACTGGTCGTAGATTTTCATCGTTTTCCGCCTCCAGGGAAGCCGACATTCTAGCGAGCGTTTCGGTGGCTGGTGTGACGAATGACAGCCGTTCGAAAGAACCGGCGCGCCCTCGCGCCAGTGCTCCGCCGCCAGTTGCACATGCTGGCAACGCATTTGTGTGGCCACCGCCACGTCAACATCCACCCGGGTGCGCGGCCGGGCCTGCATCGTGCTATGTTTTTATTATCGGCACCGGCCCGTTGCGACCGGCGCCGCCCGGAATCGACGCACTTCGTGAGCGCTGCCATGTCCGACGCATCCCATACCCTCGGCTCGCAAGACCGCCTGGAGCTGCTTTGCTGGCTCACCTGCGGCAACCTCGGCGCGTTTTACCTCAACGAATCCTGGCCGGACGCCGCGTTCCAGGTCCAGGCCGCGCACCGCTGGCTCGACCGTCATCACCGCCAGGCCGACTGGCTGTCGGTCGCCAGGCTTGCGGCGCTCGCGCAGGACATCGCGAAGCGGCATGCGGGGTTCGTCGACGCGTCGTGGGCGCGCGACGCGGTCGAGGAAATCGTCGATACCGACGATCTCGACTATCGGGCCAAACTCGTGCAATGGGTGTACGAAGACTGCTGCAAGGCGCTCGCGGACAAGCGGCTGGCCGATTGAGCCGCGCAGGCGGCGCCTGCGCGCGGGTCGCGACATCGCCTGGCGCGACGCGCTTTTCGCCGTGACGAACGTAACGGCCGGAATGACGACGGGGTACGGTGCATGCGCACCGCCCCTGTGCCGGCACGCGCGATGCGTGCCGATGCGTTTACAGCAGCGACTTGGCCTGCGTCAGCACCTTGTCGCAAACCTGTTTGGTCACCTGCTCCTTCAGGCCGCCGCCGCTCAGGTCGAGCTTGCTGCCGTTGCCTGCGTCGAGGATCCCGCTCGCGCCGCTCGTATAGCCGCTGTCGGACGACGCGTTGCCGCCGAGCTTGCCCAACAGCGCGTCCTTCACCGACGACGCGCCGCCGCCGGTTGCGCCGCCGAGATAGTTGTTCTGGATGCAGAACTGCAGCAGGCCCGCGACGTTGCCGGTGCTGCCCGGCGTCAGCGACGCACCGCCGCCGCCCGTCAGCGCGCCGCCGAGGCCGCCGAGGTTGCCGAGCGCCCCGCCCGCGCTGCCGCCCGAATCGCCGCCACCGCCGACCTGCTTCAGGACGTCGCCCAGCTGCGCATGGGCGACCGAAAACGGCGCGAGCAATCCGATCAGCGCGCCGGCAACGGTCGCGCGGTAAAGACGTGCATTCATGTAAAGCCTCCCGGTTGTGACTGCGTGAGTACCGCGAATCGTATCCAAGGATACGCAATCGACCGGGGCATGACAGCCTCGCGGCCGGCATGAAACGTCAGGCATCGTGATATCGCGACGATTTGACAATGCTTGACGGGCGATTTCACGCGGCATCGCGGGTTCGACAGGCGTGCGACCGCCATTCCGTGTCGCCGGCCCGCGCGAAGCGTCATAGAATCGTCGTCGCCGGCCATTCGGCCGCTGCGGCCCGACATCCACCTCGAACATGAAGGACACTCGCGTGGCGCTTGCCCATCGACTTCTGCTGAGCGCGGGCGCATCAACCGCGCTGATGGCCGGCGCCGGTGCCGCCGGTGCCGCGCCCGCAGCCACGGCGGCCGCGGCCTGCGCATCGCCTTCGTTCGACCGCTATCCGGCACCGGCCACAGCCCCCGCGCCGCGCAAACCGGCTGCCGCGCCTCGGCTCACCAGCAACGAAGCGCGCCTGTACCGAACCGTCATTCGCGACGAATTCGCGCAACCGGCCAATTTTGCCGGTCACTACCGCGTCGCGATCTGGGGTTGCGGAACGGATTGCCGAAATTTCGCGATCGTCGACAAGAACACGGGCGCGACGTACACGATGCCCGGCGTGAAGGCCGTCTCGGGCGTGATGGGCAACGACGACGAGCGCGTCGACTTCCGTGCCGGCAGCAGGCTGCTGATCGTCGCCGGCTGCTTCAACGACGATTGTGACGACGGCAACGCAAAAGCGGCCCGGTTCTTCTACGAATGGACAGGTGCCCGGCTGCGTCCGGTCGGCACATGCCCGCTGGCCATCGAGCCGGTTCAGTGAGCGGCCCGGGCGACCCATGACATCCGTTCACCTCAGTTTCGACGACGGCCCCGGCCCCTCGACGCCTGCGCTGCTCGACGTGCTGCGCGATGCATCATGCGCGGCGACCTTCTTCGTGCTCGGCAAGCACCTGGCGGGCGCGCTCGACGTCGCGACGAGAATCGTGCGCGAAGGCCATCGGCTCGGCAATCACACCCATTCGCATGCCAGGCCGGGCGCGCTCGCTGACGCCGCACTGATCGACGAAATCCACACGACCGATACGCTGATTCGCGACGTCTACCGCCGCGCCGGCCTTGCCGCGCCGAACGCGATCCCGCTGCGTCTTCCGTACGGATTGATGCCGCAGGACGATCGCGCCGCCGTGCTCGCGCACCTGCAACGCGAACACACGGGCTGGACCGCGATACTGGACGACTGGCAGCGACCGGCGCCATCGCCGCAGGCGCTGTTCGACGCGATGTGCGCGCACGTCGACGCCTGCGCGGCGCAGCATCGCGACGTGCTGTTCTGCCTGCACGACGGATCGCGGCACGGCGACGCCCGGCCCAACACGGTCGAAGCCGTGCGGCTGTTCCTGAACCGGCAGCGCTGACGCGACGGCCAGCTAACCGGCGGGCGCCGCCTCGTCCAGCAACCGGCGCCAGCCGCCGAGGAATCCGATGCCGGGCCCCGGCATCCACAGGCCGCGCTGCGCGGCTTCGAGATGGATCAGCGTCTGGTCCGCGCAGAACAGCGCCATCAGCGCGTCGTGGTTGTCGCGCAGCCACTGCGGCGCCGCATCGGGCCGCGTCGCCGCATAGGCCTGCACGCCGGCCACCCATCGCCCTCGGTCGAACACGAAGCCATCGTCCCGGCCCGCATCGCGCGACAGCGCGAACGACGCAAACGCCGCCTCGAGCCATTGCGCCCCCTGCCCCACATCGTCGAAATCCAGCACGCCGTTTACCGCGTTGCCGACATACAGCAGGTTGCCCGCGTGATAGTCGCCGTGCAGCCAATGCACCGGCCCCGTCAGCCACGAGGCCGCCGCGTCGAGATGCGCGCCGATCCGCCGGATCACCGTGTCGTAAGCGTCGCGCAGGTCGGCCGGCAGCGACGGCATCGCGCGCGCCGCGACGCGCGCATGACGGGCGGACAACCACGCCAGCGGCGCCGCTTCGCTCGCGGGTATCGCGGCCAGCGCCGTATGCAGATGCGCGAGCGTGCGCATCGCATCGGTCGCCCCCGCGTGCGGGGCGTCCGGCAGGCCGGGACGGCCGTCGATATGCTCGAACAGATGCAGCCAGCTTCCGTCGGGCGTCTGCACGCCGGTTTGCGCGCCGACGGTCGGTCGCAGTCGCGGCAGCGCGGGCAGCTTCGACGCCGTGCGCGCCTCGCCGAGATGACCGAGTATCGACGCCTCGCGCCGCATCTGCCCGACCGGCTTGCCGGCCCACGACACGCGCAGCACCGTGCGCCCCGCCTCGCACTCGACGAGATACGTTTTGTTAGTATGGCCCGACGCCAGCGCCTGCAGGCGCGCCGGCCCGATGTTCCAGTACCGGTGTAGCCACGGTTCCAGCGTTTTCACGTCACTCCTACTCGTTGCATTGACCATGTCAGAGCGTCCTTCGGCCCGCATGCGGGACATCAACATCGAATGGCTGACGCGCGCCGCCGAATTCGGCCATCTGTTCCAGACCCGCTGGCTCGGCGAGCGCTTCTTCCATCTGCCCGGCGACATGCTCGCGCTGCAGGAACTGATCTGGCGCGAGCGCCCCGACTGCATCGTGCAGACCGGTATCGCCGCGGGCGGCGGCGTGGTGTTCACCGCGTCGATGCTGGAGCTGGCGGGCAACCCGGGCCGCGTCGTCGCGATCGAACCGCGCCTGCGCGACGAGGTCAGGCAGCGCCTGCAAGCGCACCGGCTCGCCCATCGCATGGTGCTGATCGAAGGCGAATCGTGCGCGGCCGACACGCTCGCGTCGGTGCGCGCGCAGATCGGCGACGACGCACGCGTGATGGCGATCCTCGATCTCACGCATACGCACGCGCACGTGCTGCGCGAACTCGAATGCTATGCGCCGTTCGTGACGCCCGGCAGCTACGCGATCGTGATGGACACCATCATGGAATACCTGCCCGAGTCGATGTTCGACGGCAAACCGTACGGCCGAGGCAACAACCCGGCCACGGCCACACGCGAATTCCTTGCCCGCGACGACCGGTTCGAAGTCGATGACGACATCGAGGACCGCGTGCTCATGACGCTGTCGCCAGGCGGCTTCCTGAAGCGAGTGCGCTGATCAGGCGGGCGGCCTGCGCGGAGCCGTCGCGCGCGGCATAGCTGTCGCGAATCCGCGCCGCCTGCTCGCGCAACGATCCGGCACGCAACAGACGTTCTAGCGCATCGGTGATTTCCGCGACGCCTGCCTGCTGCAGATCGAGCACGCAACCCGCGCCGGCCCGCTCGACGAAGTGCGCCGAATGGAACTGGTCGTTGCAGAACGGCGACAGCAGCATCGGCACGCCGCACGCGAGCGACTCCATCACCGAATTCGCGCCGCCGTGGCTGACGAACGCGCGCGTGCGCCGCAGCAGCGCCAGTTGCGGCGCGTAACGCACCGCGATCACGCGTTCGTCGCCGGCCGGCAGCAGATCCGAATCGATCAGTTCGCCGACCGACAGCACCAGTTGCGCCGAGGTCGCGCGTGTCGCGTCGATCACCTTCGCGAACAGGTCCGGATGGTAGTAAAGCTGACTGCCGAGCGACATGTAGACGAGCGGGCGATCCGCGTCGAGGCGTTCCCACGGGAACGCCGTCTCGTCGCCGCGCGGGCCCGACGGCATGGCAGGACCGACCAGTTCGACACCGGGCGGCGGCGCGCCGACCAGCGCGTCGGTCGTGAACGCGAGCGTCAGGTGCGGCGACAGCACGTCGCAACCACGAAAGCGGGCGTCGAGGCCGTAGCGCGCGAACAGCCGCGTGCGCTCCGGTTCGAGCCATCGCACCGTGCGCAGCAGCTCCGAATCGAGATCGTCCGGCAGCACCGGATTCAGCGAATTGGACATCGACACCCACGGCAGCCCTTCCAGCTCGGCGGCAATCGCCGCGGCATAGAGCAGCGGATCGATTACGACCACGTCAGGCTGCCATTCGCGCAGCACCGCGCGGAGGCCGTCCACCTGCGCGGGCGCGAGGTCGATCAGCAGCGTGCGGATCCAGTGCCGCAGCCAGTCGGCGTCGCGAATGTTCGCGGCGAAGCTCGCGCCGCGCGACAGGTCGCGGCGCTCGGGCGTCTCGCGCGGCCCGACGAACGCGAAGTCGCCGGCGCCGTCGAGCTGTTCGCTGATGTCGGCCGGCGCATAGAACGCGACGTCGCAGCCGGCCGCGCGCAGATGTTGGGCGGGGCCGATGCAGGGATTGACGTGACCCTTCTCGGGCACCACGCAGAACAGGATGCGTTTCATGAGTGGCTCAGGTTGGGCGATGCGCGGCATCGGGATGAAGGCGATCGAGATGATCGAGGATCAGTGTCAGCGTCGTCCACAGCACGCGTTCGGTATCCGCCTGCAAAGCGGGCGCGGCCAGGCCGAGCGTGTCGGCCAGTGCATGCGTGCGGTCGCGATCGAGCAGCGTCGCGAGATTCATCGCCGGCGCGAGCCGCCCGCGCTTGGGGCCGTGCACGAGACGCTCCGGCAGGTTCAGGCGCGCACCGAGATCGCGCAGGCACTGCTTGTCCGGGTCGGGCGCGATGCTCGTCAGATGCGCGACGACGGCGGCATCGACGAACGGCGGATGCAGGTCGACCGACGCGGCGTCGAACAATGCGTGGCACAGCGGCAGATAGTTGGCCGAGCGGTCGCGGCGCAATACCTGATCCGCGCCGTCACCGGTAATCGCCACCTCGACGCCGTCCGCCGCCATCGCGTCGGCCAGCAGCAGCTTCGCGACCGGATGCAGGTTGAACATCGGCTCCTCGACCGCATGGGTCGTCCTCGGCAGCGCCGCGACGAAATCGGCCTCGTCCGCGCGCACGATCTTCACGTTCGCCTGCATCTGCGTGGCGAGTTCGAGCGCCGCGTCGAGTTCGCAGTAATCGGGCATGTCGGTTGCGAGGATGTAGGCCGTCACGTGCCGCAATGCGCCGAGCTCGCGCAGCAACGCGAGCAGCAGCGCCGAATCGAGCCCGCCGCTCAGCGCCAGCGCGACGCGCTTGCCGCTGTCGAGCGCGCGTTGCAGCGACGCGCGCAGCACGGTGTCGAGGTCGGCAGGCTGCGGCTGCTCGTGTGTCGGCTCCACCGTCAGCCCGTGCGGCGACCGGATCAGTGCATGACCGGGCGGCACCGCGAGCACGTCGCGCAGCACGGTGCGGCCACTCGGGCGCTCGCCGCTCAGGTAACCCGCGATGGCGGCCGTGTCCGGCGCGCCGGCCGGTTGCCCCGACGCCCGCAACACGGCGCGGATGCCCGACGCCGACACGCCGCTGCGCGGATGGTAGTGCAGACGATCGAAACCGAACAGGTCGCGCGTGCCGACGATCATGGATAACGAGCCTTCAAGGTGTCCACTTCAATGCGTTTGAGGATGCGATGCGGCGCCACCGGCGCGCTGCCGCCCTGGCAATGCAGGCACGCTTCGAGTGGCGTCTCGCGTTGCAGATAGGCGAGCATCGCGTCGAGCATGCCCGCGTCGTCGCGCAGCGGCAGGCCGTCGGCCTGGAAATCCTTCTCGCCCTTGTACAGCGTATGGAAATGCGCGGGACGCGTGCACGTGTAGAACATGCCGTCGCGAATCATATGGCAGCGCTCGCGGATCCAGCAATCGTGATAAAGGCGTCGGGCTTCGTCGCGATCCGTGCCGGGCTGGGCGCGGTTCATCGTCGTGAACACGTCCTGCACCTTCCAGTTCAGCCGCACGTCGAAACGCGCGGCCTGATGCTCGACATGCGCGACCAGATCGGCGGAAAGCGCGGGCTTCGGATAGCGCGAGATCGTCAGCGCATCCACCGCTTGCCAGAACGCGTCGGGCATCTCGCCGAGCTTCAGGCCGTTCGTCGTGACCGAGATCACGGGCGCGATGCCGGTGCCGCGCACGCGTTCGATGAGTTCGACGAGTGCCGGATGCAGCAACGGTTCGCCGCCGACCAGCTTGAACATGCGCGGGCGCAACACCTTCGCGGCCGTGCGCAGATCGGCTTCGATCGATTCGGGGCTCGCGTACCACTCCGGCAGGAGCGGCGACAACGAGCAGCATTCCGCGCAGGTCAGATTGCAGTGATCGACGATATGCGCTTCCAGCGAACGCGTCTGGACCCGCCCGTCCTCGACGCGATAATCGCGATCCAGCGGCGGCGGAAACACGTGCTGCCGCTCACCGGGCCGCGGCGGATTCGGGATCTCGTTCGGGTTCGTACTCACATCAGCTTCCTGCTTCCACGCAACGGGAAAAGAAATCGACCAGATGATCACGCGCGTCCACCATCGCGGACGCCATCGTCACCGCGCCGTTCAGGTGCGACGCGAAGCGCGACGGATCGTCGAGCCAGCCTTGCACGATCCACAGCTTGAGCGCGTGCTGCAAGCATGCGGCATCGACCGCCCATGCGATGTGCGTCGGGTTCACCGGCCGCACGCGCCCGTAGGCACGCACGAACGCTTCCGCGAGGTGCGGCGCTTCCAGCGGCAAATGATTCAGGCATCGCACCAGCTCGTATTCACGGGGCGCGCCGATCGACGCTTCCCAGTCGAGGATCAGCGGCGGCAGCGTGCCCGTGAACAGATAGTTGAACTGGTTGTAGTCGTTGTGGATCGGGTGCTGCGGATCCTCGGCCGGAAACGCATCGATGCTGCCCGGATAGTAGCGGTCGAGCATGCGCAGCGCGAGATCGACGTAGCGACGCAGGTTCGCGGCGTCGGTGGCGTTCGCATCGGCTCGATCGAGTGCATCCAGCAGGCTGCGGCGTACCGCATCCGCATCGATCGAGGTCAGCCGCGCGCGGATCGTATCGAGCGACGGCAGATGCAGTGGTTCGAAGCTCAGGTGCAACGCGGCCAGACTCGCGCCGAGCGCATCCCATTCGGCTGGCGAGAACGTATCGTAGGTCTTGAATTGCCCGGCTTCCCAGCGCGTCAGCATCGCGTGCGAATGCTGCCCCGACCACAGCGATGCGCCGGACGTCGTGCGCTTGAGCGTCTGCACATGGAAGCGGGTATCGCCATGCTTTTCCAGATGCGCGAGGACGGCGGTTTCCTTGACCGCGCGCGCATGGTGCTCGAGTGCATAGAGCTTGACCGCCACGCCCGCGCCGCTGTCAGTCGGCAGATGCCACACCCGCTCACTGACCTGCGTCGGCGGCCCGCCGCGATCGAGCCCGTAGGCGTCGCGAATCTCGTCGAAGGTGACGGCGAGCGCATCCATTCAGATGTGCTCGGCCGGCCCGTGCCGATACGGATGACCGGTCAGGAACGTGTTGTGTCCGACGTAGCGCAGCTTGTACATCGCCGGCCGGAACAACACCGACGGATCGTTGTTCGCGATGCCGAGCAGCGGGTACAGGTCGCGCCGCACGAAGAACGCGTTGTTGCCCATGTCGTCGCAGCAGACGAGTTCATAGCCCTTCTGCCTGCCGAGATGCACGAGCGATTCGAGGCTCGCGCCGTAATAGGTCGAGCCGTCCCATTCGTGGTCCGGATTGAAGCACATGACCCAGCGCTCGGGCGGCGTGTAGTACGGGTTGTATTCGATCACGGCGATGCGCGGCTGAAACGCCTGCAGGCCGCGCCACACCCAGTAATCGTTGCCGTCGATGTCGATCGACAGCAGGTCGAAGTCGGTCGGTACGTTCGCCTCGGTGAGCAGTTGGTCGACCGTGTCGGGCTGGACGCGATCGTGATGCAGGCGGACGCGCCCCACACCCGCGTAGTGCGCGGCAAGCTTGCCGAACCGATACGCGCTGCCTTCCACCAGTACGCCGGCCCAATCCTGTTCACGCAGCAGCCGCGCGGTATTGCTGTTGCGCAGGCCGTCGCTCGCGCCGATATCGACGCAGAAGCGGTTGGTCGGCGCGATCCGCTCCATCAGGCGCGACAGGATGCCCTCCTCGGTGCCCTGCGCATACAGGCTGGGCGCAAGGCCTGACAGGTCGAGCGGGAGAGGATGGTCCTGCATCGAAGGCGGCTCCGGAGCGAAATGGGGAATGATGGGTGGCGCTGGGTGGGTAATTTACCTGAAGTCGATTAAGCAGAGGAAACTGGCATGCGCGGCGTGGCCGGGTTTTGCCGCGGCGGATATGAAAAGCCCGCATCGACATTGCTGTCGATACAGGCCTGTAGCGCTTCTGGCGGTTCGCCCGGCGCGGTGATGCCTGACCCGGACCCACGACCGGACGAAACCTCAGGACACTTACTCCTGCCCCTGACTCGTCAGGAACTCCCCATAATTCCCGCCGAAGTCGAACAACGTCCCGTCCGTCTTCACTTCGATGATCCGGTTCGCCAGCCCGCTCACGAACTCGCGGTCGTGTCTTGTCGTTTCGTTCTCGTCGAAGTCTCCTTCTTTTGTCGCTGCAAGCCCCACACCCGATGCTTGGCGCACTTCGATTGAAGAATGGCGCGACTCGCTACTGACAACGCTCCCGCCGAGCCCTAACGTCGAAGCCTCGCCATTACGGAGTTGAAAATGAATACGAGAATCGCATTGGTCACCGGTGCCTCCTCGGGGATCGGCGATGCCACGGCCCGCCTTCTCAAAAAAAATGGACTTACCGTCTACGCCGCAGCGCGTCGGGTTGAACAGATGAAGCCTCTGGAAGCTGCCGGCATTCATGTCTTGCCGCTTGATGTCACGGATGAGACATCGGTTCGAACCTGCATCGAAACTATTCTAGAGCGAGAGGGCCGGATCGACATTCTGGTGAACAACGCGGGCTATGGCTCCTATGGCGCTGTCGAGGACGTGACCATCGAAGAGGCCCGGCGGCAGTTCGAGGTGAATATCTTCGGGCTTGCTCGCCTGACCCAGCTGGTCCTGCCGAAAATGCGAGAGAACCGCTTCGGCAAGATCGTCAACGTCACATCGGTCGGTGGAAAAATCTATACGCTCTTCGGTGCTTGGTATCACGCCACCAAGCACGCGCTCGAGGGCTGGTCGGATGCCCTGCGAATTGAGACGGCGCCCTTCAATGTCGATGTCGTTATCGTTGAACCGGGTGGCATTCGAACGCCATGGGGCGCTATCGCTGTCGATCATCTCCGGAAGACGTCCGGGTCGGGCGCGTATGCTGCGGCGGTGGCCACGGCAGCCGATGGCATGGCCAAGCTCTACGCCGGCAAGCAGCTCTCGGACCCTTCGGTCATCGCGCAAACCATCGCCAAGGCGGTAACCGCAGCCAAGCCCCGGACCCGATACGCCGCGGGCTACATGGCGAGGCCTGTTCTATTCCTGCGCTGGCTTCTGCCGGATCGCCTGTTTGATCGGATCATTGTATCGATTGCCTAACCCGTCTTGTTCACGACCGTGAATATGCTGGCGGATGAGCAATTCCTTTGCGTAGGAGTCGGATGTAAAAGCCAGTCCTGTCGACTACTACCCATCGAATTCCCGTCAGGATATCGCGATAACGGCGGAAAGGAATGCCGGGCCGGTCCAGTGGAAGGCCCGGGATTCGGCTCGGGCGTGGGAAAGAAGCGGCACGCCGGATGGCGTCGAGCTCTCCAGATAATGAATGACAGCGATCGGCTTGGGAGCCGCACATTCTCGGGGGAAATTCTCCGATGACACAAGACGTCATGAGCGAAACAAACATCGACCCTGGAAAAGCGGAGGGTGGCAAAGGCGGTTGCGGTTGCCGCCGCCCCCACAGCTTCGATTTCTTCCTTGCCTGGCTTGCCAATCCTCTGCGGGTGGCGTCCATCATCCCGTCGAGCAACCATCTTGCGCTCGCCATCACGCAGGAGATTTCTCCGTCTAGCGGACCTGTGCTGGAGCTCGGCCCGGGAACCGGCGTCTTCGCACGCGCAATGCTTGCCCGGGGCGTAGCGGAGGACGATCTCGTCCTAATCGAAAGTGGCGACGAGTTCCTGGCCGGACTGCGCCAGCAGTTTCCCAAGGCGAAGCTTCTTCATAAGGACGCCGCGTCTCTGAGGTCACTCGACGTCTTCAGTGAGCGCAAGGCTGGCGCGGTTGTGAGCGGCTTGCCGCTACTGTCCATGTCCCCTCGCAAGGTGGCGAACGTTTTGCGCGGCGCGTTTCATCATTTGCGATTCGACGGTGCCTTCTACCAGTTTACATACGGAGCGCGCTGCCCTGTATCGCGCCGGCTGCTGGACAGGCTCGGATTGAAAGCCTTGCGGGTCAGCACCACCTATTTCAATCTTCCACCGGCCGGCGTCTATCGGATAACGCGCCGTAAGTTGTTGAACTGAACGGTCCGGCGAACCTGTCCGCATTTTTGTGGGCGAGGCGGTTGAACAGCACGTTATCCACGCGCCTGCATAAATCGCTCGCCGAACAGGATAGCAAACTGG